>CAVPXN010000006.1:0-439784 GCA_963709745.1 uncultured delta proteobacterium
CGATCTTTTCTGCGTGTGTCAGTTTTTCTGCCAGCCACTCCACACTCATATTGTAGGTGCGCGAATCAATATCGACAAAATCGACCTGCGCACCACAATACAAGGCGCAATTGGCACTTGCTACAAAGGTGATGGGAGTTGTCCAGACCATATCGCCTTTGCCAACACCTAAAGCAAGACAGGCGATATGAAGAGCACTGGTGGCGCTATTGACCGCTACCGCTTGCTGCGCCCCGCAATAGCCGGCAATCGCCGCTTCAAAGGCGGGAACGACCGGTCCTTGCGTAAGGAAGTCGGAGCGCAAAACTTCGACAACTGCGTCAATGTCGGCCTGGTTAACGTCCTGGCGTCCGTATGGGATCGTGTCCATTATATCCTGCCAATCTTTTCGCGGTTTTGCGCTATCCATGCTTGCAAGGTGTCGATGCTCATCCAATCGTCATTGTTGTCCGAACAATAGGTGAAATCCGCGGCTACCAACTTGCCATCCTTGATACGCTTTGGATCCCGACACCACTTATGAATGGATGGCAGTATTTTATAGTAATCGGGGTATTCGTAAGTGTTCGGTGCGTCTTCGTAGCCGATCATCTGCTCGTGCAGCTTTTCGCCGGGGCGGATGCCAACGATCTCGTGTTTGGCGTCAGGAGCGATTGCCAGCGCCAGATCGGTTAGTTCCATTGAAGGGATCTTTTTTACATAGATTTCGCCGCCGACCATGTCCTCAAAGGCATGCCAGACAAGTTCCACCCCTTGCTCCAGGGTGATCATGAAGCGGGTCATGCGGGCATCGGTAATGGGTAGTACGCCCTTGTCGGCGAGGGTGAGGAAAAACGGGATCACCGAACCGCGCGAGCCCATAACGTTGCCGTAACGCACCACTCCAAAACAGGTATCTTTCTGGCCAGAGTAAGAATTGCCGGCTATAAACAGCTTGTCCGAGGTCAGCTTGGTGGCGCCGTATAAATTTGCCGGGCTGCTGGCCTTGTCGGTTGAAAGCGCCACGACACGCTTTACGCCCTGATCGATACAGGCATCGATCAGATTCATCGCGCCAATCACATTGGTCTTGACGCATTCAAAGGGGTTGTATTCCGCTGTGGGCACGATCTTTGTGGCCGCAGCGTGGACAACATATTCAATGCCGTTTAGCGCCCGCGCGAGCCGGTCTTTATCACGAACATCGCCGATAAAAAAACGGATGCGCGGATCATCACCATACAGTTTGGCCATTTCCCATTGCTTCATCTCATCGCGTGAATAGATAACTAAACGACGAGGATTGTATTTGGCCAAGGTTAAAGGAACGAAAGTATGCCCGAAGGAGCCGGTTCCGCCGGTAATGAGGATGGATGAATTGTTAAGCATCTAAGGTGTGCCTCCAATAATTTCCGATGGCATTCGTTCCGCTTTTTTGAGAATGTCTTGAGATAATCGATCCGAAACTATCATATTTACCAACTCTTTGACGGCCTCTGGTTGCGGATGTTTGGTCATATTACGAAACTGTTCACAAGAAACAATCAATTCCTGATAATTGCCGCTGGCAATAATTTTTCCACCTTCCAGGACATGGATGGCGTCGCACTCGGTGACGGTGGTCAGCCGGTGGGCGATCAGGATTATTGTCTTCTGGTGAGCAAGGTTATGGATGGCTTCCATGATCACGGTTTCGGTTAAACCGTCCAGGGAACTGGTCGCTTCATCCAGAATGAGAACCTTGGGATCATTATACAATGCCCTGGCGATGCCGATTCTCTGGCGCTGCCCGCCGCTCAGTCGGACCCCACGTTCGCCGAGAACCGTTTCATAACCGTTTGCAAGTTCCTTGGTGACGAATCCGTCAATATTGGCGAGCCTGGCGGCATTTTGAACGGACTCAAGGTCAATTTCTTCATCGGGAACCCCAAAGGCTATATTTCTGGTGACGGTATCGTCTCCTATATAGATCTGCTGTGGGACGTAGCCGATGTTTTTTTGCCAGGATCGCATCTCGTGGTGGTCCAGGACGGTCTCGTCTATAAGAATTTCCCCGGAATCGGGCGGCAGCAGTCCGAGAATTATGTCTATCAAGGTGGTTTTCCCGGAACCGGTTTTGCCGACAAAGGCGATTGTGGTATTGGCCTTGACAATCAGGTTCAGCTTATCGATTATTTCAGGGCCGGGGTTTGAATATGAGAAAGTTATGTCTTTTAATTTCAGTGAGTCGGAAAATCGCAATTCCGCCTGGGGTTTCGCCGGGTTTTCGTTAAGTGGCGCAGGTTCAGGGCTGGTCAAGCCGGTATTGATGTGGTCATGGATCAGGTTGAGGGCGGCGGTGTGATAGCGTATTTGCGCTAGTCCCTGGAAAATCTGGTTGAAGCCGGGCATCAGGCGATAACCGGCAAAAGCATAGAGTCCGAGGATCGGCAAGATCTGGGCCGTGTTTTGCTTTACTTCGATCAGATAGAGGGTGACAAGCAGCATGCCGCCGAAAACAATGGTTTCCAGAGCGTATTTGGGGATAATATTTATGACCTGGTTGGTGGACTCGCAGGTTGCATAAGACAAGGACGGTTTTACATAACGCCTGAGATATTCCTTCTCCCGGCCCAACAGCTTCAGATCCTTAATCCCCCCGAAACCTTCGCTGACGATTTTGAACCGCTGCCCCTGGGCATGGGTGGAAATATTACCGTTCAGTGAAAGTTTCTTTTTGGAGATCATGAAAACAACCGCGTAGGAACCCCCGCAGACCAGAAAAATCAACAGGGCCAGGACAGGATCCATGGCTATTAACAGGATGAGGATGCATAATGCGATTATGGCTCGGGTGATCATTTGCATAAATGGCGTCAAAATACCGACGACTATCCGGTGAACTTCAGTAATGATATTCTTGCCGAGGTCGGCAGAGTTGTGATTAAGGAAGAAGGCGTAGGGGTGGCTGAGGTATTTTTCAAACAACCTGGTGGAAAGATGGTGTCCGCTTAAATAAGCAAAACGCAGCAGACGCCAGGTGGTGAAAGCCGCAAAACTGTTACTGATCAAAAGTATCGATAATACCCCGATGCCGACAAAAAAGATGAATTCGTTGTCGCCGCTGAAGTTGAAGTAATTGTATGCGAAGGAGAGCACCTGGTTTTGGTGGATGATTCCGGGATTGGTGATGACCGCCATAAAGGGCATGATCGAGGCGATGCCGGTGGTCTCGAAGATGCCCATCAGCAGAATCGATAACAGCAACCAGTATATCTGTCTTCGTTCACGACGAGTGAAAAGCGATAGAACTTTTTGCAGGGTCGGAAGCATTATAATTAACCGTTTATATTATCGCGGTATTTCGGGTTTCGCGGCAATTTTCCGCGTGATTCATGGGCATGGCGTTCCCGGTTGACGGTGGCGCGGTGCCAGACCACGTTGTTGGCTTAGTTACCATTTTCCCAGAGCAGCAGGATCGGTTTTCGGTTGAGCACCTCCCGCATCGATTCGAACTCTTCGTCTTGCATCGCCAATGTTCTTATTTTCCGGCCGATATACTTCTCAGTCTTGGCGACCAGGTCGGCGAGATTGGCCTGGTCGATATCCCCGACCAGGACCAGGTCGATGATGCCGCTGTCCTTGCCCTCGGCGTAGTCGCCGACCAGATAGGCGGTTTCGAGATTGCCGAGCCGTTCGACGATGGAATCGATGATTCTGTCCATACCCAGGGCTTTTCTGACCATGGAGTTCAGTTCGGAATAGAGGGGATGCTGCCGGTTGGCCCGGAAGTGGAGCTGGCGGCCGTTTTTCTCGCTTTCCAGAAAGCCCGCCTTCTCGAGCTGCTTGAGTTCTTCGCTGACCAGGCCGGTGGAGATCTTGAATTCATCGGCCAATTCGCGCAGATAGGCGTTTCTCTCCGGGTTAAGGAAGAGGCGCATCAGGATCTTGACCCTCGTTTTCGAGGTTATCAGGCTGTTCAGGATGGAATTCATTTAGCTATCTCGTTCTTATTTTAAGAACAGAATAGCATGGGGTCGCGATTCGTGTCAAGGATACTGCAATAGCCCGTTGAAAAACTTCATTTGCAGTTTATGGTGGGCAAGGCAGCCGGCTTCTTCGCCTTGGTGCGGATGGAGGCATGAGACTTTTATAGATAATTTCAGTCTGTAAAGTAAACTTCCTTATATATTTCTTTATATTTCTCTGAAATTATCTTCCAGTCATACTTTTGAATACACTGTAATTTTCCATTATTGGAAATATTTTTCATTTTAGTCGGGTTTGCCAGCGCATACATAATTTTATCTGCAATAGCTTCGCTATCCTTTTGCTTTACCAGTAGACCCGTCTCACCATCCTGGATAATATCCCGAATCCCACCCACATCTGTTCCAATAAGGAGACAACCAGCCATCGCCGCTTCAACAAATGTCAGACCGAAGCCTTCCGTATCTCCCCCTTTTGTTTCAATGGATGGGCCAACGAATATTGCATGACTCGCATAGTATTTAGGAAGTTCAGAATTAGGCACAGCACCCTGAAAAGTGATGCTTCTTTCAAGGCCAAGAGATAGTGTTTCCTCTTTCAGCTCAGCTGCCAACTCACCGCCACCTACAATGGTCAGGTGAATATCCGGATAATGCTTTTTTACTTCGGGGATTGCTCGGATAAGATAACTAACTCCTTTTTTTTCGGTCAATCTGCCAACATACAGAATATTGGTCAATTTTCTTTCAGGCTCTAACGCAGTTGTGTTATCGATCTCGGGAGGAGCCGTGAAACACTCTGAATCCACTCCCATTGGCAGCACGACGATGTCGTCACCAGCCTACTCCCTGGTCAATTAATTTTTCTTTTAAGGCGTTGCTCACTGTGGTAACAGCAGCCGCTTTCCGCAATACCAGTGATCTCATCTTTGAAAAAACAGGCTGTTTTAAACCAAAAACATCTGCACCATGGGCTGTGACAATATATGGTTTACCGTAGAAGTAACTAGTCAGATAGACAAGAAATCCCTGTGGTATTATCCAATGTGCATGGATCAGATCTGGTTTAATCTTTCGTGTATATGTTAGAAGAGATAAAAAACCTGCAAGAATGAAAAAAGGTAACAACAAATAAATAGAGTTTATTTCTTCTCAATGTTGGTAAAATTCCGACTGAACCAGCAAGTTTTTCAAATTTTGGCAGAAAATATCTGTATCTCTTGACTGTTATTCCATCAAAGATCTCTTCATATTTGGCACCAGGATAATGCGGTGTCAGGACATGAACTTCAAAGTCATCAGTAAGGCGTTTGCATAATTCGTAGACAAACGGAGGGTCTGTATCATTCTTCCATCTCGGAAAAGTTGAGGTGAAAACGAGTATTTTTGGTTTCATATTAACAGCGGAATCAGACCTTTCGAACAACTTTCATTTGCTTCTATCATATCGCAGCTGAGATATCTGCTCTGAAACCAAGCCTATCATAAAGACAATAATAGATGTCGAGATAAGCAGGGCCGACATATTGGTAAAACGCCCTTCAGTAAAAAAGGTGAAACAATAATAGCTCAATTCCAGTGCAGAAAAGAAAAATACTCATAGGCAAAAAAATGCGAAACGGTGAAAAAAGCGTAGCAATTTTAGAAATGATCAGAAAAAATCGAATCGCCATCTTCAACAAGCTCGTATTTTGCTTTTCCCTACCCTTTTTTTAACTTCAATCGGCATATATTTGACACTTCTGCCACTTCGCAAATAGGCCATGGTCAGGGTGGTTGGATACGAAAAAGTGTTTGGCAGAAGATAGATGTACTGACCGGCAGTACTTTTTCGCACCATTCTAAATCCTGATGTCAGATCGTCAATTTTGAATTTCGTCACATAGGTGGCGAATTTATTATAAAAATAATTTGCCAGATCACGATGCCAGGCAGTTTCAGATGCCTTTGTTCTGGCGCCTATGACCATATCATATTGATCTTTATATTCGAGCAACCGGCCAATATCTTCAGGATTATGCTGGCTGTCTGCATCCATCATGACAATCCATTCACCTTTAGCTACCCGCAAGCCGGATTTTATCGCCGCACCATTGCCGATATTGTAGGGATGCGGCCAGACATTGGCGCCGGCATCCATCGCCACCTGCATGGTTTTATCTGTTGAGCCATCATCTATGACCAGCACCTCAAAATCCGGGTGCAATTCTTTGACCCGGCGCACGGTATTGCCGATGCTTTTTTCTTCGTTATAGGCTGGTATCAGCACGGTGACGACGGTGCCGGTTGCCTTTTTGGTATCACTCACGATACGCGCTCCCTCAATTATTTTCAAATGGTGGATCATCTAGAAAAATTGTAGTCAAAATATGAATGTAACAGCCAGATCAACGTGCATACAATATTTTCCCAACCCGATCTATATGTTGCGTCAACTCTCGTTCGGTAATTCCTTCATAATGCACAATATCAAAAAAATAAGGCAAAATAGACTCTTGGTTGAGGACATATGAGAGATCAGCAACGCAGGAGTGCGAGACTTTTTTTCCCTTTAATCGCTATATCGACATCAGAACCGGGTTTATAATTACCCTTGGCCCTTGAGCCGAAGAGGATTGCCTCTTCAATTTCAGGAAACCTAGCATAGAGCTTGTACTATCACTTCGATGTCGCTCTGCCGCAGGCCATGGTTCATTGATGAGCTTTTTTGCTGAAATCCTGGAACAACTTCGCAAGAACCGGGAAATAAGAATTACGGATCTTTTCCTCCACTGCAATCGCTATCTTTTCCTCGTATGTATGAACCGTCAGGTTGCGATCTTTTAACGCTTCCATCCAGATATGACCATCCATTATGAGACCGGACTGAAAAGCCAGCTTGATGGTTTCTCTTGGACTCTTGGGAAGAAAACCCTCTTCTTCAAGGGTATCTTTCAATACTTTCCAGGCCAACTCGAAAGCCATCTCAAAAAACTGGATCATACCGGCCCTTTCTGCCAGCGAAGGCTTTTTTATGGCAACTGTCTGTTCAAGCAATATATAGGCCTTGCTGAAATGGACAAAGCGTTGCTTCCAGCGGATATCTTGTTTTTCGTCTTTCATGTGTTTTGGCTCTGGTACTTAACTCACTACGCCCAATATTCAACAGCAAGTTTTGGAACTTTATTGAATTACTTATCGTTATTTGTGACCAAGGTTATTTCCTTTTTACCACATTACTGCCTATTTGGATTCGATTATCTTTATTTTCTGGTTACTGCTGTTTCCATTCGCTTTACACCTCGGTCATGTGTCTCACTTTCATAGTAATGCGTGTATTCTTCATTTGCACTTGACGTGTACCCGGGACAGTCGCCTTATAATAAAGAAAATCGGCGGTCTCGCCGTAAATATCTTGCAGCCAATTGGTTTATTGCAAATGATCTGCATGAAGTATATATTATATGTACACACATTGGAGGGAGAATACTATGGCAACTGCAAAACTTTTCAAAAATGGAAATTCACAAGCTGTGAGGCTGCCAAAAGAATTCCGCATGCCTGGCGATCTGGTTAAAATATCAAAAAAAGGCAAACAAATCATAATTGAGCCATTGGAGATGACCTGGGAGGCTTTGTTTGCATCGCTTCAAGATTTCCCGGAGGACTTTATGCAGGATGGACGTGAGCAACCATCCATGCAAAAAAGGGATTCTCTCTGATGCACTATCTGCTCGACACCAACATCTGCATTTACCTTATAAAGAAACGCCCACCGGAAGTTCTCGAACAATTCAGACGACATTCGCTGCTTGATGTTTTTATTTCGACAATCACTGTTTATGAACTGGAATATGGCGCACAAAAAAGCCAACAGGTCAAACGCACCCAAAAGGCTCTCGCCGGATTTCTCCTGCCGCTAACCGTTCTTGACATTGATTGCGCCGCTGCCGCCGACGCTGCAATCAATTCGGGCAAAACTTGAAAAAGAAGGGACACCTGTCGGCCCTTATGATTTGCTTATTGCGGGGCTTGCCAGATCTCGCGAAATGACCTTGGTAACCAATAACATTAAAGAATTTGCCGGGATTGATGATCTGCTCCTGGAGAATTGGGTTGAATAGCCGGATTATTAGCCGGCGACGCTGGAAAACACCGCTTCTGAATGAAGAATTGATTTAGCTTGTAGTGGTATTTCATATGGCGAGGCGATAATATAAGTATTATATCAGCAAGTCAGGCAGTACGAAACAAGGTGAAACGATATGAAAGCGGAATATGATTTTATCAAGGGGAGGCGTGGTACTGTATTGCCGTTTAAGGAAATATAGTGCGTACAACAATCAGGTTGGATCGCGACGTTGTAGAGTGATTCCGTGCAAAAGTGGAAGAACAGGGTGGCGGGAATTACCAGTCAATGCTCAATGAGGCTCTTCGTAAGCGTATTGAAAGCCAAGACTAAAGAAAGTATTTTCCCTGTTCCAACCGCATACCGAATGGATCAGCAAGGGGAAGGCAGGTGTTCCGGTGGAGTTGGGACTGCGGGTGTGTATTATGGAAGACCGAGACCGCTTCATTCTGCATCACCGGGTGATGGTAAAAAGCACCGATGACCAGGTGGCTTTTGCCATGGTGGGTGAAACCAAGCAGAAGTTTTCCACCTTGCGTACGGTCAGCATGGACAAAGGTTTCCATAGCCCTGCCAATCAGGAAGTACTGAAATCGCGTGTTGATTGTGTGGTGCTGCCCAAAAAAGGAAGGCTTTCGCAAGCTGATAAAGAGCGCGAAAGCCAAAATCAGTGGTGGAGATCGGCGGGCGGGATAGCGCGGCGGGGTATTGCACGTTACATATTTTGATTCCGATCCTTGAAAGGCGTTACACTATTTGAATTTCTTATCACACGGTCTCAAAGGATTTAAACGCTACATTGCCATGGCGGTGGTGGCACGTAATATACAGCGACTGGGTGCGGTGTTGCGTCAACAGGAACAAGAGTCTGCTGAACGTAAACGCGGACCTTACAAGAAAGCAGCCTGAGAAGAACAGGATAAGTCGGTTGTATAAGTTGAAGGCAGAGCTATGCTCAGGATGCAAATATATGAGAATTATTCTCGTTTTCTTAGGATGTGATGGGCAAAAATACTGCCGGAAGGAAGGCCGTCCGCATTAACTGTGTCGGCGCTGCTACGAGTTTTTGAAAATTTGGAGTTTTCTGCCGGGCACTAAATATAACTGAGATTATGCGATACCAGGTCCTCTCAGGCGACTGCAATCTTACGCTGTATTCCTGGAGAAGGAGCACCCCTCAGCAAGCCTTCCGTACTTAAATCCTCGTCAAGTTCAGGCCAGTGAATTCCGTATCCCCCACCACTAACTTTCCAATTGGAAAGCTTGGTAGCAGGTGCATGAAATAATCTGGGATACCAAATCAAAGGTGCGCTGATTGTCCTGCCATCCATAAGATCAACACTTATGGTATCTTCCGTAAAGTTGACGTTCTTGACCCGCTCATCAGCGTTCAACGATAAAATACCCATTCCATTTCTCCTGTAATTCTTCATGGTGATCAACGATCATTTGCTCAAGTTTCCGAAGATCTCTTGCTGAAAATCCTACATTCCTGGCAAGCTGCACCGGCTCCAACCAAAACTTTGCCGACAGATTATCACGGTCAACATGGATATGTGGTGGCTCATTGGGTTCATGACTATAAAAATAGAAACGATATGGGCCAAGGCGTAATATTGTAGGCATATCCCTCTCCCACGTTAAACTTTTTTCTTTCTCAGAGGAAATCAATGTCTTAACTTGATCAACACTTCTGTTAATCGCATATTACGCCCTCGCTCATAAGCAAATGTTTTGTTTTTAATGCATGTTGATTTTCTTCGCCTTACCATATTAATATCGTAGCATTGACTTTAATATATTCATTCATCTGGGATAACTCAAAGGAAAAATCCTGTTACCGCTGAACACGCTGGAGCAATTGCGGTATTTTTTTATCTTAAACAACGCCACGTTTTTTTGCGAAATACATTACAGATGCAAGACAGTAAAAAAGCATACATCGAAAATATCTTTTTTCTTTTTTTGTGTTTTGCTTTTCGACGTAAGTCTAGAACTTCTCAGCATCATACAAACTTTTGCAACCGGAGCGTATCCTGTATCTGGTCACGCCATATGGCAGAGACGCCGACTTCATCGGCATAATCCCGCCAGTGTAGAACCTTTTCCCGTACTTCTTTGATAATGAATTCTGCCCGGCCACGCTTCATGGAGGCGGCTTTGGCGCAGGTCTTGAAATCTTCCAGAGTAAAGTCGTCTCGCTTCCCGTTCAATGTCATTTGATGACTGGCCGTCCAGTTCCCCGAGGGGTTAAAGCTGTAGATCATGTCAAAAGCCGGTGCCAGTGACCATGCTCCTGATTTATCCATAAGAAAAGCAATGTTTTTGACATGATCATCCTGGTTGCGGGCGATGATATTAAAAACCATCCGGCGAAACATCTCTTCGATCGAACTCATGGGCAGGCCGAGCTCTCTGATGACGAGAAGAGCTTGCTCGTAAGAATAAGCGCCGGCCAGGTTGAAATCATAGTGAGCCAGACCACAAAGAGATTGCATATGCAGCTTTTCGTTACCGGCAGGTCGGTCGAAGCGGCGGGTCATGAAATGGTGCCGGTTATGTTCCACGAAAAGGCGGCATTCGCTCATCGAGATCCCCGCATCGGCGGCCATTTTTGCATAAGCATATTCGATCAGACCATATCCGCCGGGATCTTCTAGTTCCTTATCTTTGTTGCCACTGACACCATCAAATTTCAGCAGCCAGTACTCGAAACCATTTCCAGCCGGGATTTGTCCGGAACGAACTTCATTGGTTGCAGGATTCCAAGCAATGACTGCCTTGGCCCTTGCCCCACCGGCTGATGTACCGATTCGCAGGATATCCTTTAATGCGTTCTCTTGGTATTTGTCGCCAAATGATACATTCAGATTATTCCGGTGGGTGAGAATCTCGGATGCGAGAGCCACGAGTTTGTCGATCTGGATCTGTGTAGCTTGCCGATTTTTGGGTCCTGTTGCAGGGGCATACTCAAGTGCTCCCATGCCCCGTACACCTGTGTAACAAAGTCGTTCGACGGCATTGAACGAATCAGCCTGCCGTCCCTGTGAGGCCAACCAGGCATTGATAAGGGCGTTGCCGAATTTGTCAGGCAGCGAATCCGCCAGCAGGCCGGGCAGGCCGTGAAAGGTCTGCCGTGATAATTCGGGGAAAGTATAGATTTTTCCGGCGAGCGGCATCGTAAGCGGTGAAATCTCTATGCCACTTCCGACAAATGCCGGATCGTATTCAAAGGCGGCGATATCCTGCCCATCAGTGATGGAAACGGCACCGATTGTACGTCCCCACATCTTGACCTCGGCAACCGTAGTCATGACTCGTCACCCCAGGACCATTTTTTAGGGATTTTATCCGAACGCTGACTTGAAGAGGCGCGTTGCCGCTGTTTTCCTTGTTGTTTCAGCAGGTCCATAGGCCGGGGGGATGGTTCGGAGATCAGAGGATCCAATCCCGGCAATAAATCCAGAACCCGCAAGATCCGGATGACAGTCGAAAACTGCACCGAAGCACCGGCTTCGACCCGTTCAACCGTACGCTTGGATACGCCGGCCTGCTCAGCGAGATCTGCTTGCGTCACCTGCTGATCAATTCGATAACGAGCGATACGGTTACCTATCTCCGCAAGAACAGCATCATCTGTCATGAGTTTTGATATCTTCATAGTCGTCATTATTGTCGATTTAGATCGATTATTCCCATTTTATCGTCATATATTACGACTTGCAAGGCAAAATTTTTTTGTGATTATAATAAGAGAGAACAAAAGATGGTGGTCATCTTTTGTCGGTGGGCATGCAACCAGGCTGACGTCTCTACTAGGGACGCTGAAGCGTCCCCTGTATCGCCCGGAATTCGAACCGTATTCCTTTTTTACCGAGTCTGTCTAGATTTTATTCCTGGGTGTAATGTGGGTCAACCTTAATTCAGGTCAAAATATGATTACTTTCTCAGTCTCAGATCATGGAAGACGATTATCTGGTTATGCCGGCAAGCGATGCTGACTTAAGCCTGTCCCCGCACCAAATCACACAGCTCATCGGCCATTTCGTTGATCATCATCGCATCCTGGCCCTCGACCATGACCCGAATGACCGGCTCGGTTCCTGACGGTCTGACCAGGATACGGCCGGTGCGGCCGAGTTTTTGTTCGAGTTTGCCAACCGTCGCGGTGAAATTCTGGATGGATGCCACCTCGATCTTCTGGGCGGTGCGGACATTTTTCAAAACCTGGGGGAAACTCTCCATGATACCCGCCAGCTCGGAAAGTGGTTTCTGGCGTTTTTTCATAATCGCCAGCAGCTGCAGGCCGGCGAGGATGCCGTCCCCGGTGGTGATCTGGTCAAGAAAGACCAGGTGGCCGGACTGTTCACCGCCGAAGGAATAGCCTTTCTTGCGCATGCATTCGACGACATAGCGGTCGCCGACGGCGGTGCGGACCATTTTCCCGCCCATTTTTTCCATGGCGATTTCCAGGCCCATATTGGACATCACCGTGGCTACCAGGGTTTTTTTCTTTAGTTTTCGCAGCTTCAACAATTCCTCGGCACAGGTGGCCATGACATGATCGCCGCCGACAATCTCTCCCCTTTCATCGCAGACGATCAACCGGTCGCCGTCGCCGTCAAGGGCCAGGCCAATATCGGCGCCGAGTTCCTTGACCTTGGCCGCCATTTTTTCCGGATGCAGGGCGCCGCACTCACAGTTGATATTCTTGCCGTCCGGGGTGGCGGACAAGGTGGTCACCCTGGCGCCGAGCTCGGTGAAAACATGCGGAGCGACACCGTAGGTGGCGCCGTTGGCGCAGTCGAGGACGATATGGAATTCATCGAGGGTATAGTTTTTCGGGAAGGTATTTTTCAGAAAAACTATATATCGGCCCTTGGCGTCATCGATCCTGCGTGGCCTTGCCGACCTCGTCGGCCACCGGCCGCAGCGCCGCCATTTTTTCGGAGAAGATCAGATCCTCCATTTCCGCCTCAACTTCATCCGGCAGCTTGAAGCCGTCACTCGAAAATATCTTGATGCCATTATCCTGAAACGGATTGTGCGAGGCGGAAATCACTACGCCGGCATCGGCCCGCATCGAGGTGGTGATAAAGGCGATTCCGGGGGTGGGCAGCGGCCCGACCAGCAGCACATCGACGCCCATGGAGCAGATTCCGGCGGCCAGGGCATTTTCCAGCATATAGCAGGACTGCCTGGTGTCCTTGCCGATGACTATCCGGTGCCCCTTGGCCCTGTCTTTGACGATAAAGGCTATGGCCCGGCCTACCTGCATGGCGATTTCGGTGGTCATTGGGTAAATATTAGCCACCCCGCGTATCCCGTCGGTTCCAAATAATTTTCGCATTATTCTATCAATTTTCGTTTATTTTGAAGATGCTTGATGACTTTAGGGGGAGCAGCACCATCACCGCTACTGGCATCTTTATTCTCTGCCCCCGATTCACCCGGTGGCGTTGTTTCATCCTTGCTGCCGGCCGGCTGCAACGAATTGGCCGTATCTTGTCCAGGTGCCTTTTGCTTCGGTGCCTCAGGTGCAGATGCAGCAGGAGCTTTGACATCGGCCAGAACAACCTTATCCGGCACGATCGCCAGAATTTCTATCGGCAATTCCACCTCGGCTCTCGGAACTACCTGAATCTTAAATACATTGCCCGCTTCCCGCTCGCCAACCGAAACGGTAACAAGACTCTTTGGATCAATATTTTTATCGAGATATCTTTTGGGTATATTTGCGACAATTTTCACCATTTCAGGTTTAACATCGCGTTTTATACCATCGATAATCGCATGGACTGTCATCTCATCGAGAGTCTTTTTAACCATGATCAGGCCAATCGACAGATCGGCGGTCACCGAGGTTTCACCAATAAGCTCGACAATTGCCGGTTCAAGCACAAGCGGCACCTGGAGCTGGATCGATTGCTTCATTCCTTGCAGATTAATCGGTTTGGTATACAACTCATCAACCTGGGAGAGCGTAGTGAGCGGACCGGTTATGGTTATCACATCCGGATCCATCTTCAGCGCCTTGACAAAATAGCCATCCGGCACTTGACCCACCGTCCGGGCGGTCACCGGAAATTTTTTCTGGATCAGCTTATCCAGCGATAAAATAATCGACGACGGCTGCACTCTCTGGACGGTTATCCCCCGTGGCACCGGGATATGATCGTTGTCATTGTCGATGACCATGGTGCCGGGCGTGGCCGAGGAAAGATCAACCTGTCTGGTTATTGCCCGGCTGCTCATCTCCTGAATTATCGACCGGGGGCCGCTTACGGTTACTTCTATCTCCTTTTTAAACTGGTTGGAGATCACCAGATCGCGCGGCAGATTGATGATCTCGATCGGAATCATCACGTTTTTATTGACCCGATCTTCGCCGCCGACAAAATACCAGAGCACGATGGCCAGAACCAGCGAGATGACCTTGAGCACCCATTCCTTGGACACCAGATTGGCCAGCTTTATCTTTTTCAGCTTATAGTAGAAAATGCGAAGTTTTCTGTTCATCTTTTATTCAGCCAATTTTTCCAGGACGAGGTATGGCCTTCTTTGGCGATAAAGATAGACTTGAGACTGTTGGTCAGACTGATTTCATCCTCAATTGTCGTCAATGCCCCGTGCCGGACGAGGGAAATTTCCTGGGTTTCCTCCGAGACGACCAGGACCACCGCATCGGTTTCTTCGGTCAGACCGATTGCCGCCCGGTGCCGGGTGCCGTAGCGTTTATTGATATAGGGATTCTGGGTAAGCGGTAAAATACAGCCGGCGTGCTGCACCCTGCCGACACAGATCAGCACCGCGCCATCGTGCAGCGGCGAGGCGGGCATAAAAATCGAGATAAGCAGCTCCTTGGTAAGTCGGGCATCGAGTTCAAACCCCGACTCGATAAAATCACCAAGGTTGGTCTCCCGCTCAATGACGATTAAAGCACCGATTCGTCGTTTAGCCAGGTAGTAAAGCGTGCGGATGATTTCTTCGAGCTCTTTTTCGGCGACATCGGTGTGCTTATGAAATGGCGATTTGCCGACACTGATAAGGGTCCGCCTGATATCATGCTGGAAGACGATAATGACGATCAGCAGGATCGAACTTAAAAACGTCTGCATGATCCATTTGAAAGTCGCAAGATCAAAAACACTGGCCAAAAAATAGCCCGCGGTCAAAATAAAGATGCCGACAACCATCTGCACTGACCGCGTACCCCTGATGATGGTTATCAACTGGTAAATGACAAAGGCGACGACCAGAATATCGACACAATCCTGCCAGCGAAAATAACTGAAAATTTCAGGCATGACAGTCTAGGGCGGTTAGGTTGCCGGGAGGATATGCGGGCGCGGGCTTCAACATCAAATTTTGTCGTTCCTTTGAGCGTCTCTGAAGTTTATGGGTTAGAAATCAGCAGCAGGGCAAGCTCTTTTGTCGTTTTACTGGTCAACATCAAATTATACACGTAATACATAGATATTTAAAGATTTTTTATCGAATAATTATAAATCAGGCAAGATCGCGGGAAACCAGGGCAACAATCTCGCCGGCTTCGGGACTTTTCACCACAACTTTATTTACCCCAGCGGCTTTGGCCATCTTTTTGATGCCTTCCTGATCATCGGCGGTAAACAGAAAGAGCTTAATCTTTTCCGTACCTGCAAGGGCCTTGATTTTTTCACACAGGGCCAGGCCGGTAGTATCCGGAAGATGGAAATCGACGACCACCCCGTCGGGCAGCTCTTTTACCACCAGATCATAGCCTTCCTGGCCGGTTGCCGCACAGATGATATTAAAACCGGCCTTCTGAAACAGTCTGGCGTATAATCTTAATATTACAGGATTATCGTCAATAAAGACAATTTTCTTAGGCTGCACGGTGACAATGCCGGTATGCAGAGGAATGGATTCCTGCATGACCAGCAGGCTGTCGCCAAGTTGAACCAACATCTGACTGTCAGGAAAAATGCTGTCGGTGCTCTCCCGGCGAATCCCGATAATAGCGGCGTTCAATATTCTGCCGGCCTCCACTATGCTCTTACCGGCTAAAACCGACTGCTCGGAGACCAGCAGCCATTCCGGTTTTTGCAGGCTGTCACCAGTGCGATCCAGATTTTTGTTCAGGACTGCTCCCTTGGCCAGCAGACTCTCGGCGACTCTCTGCCCGGCGGCAACAAAAGGCGATATCACCGAATCGGCCCCGGCGCGCAATATCCTTGATTCGGAGGAAGCGTGCTCGGTTCTCGCGATTATATGCAGCACCGGATTAAGTTCACGGGCGGTGAGCACCGAAAAAAGATTGTCCGGGTCGGAATTCAACGCGGCCAGAAGAGAAGAAGCCCTTTTTATTCCGGCTTTGAGCAGGGTTTCTTCCCGGGTTCCATCGCCTTGTATGAAATGGTAGCCTAGTTCCTGCAGCTCATCTACGCTCTCCTGGGCATTTTCAATGACGACAAACGGGGCGTCATTTTTTTTAAAATATTCCGCAGCCGCCGCCCCGACCCGGCCATGGCCACAGATAATGGTGTGCCCGTGCAGTTTTTCAATCTTTTTATCCATCGTCTTTTTCCATCTGTTGGGATTGGCGGATCGCTCAATAACCAGTTCGGTAAAGGCTCCGGCAACAAATGCTATGCTGCCGACCCCGGCAAGAATAAGAAAAATGGTGAAGACTCTGCCTGCGGGAGACAATTGCTGAATCTCTCCATAACCCACCGTGGTAATGGTGATAACCGACATATAAAAGGCATCAAGAGGCGAATACCCGTCGATATAAGTATAGCCGACTGTTCCCGTTGCCAGAAAAAAGAGCACCAGGCAGATCGCCAGTTGTATACGTTTTTCCGGTCCCATATTGTCCTGCAATGAAAAGATACTATCATTTAATGAACATATACTCCACGTCCTAGGAGTTTGTTGGATTATAGCACAGGACCGACGGCCAGGAACAGATTTTTCCCTGAACTGACGGTGTCGCACAAACTTCATTACAATTACAGTAGGGCACACACACCGGTGCCCTTACGAAGTAATTCTGAAAATCATGTTTTAACACTCATTAAAAATTTGACCAGATGGGGACTTCTTCAATTTACAGATGTGAATCAATGCGATATGAATAACTGCAACCGATGTCGGCCCTTACCGGTCGCCACCAATACAAAAACTCTGCACCCCGAATGACGCTGCTATGTCTGATCGTTTTGGCAATATTCCCATTCAACCGCCTGAATCTTTGCCGGCCAACCCACCTCTTTCGCCAAAACAATCAAAACCGTCCGTAAGACCATCCGGATCAGCGGGTCGCCCACCAGTACATAAACCGCGGCACTCTTTTCGCTCCATCCTCCGGCTGGTGACTATTTTTGCAATAATTATCGTCTGCTACAGCGCCTTGGGATTTATCGGAGTACCCTATTATATCCGCACCATTCTGCCGGAAGATTTCCATGCAAAAACCACAATGGTCCTGGTGCCTACCGCAGTGCATTTCAACCCCTTTACCCTGCATTTCACCACTGGAGAGACGAGGATTTTTGCCCCTTCAGGCGGGCCGATCCTCGCTGTCGATTCGTTGCAGGCCGATCTTGCTCCCTTAGCCGTTTTGCGTGGGAATATTGTCTGCAAAACCCTGTCGATCGACAATTTGACAATTAATGTAACCAGGGAGCTGGATGGCACATATAACTTTCAACCACTGCTGGGGTCGGCAAAGACCGACAACATATCGGACCTTGTCTTGAGTGAGCTGCCGCGGTTCTTCTCTCTTAACAATATATCGATAACCAACAGTAAAATTGTTTTCAATGACAGGCTTGCCGGCAAAATTCATACGGTGGAAAAGATCCGGCTCGAGCTGCCCACTTTCGCCAATACCTCGCTGAAATCCGAGCAATATCTGCGGCCGCATTTTTCAGCAATTGCCAACGGCAGCCCCATCGAGCTCACCGGACAGGCCAGCCTGGGACAGGCAGGTGAGGCACAGACGATGCGTCTGACCGTCGACATTCACGATCTCGATCTGCCGACCTATGCCGGGTATTTGCCCTTTGATCTGCCTATGCAATGCATTAAAGGTTCGGCTAACGGCAGAATTGATCTCTTTTTAAATCCGCAAAAAAGCCAAGAAGAGCCCCTGTCCATCGGCTTTCAGATGCAGACAACCGGAATCGAGCTGGTGAATGAGCTCAAGCAGATCAACATCGTGGTGCCCGATGCGCGAGTTGCAGGCAGGCTCCTGCCGGTATCCCGGACACTGCAGCTGAGCGAAGTCGCGCTCAAAGAGCCGACGATCAGCTCTTACGCCGGCGCCTGGCGAGAAAACCATGCTGCGCCCGCCGAGAAAATGAAGCCGCCGACCACGCCGTATCAGCTCATGGTCGAGCTGCTTCTGGTGGATAATGGCGTTGTGCGGTTTTTTCCAACCAAAGATGCTCCGCAGCCAGAATCGGTCTGGAAAACCGTGCAGCTCAGCGTAAAAAACTACCAACCCGGTAACCAGGCAACTGCCGGGCAACCGGCCGGCTCGTTCAGTCTTACCGGTGAACAGGAAGGTACAGCCGCCTCTTTTTCCTGGCAGGGAAATCACTCCGTCCAGAACAATCTGACCGGCCGCCTCCATCTTTTTAAAATGAACGGCAAGGATTTACTCCGGGCCATCGGCGATAATCACCCCTTTTCCACAACGGATATGCAGGGCAGCGCCGATCTGCGGGGACAACTTGTCTTGTATACCAACAAAGATGCTGCAGATGGTATTCACTATAAGCTGGTTGATACCGAGCTTACCCTTGACGATTTTAGCATTTTGGACAATGAGCAACCGATCCTCGATGCCCCCGTGATCAAACTAAGCGGTCTCAGCCTCGTTGACGATACGATTGATTTTGGTACTATTCAACTGCGCAACGCAACCGCCCGTTTTACCCCCGGCCAGATGCCGAAAATCTACCACCAGTTCACCTTACCGCAATACCGGCTGCAGGGCCTCGACTATGAGGGCAAGGTGCTTTTTACCCCTGCAAAAAAATCCGCTGTGCCGTTTATTTTTTCCGAGGTATCGTTAAAAGCCAATGAACTCGGAAGTGCACCGGGAATAGAAAATAACTTTTCCGTTGCCGCAAAAACACCCGATGGAGCCGTTTTCAAGGCGCAGGGCATGGTCGCCCTGAACCCTTTTTCCGCATCGCTGAAGACCGGCTTTCGGGAGTTGCCCATTGAGGATATATGGCCCTTTTTCAGCGATTCTACAATTCCTGCCGATATCCATGGCATCTTGCACGGCAAAGGCAGCTTATCGCTGCCGATGCCACGCTTTGACGGCGAGCTCGAGCTGGGTGAGGTTGCCGGCAAGGGCCTGCAAAACACCCCGTTCTCGTGGCAAAAAGCAGTTTTCAGCAGCGTCCAATATACCGCCCGGCCATTTCATCTGGGCGTTGCCTCGACAAGCATCGCCGGCGCCCATTTTTCCTGGCAGATTACCAGCGAGGCGAGCAGTCCCCTGCATCATTTTTCTCAATTTATGAAAACATATTTCCCCCTTGCCAAGCAGGTTTCCGATACAGTACCAGAGAATATTGCCGCTCCTGTTACTATCGAGGAAATATCTTTTACAGCCGGCACCATAGACATTGAAGACCGCAGATTAACCCCTGCCTGGACCGCCGAAAACGTAAGCTTTGCCGGCAGCATAAAAAACATCTACGCCACTGCTGCTGCAGAAAGTCAATTTTCCTTTACCGGCCGACTCGCCGACAGCCCTTTTAGCGTGGTCGGCACCGTAGCACCTTTTAACTCCTTGGAAAACGGCAGCTTACATTTTTCGCTCGATTCTTTGCCGCTGTCATCATTTTCCAAGCAATTTGCGGAAAAGACCGCCCTGGATATCTCCGGCGCGCAGGTCAGTCTTTTACTCGATGATTCGTGGCAGGAGCAACAGTATGTCAGCGAAGGCAAGCTTAGCCTCAAAGGCCTTAAACCGCGTGCCGCTTCCTCCGATCTAGCCCTTCCCCTCGCCCTGCTCAGTGATTCGAGCGGCACGGTAGAGCTGCCCTTCATATTTACCCGATCCACACCGGTGGCACAGACCAGCCTTGCCGAAGAACTCTATTGGCAGATGGAGCATCTGCTGGTAAAAGGCAGGGTCTCCCCCTTGCTCCTTGCGGCCGGCAATTTCACCGATCTTATCGGCAATGAATCGATAGATTTTCATCCCGGCGAATCGATATTGACCGACAGCGGCCAGGCAACTCTCAGCCGCTATGCCGAACTGCTACTCGCCCATCCTCAGGCAGGACTCATCTTATCCGGCGGGCTCGACCAGGAAATCGACAGTCAGGCCATGCAGCAAAGTTTACGTGCTGTTGAACAACAGCGGGTCGACAGGGAAAACGAAAAACTGTTGCAGCAATGGCAGGAACAGAATACGCTCTACCAACAAAAACTGACCGAGCTGCAGGACAGAGGCGCCGATGAAAAGGTATTCGAACAGGACATTCCACCGGCAGTTCTTAATGATTTCAAACCCCTCTCTCCTCGTCCGGTGCAAATCAATGATGAAATGCTCCTGGAGCTTGCTCATAAACGTATTGATACAGTATATCAATATCTTACCGTCGAAAACGAAGTAGCACCGGAACAACTGTCAACCGTTTTCCCCGAAAGTCTGGCCGGGCAGGCGCAAGGCTCAGGCAGTGGCGTCACCATAACTCTTACCGCGATCACCCAATGAATCGTTATTATGCATTTCTGGAACCCCTGCTCGGCTGGCTGGCGCTGGTGTCTCTAGTCGCCTTTATCCTCAGCCTGGTGCTTATCCCCTATGTGGTGGGCAGACTGGCAGAGGATTGTTTTATAAAATTATATCAGGACGACAACAACCCCGCTGCACCCTCTTTTGCCGCAATCATTGGACTGATTATGCGCAATATTCTCGGCCTGCTGCTGGTACTCGCCGGTGTGGCTATGCTCTTTCTGCCCGGCCAAGGCCTGCTTACCATTCTGCTCGGCAGCCTTCTTATCTCGTTTCCCGGCAAGCGCAAACTGATCAACAAGCTGGTGATGCAGCCGAAAATACAGCGTAGCCTGGACTGGCTGCGAAAAAAAAGAGGCAAGACGCCCTTTATCTGGCCATCAGTTACGGTGCCGGTGCAAAAGGCTGATAGAGGGGGTCGCCGATAAGAACCATATTCCAGGATAAATATGGTAAAGAGACAAGATAAGATTCACCAAGACTTAAGTACCCTTCAGTCAGCTTGCCAAAAAACAGCTCAGGCAGAGGAAATCCCTGGACATACGGCTCATACACCGGACCAATAGTTGCCGCGACACCTTTTTCAAGCATCTTCAAACACCAGAGCGAGCTGTTCTTATCTTTTAAGGTGGCACATTCGCTGCTGGCGATATGGTAGCCGATCGCTCCTTTTTTCCAGGTGAAGCTGTCGACATACTTGCCCAGGGAATACCAGCCGCAGTACAGTGCCGCATCTGGGCAGCTTTTTTCCGGAAAAAGCTTTTCCTTGGCATCGAGCACAACTGGAATTCTTCGAGCCACAGTGCGCGCGGCATTATGGATGGATCTATCGTAAAGCGCATAACCCGATAGTTCACCCTCTTTAGCTACCGGCCAGCGAGCATCAAAATACGCCTTGCCGTGCAAACCGTTTTTTTCCGTCTGCAGACTGTCGTTAATTATCCGGTATACCGTCGCCGCATCAGGGCCGTCCAGGCGACTGACCAGCAGAACCTGATCTTTCGTCAGGGCAGTGTTTTCGTCTCTGAATCCGAGAAAATATGGATTTTTCTGCCAGCCGGCCAGCTCATATGGCCCTGCCATAACCAGAGTCAGTTCCGAATCAACCGCGGCCTTCATACTGCTGTCGATATGCTTAGCCGTATCCTGGGTCGGCTCCCCATCCGGCAGCGGCGGGGCAACTTTGAGGGGAATACCATAGATAAGGACAATGGCGGCTATCCTCTGCCGTGGACGCAGAGTTTTGATCAAGGCAAGCACCTTTTTTTTCAGGATGTGGTCATACTCCTCCCTGGACATGATTTCGCCGGCAGAAAGAGAGAGCGAAAGAAAATTTCTTTCCGGAATCTTTCTTTTTTGCATATAATAGTGTGCAAGAGCGACACTGCCGGTCACCTTTCGGTTGCTTACCACCAGCACTTCATCCGGTTGCAGACTGAATCCCGAGCTTGCCGGCAGAATAATGCTCACAGCAGCAAGGACAGCAATATTTTTGTTGTTGTCGACAATAATGACCCATTATTTTATAAAAATGTTCGAAAAAGAGTATTTTTTCGTTAATCTGGAATTTACAACCTTTTAATTTTCAGCAGTATATAATATAACAAATAGTTGATCAAATTAATCATATAGGAAGATTTTTCCTTCTGCTGCTTCCAAAACCGCTTTTCCGACCAGCTGACTTACTGTCTTTTATGAAACAATCATCCGACGATCTGAACAGACTCATATCCAATCAGAAAAATCTACTGGAAACTATCCCGGCAATGGTCCTGGTTCTAAGAGAAAGTGAATCGGTTGAATATATGAACCCCAGTGCCAAGTCATTCTTAGGCGATTTGTGCATACCTTATGAAAGTGTTGGCTCGGAAGAGCAGTCAACTATTGCCAAGTTTCAAAAACTGGTGCGGAACACTATTCAAAACAACCATGTCGGCAAGACCCTGGAGACTACTTACCGGGAATCTCATCTGGAATATACGCTGGCGCCTTTTAAAGGATATAAGGGAGATTCGCTGTACTGGCTGTTCATGCGTGATCTCACCGAGAGCAAGAAACAATTAGCCGAGCTGTCTCTCTTTCACAACAGTATTGAAACTATCCTGTCCCGTAAAATCAATGAATTAAAAGAAAGCGAGATGATGCGGCGCAAGCTGACAAAAGAGCTTAATTCATTGAAAGAACACCTCAAAGAGCAATCCACCGAAGGTAAAATGGTTGGCTCCAGTCGAGCGCTCAGTGAACTCCGGGATATGGTTTTCCAGGTAGCAAAATCCGATGCAACCATCCTTATCAACGGCGAATCGGGGACAGGCAAGGAACTGGTGGCCAACCTGCTCCGGGAAAGCAGCAACAGAAAAAATAAGCCGTTTCTAAAAATAAACTGCAACACGATTTCCGATTCTTTGCTCGAGAGTGATCTTTTCGGTCATGAAAAAGGCTCTTTTACCGGTGCCGACAGCAAGAGAATGGGCAAATTCGAGGTGGTTGACGGCGGCACAATCTTTCTTGATGAAATAGGCGATATCAGTCCACGGATGCAGGCGGCCTTGTTAAGAGTTCTGCAGGACGGAGAAATAATCCGGGTTGGCGGCAATATGCCGGTCAAGGTCGACGTTCGAGTCCTGGCTGCGACCAACCAGGATCTGGCCACCATGGTGCAGGAGGGAACATTTCGTCTTGATTTGTTCTATCGTCTGAACATTATTAACATTTCCATCCCACCGCTGCGCGAACGAAAAGAGGATCTGATCGACCTGACGACCCATTTCATCAGAAAGTATCGCCAGGCCTTCAAAAAAGATATTAATTTTTTGCCCCAGTCAATCCTCGAGAGACTTATAGAACACGACTGGCCGGGCAATGTTCGCGAACTGGAAAATGTCATCCAGCGCGCCGTACTAATGGCCAAGAACAACATGATCACCGAAAATGAGCTGTTTTTCGATGCGCAGCCAGGCAGCAAAGAACCACCCAACCGGGAACACTATCTGCAAAAACTCGATGGCCACACCTTAAAAGATATGGTCGCCAACATCGAGAAGGATATTATCGTCTACGCTCTCGACAAAAACCGTGGCAATGTTGCGCAAACAGTACAACAGCTGGACATCGGCAAAACCGCTTTTTATGACAAGATGAAGCGTTATGAAATCTCCCCGAAGGACCATAAATAGACGAGGAAGGAGAAGAAACAACAGCCTACGAGGCATGCTTTTTGCATATGAGTTTTAAGAAAACATACCCTTACGATTGATAGACTTTCTTTTAACTCGAGACCACATATGACAGCAGAGGATCGCAAACCTGAGGAAAAATGCCCCTTCTGGTCAGCAACCTCATTAAAATGTACCATTTGCAGAAACGGTCTTTTCATCCCACTGGATAATCATGTTGAAACCTTTTGCAAAACTTCACGGTTTCATGCCTGCATGCAGTACAGCCTTTATTCGGAAAAACAGATTTTTTTACAGGAAAAAGTTCGGAAATCCGAAGTAAATCGTCGAAAATCTATCCGCGTACAAAGTTCGCATATCATAACGCTGGTTAAAATTTTTGAATCGGACGGGACCACACCACCGCCGCCTTACGAGATTCAAACAATTGATGTAAGCAAAAGCGGCATGCGGGTATCCCTTGACCAACCGTTACTATATGACGCCCTGGTACAATTTTCCTTCGACGATTCTTTTCTGTTAAAAATTCATGAGATAACCGGCCAGGTAGAGTGGTGCAATAAGCAGATTGATGAGCCTGGATACCAGGCAGGACTATCTTTTCGGAATAAACGCATCATTGATGCGCATAATCGAGTTCTTGACCAGCAGCATAATCAATAAGCTCTCTCGCGGCGGAACACTTCTCCTCTATTAACTGGTTACCGGGAGGTCCTTGGGAACCAGTGGGAAGAGGTCAGCGTTGGTTTACACCAAGCGCCTTTCCCGCTGCTGCAACCAGGAACAAGACCGGGATGCCCATCATGGCCGTGATCAGAAAAAATTTTTCATAACCAAGTGTTGAGACCATAGTTCCGGAATAGCCACCGATTAATTTGGGACACAGCGTCATCATCGAACTGAAGATGGCATACTGCACCGCAGTAAAAGAAATATTGGTCAGACTGGACAAAAAGGCGATAAAGGCGGTAGAAGCAATTCCGGCGCTCAGATTATCGGCACCGATAACCACGGTCAGCATTGCCACATCCTGCCCGGTCCGGGCCAATAACATAAAGAGCAGATTGGTGGCCGCAGAGAGAAATGCACCTAAAAACAAAATTTTATTGACGCCGAACCGCACCGTCAGCATCCCCCCGAGAAAACCTCCGGCCAGGGTCATAGCCAAACCAAAAGTTTTGGTGACTCCGGCGATGACATTCTTGCTAAAGCCCATATCCAGATAAAAAACGTTGGATACGACCCCCAGGACGATATCCGACAGGCGATAAAAACCGATAAGGACGAGAAGGAGCAATGCAGTTTTTCCGCCATAGCGAACAAAAAAATCCTTTATCGGTTCCAGGTAGGTCTGCTGCACCATCTCCCTGTTGACCAATCCCCAGATAAGCAGTAGTCCGGCGACGATAGCCGCCATTCCCACGGACAGTGCGAAGCGTGCCGCTTCTACCACAAAAGCACCGAGTCCAGCAGTAAAAAACGGCGGCAAGACCTGATTCAGTTCAGTAAATAAAAATCCGGAATAAAAGAAAGTCAGGGCAAAGGCCAAAGCGCTCAGCAGAAAGAGCGCGACAAAACGACCGTAATCGACAGCAGAATATCGGTAGGGCGAATCGCGGCGGTTAACCTCCGGTTCCTTAATCAACAGCGTGGTTGCCACGCCGCAGCACATGATCAATGCCATGGCCAGGTAGGTCAGCTTCCAGGCCCCATAATTATAGGCATTACCGGTCGTGCCCAGATATCCGGCAAGAAACAGCGAACCGGCCCCCGCCACCAGCATGCCGACCCGATATCCGGCAATATACATGGCGGCCAGCAGAGCCTGCATCGACTCTTCAGCGGACTCTATACGGTAGGCGTCAATGACGATATCCTGGGTCGCCGACGAAAAACCGAGCATAACCGCTGCCAGTGCCATGATGGTGAGATTGCTTTGCCCGGCGGCCGGATCGATGCAGGCCATCCAGACAATCGCCGTCACCACAAGTGACTGGGCGACCAGCAGCCACGCCCTTCGCCGTCCCAATTTGCTGGTCAGCCATGGCAGAGGTAACAGGTCAACCAGCGGTGCCCAGAAAAATTTAAAAGAATAACCGAGCGCCGCCCAACTGAAAAAGGTGACTGCGGATCTGGCGATGCCCGCCTCTCTCAGCCATACCGACAAAGTCGAAAAAATAAGAAGTATCGGCAAGCCGGCGGTGAATCCAAGGAACAACATGGCGATAGCCTGCGGCTGCAGCCATGCTTTCAAGGTGTCGCCCCACGTCCGTTTTACGATTACTTCTTGACGCATTGTTGTCTTTTCCTCATAAGAAGATTATGGTAATTGACCGAGATCATTATCACCTGCGATGTATTAATACAAGAAACTCGAACTGTCCAGAACCAGCTCCCGTAAAGATGACTATACACATTCACAATACCTTATCCGGCAAAAAAGAACCTCTACAGACGCTTGAGCCTAACCACGTCAAACTCTATGTCTGCGGCATCACTTCGTATGATTATTGCCATATCGGCCATGCCCGTTCCGCCTTAGCCTTTGATATGATAGTCAGGTATCTGAAATACCGTGGCTACAAAGTGACCTTTGTCCGGAATTTTACCGACATCGACGATAAAATCATCGCGCGTGCCCAGGAACAGGGAACAAGTTCAGAAGAGCTGGCCAATCGGTTTATCAACGAATTTTATACCGATATGGACAGCCTCGGTGTCGATCGACCGGATATTGAACCGAAAGCGACCGAACACATCCAGGAGATGTCCGCGCTTATCGGCGCATTGATCGACAAAGGCATGGCCTACCGGGCCGGCAACGATGTCTATTACGTGGTCGATAGTTTTCCGGAATACGGCAAGCTCTCCAAAAGAAATCTCGACGACATGAAGGCGGGGGCACGAATATCCGTCAACGAACAGAAAAACAACCCCATGGATTTTGTCCTGTGGAAAGGATCCAAGCCAGGCGAACCAACCTGGGACAGCCCGTGGGGACCGGGTCGCCCCGGCTGGCATATTGAATGTTCGGCGATGAGCAAAAAATACCTGGGCGAAAGCTTCGATATCCACGGTGGCGGGCAGGACCTGATTTTCCCCCATCATGAAAATGAAATTGCCCAGAGCGAAGGGGCCAGCGGCAAGACCTTCGCTCATACCTGGATTCACCATGGTTTTGTCACCATTCGAGATGAAAAGATGTCCAAATCACTGGGTAATTTCCTCACCATCCGGGACATCCTTGATCATTATCATCCGGAGATCTTACGATTTTTTATTTTCTCCACCCACTATCGCAATCCCCTTGATTTTTCCGAGTCGGCAATGAAAGACGCCACCGCCGGGTTGGAGCGGCTCTACGAATGCGTGGCGGCAGTCGACGCTCTTGATCCGGCAAGCGGCAAGAGCAACGCGGCAAGTGTCCTTTCGGCACAGGATATCAAGAAAGTGACGGAACTTGAAGCCCGCTTCCAGCTGGCAATGGATAATGATTTTAATACCGCCCAGGCGCAAGGGGTCTTTTTCGATACGGTGAAGACCATTAATCGCCTGCATGATAAAATCTGTGGCGCACCGATGGCGGAAGATATCCGGTTTCTAAAAAACGCCACCACCCTGTTGCGAAAACTTGCGGCAATCATGGGTCTGTTGACTGAAGACGCTCAGAGCTTTCTTGCTGCAAGAAGAGCAAAGCTCATTGATGATAGCGATATAGACATATCGGCTATCGACGCGCTGATTGCTGAGAGGTGTCAGTGCCGACTGGACAAGAACTGGTCGCGAAGCGATCAGATAAGAGACGAACTGCTGGCCAGAAACATCGAAATAAGTGATGGTCCCGACGGGACCAGCTGGTCGGTGAAGAGCAAGTAAGATACTCGAGGGAGACGACCATGCGACAACCTGCTGTTGCCGACCGCTTCTATCCCGGATCCCCGGCGGCACTTTCCCGGACAATCGCCGACTTATCGCCAACCGGCAAAAATACCCCCAAGACCAAGGCTCTGGCAGTCGTAGCGCCCCATGCCGGCTATGTTTATTCCGGGGCACTTGCCGCTGAGACCTTTGCCGGCGTAGAAATCCCCGAGACGGTTATTATTCTCGGCCCCAACCATCAAGGCCGGGGAGCGCCCGTCTCGCTATCCACTGAAACCTGGGATATGCCTTTTGGCCCAGTTCCGCCTGATCTGGAATTTGCAGAGCGGGTGACGGCTGCCTCCAGTCATATAAAAATTGACGAGACGGCCCATCAATTCGAACATTCCCTCGAGGTCCAGGTACCGTTTCTGCAGCTGCACCAGAAAAACCTGCATCTGGTGCCGCTGGTTCTCTCGCATCTTGCTTACCCGCTGTGCGAAGAGATCGCTGCAGCGCTGGCGAGAACCATCAAAGAAAGCAACAAGGATATTCTGCTTGTCGCCTCCAGCGATATGAGCCATTACGAACCGAGACGGATCAGCGAAAAGAAAGACCGATCGGCTTTAACCTGTATTGAGCAGCTCGATCCCCTCGCCCTGTATCGGACGGTCCATGATAACCGTATCTCGATGTGCGGCGTGATTCCCGTGGTCATCGCCATACTTGCCGCCAAGGCTTGCGGAGCCGAGCAAGCCACCCTGGTCGGCTATACTGATTCCGGCTATACCTCAGGCGATACCGATCAGGTGGTGGGTTATGCCGGGGTCATTATCAACTGAAAATTTCTTGACAGGCCAGCCAAAATCTTTTATAAACTCGCCTCACTGCACCAGATACATCAAGCAATACTGGGGGATGGTCTAATGGTAAGGCAGCGGACTCTGACTCCGCTTATCAAGGTTCGAGCCCTTGTCCCCCAGCCAAGTATATTGAAGCACTTATCATGGATCCGATAAGTGCTTTTTCTTTTTCCACCCTCTCTTTCGCGTCTCCTCAAATCTATGATGACCTATTTTTGCAAGAAAAGTTTTTTACTGGTTCATCAAGATATATCAGAGCATAACAACTCGGTTTCTTCCTTTCTTTTTTGCCATATAGAGCGACTCATCCGCCTCCCTTATTAAATCGTTGATGTTCACATCCGTTTCTCCCTGATTGACGACCCTCATACCAATACTGACAGTATACGTAATCAATGTTCCTTCCTTGCCGCTAATTTCTACCTTGGATAATTTGCTTCTTAATCTCTCTGCTGCAGTAGATGCTTCATGGACATTTGATTCCGGTAAAAAAACAATGAATTCCTCACCACCCCATCGTGCAAAAATGTCCGAGTCTCTAAGTATATTGAGAGATTCTCCTACAAGATTTTTCAGTACTTTATCGCCTATATCATGTCCATACTTATCATTGATGGTTTTAAAATGATCAACGTCAAGAAGAAGCAAAGCAAATGGTTTATTGTAGCGTTGAAGGCGAGAGATTTCCTGCTCAAAAAATTGCAGAAAATATCGCCTATTTTTTGCCCCGGTCAGGGGATCTGTTGTAGCAAGCTTTTCAAGCTCTTTTTCCATCTTTTTCCTATTTGTTATGTCTTCAATAACAAAGATGGTGCCTTGAAACTTATCCGATATATCGAGAGATCTCGAACAAGATATGTAGTAATATTGCGTTGGATCACTGATTGTTTTCTCATAAAAAATCTTGTTTTCAGATCTCTGTAAAAAATCTTGATAAATCTCTTTGAGCCATGGAAATTCTACGACAAAATCTAATTCATCACGATGATTTCCATAATAATCTCCACCTGGTGTTGCACCCAAGTTAAAGAATCTTGAAGCGGCTAAATTCATGCCCTCAATTTTGCCAAACGGATTCACTATAAATACAGGCATTGACAGGCTTTCAAAAATTGTGAGGTACTTGTTTTTCTCATTTGTCATCTGCCGGTTACGATCCTGCAACTCATCAATTATTTGTTTTTCACTATATGTTGACCAAGTTGAGCAAAATCCAATCTCGACACGATTAAAAAACCTGTTCAGCAGGTTTTCGAACATCCCCTTATCTATTTCACTAAAAGTGGACTCTCTTATCAAATCTATATACGCTTGCTGATAGTATTTCATTAACCCAAGAAACATTGCTAAATCAATACCCCTTTCCCTGTGAAACTTTGCTTCGGCTATTCCAAACTTTGCTGCAGGGTCAGTAGCATAATTCTCACCAGGATTGAGCTCAAGATCCCCACCCATGATAGTAACTACATCTACTAACGAGCTTGATAATCCGGAAATAGAAAGTCGCCATGGTTCCTTGAGGGTAGAAGTAAATTTGGCATAATCACGTTTAATAGCATAATCCAAGACTCTTTCCATGAGCCAATCTTCATTAGTGGTTATGTGTTCTATAAGTTTTGTAATCATGGACTTTTTCATTTGATAATCGATGGGTTGCACAGTAATTTCTTTATTCCTCAAGTCGTATTAAAATATTTTCTCCTGATCTTTTGTTTTGGGAGAAACTAGGGTGGGCAATACTGTTACTAAATGCATTTTCAACTACTTCCTGAGTATAATATTTAGCTTGTAATGAGCCATAACTGCGCACTACCTTAGTCGACTTATTTAAGTGATCGGCTTCAAGGATGTTGTTTAGACGATGCGCATACATAGAGTGCAAATACACCCTGCAAGAAATACACCCGACCCAGATATTTTAATGCAAAGATGAACTTATTGTGCAATGCCAATCAATACCGCTCTTTTTTGAAGTTGGATATTTCGTCGTCCCCAATTCCAGGAGGTAAAATTACCCCCACATAATTTCTAACAACAAGAAAGCACTTGCCTTACTCATTTCATTCGCCCGAAGTCAATTGTACAGATACTCAATAAATTCATATTGTTAAGGTAAAAAAGGCAGACATTTTTATGGGGAGGTCAATCAGCCTACTACCTCAAGGTCAGGCGACAAGGCTGATCGTAAACAGTTGACACCAAAGAAAGATATCGGAAAAACGAGGGGCAAGAAGGAGGGCAAACAAGAAGGTATACTTTAAAAACGTGCTTCTTGGAAACTTGGTCTGCAATTAGAAAGACACCTCAACACAAAATACTTCGCAACTTGTTGGCTAATGCATCTTTCGAGTAAGGTTTCTGTATAAATTGAATACCTTCTTCCAATATCCCATTATGCGCGATCACGTTGGCTGTATAACCGGATGAAAACAAAACTCTTACGTTTGGATAGAGCGGTTTAATGCGTTCGGCCATCTCTTTGCCGGTCATTTCAGGCATGACGACATCGGTAAAAACAAGATCAATATCCCCCGAATATTCTTCGGCAATTTTTATGGCTTCACTTGGTCTGTTGGCAGCCAGGATAGTATACCCCATTCTCTCCAGCATCTTTTGGGTCATTGCCAATAACGACAACTCGTCTTCTACGAGCAAAATGGTTTCTCCTCTAATCTCCCTGTTTTTAGCTGCAGCAATTTTGGCGGATTCTCGGTTTTCGGTATCAGAAGATGGAAAATATACTACAAAAGTCGTACCCCTGTTGAGTTCGCTGTACACATTTATGAACCCTTTATTCTGTTTGACTATTCCATAAACAGTCGATAGTCCAAGTCCAGTACCACGCCCCAGTTCTTTTGTTGTAAAAAATGGTTCAAAGATGTGGTTCTGAGTTTTCTTATCAATACCACAGCCGTTATCACTGACAGACAGTTGAACAAACTCTCCTGGGTGGAAGCCGATGTGCTGTAGACAATAGTCCTCATCAAAAGTTGCTCTGGTTGTCTCTATGACAATTTTTCCTGCACCAGAAATGGCATCTTTCGCATTTACGCAGAGGTTGGCGAGAATCTGATCAATCTGGACTGGATCCATTTTAATCAAAAGCTCCTCCGGGTCTGGAATCCAGGAAAGTTCGATGTCTTCACCGATCAGTCGGTGAAGCATTTTGAGCATACCTAAAACGGCCTTGTTCAGGTCGATAATTTTAGGAGAGATGGTTTGTTTCCGAGAAAACGCGAGTAGTTGACGGACAATATCAGCAGAATGCTCAGCAGCATCGAGTATTTTCTCCAATGGATCATGGAGGTTGTCTGTGGAATCAACTTCCTCTAACACCATCTCGGCGTACCCAATTATTACTCCGAGAATGTTATTGAAATCATGGGCAACCCCACCGGTGAGTCGACCTACAGCCTCCATTTTTTGAGCCTGCTGTAATTGCAACTCAAGCAGTACCTGTTCAGTTATATTGCGCTTGACAGCAATAAAGTTGGTGACTTGCCCCTCACGATCAAAAATCGGCGAGATTGTTGTTTCTTCGGTAAACATTTTACCGTCCTTGCGCTTGTTCACCATGCGGCCTTGAAAAGTCTGGCCGCTATTCAGCTTTTGCCACAAATCACGGTAAAAGTATTTATCATGTTCACCGCTTTTCAAAATACGCGGGTTCTTATTTAACACCTCTTCATAACTATAGCCTGTGATGTGCTCAAAGGCTGGATTGACATAGTTGATATTTGCTTCTTTGTCAGTAATAACAATGGCATCACGAGTTTGTTCAATTGCCGCAATCAGACGATCACGCTCAGCCTCCGTCTCTAAACGCAGGGAAATATCACGCATAATCCCCAGATTACCAATCCATTTATTATTTTGGTCGTAAAGTTTTACTCCGAAGGTTTCACCTGGAAATTCCCTGCCCGAACGATGTTTGTACATGGTCACAAAGAGCTTTTCTCTTTGCACAGCATCTTTGCCAAATGCCGTTTTCCCGGTAATTTGATAATCATCAGAGGTTGCATAGAGGAATTCTGTGGTTTTTCCTCTCAATTTTTCGGGCAAATAGCCGAAGGTCTTTTCCATTCCTTTGTTGGCAAAAAGAATTTTCCGGTCTGTGTCGGCTATAATGATACCATCATCGATGGCGTTAAACATTGTTTCAAAAAGTATTTTTTGTTCAATAACTTGCTGTTCGGCATCTCTTAATTTACTGATATCTCTCGTTATAGAAATAATATGGGGCGCGTTTTCCAGGGAAATAACCCTCGCTGACATAAGCGCAGTGATGGAGCGACCATCCTTTCTGCGGAATTTCGCTTCGAGATTTTCGCAGTACCCCTTCTCATTCAAACTTTGCACCAGCCGCGTTCTGTCTTGAGGGTCATGCCAGATATTTATATCGAGTGAGGTTTTTCCCCTAATGTCATCTTTGGTAAATCCCGTTAACTCTGTGAAGCCACTGTTGGCCTCAATAAAGAGACCATCCTCCAGTCGATTTATGTTGATAGCATCCGGACTGGCATTAAAGGCGAGGAAGAATTTTTCTTCACTCTCTCGTAATTTTTGCTCGGCTAATTTTTGTTCTGTGACATCATTGATGAGCGACAGCATCAGTTCCTGACCATTTATATTGATTTTTTCGGCTGACCAGAGTGCCGATCGGGTTTCACCGGATTTTGTTACAAATGTAATGGAAAAATTGTGAAAAGAAGCTTCATTGAACAGCTTTTCTACAGCACGGTCTCTTGCTGATGGATCTTGCCAGATACCTATATCTTTCGAATTTTTTCCGATAAGCTCTTCCCTGGAATATCCAAATATGTCAATCCATCGCTGGTTTACGTTAATAAAAAGACCGCTCTCAATCTCGGAGATTACCATTGGGGCTGGATTTGCTTCAAAAGCCTTTGAAAAACGTTCATTGCTTTCCTGGAGAATGTTGTTTGTCTCAAGATCCCTCGTTATGTCACGGGCAACATGGACCAAAAGTCCCTCGCCCTGACCGCTGGCGCGAATCAGTGAAGATCTGACATGAAAGACCTTGCCAAGCTTGGTATTTCTAATAACACTTGAATGCTCTCGTCCATTTTTCAGGGTAACCATCAGAGGACAACGCGAACATGGTTGCGATTCACCTGAAAAGATTTCGTAGCAATTTCTGCCAACCAGATCGCCTGCATTCAACGACAAAAGTTCATGAGCTGCCTTGTTTGCTTTTACAATAGACAGTTTCGTATCCTGAATGGTGACGATTTCGTCAATTGTATCGAAAACGCGAGCCCATACATCACTTTCGCTCTGTTTTATGCTTTCTCGTGTTTTATATTCCGTTATTTCAAACAGAAGAAAATGCGTTTTGCGAAATCCACCTGCTGCATCATGCTCAATCGTTCCCTCAAGTGCGAAGTGTATAGCCGTGCCGTAATTATTAAGTATTCGAGATTCAATTCTTGAAACGCTACCTTTCTGCTGCAGGATGGAAAATTTGGTTTTGAAACATTCAACCTCTTCAGGATGAAGGATATCAACAAAAGGTGTTCCTATAATTTCCTCCCGGCTATAGCCGAGAGCATTAAGCCATTGCTGATTTACTTGGAGGATATTTCCATCCAGACCGAGAGATTGGTACGGGAGGGGGAGCGTGTTGTAATCAATATTTTTTGTTTCTTTACTTTGAAACTCTAAAAAGGAGAAATTTTCAGACATGAAGATACTGGTTGGCATTGCCAGATTCGTTTTCTGCCATTACTTACCCGAAATGGTCTACACGAGTATACATTACTCATGGTTTATAATGGTGAATGCAGATCGGAAACACAACAGGTTTAAATGGGACCACAATGGGACATTACATGTCCCGTTTGTGCATGTTCATAAGATGGGCTTGCAAATTGATTTTCGAATTTTGCAGGTTTAATCTAGCACGGATGCGCTTTCGATATGTTTCAACTGAGTTGACGGAAATTCCAAGCAGTTTGGCCATTTCCTTGTTGGACATTCCTTTTTTTATCATATCTGCAACTTGCAGCAATGATGGAGTCAAAGCATTATCGGCAGAAGATAATTTCTCTGCGAAAGGAGAAGTGATTGTTTTCAGGTTACTTTCCAGGATGTTGAGCTGAGAATGCTGCTGAACATTAAGGGGTCCGAGCTTCAATCTTTCAACACAGGGCAAAATCAGTTGGTGGACATTGGCCAGAATTTCCCGGTCACGATCCTGCAGCTCTTCTTCCCGGGTCCTGATCAGGACTTTAAGGGCCGCGTTCATCTCTTCAAGTTCATTCTGTTTGACTGTTAGGCTTTCCTCGGCCAGGCGTTGGGCAACTGCCACAGAAATATGATTGGATAGGCGCTCCATCAGTAAAACAAATTCTTTAGAGAAGTGATTTTTTTCTTTATGGTTAAGCTGAATCAAGCCCAGGGTCTTTTCACCAACTCTCAAGGGGACCAACAGGACTGATTCATACCCTGCCTCGTTGCAATGTTTTCGCATGCCATGAAACATCTGGAGATTATCACTTTGCGACAACAGCATACTGGTACTGTTGGTAAAAAAACTCCCTCCCTTGGTGAAAAACGGTAATGAAGTATCAGATAAGCGACTGATCACACAACCACACATACACTCCAAAGAATCCTGGTCTATCTTCCTTGATGGCTGTCTGTCTTTGCTGCTCGAACTCTTTAGGCTATTTTCCCGATGGACAAACTCTTTGGGAAAACCAATAGTTTTATAATAGGGAAAATCTTTTCCTTGATGAAGGCGGACCGCAATGGCATCAACTCCGGACCAGTCTTTAAGAAAGGAAAGCACCCGTGTAAGCATCTTTTTGAGGTCACTGTCTTCCCTGATCAGATGAAACATCTCCAACTGGATGTCCTTCTCTTCTTCCAGTCTTTTACGAACATCAATCTCAACCATCATTGGCAGATAATAATCAGGAGCCCCCTGACTATCCCTGATCAATCGCACTGACAGCCTCACCCATACCAGCTTTCCATCTTTACGGATATAGCGCTTATCCATCTCATACTGATCGATAAGACCATGGACAAGGTCCTCAGCCTGTTTTAGATCAAGGCGCAAGTCATCAGCAAAGGTTATATCCGCAAAACGTAAATTTTCAAATTCGTCAGCCTGATATCCGGTAATCCGACATAACTCTTGATTGACCTTGAGAAATCGATAATCGAGTCCTACCATGGCGGCCCCGATGGGGGATTGGTCAAAGGTTCGCCTGAAGAGTTCCTCGCTCTGGCTGATTTTAATTTCATTACGTCTTCGATCAGTGATGTCTTCCATACAGACAAACACCCGCTTATCGCCCGATACCGTGACGAGGCTGGTTGAAAAACTTACTATTCGCTCAACAATTTGGTCTCCCTGTCGGCAGTTCAGGTACGATTGAACCTGAATATGAGACATGCCGGTGGAGAAGGTAACTGTGATGGCGTTTCTTACGCAGCAGGTTGCGCAGTGCGGCCCAGAACCACAGCCTTCGCTGTGGTCAGCGTTATATGAACAGTCAAAAGCGATCCCGCAAGGCGCACCAATTTTTGATGGCACATCACCACCAAAGATTTTGGCCAAGGCTGGATTGGCTTTGAGCAATCTCGCATTTCCATCGGTGAGAAACAGACAGACCGGGGCATGCAAAAAAATTGTCTGAAGTTCTTCTTCCAGATCGATTCGATACGTTTTCTCCTGGTCTGATATTTCTCTGGCCTCATCGCGGTCCAACGTCAGAGAATCCCTGATTTGTTTCTCTTTGAGCCTGGCATTCACCCGGGCTAAAAATTCCCTGTTGGGCAGAGGGCGGGTTATATATTCGCACACCCCTGCATTAAAACCTTTTGCCTGATCTTCTGCGGCAATGTTGGTACTCGAAATCAGAATTATATCTATGATACCCAGCTGAGTTCCAGCCTGAATCTGCCGACAGACCGCAATACCATGCATGTCCGGCAACGTCACATCAATAATAGCCATATCCGGCCGCTGCTCTAGAGCTAAACGAACACCTTCAGTCCCGGTTGAAGCTGTAATAACCCGATGGCCATCCCGAAGCAGAATGCGGACCATGCCTTCAAGGAGATCACGGTCATCATCAATCACTAAGAAAAGAGCTGCAGAATCCATACTTTTCAATATAATACATTTATTCTATTTCTTTAAATCCTATTCTCAGATAAGGTTGGAAGCATGCAAAAATACGAGAATTTTAAAGCTTATGCAGCAAACATGAAAGATAAACTATTAGCGAGTGCACAAAAGCTCATTCCCCCTTCGGAAAAAGCGCGTGAGGAATTGAGTTCTCTCAAGAAATAAACTTGATAACTTTAGCCCGGCCTCAGGAAATTTCTGTGATACGATCCACTTTGATCTCTTTTTCCCAGAGCGAATCGACGAGGCGCTCGTTGTCACTGCCCCTTGTCAGGACGGTGATAAGTTGCTGGTCCTTGCTGAAATCCCAATGTTGAAAGATAGCGAGGATTTCTTTTTCCTCATGTTCAAAGGCCTTTATCATCTTGTAGAATGATTTCGGCTCATGGTCAATCTTGAGGTCGAAGCGGGACCCTGCCCCCTTGGTCGTCATGATGTCGAGAAAGGCATCAAGGATATTGGTGATGCTGATTATCCCAACCAGCCTGTCCTCTGCAACCACCGGCATTCCATCGATCTTGTTACGACGCATTTTCTCTACCGCTTCAATGAGGCTGGCATTAGGGGCCACGGTAATCGGAGATGCGGTCATTACCGTTTCGATAATTGTGTTGGTGGCGAGAAATTCACTTTCATCCATACTGTCGGCATCAAGTATTGACGGCATGGCTTTTTCAATATCTCCTGGGGTGACTATACCAACCAGCAGACCATCCCTAACCACCGGCAGTCTTCGTATTTTATAGTCACTGAAGAGCTGCCTGGCGTTGCGATATTCTCGTGCGAAGATATGGTCACAACATCGGTTTTCATCCATAATTCGACATACATGATTGGGTGCTCCTGATTATTTTTGATCGGACATGAGGATGATTATTTTTGCCGCCACGTCGTTTGGTTGAAAAATGAGCTCTTCCGTTTCCAAGTTTAGACTGAAAGCGCCGTCTTTGAGCGGCTGGGTAAGAATTATCCGACTGTTGCCGATACGGATGGAGCTCCCCTCTTGGATTGATCCGGCAACGATTATCTTTTGTCTACAGGCGTAGCGAAGACCTGCAGCCCTATCATTTTCAGGGGAATAAGGGACCAGGTTGAATTTCTTTAAGGTGGCCAGTCGTTCGCCAAGCTCCTCAACTTTCTCGTTAAGTTTTTCCGCCTGACTATCAGGTCCAAGCTTGATTTGCAGCTGGGCTATTGCTTTTCTGTCTTCTGCAATTTGGCTGATCAATTTCTTATATTTCTCGTATCGTACAGGGTCGATCGCAGCGGCTAGTTTTGAATTTGGGCTGGTCGGGGTGTCAACATGTCCGAGGGACAGGCTTGCTCCGGCGAGGAGTGATGAGGCAACGACTTTCCCGTCTGAAGGGATGGTGATAGAGCCATCGCTTCTGAGGTCGGCGAAGTACGTCTGCCGTGCTACGCTGATCGAACCGCCCGATTTTATCCCGCCCTCTTCAATGAACAATATTTCCACCTCGCCTCTGGCCCTGATGAAGGATTTCTTGCCGGTAACCCCGCCTCGCACTACCACGTTGGCGCCGCAGTCGACGTATCCGCCCTCCAGGTCGCCACCAATGAGGACGTTGCCGTCAGCGCTCACCGAAAAGCCGGACCGCACAGTCCCTTTTATCTCTACAGCGGCTTTGCTGGTGATATTGCCGGTACTGTAATCAACATCCTTGGCAATCACCTGTCTATCGGTCACTTTAACTGCATTGCCACCGACGGCGGATACTACTCCAGCAAATGCCGCGCGAATTTCGCCGGACTTTTCGTCAAAAAGCAGGTCTGCGCCTGGATTGAGAACCAGCTCCTGTCCACGGATCTGCGGAACCTCATGACCAAAGATGTTCAGGCCGGGCATACCGGCAGTAGCTGGCACCTGCCGGGCCAGCAGCTGGTTTTTTTTGACAGCGACAAACATATTTCTTTCTTTAAAATCGATGCTGCCGTCTGAACGTTCTTTCCCTGGCCGCACGTCGAGAGCCACCTCCATGCGGAGCTTTCCGGGTTGGCCGTGAACCGGTAGTCGTCCCCGAGCGATAATAAGATCCCTTACCTGGATCATTTCGGATGCTGCTTTGCGGTAACCACTTCTTATGGCTTTTTCATTGATCCCTGAGCGGATGTCTGCCTGCTGCATCAGGTCCAGAATTTGCTCCGGTTTCGGCACGCTTGTACCATCCAGCGGAGGGTAAAGATTGAGCTTGGCCGACCAGCCGTCGTTTCTGATATGGAGCATCGGTTTAATATGACCGGTGATCTCTTGATTGGTGCCATCCTGTGTTTTTTCGAGATAGGGATAGCCCGCTTCAATGGCCAGCAGGATCTGGCCGTCGTCGGAAAGTTGTACGCCGCAGCCTGATTTCAGGGCAATGGTGGTACCGCTTCCATTTTTAACGAGTGATACCAGGGGTGCCCCCGGTGGGAGCCATTGACTTATTTCCAGATATTGTTCAACCCCATCCTGGGTGACGCGTTTGGATTCTGTTCTAAAATGCTGTTGTAACTTCAATGTATCACCGTTTTCCCAAGGGAGGAGTGCGGACCGCGAGCTTTTGGATTTCCTATGCGCCAGGTCTGGAGGAAAATTTTTTTGGCAATTGTGTAGGTGCTTCTATTCATCAGCAAGAAAAGTCTCCTGAAAACAAAATCTCGACATTTTTCTGAAAAAGAGATTTCAATCTTCTTCTGGATAGTATTTTTCCAGGCAGGTATCGCAGAGGCCGTGGCTAAACTGGGCATCCGAATGCTTACTAACAAACTCTTCCAGTCGGTTCCAGTAGCCTTTGTCATCACGAATCTGATTGCAGTGCATGCAAATAGGTATGATTCCGCTTAACACCTTGATTTTTTCTATTGCCTGCTGGAGTTCCAAAACATAACTTTCGCATTTTCGTTCAGCTCTTATGAGTCGAACCATCGCCGCAATCCGTGACAGGAGCTCACGGTTTGAGACAGGACGGGCAATATAGCCATCGGCCCCAGCGTCAAGGCCTTCAGCCTGATCATGGGATGATGTCTTTTCGCCCGACAGCATCATGATATATCTTTTCAGATGATCTGGATTATTTTTGAGTTTCAGACATACTTCTGAGCCAAGAATATCAGGAAGTTGCACGTCGAGTAAAATAAGGTCAGGGTGTTCCTGGACTGTTTTCTCCAGACACTCACTGCCCGTTTCAGCACCTAATACCTCGTATCCCACCGTTTTTAAAATGCGTATAGTTGCAAACAGGAGATCGGGATCATCTTCTACAACTAAAATGCGAATATCGCTGTTATCCATCAGTTCTCTTTGGGCTTAATTCTTTTTCGTTAAGGGAAAAGGTAACTGTCGTTCCTGAGCCTTCCTCGCTATCGACCGTAATTTCCCCCTGGTGCGCCTCAATTATTTTACGGGTTATGGTCATTCCCAAGCCGGTACTTTTCTCTCCACCTGTCTTGACCGCACCAGTCTTTGCAAAAGGGGTAAAGAGCTGATTCATAGCCTCCTGACTCATTCCGACTCCCTGATCTTTTACCGAAAAGACCATGTTGTCATCGGTTTCTTTCAGAGAGACAGATACCCGTGTTCCGGCTGCGGCATGTTCAATTGCATTGCTTAATATATTGCTCATTGCCTGCTCAATCTTATCACCATCTATGGAAATTTCAGAAAGACCTGGATCAACAGACACCTCCAAGGAAAGCTTTTTTTTAGCAGCCTGAATTCGAGGCAAGACAAGACTTCTCGCCAAAATTTCAGCAGGATTCACCGGGGTAATGTTGAGTTGAAAACGGCCGGCTTCTATGGCACTGACATCGAGAAAATCATCGACCAATCGTTTCATAAAAAAAGCGGAACTTTCGATCTTTGTCAGAAAACCGGTATGTTCCTCGTCGAGTTGCTCTCCAGTCTCATCGAGCAGAAACTCAACATAATTGAGGATGACCGAAATCGGTTTACGCAGGTCATGAGCCGCCATTCCCAGAAACTGGTTTTTAATTGTGTTGAGATGTGCAAGCTGCGCATTTTTTTTGTGGAGCGAGCGCGTGAGATTGTTCAACTCCTGATTGGCATGGAGCAATTCCAAACGGAGCAGTTCCAGCTCTTCGACGTCACTTTTGCCAAACACCAGGACGGAATCGTTAACCCGCCGAAAAGTGAAAAGATATGATCTTGGTAGAATATTGGGTATGCTGAGGGTGAGCAGAGAGTGACTTTTTTTATCAATATATTCCTCCAAGCTGAATGATTGTTGAAAACCAACCAGCAACCCCTCAAAACTCTGACCAACAATGGATTTACCCAAAAGTCCCTGACAATACCTATTGGTCGCCAGTACCATCCCATCTTCACCCAGCAGGAAAAAAAGGACCGGCGTGTCTTGATGAAAATATTCGAGGATAACCTCTGATTGAGTAGGCGATAGAAGCATAGGGGCGTTTACAAATTTGCTTCCAATTGAGCAAGTGACTCGACATAACTAGTTCTTGGATAATTCTTCAGCACTCCTGTACCACCCCATAGAAAAGCATGGCCACCGACCAGAATATCAATATTTTTAAAATGAGCCTGAATGGCGTCAAGAGTAACCTTCAAAGCAGGTACGTTGAAGTAAACCGCCAGTGATAATCCTATGAGTTCGGGCTGTATTTCGTCGATGAATTTCAACAAATCATTCACCGGGGTATTTGCACCGAGAAAGTATGAATCCCAACCATGTAGTTCAAAGATGTCTGCAACCATCTTGCCACCGAGCTGGTGATATTCATTGGTGGTGCAGGAGATGATGGCTTTCTTTTCAGACTGCAGGCCGCTAAAGAGATGCGGATATGTGACACTCAGCATATTCTCGGTTATCGTTGTCGCCAGGTGCTCCCTGGCAACGCTGATTGAATTTCTTTCCCATAGCTCACCCACACTGTACAAGCTTTTCTGAAAGAGATCAGTGTAGAGCTCTCGTATATGTATTCTCTCTTCAAGAAGAGTCGTGACAATTTTACAACATGCTCCCTTGTCACCACGCAGCAGCGATGTCAGGTAGGTTTGGTAGAGACTGGCTTGAATCATGGATATATCCTTGTCATTTAATCCCTTAATCCTACGTGTCGATATCAGAGCGAAAGTGTCATTTCCAAAGCCCTTTCAGCCGTCAATTTTCCTGATCGAGGGCCTGTCTCACCAAGGTGGCAATTTTTCTTTTGCCCAATGGCTTCAGGGCAAAGCCTTTGATGCCGGCGGCCTTCACTTTTTGCTCGGTGACTGTACTGCTGTACCCGGTACAGAGTATAATCGGTAGATCTGGCCTGATCTGCAGCATTTTCCCCGCAAGATCCATACCCGTCATCCCTGGCATTGTCTGATCGGTAATGATCAGATCAATCGCATCAGGATTATTTTTAAAAGTTGCGAGCGCCTCACTGCTGCTCGTTCTAACTGTCACCGAATAACCAAGTCTTTCAAGCATCTTACGGCTCATATCCGCCAACATTGACTCATCGTCAACGAGCAGAATATGTTCGTTCCCGGCAGAGACCTGTCTTCTCTCCTCTTTCTCAAAAACAGTTCGTTCAGTTAACGCAGGCAGGTTTATCTGAAAGACAGTGCCCACACCGATCTCACTATGACATGTAATAAAGCCTCCATGGTTTTGCACGATCCCATGCACTATGGCTAGGCCCATACCAGTGCCCTTTGCTGTTTCTTTGGTCGTAAAATATGGATCAAACATTTTTTCCTGTACTTCTTTGCTCATTCCCGTTCCACTATCGCCAATTGCCAGTTGGACAAATTTTCCGGGCAGAACAGTGGTGACATGTTCCAGGTCCTGCTGGTCAAAAGATGTGTTTTGCAGGGCAACAGATAGATTGCCGCCTGTCTCTTCCAAGGCATGATAGGCATTGGTGCAGAGGTTTACTATGATTTGATGGATCTGGGTCGAATCAGCAAAAACAAGATCCGCCTGAGGGTCCAGATTCATATGAAAGTCAATTGTGGTTGGTATTGAAGAGCGGAGCATTTTGATCGATTCCGTTACTACTTCGGCTATCTGCAGTGGATTCTTCTGTGCTTCTGCTTGTCGGCTGAAGGTGAGAATCTGTTTCACGAGATCTCTTGCCCTTTTGCCTGCCTGAATCACCTGATCTAAATCTCCTGGATTGACTGAGCCTGATGGGCAATCTTCCCGGGCCATTTCCGCATAGCCAAGAATTGCCCCGAGAATATTGTTAAAATCGTGGGCAATTCCTCCTGCAAGGATACCGATGGCCTCCATCTTTTGTGCCTGATTGAGTCTCTCCAGCAAAGATTTTCGCTCTTTTTCACTATTTTTTCGTCCGGTAATGTCGGAAAAGGTGCAGGCAAACTGATTGGGTGCAGGTTTGAATGCTGTTATCTCAAAATACTTTTGAAAAGTAGCGGTATAGTTTTCAAAATGTACCGGCTCACCAGTTAGAGCAACTCTTCCATAGATGTCGATCCAGTACCTCTCGGTCCCCGGCAAAACCTCCAGAACCCTTCGACCGACGATATCTGCCGCCTTTAACCCGGTCATCTTCTCAAAGGCCGGGTTGATCGCGAGAAAGCGATAATCGACTGGGGTTCCTTCATGGTCGCAAATGATCTCATGCAGGGCAAAGCCATCCAGCATCTCCTGGAACAGAGTTCGATAGTTCTTTTCGGCTACGTACTGTTCGGTTATGTCGTCGAAGGTAACGTAAACCTGAAACGGTTTTGTATTTCCTGCATGATATAGAGGCACGGCGGTAACTGAAATCCAGGTGTAAGCATTTTTTTGTGGCTTCATCACCCCCATAGTAAATCGTTCGACCGGTTTACCGGTACGCAGAGCCACCATTGAAGGATGTTCCTCGCCCGGCAACTCAGAGCCATCCTCCCGAATAGCCTGCCACTCGGGATCGCGTGATATTTTGCCCTGCAGCTCTGCTAAAGTGAGACCCAGGATTTTTTGTGCAGCAGGATTAGCCGAAATAATTTTACCTGCTGCAGACTGATACACGACTCCCTGCGTCATGTTTTCGAAAAGACGCCGGTGTCTTATCTCGCTTTCCCGCAGGGATTGTTCGGCCAGTTTGCGCTCGGTTATATCAATGACCACTCCGAGGTAATGAGTGGGTTGACCATTTTCATTGAAAACCGGCTTTCCCCGAGACATGAGCCAGCGGCATGTCTGGTTTTCCGATACAACCCGCCACTCGGCGTTCAGTTCGCATCCTCTGGAAGCCGCGTCCCTGACAATTTCCTCGACATGGTCGCGATCATCGGGATGGATAACCTGCCGCCATGCAGCATAGGAGGCCTTACAGTGCTTCGGATCCAAACCGTACAGTCGCCACAGCTCCGCCGACCAGACGTTTTGATTGGTCGCCAGATTCCATTCCCAGGTGCCGGAATGTGCTGCCTCCAGGGCCACGCGAAGGCGTTCTTCGCTTATGGCCAGAGCGATTCTGTTCTCTTTGAGTTCACGGTGAAGACTATGTCTGTGGAGCGCCATTTCCAGGGTGGCGGCCAGCTCCCTTTCCGGAACGGGTTTGATCAAATAACCATAAGGAGCGGCAAATTTCGCTTCTTGCAGCAGCGGATCCTGAGAAAATCCGGTCAGAAAGACAATGGGAATTTCCGAGGATTGCTGCAGTATTTCCGCAGTTGCAATGCCGTTCAACTTTCCGGCCAGTTCAATATCCATGAGTGCCAGATCAATCCTGTTGGTCGCCACGAAGGAAATAGCCTCTTCTCCTGTGGCGATAGGACCTGCAATCGTGTAGCCCAGTCGCGAGAGCGTACCCTGCAGATCCAGGGCCAGGATTGCATCATCTTCGATTATGAGAATAGTTGCTTTAGTCATCTGCTTTTTTCTTATTACGAAGCACAAAGGTCAAGATGAACCGTGTACCATTACTTTGGTCAACTTCTAACCGACCGCCAAGCTGATATTCACCAAGCATCCTGACCAGGACCAAGCCAAGAGTTTGCACATTACGCAGATCGAATCCCTGAGCCAGTCCGACACCATTATCCTCAACAGAGAGGTTGAAAGTGCCATTTTTATGGCACATGGCAACCAGTATACGGTTGCCATGTTCTACAGTTTGCCGCGCCGTGTCAGGAAAGGCATATTTAAGGGCATTGGTGACCAGTTCGTTAATGATCATTCCACAGGGTACGGCCAGATCAAGCGGCATCTCAACCCCCTGTGCCGCTATCTCACACCTTATCCCCGAAGAAGAACCAAAGGAAGTGCGCAGATGGGAAATAAGTGACTGGAGGTAGTCCTGGAAATCAATCTTGTGCAGAGACTCGGAACGGTAGAGCTTCTCATGGACGAGACTCATGGCCCGCACCCGCGAACTCAGCTCGGCTAAAACCGTCTGAACCCGCGGATCGTTCATGGCCTGGCGCTGCAGGTTAAAAAGCCCGACGATGGCCGCCATGTTATTTTTCACCCGGTGATGCACCTCACGCAGCAGCACCTCCTTTTCCGCCAGGGAGGCCTGCAGCGCATCCTCGGTCTGTTTACGTCCCGTAATATCCCGGGCGATGCCCAGAACCCCCAACAATTTGCCGTCACCATCAAACATCGGTATTTTGATGGTATCAAATATAGCTTGGTGCCCGTCATCGGCAAAGGTGAGCCATTCCTCATTGCTGCAGGGTATGCCGGTTTCCAGAGCCTTGCGATCATGATACCGGAAAAATTCGGCAAGTTCCTTGTCGACAAAATCGTAATCCGTCTTGCCTACGATATCTTCTCTCGCAGCACCAAAAAAACGCTCGAAAGCAGGGTTACAGTTAATATATACCCCATCCTGGTCTTTCAACCAGATCATGTCAGGGATAACCTTCACCAGTGTGCGCATCATGGTGTAGGCGGAGCGATATTTTACTTTGCTTTTTCTGAGCAAATCCTCTGCTTCTTTTTGCGCAGTGATATCTGTCAGGACCATCCTGTAAAAATCTTCTTCGATGGAATTGACAGTTCCGAGGACCGTCTGCATGCGCACCCAGAATATTGTCTTATCACTTCGCATCATCCGTAAATCGGCTGTCTGCATCTCTGGGGTTTGCAAGAGATTTCTCCGATAGAGGTAATAGAGGTCCTGATCTTCATTGACAATAAAACTGGTCAGCGGCTGGCCGACAAGATCATCCCTTGCCATGCCAAGAAGAGTTGCGGCCTTGTTGTTTGCCTCGATAATTATACCTCGTTCATTCAGGGTACAATACCCCACCGGAGCCAGGTCATAGAGATTGAAGTAACGCTCCCTGGCAAGATGTAATTCCTTCTGTACTCGTAACAGCTCCTCGTTCTGCATTTCGAGTTCGATCTTTTGCATCTGCAGTTCATCCATAGCCCGACAAATTTCTTCAGGCGATATGCTCTCAATGTCTGCAGTCGACAGAACATTTCTTCTCCAGGTACTCTCTTCTGCACATCTTCGCAGCTCAGAAGCATGCTTTTGATGGTCATTCTTATTCTTCATAGAGCCCTTCAATGGATTGTCATTCCTAGTTTTCCAATAGGCATGATTTTAGTCATGATCAAAAAGATCAATGTCACCAGATTTAAAATTTGTTTCTTCAACGAGCCCCTCCCTCAATAGTTTTTCAAAAAAGCAAACCTGATTACGACCATTTTTCTTTGCGAAATACAAAGCTTTATCTGCTTGGTCCAAGAGAGTTGCCGTAAAAATATTCGAATCCATTTTTGTAAAACCAATGCTTATGGTAACATTGCCGACTTGGGGAAACGGATATTTTTCTATTGCCAGTCGGAATCGCTCATAAGCCCACTGTGCACCTTTTTCATTTGGCGTACGGATAATAATAACGAACTCCTCTCCACCGAATCGAAACAGATAGTCATTTCCTCTAAAATGACTCTGCATAAGCTGCGATGTCAGAAGGAGCACTTCATCTCCATACAGATGGCCCCATTTATCATTGACTCTTTTGAAGTTGTCTAAATCTGCCATTCCAAGCCAGAAACAGGAATTTACATCGTCAATCTCAACTCGTCGTTCAGCCAGAACAGGTTTTGTTGTCGCCGGACGTTGAAAATAGATTTTATTGATTACGTCATCGAAGGTCTTTCTGTTGGCGAGCCCGGTCAGCAGATCACGTTGAGACTCACTGAGTACTTCATAGAAATTGCGATAGATCCCTAAAAGGCCATTAATCATATGGGCATCTAACTCATTCAATTTCTTCTTCGTCATTGTCGCGAGGAATACTTCCTGAGATTTTGATTGCAGGATCTGCCAAATTGTCAGATATTTTGTTGAATCAATCTCTCGAGCAAACGGTTTTCCCGTACTCCTGACTATTTCGATCCCGGCACGTAATGCTTCAGGTATTAATATATTTTCCCAAATAATCTCGTATTTCTCCTGCTTCAGGTTTAATTGGTAGCATGGGAGCCCATATCTATCGATCTTCAAAACGAACAGCTCATGTGCCCGTATAAACTCCTCGAGAGTTTTTAGCAGACTGAACTCCATGAGTTCCAGGTCCTGGATGGCAGTCATGCTGACTAACTTGTCAAGAAATCGCGGTGCATTAGGCATATAAATATTCCCATTATCCAAAGTCAGGTTTATATAAATTATCTCTTTGTTTCAATGTGCAAAATCCAGTAAACGAACAACATCCGGTATCAAAACCCTATGTCTCAGCTCTAGTATGTAACATAAAGGGATTTGCAAGGATATCCACATTAATATCAATAGGATGCGATCATCTGGATCCTTCGCCCAGGCTCGTTGCTCTTTTCAAGACCGGATGTCAAGATCTGTTGCCCGAGGTTGATGCGACATCATGTTGATTCAATGGCAACTCAATAGCGAAAAACATGCCAAACTGAGCACCTGCTGATATTTACATGCCAATACAATATGTTATCTGAAATCAATAAGAAAACTAAAAAGCTGAAATGAGAGGACCATAGGAATAATAATACTCTTGTGGGCGTGAAGGGAGGTATCTTTACCTCTTATATTGCCGTGCGAGATATTTTTATATAATATGACGGTGATATGATGAGCTGCCCCTTATAAATCTGTGTTTAGGCCGGTGACAGACATTGTACGTACTCGCTTTGCAAAAAAACTAGCTGTAGAAACACCACCACAACATCTGAAAAGGAGGTTAAGGGACCTCCTATTTTATTGATCGTAAATCGCTATCTATTCCATTACTCTCCCAAAGTGCATTGCAAATCCATTCCCGTAGCATTTTTTACTCGCTGGAATCTTTAAACCCTAATGTGTTCATTGCCAGTTTCTTTTGTTTTCACAACCTTTGCACCATCATTCGATTACACTTTCGCGTGGATAATCTCACGACCAAGGGGAGGTACATTAACCCCCTTGGTCGTATAAGGAAAACCTTTCTTGTCTCCCCTCACCTTAAGTGAAAAACCATTTTAGTTAGTAATTCATTATTTTTAAATGATTTTTACTCGTACGTTACCCTAATTTTTTTATTGGCATAAATATTGGATGCACTATTAGAACTTTTACCTGGTCTTGAAAAAATGGTCTCAAGTAACTCACACCCCTCAAAAGGTATTGAGAACCGGCGCCGGTTTCTTGATAACAACCAGAAGAACTGAATCATAAAGTTCAGACAAATCACTCTTATGAATCTTTATAAAATCAGAAAACCATTCAACCTCTCGAAATCTAAAGTGTTAGCAGTTGATGACGAGCCGGTTTTATGTAATCTGGTGGCAAGGTGGTTAGACCGCGAAGGAATCTCCTGCGATATCGCTCATGGAGTGGATGAAGCACTCTCAATGATGGAACAAGAATGCTATGACTTAGTTATTTCAGATATTATGATGCCTGGAAAATCTGGAATTGATTTTCTGGATATTGTTGGTAACAGCTATCCGACAACGGCCATGATTATGGCAACAGCAGTTGACAGTAGAGAAACAGCAGTGTCAACCCTTGAGAAAGGCGCTTTCGGATATTTAATCAAACCATTTGAGAGAAACGAGTTCATCATAAATATTTTCAATGCCCTGGAACGGCGCCGAATTAATCTCGAGCATGAAAATTATGAGCGACACCTCGAACAATTGGTTCGAGACAGGACGGAAGATATCAGGAAAAGAGAGGAACAAATAGCTCTTCGTCTCATATCGGCTTCTGGCTATCGCGACGAAGAGACAGGTCAGCATATCAAAAGGATCGGACTGTACGGTGCCCTAATGGCAAAGAAATTAGGCTGGAATCAGGAGAAGATAGATAATATGCGGGTTGCCGGACCGATGCACGATGTCGGCAAAATCGGCATTCCTGATGAAATCCTGCGAAAACCTGGAAAACTCTCTTCCAAAGAATTTGACATCATAAAACAGCATCCGCTAATAGGTGCCAGGATTCTCTGCGATTCGAACATTCCTCTGCTTAAAATGGCCCATGACATCGCTCTTTATCATCATGAAAAATGGAATGGTTCAGGCTACCCTTTTGGCCTCAAAGGGGATGCAATTCCAGAATCAGCGCAAATTGTTGCCTTGGTAGATGTGTATGACGCACTAAGTAATGACCGGGTCTACAGGAAAGCTCTGCCGGAACCCCAGCTACTCTCAATCATGGCAGAAGGAAAAGGACGCCATTTCAAACCACAGCTTTTTGATTTATTTATCGAAATGCTCCCGGCAATCAGAGAGATAAGAAACGAGCATGCTGATACTAAATGATCGGGAACTGAGAGACAAGTAGAGTTTGGTTAAAATATTTTGATTAAACATGCACTCTCTTTTTGCCGGATCTGCCCAATGGTATTCCTGATTCCCCTAATCCTCAGCTAGAGACTTCTTCATAAAAGCGAGAATTAAGGGGGATCAAAATGGCATATTCGATTAATGTCTTAAGCGCATGGAGTTGTGATGATAACTGAATTAATGGAGATCAGTGAGGAATTAATCGAATTTCTCCACAATCAAAGCAGCTTGATGATTTTGCAGATTAACGAAGAGCAAATTATAACGTATTGCAACAATGGGTTTTTGCAGCTGTTTAACCTTCGCAAAATGCCGATTGGAGCCGGGTTGATTGATTTTCTCCTCCCAGGACCTCAGGGTGTTATCTTCGAAACAGGTATCCAAGACTTCATCTGCAATCCTCGGACTAGCCAACATGGCATTCTGGCGGTACATAAATTGGCAACTGCCGAAGGCTTGTCTCTCTGGTGGGAACCTCCGCCGGCTGCCAGAGGAAACTCTGTAAACCATACAATACTCCCCAACAGCAGATTCAGTCGTTTAAACTTAATTGTTTAAGATTCAGAAAAGAGGTCGTTTTTTTAGCAACAACAGAACTTTTATCGCTCATTAAGCCGTGCCACCCGTCGGTTATGGGCCTTGCATTGCCAGAGTAATGCAGCGAGATCTCTCTTGCTAAAGAAACCTTTTTCAACAAAAAACTGGCCAATTTTTTTTTCCTGTCGTTTTTGTCGCAGCAAGAGCTCACGAACTTCGTCTCCTGTCAAAAACCCCATAGCCTGCGCCGTTACCCCAAACACTCCGACGTTGACTGAACTTTTTAAAATCGTGACAACCGCGTTTCGATTAAGGTAGCCCAGGCTAATCCCCAATTCACCAATTCTCGGCCTGCCAGATTTCTGCCAATTGAGTGCCTTAATGATCTGACGCCACTCAATTATGCCCATGCGATAAAGAAAACGGCCAAACAGCAGTTTTTCTTCTGGCAGGTCGGTGGGTTGCAAAGGCGATCTGCTTTGTTGGTTTGTACCTGAGGTAGAGGCTCGGGAGAAAATCTCCCGCGAGGCGATATACTGGCGCAGAGTTTCACTGGCTGTTTGCAGGGTAAAAAACTCTTCCTGACATTCTCGCACCGAAAAGCCTGAAATCAAAGCCCGGTCCGGATGGACATCCATCGCTCTTTTCCTGAAGGCACTGATCACACCTTCTTCCTGGAGATACCGGAGAAAGTCACTGGAAAGCTGAATATCATTGCCAAAAAGGACACGACATGCATGGAATAATGGTTCTTCTTTGTCCAAACGACTAGCCTCTGCTTGGTTAAGGATAAGAGCCTATCAGTAGCAAAGGTTTGCGACAGCCTTGGCAATGTTGGACAGCGACACAACCTGATCGACGCCGCCCAGTTCAATGGCCACCTTTGGCATGCCGAAGACGACACAGCTTTTCTCGTCCTGCGCCATGGTAGCCGCACCAGCCTCTTTCATCTCCAGCATTCCTTTTGCACCGTCATCACCCATCCCGGTCATAATAACGCCGACACCGTTTTTACCGGCATATCGAGCCACCGAACGAAAAAGCACATCAACGGATGGCCGATGCCGACTGACCAGCGGACCATCCTTAATCTGGACATAATACCTCGCCCCGCTTCGCTGAAGAAGCATGTGTTTATTGCCGGGGGCAAGGAGGACCCGGCCAGGCATAACCGTATCCCCATCAGCTGCTTCCTTCACCGTCATTTTGCTGAGACTGTCGAGACGCTCGGCAAAAGATCTGGTAAAATGCTCCGGCATATGCTGCACAATGATTACCCCCGGGAAATCTGCCGGCAACATTTCCACGAAAATGCGTAGCGCTTCGGTTCCTCCAGTCGATGCCCCGACGGCCACTATTTTCTCGGTAGTCTGAATCATTGCCTTGCCGCCTGGTCTGGCCAAGATCACATCTGCATTCAATTTTTTATCAGTACTTATGGTTACCGCCCGTCTTTGCCTTCTCACCCTCGCCTTTGCGGCGGCTTTCACGGCATCGCAAATAACTACTCGTGATTCATCGAAAAACTGCTTTGTTCCCATTCTCGGCTTCTGGATGATATCCACCGCCCCATACTCCATGGCCTTTAGTGCCGTTGCCGAGTTTGTTTCAGTAAGGCTCGAACACATAACGACGGGGATAGGGTGTTGTGACATTATTTTCTGTAAAAAACTGAGGCCATCCATCCTCGGCATTTCCACATCCAGAGTAATGACATCCGGTATAAACTGACGCAACCTGGAGGCGGCAACGTACGGATCCTGGGCAGTCACTACCTCGTCAATATCTCTGTCGGCCAAGAGTATGTCCGAAAGAGTTTGCCGAACCACCGCGGAGTCATCCACAACAAGTACTTTAATACCCATAGTTTTTCCTTCAACAAACGAGAACGCAGTTTGTGTACCTTAGTTTCCTACTCGACATATCTTTTTCCCTGTCTGCCATCTATAGCGTTGGAATCTGATCCAGGTTGCTCATCTTTTTGATCAAGACGACCCCGGTATCTGTTTTAAAAATCAGTTTGCGCCCCTTCCTGCCTCCGACATCGGAGGCGACAGGAACCAAACCGCACTCTTCCAGGCATCGGGTGGCAACAGAGATGTTTTGACAACCGACGGTGAGGCCGCGCATGGTCGACTCCCCACTGCTGAACATATCTGCTCCACCAAAAAGTTTGATCTCTATCTCCATTCTGGAAATCTTCAAATGATCTAAAAATTTCATCATATACCGCAGTGAGGTATCGACATATTTGAAGCTTTTGCTTTTACCGCCATTTGGCAGCATGCCATGACATATCGCCGCAGCACCTGTCCTCGGATGAAACATCGTCACAGATATACACGACCCGAGAACTGTTGTTACCATTACCGGCTCCTCCGCGATTACTAACTCTCCTGGTTTGAGATAAATTTTCTCCAGTATAGAGTTTTCACAGGTCATCATAATTTCCGATAAATGGTCGGAGCCACCTGAACCAGAGGAGTATTGTAACCGTGTAAAGATTCAGAGTGTCCAAGAAACAGGTAACCTCCCTGATTCAAATAGCGACAAAATTTCACCATCAACTTTTCCTGAGTATGTTTGTCAAAGTAAATTATGACATTACGGCAAAAGATAATATCAACCATTTCCGGTAAGCCAAAATCTTCATCCATGAAATTCAATCGACCAAAACGTACCCGCTCGCGAAGTTCTGGTACAATCCGTACTTGAGGATTCTTTTTGTTAATACCCTTCAGCAGGTATTTCTTACGAAAAAGAGGTGTTACCGGTGCTATCAGTCCCATAGGGTATACCGCCCGGCGGGCAATATCGAGCACCCGAGTGGAGATATCCGTCGCTAAAATATCAAATTTAAAATCGAGCTGGCTCGCCTGAACTTCGGCCAAAACCATGGCCAGCGTATACGGCTCTTCACCGGTCGAACACCCAGCACTCCATATTTTCAGGTTGTTTCGACCATGGAAGTTGTGCAGATTCTGTAAAGTAGGCAATGCCATCTGGGTGAGATACGTAAAATGGCTTGGTTCACGGAAAAAATCGGTTTTGTTGGTGGTAATTACATTTATAAGATGAACCATTTCCTCCTGCTGCCCTTCCGGACTGAAGAGAAAATTGCAGTATTCTCTGAAGCTGGACAACTCAAGCGCCCGCAAACGTTTTGTTAACCGGCCTGTCAGCATGGTACTTTTCTCTGCCGGCATTTTGATTCCGAGATTATTGTAAATAAATGAACTCAACTGCTGAAAGTCTTGCTTAGTCAGATGCGCGTCCATAGAATTCGTTCAACACATTATTGAAATTGGTCTCGTTTATCGGGGTAATTTTCAAACAACCATTTTTTAAATTAAGCGTACCTCTGACACCTCGCCCAGATCAAAATCTCAACCCCAACGCAAGGAAGTATTCATGTTATCACCCTTGTTTTGCGGATAATGAGAATCTGGCCGGTGGAATCGGCAGTAACCTATTTATTCTTTTTTACTAGTTGTTTTGATGCGGGCAAAGGTGCCTGCTTTGTCTTGGGCAACGGAAGCTGAGCTTTATTAATTCTTGCACCAGACTTCCTCTCCTCAACCTTGAAAAAAGACATGGTATCCTGCAACTGCTCAGCCTGGCTGGACAACTCTTCTGCAGTTGAAGCCATCTCTTCCGAGGCCGAGGCATTCTGCTGAATGACCTGATCAAGCTGCATGATTGCCTGGTTGACCTGCTCGGCACCGGTATCCTGCTCTTTACTGGCTGCGGAAATTTCCTGAATGAGTTCAGCGGTTCGCTGGATATCGGGAACCATCTTGCCAAGCATCTCTCCTGCCTGCTCTGCCACCTCAACACTGCTGCCGGAAAGTTCGCTTATTTCGGCTGCGGCATGCTGACTGCGTTCGGCAAGCTTTCTAACCTCAGCCGCCACCACGGCAAAGCCCTTGCCGTGTTCACCAGCCCGGGCTGCCTCGATGGCTGCATTCAGTGCGAGCAAATTAGTCTGCCTGGCGATCTCTTCAACAATCGAGATCTTGTCGGCTATTTCCTTCATGGCCGCTAGTGTTTTCGCTACAGACTCGCCACCTTTTTTAGCGTTTTCTGCGCTCATGCCTGCAATTTTTTCGGTCTGCAAAGCATTATCGGCATTCTGGCGGATATTCGCAGCCATCTGCTCCATGGAGCTTGAAGCCTCTTCAGCAGCGGCGGCCTGCTCTGTGGAGCCCTGGCTCATCTCCTCAGATGTGGAAGAAAGTTCCTGGCTGCCCGATGCGACGTTGTCAGCGGCACTCTGCACATTGGCCACCACCTCTTTAACATTGTCAATCATGGCGTTAAGAGCTGCGCCAAGCTGACCGACCTCGTCTTGCTGGTCGATATCAATCTTCTGAGTAAGATCACCTTCTGCTACAGATTTCGCAAGAGCTACTCCCAGGAGGATAGGCCGAGAGAGAGCCCGGGTAATGACGGCGGCCACAATAAGACCCAGGATCACAGTCAGGATCATAAGGACAATCGAAACTTTATTGGCTTCACTTTTGGCACTTTCCGCTTCAAGCTCGAAGCGATGCGACAGAGCTGCGGCAATAGCCTCGACATTGTGCAGCAGAGAACGCAATGCAACCGCTCCTCCTTCAACCTTCAAGGTGTTGATCATCATGGCACCGAGTTCTTCCTGATACTTCTCGAATTCCTCCTCCACTGTGGCCAAAATTTTCATATCAGCGTCAATTTTTCTGCTGTCAACTGATTGCTGCTTGATGAGATGGGTGGCTATTTCAACTTGGCCAAAGAGTTGGCCCAGATATTTCTCGGAAACCGGAACTCTTTTTATATCTTTATCAAGCATAAAACCGACCCGGTTACTCCCGAGCTTAAGTGTCAATACCTCCAACTGGGTAAGGCTTTTCACCAACTCGCCCTGCAGTACCAGTTTGCCGCGGTCAAGGTCAGAAGCGGCCTCAGACTCTGCCAGGTCTTCTTCATGATCACGCAGTAATTCTTTCACCTGCGCCAGCAATTCTTTGCCGACTTGTCCAAGCTTTGCCTGTTCTTCCTCCACCTTGTGGAAATCAATCGCTAACGTCTCAGATTTTTCGGTATATCGAGAAACCAGCGATTCAAGCTCCCTCAGAGCTCCCAGTTCCTTTTCTTCGAGATCAGCCTGCTGAAGGGTTTTTATATCAGTCACATATTCCGCAAGAAGTGCCTTTGCTTCACTCAGGAGTTTTTCACCCAGCCCCCTGTCAGAGATACCGTAAAGGAGAAATTCCGTCTGTACCGTGCCTAATTCACCTGCCATCATATCGAGCTCAAGTGTCGCTGCTTCCAGGTGAGACTTTTCACTGATCTGGCCGAGAAAATACAGCAAGCCCAAGCCCATACCAACGGTAAGCAAAAGGATAAGGCCAAAACCTCCATAGAGTTTTTTGCCGACTTTTAGATTTCGGACGATTGCTGTTTTTGCCCCAAAGACCAGGGCGATTAAAAGAAGCAGAGCAACCGGCAGCAGGATCCAGAGCAGGTCTGTTGAATCACCATCTTCCGCTAGAAAAAAGTTGCTTTCTGTCTTTTGGTGATGACGTCCTGCATCAAGTTCGCCCAGCACATCTTTTTCAACGAGGGTCACGGGTCTTACTTGTATTTCTTCCGTTCTCTGAGTATGACCTGCACTATGATCCTGGTACCCCTGATGGGCAGCAGATATCTGATGTGATCCAGATGTCTCATCTGTTTCGGATGACTGGGGAGCACTAGCCTCTTGATGTTCTTCGTGGCCACCATCGGCCATAACGTTCATGGCCCGATCGGGATTCACTTCGACGCGACTGAGGATCGCGGCGACCTTCGCCTCCGGCAGCCAGTTGACCTTGCCTGTACCAACGTCATAGATGGCGCCGACAACCTTGGCGGCACCGCTTTTAACCAGATCCCGGGATGAAGGGCTGGTCATGAACAGGTCTTCTATACCCTGCCACACATTTTCAACAATACCTGCAGGGATAACAGCGTCGCCATGCAGCTGTGGATTGGCCTCGATTGCCCTGCGTACAGCGGGTTCAATATTATCTACCAGTGGCGGAATATTGCGTTCCAGGGAGTGACCGGTCCCATGAATGGAATGAGTAACAGCCGTTACCGCACCGCACTGGGTATGTCCCAAGACCACCAGAATCGGGGTCTTGACGTGTGCCAGGCCATATTCGATGGACCCGGCTTCGTCACCATCAACAACATTTCCGGCTACTCTAATAACGAAGGTATCCATGACACCTGCATCAAAAATACGCTCCACCGGTACCCGCGAGTCGGAACAGGTGATAACGGTGGCATAGGCATGGTCCCCCTGATCCTCTTTGCCTGCCTGAAGAAGTCGCTTTCTGTCTATATGGGGATACGTTGATGTACCTGATACAAAACGTTCATTGCCTTTCTTGAGAAAGGAGAGTGCCTCTTCAGCATCTGGTTTTGCCGAAGCCAGTCCGGCAAAAAAGAAAAGCACCACGGTCAAGCTGCTTATAACCAACACAATTCGTTTTGTAGAACCTTCCTTCATGACACCATTTCTCCCATTGTCCCGGTTTCCAATTCACCAGATAGAAACCATATCTGTTCGAACATACATCTCCTCTCAGACAGACAATTATCTCCTATTATTATCTTTTACATTTGAAGACAACATTCACCATACTGGCGAACTGAAACATCGTTTTTCGTTTCTACATTCTGATCTGATCTTTTAAAATTCACTCAATGCCCTCCTTCGGCCATAGGATTCATGGCCCGAGCGGGATTCGCTTCTACCCGGGCGAGAATCGCACCAACTTTTGCTTCCGGCAACCAGTCGACCTTTCCGGTGCCGACATCATAAATAGCACCGATCACCACGGCAGCACCGCTTTTCACCAGATTACGGGTTGCCGGGCTGATCATGAACAGGTCTTCGATTCCCTGCCAGACGTTTTCCTCAATGGCGGCGGGGATCACCTCTTCTCCATGCAAACTCGGGTTAGCAGCCATGGCACTTTTTACCGCCGGTTCTATATTGTCGACCAATTGAGGGATGTTGCGTTCCAGGGGGTGGCCCGTACCTTGAACAGCATGGGTGACCGCCGTCACCGCGCCGCATTGTTTATGACCCAAAACCACCAGCACCGGGGTTTTGACATGGGCTAAACCGTATTCGATGGAACCGGCTTCATCGACATCGACCACATTGCCGGCAACCCGAATTACAAAGGTATCCATAACCCCGGTATCAAATAATAGCTCGACAGGAACCCGTGAATCCGAGCAGGTAATGACTGTGGCAAAGGCATAATCTCCCTGGTCCTCTTTGCCGGCCTGGATCAAACGCTCTGAACTGGTGTTCGGATGGATAGAGTTGCCTGACACAAATCGTTCATTGCCTTTTTTCAGGAGGTCGAGCGCCTCCTCGGCATTCGGTTTAGCTACTGCCATCCCGCAAAAGATGAGTCCCGAAGCCAAAAGACCACCCAGCATTATAATCCGTTTCATTTTCCCTTTGTTCATCACGCCATTGCTCCCTATTATTTAAAGGGATCCGGAACAAGCCGCCCGGATCCGGTGGATGTTCAGCTTCGATTAAAAACGTTCAAAGGCTTCATCAAGATTACTGCTGTCTCCACCCAGATCGAGATCCAAACCTGTGGAGGCAGTGGAAACCTTTTTAATTTTCTTCAATACCTGTTTTGGACCCGGCAGAGAAGCCTGTTTCTTTTTCGCAACCGGTTGTGGTGCCTGGCGAACCTTGGAGCCGCCCCTGGTATCGACCTTGAAGAAGGAAATGGTATCCTGCAGTTGTTCGGCCTGGCTGGACAGTTCTTCCGAGGTGGACGCCATCTCTTCCGAGGCCGAGGCGTTCTGCTGAATAACCTGGTCGAGTTGCATGATTGCTTGGTTGACCTGTTCGGCACCAGTATCCTGCTCTTTACTGGCTGCGGAAATTTCCTGCACCAGTTCCGCCGTTCGTTGGATATCCGGAACCATTTCCGAAAGCATCTGCCCGGCCTGCTCAGCTATCTCGACACTGCTGCCGGAGAGTTCACTGATCTCGGCTGCGGCATGCTGACTGCGTTCGGCCAGCTTGCGGACTTCAGCAGCCACCACCGCAAAACCTTTGCCATGCTCACCAGCACGGGCTGCCTCGATGGCGGCGTTTAAGGCCAAGAGATTAGTTTGCCGGGCAATCTCCTCGATGATCGAGATCTTGCTGGCGATTTCCTTCATTGCGGTAAGAGTTTGTGCCACCGACTCGCCTCCCTTCTTGGCATCCTCGGCACTCTTACTGGCGATTTTTTCGGTCTGCATGGCGTTATCGGCATTCTGGCGAATATTGGCCGCCATCTGCTCCATGGAACTCGACGCTTCTTCGGCTGCAGCCGCCTGTTCGGTCGACCCCTGGCTCATCTCTTCGGAGCTGGCTGAGAGCTCCTGGCTGCCCGAGGCGACATTGTCAGCCGCACTCTGGACGTTGGCCACCACATCTTTCAGCTTATCAACCATATTGTTGAGAGCCATTGCCAACTGACCGATCTCGTCTTTCTGCGTGATATCGAGACGCTGGCTGAGGTCGCCGTTGGCCACAGTCTCGGCGAATTTGACACCCATGAAAATCGGCTTGGTGATGGCACGGGTAATAAAGAAGGCGATGGTGATGCCAAAGGCAGCGGCGAAAATCAGGCCGATTATCATGATATTGCTGGATTTACTGAGAGCAGTTACTGCTTCTTCAGCAATTCTTGTTGTGCCTTCCATACCTTTCATGGCAACCTCACGGGATTGGGCCAGCACCGAAGCTCCTATTTCACCCCGCTTTTTACCGAGCTCGACATTTTTCAACCAGAGGTCGAGAAAATCGACCATCGCCTGTTTATATTGTGTGGCGGCATCCTCGGTATTGTCGATTCTTTTTGTATCTTCTTCCAGATAAGTAATTTTGCGCAATGTGGAAAATTTTTCCTTCATGACATCGAAATTGGCATAGGCATCCTGGATGATCTTCGGCTCACGCATTGCCTGCGATTTCCAGGCGGCTAAGCGGGTGGCATTACCGACATCGATAATATCGTTGACAAGGGTAATCTTCTCCAGACGTTCGTCGAGTTTGGCCTGTTCAGCCCCAGCGGCAATCTCCGAGTCCATCATTTTATTCTGCCCGGCCAGAAAATCGTTGCAGTTGTCCATATATTTCTTCGAGGCCTTTTCCAGCTCATTGCGCTGCTCATCCATCTTAGCATTGACTTCCACCGTCTCGGTAACCGCTTTCTCGTAGCCGGCGAGTTCTTTTTCCACCAGCTCAACAGCAGGCTTAAGGGCTTTCAGGTTGGGTGAGTTGTCCCCAAGCACCTTCGCCTTATCCAACTGTACATGCAATTCCTTGATATTCATCCTGGCACTCTCCAGAAGATCCTTCTCCCCGGTAAAGCCGTAACCACGCATGTCGTACATGGTCCGAAATGAGCTGCGTTCCACCTCATTGGATATTCCCACCTCGGGAACATATTCCTTTTGCAGCATGGTGGATTTGGTGGCGATGTTGCTCATATTGAATATGGCCAGAATCCCCAGCGCCACAGCAATCATCAACAAGGTTGCGAATCCCAAGCCGATCTTCATTCCAAGTTTCATCTATTTACCTCTTTATTGAATTGTTATTATTAATCAACCAATGACTTAAACGATTAATGTTTAAGGTGCAGCCTCTGATTGGGGCTCAGTTCCCTGCACCATGGCGAGTTCCTCGTATGAAAAAACTTTGTCGATATCCAGCAGGATAATGAACACATCCTCCCGTTTCCCCATGCCTTTAATGAATTCGGTGTTGAGCTTGGTGCCGATTTTGGGAGCCGGTTCGATCTGATCCGGCTCCAGTTCCACCACCTCTTGCACCGAATCGGCCAGAGCTCCCAGAACGGTCACCTCCCCGTCCATCTCGATTTCGGCAATGATGATGCAGGTGTTGACCGTTTTCTCCGTCTGCTTCATGCCGAACTTGAGATTTAAGTCGATGACCGGCACCACACTGCCGCGCAGGTTGATCACCCCCCGCATATAGGCAGGGGTCTGGGGCACCCGGGTTACCGTGGTGAAATCGAGGACCTCCCGAACCTTGCCGATGGCCAGGCCAAAGACTTCTTCATCAAGCTTAAAGGTTAAATATTGGTTGAATTCTATACTGCCGGTTTCGCTCATTGCCTGTTCTCCTCTGTCTATTTTTACAAGTATTTCTGTCTATATTGAGGCTAATGAATTAAGATTATGTAAACAGCGCCCCCACGACCGACTGTCTGTTCGACAGTATGTATTTGCTTGTTTCTTTTTCCATAGCTCTGTCTCCGGGTGAAAATACCTTTATCGAACCGTTTCAAGCCGGGCTTTCTCTGCGCCACGTGTTTCCTGGACCAGACATGGAACATCCAAAATAAGGGCTAAAGTTCCGTCACCAAGAATAGTGGCCCCCGATATCTCCTTAACATTTCGGTACATATGGCCGAGATTCTTGATCACAGTCTGATGCTGGCCAATCACCTCATCAACCACAAAGCCTATGCGTTGGCCATCCACATGGGTCACCACGATCTGTTCAATTGCAGCTCTCTTGCCATTGATTTTGAAATGACGTCTGAGGTGAACATAGGGGATGAGTTCCCCACGGATATGGGCGAGATGACGTCCTCTGGAAGCCCCAGCCTCTTCAGCCTCGAGCTCCACACATTCCTCAACAGCGGACAATGGCAACACATAACACTCATCACCAACCCTGGTCAGCAATCCTTCTATGATTGCCAGGGTCAGCGGGATCTTCAAGGTCACTGTAGTACCCTTTCCCTCAGTACTTTTAACATCGACAGAGCCCCGCAGTGCGTCTATATTCGTGCGAACGACATCCATGCCGACTCCCCGGCCAGAGACACTGCTTACGACAACTGCTGTGGAAAAACCGGGGGTAAAGATAAAACTGAACAATTCGTCATCGGAAATGTCGGCACCTTCCTCCATGAGACCACGCTCAACCGCTTTTCTTCTAATTTTTTCTTTATCGATACCTGCACCGTCGTCTTTCACCCGGATAAGGACATGAGCGCCGGAATGCTCTGCTTCGAGGTGCAGTGACCCCTCACGTTTTTTCCCCGCCGCCGCCCTCTTATCCGGTGGTTCCACACCATGATCCAGGGCATTACGGATCAGATGGACCATTGGATCGTTGAGTTTTTCGATAACCGTCTTGTCCAATTCGGTCTCTTCCCCGACTGTGGTGAGAACTACGTCCCGGCCAAGATCAGTTGACAAATCACGCACCAGCCGCCTGAATTTGCTGAAAGTTGCCCCAATGGGAACCATCCTGATATTCATGGTATTGTCACGCAATTCAGCGCTGAGTCGCTCCACCTCTTCCGCCAGGAATTTGAGCTGACCATCTTCCCCATCATTTGCAATCTGGGTGAGTCGGGCCTGTACTGTCACCAGTTCACCAACGAGATTGACAAGTTCATCCAGTTTTGATGACGGCACCCGGATACTGGATTCAGCGACTGTTTTTGGTTTACTTTGTTCTTTGGCCTTCGTTTTGGCTTTTTTCAGGTGCTCCTGTTCGCGCAGTGCCGCGTCAATCTTTGCTTCCGAAAGGAGACCTTTTTCCACAAGAATTTGACCGAGGCGCTTCTGACTGCTCACCGCATCGGCCAATTGTTCCCTGTCAAGCTCACCCCGCATAACAAGAATATCGCCAAGGCGGAGCAGCTTTTTCTCGGTATCTTCATCATCGGTGAGATGGTGATGCTCGACCGCTTCGATTTTCAAATCGGAATCATCGCCAATGAAGATGAATACGTCCTCAATCGCATCTCGGCCTTTATCCGTAGTCAGCAAAATATCCCAGCCAAAATAGAATCGTTCAGGATCGAGTTCCGCCAAGCGAGGAATATCATCGGTGATGCTGACTATGTCGCAGTCGCCAAGTTCTCTCAGGTCTTCGAGCAGGAAGATCGGATTAGTGCCTGTGGCAAATACGTCTTCCGGGGGCTTAAAACGGATTCGCCAGGTGATAAGCGAATTTTCCTTATTTCCGGTCTGCGTCCCTATCTGTTCCGGTGATGAATGGAGTTGTTCCAGGTGAGGTGTTGCATGCGAAAGTTTTTGCAGCGCAGCAACAACTCGTTGAACTTCTGAATCAGGCACCTCACCCTCCCCCTGATCAGCATCAAGCATGCTCCGGATTATGTCACGGGAAGCAAGGGTTAAATCGATAAGTTCACGACAGACCTGCATATTACCGGAACGTACCTCGTCGAAAACAGTTTCGACTTCGTGGGTGAAGGAAGAGACACGGTCAAAGCCAAACATGGCTCCAGAGCCCTTTATGGTATGCAAGGCCCGAAAAATGCTGCCCACCAGGTCGATATTATCCGGGGCATCTTCCAGCTCCAACAGAGACTCTTCCAGCTGTTCGAGAATTTCCGTCGCTTCAATAAGAAATACAGCCCTTCCTGCATCAAGACCTTGAACATCACTCATGACTGTTTGGCTCCTGGGTTTCCATTAATTGTCTCGCTCATCAGCTGCCGGAATGTCCCACTGATTTGACCCTGCAAAATGATTAGCGCAGCACCTTTTTAACCACATCCAGCAGCTGTTCGGGTTTAAACGGTTTGACTATCCAACCCGTTGCACCGGCAGCCTTCCCGGCTTGCTTTTTCTCTGTCTGTGACTCGGTGGTCAGCATGATTACCGGAATAAATTTAGATGTCGGATTTGCCCGTATCTTTTTGATAAAACCGATCCCATCAAGTTTTGGCATATTCAGGTCGGTTATGACCATGTCCACGCTTGCGCTCGTTAATTTTGTCAGGCCATCCTCACCATCCACTGCTTCCACAACACTGTAGCCGGCTCCTTTCAAGGTAAAGGTCACCATCTGACGCACACTGGCACTATCATCTACGGTCAAAATTGTCTTTGCCATTGTTTATCCCTTTGTCTGCTCTTAGAAATATCTTTTTTTCCAAGCGGTATCACTAGCCAGATGTCACCGCCATCACTGAAATTCAGGACTTTTTACCATCCTTCTCCAAAGTCTGTTGCGTCCATGACTGGTGTTCTCTTCAATCCCCCCGAAGTTTATCGACAACCTGAGGGATATTCTCATGAATGATTAAGACTGCATTCACTCCATAAACAACTCTTTTTGGCGGCAGGAAAACAGCCACATTGCTTTAAGTACCCTGCTCTTTCTAAAAGGTTCTCCATAACGTTGCTGACCTCACCCTCCAGAAAAAGACCTTTTTCAGATAAAAAACACTCACGGTGGGCAGCACAGAGCAGCTGAACAAAAGACACATCGACCTCTGCAACTTCCTTGAGATCAAGCCGAAGCGTATCAACCTCTCCGATGGCCCCAAGAACGGCTTTTTTTGTTTTCAGGACATGAGCCATGGTGAGGTCCCCTGCCAGAGTGAGTGTTCCCTCCTTGCCGTCAATCGTTTTGGTCACTTTCAGTGAATGGTTCATACGTTCTCCTCGTGTAACGCTGCCAGGTCCATTGAGATTAAAAAAGCTCTACGTTATCACCAAAATCATCTTTTTTTTCACCACCGGCCTTTTTCTTATCCTGGGGGGTATTATCCTCAAACAACTCGAAACCATCATCTTCAAAAAGATCAACATCCCCTGAGTCGCCATCAATGCTTTCCTGTCCGGCAACCTGGGCATGAATGGAGCGCTCACGTTCCATGACGTATTGCTCGGCAACTTTTTCTAACATTTTCTTGACTTCGGAACTCTTTTCCTGAAATCGAGGATAGGCCTCCTCTATCTGGTTGATGGTCCGACAAATGGCCTGCCAGTTCCGATCAATCCTGTCCCCCATTATCTGAGGGAATTTTATCCCCGGAATCAACTTGTTTATTTTTGAAGAGAGGTCTCGGCTAACGCTATCCATGTTGAGTCCAATAGTACCGACTTCTTGCAGGGATGAGAGAATTGTCCCGGTAAATTCTTTCGCTCCGGCAATCATCTCATCTACCACCTCGCGGCTCTGGTTCAGATTTTTTACATATTCCATCTGTTTTTCGGTGCCTTCCATGATACTTTGCAACATTTCGATGGAATAAGTTGCCCCATCCCGAGTCTCTCGTGAAAGAGCACTCAGCTCTTTAGCCAGCACAGTCAAGGTATTTCCCGCAACATCCGTTTTAAAAGCCTCAACCATCGCATTGATAGCAAGTATCTTCACATCAAAGGCTATCTCTTCTATTGTGTTGACAAGACTGCCGATTTCCGCAACATTGTCGTAAACTTCCCGACCGAGCTCTGCCGCATGCTTTACTACCTTTAGAGATTTGTCGAGTGAAAGGACGACATTATCAATTTCCCTTTCAAGGTCTGCGACGATCGATTGGTTTCCTGCTCGTCCTTCCATTTCCAGAAGCGCTCTGGCATCTTTCGCCTGAATCCTTGCCTGCTCCATGGTTTTCCCAAGACCGGCTCCAATTTGCCTTCTGGCATTCTGAACCTGTTCGTAAATCGAGTTGAGGTGTGCCGCCTGAATCGATAAAATGGAGTAAATTTCCAGGACAAGCTGCTCGCTTTCCTCTATTGTATCCAAAGCATGTACGGTTTTGGCCTTTGCTGTAACCTCGTTCAGGGCAGAAGAGACATTCTCAAGCTGCTGCCTGGTGATATCATGGAACTGCATGGCCATGACCACATCACTTATTCCCTGCACCATGGCGGTTGAACGTTGTTGGATACCAGCCGCAAGCTGGTCCGATTTCCAGCCAATATCTTCCAGGGACTGCAAAATGTTGTAGACGGCCCTCTCTCCTCTGTCATCATAAGAGTTTTCACTGCTGTTCAGGGTTTCCCGTGAGGTCGAAATTCCATGTTCAACCAGGTTGGCTTTTTCGATGCAGTATTTGCAATTATCCTGGACCAGCTTTGCGATTTCTTTGACCTCCTCAGCGAGGAGAGTGAAACCTTGCACTCCTTCCTTTGCCCTTGAAGTTTCAACCTTGATCCCCACCCCCAGAACACGAAACGTCTTGCCGGTACTCTGCAATTCTCTGATAGGAGCTCGTAATTTTGTCACCTGCTCGAGAAGTTCCTCAAGAACATAATCGCCATCACCGAGCGAAGAGATTGTCCTTTTGACATGATCGGTTACCTCAGTAAAAATTTTCCTGTTTTCAGCAATAAAAGAATCGTTGTCGGCTTCCTTTTCTTCTGTGTTAAATTTTGCGAGTTTACTCAATTTGAGTGCGCTGTCGGTCATGCCGAAACAGATAGTAGCCAGGGTGTTGAGCACTCTGCCAATGTCGAGAAACTCTGATTCAGTGTCAGGACCAAGTGCCTTGAGGTCTCTGGCACAGGCAGCAATCCTATCGAGATTGAGATGTGGTTGTTGTCCGGGATCTGTCATGTCTCTCTTGTTTTCGTTGCCCTTGTGCTGCAGAAAATTCCAGTCAGGCTCTTGGTTCTCAATTTCAACAGGTCGTGAATAAATTGTCAGCTACCCTCCACTATTCGACAGTCTTCAAACACTATGTGAACGAAATTATTATAATAAATTGTTGAAACCATAAAATTTTTCATCCCCTTCTCCGTATCCATGGTAATAAACTGATTAGAGTGGTCGGCTTGCTGGCCCATGGTTTTCAAAACAAGATTTCTGAGAGTGCACGTCTCACAATGAGTCGTTTTTCCGCATCCTCCCGGCAATCTCGAGTACCGGCACTCCAGCGCCTCACCTCCCAGAACTTCAAAAACTCGTTCCACTGGTTTGTCCAACATTTCCAGGGCTGCCTTATTTGCAGTCGCTATTCGTCCCTGAGAATCTGCAACAAGTACAGGCACATCAAAAGTTTCCAGATACTCGTCATGGGAGAGTCCTTTGTGCTGGTCCAGTAGCGGTTGAAAACAATCACCGCAAACTCCATGCGTTTTTTTTGCAACCTCAAAAGGCTCTTTTTCCTTGATATAGATACCGCAATAAGAACAGATCAGGTGCATGTCCTTTCCCTTTTGTCGCCATAATTAAACCAACATTAGCGCCATCCATTTTTTGATTTCTGCTTATCTTCAACGTTTAAAAATGCAGGCGAATTCCCGTTAAAGATATGAATGCTGCACCAGAATGTTGCACAAACTGTACCAGTACCTATGCAAGTCAATTTATTATGCGAATAACTATGTATTATCTGAAAGTTAAAGAAATAACAGGCACGAGCATCCGTATTTGACAGAAAGAAATTAAGCCATCAAACCTGAAAAGGAGGCAAAAACGCCACCTGTATAAAAAAACTAGGCGCATGTTTATTTTGGGGGGATTGAAAAACAGTGATGAAAAAGCAAGAAACAAACTCAGATGGACAAATATGGGGGGGCATGAAAAATATGACGTGACTGTCCCTTTGGAGGTCTTTTTACCAACCAATACTTTAAAACAAAGCATTGAGGAGCTTCTCTAATTTCAAATTTGATTATTTGTCTCGATTTTATACCTTCTAATCGGTAAAAAAACTTAGACAGTGATGAAGAGTCTCAATATGATGCAGAAGTATTATCACCAGATTTTGTTGTGGAGGGATAGAACCGGGTTCCGGCTATAAACACCTGCAGGTGCTAAAAAGGTTGTTCAGTGAAACTATAAATTGTTTTTAGGAGGTAATTTTACCAACATCATATTTATGGAGAGCGTCCTTCAGTGCCCTTCCAACCTGCACGCAATTGATACATTGTCCTGTGGCATCATCATGAATGACGCTCTGAGTTCGCAAAGTCCCAAAAGAAATCCGTCAAATCTCAATTTTTCTGTCCCTGGGAAAAATCTTTCACGGAGAGCCCAAGCCCTTTTATTTTTATGTAAAAGTTTTTCTTATGCATCCCACTCAACTCAAGAGCCTTTTTAAGACTCCCTTTGGCGAGATAAAGTGTTTTCATGAGGTATTCTTTGTCAAAATCACGCAGCACATCACTTTTGGCCTCTTTATACGTTTGCGGTGTTGGTTTTTCCCCGAGGCCTCCCAAAGCTCTCTGGACATCCGCAAGGGATATCCTCCGGGTATCCGATACCTGCGATATTTTGTAAAGGGTCTGCTTCAACTGGCGTACATTTCCCGGCCAATCCTCTTCCACCAGCCGGGAGCATGCGTCTGCGGAGATATCGTAGGTGATGTTTTTTGCGGTGCCGAAAAGAGCCAGAAAATGCCAGATCAGATGGCAGAATATCTGCCTTTCGTTCTCGCAACGGTGTTGTCTTTATTATGGCGCCGGACAATCGATAAAAAAGATCGGTGCGGAAGCTGCCTTCCTCACACATTTTTTCCAGGTCTCTGTTGGTGGCAGCCACAATTCGCACATCGGCGTGCCTGATATGAGTTTCACCAACTTTGCTGTACTCCCCATCATCTAAAAAACGGAGAAATTTTGCCTGCACCTCTGGCAACAGTTCACCAATTTCATCTAAAAACAATGTGCCCTTATCAGCTGCGCCAACGTAACCGGCAGTCGTTTTCGAGGCACCGGTAAAGGAACCGCTGACATGCCCGAAAAGTTCGGACTCGGCTAAGGCCCCAAGCACTGCACAATTGATTGGAAGAAACGGTTTGGTACTTCTTTCACTGTTTCGATGGATATCCCGAGCTATTATTTCCTTCCCTGTCCCGGATTCTCCCATGACAAGCACAGGCAATTCTGTCTTGCCGACCGACAGGGTTTCCTGGCGGATATCCCGCGTCGACATCGACACACCGACCAGCCGAGAGCCGCTGTTTTGGGCGGACTCGGTCATATAGGCATTACGGAGTCTTTGGAAATGCAGCGCGGCATATACTGTATAGACAAGCTGCGATTCATTGAAACTTTTAAACAGATAATGGGTGAGGCCCATTTTCAAACAGCTGTCGAGATTGCTCTCGTCCGGTACGCCTGTGATAATGATAATTTCCGTGCCCGGAAAACACTCAAGAATTCGTCGAGATAACTGTTCTCCATTTATCTCCGGCATATTGATGTCGATGAGAGCGATTTCAAATTTTTGGCGATCAACAATTGCATATGCTTCTCGCGGATCGGAAAACGATGTTACCTGATACCCATGAGATGAAAGAACTTCGTCAATGAAATCAGCAATCGAAGATTCGTCATCGACAACAAGCACCCTGATATTTTTCTTTGTTTTAACCGCCTTATTCAGCATGATTCACCAACTCTTCGATCTCTTTCGCGGTAAACGGTTTTTTCAAAAATGCGGCATTATATTGGCTGCATTTCTGCTTATCAATATCTTCTCCAGACATAAATATAACTTTTATCTGCGAACTGATCGTTTGCATTTTTTTCAGGCATTCGAATCCATCACTATCGGTCAGACCGACATCAATCAGCAGTACTGTCACCGCTTGGTGGACAAATTCAAAATCTTCCAGAGCTTCGCCACAGGTCTCGGCTGAAAATACCACATGACCGCGGCGTTGCAAGCTGCTCACAATCAAATCCCGCATGGCCTCATCATCCTCAACAACAAAGAATGTCTCCCTTTTTCTGCCCAACACATTCTTTTGCTGGTGTTGGAGCACGGTCGCGGTTCTCTTTTCTAAAACAACTTTCTCTGCCCCTTGCTCAAAGAATGGAATTCGGGCGGAAAAAACAGTCCCCTCCTCTGTATCATCTGAAAACACTAACTTTCCGCCATGTTCTCGGGCAATGTTTTGCGCCGCATATAAACCAAGGCCTCTCATTCCCTGCTCAGACTTTTTGGTCGACACAAATGGCTTAAAGAGCGAACCACGCACAGCAGGCGAAATTCCTTTGCCCCTGTTCCAAACCGAGAAAATGACTGTTTGGTCACGGTTCCGGTCAAACTCTGCCGACACTGTGATGGTGCCACCATCAGGGGTTGCCTCAAGACCATTTTCGCCTAGATAAAAGAGCATCATAACTATATCTTTTATACGGCACCGCAGGCGTGGCAGCTCTCCGATTTTTTCTACCACAAACTGATGGGAGCGAGAGAGAGTATTCAACGATTCAATGGCCATATTCAGAATACGATCAATGGAGTGATTCAATTTTTCAGTATGGGAATAACGGGAAAATTCATAGAGTATCGACGTTCTCTTAACGCCTCTGGCCAAAAGGTCATTGACCATCTGCACCCGGTTTTCACCAATTTCGCCAAGAGCTGCTTCCTGGGCGATCAATCCTAATTGTCCTGATAAACCGGTAAAGATGTTATTATAGTCATGGGATACACCTCGCGTCACAAGACAAAGCGATTGAAAATATTTGTATTCCATTAAGACATCATCCCGATCTAGTTGCGCAGGAAGTTCTTGTACCAGCTTACTCTCATCATTCATGTCGTTTATTCCCAAATATCTCTTTGCCTGAGTAGCAAGATATCAGGAGGAGCATCTTCTCCTTCCCCTCCTGATGGAAAGCCGATTATTCCATTACTTCTTTCAACCAGCAAGTTACCAGCTTTCCGATTAAATTTACTATGGCCATAATGTATTGATTTCCTGATGAAGGACTGAAATGCTATCTAAATATTCCGCAAACTTCATATCAACACGTTGCTCGAGATAACCCTTGAAAAGCCATTTACCTAAGGACATTTGCAACATTCATACCACAAGGTTTTCCATAAAAACCTATTGTCTTTCCAATTTCTTATGTAATCACGGCCATTATCATATCTGACCAGATGAGCGCAAGGTTTTCTTTTAGCAATATATTAAGAGGCTTTTTTACCTCCTTTTACCGTATCCGGTAAGCCACGTCCACTGTCTCATTGCCGAACTACAGAGTTGTAGATCCGTTTCCTTTAAGAACCTGGAGAATGTTTATGCTTGTCCTCAATAATAAGGCGACTCGCTCATTTCTACCGGTAGTTGTTCACCGTGCACCCAAACAGACTGCATTGCTGATAAATGACATTGCTCTATGCCATTTCGCCCTCTTTTGATCCAGATTGCAAGGATGGCAGGCCGAATGCAGTCCTGACTTGACATCGCCTTTGCCGAATTGGTACAACTAGTTAACCCCATGAGCGTACAATAGTTGAGACAATCCGGTGAGGGAAATTGCACCATTTGCAGCAATATATTCTCCGGTTGTCACTCATCCAGGTAGCGGCTCACTGTCGTTTCCCCTGTAGTTGATTCGATATTTCTGCCCCTGCAAACGACTCATTCTCCGTCCCCTAATGGATGCGCATGACCGAACAATTGAATGCCGATGCCCAGGAAATTGCGAATCTCAAAGCACGGATTGCAAAACTTGAGAGATCAGAAGCACACCACCAGAAAAAATATGAGCACCTGCATCAATTCTACAACCGAGCCCCGATTGGATACCAAGTTCTTGACAAAAAGGCTGCCCTGATTGAAATCAACCAGGCATGGCTGAACAAATTCGGTTATTCGCGGGAAGAAGTCATGGGTAGGAATTTCCGAGACTTCCTGGCTCCGGAATGGCATGCACATTTTGAGGAGAACTTCTCCAATACAGCATCAACAGGGCAGATTATCGGAGTGGAGTTGGCGATAAAAAGAAAGGATAGTTCCCTCCATTCTGGTTACTATGGACGGCAGCATTGCTGTTGATTCAGAAGGAAATTTTCAGCACGTTCATTGTTTTTTTTATGACATCAAGCGGCAAAAGCATGCTGATGCACAGAGAGAAGCCGAACGGGAATTGCTGCGAATCTGTCATCTGGCCGGAAACATCAGCACCTTGATGCGGGAACTGATCATTTTTTTCCAGAAATTTAGCAGTTGTGAGGCCATGGCTGTGCGCCTGCGTCAGGGCGAAGATTTTCCCTATTATAAGACCAAAGGGTTACCGCAAGTCTTCGTCAAAGCGGAAAACACCCTGTGTGTCCGTGATCCTCTGGGTAATATTCTCCGCGACGAGGCCGGAAACCCGATCCTCGAATGCATGTGTGGCAATGTTCTCAGTGGCCGTTTTGATCCAGCCCAGCCGTTCTTTACCAACAACGGCAGCTTCTGGACCAACAGTACCTCGGAATTACTGGCGACTACCAGCGAGACAGATCGCCACGCCAGGACACGTAACCGATGCAATGGCGAAGACTACGAATCGGTAGCTTTGATACCCTTACGCATACAGGAGACCACTTTTGGTCTATTTCAGTTCAATGATCGACAAAAAGGACGGTTTAGCCAGTCCTTCATCAAACAGCTCGAAGAGCTGGCGGACTATGTAGCGCTAGCCCTGGCAAAGCATTTAACTGACGAAGAATTGAAGAGTTCAGAGGAGAAATATAGGCTGCTCATTGAAAACAGCCAGGAGGCCATAGCATTTCTAGATAAAAACTACAGATATAAAATAGTTAATAATACTTACGAAAAATATTCCGGAAGGAGTCGCGAGGAGTTTATTGGCCTGAATGTTGCCGAATATCTTGGCGAAGAAGTATTTAGAGAAGTTGTTCAACCCGCTTTCGACAGATGTCTAAAAGGTGAGACCATCAATTATCAGCAATGGTTTGATTATCCGACCATAGGAAAAAGATTCGTTGACATCTGCTACTTCCCCTATCGAGACACGGACAATAACATTGCCGGAATTATTGCGAACACAAGGGATATAACCGAAAGAAAAAAAGAAAGCGATCTCCTCGAAGCACGCCTCCGCCTGAGCGAAGCATCGTCCGTTTTAAGCATGACAGAACTGTTGCAAATGGTCCTGGATGAAACCGAATCTCTCACTGAGAGCAGGATCGGCTTTTTCCACTTTCTTGGTCAGGATCAACAGACTATATCCCTGCAAACCTGGTCCACCCAGACATTACAGACCTATTGTGAAACTGAAATAAAAGAACGACATTACAGTGTCAATCAAGCCGGGGTATGGACCGATTGCATCCAGAAACGAAAACCAATAATTCACAATAATTACGAAAACCTAAAACACAAAAGAGGGTTACCGCCAGGTCATGCTGCACTACTGAGAGAGTTAGTCGTGCCGGTATTCAGAAGCCAAAAGATAGTTGCCATTCTCGGACTTGGCAATAAACCTCGGGACTATGACCAGAAAGATGTAAAATTGGCAACAAGTATTGCCAATATAGCCTGGGACATCGTGCTTCGTAAAGGAATGGAAGAGGCACTGATAAAAAGTGAGAGAAAGTACCGGGACCTCTTTGAGGCCAACCAGGATGCCATAACCATATTCCGGATTAATCCGGACAACACCCCATCATGTTTTCTCGATATGAACGAAGCAGCTGCGGTGAGCACCGGCTACTCCAGGAATGAGCTTGCCCGCATGAAACCAACCGACTTTGAAAAGGTCAGCACTGAAAAAATCCACGAGCGATTGGCGGAAATTGCGACGAAGGGATATGCCCGCTTTGAGACCATAATTCTGGACAGAAATAAAAGGGAAATCCCGGTTGAAATCCAAGTCAGATCGATTGATTTCGACGATAAACCTGCATTGATTAATATCACTAGAGATATCAGTGAACGAAAAGCCGCCGAACAGGCTCTGCGGGAGAGCGAAGAACGGTTCCGCACTCTTGCGACCCTGGCACCTGTCGGCATTTATCTGACCACCCCCGACGGTCTCTGTACATATGTCAATCCTTGCTGGTGTCAAATTGCCGGCCTTGATTCTACCGATGCTCTCGACACAGGTTGGCTGCAGGGTGTACACCCTGACGACAGGGATATGGTCTTTTCCCATTGGCAGAAGATGGCAGCATCGAACAGCACATGGGAACAGGAGTATCGCTTTAAAACTCCTGAGGGAAAAGTAAGGTGGGTCCGCGGTTTAACCACTCCAAACTATGACAGTGGTGGATCGGTAATCGGATATGTCGGAATCAATACCGACATAACCGAGCAAAATCGGGCGATAAAAGCACTCGAGGCATCCTTGTTTGAAAAAAAGGTATTGCTGCGCGAAGTACATCATCGGGTCAAGAATAATCTAGCTGCAATTATCGGTCTTTTGGAACTGCAGCGAAGAGCGATGAACGACTCATTGTCCGGTAATGTTTTAGCGGAGCTGAGCAACAGGGTCAGGGCAATGAGCCTGGTCCATGAAAAACTCTACCGTTCCGCATCCCTGTCAGATATTGATTTCCAGGATTACATCCAGTCCCTTATCTCACATCTGCGAACCTCCTTCGGCTCACCTTCCATCCGATGCGAAATCGCGGTCCGGGATGTGCAAATGCCTCTGGATCTGGCGGTACCTTGTGGAATGATAATCAATGAACTTATCACCAACGCTCTCAAACACGCCTTCCCTAAAGGGTATCCACGACCAGGTTGTAAAAACTGTCGCATCCGCATCTCCCTTGACCGCACCGGCGATACCTTTACCCTGTCTATCACAGATAACGGCGCTGGTTTACCCCCGAAATTTGACTGGACCAAAGCAAAAACCCTTGGCCTGATCCTGGTCCGTATGCTCGGGCAGCATCAGCTCAGAGGCCAATTTGCTGTTGATCTGACTGAAGGCACTAAATTTACTCTCATATTTTCTGTCCTCAAACGATAAAAATCATATGTACAAAGCAAATATTCTCATCGTTGAAGATGACGGGATCCTGGCCTTCCATTTGCAGGAGATGCTGTCAAGCCTGGGCTATGGCATTGCCGGACCACTTGCCTCCGGGGAAGAGGCTCTTGACTTTGTTATCGCTAACGAGGTCGATCTGGTTTTAATGGACATTGAACTGGCCGGTGCCATGAATGGTATAAGCGCTGCTGAAACCATAAGCAACAGGACAAATATTCCCATCGTTTTTCTCACCGGATTTTCCCAGGACCCTCTGCTTGAAGAGGCTAAAATAGCCGCACCCTATGGTTATCTTATCAAACCGGTGCCGGAAAGAGAGTTGGCAGCAGCCATTGAGATAGCCCTGCATCGCCATAGGCTCGACCAAAAGCTGCGAGAGAGTCAGTTAGCTCTACAAAAAAGTGAAGCTAAATACCGTCATCTCTTTGAAAATTGTCCCCTGGGGATCTTCCGCACTACTATGGATGGCAGGTTTCTTGCTGTTAATCTCGAAATGACCAGGATTCTCGGTTGCGATACTCCTGAACAGGTCCTCAGGGAGTACACCGATCTTGCCAATCAGTTCTATATCAATCCCAATCAGAGGCTGGAGTTTATCAGCCTGCTCAAAGAAAATCGAGCCGTGGACAACTTTGAGTTTGAGGCAGTCAACAAACGTGGCGAGAAACTCCTCATTTCAATGAACGCAAAACTCACCCCGGCTGACGATCTCGATAAAGAGAACGAGACAACGGTGATTGACGGGTTCGCCATCGACATGACAGTTCGCAAACGGGCGGAGGAGGAGCTCTATCAGACAAACGCCATCCTGCAGGCGGCAATGGACCAGAGTCCGGCCGGTATAGCCATTGCCGATGCCCCTGACGGCAGGCTTCGCTATGTCAACGAGGCCGGACTGAATATTCGCGGCGGCAGTCAACAGACGGTTGTCAATAATGTGGGACTCGATGAATACGTTGCAAGTTGGCACCTCTTGGATCTTGATGGAAGACCATTATTGGCTGAAGAGGTACCATTGGCCCGAGCCATACAATTTGGCGAAACCTGTCGCCGCGAATTCATTATCCGACGATCAGATACCGACGATCGTATTGTCCAGGCGAACGCTGCACCTATACGAAACAAAGACGGTGTAGTCAAAGCAGCGATAGTCGTCTTCACTGACATCACGGAGCGCAAAAAGTCAGAAGAAGCACAAAGAACACTCCAAATCCAGTTGCAGCACGCCCAGAAAATGGAGGCAATCGGTACCCTTGCCGGCGGCATTGCCCATGACTTCAATAACATCCTCGGTGCTATCCTCGGCTATGCTGAAATGGCTCGGGACGACTGTTTAGGCCAACCGAGGGTTGTAAGCGACCTGGATCATGTAATAAATGCCGGGCACCGGGCCAAGGAACTTATCAAGCAGATTCTGACCTTCAGTCGCCAGGAAGAAACGCAGTCTATTCCTCTGCAACCCTCGACAATCATAAGAGAAACCATCAAGATGCTCCGATCGTCTCTCCCGACAACCATCGCCATAAAGCAGGATATAAATAGTAATACCAGCCTTATCCTGGCTGATCCCACCCAAATCCATCAAATCCTCATCAATCTTTCCACCAATGCCTTTCATGCCATGGAAGAGAGGGGCGGTACCCTCACTATTTCTTTAAAAAACCGGGAGCTCTCTCAACAGGATCTGATTGGTATCGGCCATTGCCAAACGGGGAAATACGTCCAAATCTCTATAGCCGATAATGGTTCGGGAATGAGTAAAGAAGTGCAGGAAAAAATGTTTGAACCATATTTCACCACCAAAGTGATCGGCAAGGGAACCGGACTCGGACTTGCAATTGTCCACGGCATAGTGAAGAGCTATGGCGGATTTATCTCTTTTGACAGCCAGATTGGCAAAGGGACGGTTTTTCAAATCTTTATACCGGCTCTGGAAAAAGATGCCGCATACATCACAGACCCGATTGAGAGGCCCCCTGTCGGTGTCGAACGTGTTCTTTTTATTGACGATGAGAGTACCCTTGCTGAGATGGCCGAAACGATGCTAACCAGACTTGGCTACGCTGTAACCATCCAGACAAGCAGCCTGGAGGCCTTACAAACCTTTGTAAACAATCCCGATGATTTCGATCTGGTCATCACCGACCACACCATGCCCGGCATGACCGGCATGGACCTCGCCCGACGCATGCTGCAAATTCGCCCCCAATTGCCGATTATCCTCTGTACTGGCTATAGCAGCCAGATTTCAGAGGAAAAAGCCCTATTAGCAGGGATAAAGGGTTTTGCTCTGAAACCGTTGACGAAGAGTGAGATAGCAAAAATGATCAGGAAGGTGCTCAACCAACCCGGTGCAACAGCTGAAAAAACTGTTTCATCTTAAATGATTTTATCCTTGCATGGTTAATAAGAATTGTTTTTTTCAGAATGGATTACCATAGGGCTCTTTTTCTTATCAGCCATAAACGGATCAAGAAGGATTTGAACTGAGAAATTTTAGGGCCTATCAGGATTGCAGGCTAAAGGCCAACTCCTGCCGGAAGTAGCCAGGAGTTGGCAAAATTAATCTGCCTGAAGATGAAAGCGATAGGTACGCGCCCGTCGCCTGACCTTTAGCTCGGCCTGGCCATCTGCCAGCATGGTCTGCAGCATGGCCACCGCCTGGGCGGGTTCGACAACCTGCTGCCCGTCGACGGCAAGGAGCAGGTCCCCCTTGCGCAGTCCAAAGGCGGCAAAAAGAGATTCCGGGGCAAAATCCCCGAGCCGCACCCCTTGCTGCTGGCCGAGGCCTTTTCCGGGGTACATATCGACGAGATCTTGCAGCTGCTCGGGATTGGCAAATGCCTGCGCGAAGGCTTGGCCGTTAATCAGGTAGTACCGATCCCTGGCGCCGCCCTTCTGGGTTGGATCGTGCCGTGGCTTTACTGCTGCCGCCGCCATGGACGACGTAACACCTGAGCCCCCCGCTGCCTGTCCTGTCAGCGACCGCTGCAGCTGCACCACCTCCTCACCGCTGCCATTGTCGACGATAATCCGGTCGGGCAGGATTTTTTTGATAAGCGTCGTCCCGACCTGATCACCTTCACGGTATATCCACTGCCGCCCGTCTGCCACATTCTCGATGATGGCAAAATTATCGGCAGGATCACGGCTCACGGCGGTGCCGATCAACCGCTGCGGGCCGTCATTCACCATCATGCACTACCGGCCTGCTGCAGGTCAATCCCCCCCGAAGAGAAAGGGGGATAGAAGGTAAAGCAGAGCAGCAGGGATAACAATAGAACCAGGCAGAGCTGTTGAGTTTTTAGTGAGTAATACATATCGATCTATCCCTTGTTATTGAGAAAAATTCTCACGCTCCCGGTCCGACATGCATGACCCGCATCATCTCATGATCCTCATGGGAGAGAATATGGCAGTGCCAGACATAGCGGCCCGGCTTGTCGAAGGTGGCTTTGATCCGGGTAATTTGACCCGGCAGGGCTGTCACCATGTCTTTCGGAGTGTTTTCGACAACGCCAGGAGGAGTATTTATAACTTGGCCGTATGCATCATTAGGATCTGTCGGATGAATGATTTTAAATCCCATGCCGTAGGTGGATTCATCACCGGCAACGGAGTTATGCTGCACTGTGGGCTGCGGTACGCGATAGACACCATTGTTTTCGGGAGGTACACCCGCTGGGATAAAACCATCTTCATCGGCCTTGCTATCGAATACGATTTCCTTCCTGCCAAGCACCTCGAAATGCACCAGATGCAGATGAACCGGATGGGCATCACCTGTCATATTCCAGATTTCCCATATTTCGGTTGCTATCGAGGGCAGGATTTTCCGTTGTAGGCGAGTGCCAGGCGATGGAGCCTTCCATCTGGCCAGTAAGTCCGACGCTTCTGTATTTGGGATCCTTTGGCCAGTTAATTGGGTTGCCTGCAAAATCTGTTGCTGGTTCGGCAGTACCCAACAGCGGCTGCAGACGCCCAAACTCGTCCTTACCCTCGAAAAGTGCTACCTTTCGGATTCTTGGCCTGACTCCATTATTGACTACAATTGGCGAATCTTGCATGTTGTTAAAGGCATTCACATCCCACGAATCGTTAATTGCATTATTCCTTCGCTGATTTACATCAAAAGCCATAACACGATCTGTGTAGTCGAAAATCTGCTCTCCGAATTCATCGCCAAACGGCTCGTCACCAGCGATATTCTCCATAATAACTCGTTTTCGCCCTAACCTACTGAAGTCTATTACAATATCATAACGACTCCCAGGCTCAAACAATAGGTATTGTCTACCAGAGATTTCGGTCGCTTGACGTGCCAGCCCCTGATCGCTACCAATTACTTGAAAAGGAACTGCGGCACCCCCAGGTGTAGTAGGACTATCCACCGCATCCCCTGCTACCCTAAATCGTATTGCCATAAAACGACTGTCCGTGCCGTTCAGCAGGTGCATCCGGTAGTTACGAGGTTCCACATTTTCTTTGGGCCAGATAATACCATTAACGACCATATGGTCACCGAAGAACTCCGCCAGGGCTGTTGGGCCGTATAACCTTCGTTTCAAGTCTTCATCGAATATTACGTATGGAAAAAATTCTGGTTGCGAACTGCCTCTTCGCCAATAATGAAATCTTCGTAAGCAGGATCACCGGAAAGGCCGGATAGAAGAGTTCGCCGGTTTCCTTGAACATCCTGTCCTGGATAGCATAGGCCTTCTCATAGGGCCAGGCAGGCAGATCCCAGCCCGTTGTCCGGCTTTCCCGTATCCATAGTATCTCTTACAAAATAGAAACCGGCAAACCGGCATAGACATTCAGCCGGGTGATGCCGAGGCCATGGTCATGGTACCAAAGATTTCCGGCAGGCTGGCTGTTATGATAGATATATTTTTTCGACACCCACCGGGGCCCTTTTACTTGCCAGTTGGGACTGAAAAAGAACTCAGGGTTGCCGTCATATTGAAAATCGGTATGTCCGCCATGCAAATGGGCCACAGCGGGTACTCCATTTTTGGCAATTGAATACTTTGTATAGCCATGGAGACTATATGCCCAGTGCAAATTGGGGTCTACAGGCAGAAGATGATTATTGGGGAGCATGTTTTTCCACATGACCTCAATTGGGGTGCCGCTCTGCACCTCGAAGGTGCGTCCAGGCCAGGTGGCATTATTACCGCTGGTGCCGTAGCCCCAGATGGTCGTTGGTAGTTTTGCGCCAGTATTAGGGTTAACAAGGCCAGTCATCTGCACATTCTGGCGCATTTGAATTTGGTATTTATTGTTGTTGCTCGTGAACTTAAATCCCGGCGCCATGGCATCCGGCACCAGGTTAGTGAATTTAGGCTGCTCTGCCGGATCACTCAGACTCACGCCCATCCCAGCCGGCAATGGATTAGCAAAAACTCTCGCCGGCAAAAACCGCCATGGTATCGCCATGCCAATCCCGGCTGCTAGACCGGCCTTAATAACCTGTCGTCTGTTAGGTAAAAATCCCTTTTTCATTTCTTTCATCGTCGTCCCCTCCATTATTTTTGTGGTTTCCTGGTTATGGGAACACCCTCAGGCAAAAGTGCCTGCAGGTTTGCCAGAAGAATCGATATTTTTATCCAAATCACGAACAAGAAATCTTTTTCAATGTCGAAAAATCCAACGGAGCGCCAATCGACAAGTTCTATCCGCTATCGTTTATTTTAAAATGGTCGAGCGATTAACTTGCTCATATATGTAATTCACCGCCAAGAGGGCAAAATTAGAAGATCAGGTGTTAATTTTTTCCAGGACCCACAAGCCTTTCCCTGCCGCCTTCACAGCTTCACAGCATGCTTTATCTCCACCGAATCCGCCAGCAGGGCTTCAAGCCCGAGGAAAACGGCCAGGGTTTTTGAAGTCTTGTATCTTTCCAGATTCTCTCTCGACTGCCACTCCTCCATCAAGTAGAGAGTATCCTTATCATCGAGGTCCTGGTAGAGGTCTGCTTTGATGCACCCTTCGTCTTTTGTCAGCTGCTCCGTAAGGGCTTTTATCGTCTGCACTATCTCTTTTCTTTTTCCCTTTCGGCAATGTATTTTGATGGTGGTTTTAATCATCGGTCTCCTGTACAGTGTCGATAGGAAAGCATCTTGAGAACTCTTATTACAAAACCCATGCCAATATCCCACTTTGTGAGACAATCAAAAAATATTCATTTATTTACAATGAGTTACTATGACCACCAGAAAGAAAGGAGCCGATAGGAGAATGGTGCAGGGGGTTTTAAGGACGACTTTTCCGGCCAAATATGGCCACACGTTCGATTTTCCGGAAATTCGGAACTAATCCAAGAAAGAGGGCGGCGCGGAGACTTTATCTTTACGGTCTACGGATATTGTATTTCTTTATCCTGGCCCGCAGGGTGGATCTTTTCAGGCCGAGGATCTCGGCGGCGCTGCCCTTGCCGCTGACTTTCCAGTTGGCCTGCTCGAGGACCTCGGTGATATAGCGGCACTCCATCTCCTCCAGGGTCAGAAGATGTCTATCCGTCATTCCGGGGGGTGGCTGCAGTTCATCGGCCAGGGTGAGGGTGGAACCGGAGGTATTGAGCACCGCCCGCTCAATGACATTCTCCAGCTCACGGACGTTGCCCGGCCAGTGGTAACTTCCCAGCCGCATCATGACGTCGGCCGGGATAATGGCGATGTTTTTTCTTTGCCGGCAGCTGTGCCGGTCAAGGAAATATCGAACCAGCTGGGGGATATCTTCTTTCCTGTCGCGCAGCGGCGGAGCCGTGATAGGAAAGACATTTAAGCGATACCAGAGATCTTTACGAAACCGCCCGCTCATCACGTCCTGATAGAGGTCCCGGTTGGTGGCGGCGATAACCCGAACATCAACCCTCCTGGACATCGAGCCCCCCACCCTGACAAATTCACCATCCTGCAATATCCGCAGCAGTTTAGGCTGCAGGTCCAGGGGCAGCTCACCTATCTCGTCGAGAAAAATCGTCCCCTTGTCGGCAAGTTCAAAGCGGCCGATCCGTTTGCTTTCAGCACCGGTAAAGGCCCCTTTTTCATGACCGAAAAGTTCGCTTTCAATGAGATATTCCGGCAGGACCGCGCAGTCAATTTTGACCAGCGGCCGATCTTTTCTCACGCTGGCAGTATGAATTGCCCTGGCGAACAGCTCCTTGCCGGTACCGGTTTCGCCGAGCAGCAGCACCGTGGTATTGCTGTCGCTGACCTGCTCTATCCTGAAGAAGACATACTCCAGGGTGTTGCTGCTGCCGATGATGGTATCATTATCCAGTGTCTGCTTCATCTCCTCGCGCAGATACTCACTCTCCGCCTCGAGCTGCTCCTTGTACTGTTTTATCTCACTCAGCGCCTGGTGCAGATCCTGCTCGTAATTTTTCCGCCTGGTGATATCCCGGTTGCTGGACCGAAATCCCTGCAGATTGCCGGATTCATCGGTGACCGGCTGGCAGGCATGCTCGATCCAGCGGACCTCCCCGTCAGCCCGGATAATCCGGAAATGGACCTCCCGCAGGGCGGCCTCTGCTCTGGATTCCAGGTGATGTTCATCCCATATAGGTTTATCGTCAGGATGGATGATATCGCGAAACAGCGAAGGATTGTTCATAAAATTTTCGGCAGGATACCCGGTCAGCCGCTGACAGGAGGGGGAAACGTAGCGGAATCTGCCGTCGGACTGCAGCCAGCATTCCCAGTCATAGGTGAAGTCGGCAACGGTTCGAAATTTCACCTCAAGCTGCTGCAGATTGCCCATAAGCTCCTTTCGCTCTGATATATCGCGGATCAGTGCAAGAAAGCAGAGCATCTCCCCCTGCGCCCCTTTGACGGCATTGACCACTATTTCAGCGGGAAAGGCTGTACCGTTCTTTTTTCTTAAAGTTACCTCAAACGGTTTACGCAAGAGTTCAGCATCACTGCGTAATCGCTCACCCACCCGCAGAAAATCCTCTCTGTTGCTATAGAGGCAGTCGGACGTGCTTCCAAGCAGTTCCTCTTCGCGGTAGCCAAACAGCAGCTCGGCAGTGAAGTTCACCAAAATGATCCGTCTCTCGAGGTCGACACAGAGGACACCATCCGGGTTCGCCTCGAATATCCGCCGGAAACTGGCGAGCATCTGCAGTTGCTCCACTTCGCTGTTTGTTTGCTTGAGTTGGTTCATAGCCGCAGCTGCCCGGAAAGGAAATAACCAGAGTTTATTCAGAAAATTTTCACCCAGCCCCTGCGCTTACCAGCGCTGAGTCCCGCTGCCGAGTGATTGACCTCGCCATCGCCGACTTGTCATCTTTACCCGTGGAGATATCAAATCGGCGGAGCGATAGTCACCACTATTCTCATATCGGTCGTCGCTCTCACACCATGCGGTTCGCGGATCTGAGAGATCAGGATAGTACCGGTTTTGGCAGGAATTTCCGCATCGTTTTCACCGATAAAGACTCCTTCCCCTTCTATTACTTGAATGGACAGTTCACCATCGAGATCGTGGGAGTGAACCGGGAAGGTGACTCCAGCTTTTAAATTAAAATTTATTATTTTAAAGAATTCGGAATCCTCCACGAGGAAAAACCGTTTCATTGCCCCCTCAGTAAATTCACGGGTAGAGTTAAGATCGAGTACTTTCATTATATCCTCCTTATTTAGCTTATTATTGGCTCGTTTAATTGGTTATTATAAGCATAAATTATCGGCCTGCTTGCCATTGTAATATCATTACGATATTCCACCTTGACGTCAGTCAACATCGCAGCAACGATATTTTTCACTGCACGCTGGAGACAACACTGGAAAAATTTTCCAATGTATCGTACTAATTGAAGGCGATAAGGATGGCTTGACAGGTTATTCTTGAATGGGCGCCTCTGTCGCTTTAATGACGAATTGGCCTTCTTCATGCGACAGAGGCGCCGTAACTTCACCAACACCCCATTTTCGTCCGATCAAGCCCCGCACAGAGCCAACTATAGCTCGGAGGCCTGCTTGCATGATGGGGACAATGGATGAACGCCTACTGGTCTTGGTTATTCGATCACCTGCTTGGTCCCGGTGAACGTCTGCAATATCAACTATTTAAAATATTCACAAATTTTATAGGTGCTGTTATGGCCCAATCGGCAAAAGCCCCAGACAAAAGCGAACCAGCGGGTATGGTAACAGACGAAACTATTCTGAAAATTGCTAAAGAAATATCGATAAAGTTTATTGAGGTCGGTCGGATAACGCCCGCCACTTTTGAACAATCGTTTAAAAATATCTTCTCGGCAATCGATGCTACAGTAAGAAAAGGTAAATAATGCTCTCTTTAGCCAAGAATCTCAACAGCGCTCCCGACACGATACAGCACATCCACCTGATGGGCATTTGCGGTACCGGCATGGCCGCTTTAGCCGGAATGCTGCAAAAATCGGGCTATACGGTGACCGGCAGTGATAGTCAGATCTACCCACCCATGTCCGATTTCCTTGCCGGTTTACATATCAGGGTCTGCAGTGGATATGATGGTGCCAATCTCAGTCCGACGCCGGATTTGGTGATTGTCGGCAATGTTATTACCCGGAAAAATCCGGAAGCTATTGCTCTCGCCGAGCGAGAACTGCCCTACCTTTCTTTTCCCCAGGCGCTGGCGCATTTTTTCATCCAGTCCAGGACTTCGCTGGTCATTACCGGTACCCACGGTAAAACCACGACCTGTTCCCTGCTGGCCACCAGCCTCTATCATGCCGGACTCGATCCATCCTTTATGATTGGCGGAATAGTCGGGGAATTCGGTACCAATTTTCGACTGGGACAAGGGGCGTATTTTGTCGCCGAAGGTGACGAATACGATACCGCCTTTTTTGACAAGGAATCCAAATTCCTGCATTATCGTCCCAAGGTGGCGGTGATTACCTCCATTGAATTCGATCACGCCGATATTTTCAGTGATCTTGAAGCAATTAAGCGCTCGTTTACAAAATTTATCGCCCTTCTGCCTGCCGACGGTTTGTTGATTGCCAACCTCGATGATGCCAATGTCGCGCAGCTTGCCGCCGCTGCCCCCTGCCCCGTCCAGGGTTACGGCCTGCAACCTGCACGCACCTGGACTATGCAAAACATTACCATTGAAAATGCGGCCAGCCATTTCGATGTCATTTACGACGGTAAGCCGTGGGGCTCGATGACGGTGGGCCTGCCCGGCAGACACAACTGCCTTAACAGTCTCGCCGTGTGCGCGGTGATGCATCATCTTGGTGTCAGTCCTATGGCCATCAACAGCGGATTGCATAAATTTGCCGGGGTCAAGAGAAGGCAGGAGGTACGCGGCGTGGTCAACGACATCACCGTTATCGATGATTTTGCCCATCACCCGACCGCGGTTAAGGAAACCCTGACCGCACTGAAAAGCGGCTATGGCCATAAACGATTAGTGGCGGTGTTCGAGCCAAGAACCAACTCCAGCAGGCGTTCGATCTTCCAAAACGATTACGCCGGTGCATTTGATGCAGCGGACCAGGTTTTGCTAAGAGAACCAAACCCTCTTGAGGGGATGGCAAAGGAACAACTCTTTTCAGCCGCCCAGCTGGCAAAAGATCTCAACCAGAGAAATGTACCGGCCGAGGCTTTTGCCACAACCGACGCCATCCTCGATCGCCTGCAGGTCGTCCTGCAAAAAGGCGATGTGGTGGCGATTCTCTCCAATGGCGGTTTTGACAACATCCATATACGCCTGCTGGAACAGCTGAAAATTCTATGATCGTGGGGAATAAGCTGCTAGATGATGGGCAGAAGGGTGTTATGCAGCTCATTATACAGCTGTCGGTAATTGGCCAGATGATCGCCGGCTTTTCCTCGTCGCTCGATCTCAAGAGCGATGGCGGCACATTCCTTAAGGCCAAGATTCAAGAACGCACCTTTTATAGTATGGCCCAACTCGCCTATTGCGTGGGGATTATCACCATCAAGCGCCTGACGCAGATTGGCCATATGCGTCTGCAGGGTGGCAATAAAACTTGGCATCAACATCTCGATCTGCTCGCTGGGAAGATTGAATTGTTGGATGAGATGTTCTTTGATCTCGTCAATTTTCTGTTGCTGCATGCCCACACACCATAGTAAATCTTATGTTTTGACGAGTTTATCCTGCCTTGTTTACCGGAAGCACCTGGTCAATATCATCAATGAGTTGCAGCTGGTGCAACTGTTCGAGCAAACTCGTCCGGCTGATCGGTTTAGTCAGATACGCCGCACATCGCCCATCAACCATTGCGGCCATGATATTTTTTGCATCATCAAGAGCGGTGACCATTATGACCTTGGTGACATCAGGACCATCGATGCCTTTGTCTTTTTCAACCCGCCGCATCTCGCGCAACACTTCATGTCCACTGAACTTCGGCATCATGATATCAAGACAGACAAGATCATATCTCACACCGGTCACGCAGTAAGATTGTTCCAGGGCTTTAATCGCCTCGGCACCGTTGGTAACCACGTCACAGTCGCCAAAAGGAGAGAGCATCTCTTTCAGCAGGGTTCGACTGATAAATTCATCCTCAACAATCAAAATTTTTATTTTATTTGCCATACGCTTTTAGTCCGGGGAGATTCTGCGGATGTCAGACATTGCCTGTCATGGTAAAGTATCTCTTAGGTATAACAAGCAGAAACAAAGAATTAAACTAAAACCACACCTTTTTTAAAAAAAATTATCATATAGGAAATGGCCCCATGGATATGCTCGACAGGGTGAGCTCAGTTATCCATTCACATAATCTCCTGCATCAGAATGACCGAATAATTATTGCCGTTTCCGGCGGGGCCGACTCTATGGCGCTGTTGCATATTCTCGCCGACATCGTCTTACCGCTGGAGCTCATCGCCGTCTATATCGACCATGGGTTGCGGCCCCGCGAGACGCCTCTGGAGCAGGAAATTATCGCCGACAGATGCGGGACTCTTGATATTATTTTCCAGGTCCGGGCGGTAAATGTACAGCAAATTATCGCTCAGAAGAAAAAATCTCCGGAGGAAGCGGCGCGTTTTCTACGCTATAAGGCCCTTGAAGAAGTCAGGCAGCAATACGACGCACGCTATATCGCCGTCGCTCATACCGCCGACGACCAGGTGGAAGAGTTTTTTATCCGCCTGCTCCGGGGCAGCAGCCGCCGCGGGCTCTCCGGGATGCGTCTTAGAAGGGATGCCATCATTCGTCCGCTGCTGTTTGAAACCAAGGCGGATATTATGACCTTTCTTACTGACCGAGGCCTGTCCTGGTGCTTCGATTCCTCCAATCTTGATCGAAGTTTTTTGCGCAATCGCGTTCGGCTGGACCTCTTACCGCTGCTTGAAAAAGATTTCAATCCTGCCGTGCGTAAAACCATCACGCAGAGCATGGATATCCTCGCCCAGGAGGACGACTTACTCGAAGAACTCGCTTTGAGCGCCTATGGTCAATGTGTTGAGTGGTTGGAAGCAACAATACATGAAGAAAGACGGCCGCAACTTATTATCAAAAGGCAGGAGCTTCTGACACAGCATCCGGCAATTCAGAGAAGAATAATGGAGAAAAGCTGCTGGCAGATGGGCATTCGCCCTAGCTACACGCAGATTCACACTCTGGTCGAATCTCTTGCAAGCGGTAAAAACAGCACTGAGATTCATCTGGAAGACGGCGTTCGCGTGGAAAAATCAGCCCAGCGCCTGCACTTCACCAGACCTCTGCCGGGCAACCTGCGTCGCGGCGCAGTGCCGTCTCGGGGGATCACCAGCCAGTCCATCCCCGGTCCCGGTACGTATACGGTTCAGGGTACCGAAAAGCAACTTGTCATTGCAGAACTCCCGGCAAGCTCTGCACCATTGACTCCGGGAGAACTCCGGCTCGATGCGGCAGGACTTTCTTTTCCTCTTCAGCTGCGTTCTTGTCAACCGGGGGAAAAATTTCATCCTTATGGCGCACCGGGCAGAAAAAAGATCTCCCGCTACTTCAACGAACAAAAAATTCCGGCCAAAGAACGGGCGGCATGGCCGGTTCTGCTGTCGGGCAGCCGGGTCATCGCCCTGGTCGGCCTGCAGATTGACCATAGCTTGCGCATTTCGAGCAGTACCCGCAGAATATTTTCGCTCATCTGGCAAGATCGTCAGAACTAAAAATTTCGTTATGATTTTTTGCGGAGAATTCGCTTATCGCCTATCCGCATAGTCACTTTGATGCGATCCAGATATTCCAGAATCGGAATGGAGAACTTTCTGGTCAGTCCGGTCAGCTCCTTAAAAGCCGGGGCATCGATTTCGCCGTTTTTTTCCATATACTGAGTCACTGAACCGATAAGCGGTTCTATGATGGCTTTTTCATAATAGAGGGATTCACTGATCTTCAAAAGCGTACCGTCCCGCAGCTGAAGATCGATAACGTCTTTCAGCAAACGCTCCGGATATTCGGCAAATCGTTCCATGGTCTCTTTAATGGTCGGCGTGGACAGACCTTTTTCTCCGTACCATTGCCTGAGCTCTTTACGCAGCTGCTCTTCATCGGCTTTTAAGGCCACCTGGTGTTCGGCCATGCGGACCACTGATTCTTCCTGGACAATGACCGATTTTTTAAGCAGATCGTTGATGCAGTAATTGAATACTTTGAGATCGACTTTCCGCCCCAGGCCGGTGCGAAGCTCTTCCTTGGCCAAACCGGATTGCAGGGGATTTTTCTGATGGTAGGCAACTAAATGATTCACCAGCATGGTCTTTATTTTTTCAGCGATCTCCACCACCACATACCGCTGGGTGGCCGAATCGACCACAACAATTTTTTTGGTGGAGATGGGGTCATTCAGGGCTTTTTTCAGATGCTTGCCGAAAAGCCCGAGACGAATGGCCAGTTCATCGGCAGTCAGGCCAAGCTCTCTACTCTCTCGAAGGAAAAAGAGTGCCTTGTCTTCAACGGTGCCGTGCTGCAGAATGGGCAGAATTGTTTGATTATACAGCCGGTCCTTGTCCGAGAGCCGCTTTCGTTTGCGTGGGGAGACATTGCCGAGAACCATTCCGCCGCCAATTGTCGCCACCGGCGAGTAACTGCGAATGACATATCGGTCGCCAGGCCATACGGCCGCTTTTTCTTCGAGCAACAACTGGACAACCGCCTCATCCCCGGGCTGCAGTTCATCGCGATCAAGAAGCGATACCCGGCCGATAATCTCTGCGGTACCCAAGTGCACGCGCACCCTGGCCCGATGTTTTATCGGCTTGGCATTAGATGCCAGATACAGGAGTTGACAGTCGAGCATATAACTGGGCTGGAGCGTCCCGGCCGGTGCCAGTACCATACCCCGTTCGATTTCGACGACATCCACCCCCTGTAGATTGATAGCCGTACGGTGCCCTGCCTCCACTTCGGCAACCGCCTGCGAATGGACCTGTATGCCACGTATTTTGGCGATTTTTTCGGTGGGATAGATGCGCAGCTCGTCAGCCACAGAGGTTCTGCCCGAAATTGAGGTTCCGGTAACCACCGAACCAAACCCCTTCATGGCGAATATGCGATCGACGGACAACCGAAACGGCCCGAATACTTCATGAAAACTAAAGATCTTGACTATTTTATCCAGGGCGTCGCGAACCAGCTCAATCCCTTCGCCGGTGATTGAGGAAACATTGACAATCGGCGCTCCCTCGAGAAAGCTGCCGGTGCAGAATTCCTCAATCTCATCATTGACCATTTCCAGCCATTCCGGCTCGACCATGTCTTTTTTGGTGACGATGACGATCCCCTGCTGCACCCCCATCAGACGACAGATTTCGAAATGTTCGATGGTCTGCGGCATGATGCCTTCATCGGCGGCAACGATGAAAGCCAGGATATCGATCCCCGATACTCCTGAGACCATGGTCTTGACAAATTTTTCATGGCCCGGAACATCGACTATTCCTATCCGATGGCCGCAGGGCAGATCCAGATAGGCAAAGCCCAGTTCAATGGTGATGCCGCGCTTTTTCTCTTCTTTGAGTCGATCGGTGTCAAAACCTGTCAGAGCTCGAACAAAACTTGTCTTGCCATGATCAACATGGCCGGCGGTACCCAGAACAATCTCACGCATTTATTTATTCCGGCTTATAGAAAGGGGTTCGAGCGTTTTTCTTCGCCGATGGTTGACTGGAGGCCGCCATAGCCATGACCCGGCCAGACTACTGTTTCGGCAGGCAGGACCAGAAGCCTGGTGCGAATAGAAGTAAGCAGTTCTTCATGTGAGCCGCCGGGGAAGTCGGTGCGGCCAAGTCCCCCGACAAAGAGCGTGTCGCCGGTAATAAGATCGGGTGCATGGTACAGACACATGCCGCCAGGGGTATGGCCGGGGGTATGCATCACCTGCAGGCGGACTTCGCCGATAGCTATTTCATCACCTTCGTTAACTTCGATATCCGCCGCAGGAGTTGCTTCCAGACCGAGCATGGAAAAATAATGCTTTATCTCCGGTTGGCCGAAAAAACGTTCATCGGCGGCATGCATGATGATTTTCGCCCCGGTTGCCTGCTGGATCTTCCGGTTGCCGCAGACATGATCGGGATGGCCATGGGTGGCGATGATATACTCGACGGTCACGCCCATTTTTTTTACCTCATCGAGGATTTTTTCCTCATCGCCTCCCGGATCAACCACGGCCGCCTTTTTCGTCTGCTCACATGCTACGATATAGCAGCAGACCGCCATCGATCCAACAACAATTTGTTTTATTATCATAGACTTACAATTATTGTATGAGTTATGAAAAAAGGTTGGTGAAACAACGAGCAATCACCAACCCTTGCTGTTCTACGGTTATTTTTTTGACTGCGAACCACAACCGCCGCTGCCACAGGCGCAGCTGCTCTCTTTGGCGGCCATGACAATGGGTGCGGCAACAGCGACCGGCGGCAGCCGAACTTCTATCGCCTTGACGACCTCATTAAATGCCCGGGTAGCCGGACTGTCGGCATCCGAGGACAGATAAGGAGTACCATCGTCTCCAGCCATGACAACCTGGGGATCCATGGGAATTTTGCCAAGAAATGGCAAGTCCAGTTCGCGGGCCAGACTTTCACCCCCGCCTGATTTGAAGATATCGACGGTCTCACTGCAATGCGGACAGACAAAGCCGGACATATTTTCGACAACACCGGCTATTTCGACTTTAACGGTTTTGCAGAAACTAATTGACTTACGCACATCAGCCAGGGCAACTTTCTGCGGTGTCGTAACAACTATTGCCTTAACGTTAGGAATGGTCTGGGCAACGGTGAGCGGCTCATCGCCGGTGCCCGGGGGAGCATCGATAACGAGGTAGTCCAGTTCACCCCAATCCATATCTGAAATAAACTGCCTGATTGCTTGAATTTTTAAAGGTCCACGCCAGATGATCGCTTCATTTCTGTCACGCATCATAAATTCCAGGGAAACCACTTTCAGGTTGTCACTGTATTTAAGCGGCGGAACCAGCGAGTCCTTGGTTGCCGGAGGTTCAATGCCGCCGGTGAGATTCAACATTCGGACCACATCGGGTCCATGAATATCGACATCCATCAGGCCGACCTGATATCCTTTATTGGCCAAACCGAGTGCCAGGTTTACGGAAACAGTAGACTTACCTACGCCGCCCTTGCCGCTCATAACCAGGATTTTATTTTTTATTTTGCCAAGAGATCTTTTTATTGCAACTTCCTGCTGTGCCGCAGCAGCTTGCTGTGATTCCTGCGTCGCGCAGGATCCTCCACAAGATTCAGCCATTTCCTACCCTCCTCAATATTAATAAGATATATTGCAACGGACTATGCCGTGTAATACCATTGACAAAAAACAACATCCATAACAGTAATGTCGTTCACTGGAATTGCAATCACTTTCATGGACATCGCAATCAGCCAGCATACCCGATAAATCTTTACCGTGCACCTGATTGCTCCATTCCCGGGGTGACTTTTTGTTGCTTTCTTTGGTGTCTCTACGTAATATGCGATATTGTCCTCTAACAAGAGACATTTAAGAGAGAAAACCGACAATTTACACCGACAAATTCTATCAGGAACAGACAATGCTAGGTTGGTTTAAGAAAAAATTTAGAAAACAAGAGCCTGTCGCGCCCCAGGAAGATACCCCTCTTGAAGCACCTGATCAGGAGGACATTGCCGCTCCGGTCGAGGACTCTGCCGCAGTACCAGCGGAGGATATGCCGGATACCGAGCTTACCGAGGAATCAATACCATCCCCTGAGCCTACACCGGCTATTGAACAAAAAATTACCCAGGAACCATCTGTAACACCGGAAAGTAAAGCGGAAGTCGAACTCAAGGCTGAACCGGAACCGCAGGCTGAACTCGAACCTGAGGCAAAGCCGGAACCGGAGAAGACAATCATATCTGAACCGCAGCCTGAATCCAAGGCGGAATCAGCACCCACGCAGCAACCAGGCCAGGAAGAAAAACCATTAAAAATTCGCCATCAATCAGAGCTCCCAAAAGAACCTGACAAAAAGAAAAAGACTCTTTTTTCCAGGCTGACAGAAAAACTGGGAAAAACCAGGGAGACCTTTACCTACCAGATGGACGCCCTCTTTCTCGGCAAAAAAGAGATTGATGCGGAAATGCTCGATGACCTGGAAGAGATCCTGATCGCTGCCGATCTGGGCGTGGGAACGACCCAGGATCTACTCGAAAATGCCCGGCGCAAGGTAAAGCGCAAAGAGATGTACGATCCCAAATCTCTGAAACAGACCCTGAAGATCCAGATCAAAAAGTTGATCAGCGATAACGACCAGGATGCCGCTCTGGTGATGCCCGACAAAGGGCCTTTTGTGATCATGGTCATTGGCGTCAACGGGGTCGGCAAGACTACCACTATCGGGAAAATAGCCAAGAAATTCCAACAGGCCGGCAGTTCGGTGATTCTCGTGGCCGCGGATACCTTTCGGGCAGCCGCGGTTTCCCAACTGAAGATATGGGGCGAACGCGCGAACGTCCCCGTAATCGCCCATAAGGAGGGTGCCGATCCTTCCTCGGTTGTTTTCGATGCGCTGGGTATTGCTCTTGCCAAAAATATCGATGTGGTTCTCGTTGATACCGCCGGCAGAATGCATACCAAAGACAACCTGATGGAAGAACTGAAAAAAATCAAACGGGTCATGGCCAAGAAGCTGCAGGGCGCGCCCCACGAGGTTATGCTGGTCATCGATGCCACGACCGGCCAGAACGGCATCTCCCAGGCCCGACTCTTCGATGATGCGGTCGGTGTCACCGGTATAACGCTGACAAAACTCGACGGCACCTCCAAAGGAGGTATCGTTGCCAACATCTGCAAAGAGATGAAAATTCCCATCCGCTTTATCGGCATCGGCGAGAAGACCGCAGATCTTCGTGATTTCGATGCGACTGAATTCGTCGATGCCCTCTTTGAAAGCGGCAAAAATCAGCTCTAACTCTACACTAACACAACCTACGCCTTCTTATGCAATATCAACGACAGCAACAACCCGGTTGCGGCGGATGTCTGCTCTTAGCTCTCCTGCTGGTTTTTATATCCGGAGGAGCACCTGCCCTGATCTCCTTTCTTGGTACCATCCTGTATACCGGCCTGGCCGGAATCCTGCTTCTTACGGCCTTGTTTTTCGGTTTCTCCTATTGGATACGAAAAAAGGTCGCAGCCTATGAGCAATCTCAGTCGGAAAGCCACAACCGCTTTGTCTGGCTGCTGGTTCAGATCCTGATCCATACCGCCAAGATCGACGGTCAAATAACCAGAAACGAGGTCCAGACCATTCACCGGTTCTTCCAATACAACCTGCGCTACAGTCAGACGCAGATGAACTGGGTCAAGGAACTGATAAAAGAGGCAACCAACTCCACCCAGTCCCTCGATGCACTGCTTCAGGAGTTTAAATCCACTTTTGCCTATGAGCCGAGAATCATCCTGCTCGAGCTGGTGTATCAAATACTGTACACCAAAACAACCGTCCCCGAAAACGAGCTGCAGGTTGCCCGCTATATCGCCTCATACCTTGGTATTTCCGACTACGATCAGCGGACGATCGAAGGCAAGTACCGCTACAAGCAGCAGTATGGCAGCGCCCCCACTCAAGATCAGGCCGGACAGCATTATGCTACCCTGGGGCTCAGTGAAGGGGCCAGTGCCGAAGAAATCAAAAAGGCCTATCGTACCCTTAGCATGCAATATCACCCGGACAAAGTTGCCCATCTGGGCAATGAGTTCCGAGCTGTTGCTGAGGAGAAAATGAAGGAAATCAATGCGGCATATGATTATTTCAAAAAACACTAATGAGGGCGTGGTAAGAACGCTTCAGCTTCATCGTTGTTGCGAGCCTCGAATATGAAGTTTTTAACTCAGCCATCGTAGATTTGAGGTTTTAGGAACTAAGTTCACATGGTTCCAATGGAAACAGGTGCTCACAAGTGATAATGCAATTTTAAGGAGAGAGAATGGCTATTTCAGATAAAATGCGCATGTTTGCCGAAAAATCCTCCTGGATACGGAAAATGTTCGAGGAAGGGGCAAAAATGAAGGCAGCCCATGGGGCCGAGAATGTATGCGATTTCAGTCTCGGCAATCCCGATGCACCGCCACCGCCGCAATTTAATCAGGTTATTCAGGAAGTTGTTCAGGATACCAGCCCGGGAGTGCATGCCTATATGCCCAATGGCGGCTACCCCTGGGTCCGTGAGGCGCTGGCGGCGCGAATGTCCATCGAGCAGAAGATGACCATCGGCAAAGGAGACACCCTTATGACCTGCGGGGCGGCCGGGGGTTTAAATGTGGTTATGAAAACACTACTCAATCCAGGCGATGAGGTTATCATTCTAGCGCCCTACTTTGTCGAATATGGGTTTTATATCGACAACCATGGCGGCATGAGCAAGACGGTCAAAACCGATGATGAATTCAAACTCGACCTAGGAGCCATTGAGGCGGCCATCTCCGATAAAACTAAAGCAATTATCATCAATTCCCCGAATAATCCCTGCGGCCAGATTTATTCTGAACAGTCACTGGCTGCGCTGGGTGAACTTCTCGATAAGGTTTCCACCAGACTGGGCACCAGTATCTATCTGATCTCTGATGAACCGTATCGCAAGATTGTCTTTGACGGACATGAGGTGCCAAGCATTTTTACCGCCTATGCCAACAGTATCGTAGTCTCTTCCTACTCCAAAGACCTTTCGCTGCCCGGCGAACGGATCGGTTATCTGGCAGTTCATCCTGACATCGAAGAAAAAAACAGCCTTCTCGACGGCCTCACCCTGGCCAACCGGATTCTTGGTTTCGTCAACGCCCCGGCCCTTATGCAGCGGGTAGTGGCCGAGCTCCAGGAAGTGACGGTAGATACCACCATTTATGGGCGGCGAAAAGAGCTTATCTGCACCATTTTGCGCGAAGCCGGTTTTTCTTTTACCGAACCAAAAGGCGCGTTTTATGTCTTCCCCAAAACGCCCATTGCCGACGACGTCAAATTTGTCGCCCTGCTGCAGGAACAAAAAATTCTGGCCGTTCCGGGGGTCGGTTTTGGTTCGCCCAGCCACATGCGGATCGCGTTTTGTGTGCCCGATGAGGTGATTGCCAGATCGGCGGAAGGGTTCAAACGTGCTGTCGACAAGGCGCAGTCTTTATAAGGGTAACCGCGCTTACCAGCGCCTCATCTTCGTTCGATCAGGCCCCGTCGCATAGCCAGAGCGATAGCTCCGAGGCCTGCTTGAACGAACCTGAAGCACTGGTTGAACGTTTACCAATCCGACTGTTGCGGTCACCTATTTCTTTCCCCCTCGCTGCTCTGACTTATCCTTAAAAAAAAGCTTGATAGAAACTTTATCAAGGCCCAGCCCTTCACGGAACCGGTTGATCAGGTAACGCTCATAGGAAAAGTGCACCCCTTTGTAACTGTTTGTCATAACAACAAATTTAGGCGGACAGGTGCCGACCTGCGAGGTGTAGTAGAACTTCAATCGCTTGTTCTTGTAGATGGGTGGAGAATGCTGTTCAACCGCCTCGCGCAACAGCCTGTTGAGGGCTGAAGTCGGAAAAGAAGCGGTATATTGACGATATACGGAGCCGATAACCGGAAAAAGTCGTTTTATGCCATAGCCGGTTACAGCAGAGACATTTAAAATCGGCGCGTAGCCGATAAAAGGCAGTGCCCGGCCGACTTCCGCCATGACGGCATCTTGTCGTTTTTTGTCGTTTTGAATAAGGTCCCATTTATTTACCAGGACAATAAGGCCCCTGCCCTCTTCCAGCACATAGCCGATGACCTTGGTGTCCTGTTCCGTAATCCCCTCTTCTCCATCAATCAGCACCACCGCAATATCACACCTGGCCATGGCAGCCAGCGATTTCAAGATACTGAATTTCTCCAGCTTTTCGGTCGTCTTGCCTTTGCGGCGGATACCGGCCGTATCGATAAACAGATAACTGTATTTGCCATGGGTGACGACGGTATCGACGCTGTCCCTGGTGGTACCGGAAACTTCCGAGACGACCATTCGATCTTCGCCGAGGATGGTGTTTATAATTGAGGATTTACCGACATTCGGCCGACCAAAGAAAGCGACCTTGACCGTCCCTTCCGGCAGTTCAATATCCGCTTCATCGCTGGAAATGGACTCGCACAAACCATCCATGAGCGTTCTGAAGCCATAACTATGCTCAGCGGAAATGGACCAGAGTTTATCGATTCCCAGCTCATAAAACTGAACGAGCAGCTCGGTCTCTACTTCCGGACCGTCAATCTTGTTGACCAGGTGAAAGACCGGTTTTCTAGTCCGCCGAAGGATATCAACCACCTCCCAGTCGGCGGGGGTCAAACCCTGCTTACCATCCATCAGAAATAAGACAATATCGGCTTCGTCAATCGCCAGCATGGCCTGAGCGCGAATATGCTGCACCAGGACATCTTCTGGATTATCGTCTATGCCGCCGGTGTCAACTAGAATAAAGGCCTTGTTTTCCCAGACTACCCGTTCGTAATGGCGGTCTCGGGTGACTCCCGGAGTCGGGTCGACAAGGGCTTTGCGCGACTTGGTGATTCTATTGAAAAGTGTCGATTTGCCGACATTAGGCCGCCCGACGAGGGCGACAATGGGTAAATTGCTGGTTGATGCCATATAGTAAGTATCCTCAAAAGGCTCGGTCCTCTTACTACAAGACAAAGCTGATTTATAATTCATCTCGTTCCCATGGGAACTATTTCTGTAAGATCTTTCAGGCCCCTTTTGACCAGAGCGCGAAGAACAGGAAAATCCGCAAAGAGTGGATTCCCCAGCCGGTTGTTGAGAGCGACCAGGGAGGGCGCAATAAAATCAACAAAAAAAGACTTCCTGCGGACCTTGTATAAAAATGAAAACGCACCGACGATCTGCAGGTTGCGCTGTACAGCCAAGAGGGCATACTGTCGATTAAACAGGGCCGCATCGATTGCCGGATAGCGACTGATGGCCTGCTGATAAAAGGCGACCAGTTCGTCTTGCAAGCTAAGTGGCAAGGCAGCATAGGGATCGATCAAGAGCGATGCCAAATCATAGCCCAGCGGACCAAGACGGCCGCCCTGAAAGTCAATAAACCGTAGGGCGCCGTCCTGCACCATGATATTTCGCGACTGAAAATCGCGGTGCAGAAAAAAATCCGCCGGCGCCTCGCCGGCCCGTCGGGCAATTTCCTGCATTTCTTCAACCACGCCTGCACCTACAGGCTTGCCGAGGAGCCCCTGCCAGAAGGCTTGTAAAAAATATCCCGATTCTTTTTCGACCATCAGCCGGGTATCGTAGCGTGGCGTATCCCAGCACCATGTGGGATCAAACCCCTCTGCCCCTAGATATTGCATCGCTGCAAGTTGTTCCACGGCCGCCCGGTAATAAGTGCGCAGACAACCATCAGGCGGTGTACCTGCTTTTTGTTCTCTGACTACAATATCATGCAGCCGAGTATCGCCCAGATCCTCAAAAAGCAGGACGCCGGAACTGCTATCCCAGCCATACAGCTTGGGGACCGGAACCCCTCGAGAAATAAGATGCCGGCCGATATGCCAGGCAGATCGAGACTCGGCCAGCTCCACAGGAGTTATGTCGGCAGGTGCGGCGATAAGGCAGAAAGGACCATCAGTGCGGGTGAGCCGCCAGAATCTTCTGGTCGATCCATCACTGGCGATAGGGCGGCACCGCTCCTTGCGCACCAGAGTTTCGGCCTCGGTTTTACCGATCACCCCACAGGCAACAAGCATTTCTTTGGCGCACTGCAGCAGCGCGTCATCCGGAAATAGATTACTCTTCGATGAAATCACGGTTCAGGCATCGCGGGAGGAAACAATCATATCTCCCAGCCTTTGGCCGCTGGCAATGGACACCTTGTCCCACACCACGACCCGTTCAAGACGGGTGCCATTTTCGATACTGGCTTCACCGATGCAGACCCAGTCTTTCAATTCAAAATGTGCCGGGAGTTTGGCTCTTTTGGCAATATAGTAAGGTTTTCTGACCGGACCAATCTCCTGCCAACAGGGAATAGTATCAGTCAACAAGCCCTGATGCAGGGCCAGATAATCATTTATGGTGCCCATATCCGTCCAGAAACAATCATCGACCCGATAGCAGTCGATGGGCCGGCAGTCCTGCAGCATTTGGCGATAGCGATCGATAATGCATGAATATTGATCGCACTTGATGTCCTGCAAAACGGCCGGTTCAATGACATGCAGACCAGAAAAGGCTAATTTGCGCATCTCGTCCCGATTGCCGAAGTTTATTATCCTGCCGTTTTTTACCAGCACCGTATTAAATCTTGGATCGTTGCGCAATGCCAGGGTGACCAGATTTTCATGCGCCACATGATGTTGGTAGAAACGGCGAAGATTGACCGTATGGTAAATATCGCCATTACTTACCAAAAGAGGCTCATCGCGCATATTCCCCAGCGCTTTGCGCAGTCCTCCCCCAGTGCCGAGAATAGTCTCTTCCTCCTGAATAATAACCCCTTTCATCCCATCCAGGGCATCGATTACCTGTTGCCTGAGATGGTGGCAGTTGACGATGATATGATCAAAACCAAACCTTCGCAGCCTTTTGATAGTGAGAAAAAGAAGAGGTTGGTTGAGGATGGGGAAAAGAGGCTTGGGACGAACCAACGTGTGCGGCAGGAGCCTGGTACCGAAACCGGCGGCCAAAATCATTGCTTGCATAGTACCTCTTCCGTCATATTGAGATGAAAACGAAATCCGAAATCTTACCGGTAAAGAGCGTACAACCTTAATTTACCCCGAAAATTACCTCATTTGTTCTATTTATTCCATCTATTCCATCACCAGCGAACCATCCTCACGTTCAAAGACGCCAACGACAACTATACCTGCTTTGTTGGCCTCTTCAATCATTAACTCCTTGTCAAAGAGCAAAGATTGTCCAGCTTCTACCGCCAAAACCGCTCCTTTGACACTTCGCAAACTCCTGATTGTGGTAAGTCCGGTGGCAGGCAGATCAAAACGAAAATCCTGCCCGGGTTTACGTACCTTGACCACGACGGCATTCTCTTTGGCCAGGGCACCTCCGCGCAAGATTGTCGCGTCAGTGCCTTCAATGGCCTCCACGGCAAGAACCGTGCAGTCCCTGATGACGACACATTGGCCAATGTCCAGCCTGCCGATCGCTCTCGCGTTATGCCAGCCGAAAGCAATATCCTGACGCTGCTTTTTAGTGGGCTTTTTCCTGGTAATCACTCCGGCGGGAAAGAGCAGGTGCCGGAGATACATCGTCGATTCGAGGACTTTGATGCCTTCTGCTTCAAGAACCCCGGCAATCGCGCGCAGGATGGCGTCGTCCTGTTTCCGGTCGATTTTATTCCACAGGGATATCCCTTTTAAATCGGGAAGAATGTCTCGGAATATCTGGGTCTTGGTGATGGTTCCCAGAAAAACCGTTTCGCCGACGCCTTCCTGCTTGAAAAATGATATCACTTTACCGAGTTGGCCAAGCTTCACCCAGCAGGCGGCATCAGCCGCATGGACCACCTGCTCATCGGTTTCCCCTTTGTGAGCCACCACCACCACCCGTCTGCCGGCCTGATGGGCGGCATCGATGAACAATAAGGGGAATTGGCCGCCTCCGGCGATAATGCCGATAGCATTTACATCAATATTTTTCTGCAACCGACTCTAATCCTCAATCGTCTGCTTGACGACACCGCGTTTCGAGTCCAGGAAAAACTTAACCAGGGTTTGCACTTCCCGGCAATCAGGAAACTCCTGATGGGCCATCTCGATGGCGTCTTTCATCAAAAGGTTCGGCGAGCGGAAGATAATCCGATAGGCCTTTTCCAGAGTTTTAATCGTTTCGCGGGTAAAACCGTTGCGTTTTAAGCCGACTTTATTGATGCCGGAAATCCGCATCCGATTCCTGGTGCCGGCGATAATCACAAAGGGTGGAACATCGAGGGATATTCCGGAAACTCCGCCGATATAACTGAAAGTACCGATCCGGCAGAACTGATGCACCGCAACCAGACCGCCGATGGAGGCTCGATCACCAACTTCGACATGCCCGGCGAGGGTTGCGACATTGGCCATAATGACATGATTGCCGATCCTGCAGTCGTGGGCCACATGGGTATACGCCATAAGCAGATTATTGTCGCCGATAACTGTTTTCATATGACCATGGGGCGTACCCCGATGGATAGAGGCATATTCACGGATCTGGTTGTCGGAACCGATAATCAGCTCGGTTGGTTCCCCTTTATACCCCATATCCTGCGGCGCACCGCCAACGACGGCAAAAGAGCCGATCAGGTTCCTCTCACCGATGGTCGTCGGTCCGGAAACAACCGCATGGGGAAGAATTCTGGTGTCGGCACCTATGCGAACGTAGGCTTCAATTACGGCGTATGGCCCGACATAGACAGAGGAATCGAGTTCTGCTTTTTTATCGACAACGGCGGTAGGATGTATGGACATTATATTTTACAGGGGATAGAATAATTTCTAGATATTTCGTAGAGTTCATCAAAAGAGACTCACGCGGACCTATGAAGGGTGACTTCATTACCCGCTCTGAGCTACAATTGCAAGGAATTTGTAACCGGCCACCAGCTCCCCATTTTTGTCCGATCATGAAAAAGAAGCCATAAGCTCAGCTTCCGCTACCACTCCATCAGCCACGGTAGCTTTGGCCGTCATGATCATCAGCGAACGTTTCTGCTTGACCAGTTCAAGAGTAAAGAGCAACTGATCCCCCGGCACAACCGGTTTCCTGAATCTGGCCTTGTCGATCCCGGCAAAGAACAGCAGCTTCTCGCCGATCGCTTCAGGATGCGCATAATAGGCCATTATTCCGCCAACCTGGGCCATGCCTTCCAGGATCAGAACCCCCGGCATTACCGGTCTCCCAGGGAAATGACCCTGAAAAAAGTGTTCATTTATAGTGACATTTTTCAGGCCGACAATCCGCTTGCCGATCTCCATGGACAGGATTCGATCCAACATCACGAACGGATAGCGGTGCGGCAAAACCTTCAAAATCTCGACAATATCTATATGCTCAGGGATAACTAGCGGACTCATCTCAGACCTCTCCTTGCTCGAAAAATTATAATTGTTGCCGGTCACTTAGCGTTAGCTCTGCAAGAGCCTTGCTGTTTTTTCGCACGGCACTCTGCAACTCCGGAAGCCTGGCAAAAACGGCACACGCCTTGGCCCACTGGCGCACAGGAATCGCCGGAGTCCCACCGACAACAGCTCCTGCAGGCTCATCTTTATGCACTGCGCCTCGGGCTGCGACCATAACCTGATCGCCTAAGGTAAGATGCCCCGAACTGGCTGCCTGCCCGCCCATCACCACGTTCCTGCCTAAAATGGTCGAACCGGAGAGCCCGACCTGCGCCACCAGCAGACTGTTCTCCCCGACAATGACATTGTGGGCTACCTGCACAAGATTATCGATTTTCACCCCGGACTTTATCCAGGTAACCCCGTAGGCGGCGCGATCAACACACGAATTGGCACCTATTTCAACATCGTCGTCAATGCGGACAATCCCCACCTGGGGTCGTTTGATATGCTCACCCCGTTCATTGGCCGAGTAGCCAAAGCCGTCACTGCCGATCACCGTCCCGGAATGGATGGTCACCCGCTTGCCGATTTTACAGCCATTATAAATGGTTGCATTGGCCTTGATCGTGGTGTCGTCGCCAAGCTCGACATCGTCGCCGATAACAACTCCAGCCTCGACACTGACCCGTTCACCGATTTTGACCCTGTCACCGAGAACCGCTAAGGGGGCAATAGAGATTTCTTTACCGAGCAGGCAATTTTCACCAATGCATGCCCGCGAATGAATCCCTCTCGCTGTGAAGGGAACAGCTATAAAAAAACTATGGATAATGGCGACTGCCAGATAAGGATTTTTGACCTGGATAACAGGGAGATCGTCTACCTGCGCAACTCCGAGTGGAACGATCACTGCGCCGGCTCTGGTGGTCCTCAGTACGCCGGCCATTTTTGCCTTGGCCAGAAAGGTAATTTCTTTGGCACCCGCAGTATCTAAAGGAGCAAAGCCCTCAATAAGGACAGTCTCATCGCCCAGTACCTGGCCGTTGACCATCTCAGCCAGCTCGGCTACGGATAATTTTTTTATGTTTTCAGTCATAGTCTTGAACAAATATTTATTGAGCCGTTAATAGAGAATGTATTTTCCTCTCTTTTGCGCAAAACAATCCAGATCTTCCTGCCAGCCCTCTTCAATGTCCATTATCGGCCGACCTTCTTCAAGGTCGCGACGTACCTGTTGATCACCTAAGATCAAATCCATCGGCAGCCGTTCGAATTCGTACTCATAGGGCGGTTTTTTATACTGAAAATGCGTAGGGTAAAGAAGCATATTTGCCTGCAGCAGGGCAAGACTGGTCCGGTACGGCATAAAACTCTGGGGATCGGTTACATGCACCTGAAAACCGGTGCACGACTGCCCCGCCCATTTACCAGACGTTGGCTCAAAGACTATCGACCGGAGATAACAGCCGGGTAATTCAGTCTTTGTCAGCTGCTGCAGCATAGCCGCGTGTTGCCAATACGGCGCACCGACAAATTCAAAAGGCAGGGTGGTTCCCCTCCCCTCGGAGACATTGGTCCCCTCCCAGATGACCTGACCGGGATAGACCAGGGCGGTCTCGGGGGTCGGCATATTGGGGGATGGACAGACCCAGGGAAAGCCGGTATCGCGAAACAGCATGGATCGCTTCCACCCCTGTATTTTGATAACTTCCAGCTCGGCACCGATGGCAAATTCGTGGTTGATAAAAAGTGCCAGTTCACCAAAGGACAGCCCATGGCGCATCGGCAGAGGATACAGACCCACGAAGGAACGGCACTCGGTCTGCAGCAGGTTGCCTTCAATTTTCTCACCCCCGACCGGGTTTGGACGGTCGAGGACAACAACTCTTTTGCCGAGTTGCGCCGCCATCTCCAGACAATAGGCCATGGTATACAAAAAAGTGTAGACCCTGGTCCCGACATCAACCAGATCGATCAGCAGCACATCAAGCTCGGCAAACATCGCAGGCGTCGGTCGACGATGCTCACCATACAGGCTGTAGATGGGCAGACCGGTAACCGCATCCACCGCATGATCGGATTCGATCATATTGTCCTGCTTTTCAGAAAAAAAGCCGTGCTGGGGGGAAAAAAGAGTGGTCAAGCGATCGCCATATTCCTGTTGCAGCAGAACTCGCCCATGGGTGAATTCCCGGTTAGTGGATGCCTGGTTGGATAAATAACCAATCCTCTGTCCAACAAAGGATTTTGATGCATCCTGCAGCAGTACCTCGAGTCCAACGTGGACCATAATCACCCATCCTGACAAGAATTAACGGAAGACAATGAAACGCAATGGGTATCTTAATGGTGGGAGCGAAAAAAGTCAAAAAGTAGATGGATCAATTGATCGGGCTTATAGAAATCTTCGTAGAGGCATACCCACAGGTGTGCCCCTACGGAAGCTGTGATGAAGAGTTTTTACGACACCATCACGGCTGCGGAAAATGATCGTAATGCACAAATTCATTTACCGCCCGGCGCGTCGGCGCCGAAGGGTCGTGATCGGGATAACCTATCGGGATAAGCGCAACAAGCTCAATATCCGCGGGCACCCGGAGCAGTTGTTCCGCGGCCTTATGATCAAAGGAACCGACAATGACCGAACCCAGGCCCAGTTCACAAGCTTTTAAACAGATATTTTCGGTGATAAGTCCCAGATCGTATAAAAACCAATGCTGGTACCTTGTCACCTGCTGCCCGTTATAAAATCCGGATTTTTGGGGATTACCGCATACCGCAATCACGGCAGGAGCCGTCTCCATGCATTTTGTTGCCGGATTTTTCCTGGATAACAGAGAAGCCAGGATTTTCTTATCTGCAGCGTCCTGTACCACAACAAGTTCCCAGCATTGATGGTTCGCCCATGAGGGGGCCATCCGAGCCGCCGCAAAAACATCGGTCAATACCTCCGAGGTGATAACCTTATCCTGAAAGCGCCTGATACTTCTACGTTTACTGTATATATCTTCCATTTTATCCCTCTTTGATCACATCGCGATCAGCTGAATTCATGTAAGATTGATTTAGCAATAATAAGCCGCTGAATCTCACTGGTCCCTTCATAGATTGTGGTAATCCGAGCATCACGGGTATACCGCTCAATGGGAAAATCTTTGGTGTAACCGTAGCCGCCAAAAATTTGCATCGCCTCGTAACAGGCCTTGTTAGCCGCTTCTGAGGCAAACAGTTTGGCCATCGAGGCTTCTTTGGCAAAGGAGCGGCCCTGCTCTTTTTTATAGGCGGCGTTCATCAGCAGCAGACGGGATGCCTCAAGGGCCGTGTACATATCGGCAATTTTCCACTGGGTTGCCTGGAACTGACTGATTTTTTGCCCAAATTGCGATCTTTCCAGAGAATACTGCGTCGCCTTATCCATTGCCGCAAGACCGATGCCGAGCGCCAGCGAACCGATACCGATCCGGCCTCCGGCAAGCTCAGTGACGGCAGCCCTGAAACCATCGTTTAACTTACCCATCAGGGCATCGCCTGGAATGCGGCAGTCCTGGAAAAGCAGCTCGTTGGTCGGGCTGCCATGCTGGCCCATTTTCTGCTCTTTCTTGCCAATTATCAGCCCCCTGGTGCCTGCCTCGACGAGAAAAAGGCTGATTCCTTTGCCCTTTTTAGCTGCCGGATCGGTTATCGCCCAGACAACAAAAACGCCGGCAAAGGAACCGCTGGTAATAAAAATCTTCGATCCGTTCAATACCCACTCATTGCCATCTTTTACCGCCGTGGTGGTCATCGCCGCCGGGTCGGAACCTGCTCCCGGCTCAGTCAGGCCGAAGGCCCCTGCCAGATATTCGCCGCTGCAGATTTTCGCGATATAGCGTTGCTTCTGTTCTTCACTGCCCAGCGCCTGGATAACTTCATTGACCATATTGTTAACCGACACAGTCACTGCCGTTGCCGCGCAGACTCGGGCTATCTCGGTCATGGCAACGCTGAAAGCGACGACTCCGGCTTCTGTTCCACCATATCGGTCCTGGATATTCAGCCCCATAAAGCCGAGTTCGGCAAGTTTTTTCAGATTATCATAAAAACCGGCATCATCACCCTGATCGAGGGCAGCAGCTAACGGGTCAAGTTCCGTTTTAGCAAAATCCCGGGCGGTATCCTGAATGAGTTTCTGTTCTTCGGTGAGATCGAGATTCATAAGTGATCCTTGGTAGGCTTCGTAGAGTACATTTAATCCTGAAATTTGGCTGGACGTTTTTCCAGGAAAGCCGCCATGCCCTCTTTCTGTTCACTCCCGGCAAAACAGAGAGCGAAGAGATCCGCTTCATATGAGCAGGCCCTGGTCAAATCCATCTCCATGCCGTTGTTGATTACTTCCTTGCACAGTCGCACCGCGCCGGGGCCGCGGGAACCGATCATTGCTGCCAGCTCCCGACATTCCTCCATCAGTTTTCCCTGGGCAACGACCCGGTTCACCAGACCGATTCGGCCGGCTTCCGCGGCATCGATGATCTTACCGGAATAGATGAGTTCGCAGGCAAGGCCCTTACCTATCAATCTCGGCAATCTTTGCGTCCCGCCAAAACCGGGAATAATACCAAGGTTCACCTCGGGTTGGCCGAACTTGGCATTATCACCTGCCAGACGGATATCACAGCAGAGCGCCAACTCGCAGCCGCCGCCGAGAGCAAAGCCGTTGATTGCCGCAATAACCGGTTGAGGCAAATTTTCAATGGTTCTGGCTAGACTATGGCCCAGCCTGCCGAAAGCTTTTCCTTCATCCGGAGTCAGGTTTTGCATAAAAGCGATGTCCGCGCCGGCAACAAAGGCTTTTTCACCGGCGCCGGTAATGATCACGACTTTTATCGCCTTGTCTCGGCCCAGCTCGGTAAAGCACACAAGCAACTCTTCCAGGGTCTCTTTATTTAAGGCATTGAGGGCTTTGGGCCGGTTGATTGTGACGGTAGCAATGTTATGGTCTTTTTCGAGCTGTATATTAGTATAGTCCATCACGATTCTCCATTGATGGCGTGGTAAAAACTCTTCACCTTTTTCGTTGTTGCGCATTTCACTTATGATTACGACGTACACTGGTACGCTGACATAATACTAAAATTCACACGCCTCAAATATGAAGTTTTTACTTAGTCATCGTAGATTTGAGATTTTTAGGTGTTTTTTTCTTCCAAAATAAATTTCCAGGCACAGTACCACTCGTCGGGATGCCGGTCCGGCGGACAGCCAAGACATTCGGTGCGGATTCTTTGGTCAATCGCCCTGGCAAAATAGGCATATTCAACGAGTCCCCCCGATTTGCATGGATAATCAGCCAGCCCTTTGCGCTTTCGTGCATCCTGAACCCGGCAGCGGTTCATCTGAAATACAAAGCTGGTCGGCGTTTCTTCGACAATTGACTGGCTGTTGATGCTTTCATAAATCCTGAAGCCCAACGCCTTTTTCAGCCCTGCAAGTCCAGGATTTTCCGGCAGTCCGAGAAAATCACTGATCATTTGGGCTTCAACGGGAGAAAACTGCGCCCAGCAGGAGTCGTTGCAGCGTTTGGCATCGTTCATTCCTTCAGTAAACTCAATAGACTGAAACCACACGCCGTCATTGACCAGCCAGTTTTTGGCCAGTCGGTCTTTCAGTTTATTGCGGGTATCATCATCCATATCGAGCAGGAACGAGGGGATACCGTCTTCCATAGTAAAACCCAGAAGATCGGCCAGATGTTTCATCTGAATCGCCATACTTTTTTTCGAACTGCTGGTCAAAGCTGCAAGGGCTTTCTCCATACCCATCTGGTGTTTCGCTTCGGCAAACCAGAGACCATGATGGATAATCAGCCGGTGGAAAAGATCGACGATAAAACGAGCAGTTTCCCGCGAGCCCAGCTCGCCGGCATTGTTAGCCTCTAGAGACATACTCCCTCCTTGTGTGATCGATATGCTATGGCCGTTATGGCAGAACAGTTATTTCATCTGGAAAAGTACTTGGCGACTCCAGGCCGTTTTTCGTCACCAGATGGGTATTTTCGATACCGACTACCCCTCTACCGGGGAAAATTGTCTTTGGTTCAAGCGCAATGACCATTCCTTCTTGCAAGACCAGCTGCTGGCCTTTGGCAATAAAAGGAAATTCGTCCAATTCCAGGCCGACTCCATGGCCGGTAAAGCGAATTCTTTTGTCCCCTACACCCATAAAATTTTCGGAATAGCCCTTTTTCTCAGCCAGCGAGACCATCAGCTGGTACAGCTCGCCGGTGACGGTTCCGGGCCGGGCCTGGGATTTTATCTCGTTCTGAACTGCAAGCATTGCCTCATGGGCTGCTTCAAGTTCCGCGGGGAGTGGGCCGATTGAGAAAATTCGGGCATGATCAGAGATATATCCATCAAGAGCAAAGACATAATCAACGAGTACCGGTTCATTGACCCCAATTTTTCTAAACCCTGCACCCTGGCCGATAACACAGCTTACCCCGGTCCCACCGGTTGGCGAGGCAAGATAACTGGGCACCGCGGCGCCATCACCGGCCATTAGGTGCCCATAGAAAAGCTCACTGCCCCACAGCCGCATTCGAACAATTCCCTGGTGACCGAGGCTTCTGGCGAAGCCTTCCAGTTCTCCCGCGAGCCTGATCTCAGTCTTGCCGGCAACCAGCAGCTGCGGGACATGGGCGGCGACCATATCCGAAAAGTGTATTGCAGCCTTGATCTTGTCAATCTCAAAGGCAGATTTCACCGCCCTGATCAGCCTGATTTCCAAGGAAATATCCTCGATCCGGGCGCCTTTAAAGAGAGCACCATACTGCAGGTAAAGATTGGTTGGCAGGACATCGAGTTCCAGGCCCAGAACAGCCGGGGATCGATAGTCGTACCCAGCGAGAATTTCGGGAATCTCTTTGACGCTACTAACCGAAAAGATATCTTCCAGCGGAGATTCCCGGCGCGCTCGGTCAAATTCCTTAAAAATCATCAGAAGCGCTTTGCCGGTCATGGGCACATACAACCAGCCCTGCTGGGAGGTGGCCGCAAAGTAGAACAGATCAGTCTTCTGGACTATAAGGGCCCCGTCGACACCTTTCTCCACCAGAGATTTCTGCAATTTTGCCAATCTGGCGTTCAGTTCATCTGCAGGAACAGATACCTTGTCATTTACCATGTTCCCTCCCGAAACTTTAGGCTTAATATTGATAGAATCCTCTGCCGGACTTTCGTCCCAGCCATCCCACCTCAACGTATTTGCGCAGCAGGGGACAGGGCCGATACTTGGAATCTTTGAAACCGTCATACAGGGTTTCCATAATGGCCAGACAGGTATCCAGCCCAATCAGATCGGCAAGGGCCAGTGGCCCCATAGGATGATTCATGCCAAGTTTCATTACCGTATCAATATCTTCGGCCTGACCGACCCCCTGATACAGGCAAAAAACAGCCTCATTGATCATCGGCAACAGGATTCTGTTGGCAATAAAACCGGGGTAATCATTGGCGACCGCGGCGGTCTTGCCGAATTTCTGACAAAGAGCCCAGGTGATATCAAAGGTTTCCTCGCTGGTTGCCAGTCCTTTGATGACCTCAACCAGCTGCATAACCGGCACCGGATTCATGAAATGCATGCCGATCACTTTGTCCGGGCGTTTGGTTTGCGCACCTATCCGGCCGATAGGAATCGACGAAGTATTGCTGGCCAGTATGACATGGGCCGGACAAAACGTATCAAGATCCTGGAATATCCTAAACTTCAGATCTTCTTTTTCAGTCGCCGCCTCAACCACAAAGTCAACTCCAGCCATATCTGCCAGATCGGTGGTGGTGGTGATCCTGGCAAGAATGCCATCGCGCTCGGCGCCGGATATCTTCTGCTTCTCAACACTCCGGGCAAGATTTTTTTCAATCGTGGCCAGTCCCCTGGCGGTAAATTCTTCTTTAATATCACTCATCACAACAGATAAGCCACTGGCCGCTGCCACCTGGACAATGCCATTGCCCATCTGCCCGGCACCAACAACCCCAAATTTTTTTATTTCCATTTATTCCCCCGTAACATTACCTGTTGACCACCATTGCCACTGCTTCCCCGCCTCCCAGACAGAGCGACACCAGACCTCTTTTAGCATTTCTGCGCCCCATCTCATATACCAGAGAAACCAGCAGTCGTCCCCCACTGGCACCGATCGGGTGACCCAGAGCAACAGCACCGCCATTGACATTGACAATGGCCGAATCAAGCTCCAGCACCTTATTAATGGCCACCGAGGTGCCGCTGAACGCCTCGTTAATCTCAAAGAGATCAACGTCAGCAAGAGATACTCCCTCTTTTTTAAGGACCTTCGGAATCGCCAGAATCGGCGCCATGAGCACATATTTCAGGTCGATTCCGGCGGAGGCCTGGGCACCGATCTCGGCAAGAATAGTGCATCCCAGCTCCTTAGCCTTGTCTTTGCTCATTACCACGACTGCGGCGGCGCCATCACTGATTATAGAGGCATTGCCGGCAGTCCCGACCCCATCTTTTTGAAATGCCGGGCGCATTTTAGCAAGACTTGCAAAACTCGTTTCCTGAGGACATTCATCATCGGTAAAATACTTTGTCTCCCCCTTTTTTTGAGGTAGCGGCACAGGGATAATCTCATCTTTGAATATACCGCCACGGACCGCTTTCAGTGCCCGCCGATACGACTGTTCGGCGAAATGGTCCTGCTCGTCCCTGCTGACCTGCCATTTGGCGCAGATGAGTTCGTTGGACATGCCCATATGGAAATCATTGACAACATCCCAGAGCCCGTCGTGGACCATATGATCCTCGATCTTGCCAGGTCCCATACGGTGGCCCCAGCGAGCTTTTTCTAAATAGTAGGGCGCAGAACTCATGCTCTCCATGCCGCCGGCGACAATCACTTCGGCATCGCCGCATTGAATCGCCTGCGCGGCGAGCATAACCGCTTTTAAGGCCGAACCGCATACTTTATTGACCGTAATCGCTTCAACCTCCTGGGGCAACTCGGCTTTAATCGCCGCCTGTTTGGCTGGATTCTGACCATAACCGCAGGGCAGAACCATACCCATGATACATTCATTTACCAGTCCTTTATCTATACCTGCCCGAACGACCGCTTCTTTGATCACCAGAGCGCCGAGATCCGTGGCCCCGGTCTTACTAAGAGATCCGCCAAAACTGCCGAAAGGTGTCCGCACCGCACTGACGATTACCGCCTTTTTCATAATCCGCCTCATTTACTCAATCGTTTATCTCGAGTTCATATTCCGGGCCATTTTCATCGCAAAAAAACCGACCAAGCGCTCAATCGTTTTTATGTTTATCTACCGATAGTACTTTGTCAATCTTTTTTAGCCGGAGAATGGAAAATATAAAAAAATCCTTTGACAAACATCAACAATTATTATTTAGTTCGACGACAAAACCGACCGAGCGCTCAGTTGTGCACCCGGCAGCCGAGGGAGAGATACTCAGCACCCTTGATGATTTAGAAACCTGAACTGTAAGGAGTCACCTATGGGCATGGCAGATCTGTACAGAGAAGTAATGGACCTCAATATGATGGCTGATGATGACCAGAAAAAGGAGGTTGCCAAAGCTTTTTTTGAAAAGCTCAACTTCATGAAACTCCCTGAGTATTTCAACTGGGCGGAGGAAGTTTTTGAAGGCTTGCACGTCAAAGAACGTGGTGACAAAAAAGCCTTCATCTGGGCCGATATCATCACTACTGAGAGCAAAAGCTATACCTATCGTGAATTCGCGGCCCAAGGTAATCAATGTTTAAATGGATTGAGAAAAACAGGCATCGCCAAAGGCGATAACCTGTATATGATGATGCCGATCGTTCCGGAAACCTGGTTTACCAGCTATGCGTGTGTGAAAGGCGGACTTATTAATGTACCGACGGCCACCACGATGACCGAAAGAGAGCTTGATTTTCGCTTCAAGACGTATCCGCCTGATGCCATCGTTGCTGATGAAATCTATACCGATGTCATTGACGCCGCCTTGAAAACTACCGGCATGACCCCGAAAATCAAACTGGTGCGTGGCACAAAAGCCGGTTGGACCAGTTATACCGAGCTTAGCAAAGAATCTGAAACCGCCGAACCAGCCAAAACCAAATCGAGTGATCTGTTGTTCTGCTTTTTCACATCCGGGACAACCGGGTTGCCCAAACGGGTTGGTCACACTGCCGTTTCCTATCCTTTAGGACATCTCTCTACCTCAGTTATGGCCGGCATCCAGACCACTGATATACATCATAATCTCGGTGCTCCCGGCTGGGCGAAATGGGCCTGGTCAAGTTTTTTTGGCCCATTGAACGTGGGTGCCACCGCAACCGGTTTTAACTTTACCGTGCTGGATGGCGATAAATATCTGCAAATGATCACCACTCATAAAATCTCCACCTTCTGCGCCCCGCCAACCGCCTGGCGGATGTTTATCAACCTCGATACCTCCAAGTTTGATTTTTCCAATCTACGCCAGTCAATTGGTGCAGGAGAACCGTTGAATCCTGAAGTTATTACCCGGTGGAAAGCACTCACCGGCACGGAGATCCGTGATTTTTATGGCCAGACCGAATCAACGGCGATGATCGGCAATGCCCCCTGGATGAAAGGAAAAATGAAAAGTGGTTCCTTCGGCCATCCTTCTTTTATGTACGATGTAGCCCTGGTTGATGACGAGGGCAAAGAAATCAAGGTAGCCGACGAACCCGGCCATATAGTCGTTAAACTGGATAAATGGCGGTCCATCGGTCTATTCACCGAATACATCGGCTCGCCGGAAAAAATGGCCAGCGTGTTTATAAACAACTATTACTATACCGGCGATCGGGCCTCCATCGATGCGGACGGCTACTGGTGGTTTGTCGGCAGAAGCGACGATGTTATCAAATCTTCCGATTTTCGTATCGGACCATTTGAGGTGGAAAGTGCCGTCTTAGAGCATCCGGCTGTCGCTGAATCGGCCATCGTCGGTGTACCGGATGAAAAACGGCATCAGCTGGTAAAAGCCTTCGTCATTCTCAAACAAAATCAAGAGCCCTCAAGAGAACTTGCGCTGGATCTGTTCCAGCATACCATACGAATCCTGGCCAAATTCAAAATCCCGAGAATTATCGAATTTGTGCCCCAGGTACCGAAAACCTTGAGCGGCAAGATACGCCGAGTGGAATTACGCGAGCAGGAAATTGATCGTCAGAAGAAAGGTGGTCAAGCTGAAAAACATGAATATTTCTATAGTGATTTTCCTGAGTTGAGCTCTAAATCTAAAAAATAAATGTGAATACGAGCATCCAGGGAGAGTATGCCCTGGATGCTACACCATTGACCATCCAATCAGTTTCTCCGGAGTACATCCCATGATTTTCGAACTAACAGAAGAACAGAACCTTATTCGTGATATGGTGCGAGAATTTGCCGTTGCCGAAGTGGCCCCGAGCGCAAAAATTCGTGATGAAGAAGAACGGTTTGACCGCGACTTGATGTTTGGCAGGCTGGGTGAACTGGGCCTGACCGGTATTGTTTTTCCTGAGGAATATGGTGGTGCGGGAGCAGATTACATTAGTTATTCCATCGCCGTGGAAGAATTGTCACGGGTATGCGCCTCGACCGGGGTCACTCTTTCCGCCCATCTTTCCCTCGGTGCCAACCCCATTTACCTTTTCGGCAGCGAAGAACAAAAACAGCAATATCTTGTTCCGTTGGCAAAAGGTGAAAAGATGGGCGCCTTCGGCCTCACCGAACCGGCAGCGGGGTCCGACGCCGGCGGGACCAAGACTACGGCATTGCGAAAAGGGGATCAGTGGATCCTCAACGGCACCAAGATTTTTATAACCAATGGCGGGGAAGCGGAAACCTACGTGGTTTTTGCCAGGACCGATAAAGACGCCCAAAAACATCACGGTATCAGTGCCTTCATCGTTGAAAAAGGGACTCCGGGTTTTTCTTTTGGCAAAAAAGAACAAAAACTAGGCATCCGCAGCTCCCCCACCCTGGAGCTGATTTTTGACAATTGCGCCATACCGGAGGCAAATCTTCTCGGTGAAGAAGGCCGGGGTTTTAAAATTGCCATGAAGACCCTTGACGGCGGTCGAATCGGCATCGCCTCCCAGGCCTTGGGTATAGCCCAGGGGGCACTTGATATAGCAATCGACTATGCTAAGGAGCGCAAGCAGTTCGACAGCCCGATCGGCAGATTCCAGGGAGTGCATTTTCAACTCGCCGATATGGCGACCCAGACCGAGGCGGCCAGGTTTTTGATCTATAACGCCGCCTATAAGGCCAGCAACGGACTTTCCTATTCGCAGGCTTCCGCTATGGCCAAGCTGATGGCCAGTGAAACAGCGATGAAGGTAACAACCCAGGCGGTCCAGATCCTCGGCGGCTATGGCTACACCAGGGATTTTCCGGTCGAGCGGATGATGCGCGATGCCAAGATCACTGAAATATATGAAGGAACCAGCGAAATTCAACGCCTGGTTATTGGCGCGGCGTTGCTGAGATAACTCTCAGTCTTTTCCGCTTGTTTCCATGCAGCGCACGGCAATAAGCTATACTCACAAGGAAAAAATCCTACTATTGTGCAGGATAACTGAACTGCTTTGATTGTTGTAATATTTTCCTTTTGTTCTCCCGATTTTTTGTATACTTTTTTGGCAGTATACGCTTGGCGCTAATTTCAGGAAGGGACCAATAGACACAGCCGGGAGAAAATGAATGGTAGACAGGGATCCAGGTGCACAGGAAGTTGTAACCCATATTAAAAATCAGGAACTGGTTATTGAACGTCGGCGGCAGATTGTCGATGCCGCGGTTAAGCTTTTTATCAAATACGGCTATCACAAAACCACAACCCGGGCGTTGGCCAAGGCAACCGGACTTTCGATCGGATCGCTGTATGAATATGTATCTACCAAGGACGACGTGCTGTACCTGGTCTGCATCGCCATTCATACCGAGGTGGAACACGGCGTCAAAGAAGCGCTGGCCCGCCCCACCGTCGGCAAGGCCGCGCTCGCCGAGGTTATTCGTGAATTTTTCCTGGTCTGCAACCGGATGAGCGACCATGTGCTGCTGATGTACCAGGTCACTCATTTCCTGCCGTTGAAATGGCAGGAAAAAGTATTGGAGGCCGAGCTGCGCATAACCAATCTTTTTGTAGAGGCGATGTGCGAACTCCGGGAACTGGGCAAACTGCCGCAGCTGGACGACGCCACTATCACGCTTATCGGTCATAATATTTCGGTCATAGGCCATATCTGGGCTTTCCGGCGCTGGTATTTTGCCAAGCATTTCACCATCGAACAATACATTGAACAACAGACTCAATTCATTATGAGCTTTCTGGAAAAAAAATAAATGGTTACTGATCCGGTTTATGCGCGGACTTAGCGCATTCCGGTGAACACATTACCAACGAAGGAGCACCCATGTACGCGGATGTCGAAATGTACCGACCTGAAAATGTTGTCCGAGTAATCACTGCCACATCTTTATTTGATGGCCATGATGCCTCAACTAATATCATGCGGCGGATCCTGCAGGATTCCGGCGTAGAGGTTATCCACCTGGCCCACAACCGATCGGTCCAGGAGCTGGTCGACACCGCCATCGATGAAGATGCCCAGGGCATTGCCATGTCCAGCTATCAGGGTGGACACATGGAAGCCTTTAAATATATGATTGACCTGCTGAAAGAAAAAAATGCCTGCTCATATCAAGGTATTCGGCGGCGGCGGTGGGGTCATTGTCGCCGACGAAATCAAAGAACTCGAGGCCTATGGAGTGACCAAGATTTATTCTCCGGAAGATGGCACGACGATGGGCCTGCAGGGGATGATCAATCATATGATAGGGCTCCTGGATTTCTCTACCCTGCCCTTCCACGATCTGGCTCCGGAAAAACTCAAATGCACCAGCCCCAACACGATCGCCGGATTTATTTCGGCCATGCAGCAGGCCAAGGCAGGTGGCAACGGCAAGCTGCAGGAATTGACTGCCATGATTGCGCCCCTTGCCGAAAAGAACAATCCGCCGGTTATTGGTATTACCGGCACGGGTGGAGCGGGCAAATCCTCTTTGACCGATGAAATAATTGTCAGATTCCTGCATGACATCAAAGATATTAAAATTGCCATCATCAGCTGTGATCCGTCACGGCGCAAGACCGGCGGGGCCCTTCTCGGCGACCGCATCCGCATGAACTCGATCAGCGCCTCCGACAGGGTGTATATGCGCAGCCTGGCCACCCAGAATTCGGCCAGTGAGATATCCGAGGCGCTGCCGGAGGCCATCCAGATCGTTAAAGCCGCCGGTTTTGACCTAATCATCGCCGAGACCGCCGGCATCGGTCAGGGGGACTCTAAAATTACCGATATCGCCGACATCTCCATCTATGTCATGACCAGCGATTATGGCGCCCCTTCGCAACTGGAAAAAATCGATATGCTCGACTATGCGGATCTGATCGTGGTTAACAAATTCGAGAAGAAGGGCAGTGATGATGCCATTCGCGATATCAGAAAACAGGTGCAGCGCAACCGCAAACAGTGGTCAACCGCTGCGGAGGATTTTCCGGTTTTTGGTACCATTGCCTCAAAATTTAACGATGACGGCATCACCGCCCTCTATCATGGCATAATTGAACTGCTCGCTGAAAACACCGATCTCAAACTGCAGCCGGGACTGCCTAAACCCCAGCAAAAGACATCTTCATCAAAATCCATCGTCATTCCTTCGGATCGACTCCGCTACCTTTCAGAAATCTCGGCTACCATCCGAGGCTACCATAAACGATCAGCAGCCCAGGCCAAGGCGGTGCGACAAAACTACCATGTCGCACAAACAATTGAACTTCTGGTAAAAAAAGAGGGCGGCGAAGATATCGAGAATGCCCTGGTGGTTCTCAAGTCTGAAGCCGAGCTGACAGCACAGTCAATTGACCGGGAAACTCAAGAAAACCTGAGTAACTGGCAAAAAACCAGGAAAGCCTATAGCGGTGATGATTTGCTTTATACCGTACGCGGTCGCGAAATCAGGGTGCCCCTGTATTCAGAGTCTCTGTCGCATTCGAGAATACCCAAGATTTCGCTGCCCGGATTTACCGATCCGGCCGATATTTATCTCTGGCTGCGCAGAGAAAATCTCCCCGGCTATTTTCCCTATACCGGCGGCGTCTTCCCCTTAAAACGTACCGGGGAAGATCCGACCCGGATGTTTGCCGGCGAAGGCGGCCCAGCCCAGACCAACCGACGGTTCAAACTGCTTTCCGCCAACTATGAGGCCAAGCGTTTGTCGACCGCCTTTGATTCGGTCACCCTGTATGGCTGGGATCCAGCTACCCGACCGGATATTTACGGCAAAATCGGCACATCCGGGGTGAGCATCTGTACGCTCGATGACGTTAAGCAGCTGTACGACGGGTTTGAACTCTGCTCACCGACCACCTCGGTGTCGATGACCATCAACGGTCCGGCGCCGATCATCCTGGCGATGTTTATGAATACCGCTATCGACCAGCAGGTGGACAGTTTTGTCGCCGAAAAGAACCGACAGCCCGACCAGACGGAATACCAGGCAATCAAGACGATGGTGCTGAGTAATGTTCGCGGAACTGTTCAGGCCGACATCCTCAAAGAGGACCAAGGCCAGAATACCTGCATCTTCTCGATTGAATTTGCCCTCAAGATGATGGGTGATATCCAGGAATATTTCATTGCCAACAAGGTACAGAATTTTTATTCGGTTTCCGTCTCCGGCTATCATATCGCCGAAGCCGGAGCAAACCCGATCACCCAGCTGGCCCTCACCCTGTCCAACGGCTTCACCTATGTGGAATATTATCTGGCCAGAGGAATGGATATCGACCAGATCGCCCCGAATTTATCGTTTTTCTTCTCCAACGGAATGGACCCCGAATATACCGTGATCGGCCGGGTCGCCAGACGCATTTGGGCCGTAGCAATGAAAGAGAAATACGGTGCGTCCGGGTCTTCACAGCGTTTAAAATACCATATCCAGACTTCCGGCAGATCCCTGCACTGTCAGGAGATCCAGTTCAACGATATCCGGACCACCCTGCAGGCGCTCTGTGCTATCTATGACAACTGCAACAGTCTGCACACCAATGCCTACGACGAAGCGATCACTACGCCCAGCTCCGAGTCCGTGCGCCGCGCCCTGGCGATCCAGCTCATTATCAACCGGGAATGGGGATTGGCCAAAAACGAAAACCCCAACCAGGGCAGTTTTATCGTTGAAGAATTGACGGATCTGGTGGAGGAGGCGGTGCTCACCCTTTTTGACAGCATCACCGACCGGGGTGGGGTCCTCGGCGCCATGGAGACCGGTTTCCAGCGAAGCAAAATCCAGGAAGAGTCGATGTACTACGAGCGGTTGAAACATTCCGGCGAGTATCCCATTATCGGCGTCAACACCTTCCGCAACCCGGATCTGGATATCGATGCCCAGGCGGCATGCCTGGAACTGGCTCGGGCGACCGACGAGGAAAAAGATAAACAGATCGCCAGACTGGCCGATTTTCAGACCAGACATCAAGACGAGAGCCCTGCCGCCCTCGAACGGTTGAAAGAGGTGGCACTTGGCGGCGGCAATATCTTTGCGGAGCTCCTCAATACCGTTAAATGCTGCAGTCTTGGCCAGATCACCAATGCCCTCTATGCGGTCGGCGGTCAATATCGAAGAAACATGTAATTACATAATATATTTAAAAAACCTGGAACGTTATTTAACTCCAGGCGAACAGGGGCTGCTCATAATGGGCAACCCTTGTTGCTCGTCCGACAAGAGCCACTTCGCGAAACTGGTAGAGCATCGCTGCCGTCGGGGTGGCGATGCAGGTATGGCCTATCGGCATAAAAAGTACCGGATGATCGCCAAAATTTCCCTCCTGCAAAATCGGCGCATCGTCGCGGAAGAGTTCACCGCAGGGGATGCGATGGATGGAGGCAACCTCCTGTTCGTTTTTCAGCAGCTTATCGACCACCCCGCCCCAGATGACAAGCGGGGTGATATGAAAACCCGATCTGGTAATGAAATCGTCGAGAAATCCAAGCAGCCGGCTCGCCGGAAGCAGCAGGCCGACTTCTTCCTCGAGTTCACGAAAAGCGGTCTGCTCCGGGATTTCCCCCAAATCGATGCGACCGCCGGGCAAAGCCCACTGTCCGGCATGATTTTTCAAGCCTCCGGCCCGCTTGGTAAGAAGAATCGCCGCACTGGAATCCGCCGCTTCGCCCAGGCTATACAGACCCCCTTCGCCCCGATAATCGACGACAGTGAGTGCTACGGCTGCTCGTTTGAGTTTGCCGGGATCAAGGGTAATCCGGACAAAGTCGGCAAGATTTGCCTCTATCACTTGACGAAGATCTATGGTACAGGGAAAGTTTTTCATAGAGACCTATCTTCACGTATCGGAATGAAAAGTTTGTGCGCACGGTTTGCTGACAATATTGTAACCCTGGCAGGAAATTGTGCAAGCCAAACTCGCTCTCAACAACAGGAACGCCAATGACCGCCAATGTTTTTTACCTGGTAGAAAAAAAACCGCCCATAGCCTGGGTGCATTTGAACCGACCGGAAAAGAAAAACGCCATGGGTCCGGCTGCCTGGAGCGAACCGGTGGCAATCTTTGCCGAGATAGACCGGGACCCCGAAATTAGGGTAGCCATAGTGGCCGGCAAAGGTTCCAGCTTTTGCGCGGGCATTGACCTTACCGAAATGGTCCCACAGCTACCTGAGCTCATGGATAAAAACCAGGGTGGCGGCACTAAATGGAAGCTGCTGCCGAAAATAAAACAGCTCCAGGGCGGCATCTCCGCTATCGAGAAATGCCGCAAGCCGGTCATCGCCGCAATCCACGGCCATTGTATCGGTGCCGGTCTGGACCTGGCCACTGCCTGCGACATTCGTATCTGCACTAAAGATGCCCTGTTTTGCCTTAAAGAAGCGGCCGTGGGCTTCGTCGCCGATGTCGGCGTGCTGCAGCGGCTGCCGCTTATCGTCGGCCAGGGCCACAGCCGCGAACTTGCCTATACCGCACGCAGCATTGGTGCCGAGCGGGCCAAAGAGATACAACTGGTAAGCGATGTGTATCCCGACCTGCCGACTCTTCTGGCAAAAGCTGAAGAGCTGGCATATGAAATCGCCGACAACTCTCCTCTTGCCGTCCAGGCATCAAAGGATGTTTTCAACTACTGTATCGGCAAGTCGATAGACGACGGTTTACAATACGTCGCCTCGATAAGCACCAATATCATCCCGTCGGATGACCTGATGGAGGCGATGCGGGCCTTTGCCGAAAAAAGAAAACCCAATTTCACCGGACGCTGATATTATGGCTGAAGATCTGCAAATCTACCTGCAACCGACCTTTTTTCTTGATTATGACACCAAGGAGCTGACCGACTTTGCGATCTCAACGTGTGCAGACTGCGCCGGCGAGGCGGAAAAAGCAACTGCGCTCTACTATGCTGTCCGGGACCGGATACTCTATAACCCCTACGACCTGCAATATTCCCGCACCGCCATGAGAGCCAGCACGGTTTTACAAAATGGCAGCGGCTTTTGTGTCGCTAAAGCGGTCGTTCTGGCTGCTCTCGCGCGGCAGCAGAAAATCCCCAGTCGCCTGGGTTTTGCCGACGTGACCAATCATTTGTCCACCGCCAGACTACGCGAGGCGATGGGCACCAATCTCTTTGTTTACCACGGCTATACCGAGATGTATCTGTTTAATAAATGGGTAAAAGCCACCCCCGCCTTCAATCTGTCATTGTGTACCCGCCTGAGCGTGCTGCCGCTTGAGTTCGACGGCACGGAGGATTCCATTTTTCACGAATGCAATTCCCTCGGGCAAAAGCACATGGAATATGTGAGAGACCATGGCCATTTCGCCGATCTGCCTTTTGAGAAGATCTTCTCTGCCTATCGCCGGGTTTATCCCCGATTCTTTGATTCGGTACCCGTAAAGCAGGCGGATGATTTTGCCGAGGAAGCGACAGATGAAAAATAAACCATCATTTTTTCTGCAATAATATCACATCATCCTCTGCAAAAAAGAGGTCTGCCGCAAAACGAGACGCCAAATACAAGAAAGTCGGTCGACTGTAAAAACAGATATGGGTCGGATCACGGATATAATGCCAACGGGAAAAAGCCCTCTTGTCGGTGACCATCTTGGTCATTATACCCAGCCATCCGTCTGGTTTCAGGAGAGAAAACAAGGTCGTCCACTGTCGGTTGGGATCGCCCAGGTGTTCGACGACCTCGGTGGCGGTGACAAAGTCATATTTTTTGTTAAACACGCTCGGATTATCAGCATAAAATGGATCGTACAGATCCATCTGATGCCCATGCTCCGCCATCAATTTTGCCAGCGCGGGCCCCGGGCCACAGCCAAAGTCAAGACCGTTTTGTTGCGGTTCCAGCCTCTGCAGCAAGGGGATGGTCAATCGGCCAAGAAACTGTCGATAACCTTGATTTTCCCAGTCATTCTCATGCAGATCATAAATAGCCTTTTCTTTTTCAGCATTGAGCCAATAATGGTTCGGAACGAAAACCAGCTGACAGCGGCGGCATCGCCGGTAGGCTCGTTTTTTATCTGCAAAAAAGAATACCGACTCGGGCTGGGCGCATAATGGGCACCGGGAAGTTTCACTTTGGGTTTTCATGCGCAATAAGACAAAATAATGTATTGATGGTTAAAAATATAATACGAGCTGTTATCATTGATTGCTATTACTATGTGTTAACAACAACAATTTTGCGATGCATCCGACACTGAACCGGCGAATTGACCTCATCCTTCAAAGGAGGCCCGCATGGAAAAAGACCCTGTTCACAACAAGATTTCCGATCTGCGAGAACGCCCACGGACTTCTCTTGCTGCCAGATCCGAAAAAAGTGCGATAGCCCAGGAGGAAATCCACCAACTGATCCATGAACTGAACTCTTCTCGGATCGAACTGGAACGGCAAAATAAGGATCTGCTTGCCACTCGGGAAGAGCTGGAAGAATCCCGTCGACAATATGCAGATCTTCATTCTTCCATGCATAAAGAAGCCGATCCAGCCGGACTTCTCCATATGAAAAACCGATACCGGGCAATTGTCATGGATCAGACGGAGTTGATCTGCCGCTTCGATCCCAACGGGAGGATGACCTTTGTCAACGATGCCTACTGCCGATATTTCGGGGTGACCTATAAGGATATTCTCGGCACTAATTATTTGCCCAATATCCATGCCGATGACCTTGCCCTGGTGCAGGATCATTTCACCACGCTGACCCCGCTGCAGCCTGAAAAAACGATCGAGCATCGGGTTTATCTGCCGAACGGAGAGATACACTGGCAGCAGTGGTGCGGCAGGGCCTTATTCGATCAACAGGGCAAACTGATTGAGTATCAGGCGGTCGGCCGCGACATTACCCAACTGAAAAATGCAGAAGAAAAATTATCCAAAGAGAGCCGGTTACGGCAGCTCTTCCTCGATGCCCTTCCGTGTATAGCCATGTTGGTGACCTATGACACCCGGGTGATTATCGCCTCCAATAAGGCTGCTGCAACATTGGGTGCACTTCCCGGTCATCGTTGCTATGCAAGCTGGTTGCACCTAGACTCACCATGCCCGTGGTGTCGCGCCCCGAAAATCTGGTCGGAAGGCGGACCGCAAAACGGCCAATTCTGGGCCAACGGGGTATACTGGGATGCTTTCTGGATTCCAGTCGATGAGGAACTTTATCTGCATTACCTCTTTGATATTACCGGAAAACAAAAAGACAAAGAAGCCCTGAAAAAGGCGCACGATGAGCTGGAACAGCGAGTTATGGACCGCACCCTGGCGCTGCAGCAATCACACGCGCAATTACTCCATTCCGAAAAGCTCGCCGCCGTGGGTAATCTCTCTGCCTCTATCGCCCATGAATTCAACAATCCACTGCAGAGTGTCATGACTATAATCAAGGGCATAGGACAATACGTCACCCTTGATAAAAAAGAACAGGAGATGGTCGCTCTCGCTCTGCAGGAATGCAACAGAATGAAGAACCTGATCGCCGATTTGCGGGATTTTTTCCAGCCGACCTCCGGCAAACTCGGCCAGGTTGACCTGCATGCGGCGATTGATGGCTTACTGCTGCTCTGTAAAAAAGATTTTCATACCCGGAAAATAACCGTTATCCGAAAATATGGGGAAAATATCCCTCTAATAGTGGCAGTTGCCGATCAATTAAAGCAGGTATTTCTCAACCTCCTGAGCAATGCAGCAGACGCTTGTTCCGGTGGCCGCGGCATAATAACCGTTACCACCCAGACAATTGACAAAAAAAATATGGTCATCCGTATAAACGATAATGGTGAAGGTATTCAGCCCGCCAATCTGCAGCGTATCTTTGAGCCGTTTTTCACCACGAAACAAAAGATGAAAGGTTCTGGTCTTGGCTTGTCGGTCAGTTATGGAATTGTCAAAAAGCATAGCGGCCGCATAGAAGTGCAAAGCCAACCCGGTAAGGGTTCAACGTTTTCAGTCTTTCTGCCCATTGAGGGCGCAATAGATGAACAATAAAGCAATACTCCTGGTCGATGATGAAGAAAATATCCTTACCTCGATCAGCTGGGTCCTGGAAAAAAATAACTGCACGGTAACGACCGCGGCCAATGGCCGCCAAGCTATAAATCTCCTGCAGGCCAACCACTATGACCTGGTCATAACCGATCTGATTATGACCAAAGTCGACGGTATAGCGGTGCTGCAACAGGCGAAGACCCTCTCTCCGAATACCGGGGTTATCATTCTGACCGGTTATGGTGATATCCGGTCAGCAGTTGAAACCTTGAAATTGGGAGCTGACGATTATCTGCAAAAACCATGTGACGTTGATGAGCTACTCAGCAAAGCCCGACGGAGTTTTGAAAGACAGGACATGGTGGCCAGGCTGCGCGATCAGAATGCACAACTGAAACAGGAGATAACCACCCGACAGGAGATTGAGCGGCAACTCCAGCAATCCCAGGCCAATCTGGAACAGCAGGTTCAAGCAAGAACTACGGAGTTGACCGATACCGTCGATGAGCTGCAGAGCGTCCTGGCGACCTTGCTGAGAAGAGAAAAGGAACTACAGGAAAAAAACCGCGAACTTCATGATGCCAACACCACTCTCAGCGTCATGATGAGAAGAAGGGAAAAAGAGCTGCATGATATCAGACAGGAGATTGCGACTAAAACGATAGAAACGGTTCTACCTCTGTTAAAAAAGGCGCAGAATAAAGCGATAGGCATGGCCAGCAACTATATGGCGACCGCCCAGGCCAATCTGCTTGATATCTTCACTGAGCGCGCACACGACAGTGTCCTTGTCCACGCCAAGCTCGCTCCGAGGGAGTTGCAGATAATCCATTATATCCGACAGAACAAATCCACCAAGGAGATAGCCGACCTTCTCGGCCTCACCATCAGCACGATAGAATCCTACCGCGAAAATATCCGCAAAAAACTCCGGCTACAAAACAAAAAAATAAATCTCAAGAAATTCCTTACTTCAAGACTTTAGTGCGGTATTTTATTACCGTAATTTAGCACTGCTCTGCCGTATTGCCCTCGTTGTTCTTTTGCGGCATATTTCAGCAGATACGAAAAAAATTGCCCGAATAGATATAAAGAGCACTAATCGAGGGAGAGAAGACAGGAATTGCCGGGCAGAGCTTATCGGCTCTTCCTGTCCGTCTCGATCTCTACCAGAAAATGATGGGAAAGAGCATGACTTCCATGGGAAAACTATCTCTTAAATCTTTTTTCTGCACCGCGCTGGCCGACCGGGATGACGCCAATTTCACAGTAATCTTCTGGGATGACACGACCCATCGATTTGGTACCGGCAAGGATTTTACGCTGCATTTTAAAAGCAAAGGGGCTTTACGCAAAATGCTCAACGATATGCCGCTTGGTTTCGGTGAAGGTTATATGAATGGCGATATCGAGGTCGAGGGCGATCTGCGGCAGGTTATACAAATTGGACTGTCTTCCACGAAACTACAGGAAAAGACCAGACAGTCCCTGTTCAACGCCCTCAAACTGAAGATATTGCAGAGAAACAGTCGAAAAACCGACAAGCAGAACATTGCCCACCATTACGATCTTGGCAACGAGTTTTATCGGTTATGGCTGGATCTGAAAATGATCTACTCCTGTGCCTATTTTAAAGACAGCCAGGACTCCCTGGAGCAAGCCCAATTGCAGAAAATTGATTTGTGTTGCCGAAAGCTCCAACTCAAAGCCGGCGAACGGCTTCTCGATATCGGTTGTGGCTGGGGAAGTCTGCTGATCAATGCGGCAAAAAATTATGGCGTACGGGGACTGGGCATAACACTCTCCAAAGAACAGTTGGAATACGGCCGACAGCAGATCAAGCAGGAAGGCCTGCAGGATAGTGTGCAACTGGAATACCTCGATTATCGTGAGTTGCACCACATGCACCAGACATTTGACAAGGTCGTCTCGGTGGGTATGTTCGAGCATGTCGGTAAAGCCAATATGCAACGTTTTCTGGCCAATGCCAAAAAAATAATGCACCCCGGTGGTATTCTTCTCCTGCACACCATCGGCAAAACAGTTGAGGAACCAACCAACAGCTGGATCAAAAAATATATCTTCCCCGGCTGTCATCTTCCGGATCTCGGCTCCATTGTCAAAAGCGCTACCAATCTGGATTTGCACTTTATCGACTGCGAGAACATGCGAGTGCATTACAGCAAGACTCTCGATAAGTGGAGTGAGCGGTTTGAGCAGAATGAAAAACGAATCCGGGTTATGTTTGATGACCGCTTTATTCGCATGTGGCGATTTTATCTTATCGGCTGTTCCACTTCTTTTAAGCTGGGAAGCATGCATGTGTTCCAACTGCTTTTTTCCGTCGGAGTTAAAAACGATCTACCGTTGACCCGGGAATGGATGATTCCCGACACTGCCGATAGCTCAATGAAATTTAATTGCCGCAATTGACCGCTATAAAAGTTTACGAGGTGAAGAATTTTTCACTTAACCATCAGTTTATTCATTTAACAGGAGTCAGCACATGCCAGAGGGAAAAGTAAAGTGGTTTAACGATGCAAAAGGCTATGGTTTTATCGAACAGGATGGTGGGAATGATATCTTTGTCCACCACTCGGCGATTCAGGCGGTAGGCTTCAAGTCCTTAACCGAGGGCGAGCGAGTGAGTTTTGAGATTGTCACGGGTCAAAAAGGCCCGGCTGCGGATAAAGTAGTCAAACTCTCATGATAAAAGCCGCTGGTGCCCTTGCGTCGATCCGGCCGAGAGTATCAGTGGCGGTTGCTCCCCTCGTCTCCACACGATGTTAATAAAAAGCCAGTGCACCCTTCTCTTTTGGCCCTTGATGAGGTTCATAAATGCACAACAAAGCCGTCCTGCTGGTTGATGACGAACAGCCTATCTTAAAATCACTCAGCAACTATCTGGAGAAAAATGCTTTTGATGTGAAACAGGCGCTAAGCGGAGAAGACGCCTTATTGGAATTTTCATATACCGCCTCATTCGATCTCGTGATAACCGATCTGGTAATGACTGGGATCAGCGGGCTGGATGTGCTTAAACAGATCAAGAAAGCAAATCACGAAACGGGAGTCTTCATTCTTACCGGCCATGGCAATATGAATCGAGCTATCGAGGCACTTCGTTCAGGTGCCGATGATTTTATTCTTAAACCCTGCGATGCCGAAGAACTTATCTGCAAGATGGAACGCTTCTTTGAAAAGCAGGACGCGCTGCGCAAAATTAAAATTTACGAGAAATTCCTGCCGATTTGTATGTACTGCAAGAAAATCAGAGACGACAGCGACACGGAACCGGGAAAAGGTCAATGGATTAACATAGAAGAATATCTCTGCCATAAAAGTGGCAGTGACCTGTCCCACGGCTGCTGCCCCAAATGCCTTGAGCAACAATTAATCAGTTGGAATTTGAAAAAATGATGGCAGCGTAAAAACTGTTACTGCAACCTCCGTGGGGGCACACTCTCAGGTGTGCCCCCACGAAGCAACTCTAAAAATCACATTTTTACAAGCTCATCAAAGATGACAACCTCGTTACAACCTTAGCCGATTCGTTTTTTTCCCTCCCATTCCTTGGCGCGTAATTTAAATTTTTGAATCTTGCCGGTAGCAGTTTTAGGCAGATCACTGAATTCGACATATTTAGGCGCTTTGAAACGGGCCAGGTGTTCTTTGGTAAACTGAATGATATCTTCCGCAGTGCATTTTCTTCCAGCTTTCAGCACCACGTACGCCTTGGGCACCTCTCCCCATTTCTCATCCGGCACCGGAATGACCGCAACCTCCTGGACATCGGGATGACTGTAGATGACGCTCTCCACTTCAACTGTCGATATATTTTCACCGCCACTGATAATGATATCTTTTTTCCGGTCCATGATCTGGGCATAACCATCCGGATGCATCACGGCAAGGTCGCCGCTATGGAACCAGCCCCCGGCAAACGCCTCCTCAGTCGCTTCAGGGTCCTTATAGTAACCGGTCATAACATTATTGCCACGCATGACGATTTCGCCGATGGTTTTGCTGTCTCGGGGTACCGGGATCATGGTCACGGGATCGACCACGTCCATAAAATGAGTCAAGACGAAAGGGACACCCTGACGTGACTTGACAACTGCTAATTGGTCGGCAGACATGGTCTCCCACGATGGTTGCCAGGCACAGACACTATGGGGCCCGTATACCTCGGTCAAACCGTAGGTATGCGTGATCTCCGCCCCGATGTCTTCCATATTCCGAATAACGGCCGGCGGCGGCGGTGCCCCGGCGGTCATGATTTGCAATTTCTGTTTCATTTGTATAGTCGATGCCCCGGGCCAGGTGCTCATGGTTATGAGTATCGTCGGCGCGGCGCAGAGATGCGTAACACCTTCTTGTTCGATCAAACGATAAATATCGGCTGCGATCACTGCCCGAAGACAGACATGTGTTGCCCCTACGGCGGTAACGCCCCAGGTAAAACACCAGCCGTTGCAATGAAACATGGGCAGGGTCCAGAGATATACCGATGACGCAGTCAGCCTGGATTCCAGAACCTCGCCGATGGCATTCAGATACGCTCCCCGATGATGGTACATCACCCCTTTTGGCCGTCCGGTCGTGCCACTGGTATAGTTAATAGACAACAATTGATCTTCGGAATCGATATTGGCGGGGATCGGTTCGGGGGAACCGGTTGCCAGGAAATCTTCGTACTCCGGACCGTTCAGGGTAATTGTATCGTTTACATCACAAACCGTCACATAGGTTTTGACTTTTGGCAAATCCCCCGGCTGGACCAGATGAGCGAACTCACTGTCGACCACCACGACTTTAGCATCTGAGTGATCAACAATATACGAAACCTCGCCTGCGGAAAGACGGATATTGACACTGACGAGAACCGCGCCAAGAAGAGGTACGGCATAATGTGCTTCAAGCATAGGCGGGATATTCGGACAGATAAACGCGACTTTATCGTCTTTACCGATATCTTTTTGCTTTAATGCATCGGCCAGTCGGTAAATCCTGTCGGAAAACTGTTTATACGTATAACGTTTATCTCCATGAACCACCGCCGTCTTATCCGGGTAGACGAGAGTACTTCTGGTAAGAAATTCAATGGGGGTCAGGATACTTTTGTTGACACTTGGTGAATACATTGCATCGCTCCTTTCAGGCAGGCTAGCGTAGTCTAAAAAAATACTGGTGGTCGCTTGTAAAAAACAACCACCACCAGTATCTCCCATCAATCGCAGTTCTAGTTTTTATTCATGCTCATGGACATAAAATGGCCATTTATGAAAAAACCACTCATTCCACAGCAAAGGGATGATCGACCAGAAATTCCACACCAGAGACTCCCCGTGGGCAAATCTATGCGATAACTCATCCATATGATGATTACCCAGCCCCCAGTGTCCAAAATTTGCATAATAGAATACCCAGTAAGCTAATGCTGCAAAAAACATTACCCCAATGGTCCGTACAAAAAATGCCGCCCAGCCATCGACACTAAGACCAAAAGCTCTATCGTCAAAATAATGATGCCAGATCAAAAATGGAATCAGGAAAAATCCGGCAATTTCCGCCGAATGGATCCAGTAAAATCGATTGACTTCGGCGATTCCTTTTGCTTCTTCAAGTTGCTGAAATGTTTCCGCCGGAACCCACATCGGGATGATCTTTCTGCACAGCAGCATTAAAAGATAGGCAAAAATCATCGACAGAATGACCGATATAATGCCTTTCCAAGGTTGAGGAAGGGTAATTAGGGTCCAGGGCTTCATGCGCCAGACATTGGCGGTCATAAATAAAATAACGATTGCCCATTCCCACCAGCCGAAAACCCAGTGGACATGCGAAGTACCACCAATGCCTTCCCACCAGGATGGAGCCAGGCCCGGTCCCGCCAAAACCGTGCCGAAAAACGGCACGATAAGAATAACGTAGCAGAACAAGGTGATAAGAGAGCCCCAGGCAAACTCGGCAAAACCAGCGGCCGGCTGGACAATGTTGCTTGGCTGAATCGGCCATTTACCAAAGAATATGGTTGAAACCGGATATGTATAAAAACCTATCAACACAAAACCAACAACAGCTACCTGGGCGAGAACCACCGGTTTACCAATCGCCTCGAGACCATAATAACTTAAAAAATTGAAACCCAGTCCCAGAACCCGATAAAAAATGATGTCGATGACAAACCAGACGATGACTAAGTTGGCAATGGTCATGACAATGCCCCGCGCGGGCTGGCGCATTTTCTGAAATGGCCAGTCAGCAAGAAACATATGCTGCCATATTCCTGTCAGAATCATCACTGCCAGATACATGACGAAGGGATAGGGAAACCACTTGATCGGCCCCCGCGGATCACTGAAAATAAACCAGGTCACCAAACCAATGGCGTAAAATACGGCAAGCGAGATAATTCCTGTGAGAGGTTGTCCCCATCTCGGTTTTAATGCTCCTGCTGACATAAGATCCTCCTTAAAGATGATTGCATAAACCACGTATAAAGACTGGACCCATAATCAAAAGAGAGCCTTTTCGATCACTAGTCCAGACTGCCTACTGTAGGATTTTCTAACTCGCCAACACCAGCTTGATGGAGATCCTGGTTACGAAACTGACCAAGCGCTCAATCGCAATGACGATCTTCATGCAGAGCGGACTTTTTGTCAATATTTTTCCTCTTTCTCTTCATTATATTTGAAACATGAGGATCTCATAAAAACTTCATTACAGCTTTTCTTTGTTGACAAACTGTTTTCGATCAGTTTTGCTTAATATTAACTTAAATAAAATATTAATCAACTGCTGAATCGTGCTTCACCCCTGCAAATTTTTAAGTGGAGACTGCATGAATATTGGTACCTTGATCAGAAGGGCTCGCAAAGACCGGAAATTGACCTTGAAAGTGGTCGCCGAGAAGGCCTTGATCTCCGAGGGTTTTCTAAGCCAGGTTGAAAATGATGTCAATTCCCCTTCCGTTGATACCCTTGTCCGAATCTGCAACGCCCTTGGCATTGATGTCGGCGATCTTCTCACCCAGGCCAACCAGCAGGAAAAAATCATTGTCGTCAGAAAATCAGAATGGGATGACATCGAGATGTCTCATACCGGTTTTGTCACCCGTCGGTTTTTTCCGCCGGAAGAGAGAAACGTTATCGACTCCTCCGTCCTTGCCATCGAGCCGGGAAAATCGATACCAGTCCGAAAAAACATTAAAAACGGTCAAGAACTCCTGTGCGTACTAAAAGGCTCGGTCGAGCTCATACTCAGTGACGAAATGCATACGCTGGTCGAAGGAGATTCCGTTCATTTCTGGTCCAATCCGGCCAGTCAGAAAATTACCAATAGCAGCCGCACCATCAGTTTTGTTTTATGGGTGGGGACTTTATAGACATGCAACCATAACCTTTTAAGGAGAGAGCGGTATGATAACATTCAGCAAACAACAGTTGAAAATACCTCGATTGCAGCGGCCGGTATATCTGGTGACCGCGGGACAGTCCAAATTTGATCGAGCCTTTCCGGATAAGCGCACCGAAGAGCTATGTATCGATGCCTTCACCATGGCTGCCGGACTCCTCGATATCTCCCCGGCGGAATTAAAGCAATACATCCACAGCTGCTACTACGGCCATTTCGCCGATCACTTCGGCGACCAGCTGCTGGGAGAATCGGTTATCCATGACCGCCTGGGCCTTGATCCACTCGGCAACGTCGGGGTGAAAACCGGCGGGGCTACCGGCGGCTCGACCCTGTGGGAAGGTATGAAGGCGGTGGCGTCCGGCTATTCCGATTGCGTGCTGGTCATGGGCTGGGAACGGATGGACGAAGTCCCTACCGATGAAGGGAATTTTCTTATTTCCTGCGCCGCCGACAAAGACTGGGAATCGCCACTTGGGCATATCTATACCGGCTACTACGCGGTTATGGCCCAGCGCTACTGGCAGATTTTCGGTAAATCAGAAGACTCTTTTCGCCGGACCCTGGCCGAGATTTCCGTCAAACACCATGGCTATGCCCGGTTCAACCCCTTTGCTCAGTCGCCGATGAAAATCACCGTTGATGATGTCTTGAATTCGCCGGTAGTTGCCTATCCATTGCGCGCCCTCGACTGCTGCCTGATGAGTGTCGGTGCTGCCTGCGCCATCCTCTGCGATGAAGATACCGCTGCGCAACTCACCAAAAACACCAAGAACAAGCCCTTGCGCATCTATGTATCCGCCGGCTCCCATACCCTGCGCCCCGCCGACCGCCTCGATATGGCTATTCCGCTGCTCCCTAACGAATCCGCCGACCAGTATAAAGACCTGGGCGAGCGCTTTCCCGGCGGCGACAGGTATCCTGGCTTTACCGGATTTCTCGCCGCCAGGATCGCCGCCTACTATGGCTACGGCATGGCCGGAATAAAGGACCCGACCGAGGATCTTGACCTGGTCGAACTGCATGACGCCTTTACCATCAGCGATGTCCAGACCTATGAGGATATAGGCATACGCCCCTATGGTTATGGCCGGGACTATGTCGAATCCGGTGACTGCTACCATACCAATCCGCACACCGGACAGGCTGGTAAACTGCCCTCTAATATCTCCGGCGGCCTTATCGGCTGCATGCACTCGGTGGGCGCGACCGGCATTATGCAGACCTTTGAGGTGGCAACCCATATCTGGAACAGATGGGATGAATTCCACGGCGATGAAAAAATCTGGCAAAAATTTAACCGGGAGAAGCCGGATGACTGGACCAGCCTGCAGGTTCAAGGCGCGAAACGTGGCATGGCGATCAGCCATGCCGGGGTCGGTTCGCATGTCACCGCCACTATTTTGATGGATCCCGATCATTTACTGCATAAAGATGCCTAACTCTAGGAGATTGAAGGAGATATACTATGAGCATGTTCGGACAGGTCTTTGTCAAAGACAATAAATACAAAATAAAAGGCGATTTTCACCATCTCACCCCCAACACCCCGATTCGCAATGCCGATGACGACTGGAGACTTCTTGGCGTTACCAACCCAAGGGACATGACCTATATGCACTCTTACGGCGGGGAAGCAATATTCTTTGAATCCCTCAGCAAGGGTAAATTGCTGGCCACCCAGTGTGATAATGCGGGTTGCGGTACGAAAGGAACGACCTACATCCCGTTCAGAGTTCATTGTCCGGATTGCCTCGGCAAAAATAGTGTCATCGATCTAACGGATGTCGCTAAGAAGAGTGCCCGGATTCATACCTTTATGGTTTGTGAACGGTCCGGAGCTTTTAACCTGCTGGATAAACCAATCAAATTCATCAATATCGAATTCGATGACGTCGCCACCATCCTGATGAGCTACCTCAGCCTGGGGGACCCTAAATTTGGTATGCGGGTGGTGCCGATCTTTAAAACAAGCGGACCCACTTTTACTATTCTTGATCTGTCATGGGTGCCCGAAGGGACGCAAAAGGCCCAATTGCCCGAAGGGTTTAGCTTTTGATAAAGGAGAAACGGATGAAAAAGCCTGACATTAAAGTGGGCCAAATAACCATTGGCAACCTGGTAGATATTCTGGCAGACAATCTCGGGGATAACATCGGGCTCGAATATCATGGCCTGGGCGTCAAAAAGAACTTCAGAGAACTGAGAACGATATTCGATGAAATCGCAAAAGGCCTTATGGCGCTCGGGGTTCGCCGCGACGATAAAGTTGCTATTTGGGCCAATAATCTTCCTGAATGGGTGTATACCCAGTATGGCAGTGCCAGGATGGGGGCAGTCCTGGTGACGGTAAATACCAATTATCGCAGAAAAGAACTTGAATTTCTTTTGCAGCAGTCCGATGCCACAACTCTTATCCTGACCGGCGGGGTGAGAGAAAAAGACGAATACCTTAAGGTCCTGGACGCCGTCTGTCCAATTATAAAAGACAGCGAACCGGGCAAAATTGACTGCGACAAGCTGCCGTTTTTGAAGAACATCATTTATCTCGGTAAAGAAAAAATCGCCGGCATGTACAACTGGGATGATGTCCTGGAAATGGGCAAGCAGGTGACCGATAAAGCCCTGAAGGAAAGGCTCGACTCCCTAGAACCAGACGATGTCATTAATATGCAGTATACCTCCGGAACTACCGGCACGCCCAAAGGGGTCATGCTGTCCCATACCAATCTGATCGGCAATGCCCTGAGTATGGCCGAATGTATGAAACTGACTCCGGACGATGCAATGTGCATCCCCGTGCCTTTTTTCCACTGTTTTGGCTGTGTTATCGGCACCTTATGTTGCATGGTTTCGGGCACAACCATGGCCCCCGTCGTCTCGTTTACCGCCGCAGCTGTGTTGCAGACGGTACAAGCCTCAAAATGCACCGCTCTCCTTGGAGTGCCGACCATGTTTATCGCCGAATTTGAGGAGATGGATAAAACAAGCTACGACACCTCGACTCTGCGTACCGGGGTTATGGCCGGATCAACCTGTCCGATCGAAGTAATGAAGCGAGTCATTAAAGATATGGGAGCGAACGAGATGACCATAGTCTACGGTCAGACCGAAGCCTCGCCCGGCATCACCCAGACCAGGGATCACGACTCCCTCGAAATAAAAACCACCACCGTCGGCAAGGCTTTACCCAACGTTGAAGTGAAGATCGCCGACATCCTGACCAGTGAAGAGGTGCCCTTTGGCATCCAGGGCGAGCTGTGCACCAGGGGCTACCATGTGATGAAAGGCTACTACAAAATGCCCGAAGCAACGGCTGCGGTGATCAGCAAAGATAAATGGCTGCACACCGGCGACCTGGCCGTCATGGATGAAAATGGTTACTGCAAAATCACCGGCAGAATCAAGGATATGATAATCAGGGGCGGGGAAAACATTTCTCCGCGTGAGATAGAAGAATTCCTCTACACCAACCCAAAGGTTAAAGATGTGGCGGTTGTCGGGGTGCTGAGTGAAAAATATGGCGAGGAGGTAGCCGCCTTTATCCAGTTAAAAGCCGGAGCAGAATCGACGGAGCAGGAAATAACTGCTTTTTGTAAGGATCAGATATCCTATCATAAAATCCCTAAATATGTCTTTTTTGTGGGTGACTTCCCGGCAACAGCCAGTGGCAAAATTCAGAAATACAAACTGCGGGAAATGGCCCAGAATGCCATTGTCTGAAAAGCAACCAGAGGGAAAGAATATGCCCAAACCACTATGGCAGCCGCCTGCGGAGCGAATCAAGGCTTCCAATATGTTCCGGTTCATGCAGCAGGTGAATAGCACGTTCGGAACCGATTTTGCTGATTACCCTGCGCTTTACCAGTGGTCGGTTGACAATATTGCCGACTTCTGGGGGGAAATGTGGCGTTTTGCCGATATCAAAGCGAGCCAAAAGTATAGCCAGGTAATCGATGATCCAGACAAGATGCCGGGAGCACACTGGTTTTCCGGCAGCCGGCTGAACTTTGCCGAAAACCTGCTGCGTCACCGCGATGACCAGACGGCGCTTATCTTCAGGGGGGAAAACAAGGTCAGGTGGTCACTGAGCTATAAAAAACTTTTTTTAGCAACGGCGAAGGTTGCGGCTGCTCTTCGCCACGCCGGCGTCACCACCGGCGACCGAGTTGTCGGGTTTATGCCCAATATGCCGGAGGCAATCATTGCCATGCTCGCGGCAACGAGCCTTGGCGCCACCTGGTCATCCTGCTCGCCTGATTTCGGTATTAAAGGAGTGCTGGACAGGTTCGGCCAGACCAGACCAAAGGTACTCTTTACCGCCGACGGTTATTTCTTTAAGGGCAGGGCTCTGGACTGTCTGCCCAAAATCGATGCAATCAGCAAACAAATACCGTCGCTGGAAAAGATCATTGTCGTACCGTATACCACGGAAAAGCCAGATCTCAACAAGCTTTCCGGGGCGATGCATTACCACGATTTTTGCCAAAATGAGGCAAATACCATAGATTTTGCTCAGCTCCCCTTCGAGCATCCGCTGTACATCATGTATTCCTCCGGGACCACCGGCCTGCCCAAATGCATGGTCCAGAGTGCGGGCGGGGTTTTGCTGCACCAGATGAAGGAACTGCTCCTGCATACCGATCTCAAACGCGACGACACTATATTTTATTTCACCACCTGCGGCTGGATGATGTGGAACTGGCTGACCACGTCTCTCGCGGTTGGGGCAACGCTGGTGCTCTATGACGGCAACCCCTTTCATCCAAATCCCGACGCCCTTTGGCGGATGGCCCAGGATGAAAAAATCACTATTTTCGGTACCAGTGCCGGATATATCGCCGCCTTAAAAAATGCCGGAGTTCAACCAGCCAGGCAATTTGATTTGCGTCCGTTAAAGACAATCCTTTCTACTGGATCTCCTCTTTCCAAAGAGGACTTTCATTTCATATACCGGAACGTAAAAGAAGATTTGCAGCTGGCATCCATTTCGGGCGGCTCTGATCTGAACGGCTGTTTTGCCCTGGGCAACCCAATGGGTCCGGTATACGAAGGGGAGCTGCAATGCCGCGGGCTGGGGATGAAGGTCTTTGCCTATGACGAAAACGGTTCGCCGGTTGTCGGCAGACAAGGTGAGCTGGTCTGTACCGCCCCTTTTCCGTCCATGCCCATCTATTTCTGGAACGACCCGAGTGGCAAAAAATATCAGGCCGCCTATTTTGACGTCTTTCCAGGCGTCTGGACCCATGGCGATTTTGTCGAAGTTACCGAACGGGGCGGTTTGATCATTTATGGCAGATCCGATGCCACTTTAAATCCGGGCGGAGTGCGAATCGGCACCGCAGAAATTTATAGAATTATGGAACAGATGGCGGAGATTGACGACAGCGTCGTCGTTGGCCAGCAATGGCAGGATGACAGTCGAGTCATTCTCTTTGTCAAGATGGGGATCGATTGCATGCTGACCGATGAACTCCGCCAAAAGATCAAAGACACTATCCGGCAGCAGGCATCGCCGAGGCATGTGCCGGCCAAAATAATTGCCGTGCCGGATATTCCCTATACCTTGAATATGAAGAAAGTCGAACTGGCGGTCCAGAAAACAATCCATGGACACGAGGTGAAAAATAAGGATGCTCTGAAAAATCCCCAGGCCCTGGAATTTTTTGCCGACATCAAAGAGCTGAACTTTGCCTGACCGGGAGCAACTATGAAGACATTTCCACAATTGAACTTTGGCCTCGGCGATACCGCGAATCTGCTGCGCGAATCGGTGCAGGGATTCGTCAGTACCGAGATCGCCCCCATGGCGGCAGATATTGATCGTGAGGATCAGTTCCCCGAAGCACTCTGGCAGAAAATGGGCGCCCTCGGTCTTCTAGGCATCACTGTCCCGGAACAATACGGCGGTGCGGATATGGGCTACCTCGAGCATGTTATCGCCGTCGAAGAAATCAGCCGTGGATCGGCATCGGTCGGCCTTGCCTATGGCGCACATTCCAACCTATGCGTCAATCAGATTAATCGCAACGGCACCGCCGAGCAGAAACAGCGGTATCTGCCAAAACTTATCAGCGGTGAATATATCGGGGCTTTAGCCATGAGCGAAGCAGGAGCCGGTTCCGATGTGGTCGGAATGCGGTTGCGGGCGGTCAAACAGGGGGAGAGCTATATCCTCAACGGGACCAAAATGTGGATCACCAACGGCCCAAACGCCGATGTGTTGGTGGTTTACGCCAAAACCGCACCGGAAAAAATGCATCAGGGCATCACTGCTTTTCTGGTGGAAAAGACCATGGCGGGATTTTCCACCAGCCCCAAGCTGGACAAACTCGGCATGCGCGGCTCACCAACCTGTGAACTGGTATTTACCAATTGCGCGGTACCAGAAGAAAATATTCTCGGCAAGCTGGATCGGGGAGTCGAGGTGCTGATGAGCGGCCTGGACTATGAGCGACTGGTGCTGTCCGGCGGACCCTTAGGCATCATGACTGCCTGTATGGATGTGGTTTTGCCCTATGTCCATCAGCGGCATCAATTCGGCCGGGCGATCGGTGAATTTGAGCTGATGCAGGGCAAACTGGCCGATATGTATGCCGGCTGGAATGCCTGCAGGTCCTACGTATACACCGTTGCCAAGGCCGCGGACACCGGCAGCAATATTCGCAAAGATGCCGCCGCCGTTATCCTCTACGCCGCCGAACGGGCAACCTGGATGGCTCTTGAGGCCATCCAGTCCCTTGGCGGCAACGGTTATATCAACGAATTCCCGACCGGCCGCCTGCTGCGCGATGCCAAGCTGTATGAAATCGGTGCCGGGACAAGTGAGATCCGCAGGATGCTGATTGGCCGGGAGCTGTTTCGCGATACCGAGGATTGATGGCATCTGGTTCCCATGGGCCCCATGGGAACCAACCCTAAACTCTGCGAGCTCTATGCCTTGCCGTATAACGACTTTACCGCCGCCCGATCCGGGCTGCCGTCTTTCCCCGTCGGCAGCTCATCGACAAATTCCACATACTGCGGCTTTTTAAAACGGGCGATGCGCTCCCCGACGAAGGCAATCAACTCGACGGCCGTGACGGTTTTCCCGGCATGGAGTTGGCAGACTGCCTTAATCCCCTCTTTCCATTTAGGATCCGGGACGCCGATTACCACTGTTTTGGCCACAGCCGGATGCAGCAGGATTATTTTTTCAACTTCGGCCGGATAGACATTTTCACCACCCGGTTTGATCAGCTCTTTCTCCGCTTTTCGGCCGGCGTAAAATAAAAAACCGTCCGCATCAAAACGCCCTAGATCACCGGTATGATGCCGGCCTTCGCGAAAGGTATAGGCGTTGTCATCGTCAAGCCCCCAGTAGCCCTTGAATACCATTGGCCCTTTGAGGGTTATTTCTCCCACCTCATCGGCGGCGACTACCTGGTCGTGTTCATCGACCAGCTGCACATCTCCAAGCATAATCGTTTTTCCGGCCGATCCGGGCCGATCGTCATATCGGCCGATGGTGGCCAGACACGAGGTTTCGGTCTGGCCATACATGACGAAATAACTGCCGCCACTCATCGCCTGGAATTGTTTAATCGTCTCCGGGGTACCAAGACCGATAACTCCCTTGAGGGAGCTGATATCATACTTTTCTGCGGCAGCGGCTTTGAGAATAGAATCAAGGATCGGTGGAAAATCGAAAAAGTGGGTCGCCCCCTTATCCTGAATCATCTGCGCCGCTTCTTTAGCATCAAATTTACTGATATTCAGGCTTGCCCCGCCGGCATGAAAGGTACTGGTGGCCATAAAAAGTCCGGCCACATGAAAGAGCGGCAACAGGTTCAGATTGACATCCTGCGGGGTGAAATCCATACAATTGATAAAATGCATGTCAGCGCAGACTATATTGCCATGGCTGAGCAGAGCGCCACGCGGACGTCCGGCCACAGCTGCGGTATGGATGATAACAAAACCGTCACTGCTCGCCACATCAGCGGGCGGGACCTCACCGCCCGCCTCCATCAAAGAGGCAAATTTTGTGACATCGCCAAGATCAGCCTTTAAATTATAACACGCGGTAACGCATGGCAGCTGGTCGTGCTTGGTTGTCAGGATATGCTGAAATTCGGCATCGGCAAAAACTATCTTGGCCTGGCAATCGCTCAGATTAAAGCAGACCTCATCTGCCGACAGTCGCCAGTTAATCGGCAGAACAATGGCACCCAGGCGGGCAGCCGCACCGTAGATTAAAAAAAATTCGAAGCTGTTTTTACCCACGACGCCGATCCGATCGCCTTTTTCAATCCCGGCGCGAGACAAGCCGCCGGCCAGGCGATCCACCTGCATCTTATAATCGGTAAAAGTCAATTGTCGGCCGTCATCGATCTCCTGCCAACAGAGACGACTGCCGCAGGCAACTGCATTGCTCTTAATCAGATCATAAAAAGTAAAGTCATAAAGTCCCATGAAATCCCCCCGTATCTTGTTAATAATGTCTGACGGTTACTACCGGACAGGGTGCTTTCAGGATTATATACTGCGCATTGGATCCGACAATGATTTTTTGCGTTCGTGATACTTTTTCCACTCCGATAAATATCTGATCGACATCTTTTTCCTCGGCAAAACTGACCAGATCTTCCCCGGGCGACATGCCGCGGGCCAATTGCAGGCTTTCACAAACAACGCCTTTTTCCTTGAGAAATTGTTCGGCAAAGGCCAGATTTTTTGTGGCTTCACCAATTTTTTCGGGTTTCTCCCCTCTTCCGCCGCCCATTGAGGTGATAACCAGCACTCGGGCGCCAAAAATTTCCGCGTAGGTTCTTGCCAGAGCAAGCGCAGCCTTGGATTCTTTCGAGCCGTTATACCCCACTAAGAATTTCATGGCCTCTCCTGTTTACTCGCATCACATCCATCGTTTTCGTCGCTTATAGGACTTCACTTCTTTAAAGGACTTTCTGCCTCCGCCACGGGTTATGCCCATATAAAATTCTTTAACATCCGGGTTTTCCTGCAGCTCTCGGGACGGGCCTTCCAAAACGATTCTGCCGGACTCCATAATGTAGGCATAATCGGCAATTGCCAGGGCGATTTTGGCATTCTGCTCCACTACCAGGATGGTGGTATTCAGCTCTTTATTGATCAGTTGAATATTTTCAAAAATCTCTTTGACCAGCAGTGGTGCCAGGCCCAAAGACGGTTCATCAAGCATAAGCATCTTCGGCGACGCCATCAACGCCCTGGCAATGGCAATCATCTGTTGTTCTCCACCGGAACAATATCCAGCCATCCGGTGGGTGATATTGGCCAGCCGAGGGAAATGGGTATACATCAATTTGTGATCCTCGCGAATTTTCTGGGTCGCTTCCTGTCTGGTTATAGAACCGACCCGGATATTTTCGTCGACCGAAAGATGTTTGAACACCCGCCGACCCTCGGGCACCATCACCACCCCGAGCTTGACCACATGGGTGCCGAGCAGATTGGTAATATCCTGATTTTTAAATGTAATATGACCGTCCCGGATAAAACCATTTTCCGGTTTGAGCAAACCGCTTATGGCTCGCAGGGTGGTGGTCTTCCCCGCTCCATTGGTACCAAGCAGGGCGACAATGGATCCCTCCGGGACCCTCAAGCTAACCCCGCGCAGCACCTGAACGATATCGTTATAGACAACTTCGATATTGTTGACTTCCAGCTGGTTGGCGTTTTTTTTGTTGTTCATTGGTTGACTATTCAATGTATCCAGCAAAGGTGAAACTTCTGTGTCATCGTAATTTTTCACGTATGACACAGAAGGAACAGGAACGCGCAAATTATTGTATCTTCTCGGTGTACTCCGGAATAAAAGGCTTGCCGGCTGATTTAAAAGCACCCCCTTCAACCACATACAGTTGCAGCGTATCGACCCCTACATGATCGGTTTTCGAATAGGTCACCGGGCCGACCGTCGTCCCCGGTGAAAACGCCTTGTCGCCGTTCATCTCCTGAATTTCTGCATACAGTGTTTCCTTGTTGATTTCTTTACCATTGGCCTTGGCCCGCTTAATGACTTCCGTGACCACCTGGGCGACCATCATGCCATTGGTGTAGTTATGCGAATTAGCCGCTTTTTCATCACGACCGTACTTTTTGGCCAGCTCAAGCTGAGCGGTTGCGCCGGGGCTTGGTTCATTGGTGACGATATAGGATGTCGTCCAGTAAAAATTTTCCGCTGCCGGTCCGGCAAGAGCAATCAGATCGTTGCCGCCGGTATAATGACAGCCGAGGAAGGTCAGCTTGCCTTCCTCACCAAAAGTTTTTGCCGTAAGTCCAAGACTATCGGCATCCTTTAACATGGTCGCAACCGGTGACTGGACGGTCTGGCTGATCACATACTGCACCCCTTTACTGACAAGGCGCTTGAGCATGGCGGTATTATCGAGGTCCTTGCCATGCTCGACGACTTCAACGATCTCCATGCCCAGCCCTGCATCAACCGCTTTTTGCAGATCCTCGACAGGACCCCGGCCAAATGCAGAAGGATGGATAAACAGAGCAACCTTGGGAGTCCCTCCTTGATGATTCTTCACCACATATTCGGCAAGACCGATAGCTTGAGCGGAATACGAGGCTATGGGCAGAAAGATATAGTGAGAATCAATCAGGTTTCCGGCATGAAAAGAAGCGGGGATGACCGGCATTTTCACTTCGTCGAAATCTTTTTTTAAAGCCAGCGTGCTGCCGGTTGAATAATTCAGATAAAAAACAATGCCCTGATCAAGAAAATCTTCAAAATTTTGTTTGGTGATATCCGTCTTGTATTGATCGTCGCGAATGGTGCAGTCGATGGTATCATCGCCCAGCATCTTGGTATCGTTGACAAATCTAAAATAATCTTCTACCCCTTTAGCATAGGGGTCACCGGCATCGGAAGTCGGGCCGGTAATGGCCAGAGACAGACCGAGCTTATACACTTCTTTACCAAACACTTGGGCGGGAATGACCACCATGAAAACAGCCCCCATCAATAACAGCCATTTGGTCCAATTGTCGTTTTTCATATCTCCTCCTTGGGATTGGGTTAGTATCTGAACGGCCACAGCTTCACATATGAACGCGCGATACGCCACCAGTTGGCAATGCCGCGAGGTTCAAACATCAAAAACAGTACAATTACCAGACCAAAGCTTAGAGGTTTGAGAGCAGTGGCAAGATTGGCGGCAAAGCTCAGATGCGTGCTGGTCCACTCGGAAAGATGTTCAACCTGCATTTCGAGCATCTTAATCGCCAAAGGCCCCATAAATGAGCCGGGCAACGTGCCCAGCCCCCCGACAATAGCCATGGCGAGATAACTAATGGAATGGTTCAGGGTAAATGATTCGGCGCCGACGCCTCGATATAAAAAAGCATGTAAAGCCCCGGCCACTCCAGCCAGAAAACCGGCCAGAGCAAAGGCATAAACCTTAGTAAGCCCCGGATGCATCCCCATGGCATCGGCGGCCCGGTCATTATCCCGAACCGCCACCAGACAGCGGCCATAGCGGCTGCGCAGCAGGTTGCGCACCGCAAAACCAAGCAGTACAATCACCACTAAAATGGCATAGTACCAAAAGAGATAATGCTGCCCGCGCTTTACCTCGCCCGTCAGCCAGAACACCCGGCCAACGGAAATGGTCTGGCCCTGGTTAAAAAAATCCATAAACTTAATGGTCCACTGAAATATCATCTGAAACGAAAGGGTGGCGATGGCCAGATAGAGATGCTTTAAACGAAGAGCGGGCAGACCGGCAAGAGCTCCGAAAATTGCCCCCATACATCCAGCCAGCAGAATCATCAAGGGCCAGGCGTGGGTCAAAAGAACATGATTGTCTCCCAGAATACGGGCGAAAGAGGCGATGGTATAGGCGCCTATGCCGACAAAGGCAGCATGACCAATCGAGATGAGACCGGCAAAACCGGTAACCAGATTCAAGCCCATAACGGCAATAACGGCCACAAGGATATTATCGATGATCAGCATATATTTGTTGCCGGTCTCAATAAAAAAAGGCCAGAGGAACAGTCCAAGGAGAAGCAGAGTCATTGCACTTCTGTCCAGGCTGGTCAAAAAGATCCGTTGCTCTTCCCGGTAGGAGGTAAAATAGTTCCCTGTCGCCAGCCAACGATTTGATGACATAGGTTATACCCGTTCTATTTCGTGTATGCCGAATAGGCCATGGGGTTTAAAGAGCAGAATCACCAGTAAAATAATATAGGGCATGACTTCGCCGGTCCCGTTCAAGCCCCAGTGTCCATCGAGATAGCCGGCAGCAAATTGCTGGATCAGCCCCATAATGATGCCGGCCACCACCGCGCCCAGGATTGAATCCAGGCCTCCGAGAATAACCACCGGAAAAACCACGATACCAAAGGCGTGCAGCGTCTCAAAATTGAGTCCGGTAATATTACCGATAATCCCCCCGGCTGCGGCAGCACTGAGTCCAGCCATCGCCCAGGCCAGACCAAATACCTTTGGCACCGAGATACCTATGGACATCGCCGCCAGCTGATCGTCGGATACTGCCCGCATGGAAATACCCACCGTTGATTTTTGAAAAAACCAGGTAAAGCAGGCAATCAGCAAAAACGTGGTCACGACGCCTACCAGCTGCGTCCAGGATATTGACACTCCGGCAAACCCGATTGGCGTGGTCGGCAGAAACGGCGGAAAAGAAAAATTTTCCGCACCAAAGGGAGTCAAATAAATCAACCCATCCAGAATGGACATCAAGCCGATGGTAACCATGATGACGGAAATAATCGGTTCGCCGATCAAGCGCCGCAGAAAAACCTTTTCGACACTCATCGCTAGAAAAAACGTCAACACCATACTGCTCGGAAAGGAGACATAGATCGGAATTCCGGCCCAGACCGTCAGGGCATAGGTGATAAACGCCCCGGCGGCAATAAACTGCCCGTGGGCGATATTGAGCACCCGACTTGACTTGTAAATCAGCACAAAGCCCAGCGCGGACAGGGCATAAATTGATCCGACGACGACCCCGCTGACGACCAGCTGAAAAAAATAACTCATCAGTCCCCTTCCATGGTGAAAAAGCGAATAGTTGTATCGACCGTGGTTGTCTGACCGTCCTGATATTGATAAAAGGCCGCAACCTTTTTCTCCGTTATGCTTTCGTCGTATAACGACTCGTATAAATCACGATATTTTTCCCGCACGAATTTGCGCCGGATCTTGCCGGTTTTGGTGAGTTCCCCATCATCCATATCGAGCAGCTTATAGAGAAGGGCAAACCGTTTAATTTTGAAGTGCGGTTTCTCCCGGTTTTTATTAATCTCTCGCACCGCTTTAGAAATTAGTTCGGCAACTTCCGGTTGCAGGGAAAGATCCATATAGGTGCTGAACGAAATCCCCCTATCTTCAGCCCATTTTCCCACCACGATGGGATCAACATTTATCAGTGCCGCTACGTATTCCTTTTTATCACCGAAAATGACTGCTTCTTTGATATACGGACTGAACTTAAGGCGATTTTCCAGAAACATCGGGCTGAACATTTCCCCGTTATTGTTGTGCATGACATCGGCAATCCGATCGATAACCACTAAATGACCCTGGGCATCGATATAACCGGCATCGCCGGAGTGAAGCCAGCCGTCCGCCAGCAGTTCTGCACTCTTTTCCGGCAGTTTATAGTAGCCGGGAGTCACCGAAGCGGACCGCGACAGGATCTCCCCTTCGGCAGAGATTTTACATTCAGTCCTGGGCAAGGGTTTGCCAACCGTATCAGGCCGGACATCCCCGTCCCGATGCATATAGGCAATGCCGACAATTTCCGTCTGGCCGTATATCTGTTTGAGGTTGACCCCGATAGCCTGATAAAAAGTGAAGAGTTCCGGGCCAAGAGCCGCGCCGCCGGTGTATGCCCGGCGTAATCTGAGCAGGCCAATCTGATTGACCAAGGGCCGGAAGATAATTTGTTTGCCGAGCCAGGCTAAAAAGCGCAGTCCACCCGGCATCTGCTGGCCTGACATGCGATATTTTGCCGCCTTTTCCCCAATTTTCATGAAGTAGTTATAAAAAGTTCGATTCAGCCAATAGGATTCATCCATTTTCAGCCAGATCTGCGACCGGATGGTTTCATAGATCCGTGGCGCACCAAACATGAAATGCGGCCCAATTTCCTTGAGATCATCCATACTCGTCTCAACAGATTCAGGAAAATTGATGGCAATCCCGGTGGCCATCGCCACGCCAAAAGAATTCATCTGTTCTCCTATCCAGGCAAACGGTAGAAAGGAAAGATACTCGTCGGTGTCCTGCAAAGGATCTACCTCATTGATCTGCAGCCCCATATTGATATAATTTTTATGGGTCAGCATGGCCCCTTTGGGTAATCCCGTGGTGCCCGAAGTGAGACAGATATGACAGACATCATCAGGCTTGCCCGCATCGACCAGGTCGGCGAATAACTCCGGCTCTTGACTGTGGGCATCTTGTCCGAGCTGATACAATTCTTGAATGGACATAAACCAATCGTCGGCCTGATAGCCACGCATCCCCCGGGTGTCTTCGTAGATTACTTTTTGTACGCTCGGGATCTTGTCGCGCACTTCGGCGACCTTATCAACCTGCTCTTGATCGTTGCAAAAAACAAAGGTGACCCCCAGATATTGAAGAATACCGCCTATTTCATCGGGCAGGCTGGTCTGATAAATGGCTGCGGAAATACCGCCCACCGCCTGCGCACCGATAGCCATATAGAGTGCTTCCGGGATATTGTCGCTGATGATGGCAATTTTATCGTCTTTGCCAAAGCCGATTTTTCTCAAGCCGAGGCCTGCTTGGCAGACAAAATCATAGTATTGATCCCAGGTGTAACTGTTCCAGCATCCCAGATCTTTTTCGCGCAACGCGACTTTCTTGCCGGTCGATTCTACCCGCCACCGCAGTAATTGCGGAATAGTGAAATCAATAAGATGATCTTGTTTTCCCATGCAGACTCAGCCTTCACCGATATAGGCTTCAATAACCTTTGCATTAGAGGCGACTTCCTGAGGGCGTCCCGAACCAATGACTTCGCCAAAGTCAAGAACATAGATCTGATCGGAAATATCCATAACCACGCCCAGATCGTGCTCAACCAGCACCACGGTGACGCCCCACTCTTTCTTCAAATCAAGAATAAACCGAACGATATCCTCTTTTTCCTCGATATTCATGCCCGCCATGGGTTCATCAAGCAGCAACAGTTGCGGCGCAAGCGTCAAGGCCCGGGCGACTTCCACTCTTTTCTGAACTCCATAGCTGAGATTGCCCACCATGCTTTTTCGATAGGGTTCCAGCTCCATGAAATCGATTATTTTTTCAACATAGGCTCGATTTTCCGCTTCCATTCGGGATGCCTTGCCGAAATAGATGATGGCATGCACAATCGAGTAGCGCAGGTTTTGATGCCGGGCTAAGAGCAGATTATCAAGGACGGAGAGCCCACGGAAAAGTTCAAGGTTTTGAAAGGCCCGGGCAATACCCATATTGGAAACCTGATGCGGAGAGGCGTTGGTGAGATTACGTTTCCCATAATGAATCGTGCCTCTGGACGGATGATAAAAACCGGAAATGCAGTTGAGAACACTTGTTTTGCCTGCCCCATTGGGGCCGATAATCGAGGTGATCAGCCCCGGTTCGATATCAATATCGACACCGGCAAGTGCATGCAATCCACCGAAGGTAAGCGTTACATCAGAAACAATCAGATGAGCCATGGCTTTCTCCGGATAGCTGCTCTTTCGCTTATTGTCAGTGTTGCCTATTCAACACTTTACTTATCAATTGTGCTTATACATTACAAAAACTACAGATATTAGCAAGTAGATAAAACAATAGCTTAATAGTGGGATAGCCCCACTATTAAATGAGAGTTAACAGATGCGATCGGAGATTTATCTTCTTGTTTTTCAGTCCTAATTTAGCTCGGATCTGGTGACGGTGAAAGAGGATGGTATTCTTTGATACGAGGAGTACTTCGGCAATTTCCTTGTTGGTCTTGCCTTCTTTGACCAGACTGGCGACTTTTATTTCAGTTGGTGTCAGTTGGGCCAGATCAGAGGTCAGCTTATCGACAAATGGGGAAACGATGTTGTTCAAATTGGTTTCCAGGATCCCGGCCAATGTCCTTTGCTGGTTGGTAAGACGTCCGTCAATTATCCGCTGCAGATAGGGACTGACCAGTTCCTGGACGTTGCGCAGGACAATCTCCGCCAATTCTTTTTTATCTGCTTCCCGCTGTTTAATGAGCACTCGCAGCGCCGTATTTACTTCTTCAAGGTGCTGGGACTGGGCCTGGAGCTGCTTCTCCCTTTTTTTAAGTGATTTTTCCGCTCGTTTTCGATCGTCTATTTCCTGCTCCAGCTTCAGGTTGGCCAGTGCCAGTGCGGCGGTCCGTTCGGTAACCAGCTCTTCCAGACGACTGCGGTATCGCTCCAGTTCCTGTTCGTTCCGCTTTCTCTCACTGATATCCCTGAGGGTAACAATATTGCCCAGCGGTTCGCCGTCAGCCCCCTGATACAGAGTGGAACTGAGCTGGACATCAAGTATTGTGCCATTGCGGGTAAGGCGCCGCGTCTCAAAAAGATGGATCTTCTGTCCGCTTAGCATTTTCTGGACGGCCTCTCTGGTTTCCGCCAGGTTCTCGGGAGGGACAAAATCAATGCGCTTGCCGATCAGCTCATCCTGCGAGTGACCAAAGGTCTGGGTAAAAGCCGGATTTACATAGGTTGCGATACCCTTCATATCGTAGACCACAATTGGATCAGGCGATGATTCCAGAAAGTTCCGGTAGCGCATCTCACTTTCCCTTAGGATTACTTCGGTTCGCTTGCGCTCGGCCAGTTCATGGCAGACTCCGGCATAAAGATGCGCCTTTTCCAGGGCGATAAGTGCCAGGGCGGCAAATCGTTCCAAGGTGGCAATATCCTCGCCACTAAATGCCCGGTCTTCCTCAACGTGGGCAAGCCCGATCACTCCCAAAACCCGACTGTCGTATTTCAATGGAATCCCGACAATAGAGCGAAGCCCATCGAGCACTTTATCGGCAATGCGACCCGGCCAGGATTGATAATCGACCACCACCAGAGGCGCTTTATCCTGCCATACCCGTCCTCCCATCCCCTGCCCCGGGGCAACCAGCCGTCCTAACTGCCCTTTGAAAAAACCCATTCCCACTCGCATCTGCATCTGTTCTTCTCCGGGCTCCAGCAAATAAATATAGCCATGTGCCGTGCTGCTGAGGGAAGCAGCCCGCTCAAGAATGTTTTCCAACAGTTCTTCTTTATCCAGCTTATCAATTAAGCCAAGCGAAGTCTGATGCAGTGCTTTCAAGGAGGCATTCTGCCGATAAAATATCTGTTCTGCCGCCTTGAGGCGTGCAGATTCCTTAACTAAGGCTTCGTTTTGCTTTTTCAGCTCGGAATATGCAGTTTTTGTTTGCATGTTATCTGCGGCACTTTATAGTCTCATTGAATCGTCCGTGTATCGGTACCTCTCTCGAGAAGATACTTCCATGGTTTCACGAAAAACGAAAAATCAAATCTATCACACAAAGAGCTTATCGTGTTTAAAGAATTTACCAAAGTCCTCATTGAGCTATCTGACGAGAAAATATTTAGCCCTCGAACAGTTCAGATATGGGAGCAAGGCAACAAAAAGCCGACTGGAGCTTCCCAAAAACAACACCGTACCTTATATTTAAGGCATTAAATCCACCCAACAAAGGCGGGTGATGTAGCCAGCGAAATCCAGGGCGGGGCAGGCCGGACAGGTTTTTTCCGCCACCGTCCTGATTTCTGCTGAATTCATCGTTATTCGACTCAGGGCGGGTTGAACGTTGACACGGATCATACTGAAATAGACCTTAGGAGAATGACGCAATGACACCAGAAATACTTCTGGTCCTTGGAATCCTCGTGGTGGTAATCGGTGTGCTTGTGAGCGATGCGATTCCGCTGGAGGTATTGGCACTGCTGGTTCTCGGCATTAACAGGGCGCGACTTACTTCTCTTGCTCCAGAGGTGCATGAAAATATACGCTCTGAGGACGAACTCATCGTGGAAGGTCGTCTTGATCGAATTCAGGAAATGAATAACTGGGATTTCGGAACCGTTATGGGTTGAACGTTCTTAAGATTGTACGCCTCAACCAAAAAATCAGCTATAGCGTCAAGTCCCAGCAACTGCGTGCCGATGATGTACTGGTGGTGCACGGACCGGCAGCCAATATTGCCGGCCTGGCTGGTGCAGAAGGCATCCTGACGCCGAAGATCCTTGATGACGAAGAGGTGACAAAATACTATGAACAAGGGAAGGAGATACGCCTTTTCGGCATACCCAATAGTTCTCGCCTTCTTGGTATGTCCGTATCTGAGAGTTGCCTTGGCGACGCTCTCGATGTGCAGATTCTGGCTATCATCCGAGAAAATGATATAGCAATCTTTCCAGCCTCGGATATAATTTTTAAACCGGGCGACCGATTGCTCGTTTCAGGAATGTGGGATCTTGTTGCGGTGCTGCTTTTACAGGGAATTGAAGCTGTGTTCGCCCGCGATCAGGGGGGAATTGAGGATATCTCCATTCTGGACAACGATAAGGTCGGCCTGGTAGAAGTCATTCTTTCCCCCCACACTGTTCTGACTGGTCAGACTTTGCAGGAAATCAGTTTTCGCGAGAAATTTGGCCTTTCAGTTTTGGCCGTATGGCGCAAAGGAAATGCCATAAGACCGGGACTCAGAGACCTGCAGCTGCATCTGGGTGATGCTTTGCTGCTGTTCGGAAGCTGGAAGAAACTGGAGGTTCTTGGGCGTGAGCCGGATTTTGTTGTCCTGACGGGGAATATGCAGGAAACTGCCCGTGAGGAAAAAGCTACAACAGCTCTTGCCATAATGGCAGCAGTACTGTTGTCGGTCATTATGGGTTGGGTGCTAATTTATATTGCTGTGGTTATTGGTGCCGCCTCTTTAGTTGCCGAGAAGGTTATTGCCATCCTCGGCCCCTTTGGCCCCTATGGGGTGTTATTCGGACTGCTCAGTATTACTTTTCTTGCTACCAGCATAATTCCCACTGCCGCTCTGGTCGTGTTAATGGTTCCTATCGCTCTCAAGACCTCTGTCGGGCTTGGCATTTCCCCGTATCCGTTGATGAGGGGATAGCCATGGCTGCCTCGGCAAGTTTTACATCGACCATATCACACCCGGCCAATGTATTAGTCATGGGCCCAGGCGGCTATAAATTTATTGACTATATCAAAGTCGGGTTGCCGCTTACGCTGTTGATACTGGCCTTACTGATGGTGATCATTCCAGTTTTCTGGCCACTGGCTGCATAACAGGCAAGGTCATGAGCTTCGGAGCCGGTGAATTCCCTCATTGTCACCAGGTTGGACCCTGTCGATAGGCAGGATGTCTTTTTGAAAAATAAAGAATCGCGAGAGAAATGATGCCTCAAGCCATAGAGATCCTGCGCGGAGTTGTCCATCCCTGGTATTGCGACAACTTCGGCCATATGAATGTTCGGTGGTACAGTCATTTTTTCGATGATGCGGCGTTTCATCTTTGGCCGCTCTACTGGGGGAGTCACCAAAAAATGCTGGATAAGTACGGCGTTCATACGGTAACAGCCGCAGCGAAGATTCAATTTCTGCAGGAACTCGTGGCAGGAGACTTGATTATTGTGGATAGTGCCTTGACCCGCATTGGCAGCAAAAGCTGTACTTTTATCGAGCGAATGGTGCATGTTGATACCAGGAAAGTGCATGCCACATACGAAACGACAGAAGTCTTCTTTGATCCTCAGACGCGCAAGTCAACAGAAATACCTGTCCCTATCAGGCAGGGGCTTGAAAATAAGAAATACATCGCGATATCTTAATCCAAATGAACCAATTGTCATGTATCGACTGACTATTGCGAGTTTTACCTACTTGCTCCGTGAAAAATAGATATTTCGAATTGATCATTATCTGGGAGAAAGCTTGTGCAGAACACCCTGAGGCTGAGATTGACTAACATGGACTGTTTATAATCTCAGGCCAGGCTCGATCGAATCGGCGAAGAGGTTCGACGTTCGACGAATATTCGCACAGAGAATCTTCGCTATCTTTTGAATCAGTTTGATGCCGCATCGCGGATCGTGTTCGACAATTCGATCAAAACTCTGCTTAGAAAGAACAAAGACGGTCGACGGTTCGCCGGCAATGGCCGAGGCGGATCGTGTTTCATGATCGATAAGAGCCATTTCACCAAGAGTTGCCCCATGGGTAAGTGACGCTATCGCCACTGGCGTATCGTTTTGGGTGTGCTTGGTAATCTCAATTCGACCCTCAATAACAATTGCCAGAAAATCCCCTTGGTCACCTTGATGGAAAAGCACTTCCCCTTCGTCAAGCGAATGAATCTTCGCATGCTTTACCAGGATGTCGATTTCATCAGCGGAAAAGCTGGTAAAAAGATCGAGCTGCTGAATGTTACGCCGAAGTATCGAAGATATGGAATTGGGTTGCGCTGCCACGGTGGTTACCTCCGTTGATCACAGAATATAAAGTATTTTTTTGGAGCGTTTTGCAAAAGCAGGTTACATGTAAATCATTCAATTCTTATCCTACCTGTAAAAGAATATGGCAGTTGGGATCCTCATGTCAAATGTGTTTCATAAAAGCAGACAGCAAAAAAGGAGGTAGTAGCTATGAAATCAACACATCTCATCAATAAAATGCTGCTTATTTTTTTCTTTACCGCAGTCTTTTCAGGCGCGCTGGAAGCCATCGCCGCAGAAAAAACATCCGCCGAAAATGTCGCTATCAAGGGGTACGATCCAGTTGCTTACTTCCTCGATAACAAGGCCGTTCGCGGCGTTCAATCACTCAATGCACAATGGCATAACTTGACCTGGTATTTTGAAAACAAAAAACATCTGGATTTATTTACCGCCGATCCGGAGAAATACGCACCACAATACGATGGATTTTGCGCCTGGGCCATGACGGAAAAACGAAAAGCCATAACCGATCCGGAAGTATGGAAGATCGTTAATGGAAAACTCTATCTCAATTGCAGCTTGACAGCATATGAGAAATGGAGCAGAGATATACCTGGAAATATCAGCAGGGCAGATGCCAACTGGATAGACATAAGTAAATAAAATTGATCAATATCAAGATTGTTGTCTTATTTTCTGGGGGGAAAGAAACACAATGGGTATTTTGCAGGAGTTCAAAGAGTTTGCGGTAAAAGGGAATGTTATTGATATGGCTGTCGGTATCGTTATTGGTGCGGCCTTCGGAAAAATTGTCTCATCTTTTGTTGGTGACGTAATAATGCCGCCGATTGGAGTTCTTATCGGAGGTGTCGATTTTACCAATCTGGCGATCGTTCTGCAAGCAGCAACGGCAGACAAACCGGCAGTTCTTCTCAACTATGGTAAATTTATCCAAACCGTTATCGATTTTACCATTATTGCTTTTGCGATATTTATTGCAATCAAGTGCATCAACTCCCTCAAAAGAAAAGAAGAAGCGGTAGCGGAAGCACCACCGGAGCCAACCAAAGAAGAAATACTTCTGACAGAGATACGTGATCTGTTGAAAGATTCAAAGAGAATCGCCTAAATAACTGTGTGCCGGCATAATTATATCCGGCACAGTTCGGAATCGGCAGCAGGATGTATATCGGTTTTTTCCGATGCCCTGCATCTGTTTCCCAAAACGTTGCTTAGAGATTAATATTACAACACCCCGCGGGCAATAAAGCCGTCAATCTGCTCTGCGGAATAGCCGAGCTCCGCAACAATCTCTTCAGTGTCTTCGCCAAATTTTCCGGGCTGCGTCCGCAACGCTCCAGGTGTGCTACTCAATTTGACCGGAATACCGAAGCTGTGATGAATTTTTCCGTTTTCGTCTGCATAGCTATGCACCATTTCCCTTTCTATAAAATGCGGATCAGTAATGATATCATCCATATCTTTGACGACGGCAAAACATATCTCCCTCTCAGCTAATTCAGTATCCCATTCGGCCATCGTTTTGGTACGAAAAATCCGTCGAAAATCATCGATGATGTGTTGTCGTTTTTCCTCATCATAGTGCAGAGCAATATACTGTGGACATTGCAGCAGCTCACAGAGTCGCCGCCAGAACCTCGTTTCCAGAGCACCGATGGAAATATATCGCCCATCAGATGTTGCATAGGTGTTGTAGCAGGCATATCGATGAGACAACAAGCCATCCGAGGCCTGTTGTTTCGTCCCTCTCGCCTGCGACAGGAAGGCAGGGAGGGCCAGCAGGCCGAGCACCCCATCAGTCATGGAGATATCGATATATTGCCCCTTGCCCGTCTTCTCCCTGGCATAGAGAGCCAGAAGGATGCCGATAGCTGCGTTCATCGTCCCTCCGGCAATATCAGCAATCTGCACGCCCGGAATGATCGGCGCCCCGCCCTTTTCGCCGATAAGATGCAATATACCGGCGTTGCTGAGATAGTTGACATCGTGGCCGACTCGATCACGCATCGGCCCGGTCTGGCCATAGCCACTGATGGAACAGTATATTATTGCCGGATTGCATTGCCGGACAGCGTCATAATCGACCCCGAGCCGCTTGACTACGCCGGGTCGAAATCCCTCTATCACCACATCCGCCTTCTCAATCAGTTGGAAAAATATTTCCAGCCCTTCAGGAGTTTTCAGGTTAAGGGCCATATGTCTTTTGTTGCGGTTGAGATCGTTAAAAAACAATCCATCGACCTGGAATTTTCGGTCTTCTACGGCAATGACATCGGCACCATGGTCGGCCAGGATCATTGAGCAGTAAGGCCCCGGCAGCATCCGCGAAAGATCTACGACTCGAATTCCATCTAAAGCACCCTGCGGTATCATAATAGTTATCCTCGAAACTTTTATTCATCAATCTCAGTTATTTTAGATGGACTCGTAAAAAGTCCATCAAAATTCTACACCCTTTTGCGCCTTAATGCCCTGCTCGTAGGCGTGCTTATTGGCCTGCATGTCCGTAACCGTATCGGCGATCTCTATAAGCCGTGGGTGCGCATCTCTTCCAGTAAGGATAATCGACAGCCGCTCCGGCTTGTTCTTAATCAGCTCGACCACTTTTTCAACATCGAGGAAATCATAGAGAGGCAGATAGGTTATTTCGTCAAGAATGATCAGGTCATACTTATCGCTTTCGACTTGCTTTCGGGCCAGCGCAAAACCCTCCAGAGCAACCCGGCGATCCTCTTCGATGTTTTCTTTGTTAAATACAAAACCCTTGCCGCAGATAAACCAGTCAAGATTTTCCAGTTTCTCGGCCATCAGTCGCTCGCCATACTTGCCTTGCCCTTTTAAAAACTGAACGACACAGACTTTCTTGCCATAACCAAGCGCCCGAAATGCGGTACCAAGCGCTGCCGTGGTTTTGCCTTTACCATTGCCGGTATTGACGATTACCCGTCCCTTGTCAGTCAACACAATCTCCTTATATGGATGTTTCTGGATGAAATCAAACTGCTCAAAAGCTTACCAGATTATCGCAAAAACCAAACAATATAATTGGCATTGGACCAGATTATCAACTTGTTATTATAAGTAAATCGAAGTAATGATAGAGGCCGTCGGGGAATAAACGCTGCCCTCAAACAAAAACACCGGAGCACCTCCTAATCATGGAACTCATAGCGGTCGGTGATGCACACCGCACCGAAAACACATTGCCAGCCAATGCATTTTAAAGTTGCCATAAATGGTTATGGTCGGATCGGCCAGTCGGTCCTGCGGGCGATCTATTCTACGCCGTTAAGATCTAAATTTACTATCGTCGCGATTAATGAACTGGCAGACATTGACACACTGACGTATCTTACCCGCTACGATACTACCCATGGCAGGTTTCCTTATCCTCTTCGCTGCACAACCGACTCTCTTTTCATCGGTGAGGATAAAATCAGGATACTCAATGAACCGGATCCGGCAAAACTGCCCTGGCAGAAGCTTGGCATCGATCTGCTCTTTGAGTGTTCGGGATCGTTCAGTGACCGGGAAACCGCCGAAAAGCATATGCTCAGTGGTGCCGGACGACTTCTTCTGTCCCATCCGGCCACCGCCGAGGTTGATGCAACCATCGTCTATGGCTATAACGAAAAGCTTTTGCGGCGCGAGCATAGAATTGTCTCCAATGCATCGTGTACCACCAACTGCGTGGTTCCTATCCTGCATCTTTTAGACCGTGAACTGGGCATCGAGAACGGAGCCTCGACGACTATTCATTCAGCCATGAATGATCAACCGGTGATAGACCGCTACCATCACAGCAACCTGCGTCTGACCCGCAGCGCACTGCATTCGATTATCCCTGTTGATACCAGCCTGGCCAAAGGGATTGACCGGCTGATGCCGCATCTGGCCCATCGCTTTACATGCCTGCACGTCCGGGTGCCGACGATTAATGTTTCATTGATGGACCTGTCCATCAATGTGAAAACAGCTACAACGGCCGACCAAGTAAACCGGATCATGCGCGAAGAAGCAACAGGGCCACTCCTTGGTCTTATGGGCTATACGGAAGAACCGCACGCCTCGGTTGATTTCAATACCGATCCACGCTCATCGATTGTCGATGGCACCCAGACAAGGGTCTGTGGCGACAAACTTGTCAAAATGCTCTGCTGGTTTGATAACGAGTGGGGTTTTGCCAATCGAATGCTTGATGTGGCCAATACCTGGCTGGAACTCAAATGATTATCTATAAGCGAGGCAAAAACATGCCATGGAACCTGGATAAAATCCGCTTTTTATATCCCCCGGACGACTTTACCGGAGCCTTTACCAACGATAAAATGCAGGCCCGGCATAAAGCGTTGCAGGATCAAAAGATCAAGGAGATCCTCAACCAACTGGAAAATGCCTCAAATCCGATTGAGGCTATGCAAGCACTGAATCCACGCGAGCATGCCCGGTTCCTGCGTAATAATATGGGAGCCTTTAAACAACAAGACTGTCTGGAAAAAGCGGTATTATGGCTTTACTATCGCAAAAATACTCCATTTGCCGCCGCCGGCGATTATGACACCTGGAAGCTCCTGCTCAATGAATGCGATCCCGACCGGCTTTACCAGGAAGGAAAACCTTTTCCCTTTGACAAGATTACGGCTTACAGGGGGTCGGTAACCGGAGTCGACAAGGGTTTAAGTTGGACCGTCAATCACAAAGAAGTGGCCTGGATCCTTGACCGGTGGTCCGATAAGGAGCTGGGTGGCGGTACTGTTTTTGCCATGGAAATAACCAGAGACGATATCTTGGTCTATGTTGAGGACAAGATGAAGCAGGAGGTAATCCTTATTCCGGCAGTAGCCGAGACCGCCACGGCTCAGGTGATAACCAGTCTATAAACTGGGAGTTTATGGGCATAATCCGACAGGCTCCTGGCCTGAAGCAACCTTCCCGTTATCAACGATTTGCCTTGGAGCGTTTGGGGCTTTCTTGATAATGCAAGAGCAGAAAAGATTATCGATTAATTAAATCCTGTGATTGAATTCTCCCACGGCATCCCTTACCACCTCGGCAAATGATACTTTTTTAGCCCTGGCCATTTTGTCTACCTCATGGATCATGCTTGGCGGCATCATGATTGGTTTTCGAAGCATTGGTTCTTGTCGTACAGTTGCACTCATGGCATTCTCCCTGTGTTCATCAATTTAAGCAAATTATCATATCCACAAAATAGCACATATGCACAAGTTTCTTGTGAGTCCGAATTACAAGCTCTTTTCGCCAAAGGTTGTTCATCAAAGTTTACCGTTTTCCAATGACCGAATGCGCTGAAACGAGTGCCGACACCTCGCAAATTTGAAAATTTCCGGCAAAAAATATATGATGAATAAAGAGCTACATTTTCACCTGAAAACTAAGGCGTTTTAAGAAAAAGGAGTGCGTCGTGTCATCATCATCTGATTCATTTGCAGGTAGGCCTCCCCAAAAACAACCGGAAACGACGGAGGATTTTCTCTGTCAAATAAAATGCGCATTGGCAGATGAGGATTTCGAGGCAGCGGAGAGGCTGCGCGATGCACTTATCGACACGCTGCCGCTGGCCATAAGCGAAACGATCAAAATCTCAGAATTGATAGAAAAAGCAATGTCAGCGGCAATTGATAAAAATCATCTGGCCACCTGGCCCGAGCTGTATAACCAGCTCAGCATCGAAGAGCAGAACTGTCTTTTCCACAGCATGAAACTGTATGTCCTGCCGGCAAAAAGAATGCTGCTTAAATATGGTTCTCTCAACAACCGGCTGTTTTTTATCGAAAAAGGCAGCGTTACCGTGGCTCTTCCAGAAAAAAACAATCAATTTAATATGTTGGCTCAACTTGAGCAGGGAGATATCCTTGGCGAATATACTTTTGCGACTATGGCTCTCTGTTCAGCAACGGCGGTTACCGCCACCCCGGTACAGATTCGCTGCCTGGACGACAAAAAAGTTGCAAGCTGGGAGGAAAATCATCCGGGATTGTATGAAAAATTATTAGATTTCTGCAGGAAGTACGGTAAGATCGATTTGATTTTGGCAAGAAAAGAGCAGGAGACCCATACCCATGCCCGGTACCCGATAGATGGCCAGGCAAAGGCGATTTTACTCGATAAGAATGGACAGAAGACAGTCTTGACCTTCAACGGTGAGCTGCAGGAAATCAGCCGCTCAGGGACCTCCTTTACTATCCATTGTACAAAAAAAACCATTGTCAAGCAGCTCTTGACGCGATCATTTTCTCTAGATTTTTCCTGCAAGAACAAAGGAAAAGAGATACGATTTCACAATGTTGGAAAAGTCGTCCGCGTTTCCTCTCTCCTCTACAACGATTATCTCCTGCACGTAGGCTTTGCCACCCACCTGCCGGAAAATCTGGACGCACAACTAGCTCCCTGACGTAAATCTCCCCACGCACCATCTTATGCCGTTCGATCTTTGCTCCATTAAATGCTCGGCATATTTATCGCCTTCCTATGGGCTAGGCGTGTCTTTTCAGTCTGTGGCAAAACCCATGAGACAACGCTCAACTCATCTTCCCGGACTTTCTCTTCAGGAAATACCTGCAAAAAGTCCTCTTTCGGAGTCCAGCAGAAATCGGGGCCAATATCAGATTTTATTTGCATTTCAAATTGTTTCTGACTTTGATACCGTTCTATAACGATTGGAATGGCAGACCTCGGGTTAAATTAAATCCAATAAGTTTAATCGACAGGTTCCAGATGCTTTTGACAAGCAGTGATTAGTAACGTATTCAATATGTTTAAACCTTACCTATTTTTCCGCCGGAGTGTGATGGGCATAAATTTTTTTGCCTTGAATTCTATACGAAATAAACTGGTTCTGCTGATCCTCTTTACAGTCACCCCCTGCCTCGCTATTCTGGTGTATTCCGGTGTTGAGCAGAGACGGCATCTCATCGAAACGGCCCAGTCGGACGTGTTGTTACTGTCCAACACCATTGCTGAAGCTCTAAAGACGATCACTCAATCAACTCAACAGATACTCTCCACTCTGTCTCAGGCCCCAACAATTCAAGCCATGGACACCAATACGAGTTCGGCTGTTCTAAAGAGTGTGCTGCGGAAGAACCCCGACTACAGCAATTTCGCTTTAGTCGACCTCAAAGGGAACGTCATCGCTTCAGGCAAACCTTTCACCGAAACAAACCTTGCCGATCGTAAACATATAAAGGAAGCCATAAAAAAAAATGACTTCGCAGTCGGGGAATATATCGTCACCAGGGTCGGAACAACGAATCCGGCATTTGCTTTTGCCTATCCTGTCCTCGATAGAGAAGGCAAGCCCAAGGGTGTATTGACCGCCAGCCTCAGGTTGGATGTTTTTTCCCGCTTCTATGACGTCTCCCGGCTTCCTGAGAAATCTTTCTTGGCCATAACTGATCGTAAGGGAATTCGGTTATTTTACTATCCGGCGCAGGAAGAAACCAATCCCCTTGGCAGGCCGATACAGGAGGCATCCTGGAAGATCGCCAGTAAAGGTGGTGAGGATGGAATCTTTTTCACCAACGGATCTGACGAGCTGCGCAGAGTATTGGCGTACGTTAAAATTCGTCTTTTGGGTGAAGATTCACCTTATCTCTATGCGTGGGCCGGTATCCCCGAAAGCTATATCCTTGCGCCGGCCAACGCCATCTTGATCAGGAATTTACTACTTTTGCTTCTAGCCACGGGGATATCAATTTTCATTGCTTGGGAGACTGGTAGAAAAACATTCCTAAATCCAATTCAACACCTTGTTATTTTAACAAAAAAATTTGCAGAGGGAGAACTTGAAGCACGCAGTGAACTACCAGCTCACGCTGGAGAACTCGGGATATTGAGTACTGCTTTTCATGATATGGCGGAATCTCTGAAAATGAGCAGAAAGGAGTTGGAGGAGAGTGATCAACGCTTTAAAACCGTCGCCGACTTTGCTTATGACTGGGAATGTTGGATAAGCCAGGATGGGAAATTCATTTATTCATCGCCCTCCAGCGAACGGATTACCGGCTATGCCCCGGAGGAGATTATAGCCGATCCTCAGCTGGTGTGCAGAATGGTTAAAGCCGAATATTTTGAAAAGGTTCACCGGCATTTTTTTGAAGAGTGCAAGAAAGATGCTCCTGATCATTCAATAGAATATCCTATCCTTAAAAAGAGCGGTGAAGTTGTGTGGTTAGAGCATAATTGCCGCCCGGTTTATGATGCGGAGGGAAAATATGCGGGACGAAGGAGCAGTAACCGCGACATCACCGATCGTAAGCGGACTGAGGCGACTCTCCTGGCAGAACGCCAGTATTTGATAGACGTCATTGACTCTCTGCCGGATGCCACCTTTATCATCGATACTGACCAGCGTATCGTTGTTTGGAACAGGGCTGCGGAGGCAATGACCAATGTTAAAAGGGAGGATTTGCTCGGCAAGGGTGACTATGCTTACGCCCTTCCCTTTTATGGTGAACGCCGGCCCATCTTGATTGACCTCCTCAATATCTCGGGAAAAGAGAAGGAGAGTTCATATTCCCATGTCAAACGAGTAGCTGATAAGGTTTATGCGGAAACATTTATTCAATCGTTAAATAATGGTGACGGCGCATATGTTTGGGGTGTTGCTGCTCCTCTTTATGATCAAACTGGCGTGCGAATCGGAGCCATCGAAGTCATCAAGGACATTACGGAACTTAAAAATTCGGAAAAAACCAACATTCAACTACATGAGCAGTTGCTGCAGGCCCAAAAAATCGAATCAATTGGGCGTCTCGCAGGTGGTGTGGCGCATGATTTCAACAATATGCTGGGGGTAATCCTGGGACATGCGGAGTTGGCACAGAAACAGTTGGAAAAAACGCAGCCACTTTTTTACAACCTTGAAGAGATTCGCAAGGCAGCCCAACGCTCTGCCGATATCACCCGGCAACTTCTGGCCTTTGCACGAAAGCAGACCATTGCACCTCAGGTCATAAACCTGAACGAAAGCGTGGCTGGGGTGCTGACAATGCTGCGGCGGCTCATAGGAGAGGATATAGATCTGGCCTGGCTACCGGGCCAGAGTCTAGGGTTGGTCGAAATAGATCCGTCCCAACTCGATCAGATTCTCGCCAATCTTTTTGTCAATGCCAGGGATGCCATTACCGATACAGGCAAAGTAACAATAGAGACCGATAACGTAGCTTTTGACGAAGCCTATTGTAGAGTACACGCCGGCTTCGTTCCTGGCGAGTATGTTTTGCTGGCCGTCAGTGATAACGGTTGCGGCATGGACGTGGAAACCATGGCCCACCTGTTTGAACCCTTTTTCACCACTAAGGAAATGGACAAGGGTACTGGTCTTGGCTTGGCGATGATCTATGGTATTGTTAAACAGAATAACGGTGTCATTAATGTTTACAGCGAACCGGGGCAAGGCACCACATTCAAGATTTACTTGCCGAGAATCAGTCGAAGTGTTGCTCCGACTGCGCCTAAGGAAGATGTCGCCGACTCAGTGGAACACGGCAATGAAGTGATTTTGCTGGTGGAAGATGAGCCGATGATTCTAGATATTGCCACGACGATGCTCGAATTTCATGGATACACAGTCCTACCCTCTGCAACACCAGGGGAGGCCATCCGTCTTGCTCAGGAGTATGCCGACGACATCCACCTCCTTTTAACCGACGTTGTCATGCCCGAGATGAATGGCAGGGATCTATCCTTGCACCTGTTATCTCTCTATCCTCGACTCAAATGCCTGTTTATGTCCGGTTATACGGCCGATGTCATCGTCCACCAAGGGGTACTCGAAGAGGGTGTCCATTTTATCCAGAAGCCGTTTTCTAAAAACGATCTTGCTGCCAAAATCAGAGAGATACTAGACAGCAATTGTCCCTAATTAAGATTACCAAGAGACACACATGCCTGGCATGAGGATAGCAGATATCTCAATTTTGAAGTGTCACTATACCCTGACGATTCGCAACGAGACCATCTCAGGAACAAAATTTCTTGGGTTGACTTTTTCTTGCTAATTGTCAGACAATGTGAGAGACGTTCCAAGTGATTTTATATCTATTTGTTTGGTGTCCACTATTTTCAACCAACCACATTGGTGATTAAACAGTTGGAAAGAAACCTTTCCCTTCGTCTTGAAAATGTAGACGATCATTGGCATGTCTTGGCAAGAATGCTTGCAAAATCTTTTTATTGTCGCTGGGACTGAGAACTATTCGAGGATAAATTTTGAAAAAGCCATTAGAAAAATATTGTGATGCAGTTTTTCTCATCAGTGCAGAGCGTTCCTGTCCCGTTTACAATGTTGGCGAAGAGCTAAAAGTTCAAAATTTCTGTCTGTCGGTTTCATCCTATAAACCCGGTTGTCTCCATCTGGCCCGGAAAATAGCCGACATCCTCACGGTAAAAGACAATATCAGCGGATTTCCACAAGTTTCCGGGCCAAAGTCCCAATTTGACTGTGGTGGCTGTGATGGCATAATCCACTTTGAATATAAAAAGGAAAAAGATTTTGCTACGCTACAGATGAAAATGCTCCACGAGGCAGAAGGTCGGCAGCGCAGGAAACTTGTTGAAAAACATTTCGAAGAACTCCGAAAGCTTGATCTCTTTAAACCTCTTGATGATCACTCTTTAGTTGACCTGACATTGCTGCTTGAGTTTAAGACGATTCCTCATGATAAGAGGGTGGTAAAGAAGGGGGCACCAGGCAATCACCTCTATATCGTCTTGAGGGGGATGGTAGCGGTTATAAAGGACGATGGTTCAAAGGTAATTGAGATTAAGGCAGGACAGATATTCGGCGAAATGAGTCTTCTCTCTGGTGAACCAGTGTCTCATTCTATCCATACTACTGAAGACACCCTGGTGGCTATGCTGAGTTTGAAGAATTTCCGAGATGTCCTGAGAAGGTATCAGAAACTGCAGCTTTTTCTCTTAAAGATGTTGGTCGACAGGGCGCAAACGGTCGCCTTGCAGTCAGGAAATATTACCTCCGGCATGACCGGAAATTTTGCCGAAATAAACGCTGTAGATCTTTTTCAACTTATCAATTCCAAACAAAAAACCGGTGCGGTTCATCTGTCACTTAAAGAAGGAAAAGCGGTGATCATCTTTAAGAAGGGTGAAATCATCTATGCCCGTTTTCAGAAATATCGTCAAAAGGAAGCAGTGTTTGCATTGTTCGGCGCAACAAACGGCCATTTCAGTTATGCGAGGGGCATTCCAAAAGAATTGGAAAATTCGCCGCCAATTGGAGGGTTTATGGATTTGATGGCGGAGGGAATGCCAAGGATTGCTAACTGAACCGACAGAACTGCTCAAAGCCCTCATCCCCTATCAAGAGTGGTATCCAAGTGTCTCCAGTAAAGCTTGTCCTACCTCCAGAATTAACGCTTCATCAACTACCAGAAGAATCATTTCAGAACCTTTTATTACCTCAGGTTCAACCGGGAGGGAATGGTATGGGTCTTTGTCCGACACCGGTAAAAATACAATAAATGACATGTTCCGAGGTGTCCGTGTCCTCTGACCGACAAACTATTTATCACATTTTTTCAACTATATAGATTATATATAGAACTTATCTGCCTAACTGTAAAGATATTCCAAAAATCTCGAAGATTATTCTCGAATCCTTTTGACTTGAAAATTATCAATTTAATGAAGTACTGTTTCATTGCGCTTAAGTTTTGCATAGAGCGTCTTGCGACTGATGCCTAATAATCTCGCGGCCTGGGACTTATTACCTCCACTCACTTCCAGGGCTTTTTGAATGAGATGACCATCGGTGTTCTGAGTTACTGGCTGGATAGTGGTATGAAAAGGTTTCTTTGCCAGCTGTAAGAGATGGTCCATTTGCGGTGTAAAGTCATCACCTTGCAGGATTGGGCCATCCTCCAATAGAATAGCACGGCCCAGGACATGCTTCAGTTCCCGGACATTGCCGGGCCAGGTGTGCTGCATCAGCCTTGCCATGAAATTTCTGGAAACTCCAATTACCTCACGACCATAATTCATGCATAACTCCAGGAGAATGAAGTCTATCAGAACAGGAATGTCCTGGAGGTGCATTCTAAGAGGTGGAGCCTGCAAAAATATCATCGCCAATCGAAAATAGAGATCGTCTCTGAATTTGCCGTTTTCCACCAGCTTGGCCAGATTCTGATGCGTCGCGGTTATGATCCGCGGATCAACAGAGAGAGCTTTTTCACCTCCGACCCGAGTAATCTCCTTTTGCTGGAGAACCCTTAAAAGGCTTACCTGGGCTTTGGGGCTCAGCTCAGCGACCTCATCCAGAAATAAAGTGCCTCGGTCGGCCAGTTCGAACTTGCCCAGCCGCCGGTGTATTGCCCCAGTGAAGGAGCCTTTTTCATGGCCAAAGAATTCGCTTTCAAGAAGGGTGTCGGGAATGGCACCGCAATTCAGGGTAATAAATGGCTGCGAGTTTCTCCCGCTCAGCCGATGTATCTGGTTGGCGATAAGTTCTTTGCCGACACCCGATTCCCCTTCAATGCAGACATTCACATCAAAGGGTGCCACCCTTTCTATAAGCCGGTACATTTTGTTCATTACCGGGCTGTTGCCAACCATTTTTCCGAAGCCTGCCGGGCCGCCTGTGTTGTCTCGAGATCTTGGCACAGAACGGAATTCCCGCACATTACTAATGATCACCTTGGCTACCGGGATGCGCTCGAAGGAACTGCCGCCGCCAAATCCATGTACCCTGGTTCGCTGATAGAGTAGAGAGCTGTCCTCGGGCAGCAGAACGGCCCCACCAAAAAACAGACATACCGGATCAGCATCGGTGGCCCATATTGCTTCGAGCATGGAGTTGATTTTAACCGCCGCATGTTCAATGCGATCAGACTTTTCATGAATATCATGGGATTCATGGGTCCAGCCGACATTAAGGACCATAGCATCGGCACCAGTCCGGGACATTTCGGCAGCGTCTGCAGCATTTAAGGCAAAGCCAAAGGTAACAAAGCCTCTTGTCTTCGCTCTCTGCAACATTTCCACCTCTGCCTCGACCGTGAGTCCGCTGTCAGCCAATATTTGGCGAAAAGAACCGTCAACCATGCCGACGGCCGGCCAGTTGGTAATGCCTTCAACTCCCAACTCTGCAAGACGGTCAAAACGTTTTTCAAGGGGCATGGTCGGATCACCTGCCATTACCCCAGCAACGAGAGGTACGCCGGTTGCGCGTGGCACTATCTGGGTAGTAAGAAGTTCATCTGTCTGGTCATTGGCATTGCCGTAGGGAAGAAACGAACAGAGCGAACTTACCCCGGCCGTTCGATAGATCCCGGCATTCAGGACCATGAGAAACTGTGCACCTCCCTCTATTGCGTAACGTGCCACCTGGCCTGAACCGGGTACGACAAAAACCAGTGGGTATTGATCTGTTCGAGATCGCTGTAAGAGTCTGTCAAGACGCGTACTATCCGGCTGCACTGTAACCTCCATTGTTACCTCATCTATCCTTATTCTCCACAATAGTGTTACTATTGGTAACATATATTGGTCTGAAGAACAAACCTGATTTGTAGCTGCTGCGAGATTTTATTTTGTTTTTTATATAAATATCAGAATATTAGAATAAACCACCTGCAGTATTATTATTATGGTCTACCTTTTGCTTTATAGTTGCCAGGATAGGGCAAAGCAGGCAGCTTTCTCAACAATGGGGGTATTATGTCGACAACAATTCTGGTATTAGGTGCTTTTGACGTCAAAGGCGAAGAGTATGCCTTTGTGCGGACACAGATTGAAAATCAGGGCTGTAAAGTCCTGACGATGAATTTCGGTACCATGGGCAGCACAGAACTTTTTCCCGTGGACATTGAAAATGCGGCGGTTGCCAAAGCAGGTGGCGCAGATATCAGACAACTTGTTGCCGACAATGATCGGGGTAAAGCCATGGCAGTAATGGCTGCAGGAACCGCCCACATCGCCCAGCAACTGCTTACCGATGGAAAAATCGATGGGGTTTTCGGCATGGGCGGTACCGGTGGTACCAGTGTCATCTCCAAAGCAATGCGGGCCTTGCCGATCGGTTTCCCGAAGGTGCTTATTTCTACCGTTGCTTCCGGTGATACCACGATTATTACTGGGGTAAAAGATATCGCCATGATCCCGTCCATCGTCGATGTGGCGGGTTTGAACCCGATCAGCGAGAAGGTTTTCAAGGAAGGCGTCGGTGCTATATGCGGGATGGCAAAAATGGACTACACGCCTTCTATAGAACAAAAGCCGGTTATTGCCGCAACCATGTTTGGCAACACCACCGATTGCGTCAACATGTGCCGGGAATCGCTTGTCGGCAAAGGCTTTGAGGTGCTCGTCTTCCATTGTACCGGAACAGGTGGCAAGACCATGGAAAGTCTGGTGGTTGATGGTTTTGTCTCTGCAGTTCTGGATATCACCACGACTGAGTGGGCAGATCAACTTTGTGGTGGAGTATTCGATGCGGGACCAGATCGTCTGTCTGCGCCTGGTAAAGCCGGCATCCCGCATCTTATTGTTCCCGGTTGTGTCGATATGGTAAATTTCGGGCCTGTTGCAACGGTTCCAGTGAAGTACAAAGATCGCAATTTATACGAATGGAACCCTAACGTGACACTGATGCGCACTGATATTGAAGAAAATGCCCAAATGGGCGAAATATTTGCCAGGAAGGCCAATGAATCAACAAGCCCTGTTGCCTTTCTTCTGCCCCAAAAAGGCGTGTCAATTTTGGACAGCGAAGGGGAAAAGTTCTGGTGGCCCGAAGCAGATGCGGCTATGTTTGCCGCTCTGAAAAAACACCTCAATCCAGGTATAGAAGTGGTCGAGATCGATGCAAACATCAACGATAAACATTTTGCGGCTGCCGCTGTTGAAATGATGCTGAAACTGATAAACAAATAATCCAGGCTAAATAGGATAAGGAGACAATCCCATGGCATTTACAAGAGAAGAAGTACGGGCCAGACTGCAAAAAAGTATCGATGCCGGCGTGCCGATCGTCGGTGGTGGTGCCGGGACCGGAATTTCCGCCAAATTTGAAGAGGTCGGCGGTGTTGATTTGTTGGTAATTTACAATTCAGGGCGTTTTCGTATGGCTGGACGTGGATCCCTTGCGGGTTGTATGCCATATGGGGATGCCAATGCAATTGTCATGGAAATGGCCAATGAGGTACTGCCGGTAGTCACAAATACGCCGGTCTTGGCAGGTGTCTGCGGTACCGACCCATTTCGGGTTATGGATGTATTCTTAAAGCAGGTAAAGGAAGTTGGATTTTCAGGTGTCCAGAACTTCCCGACCGTTGGCCTCTGCGACGGTCAGTTCCGCCAGAATCTCGAAGAGACAGGTATGGGCTATGGTCTTGAAGTGGATATGATTCGAAAAGCGAGCAGTCTTGGCCTGTTTACTACGCCATACGTGTTCAATGTAGAAGAGGCGCAAGCCATGGCGAAAGCGGGGGCTGATATTGTTGTAGCCCATCTCGGCCTGACCACCAAAGGAGCTATCGGGGCCAGCACGGCATATACCATCGAGAACGCCCCAGCCAAGGTGCAGGAGCTCTGTGATGCCGCAAAAAAAATTAATCCAAAAGTCATCTGTCTCTGCCATGGTGGTCCGATATCGATGCCTGAAGATGCCGAGTATGTCTTGCATAACACCGAGGGTGTGCATGGCTTCTATGGTGCTTCCAGCATGGAACGGCTGCCGACGGAGATCGCCATCACCGAACAGATGCGGAAGTTTAAGGCTATCAGATTTAAATGATTTCTAGAATACCGAACACCAATAATTTGGGTCGTAACCAATACTAACACAACCTGACAGCTGCAACATTCATGAGACGGCTGTCAGGTCAGCGTTGGAACACCAGTGATATTGACCACTTAGAAAAACAACATTACCAGAAAGATAGAGCTCAGGACCATTTTCGTCCGATCAGGCCCCCTCGCACAGCCAACTATAGCTCAGCGGCCTGCTTGAACGAACCTGGAGGCTCTTTGTGATCATTCACTAAACAAAATTTGACATCACGATTATTTTGAGCATATCATACTACAGAACATGGATAGCGCCATGAATATATCCATTAATATTAGTTATTTAAGCGATAAGCTATACACAGGCTGCATTTACAGGCTAATTATTACCTTAGTCACAACAACTTGCAATCGAGCTACTTCCTCTACATTTTCATAAGATTGAAACTTTTGAGGATCTGATGTCAGAATTTATTGAATCCATAAATGCTACTTTAAACACAGTATTAGAAAAAGAACGTGAGTTACTAGCAGCTGGTTACAGACAGACGGAAAAAACCAACGAACTATTGTTAGAATCTGGTGAATACAAGCTGAGGTTCTTAGATGAGTCTCCCGTGATGACAATAACTTGGTGCAAACCGCAGCTCTACTGAAGGCAGATTTATTGGGAAGAATTGTCTGTAAAATACCGAGCTTTTTCTTGACCTGTCCCGATATTCGGTCAAAAAAATATATGACAATCATCCTCGCAATTTTTGGTCCGAATATACAGGAATAAAGTAAATCTGCATTTTTGATTCATTAGTTAAGATTGGCAAGCCACAGCACTGCAGCCTAAGAAAATTGTCCATTTTTACCTGACCACATCACTCCGGCTGGATGCACTATTGATCGACACGTAGCACGTTAAGGGTACACTCGATGTTGGAAAAATGGAGTATTTCAGCATCCTCTGAAGTATTTTTTCACTTCTTGTTTTCCGCCAAAAATTCTTGATCCAAATTATCTGGGTCCGCGAGACAGTTGATGAACTCCGTGCAACACTGGCAGGTATGTCCAGCACGTGTCCGTTCGACCCGTCAATCTGCGGAGCAACTTCGCTCACAATGCACCAGTTCACCCGGGCACGCCGGCGATCACGCAACGGCAAGGTCGCCGGTGAAAAAGAAACGCTAGCGCGCCGTCTGTATGTGCATGTTTACTATTCACCCGACAATGAAGCCAAGAAAGAACTCGCCTTCCGTAAGGACCTGCTTGAACTGAAAGCGCAAATAGAAGGAGGACAAACCGAGTTCACGGAATCAGCGCAAAAGAAAATAGACAAGTACCTGACCTGTTCCAGAAAGGGGCGTGGGGGGCAGCTGAAAGTGGGATTCAACGACAAAGCTATTACCGAAGCAAAGAAGTACTTTGGCTATTTCGCTCTCGTCAGCAATCAGGCCATGGACACATTTACTGCACTTGAAAATTATCGGCTGCGAGAAAAAATAGAAGAACTCTTTGCGGTGCAAAAAAGGAGGCTCGACGGTGCTCGACCGCGCACATGGTACCCGGACAATCTACGTGGAAGACAATTCACCAAATTTGTCTCTCTGGGTTATCATTGTTTCCTGACGAAAAAAATAAAGGAAGTACAGGCCAGGCTCAGGAAAAACGAACCCGGAAAAACCTAATCACTTATCAAGCTCAAAAAGAAACTGGAAAACTGGCTTGCGCAACGATCTCTCGCTTAGATCCTGGATTGGTTCGACTGCATTGAAACCACAAAGGTAGAGAATGTCATGGGCAGCTATCGATGGTCCACCGAATCAGTGGCAAGAGACAGGCTGCTTCTGAAGTATTTGGGAGTGGATGCCAAATAGTGTACGCTTTAGCCTACTTTCAGGTGATTAACCTATAGGAACTTGAATGTGAATGTTTATAATATGCTCAGACAAATTGATCGTGGCCAACAATGAAAAATCCCGACAGACAAAAAATCACAGACCTCACTGATCTACCTAATGTTGGTAAAGCTATTGCTGATGATCTTCGCTTAGTTGGTATTCAAAACCCTCAAGATCTAATCGGTAAAAATGCCTATAAGCTGCACAATGAATTATGCCAGGTAACTGGAGAGAAACATGATCCCTGTGTAATTGATGTGTTTCTTGCTGTTATAGACTTTATGGAAGGTGGCGATCCTGTTCCCTGGTGGAAATTTACTGCTGAACGGAAGAGGTATATGATAAGAGCACATAAGGAGTGATTCAATGCTCGAGATGATTAATATTGGTGTTGAAAAAGCTGTCGCTTATCGCTTAGAAGGAAAGATCACTGAAGTGGAAATGTCTTCGATCTTGACTCTATTCAAAGAGAAGATAGAAAAAGGTGAAAAACTCATAGTGTATCAGGAGGTTGTAAGTATTGGTGGTGCTGAGTTCGATGCTATGATTGAGAAATTTAAATTCATTCGTGATTTTGGTTTCTCACATTTTGACCGGGTAGCAGTAGTGACTCATTCGAAATGGCTCCACAAAATTGTCGATCTTGAAGACAAAATATTTCGAAATATCGACATGAAAGGGTTTTCTGTTGATGAGAAAGATCAGGCTGTTAAGTTTTTGAAGAATACATAACCAAGAGTAATCTATGTCTATAGGAACTGGCAATGGAACGTATTCAGATTGTAAATACCGATATTACCAAATTGGATGTTGATGCAATAGTCAACGCTGCAAACAACAGCCTTTTAGGTGGTGGTGGAGTTGATGGAGCCATACATAGAGCAGCTGGACCAGAATTAGTGAAAGAGTGCAGAACACTCAATGGCTGCGCTACTGGTGATGCAAAAATAACTCGTGGATATAATCTTCCCGCAAAATTTGTGATTCACACTGTCGGACCCATATGGAAAAGTGGACGTAACAACGAAAGATCTTTGCTGGCATCATGCTATAGAAAGAGTTTGCAATGTGCCGTTGATAATGACTGTAAGACCATAGCTTTTCCTGCCATCAGTTGTGGAGCATATGGATTCCCAATTGCTGAAGCTTGTGATATTGCAATGCATGAAGTGTTTAATTTCTTTGATAAAACCGACTCAATAAGCATTGTTTACTTTGCCTGTTTCTCACCAGAGATAGAAAAAGAATTACACAGGGCAAGAAGAGAACGGGAGGGGGTATGAATACCGGCTTGCATGACGTCTGGAACCTGGTCTGGAAGCTCGATCTGGCCCTCGGCGGTCATGCGGGCGAGGAACTGTTTGACAGCTACACCGGCGAGCGCCGTCCCGTCATCAAACATGTCATCGAGATGACCGGTTTCCTGACCAGGGCGATGGCAACCCCGAACAGGTTCGCACAGGCTTTACGAGATTTGGTCATTCCCATGGTGTCCCGGCTGGTCCCTTTTCAGCATGCTTTCGTGCAGAGGCTTTCCGAACTGAGTATTGACTACAAGGGAAGCCCAATTGTTGAAGGAGCCGGCCAGTATTTCGATGCTCAGGAGTGCGGCGGGACTGGATCCGCAGCCGCTTCCTTCTCATGGCTCTCCAATGTCTGTGCTCAATCTATAGTTATTTAAAATTCAGGGTGTTGAACAAAAATGAATCCCTCTGGCAAATGATGTATTGTATCTATTCTTTTGCCTTCAGGATCCACAATAATTTTCACGACATAGTCAAAAATGGATCCACATTTACACGATCCTAAGAATGAGTAAATGTGGGTGGTATTCTTCGTTTCTTTATTGGTAGTACGATTATATTCTGGTCGCTCGAATGTCAGTTCTTGGTTACAGCTATTGCATTTAATTTTAACGTCATTGACTAATTGTGGCCTGTTCATAATCACCTCTCAATAAAGAACCTAAAGTTATTTACCGAAAACCGGGGAAAACCACAACAGTGGTGTCTGCAGTCACACAAAATCAACAAAGGCAAATTAATATGTTATTATTCCCCCAGGAGTTTTCGGTGTCAAGACATTGTGAGCAAAGTGGGACGGTCACTAATGGATGTTCCTCGCTTAGGTGGTCCTGGAGATATAGATCCGCTAGTAATTGTGCTGCTGATGGTATGGGCTCTCGTCACAATTAAGATCGAATATAGCTCGGCCTACCTTTGTGTCGTGACCTTAAGATTGAAAAAACGGCTGCGAAAAAGTAATCTGAGGCTGAGAGTAGTATAGTCCCCCCCCTCCCCCAAAAAAAACCTCCAAGGAAAATATTATGGAAATCAGCCAGCTGCCCACAGGACTCTGCATCCCCTCTATAGGTCTAGGTTGCTGGGGCATGTCGAACGCCTATGGACCAGCGGACGAAAAGGAATCCATAGCCACGATAGAGGCAGCGTTGGCTATCGGCCTCCGCCATTTTGATACCGCGGATGTGTATGGTGATGGCCACAATGAAACACTGTTGGGTAGGGCTCTGGCTGGCCATCGGCAGGATGTTTTTTTAGCGACTAAGTTTGGTTTTGTCGGAGATGAGCATGGGCAGGTAAGCGTTGATGGTCGCCCGGAACGAGTAAAGGTCGCCTGCGAAGCCAGTTTGCGGCGGCTTGGCACGGAAGTGATTGATCTCTACTACTTGCATCGACGCGACAAGCGAGTGGCAATTGAGGATACAGTCGGCGCCATGGCAGATCTTGTCTGTGAAGGGAAGGTTCGATATCTCGGCCTTTCTGAAGTCTCAGCCCAAACACTTCGCCGGGCTTCGGACGTCCATCCCATAGCGGCCCTCCAGTCAGAATACAGCTTGTTCACAAGAGATCCGGAAAGTACAGTGCTTCCGGTCTGTCGCGAACTTGGCACGGCCCTTGTGGCCTTTTCCCCCCTCGGTCGGGGTTTGCTAACCGGCAAGGTGAAGTCTCGTGCAGAGCTTGCCGAAGGGGACTATCGGCGAGAAATGCCCCGTTTTGCTGAAGGGAATCTGGCGACAAACCGCGCCTTGGTTGAGGCCTTGGAAATAATGGCGCGGGCAAAAAACGGCACAGCAGCCCAAGTCGCGCTTGCCTGGCTACTCAACCAAGGGGCGGACATCCTACCTATTCCAGGTATGAAACGACGGAGCCATCTGCAGGACAACGTCGGTGCACTGAAGATGGAACTCACACCCGATGATCTTACCCTGCTATCCACACTCAGTGAAGCTGTTCAGGGGCAAAGGCACAATCCTCATAACTTGAAATTTATTGAAAACTCCTGACAAGTGAAAAGACACAGAACGTAACCTTCTTTTCTTCCTGGGAATTGAATAAATTGCACTAGGTCAGAGGTGGTGGTGGAGGTGGTAGCTCTCCTCGCTTCAGGGCCTCGCGAGCCGCTTTAACTGGTATGCCAGTTTCGCATGGCACCCCGACCTGACACAAGCCACATCCATACCCTGTAAATTTATATGTCTCCTTGACATACTCACGAGACCGGACAAGATGTTGACGGCATTTTTCTTTGTCATGGCCGAACGTGGTTATGGCGCCAGCGGTGACAACGGTCAATACATTTTCCACAGGTTCCATCGGCATAAAAAAGGTAAAACTTATGAAATTACGTTGAGCTGAGCAGAGCTTACATTTTCTTCGGAAAAATGTTGGTTGAAAATTTCCAACTTGCAAGCACTAGTTATTCACGGCATACTATCCGCATAGAACCAAGGCCAGTCTGTGTCGTCCAACCTTGAAATGAAGTTTAAATACCCCATGTTAGGCATGGCTTAATACTTGTGCCACTTTAGGCTTGCCGACTACCAGTTCACCTTACAGGTGATCTGGCTCTTGACATCGATGGACCTGGCCCATTTCCAATTATTGGCTGCTATTGATTAAAAATCGGAAGATACGCCAGCACACATGCTGTCAGACAAGAATGAGCAATGATGCATAAGAGGCTCCCCCCAATACGAATGGCCAGAATCTGCTCTGGTACTCACCTGGAAGTTCTTCTTTAAGAACATTTAAAATTACGCCACCCGCGAGGAACGCAAAAAGAAAACCTATGATAATCCGCGGCAGAGAAGCGAAGACAGCTAGTGCCCAGCCAAAAAGGACTGATCCGGCAATTGCCCACCTGCCTATCGCATCATATTGATTCTTCTGGTCCTGCCGCAGCCCGTAATCATTGGTCACGAAATGAAGCGACATGGCGATGGTGTACATAACCAGCGACCGCACCCCTGTCTCCTCCCTGTGGAGCAACAGGTAACCTATGAGAATATTGTAAATGCCGAAGGAAATTATATGCAACCATAGGATTTCAGCCTCGACCCGATCTCTGTCGCTTGATTTTCGCGATTTCTTTACAGCTCGCTCTAGGCCGTAAAAAAGAGCAAGACCTGAGAAAGAGATCAGGTAGACCCAGGATTCTGCCGCTCTTTCGCCAACCCCCAACCCCTCCGCGAACGCTTTCTGATGCCCGCTCAATTCCGGCAGGATGTGTAGGAACACATAGGCGACGGCAACCCCGCCAGCAAACGACAGCCATCGACTGCGTGGTAGGACATCAAGAAAGGTCAATTTACCGATGAATAAATGAATCAGCGCGAACGCGAAAACCGAAGCCCCTGTTAAAAAAAGAATCTGTGTTTCCTCAATTTGCATAAACCCGATTCTCCTTATCTAAGACTATTTTAAAACAGAACCATGCCGACGCCACATCGGGTGAACAACGACAAATGAACCCTAGGTTGGATATCCAATCATTAATGCATGACAGATATTTTATACGAATAAATTAAAATAGTTAATGACATGCGTATCGCTCTTTCCAACGAGTATCATCATAGTAAAAGCTATCATATCATCTCTATTCAACGAAATATAAAAGGAGATGCCTTAAAACAGAGATCCCAACACCGCCAGCGGTTACCGAATAATTCTCTGATATTAACTCACAGGATAAAATTTTTTGGTTTGTCATCTTGCTTGTATGGAAAAAGCTCTTTATTCATGTTGCTGAAAGCATAACAAGTTATTTTGCAGTTCTGTGTATCACACTCGAGTTGAGTGTGATATAGAAAGATGGCAACATTTTAAGCCCTTGGGTGAGTTTCTTCCAAATTAAAGATATTTCCAATCAGTCTTTCACGGCTCATAGATATATCAACTCCGACTGCTTTCAAGATCGAATATTGGTGAGATGTGGATTTTTTGATAACTAGTCAGAGTGTTTGCTGGACCACCACATGCTCAGTTCGAGGCCACCCATGTTTTTGCTTCATCAAGATGACTGAAAGGAAAATGTTTGATCGTTGCCGCCACAAAATGAGTTGCGATGTGCTCGGCGGCTTCTCCGAGAAGTGAATCTGTGACAATTGCGATTTTCTTGATTTTCCTGTGGTGATCACGCACAAATCGGAAGTGCTGCGTTGCCGCTGCCAAATTTGTCCACCCGGGGAAGTGTGCTGCTTCAAGCAGCAGGCCGTTAAGCCCGCCGTTTCGTATGATGAAGGGATCCACTGCCTGGGAGAGTGCCTCAAAATCATTTTCTTGTAATGGTCCTGCAGGACGAACATAGAGAACAGAGTTCGTCTCGTCGAGTGTATAATCAATCATTATTCCTTCTCCTCGTGGCCCAATAGGTTGGATAAAAGTTTTTATAAATGACTATTGAATGTTTGTTTATAGAGAAATGGTGCAACCTCAAAAAAATTAAGCCCGAGGACTGTATAGTCCAGAGTCGAGTAGCCCGGGGGGAATCTCACCCCCAGGCTCTCACGGAACCGTACGTGACATTCTCATGTCATACGGCTCTTCATGCCCCCACTCAGTATGGTTTGCATTACTAGAAGGTTCCTCCCATTGCTGGTTGACCAAGAAGTAACTTTGAACATGTTACCCCCTTCGCTCCATCTCCATTACAGAGACTTCATTACTACTACGAGGTAATCCGCCCCTGTGCTCCGCATCGGTACTCTCATCCTAATGGGTCCACCACTTGGATTTCTCCCTTAGCATCGGAACGACAGGTTCCCACGTTCCACTCGAAAGCCAAGATCATGTTCACGCCACCTTTATGCCGGTCGCCGTTCGGGCAATAATCAGGCTCCCCCCGAACTTATCCTGGGATGTGAAATAGGTCCCAGTTTTGACGACACCTTCTATTTTCGACACCTCATCAGTGGTTCGGTTTTACTCGTCTCCATAATCCCTACCTGACCCAGTCTTGCCGGGCCTTTTCCTTAACGCTCACCTCCATGGCTCTTTACCACAGCAGCTTAAGGTGGTTTGAAGCCTGCTCCTGCAAGCCGACTCCGAGGGACCTACCCTCATCTTTCGTGTAGCCTCGTGGCACACTATTTCCACTCATATCCAGCCTTTTGAACACCTCTTTTGAAGCAGATCAGGAGGGCGGAGGTCCCTCAGGAAATCTCGGTAATGTATCTCCGTCACATGTCCATTCCGTGCGCGAGTCCCAGTATATGCGTGCTTGAGGTTTGATAGGGATAGGGTCATCCGATGAGCCTGCTGGGACCACCACTACGTTCAATTCGGGAACAAATCGTGCAACCGGACTACCGCATTCAGTACAGAACTGTCGGGAAAACCTCAAAGCATCAGGCACTTTGAATTGTTTTAGTAGCGATTCTCCATGAGTAAACTCGAGTGTTGCGTTTGTAATCATCAGATTGGAAGCATGTCCCGTTCCTGAAGACTTCCTGCATCGTGAACAGTGGCAGTGATAAAAACGCTGCAGATCACCGGTCACTTCGTATTTTACAAAACCACATAAACAGCTACCTCTAAGTTTTACCTGTGACATTTTGTTTCCTCAGTGTATATCTTGCTGGGGTTTTTTGGTTTTATAATATTTCCTTATTAGCTTTGCATTCGGCTAAAACCCCAGTTTATCTGGTGCATTATTTTGTTCTTGATGATAAATCTGTCTCCTTTTCTTTGCTCATATATAGTGGTGTTGCAAAATTTTGCATTTACATTTCTTCGTAATTATTAATAGAATCTCACGACTCTGGATCAAACCCGAATACTCGAAGCTCCTGATCACAGCGACACGCTTTCGCCATACGTGCGGCCCATGCGATGGCCTCTTTAATTGAAGGCAACTCAAGTACAGTGAATCCACCATTAGGCGGAGATGCCCACGGGTAGCCTCCCTCAGCGACTGAGCCATTGGCCGAAACTAGAACGGGCTGTACTGTTTCATCAATACCACCGCCGAAAACGTAGACGCCCGCTTCCTTCGCCTCGCATATCACGGCATGAGCGTCTCGCCCCACCGCCTCCCACTCGCTGTCGGGTACATTCATTGCGGCACTGGGGAATGAAATTAGATAATTTGCCATGATCTTCTTTCTCCAAGAATTTTGCGGTTGGTGATACAGGCCCCATGACGAACAAGTGATTCTGCTGATCTGTGTATCACACAAAATTGGATGTTATACAGAAAAAGCATCATCTTTTCGGGACTTTGACTGTGTTTTTCCAAAGTCACTATAATTCCACTAATTGGTGAAAGGCTGCGTAAGTAAATCCGTCCCCTTGTCCCTACCTCTATTTCTGCACCAATGTTTCATCAGCAATCAATGAGCCTTTTCCAGTTCAGGCAACAGTACAACACTCTCTTGTTCATTCGGATCGGTCCGAGCGATCACCGCAGTACAGGCCTCGTCACTGTCATTATATGGTAAGTGCGGTACACCCGCTGGAATATACACATAATCTCCGGCACGACAGACTACGTGTTCTTTTAATTTTTCTCCATACCACATTCCCGCCTCACCGCTAATGACATAGATGGCGGTTTCATGATCTTCGTGGAGATGGGCTTTGGCACGTCCACCGGGTGGAATTGTTAATACATGCATGCATATTTTTTGGGCACCGCAATTTTGAGCTGAAATCCCGGTAAAATAAGTTAATGCCTGCTTGCCCAAGTACGTCTCTCCTTGGTGGATCACCGCACAGGAAGGTTTCTTTTGATCATCCATAATTTTCCTAGTTCGCAGTTTTGATTAAATTAGCGTCATGTGTTTGCCAATAATAATAATTATGTACTCTGGATTTGGAACAGAGACCAAGCTTATTCTTTGCTATTCTGATATTTCATTTATGGCCAGTGCTGTAAGAGGATGCCGTTTTGCCATGACTGATGTCTGCATCAAAAACACAGTATTACGGAAACGCAAATTCTGCGTTTTTGGACTGCAAAAAAGGTGAGGTTAGTTGCAGTCTATAGGAGAAATCTTGACTATTGGAAATCAGAGATTCAGTAGTAGCAGCAGTCAGTTCCGCCATTCAAAATGGAGCAATTATCTCATTTAATTTCCTGGAACCATCTCCGACGTGCCCAAGGTCGGAGATGGTTGAGTAATGCACCAGTTCATACAAATTCTCAGTTACTATCAACCACGTTGCCTGACACTCGCCCTGAAGTGATCTGGAATAATAATCTAGAAACATCAAGAATTTAAGATGCTCCGTTTGCAGCTGTTTTTCTAAAGACGACCTCTGCTTTTCAGACGTGCCCAAAATGCTCCATTTACTATGAGTTTTGTGGGACATGATCAAGTTCAAACTATCAGGAAAAAGTTAAATTTCTGAAATTCATCCTCAACTCAGCCTTGCCAGTGGACATCTCTTACCCCTAGAAAGTTCAGGTACCGTCCAAGATAATCAGGAAAACAGGTTTGCTGTATTATTCACCCACACCCAATGCTCTCATACTGTTGGAACACTTTATGCTAGTCCTTTGACAGCGACAGATCAAATGGCGAACAATATTCAGTGGCCAATCCTTAAAGGAGGGACGAAGAAATGGTACTTAAGGCACTGGTGGTAGATGACGATGAAATGATACTCGATATATTGGAATATATCCTAAAGTCAGATGGTTATAACATCACCAGAGCCACTGACGGAGATAAGGCTATCAAAGAATTGAATGCTGAAGATTTTGATTTGGTCATTACCGATCTTCAAATGGGCTCAACAAGCGGACTTGACGTGATTCGGAAAACAAAAGATGTCAATCCTGCTACGACAGTTATCATGATTACGGGAAGTTGTGACTCGTCAGATGAAATTGAGGCTTTGCATCACGGCGCCGATGATTATTTACTCAAACCATTTTCCCCAAGCGATTTGCTTATACGTATACAATTTCAGAAATATAAACAGTTTTTTCCATCTGCACTAACCTTAGAGGGTGAACAGCACGTAGCAAACGTGTCAGGATAATTTACAAAGTGTAAAACAATTTTCCAGAAACAGAATTATTGACTCATGGAGATTGGCTCCTGATTTCTGAATAAACAAAAAATCATAAAGAGGTTTAAGCATGTTTGATTTATTGCCATTTAGGAAGCGCAGCTCGGCACTGAATATTTTTTCGGATATGGATGATATGGTAAAAAAAATGTGGTTCGATTTTCCCTTTCATAACCTGCGGGAGGATATGGATATTGGCTGGAGCCCGCGTCTCGATGTGAGCGAAACGGAGAATGGTTTGGAAATTGTGGCCGACCTTCCGGGCATGGAAAAAAAGGATATTCATGTCTCACTTGACGGTGATCTGCTGACCATAAAAGGTGATAAGAAAGAGGAAAAAGAGACTAAAGACAAGCAGTATCATACCATCGAGCGGCGGAGCGGTTCGTTTTACCGTGCGGTAAGATTGCCGATCGAAGTAGAGAAGGATAAAATTGAGGCAGGTTTTAAGGATGGGGTTTTGACTCTCAAACTGCCAAAATCCAAGGCCGCCAAGGAAAAAATTGCACAGATTGAAATAAAATAGGAGCGCGACGAGGTAAGGAAGTCCAATCTTTGTTCATTTAACGGAGTAAGAAACATGCCAGAGGGAAAAGTAAAGTGGTTTAACGATGCAAAAGGTTATGGTTTTATCGAACAGGATGGCGGGAGCGATATTTTCGTACACCATTCGGCAATTCAGGCTGTTGGCTTCAAATCTCTTACTGAGGGGGAGCGAGTGAGTTTTGATATTATGCAGGGCCAGAAAGGCCCCGCTGCAGATAGGGTAATAAAACTTTAAACAAGAGCAGCCGCCGATGTACTCGCCGGATAATGCAGCAGGCATACCAGCGGCTGTCCGACAAACTGAAGAAAAAGCGTATGGCAGGATCAGGTGAATAGAAAAAGGAGGTGTCAAGGAGGTTTCTATGCAGAATTTTGGTGAAAAACCCACCAAGCCCAAAGCGAACGACAGCAACCTGAAGAGTGAAAACGGACTGCAGAATTTAGTGGCATACTATCAAAAACTGTTCGACATAAAAGAGAACATCGATCATTACACCCCCAGCGACTACCAGAATGCCAAACGGAGTTTTGTCAAATACCTGCTGGAGAAGAGAGCGATATAACGAGGCTCCGCCAGTTTTTCAGTCATAGCAAACCAGCAGGGAAATATAGAAAGGGAAAAACCATGAAATTGAACGAAATACAAGCAAAGGCAAAAAAAATGGGCATCAAGACCAATAAATTAAAAAAGGCGGACCTGATTAGAAAAATTCAGACCGAGGAAGGCAATCAGCCATGTTTTCAGATAAATGGCGAATTCTGTGACCAAAACAACTGTTGTTGGCGAAACGACTGTTTTACCTGAACCGCCGACTGATTCTATGGCTAATTGTTGCGGCCCACAATAATGACACCGGACCCACAATAAGTGAGAATAAGGCTCAGATCTTTCATATGTTTTGATTCAAGTTTTGTCTCAGGATTTAAGCCCCTCATTTTGGTTGATGTACCTATGTACCACTTCTTCAGCGGCGTTTAATTCCTCCAACGATTCTTTTACAGATTGCCCACCATCCCACCACTTATATTCAACTGGTACGTCACTCAATATAATCAGCTCGCCAGTTTCTGTTAAATACGGTTTTGAAGCCATTTATCACCCTCTCATGTGTTTTGCTTCAAAGAAGCATGTTGAGATTCAGTTAGTATCTTGCACGCTGCCTGACACTTATACGGAACTGACTAGCGAATATTTTCTGAAATTTCCTTGTACGGGAAGCAGTTAAAATACCGATAGGCATTTTCTCTACCGAGAACAAAAAGTCCACAGGAAAAGGTAATTTCTCGGTTCGTGCAATATGGTTAAGGTTGCCAAATAACATCCTTATTCATAATGACACAAAATTCGCTGGCATTTATTTTTCAAACAGTACTGCTCTGTCGTATTGACACAGGAATTGGTCTATATATTATACGTTGAATCTCCCTTAGAAAATTTCAGCAAAGATAAAGCCAAACCTGCCGTAAGACAGGGACGGAAAGCTGCGGGTCTTAACAGATAGCCGAGCTGCCTTGGGAAAAGGTGGTTCGGCTTTTTGTTTTTTCTGCCATCTATTAATAACAAACACCCCATGTAATAAAAATTTAAAACTAAATTTAATGAAATATTTTTTTCTCTTCCGTTAGGTAAATCTTATGGAGGCATAATATGTCATTAATACAAGAAAATATTGTATATTTCTGGGTAATACCTGTCGTTTTTCAAATCTGCATACCACTCGCTATGCTGGCGGGTTGGCTTATCAGCAAAACACTGGGTATGCTCTTACTCAAAAATCCAAAACCAGCATTGCTGTGAAAAGGCAGCACACCTATCTGAAGAGCTGGACTTGGTCCTGTGACAGTATAACATGCTATATGTGAATTAAAATAGTTTGCAAACACTGGTGGTGTCAATCATGGAAAGAGTCGTCTTTTTTTCTACTAGTCTCGCTGTCAAACCAAAATTTGAGGACCAACCATTGGCCGGAATTATCTTCCGACAACTACGACCTCCGGACTCTGAAAATGCTTCTTTTGACTTTTCCTGCATTAATTTTGTGGCAAACGTTGATCTAAAAGAAATTTCAATGAGGTCAGTGATCGACTATCTTATGTCTGAATGTACAGCAGTGAAAGGCAAACATTATATTGAGCTGGATGGAAGGAGATATCCTGTTCACGAGACAAGTACCATATACGCCGAAGCAGACAAAATTGATCATCACTATAAGCTTTATAGCCATCGAGGCGATTCAGATTAGGTCAAAAAATTTTGGTCAGGAATTTCTGACAAGAAGAAAGTTATACTTTCTTAATATTGCCATATCGAAGATGCCATTATTTTTGACTAATGCTCAACTTGATAGATTTCCTGATAGTTTGCTTGAGATCGTGGCGAAAAAACATGCGTAAAATGGAGCATTCAAAATTATTGATGTTTCCACAGAAAATCAATCGAAACAATTGCGCTATTTCTGATCATCGTCGGCGTTGGTAGTACTTTCTTAGCAGTACGGGCGTCGATTCGACAGACCGTGTCGTGTTTCAGTTACTATCTTGCACGCTGCCTGACACTCATCCCGATGTGACCAGCAACGATATTGGGATGGTTTCCTTCTTGGCCCTCTGGTCAAAATCGATAGGAGAACTGAACCGCTACGCGGATTGGTGGTAAATCATACCACCTAAAGCCTCTCAACTCACCTGCAATCATTTTATTTTCAAGTCTTAAATATTCGACATCTGCAAAACCTTGGTAAGATAAAGCAATGAGTCCGCTTGCCTTATCAACCTTACCAAGGAGGTGTAGTTATGAGCAGTAGCCTAAGAGAGCAGCTTATCGACCAGATGACCCTTGAAGGATTATCAGAATGCACAAAGAAAAGCTATGTCGCATCCATCAAAGGGTTAGCCAAGTTCTATAACCTTTCCCCCGATCTTCTCAATGACGAACAGGTTCATTCCTATATACACAACCTGATAACTCGTCGAAAAATGTACTGGAATACATGCAATAATTATTTGTCGGGGATCATTTACTTCTACAAAAAAGTTTGCCGATGGGAGAATGTCGGTCGTTTCGGAATTCCGCCACGGCCCTATCAAAAACAACTGCCGGTAACGCTCAGTATTGAAGAAGTAAAGCGCCTGTTTTCTGCCGTCACCAATCTCAAACATCGAGTTCTACTCAAAGCAGCATACAGTGCTGGTCTCCGGGTCAGCGAATTGATCAAATTAAAACCCCATCACATTGAGAGTGATTCTTCAAGGATGTTGATCCGGGTAGAACAAGAAAAAGGTAGAAAATACAGAACTCACCGCTTTCAATGCGGCTTTGTTTTCTAATCTCCCATTCCTACATTTTTGGGCAACGACGTCAAAGAGAAGCCTATCTCTGCCCGCAACCTTCGCAAGTTGCACCAAGAGGCCTTCAGCTATACATCATCGCGCTTGTAATTCATGGAAGCAAAGCCAATTAAGGTGGCCTTTATCGTCTCCACGGCACCCAATCGATCCACAGCTGACCAGACCCCATCTCCGCCGGAAAATCCAACCCGAAGCGCTGCCCGAGCCGGGACGCACCAAGTTCAGTGCTAACAACGTAGCGGACCCGGCCGCCAGTAACGGTGGCGATATCCAGGTAATTACGGGCTTGCCGAATGACGTGCGCCTCGCGGGTGGGGTTAAACATCTGGCCCATGTTGCCCAATTTGGCTTCCTGGATTAACCGGTCGGTCTGCTGCCAGTTATCGGCAAGCACGATCCGCTGTTGGCCGTTCGAATAGGTTATACGGAAGACTGATTCATTGCGGGTTCGGGTCGCAAAGACTTGGAAGCGAGCCCAGTCGGCATCGCGCTCCAGCAGCGGTGTTGTACCCAAAAACTCGACTTGGCGCACCCGGGATGCAATTCTGCCCTGTGCCGCAAACAATCGGGCTAACGAACGGACACCGCCCCTGCCTCCACCCACTGACATCAAGAACCATATCGGCGACAACAATAGGGATTTTGCCCAAGGCATGGCGGAGCGCCATATTCCGGGTATGGCCCGCAGTGTACCTGGGAGACTGGTCGCACCTTCGAAGAGGCCACCCCACATAGCGCCCTGTACAAACCCCTGTTCAGGGTCGTCGGCCCAAACGGTCCCAAACACACCTCCAAGGACACCACCCGGGGAGCTATAACCAAGGGCTGCCGAAACCGCCTCGTTCATTCGAGCATCCTGTTCCGGAGATGTAGCTCCCGCATAAGATGCGGTTAGTTCGACCGCACTGGCAGTCGTTGCGGCCACTCCGCCAGCAATTGCAAGTGCAGCACCAAGCGCGGCCCAACCAACCGGGTTCCACCACATTACAGCGGCCACTCCAAGGCTGGCTGTTACCGCGCCTGCAGCAAGGCCGGTGCCACCGCGGCTCCAGAGACTCCGCTCGGCGGGCATAGCGGGTAGGGATTCGACTCTGGCTGCGCTGGCCATATTGATATCACCCCTCTCCAAACGCGGCGTGGGCAGCTTCTCGGGGGAGTCCCACGATCCCCATGGCAAAAACTTCTCGGGAACCGGAGCGTCCGACGCCCAAGGGCTGGCGGTCCGGTCGGAGGCAGTGGTAGTGGAGGGCGTCTGCTCGGCGTCGAAGTATGGCCCAGCGTCCACTTGATCGCGCTCCGGTCGTGGCTCTGGCACCATCGGAGGGGTCGCACCCACAGCCTCCGGTTTGCGAGGCGCCCTCCGTGGCTGCGGTGGGCGCATCAACGGGGGAACGTCCAACTTTAGAGGGATCTCGCCACCGTAATAGACCGGCTGCGTCCGCTGCGAAGCCATGTAAGCGTCCATCCCTGGCCACCAATCGTTCGGTACGGGCTGCACCCGCGGAGTGCCGAAGACACGGACCTCCTCGATCTGCCCTGACGTGGTGTTGGGCATAGATTGCCCTCGGTCAAGCACCTCAAGCGTGCGAGACTCACCGGACTGCTGAGTTGCGTCGGCTGTTTTCACAGGCTGTGCATCCCCATGATCAGGAATGGCGCTGGCCGACTGTTGTTGCTTAGCAAAGCTGAACTCATCGCTGCGTTGATAAGTCCCCCATTCACCCCCACGTCGTGCGAATGTCGAATCCCCATTGGAGTTAGGAGTCATGTCCGACACGGTTGGTATGCTCGTGCGCGGGGAACCATACAGCATTCCAAAGTACTGCCCGACTGGGCCAGCACCGGCAAATGATTGGCTGAGCCCCCATCCAATAACAGGCCCGAAGCCCTGATCGAGTCGTGGGCCACCGTCTCCTGCAGAGGCGTAGCCACCGCCGCCGTTCCCACCAAAGATAGAGTCGAGCCATGCAAAAGGATCCATGGTTACCTCCGTTCATCGGGGTCAATCCGCGATTATACTGGATTGACCTCTATGGTTGTGCTTTCAAAATCGAAGTTGTAGTTCAACGGCAGGATGATGTCACCTGCAGCGGTCTTGTTTTCGCAACGGGCGAGAAGGTCCCATTGCTCGGACACTGAGTCGTGGCCCCGCACCGCAACAACCTCTCCAGACACGGTTGTTGGAGCGGCTCCGGCAGCCTCAAATAATGTTGTGGTAACTTTCAGCGTATCTCCAATGCGGACCATGCCACGATACTTTATCGTGCCCACCAAGTAAACAATCCCGTCAGATTCGACGCGCAGCACAGGTTCCCCGGCTCGCACGTAGTCACCTTGCCCGTGGAACACACCAGTAACAATTCCAGGGAAGGGTGAGAAGAGGAATGTGTTGATGTAGGCGCACTGTAACCTCTGGATACTTCGGTCGATTGCTCCGAGCTCGTTGGGGAAGGTGGTATTCTCGAACCGGCACATTTCTGACATTCGCCAAGCGTTGAGAAACTCTTGGCGAACCGCTGCCGTCGAGTGGAGGTATCTCAGGTCTTGCTCCGCCGACGGGAAACGGAACTCAAACGATTGGAAGTCGGTGGTAGAGCCGTCGCTGTAATTTTCGGCACGTGCAATGCTGAACAGCTTACCATCCCAGTTTTTTTGCTTGTACACCGAGGTCATCGAATTATGGATATGTTTAGCCTTAGATTCGATCGCCTTCAACAGCTTGTGCCGCACTGCCGACTGGTCGCGCTCGTCGGAGTAATAAACCCGGCGCACTTCTTTCAATACCTCAGGCGAATATGATGTCAAATACGCATTCTGCCGCATCATCACCATCCGGTCTAGATCGGCAGCTTCTGAAGCGCCACGAAGGCGCGATAAGACCGTAACCCAAGGGTTTTGGCCGTTGACGTTTTGCAGATAATTGAGGATTCTCCCAGAGTCAAATTCCAAGCGGCTGCTGTTACCTTGCTCAGTTTGGCCTAGCTTCCCATAAAGGACCTCGACATCGACTCCCGACACCCGACTGCCCAGCAAGGTTTGTGATTGTTTGCTTATCACACCGTCGACAGGGAAGGCCAGGTCCACAGAATTGACAGGGCGAACCCGAAGGTTCACCGATTTACCCATAGCCATTGATCATCCCTCCTTTCAACTCAAGTCTGGGACAGGATCGCGCACGCTAATGTGGTGTCAGTCGCGCAGGTTGCTGTCACGCCGCGTAGACCGGTAAGCACCAGCGTCCAGCATTGGCCCGGCTGGAGTGTACCCACAATCACGGGAGCGCCTTGCGGTGCTTCGGTGGCAATTTCGATGGCATCACCGAACGTATCGTTGTTTATCACTAATACAAGTGGCGACGCCAGCGGAACCCCAATATCGTTCGATCCCCAAACGTATACCTTGTCCCGCACCCTTACGATGTACTGGAACATTACAGCCTCACTTTAAGTTGATGTATTGTAGTGCCAATATCGGCATTATACCAAATTTAAATATAATCACATTAGCCCGAATTATTCACCAACCTGAAAAATCGACTGGAGAGCTCTATTGTGACGAAAATGAGCCTCAAAAAGCCGTATCACCGGATCATTTCGATCCAAAAACACGCTCATCAGACTGTCCTGGCATCATCCAATCCGGTCTCATGGTCCCGATGGGGCACACCTCTCCCATGGTACCCTCTCGGACCGACTGCAGCCGTTTCGAACGTGAATCGCCTGGAATCGTTGACTGCTATGATTACCCCATCAGGCTCCAGGACAGCGATCTCGGCAGGGAGGGAGTTGAGAATGGCGAGATTGAAAATTTGGCTCTCATGCAAAGCCACCTCTACTCTCTTCCGCTCGCTAATATCACGAACGATGAAGACGATTCTAATTAGTTGCCCGTCTGCGCTCCGAATGAAATCATTGTTTACCTCTATGTCAAAGGTGCTTCCATCTTTACGCAAACCGAGGTATTCATTCGGCCCCGTTTTGACGTTTTGGACTTTGGAAACAATATTGGACAATGCGCGCCTCCGATCCCAGGGGGCGATGAATTCGGACACCCAATGACCTTGGCATTTGTCGTCAGGATCGTAACCAAACATGGACACGCCTGCGGGTGAAACCATAAGAATTTGGCCCTCCATATCCGCAATTATGATACAGTCGGGGGAGGCATTGACAATGGATCGATCCCGCTCCTCGCTCTCTCGCAGTGCTTTTATCGGCTGTTCTCGCTCAAGCAGCAGGTTTCTTTTCTCCAGACAGTGCCGGATCCGGGAAACGAGTTCGTCAATATCGCAGGGTTTGCTTGCAATATCATCGGCGCCCTGGCGTAGGGCGGCAATCGCATATTGCATGACATCATTATTGGTAAGGATAATCACGCTGGTCAGAGGTGCAATTTTTTTCGCTGCCTTGAGCACGCTGAAACCGTCGACGCCGGGCATCATCAGGTCGGTGATGACTAGATCATATTGGCTCTCCTTCAGGGCGGCAACCGCCTCACTACCACCGGCAGCGGCTGTGACCGCGAAACACTCCATCTGGAGTTCCCGAATCAAGGACTTCCGGATAATTTCCTCATCATCGACAAATAAAATAGAAGGCTCGGGTATGCTCTTGTTTTCCATCCATATTTATTTTCCTATAGTTGCCTGGCGATTGCAGATGCGGTCGCCTTGGCACCTTTGATCGACAGCAGGATGGTGAAGGTTGTGCCTTCTCTTGGCTGGCTCTCTACTACTTGCTTTGACAGTCGGTAATAAGAAGTTGCTTCCGAAACAACCAACGGAAGAGAATAAAAATGAACTGAAATAAATTTCGGAGTGTGGATGTGTCCATTAAGCGCAACATTCGATAAAACGCTACACTATGAGATCTTGACATTACAAACCGAAGGATTTTAATAGTTCTGTCCCCTTTTCGCCCATGACATTTCCGTCAGGCCATGTGCCGGCGGATCCAGTTTTCAAGCTGGCCGCGAGGGATAAGATCGAGAACCTCCAGACTTTGTTGCGTGGTCTGCCGAACCAGCAGGCGGTAACTGCGCCCGATTCGTATGCGGAACATATCGGGAATCAGCTCCAGTTTTTTTGCCTGTCGCAAAACGGTATCTTCCCTGGCGGCAAAAGCAGTTGTTGCCTGCAGTGCCCTGGCAACGATATCCTGGGGCAGGCTTTCGCAATTTTTCCGAAAGGTCTTGCTGAACTCAGGGATTAAAATCCGCTGAAAGCCTGCCTGGATCTCCACGGATGCTTCTCCACCTTTTTCGGTAACCGTATCCGGTGTGTTCTGCCGGTCGCTGAGCTTGGCAATGGTTCGCTCCGCATCCCGGATTTTTTGACGATACTCCTGCCTGTTTGCCTGATGGGAACGAATTTCTCCCTGGAGAAAAGAAATCTTTTCTTTCAGGTTACTTATCTGCTTGCGGTTCTCGGCTGCCGATTCATCGTCATGGAGTGCTGCACTTTTGCTTGACCGGGCCGGCAGTACCTTGGTTTTTTCTGCCTGCTCCCCGTCGGCCTTTTTTTTCTCCTCTATCTTTTTTTCAACAGCCGACAGCTCGATCTCCTTCTTCCGCAGATCTCCGATCGCTTTGCCGCCTTTTTCTCTTGCTTCCTCAAGTTTACTTTTTAATCCATCGATTTCTTTATCTTTTCCGTGATCAAGCGATTGCGAGAGATCTTTTTCAAATGTCCAATCCAGGTAGTCTTCAATCGGATCACCAAGTGGTTCCAGATCCAGAAGAATCCGATTACTCTGGATACTATCGAGCAAGGTGTCATTGTCCAGCCAGCGGTCCGGTTCCGATACAATAGCCGCTCTGCCGAACACGATACTCATGCCGGGGTAGACCTTGTCAAAAGCGTAACTTAATTCGAGCGGGAAATGATCAAAGGGAGGCTCCGCATCTACAACGGCTTTTCGGCAGAGGGCCTCAAGCTCTTCGAATTCGGATGGGTTACGCAGGGTCCTGAGATGGAGTTGGTGCATTTCATGCAGTTGGAGTTTCTCAGGCGGAATATGCGGGGTCAGTGCATCGACCAGATCTTTTTCCTTATTATAGAGGGCCTCAAAAAACAGATCAATCAGGCAATTGAGTGCCGATTCCCCCTTGTCGGGTCTTTGTCCGAGTTCGAGCAGCATTTCCAGGGCGAGTTCCCTCAGGCCGAAAAGATAACAACGCCGATAGCCGATCCGCAATTGATTGTCGTTCATACGCGACGGCTGCAATTTTTTAAGATCGTACGCCCGCATCTTCTCTATGGGAGCTGTATCTTCGACTAATGACGGTTGGGAGAGAAGCTGTGATGTTGTTACCCCTTCGTAGGCGGAGGCGTCCCGCAGCAATTCCTCGTCACCGGCCAGACAACATTTCTTGTATTTCTTGCCGCTGCCGCAGTGACAAGGCTCGTTCCTGCCCATCTTTGCCACCGGCCGACGGATGGTTCCACCATCGCCGACCACGGCAGGCGGCCGTTCTTTCGGCAGGGTTTTCAAGACATCCTGCTCGATTAGCAGTAAATCCTTCTTGCTGTCGGCCAGATCGATTTTATCGATGTCAAGAAGAGCAAGACAGGAATCGACCACCATCCTGGCTTCAAAGCCGATGATTTCCCGGGATAAACGCAGGGCAATTTTCTTGATCGGCTGGATCGGCAGGTCAAACTTCACCGTCAGTTCTGCAGCGAGAAGAATGGCAAGGGCTTGTCTCTCAGAAGAAATATCCTCCGCCAGGGCAACTTGCAAAAGAGGTTGCACAGCTTTTTCCCCCTGGAATTTATAGGGACAACTGATATCGAGGATAATATCGAGGGCTTTCAGGGAAGTGGCGAGGACAGCAGGGTCGAGCTCAATCCTATTGACTGCCGCAATATTAAGCAGTATGCCCAGGGCGTATGCCTCTCCTTTTTCGGTGAGTTCGGCAATGAGCGTGTTATACCGTTCGGTATCGAGGGAGGTCATCCTGTCGGCCAACTCTTTGACTTCCGTGCGGCAACGATGGGTCGCTCGGAGCTGTTCCGTGAGTTCATCCGTGAAATTTTGCTGTTGCATATCCGAAGTATTATCCGAGGTATTGTTCCTATGTTATTTTTCAGATCCTCAAGTCAGGGTGCAGGGCCGACCGTGCCGCCGCAGTCCTTGCTTATGTCCTTCATCCATCTGCAGACCGGCCGGCGTTTGAGGCAAGAGAGTGAGAGACTCAGGAACAGCTTTGTCGTCTAAGACGTAGGCAGGAATGGCTTCTCCATTGATCAAGCAGGTAATCCATTTAAGCCCTACCGTCAAACCTTTGTTCTTGATCATCTGCATATTTCTTTGGAACCGCGCTTTGCATCAACGCCCGACATGGAAGTGTCTGATCCGGTTAATTCATGTACGGCGGCATTACGAACTGAATATAATACCGGAATAATCGTTCATAGAGGAAAAGATGGTACAGATAGGTCTGCGTCCTATTTCCAGGCGCAATCGGCTTGTCGCCATGAAATCATGACTCTTTGTGCCGTTTCCATGTTTGAATTTATTTCCTGAGTGCAGTTTTTGCCATCCCACCAATTCCAGATAATCAGCTGAGACACTTGCTCCATTTCCGACCCTCGTCGACGTTGATACTACTTTCATAGCAGTATTTAAGTTACTATCGAGCGCAGTGCCTGACACTCATCCCGAAGTGTTCAGCAAAAATAATCTGGAACAATCTGGGATTTCAAAATTACTTTATCTTGTCAGGGTGTAATTGATTTTCAAATGAAACGAACACCTTTTAATATTGTTAGGCTCTTGGGACATCTTCATCATTACATTTTCAGTAGTAAGGTATAGCTTGAGGTGATACAGTAGCGCCAGGTTTGTCTTAGAAAAATTTCACGGGTTATTTTGTTACACCACCTCTGATGGAATTATGGAATGAAAATTATTGAAAAATTCAGTCAAGCCATTTCTGGAATGGCAATAGAAGGGGCTTTAATGGCTCTTTCTCCCCTTCCTTTTCTGTTGCTCTTTGTTGGGTTCGATGGGGAGAAGCCTCATCTTTGGCGGCTAATAATTGCCTCGGTTGCAGCCACTGCCTCATTTTCTGGTGGGCTTATGTTGTTTAGGCGACCTCTGACAGGAAAATTGTTGTGTGGAATTGCCTTGACAGGGAGTTTTGCAATCCTCTTCCCATGGTTAACCAGCAATCCTTTTGCTGCGCTATCAGGTACTGTTACGTTCATAGGCGCATTTTTTGCGCTGATAAATTTCAGGATCGACATTCACAACAATGAAAAAAACCACAACCTGGTTCAATTTCTAGAAAGAGCTCGATTGGCGGCTTTGGTTGTCCCCTTAATCGTAATTCTCGGGATGCTTATAGACAGAGCAGATACTCATTATACCATTTACTGCATTGGCGGGTCGTCCATTATTGCACAGGTGCTTTTCATCCACTGGGCAATTGAAAAGAAATCGAAAAGGCACCTTTTCGTGCCCTCATTTGGATTTGCAGCGCTTAGTTATGCTGCTTTCTTAACTATTCCAGATGGGGTCCCGACTATTGCGCTGTTAATCAGTTTGTTCTGTCTCATTACAATGCCTTACTCCGCGCTTCCGCATGACAGGAAAGAACGTTGGTGGGAATTCCTGCTTAATCATCCGGCCCGGATTCTTTTGTCCACCTTCTCGGCTCTGTGTGTTTTTGGCACACTACTGCTCACTTTTCCGATCGCCACGAGAACTGGGACGATTCATCTCGTGGATGCCGCATTTACGTCGGTGAGTGCTGTTTGCGTTACAGGGCTGATCGTCCTGGATACACCGCATGATTTCACCCTATTCGGACAGTTTTTTATCCTGTTGCTCATTCAACTGGGCGGTCTTGGAATCATGAGTATTACGACCGTGGCTTTACATGCGATGGGTCGTCGTCTTAGTCTCAAGCAGGAACGCCTGTTAACGTCGATGACTGATACCGACCATAAAGATCTTATTCACTCTCTCGCGACTATTCTCAAATTTACCTTGATTGCGGAAGTTACCGGTGCATTCTTACTGACAATACTGTTCTATTCAACAGGAGAAACAATAAAGCAGGCCTTTTGGCGGGGGTTGTTTATTTCTATATCTGCTTTTTGCAACGCCGGCTTCGCATTACAAAGTGACAATTTAATACCTTACCAAAATAATCCGGCTATTTTGCATGTCGTCGCAACTCTTATAATCTTTGGCGGTATGGCCCCTGCAACGAGTCTCATTGTGCCCCGGTGGCTGCAAAGAAAAAACATTCCAATTCCGGCTCAAATCGCCCTGATTACCACCACAGTATTGCTGTTTTCAGGAACTGTTTTCATTCTGGCTTTTGAATGGGAAGGTGTATTGGCTGGATTATCCCTTGGCGACAAAATTCAGAACGCATGGTTTCAATCTGCCACGTTGCGAACCGCAGGATTTAATTCCGTTGATATCGCCAAGATAACAAGTCCAACATATTTTATTATGCTGGTGTTCATGTTTATCGGAGGTAGTCCGGGTGGAACTGCAGGTGGTGTAAAAACCACAACTATCGGAATACTGGCAATGACCTTCTGGGCTAATGTAACCAATAGGAATAAAGTTATTATCCAGAACAGGCGAGTACGTTCGAGAACTATTTATCAAGCAGTTACAATTGTGATCTCCGGTATGATTGTCTGGATCGTTATTGTACTAATGCTGGAGACAACCCAACAGATTACAGTACGAAATATAATTTTTGAAGCGACATCAGCAATTGGAACTGTTGGACTTTCAACCGGTGCAACCCCACTTCTGGACGAGATCGGCAAAACTATTATCATGATTGCCATGTTTGTCGGAAGAATAGGCCCAATGACTCTGTTCATGTTGCTAAGTGATGATCAAGCGAAGTCGGCACAGCGATACCCGAATACAAAAATACCTTTAACATAAATGAGGAATTGATGAGATGTCTCAACAAATACTAATCATTGGGCTGGGCCACTTTGGTATGTCTCTTGCCCGAACACTTTCTGAAAAAGGCGCGGAAGTACTTGCCGTTGACGTAAACAAGAATCTGGTGGAAGAGGCTTCTTCTTTTGTTACAGAGGCAATGGTTGTCGATGCGACCGATGAAGCCGAATTGGCTCGGCTGGAACCAGGAAAAAGAGATTCCGCCGTCTGTGCTATTGGTGATGACTCAAAAGAAGCCTCAATCATCTGTACGGCTTTACTTCGGCAGATGGGTACACCAGTGGTAATAGCACGAGCCAACGACAAAATGCACCAACGAATATTGCATTTAGTAGGTGCTCATCAAGTCGTCAACCCAGAACAGGAATTTGGTAAAAGATTTGCTAACCGTCTTTTATACAGAAATGTCATTGCCGACACCAATCTCGGAGAGGATTTACACCTCACGGAAATTTGTATTCAACCATCGATGATAGGAAAAAGCCTCGTTGACCTTGCCTTACCCAAACGTTTTGGCGTGATGGTGGTGGGTATACGACGAGGAACCCCAGCTAAAATTCTTCCACCTTCTCCAAGAGAGCCTCTTCAGGCGGATGATAACCTGATAATCGTCTCGAGTGAATCAGCTATTCCTCTTTTGATTAAGGGGGTCTAGACATGAAGCTTGCTCAGTCAGTGTGGTTGGGAGCCTGGGTGCTTATTGGCTTAAACCTGTTGATGGCTTTTGGGTCGATATGGGTTTTCATGCGAATGTCTCCCGCAATCGAAACAATCATTGACCGGAATGTGACCTCGCTCCAGACCTGCGAGGAAATGCTTGCATCCCTTGTAGGGATAAACGGAAAGAAATCTGATACCAAACCATCAATCGATTCCTTTCTGGCCGCTCTGGATAGAGCTCAACATAACATCACGGAGGAAGACGAACCAGACGCGATTAAGTCAATAAGCCAGAGCTACATAAAAGCTTTTGAAGGAGATGGTGTTGAAATAAGGAAGACAGTAACTGCAGTCCTTCGCTTGGGTGCTATAAACAGAGCGGCAATGGTCTCAGAGGCCAGGAAAGCCAGGCAATTTGGCAATGCGGGCGCCTGGGGTATCGTCTTCATGGCGACTGCCGTCTTTCTGGTTGGAATGCTCTTTCTTCGTCGGCTGAAAAGAAATCTTATAAATCCATTGGAAGAGATTCATTCGGTGACAATAGCCATTAGGAATGGAGACACCATGCGGAGATGTACTGGAACAAGTCTACCCAAAGAGATGAACCAGGTATTCAGTGAGTTGAATGAAGTCCTGGATAAATGCAGTGTTCAGAATTTTGGTGGGCAACCGCGATGATTTAGAAGGAGAAATATTGTCCTGTCTATGGTCGACCAGACTTTGTGAAATTCAAGCAAAACAGTTGCCAAGGCCTTTGTGATTTATTGCGTAGAAAAAACTGGGTTACTGTTCACCGGCTTCTTTTGAAAAGAAGTATTTTACAGAAATTAGAAAAGCTGAGAGGTGTGGTATCCACTATTGACGACCGACCTCAAAGTAATTACATCGCAATATTGTCGTCATCTTTGCTTTGTCTATGGTGGCTGCAATCAGGGGTCAAAACCTATTTAATGTTCCATTTATCAGAATACACGAGCATACACCTGATGTGCACCCTCCCAGATCATAGTTCCTGCTATATAAAATATTACTACTATCCCGATGTATGCGATCCAACGATGTTGCTTCAGCAGATCAGCGATAATGGTTGATGCCAGCCCCATAAGACCAACCGACAGTGCCAGACCAACCACTAAAACCCAAGTGTGATGACGCGCCGCGCCAGCGACAGCAAGTACATTATCTAAAGACATTGATATGTCGGCCAGCACTATTTGAGATACAGCAGCACCAAAGGTTTTAGGAGTAGAACCTCCAGTATTGGACAACTCTTCCATGTCATTTTCTGCATTTGAATCCCATATTTCACGCCATAATTTCCAGCCTACCCAGAGTAAAAGCAGCCCACCCGCCAGCATCAAGCCTATTACCTGAAGTAATTCAACAGCGCCAAAGGAAAACGCTATCCGAAGTACAGCCGCCAGAATTATACCTATAAAAATGACCTTTTTTCTCAAATCCCGTGGCACAGAAGCAGCAACCAATCCAACGACTATTGCGTTATCTCCAGCCAGAGCGAGGTCAGCCATAAGCACCTGCAGTAATGCGTATATTTCAGAAGGTGAAAACATAATTTATATTTCTGGGCTATGCACTTGGCTCAACCGACCACTATATGTTGTGGTAGCTCAGATTTATGTTTCGATTGAATCCGGCTTTGTCGGCGTGATCTTGCGTGAACTTCCGCCTACGATATCATGCGCTGGAACCGGGTCTACGGCAACAGACTGCTGAACCAATCGATAGAAAAGCTTTCCGCGGGAAGCGGATTTCCTGCGGTTAAAGCGAAATGTGAATTCATCAAGGTAGTAGTCCAGCTGTTGCGCCCGGACAGCTCCTTGGTAGGTGCCTAGCAGCCACCGTTTCAACAACGAGATAGTCAAATGCGTGATAACCAATTTCTTGGATTCAACGACAACGTGGTCAAAACCGTCAACGGTAATCGGTTCATATCCCAACCATCCGTCTGTACGCACTTGGCTTCCCGATGTGACGTTTTCTGCAAGGAAAGACCGCAGAGTATAGGCGGAAGCATTTGGGATGCGAGAAAGCCTGATGCGGCCGATCCCTGTCGTTTTTCCGTTAAGAACAGAAATATCCTCGACTGCGACTGCCACGAGCATTTTGTTATCCGCGCCACGGCCCCGCTTTCCCGGCCTTTCGCCTCCGATGTACGTCTCATCTACCTCTACAGGCCCTATCAATTGTTCCCGCTCGGGACGTACCATTGCACGTCTGAGCCTATGAAGCCACTGCCAGGCCGTATGGTAGCTGCCAAGTCCAAGAATCCGCTGCAGACCAAGCGCGTTCGCTCCATATTTATGGTTGGTAACATGCCACATAGCCTCAAACCACACTCGCAACGGCTTCCGAGTCTGATGAAAAATGGTTCCGGAGGTTACCGAAATCTGGTACCGACACTTCTGGCAAAGGAACAAGCCACGAGACATTTTCCATCCGCTCTTTCCGTCGCATCTTGGGCACTTGAAGCCATCGGGCCATCGGAGGGCAGTTAAATACTCAATGCATGCTTCTTCCGTGGCGAAGCGGTCCCTAAATTCAGACAAAGTGCGCGGGAAGTCTTCCATGCACCTACACTACAGGTAGTGGGTGGTTGAGTCAAGTGCATAGCCCAGTTATATTTTTTCCTAAATGTTCAGTCTCATATCCACTCATTTTGAATGATCACGGTTACCACAAGAGGTCGTTTTTCGCCGTGGTCCAGTTTGACACCCCGACTAACGTTTCTGATACAAAGCATCGGCAACACACCATTCCTCTAGCATCTGCATTGCTATTACCTGTTGGTAAAGTCTTTGATAATAATATCATAAATTCTAATACATAGAAAACCGATGCCAATTCTTTCGAACATAGTTGAGCGAAAAATGGAGCATGTTGAAATTCTAGATTGTTTCAGAATATCGGAAGGGCAAAAAATGTATCCTTCTGAAATGTATCCTGCTGTTATCATTACAACGACACAATCTTCTCAGAGTTCGAGCCAGCCATGATCATTCGATGGCATGGGCCATTAGTCGCAGATACTTTTCATGAAGCAGATGTCGATCCTCCTGTTGATCACTCTCCTTGATGAAGTGGCAGGAATTTTCCCGGCAGTACATTCCTGAGCTAAGATAATTAATAATCACCTTGGGAATGTCGTAATGATGGATAGTCGGTAGCGCGGTAACAACGCCATTCTCAACCACGATCAGTCTGTTGAGATAGAAGCTGTTTTGCCTATTGTCGAGGTAGTCAAGCTGCCGATAGGTTCCTAAGCCCTGCAATGGCGGAAGATGGTCGGAGACGATGATAATGAGACTATCACGGTCGATTGCCAGCAACCCTTCCAGGTAGTCTGCGATGGCTTTTGAACGATAAAAGAACTGGTTTGCCACACGCTCCAGCTGCGGGTCTTGCAAGTCTGCGATAAGTTTGGTGATCTGTGGTCGTTTTGTCTTATTGAGGATGTGTGGTGAGTGGCCATACATCGTCAGAACATAGTTCAACAGCGGCTGGTCAGGATTGTTCCGAAGATGGTCCGCGACGAACTTGAGATTTTGGGAGAAGAGTACGCTATCAAACATATATATTTCTCCGGTAGTGTCACCCATTGAAAGGTAGGTTGGGGAGTCTTGAGAAAACTCAACAGGAAAGAATTGCTCTGAAAACCCTATTCCCTTATAGGCGTTGACCGCATTTAAAAACGATGGATCATAACCGTTGGATACAGTTGTTCGGTATCCCGCTTGGCTTAATATGTCGGGGAGACAGTGGGCGGCGCTACCGCTGAAAGAATTGAATTCAACACCGGCGAGCTCCTGAAAGGCAGGAATACCACAAAGGACCTCGAATTCGGCTTGGGAAGTCTTGCCACCAAAGATCGGTGAGATAGAAAAACTAGCAGCGTTGCCGATTAAGTTACTCTATTTCGGGTGAACAGGGTTGACAGAAAAACCTGGCTTTGCTGAAAAGCGTGGGGTCGAGAAGGCTTTCCATGACGATGATATGGACATTCTTTTTACGACCATGCTGGGTAAGCCAGGATGCCTGTATCTGAGCATCCTCATCATATTTGGCGCGATCATAATACCATGAAGTTTTCTCCTGCGAAATACGCCGTTGTGCTTCTCGATAGAGCAACATGGCAAATCGGCCGTTTGCTTCTACTGGGCGGACATCCGACCAATTGACTTTTTCCCTGCCCACAAGTTGAAAATCGTTGGCAAATTGCTGCGGCCAAAGTTCCACCCACGTCAAGATAAGTGCAAGAGGCACTATTCCGAGAATGGCGAGGGTGATTCGGCGCCTATTAGGGACACTGATAAATGCAAGAAGTATCACCGCGCCGGCACCAATCACCACTAGCTGGTATTTGAGGGTCATAACCCGCATGAGTTCTGGGACTTCGGTCAGTTCGACGGCCCGGAATATCTTGCCCAGCATCAGATAATAGATGTCCTGGCCGACATATGCCAACAAGATCGGCATGGCGGCTAGCAGAGCCGTCCATCGGCCAGGACGCCTTATTGAGTTTAGGTACCAGTACAGATAAAGGAGAATCGGTATCTCCAGATATTGACTGGCAAATCTCCACCCTCCGCGGGTCCCGCCTTGAGATTCGACCAGAAGTGAATATATGAGGGCAGCCAGAAAAAAAGCTATATAACGGTTACAGACAAGGCCAATCATCGTCATTCCTTTAAGCAATGCCCTTGAGGCAGGCCTTGTTCCTTGAAATTTGGAACAGAATACCGGAGAGTCAGTGGAAACCGCCAAGAAGATCCAGGCCGTGATGTATTCTGGACAATACACGTATATGACAAAAGATGGGTTTATTCCACCTCTTGTTCCTGAAAGCATCAGAAATAAAGGATGCCATCCATGCCTCTCCGGCAGTTGCCACTTTCATCGATACCATTCCCATCCTGATCCAAGAATCTCACATTCCGAATGTTGCTACTATCATACCCTCTATGCTGCTTCAGCTATTACCAGTTTTGATGGTCGACCTACTGGCTGAGCTTGTTCCTGACAGTGCTATAGCTGATCTTGCTCCAAAACTTGCCTGAAATGGAGCATTCTTGCACTTTTGAATTTCAAAACTTCTCCCATGAAAAACAGCTACAAATGGAGCACTAAAAACTATTGATGATTCCAGAGAATCGATAATCTTAATTGCTCCATTTCTGACCATCATCGGCGTTGATACTACTTTCATAGCAGTATCTCAGTTACTATCTTGCAGGTTGCCTAACTTTTTTGTTGGAGTGCCCAGCAGACATAATCTGGAACAATCTGGGATTTTAAAATTCTTTTTTCTTGTCAGGGATTTCAGAGCAATGTTCGGATTTCGAAAGGCTATAAACACTTTTTTGTGTTGCTAGGCTTTGGAGACAGCTGATTGATTCCATTCACAACAGTAAGATTAGTTTGCTCTCGGCACAAATTTTTCTGAGATTAGATTTGTAAATTCTAACCCCTGTTTTCTAGGGCATAGTCAGAATTTTCGGCTATATTGGCGCCGAGTACATTAGTTTCTGTTTACTTACGCAAAGGTATCAACAGGAGTGTCTGTTTATTATACAGGGCGTTTTGATTAAAATTATGAAGAGTCAAGTCCTCACGCTGATAAACAACCCACCCTTTGGAGTGATTCAATCTTCTGACTCCAGTTTAACGCAAGTTATTTTCTGTTACTGCAAATGTGTTTCAATATTGTACATAAAGTTGTATTTTTGGAAGCTATATCAGGCGACCTCTTGAACCGTGGGTGCAAAATGGAATATCAGACTGCAAGAAACACAATACCAAGCAGTGCACAGATGCGAGAAGAAATTCTTGCCTCTCACAAACGTTCCCTCGCCTATGGCATTTGCCGTGAAAAACGCAATGAGAAGCAGGTTAAACTCTCCCCAGGCGAACTTGAAGATAAGAGAGAGCGAAACAGGGACTTTCTCAGAGTTGTGGCCGCCCACATAGATGAATTTTACGAACTTCTCTCTCCTGATGATTTCATGGTAGCCTATGTAGATAGTGGTGGATACATCCTTCATTTGGCCGGAAGCGAGGCGATAAAATCTGTCTTTGCGGAGAGAAACTGCTCCCCTGGATATCGTTGGACGGAAGAAGATGTTGGTACTTCGGCAATAAGCGTTTGTTTGAAAAGGCAATTCCCCATCCAACTTAATGACCAGGATCATTATTGTATTCGCGCACACGGCTTTTCCAGTTCTGCAGCACCTGTTTTTGGCAAACAGAGAAATCTTTCTGGGGTCCTTGTGGTCTCCGGTGCCAGCAGCTTGATACACCCCCACACCCTCATCATGATCACTATGGCTGCCCGTTCCATCGAAAAACATATGCGCCTTTTACGGCGAAGCCGGGAAATGTCACTCTATTCAGGTTTTCTCGACAGGGTCATTGAATCTGCGGAAACGGGTATACTCACCCTCGATAAAGATATGCGAATCTGGAAGATAAACCGGAAAGGCAAACAGATACTGAAACAACAACACCTGGATGGTAAACCAGCCTCGGTTTTGAACGGGTTAAACCTCAACCTCGATGACATCTACCTAAACCCAGGAAAGTGGAAGGAACGCGAAGCCTGTCTGCAAATCGACAAACAGGATATCCATTTTTATTATTCCGCCCAACCTGTTGTTTCCCAAGAGGACGAGCTCCTTGGGGCGGTTATGGTTTTTGAAGAATTCAATGACATCAGAAAACTTGCCGACAGAATCTCAGGAACTGAACCCTTTTTTACCTTTAATCTGTTAATTGGCACCTCGAAACCCTTCAGGAAAGCAATTGATCTGGCCATTCGTGCCTCTCAATCGTCGTCCACGGTGCTTTTGTTGGGAGAAACCGGTACCGGAAAGGAACTCTTTGCCCAGGCTATCCACAATGGAGGCAAACGCCGAAATCAATCTTTCATACCGATCAATTGCGGAGCCATACCTAACGAGCTATTAGAGAGTGAGCTTTTCGGCTATGTTGACGGGGCATTTACCGGCGCCTCCAAAAACGGCCGACCCGGCAAATTCGAACTGGCAGATGGTGGCACAATTCTTTTGGATGAAATTGGCGATATGCCGCACGACATGCAGGTCAAACTCCTTCGTGTTCTGCAGACTGGAGAAGTAGAGCGAATTGGCGCCAGCAAGGTCACAAGAACAGACGCCAGGATAATCGCTGCAACACACGTTGATCTGCAAAAGGCGATTGAACTTAAGCAATTCCGCAAGGATCTCTTTTACCGGTTGAACATTATCGAGATCACCTTGCCTCCTCTTCGCGAAAGAGGTCCGGAAGATATTGAAGCCTTAGCTCTCCATTTTATCAAAAGTTACGGCCCTGGCACGCCGCTTACGTCCAGAGCACTTGATATATTGGTAGGCTACGACTGGCCTGGTAATGTACGGGAACTGGAAAACACAATACAGAGAGGTTTGCATCTCTGTGACAGTGGGAAACTGCAGGCCGCCCATCTTGGCACTCTAATTAAAACTTCAAATACAACCAAAGCACAACCTGGAACACTTCGTGAAATGGAGCAGGAGCTGATAAACGCAACACTCAATGCCTGCAAAAAGAATATGGCCAAGACGGCCAAGAGCCTTGGTATTTCCCGGGCAACCCTTTACCGCAAGGTCCAGGAGTATGGGTTGGCAGAAACCAACCCATAAAGTCAAAGAATTCTGCTCTTATTGATTAATTTCTGAGAAACGAACAACATCGTCAAAAGCTGGCCCGATATCATTTCGGAGAATTGGCCAGACGGTCTGCTGTATCTTGCGGCGCATCTTATCATAGTCTGCGCCCTGAATTTCCAAAACCTCTATACCTTTTTGGCGTAGCTCAGCGATGCTCTTTTTTTCATCTTCTTCTGCGTGACTATAGCGCTCTGCTTCCATTTCTTCCGCTGCCTTACTGATAGCTTTTTGGCTTTGTGGGGAGAGTGTTTTCCAAAGATCAAGGTTCATATAAATAAACCAGTATTCAAAATGATCTTTGATGGGCAAAAAGTAGCGAATGGCGGGAAGCCCTTTGTAGCCCTCTGCTCCACCACCGATTATCCCTTTGACCATACCGGTCTGCAGGCCCATTCGCGCATACATCCAAGTAATAGGATAGGGAGTATAACCAAGTTCCCGGGCGGTCAGTTCAAAACTGCGCATTGGAGGAGTTCTGATAATCATCTCTTTGTCTATATCAGGATTTCCAGGCGATTTCGGGCTCTCAGTCAAGGCAATACCACCAAAATAAACAGGGTAGCCACCCAGAATTTTGATGTTCTGCTGCCTGAGAAAAGACTCCATATGTTTCATGAGAGGACTGGAAGACGAGTATATCCTTTTCGCTTTTTCCCAGTTGTCGACAAGAAAGGGCGTAAATGCCAGGGACAGTTTTTTGTCAACGGCTGTACCGAAAGGGCCAACATACATTTCCACTTCGCCAAACGAAACCCTCTCCTGAACTACAGAGTAATCTCCTAGTTTATTTGCCGGATAGACGGAAAACTGGATTTTTTGTTTGGTGTTTTTGCTAATATTTTCAATAAATTTATGAATATCGACGTCAATAGCTGATCCTGCCGACCTGACATGGCCAATCTTCCACAGGCTCTCTGATTGAGCATAGCTTATCTGAAGAAGGATACACAGTACCGCACCGCATAGTATTTTGATTTTCAGCAGTTCTCTCATGGCTCCCTCATTTCCTCTTTGAGCAGGATAATAAATCCCGGCAGAGCGTCCTGCCGGGGTTTAGCTATATAACTAGCTGTTTACTCCACAATTGCGTTAATGACACCCTGACCCCATTCCTTGCCAACATCATCCAAGACTATCGGCCAGACAGTCTTATGAATCTTATTTGCAATAGCCGCAATCTGCTCATTGGTGATCGGGACAATCTTCGCACCATAATCTGCAAGCTTTTTCTCGTTATCGGCCTGATCTGCTTCTGCACTGCCCCAGCGACGCTCTTCAAACTGATTGGCTACATCTTCCAGCTGTTTTTTCTGGTCAGCCGGCAGACCATCAAAATATTCCTTATTGATGATGAGGTACCATACTTCAAAATGCGTATTTGATGGGATGTAGTATTTGGTAACATCTCGGAACGATGAGTAGTACCCCTCTGCACCTGAACCGATTACCCCATCAACGACACCGGTTTGCACTGCAGTAAAGGCATCAGAGAAGGGAATAGGCGTACCCATGTATCCGGTAATGTCGGCGAGGAGTTGAAAGGTCTTCATTGGCGGTACGCGGAGTTTGATACCCTTGGCTACATCAGGATCACCGGGTGATACCGGCTCCCTGTTCAAGGCAATGCCGCCAAAATAGACAGGCCAAGCGGCGAGCAGATGAATATTCTGCTCAGCATAAAGATCACCTACCACCTTACGTAGCGGCGCGCCCGTTGCATAGTTTTTCTTTGCTTGTGCCCAGCTTTTCACCATATAGGGAAAATAGACCACCTGAAATCGCTTATCGGCAGCAGAGGCGGGTGGTTGGCAGGCCATATCAACGGCACCTAAGCCAACTCGTTCCTGCACGACGGTATAGTCTCCCAGGGAACTGGCCGGGTAGATCTTGGTTTTTATCTTACCGCCACTCGTTTCCTCCAACTTTTCTGAGAACCAGCGGAGATCTTTGTCGATTGCTGTATCCTGAGGACGAACATGAGAGATTTTCAGGGTCTTGGCCTGTACCGCTCCTGTCAGAAATACGGCAATAATGGTGAGCACCACAAAACTGAGTCGACAACGTGTTTTCATTTTATACATCCTCTCATGTTGATTTTAGTTAGTAACCGAATAAACCCGGAAAAAAGAGGGACAGACTCGGCCATAATGACGTCAGGAAAACAACTGGAACATATCCGAATAGAATAAGAATCATGGCGGGCTTTATTACTTCAGAGAACTCCACCTTGCCGATACGCATACCCAGATAAAGAATTGAGGCGTATGGCGGGGTCACCCCACCCATGGCGGTATTAACACCCATGATGGCGGCAAACTGTACGGGGCTGACCCCTATTGCGGCCATCAAGGGGAGAAGAAGCGGAGCAATCAGGATAATTGCCGTGACATCATTGACAATCATCCCAACAAAAAACAGCAGAAAGTTGATAAGTATGAGCAATAGCACTTTATTCTTGGTAATGGTAAAAACCCCCTCTACCAGGGCTTGGGGGACATCTTCCATGACAAAGATCTGACTGAGCATCAAGCTGAAAATGATCATTACCATGATCGCGCCAACGGCCGTTGCCGAACTTTTAGCCGCCTCGAGAAATGTTTTCATTGTCAGCCCTTTGTAAATCAAGAAACCGACAGGAATCGAATAGATTACCGCAACTGCTGCAGCCTCGGTGGGGGTCATGATTCCGCCATAGATACCACCGAGGATGATAACAGGCATGATCAGGGCAGGGATGGCCCGAGATGTATGTTTTACGCCATCTTTGATCGTCTCTTTTGCGGTCATTGGTGGATCGAGAATCAATGGGAACTTTCTTGCCATGACCAGATTAACGACACAAAAGAGTGCAGTAATCAATAACCCCGGGCCGAGAGTTGCCAGAAAACAGGCAAGAATAGAAGTGTCCGTAACCCATCCGTAGATGATCATGGTCACACTGGGGGGAATAAGAAGGCCTAAGATTGATGAATTTGCCACTAGTGCCGTGGCGTAGCCTCGAGGATAGCCCTTGGCCGCCATTTCCGGAATAAGCAGAGGACCTGTGGCGGCTACACCGGTCAGGCCGCTTCCTGAAATGGCACCAATGATGGCACAGCTCAGCGAGGCCACAACACCCAACCCGCCACGGATTCTACCAACAAAAATATTGACAAAACGGAGCAGACTGGCAGCAATCCCGCTTTCGCTCATAAGGGTTCCGGCAAAGACAAAGAGTGGAATACAGAGAAGTACCGGGTTGGCCAGCTGGGTAAATCCCCAGACCATTGTCCCTTTCATGGTTCCCCCGCCAAAACTGCACATGACCATGAGAGCTCCACCGAAACAATAGGGTAGCGGGACACCAAAACTGAGTAATACTATGAGTACACCCAGGGAAACAAGTGAGATGGTTACTATATCCATGGTTACGCTCCTTGCTCAGCTTGCCGGCCAAATAAAAGTTTGCGGGAATTTTTTACCAGGTATACCAGTGCATAAATGGTCATCATGACAAGGCCTATAAAGACCGAACATTCAGCATAGAAGGTCGGCACATAGAGCGTCGGGCTCTCTTTCCATACCCTCAGGGCATAGCGAAAATATTCCCAGGCCCAATAGGTCAGCCAAATGGAAACAACGACACCCATTAGATCGGCAATGACCCGAACAGTCAGTTTTGCCCGATTGGTCTTGAGAAAGACATCAAGGACATTGGCCTTGATCTGGGTATCTTCCCGGGAAGCGTTAACGCTCCCTAAGAAATAGAGCCAGAGGGTTGGGTATACAAGCATCTCATCGAGGCCCATTACCGGGATTTCGAAAATGTAGCGCATGACAACCTGGTAAAACTCCATGGCGGCTACTATGCTGATCAAAATTGTCAGTGAATATCTGAAAAACCGTTCCACCACGCACTCCTTTATCAGATGAGAATGCCAGTTCTTGTGATCACCTTTTTCTTGCTATATTCTTTGGGCGATCACTCCCTCTTATTATTGATTAACCTTTTTGTTATGTTTACTCCCTGGTCGACCGTGTGGCCGCAATAACAGAGATTTCAACGAGGAGATCGGGTCGAGCCATCCGTGCCTCGACACAAGCTCTGGCCGGTGCACAACCTTCGGGTACCCATTTATCCCAGACATTGTTCATTGCCGCAAAATCCTTCATGTCGCGCAGATAAATTGTGGCGGACAGCATATGTTTTCTATCACTGCCGGCAAGCTCCAGCAGGCTGTCAACTTTGGCGAGCATGTTTTCCGTCTGAGAGCCGACAGCCTCTTCGCTGTTATCAGCAACCTGCCCGCAGAGGTAGACGGTATTATTGTGGCTGACAATTTTACTCATGCGCTCTGTTGTTTCTTTTCTACTGATCTCGTGCATAGTATTCTCCCGGCTTGGAAAATCATTTTTTCATGTTTTTAAATATATCCGCCTGGCCCTGAGCTGCATCATCAAGCTCCATTTCTGCTATTTCCCCAAGAGGGACAGGTTTTAATGGAGGCCTGACCTTGAGTTGTCCGACCAGCGCAGGAGAAGTATCAAGCTCTGCTGCTAATAATCTCAGCCAGGGCAGGTCCACACATTCTCCCCTGGCAAGGTCCCATGCCGCAGCGGGTAACAATTTTCATTTCGTTAACCTCCTGCACGCCCTCTGCAATCGCTTTTCGAACATCTGCAACCCGAATATTTTCGCAGCGGCATAGAACGGTCTCATCCTTAAAATATTTGCCATTCATTTGAGGTGCATACATTGCATCTATAAACGGCCTGGGCAGGGCATCGCGCTTCATGCCTGCCAAGAGAGGTGCCGCAAGGGCATCCCGCTCGTAGACAGGGAGAATGCCGAGACACCTGGCAACTTCCAGAGCGGTTAATTCCCCTCTGTATTCAGCTGCCACTGCGCCACTGACCCCGGCACCATCTCCTGCAGCAAATATCTTCTCACAATTGGTACGGCCCCAGCTGTCACAGGCAGGAAACCAGTAGCGCTGTTCCTTGTTCCATTGCATGGTGCAGCCGATGAGCCTGAAAATATGCACATTGGGAATTACGCCAAAATGAAGGAGCAAGAGATCTGCAGGAAATGTCTCTTTTTGCCCACCGACTAAAGCCTCGACCGCTTCAACCTTTTCTTTTCCAAGAGCACCAATGTCACTGACCCCTTGGTAGTGTGGAACACCGGCTTTCTTGATCTCGCGAAGCATCTTCAGGCCTTTGAGAAGGAAATCGGTGCGACGCAGGGCTGGAACTATATACGGCAGTGTTTTAGCTGAAGGTATTTTTGCTGTGGTTTCAAGAATTGCTGTGATATTAACGCCCTTTTTCACCAGGACACTTGCTTCCAGGAGCAGAAGCGGCCCACTCCCTGCCAGTACCACCTTGCCCGTCGGGACAAGCCCTGCTTCTTTGGCCAGATTATTGGCTGCGCCAGCGCCCATTACCCCGGGCAGATTCCAGCCCGGCAGAGGGAAGGGGCGTTCCATCGCACCGGTAGCAATTATCACATATCCGGCCTGTACTTCCTGTGATTTTCCATTTCGCGAATAGGCGATCCGGCCATCATCTTCGACATTCCAGACGGAGGCACCACCTTCATATTCAGCCCCGCTTTTATGAAACCGCCCGGCAAGCTCAAGACCTCTGCGATATTCCTCTCCCAGAACCTGCAAAGTTCCATCGGAAGCGGTTTCAACTCTTCGGTAGATCTGGCCACCAACTCTGTGTTGCTCGTCAAGAGTCAGTACCTTGATTCCCATCTCGGCGAGGCATCTCCCAGCAGCAAGACCAGCTGGGCCGGCACCAACAATTATGACGTCATAATAGCGACTCATGCCCTTCTCCTTCTTGTTCGTTCAGCCGACGATTGATAACCAGACCCTCTTGAACTTCAACGACACAGGCCTGTCGCTGTACTCCATCTATCTCCATCAAGCACTCATAGCATATTCCCATGAGACAGTGCGGAGAGCATGGTTTGTGAGAGGATGGCGATATTCGAGAAACAACCTCTCCGATTGCCAGTAGGCCCGCAGCGACACTCATTCCGCTGGGCAGGCTTCTCTCTTTACCATCGAGCATGACGGTAACTGGTTTTCCTTTTGTTTGATCATCGACTTGTTTAAACATTGAATCGCTCATTGCTGAAATGTGCTATTTGAGATGCCTCATTTTTACCAAGAATCCAAGGTGCTATGGCACTTATTTTCAATGGAGCAAGCGAAACTGCACTGTGCAGAGCAAAGATAAAAATATTGTCATGCTCCGGCAAACTGCTGTAGATCGGTGCACCGTCGGGTGTCATTGTTCTGAGTGCGCCCCAGGAGCGTACCCAATTGAGATTATTCAGTACTGGAAAGAGGCGAACGGCATTGCTCGCCAGATTTTTCATGGTGGACAGCGTTACATGGCAGTCATGCGCGGTATCTTCGGTGGAAAACCCAATGATAAACGTACCATCGGGAGTTTGACGAGTGCAGAGTACAGGTATTTTAAGAATTCGCTTGTAACGCTCACTCACCATCAATTGACCGCGCTGCGGGTAGATGTGAAGCTTTTGCCCGAGAGGTGCTAGAAGCCGCTGAGAACCATGACCTGCCGCAATAACCAGCTTGCCGCAGCTATAGGTACCCTTACTGGTTTTAACTGTTATAGTTCCATCTTTTTCCGGTACAACTTCAGAGACGTTATGGGCGCCATGGTATTGTCCTCCTTTCTTTTGAAAGGCACAACGTACTGCGGCAAGGAGCTTTAAAGGATTGACATGCCCCTGATCTGCAGTATACATGACTCCGGTGACATCCTGACCCACCTCAATATCCGGGACTAGATCAGCGAATTCATCACGGGAGAGCATCCTGACCGGATACTCAAGACCAACCTCGCTACAAACCAGTTTCAGCGTTTCTATAGATTTGGCATAGGTTTCATACTGTTCATCGCCAAAGGCTTGAATAGCTCCGCCCGTCCATTCAAGTTCCACATCATATCCTGTTTCCTGCTCTAACCTCCTAGCGAAGTCCGGCCACTGCTCTGTAGCCATGCGGCACCATTTGGCGTAGACAGGATTATTGGCACCTTTGCACATAAACCAAGTCAGGCCGAAGTTGCCCCGGGACAACCGTTGTGAAGGAAGCTGTTCATCAAAGATAAGAACTTTACCAGCACCTTCTTCGACCAAGCCGAGGCCTGTCGCTGCGCCACTGATGCCACCACCGATGATTATTACGTCTGCTGAAGCCACCAAATATCCTCCACGAGAAAGTAACTGATTGGGCTGGACCTGGTTGTATAGATTGAAGATCAATACTCACACCCTATGCTAACCGTTGTGTAAGTAATCCTCTTGGATGACTACACAGCGAAAAATGTGCCAACAGTGAAATTATTAGCTTAAAAAGTATAGATAAACAGATTCTTTTACTCCAGAAAAACAGCTAAGTACCTTATAATCCGCTTCTTATTCGATTTTCTCTCGCAATGAATACGAGAATAGTTGAATAATTTGAATAGATTCTTTAACCAAAAACCGCTTTCCAATTTGGTGCTCCAGACAGACATCTGTCTCAATTTGATACACTCATCCTGCAATGCAAGGGATACGGTCATCGGGGGACATTTAAAAAGAGAGTTACGTTTACATCTTGAAATTAAATAGAAAATGGCTATTGCATGGCCAATAACCTTCACTACCTACTTAAGTTTATAATTATCAAAAGTTAGACAAATCATACAAAATGTAAGTTCTTAATTCATAGTCATTTTAGAATGTTAGACCATAACTGCAGTTATTAGTTTTAATACTGCCCCCTCGGCTCTTAGCAGCACGCAAGAAGAAGTGTGTCAATATGAGACATGTTGCATCTTGAGAATAGTGCTTATTTGGGCTTCTAGCTGATTTGTATGTATGCCTATTGGAATAATGTGTATCTCGTTGTCACACTAAGAGTTCTTGCCAAATGAAAGAGAGTAATCGCGATGCTGAAGTCAATACCCCGATTAATGGTGATGCAGTCGCAGATAATACCCTGATATTGCATAAGCCTCTTCCGCTCTACAGTGTTAACCAGGTGGTTTCTGAATATTTTTCTTATCTGTTTGAAATTGTTTCTATTTTTCGAAAAAGACATGAACCTGACCGTAATGTTTTCTATTGTGGCAAGAAGATTGCTACATCCTAGTCGTTAAATCGGGAGCACAAGACCACCAATGCTACTTGGATCAATGGTGGTCAATATGGCATACTGGCACCTTAATATAGCCAGGGAGTGTTATTTAACTATGAGGATAAAAAAATGAAAGTTGGGGTGTTAAGAGAAATTAAAGTACTGGAAAAAAGAGTTTGTATGGTTCCTTCTGGCGTTGCAACTATGATAGCAAATGGCCATGAGGTGGTTGTTGAAAAAGATGCCGGCACGGGTGCTGGTTTTCCAGACGATCAGTATTTAGCAGCAGGCGCCACAATTGTAAATAGCCCTGCTGAGATCTATGCATCTTGCGATATGGTTATGCATGTGAAAGAGCCACAGCCTTCTGAATATGAGATGATCCGAGAAGGTCAGATCGTTTTTACATATCTCCACCTTGCAGCAGATGAACAACAGACTAAGGCTCTAATGACGGCAAAATCCATCAATATAGCATACGAAACTATTGAAAAGGCAGACGGTTCTCTGCCGCTACTCGTTCCAATGAGTGAAGTTGCTGGTCGAATGGCTGCGCAGGAAGGTGCGAGATGTCTTGAGATGCCGGAAGGCGGACGCGGGATTCTTCTTGGTGGCGTTAAAGGGGTTGCTCCTGCCACTGTTGTAGTTATCGGTGGTGGTATTGTTGGTATCAATGCTGCGAAGATGGCTTGTGGCCTGGGTGCACAGGTATATATCCTCGACACCAATCTTGAACAACTAGCGTATCTAGACGACATAATGCCTGCTAATTGTTTCCCTATAATGTCTAACCCTGCAATTCTTAGAGAATACGTAATCAAAGCCGATCTCGTGATTGGTGCAGTACTTATTCCAGGCGCAAAGGCACCAAAATTAATCACTAAAGATATGCTTGCAGAGATGAAAGACGGTTCTGTAATTGTGGATGTGGCGATTGATCAGGGAGGTTGTGCTGAAACTTCCAAGCCTACAACTCACGCGGAACCTACTTACGTGGTGGATGGCGTTGTACATTATTGTGTTGCTAATATGCCGGGAGCTGTTGCACGTACCTCTACAGCTGCACTCACAAATGCAACTCTGCCATATGCAGTTGAGATTGCGAATAAAGGCTGGAAAGAAGCAATGAAGGAAAACAACGAAATCAAATTAGGCGCAAACGTAGTTAATGGCCTAATCACCTACAAAGCTGTGGCAGAGGCTTTTGGGTATGAATACACTCCCATCGAAAATCTTTTAAACTAAAGCATTTATTTAATCTGAATGCACATGATTCGGAATTTGATCGGTTTAGTTGTCTGCATTTTTCTAAGAAAGATTTCCCCAGGCAGGCCTCAGTTCAAAGCTCAACCCACAAGTTGAGCTTTAAATTGAACATTTTGGACTTGATCATGGCCAAAAAACATGCCAGAAATAGAGCATTTTGGCACTTAGAAAATTCAAAGTATATTTCCCGAAATTTTAGCGAAAAATAGAGCGTCTTGAAAATCATGATGTTTCCAGAGAATTAACCGAGACAATTGCTCCATTTCTGACCATCGCCGGCGTTAATACTACTTTCTTAGCAGTACGGGCGTCGATTCGACACACCGCGTCGTGTTTCAGTTGTATCAACCACCACGCCTAACGCTCGTGCCGAAGAGACCAGAGAATATTTTCTGGATTTTTCTTGTACGAGAAGCAATTAAAACTGTGATAGGCATTTGGTCTGCCGAGAACAAAAGGTCCACAGTAGTTACACCTCAACCTGGAATAGATGTAAACTTGATTTAAATGCGAACTGGCAATCCTAAACGTGTACTTTGAACCGGAGGGCCATTTGCATGGATGTTGTTGGGTTAGTCGCTCTCGAATTCAGTGTATTCTGTATCTTTGTTTAATGTGTTCCTGTCTGCCTTTGATTACCTCCCCAAAAATAAGGCGATCTTGACAACTTCTTGACGCTTTTACCTCCATTTTTGACACCATCTTTATACCATTATGAATACGATTGTTTCTATCCTCAGAGCAGGTTGAAAAATATCGATGGCTGTTTGAGGGAATTCAACAGATTCACATAGGTTTTTTAAGAAAAATTCTTGTATGGAGATGATAATTATGGATCCCTATGAAATAATAGAGATTTCCTTGTTGCTCCTGCTCCTACTGGCCTTGATTGGCCCCTTGGGCTCTTATATGGCCAGTGTCTATAAGGGGGAAACTACTTTGCTGTCCACTGTGTTTGCTCCTTGCGAAAATCTGATTTATCGAATCTGCAGTATCGATAAAGAGGTGGATATGGACTGGAAGCATTACGCTCTCAGTTTGCTACTCTTCAATCTTTTTGGGGGTATAATTCTGTTTGCGATTTTATTGCTTCAGGGAGTTTTTCCACTTAACCCACAGAATTTCAAGGCATTCTCTTGGCCTCTGGCACTCAATACCGCCACCAGTTTTATGACCAATACCAATTGGCAGAACTATAGCCCCGAGTCGACGACCAGTTATTTTTCCCAGCTGTTCGGCTTTACAGTGCATAACTTCGCTTCTGCAGCTACGGGGATGGTTGTGGCCATTGCCCTGATTCGAGGGATAATTCGACGAAAAACTACCGCGATCGGTAACTTCTGGGTGGATCTGACGCGAAGCATCCTTTATATCCTGTTACCTCTAGCGCTCATCTTCGCCGTGCTCCTCGCTTCCCAGGGGGTGATCCAGAATTTCAGCTCATACCGGACAGTGCCTTTTCTTCAGCCTGTAAGCCATGCACAACCTCAAAAAGCGGTCAATGGCGATTCGATAAAGGATGCACAGGGAAACCCGATTATTGACCCCAAAATAATTCAAGCAGCTACTATTCCAATGGGGCCTGTCGCCTCGCAAGAGGCCATAAAGGAACTGGGTACCAACGGTGGCGGTTTTTTCAACGCCAACTCGTCTCACCCTTTCGAGAACCCAACTCCGTTCTCAAACATGTTGGAAATATTCATGATTCTCCTCATCCCCGGTGCCTTTACCTGCACCTTCGGCCGGATGGTCGGAAACCCTCGTCAGGGCTGGGCACTCCTGGCAATCATGCTTGCGATTCTCCTTCTTGCAATGGCCGGCCTCTACTGGGCTGAATCAAGCGGAAATCCGCTTGTGTCTAAACTCGGGGTGCATGGCATTAATATGGAAGGAAAAGAAACCCGCTTCGGTTTGGCCGGGAGCAGCCTGTTCGCCGTTGCCACTACCGGGACTTCCTGTGGCGCCGTCAACACCATGCACGATTCCCTTATGCCACTTGGCGGATTGATCCCGCTCTCGATGATACTCCTGTCCGAGGTGATCTTCGGCGGGGTCGGCACCGGTCTTTACACCATGCTCGCCTTTGTGGTGATAGCGGTCTTCGTGGCAGGGCTAATGATTGGGCGGACTCCCGAGTTTCTTGGGAAAAAAGTCGAAGCGCAGGAGATGTGGATGTCGATCATCACGGTGTTGACCTCTGGAATCCTGACTTTAATCTTGTCCGGAGTAGCGATGATGGTGCCGTCTGCAGTAGCCTCTATGAATAATCCGGGTGCGCACGGCCTCTCCGAGGTGCTGTATGCCTTTGCTTCAATGTCCAACAATAACGGCAGTGCTTTTGCCGGACTCAATGGCAACACCATCTTCTACAATATAACAGGAGCAGTAGCCATGTTCATCGGGCGCTTTGCCCCAATAGTGGCGTCGCTTGCCATGGCCGGATCCTTGTCGGTGAAAAAGTTCGTGCCACCAAGCCTGGGGACCCTTCCTACGGATAGGGTGCCGTTCGCCCTCTGGCTGACGCTGGTGATTCTGATTGTCGGCGCCTTAACGTTCTTTCCCGCCCTATCTTTGGGACCGATCGTCGAACATCTGACCATGTTGGGAGGCAAATAATCATGTCGAAACATATACCCGAACCGATATCAATCTTCGACGTACGGATAATAAAACCCGCGCTGGTCGATTCCTTTAAAAAACTCAACCCCCGCAGGCTATGGCGCAATCCAGTCATGCTTTGCGTGGAGATAGCAAGCGTCATTACCCTGGTGACCTTCGGCATGTCCATCGCCGGTATGAACCGGGAGCCTGCCTGGTTCACCGGATTTGTCTCGCTCTGGCTCTGGCTGACGGTTATTTTTGCCACATTTGCCGAGGCCCTGGCGGAAGGTCGCGGCAAGGCCCGTGCGGCCAGCCTGCGAAAAACCCGCACGGATGTGCAGGCCAAGCGCTTGAACAAACCTGAATTCGGGGTTCCTTTTGAGATCGTCGCCGCCACTCAACTGCGCAAAGATGATTATATCCTCGTCGAGGCTCATGAAATGATTGCGGGCGACGGTGACGTCATCGCCGGCGCGGCTCTGGTCAACGAAGCGGCAGTGACCGGCGAGTCGGCGCCGGTCATACGTGAATCGGGAGGGGATCGGAGTGCTGTGACCGGCGGCACAACCGTCCTTGCCAATTCGATTATCATCAGGATTACTGCCAACCCGGGTGAGACCTTCCTTGATCGGATGATCTCACTCATTGAAGGGGCAAAACGGCGCAAGACTCCCAATGAGATCGTGCTGGAAGTACTCCTGTTCGCCTTAACCCTGGTCTTCCTGCTGGTCTGCGCCAATATCAGCCCGCTCTCCATTTACAGCGTGCAGGCGACGGGACAGGGAACGTCCATCTCGCTGACGATTCTGGTGGCGCTTTTTGTATGCCTGGCACCGACAACCATCGCAGCGCTGCTCCCTGCCATCGGCATTGCCGGCATGGACCGGCTCTTTCAGAAGAATGTCATCGCCCTGTCCGGTCGGGCAATTGAGGCGGCGGGCGACGTCAATGTGCTTCTTCTGGATAAAACAGGCACCATCACTTTGGGTAACCGAGAGGCAGTGGAGTTCATTCCACTGGGGGGATATTCTGAACAGGAAGTTGCTGAAGTTGCTTTCCTTGCGTCGCTGACCGACGAAACCCCCGAGGGGAGGAGCATAGTGACATTAGCAAAACAGAAATATGCTATCCAACTTCAGGAGTTTCCAGCCAATGCAGAAACGATAGCCTTCAGCGCCGACACCCGTCTTTCCGGAGTCAATATAAATGGCAAACAGTATCGTAAAGGGGCGACTGACTCGATAGTCGTTTTCGTGAAGAGTCTTGGCGCTCATGTCATTCCGAACAACCTGGAAAACATTGTTGACCGAGTTGCCCGTGCCGGAGCGACGCCTTTGGTTGTCTGTTGCGATTCCGTAATTTTCGGGGTCGTCAATTTGAAGGATATCATCAAAGGGGGGATCCAGGAACGGTTCCAGCAGCTTCGGAGTATGGGGATCAAGACTGTAATGATCACCGGTGATAACCCATTGACCGCCGCAGCCATTGCCGCGGAGGCTCAGGTTGATGATTTCCTGGCCCAGGCGAAACCTGAGGACAAACTTAACCTCATCAAGGAAAATCAGGAAGCAGGCTATATGGTAGCGATGACCGGAGACGGAACCAACGACGCTCCGGCTCTGGCCCAGGCAGATGTGGCGGTGGCGATGAACACCGGCACTCAGGCGGCCAAGGAGGCAGCCAACATCATTGATCTGGACAGTAATCCGACCAAACTTCTCGACATCGTCGAGGTCGGCAAGCAGATCCTGATGACCCGTGGCAACTTGACCACCTTCAGCATCTCCAATGATATAGCCAAGTACTTCGCTATCATTCCGGCAATGATGCTCTCGATCTATCCTCAGTTGGGGGTGCTCAACGTCATGCACCTGGCCAGCCCCTTTAGCGCCATTCTTTCGGCAGTTATTTTTAATGCGCTTATCATTCCGTTCCTGGTACCGCTGGCGCTCAAAGGAACTAAATTCCGCCCGATGCCGGCGGAGAAGCTGCTGATCCATAACCTGCTTCTCTATGGACTAGGCGGAATCATCGCTCCATTCTTTGGGATTAAGCTAATTGATATGATTATCAGGATGGTAGTATAACAAACTGATGACTATAAGAGATGAATGACGAGCATCGTTCCATCTGTGATAAGGAGTACACCATGAAAGAATTGAAACCCGCTCTTTTACTGTTCTTCGTTTTCACCGTTATCTGTGGCGGCATCTATCCGGCTGTCATGACCGGCATTGCTTCCGTCATCTTTCCCAACCAGGCGGCGGGCAGCCTCATCACCGATACCAACAACCAGGTGATCGGCTCCAGTTTGATCGGTCAGCCTTTTTCTCAAGCAAAATATTTCTGGTCACGCCCTTCCGCCACGTCTGGTTTTGCCTACAACCCTCTTGCTTCGGGAGGCTCAAACTCCGGCCCAACTAATCCGGATTTCATCAAGACAGTCGATGGTCGGATCCAGGCTCTCCATGATTCAGGGGTTACCGGCAATATCCCGGCCGACCTGGTTGAGGCGTCGGCCAGCGGTCTTGATCCTGATATAACTGTTGCGGCGGCCAGGATACAGATAGCCCGTGTCGCCAAGGCGCGCGGCATGTCGGAGGCGGCATTGAACAGGCTTGTTTCTTCCCATGTCGAGGATCGCCAATGGGGGGTCCTTGGTCAGCCGCGGGTAAATGTGCTGCTCCTTAACCTTGCCTTGGACGGCATACCCTATGAACGATATCGATGAGAAACGTCCATCACCGGAGGCCATGCTCAAATTGGCCCAAGCTGAGGAAAAAACAAAAGGGAAATTAAAGATATTTCTTGGCTATGCGGCCGGAGTCGGCAAGACCTATGCGATGCTCACGGTTGCCGGGCAGCTGAAGTCGGAAGGAATCGATGTGGTGGCGGCCTATGTTGAATCCCATAACCGTATGGAGACCGATGCCCTGCTTAAGGGTCTGGAGGTAGTGCCGAAGGCGATGATCGAGTATCAGGGGGTATTGCTGCCTGAACTCGATATCGATGCGGTTCTGAGGCGCAACCCCGGAGTGGCCTTGGTCGATGAGCTTGCCCATACCAATGCCCCCGGTTCGCGTCATGAGAAGCGCTGGCAGGATGTGCAGGAACTCCTCAATGCCGGCATCGATATATATACCACTGTCAATATCCAGCATTTTGAGAGCCTAAGCGATGTCGTCGCCCAGGTTACCGGAGTTATTGTCCGAGAAACGGTTCCGGACCTCCTGCTCGATCAGGCTGCTGATATCCGCCTCGTTGATATTTCACCCGACGAACTTCTGCAGCGACTACATGAAGGCAAGGTGTATATTCCGGCCCAGGCGACACAGGCCATGGAAAAGTTCTTTCAGCCCGGCAACCTGATTGCGCTACGCGAGCTCTCGCTGCGCCATACTGCCATCCGGGTTGATGAGCAGATGCGGACTTATATGGAGACGCATGCCATCCCCGGTCCATGGTCGACGAGGGACAGGCTTCTTGTTTGTGTCAGCGGTAGTCCCTTCAGTGAAAAGTTAATCCGCATCACCCGACGATTAGCGAGTGAAATGAAAGCACCTTGGAGTGCCGTATATATTGAAACCCCCGGGGAGGATGCCTATGCTCGGGAGAACAGGGAGCGGATTTGGCAAGAGCTGAGGTTGGCGGAAAATATGGGAGCAAAGGTAGTGACCATCACGGGAACCTCAGTGTCTGATGCCCTGATTGATTATGCCCTCAGGCACAATATCACCAAGATAGTGGTGGGGAAACCGGCCAAATCCAGACTGCGAGAACTCCTGCGTCCTCCTGTTGTCGACCAGATTATCCGCAAAAGCGGGCAGATTGATGTGTATGTGGTCAGTATCGGCCAAAATAATCGCGAAGTTAGCTTGCCGCAAAGGTCAAAGGAAGCCATTCTCTGGAGGGAATATGTTACCTCTTGCGTTTTTGTGGCTGGAGCATCTCTGATCTGTTGGGCGTTAATTCCTTTTTTTTCACCGACCAACATGGTCATGATCTATCTTCTTGCAGTAGTGCTGGCGGCTATCCGACTGGGGCGCAAGTTTGCCGTTCTGACAGCATTTTTAAGTGTTCTTGTCTTTGATTTCTTTTTTGTTCCGCCTCATCATACCTTTGCTGTCGCTGATACGGAGTATCTGCTGACCTTTCTCGCCTTTTTTACGGTGGGGGTGGTTATAAGTACTCTGGTGGCCAGAGGGCGTGAGCGTGCCGAGGTGATTCAGACTCGTGAAATCCAGACGGCTAGTCTGTACTATATCAGCCGTGATCTGGCTGCGGCGGCCGATACGTCCGCGATCGTGAAGGCCGTACGCAAAAATATGAAAGAGAGCCTCAATGCAGAGCTTCTCTTTATTTCTCCCGACAAAGAACATCTTAGGTTTATTGCAGCCGAGGGACAGCAGGAACTGGATCTCAAAGAAAAAGCAGTCGCAGACTGGGCCTTTCGTAACCGGCAGGCGGCAGGACGTGGCACCACAACCCTAGGTTCTTCAAAATATCTTTATCTGCCCTTAAAAACATCGGCGAATAACCTAGGTGTTTTCGGAATTAAACTTGCCGACCAGGCTGGTTACACCTCGCCGCAAATTCGCCTTCTTCTAGATGCCTTTGCCGGACAGACGGCGATGGCCCTGGAACGGGTGGAGCTTGCCCGGCAGGCCGAGCAGACCGTGATTCTTGCCGCAAGAGAGAACCTTGAGCGGGCGCTGTTGAATTCCATCTCCCATGATCTCCGCTCACCTCTGGCTTCGATTACAGGTATTTTAAGCAGTCTGAAAGAACAGGGGACAGTTCTGAGTGAGCAGGCAAAACAAGAGCTTCTGGCCACAGCCTCCGAGGAGGCAATCCGACTCAACCGATTTGTCACGAATTTGCTGAATATGACCCGTCTGGAGGCCGGTGTCGTGAAATTAAAAGAGGAGGCGTGCGATGTCCAAGACCTGATCAGTTGCGCTCTTGCCCAAATCGATCAGCAGTTGAACAATCGTAGGGTGCAAATACAACTCCCACCCGACATGCCTCTAGTGGTGATGGATATGGTGTTGATGACCCAGGTACTGGTCAATCTTCTGGAGAACGCGGTCAAGTTTTCCCCGCCTGATAGTGAAATTATAATTATTGTTCGATGTGACAATGCATTCTTACGCATTGAGGTGGAAGATCAGGGACCCGGCGTTCCTGATCATGATATTGAAGGAATTTTCGATAAATTCTATCAGGTGCCCGTTCCCGAGGGACGGGGCGGGACAGGTCTAGGGCTGTCGATTTGTAAAGGGATAGTAGAGGCTCACGGCGGCAGGATCAAGGCGGAAAATCGATCCGGCAGGGGGCTTGTGGTGAAGCTGCAACTGCCGCTCGAGGTAACACTCCACAAGAAGGCATAAATCTCATCGCAAAATTTTTTTTGAAACAAAAAGAAGTTCTAAAATGCTAATATCCGTCGAGGAATTGGGTTATGGCTCATACTACCGATGACAAGGTCAACGATATCAGAATCCTGGTCGTGGATGATGAAACTGCCATTCTCCGATTCCTGGAAACTATTCTGAATTCGGTAGAATTCTCAGTTTATAAAGCGGAAAATGGACGGCTGGCTATTACAGCTGCCGCAACCTTCCGGCCCGATCTGATCCTGCTTGATCTCGGTCTGCCGGATATGGATGGCGTCGAGGTTATAAGGAGGATACGGGAATGGTCCAAAGTGCCGATCATTGTCTTGTCGGTCAGGGACAGGGAGGATGATAAGGTGTTGGCCCTGGATGCCGGAGCTGACGACTACCTGACCAAGCCCTTCGGTGCCGGAGAGCTCCTGGCTCGTATCAGGGCAACTTTACGACGTTCTCACCGGGACACCACGGAATCTGTTTATAATAATGGCGAGCTGGAAGTCGACCTGGTCCACAGAAAGGTTGTACTCGCAGGTTTAGAAATACAGCTGACTCCAACGGAATATGATCTCCTGCGGCTCCTGGTAACCAATGCGGGCAAGGTTTTGACCCAGCGACAGATATGCCGGCAAATCTGGGGCGTTGGCTACGTCGAGCAATCACACGTGCTTCGAGTCAATATAAGCAATCTGCGGCGGAAGATAGAAAAAGATTCGTCTCGTCCCCGCTATATCGTCACAGAGGTGGGGGTCGGGTATCGTCTCAAGGGCGAATCTCCTAAAGATATTGGTATCGGAGAAGGATAAGCAGCTATCGTAATAAACACCAGATAACTCCGATTCTGCGCAAGCACGGAAACAAGAAAGTTAAGTCCATCACTGATTCTAAGACTGGCTCGTGGGTCCACCTTAAGTTGGATCGAACAGCGTTTCAGTAATAGAAGAAGATTTCCATTGGCAAGCTTTGGCATGGGCGCATTCCACTTCGGTTAAGCTTCTTGATCGGTTTGTATTTGATCATGCCTAAAATACCGGCCGTAAATGGAGCATTTCAAATTATTGAAATTTCCATAGAGTCTACCGAGAAACTTGCTCCATTTCTGATCATCGTCGGTGTTGAAAGTACTTTCATAACAACAATCGAACAAGCAGAGGCAACATGTTGACTGAAGAGGTTCCGGTTTTCATTATACCTGAGAGTATGAAGGAAAATGATTGGGTGATTGTTTCTTGTTGAGTATTCCAGAACCTTCAAATTACTCATTTTGAGCGATTTAAGGTAGGCGAATATTGTCTTGGTTGGATGAGATCAAAATCACCTGTATTACTCGTATTTGAAGGGTGGAGTTGTAGAAAGAAGAGTGATGGATATTGGTAACGATAGAACAGAATATATGCTGACAAATGTTCTCGTTGATTTTACATAACGCTGCTGTCGCCCTGATTGCAAGGTTTATTTTAATTTTACTGTAACGAAAAACGTAGCATTAGAATAACTTGTAATGAGAATCATGATGCCCTCATGCCTATGGTCGTAATTATTTATCATTCTGCCTAATTCATCATGCGAAGTTGAGGCATTAAACACATCAAGTATCTCTTCTTTCTTTCGGTAATTATGTTTGTTCAGAAGTCTTCCTTCTATGATATCAGTTGCGTAAAGTAGCATAGCACCTCTACCCATTTCGAGAAAACATTCTTTATATAGTGATGAGAGCCTTGCCAGGTTTGAATCAAGAACTGATAAAGATATATCTCTTTGGGCAATTGCTGACATGTTATTTATTGTTCCTGCCTACCATTTAATTGGCAATATTTTTATGTCGATTGACCGAAGAGACAGGCAAGGGGACGGATCCTTTTTTCCACCTGTTAATCATCCAACCAGTCTGTCCAGGTCGATAGATATCTGTACTTTGAAAATGTAGATAAATGTGTCTTTTCAAGACGTGGCCCCTATTTTTATCCCTCTGTCTCCCACAGATCCGGGTAGCTCGTCACAAATCCCACAACGTTCACCTCGATCATTCGCACGAAGATACCGTCGCCCGACTCATACCGATACGTGCTCTTCCCCACGCGCCGGTACACTTGCTGAAGAAGCTCGAACGTGAATGAGGGGAAAGGAAGCCACGCTGCCTTCACCTCAGCACGCTCTCCAACGGCCAACGAAAGTCGCCGGATTGGGAGGAGGTTCGTAGACGGGCTGAATCCTAGATCAATGTCCATGCAGCCTGCGACGACAGCGCACTCCACTCCGTTCAGGTACCATCTCCGTTCCGAATCGACGGATACACCAAGATCGATCTCTCGGTCCCCGACCGCTCCCACCACCTGAGCTGAGATCGTCCGCCAGCCAGAATCAGAGATCACAAGGTAGTCAAGCTTGCAAGGATGCCGCTCGTATGTGAATTGCGCTGTCCCGGACAGTTCCCAGCCTACATCCCGCGGACTTAGTTTTCCGGTCTCGTGGCCCGGAAGGTCTAACCTGCGCCAAAATATCGTGTCGGTCATCGTTCATGCACCCAGGCCGAGCAGCAAGGCCACATAACGTAAAAATCACCAGTTTATCCAGTGCATTATTTTGCTATTTATATTAAATCCGTTCTCTTTTTAATATGTTACCGTTTTATCTATTTCCCTCTATCCTTTGGTACACCGCGTTGGAAGCAGTTCAGGAGGGCGGAGGGCCTTCAGGGAATCTCGGTAACGTATCTCCGTCACACGTCCATTCCGTGCGCGAGTCCCAGTATATGCGTGCTTGAGGTTTGATAGGGATGGTGTCATCCGCTGAACCTGCGGGGATCACCACTGCGTTCAATTCAGGAACAAATCGTGCAACCGGACTACCGCATTCAGTACAGAATTGTCGGGAAAACCGTAAAGCATCAGGCACTTTAAATTGTTTGAGTAGCGATTCTCCATGAGAAAAAACCAGCGTTGCGTTTGTCATTATCAGATTGGAAGCATGTCCTGTTCCTGAAGACTTCCTGCATCGTGAACAGTGGCAGTGATAAAAACGCTGAAGATCTCCGGTCACTACGAATTTTACAACACCACATAAACAGCTACCTCTAAGTTTTATCTGCGACATTTTTTTCCTCAAGATATATTTTGCTGAAGTCAACATCTTTCCAATAGATCATAACCGAAAGAATCGGTAACAGACAGGAAATTTTCCCTAGTGCCATCAGGCACCACCAAGATGTAAGATTTTCGTAAGAGGTCGCCTTTATACACCTGGATAAAAATTATAACCGCTCATCTTCCAGGAGAAAACAGCATGAACAAAGCAAAGGAAAAAAATTTGTTTACTGAATGGGCGCTCTATGGACCCCAGGAGCAAAAAAAGATGATTGACGAATATATCAGCATCAGTGCTGGAGCTTGCAGCAGGGAAAGATTCTTAACTTTTTTGAAGGACAGGCTCCAAATGGATGGAGAGTTGAGGAAGGTCGGGTTGGCTTGAGTTTGACCTTTCATTGAGTTGACAGGTTTTGATCGAGTGCTTTTTTGAATACATCTTTTGTTACTTATACTAAGTTAGTATCAACCACGATGCCTGACGCTTCTGCCGAAGTGACCTGCAATAATAATATAGAAACATCAATAACTTGGGAAGCCCCATTTGCGGTCGGTTTTTTCGGTTCGATCAAAAGCAAACTATCAGGAATAAGATCAACAGAGGGCGTTATTAATTCGCATTATATTACCGAATAAAATCTCTTGACGATAAGAGCAGAGCCTCCTCAGGTGAGGCCTTCATTTTCGAACAGAGAAAAATGAGATTTCTGGCAACTTTAGACAAAAATTTTTATGCGTATTGCATTTTAGATCTTTGTCATGCAAAGTAATGTCTAAGGGGTATCTCCCGAAACAAGTCCTCCGACCTGCCACTATATGAACGCTCAAAATGCGGGCATAAAGTAAAAAGGTGCAACTTCCTGTTATATATCCAGAGGCCAAAATGGTGTTTCAAAAACCCACATACGAGGAACTTGCACAACGGGTTCAGGAGCTGGAAAAAGCAGAATCTGAACGAAATCGGGCGGAGCAGCTGCTACGCGAGAGTGAAGAGCATCTCAGTAGTATTTTCAGAAGCGCTCCTATCGGCATCGGATCAGTTGTCAATAGAGAATTAAAGAAGGTTAATTTCCGTTTGTGTGAAATGACGGGGTACAACGAGGAAGAGCTGGTAGGACAGAACTCAAGAATTCTGTACCCTAGCATTGAAGATTTTGAGTTTGTTGGCCGTGAGAAGTACGCCCAAATAGGAGATCATGGAACAGGTACAGTTAAAACATACTGGCAACGTAAAGATGGTACAATTATAGATATTTTGCTCAGTTCAACGCCTGTTGATATGCAAGACCACTCAAAGGGAGTTACCTTCACTGCTTTGGACATTACAGAGCGCAAATGGGCTGAGACGGCGTTACGGCAGTCAAATGATAAGATGGAGAGTGTGCTGGCCAGCATGATGGATGGGCTGATGATCCTCGACAAAAACTGGCGCTTCTCCTATTTCAACCAACAAGGGGCTGGCATCATCGGCATGAAGAACGATGAACTACTGGGCCAGTGCGTCTGGGACCTGTTCCCACACTCTAAGGACACAAAGTTTCATGAGGCCTATCACCGAGCGGTGGACAGTGGCCGCGCGGTCCACTTTGAGGAATTTTATCCTGAGCCGTTGAACCAGTGGCTCGAGTGCCACTGCTACCCTTCCGAGGAAGGCCTCTCCGTTTACTTCCGGGATATCACCGAGCGCAAGCAGGCGGAGGAGGCACTGCGCCAGAGCGAGGGGCAGTTCAGCGTGTTGATCCAGAACCTTCAATCGGCAGTGGCACTGGTCAACGAACGCGGGGAGTTCACGATCGTCAATCAATCGTTTCTTCGGATATTCGAACTGAACAATGATTCGAGCATCAAGAACGTCAATGATCGCGACTGGAGCCAGTGGCGGGTCTTCGACGAGCATGGCATGTTGCTGGACATAGATGAGCATCCGGTCCGCAAAGCCGCACTGACATGCAGGCCGGTGCGGGATCAACTCATCGCGGTAAAAGCGCCTACAAACCCGAATATAAAGTGGCTGCTGGTGAGCGCTGAGCCCATCTTGGATTCTCAAGGCCATATCTACCGACTAATCTGTACCTATCACGACATTACCGAGCGCAAGCGGGATGAGGAGCAAATAAAAGCAGCGCTGGCGGAGAAAGAGGTTCTGCTCAAGGAAATTCATCACCGGGTGAAAAACAACCTCCAGGTCATCTCAAGCCTAATCAGTCTGCAGTCCGACAACTTGACTGACAACCGAATGCTCGACGAGTTCAATGACATACGCGACCGAGTCCGCTCAATGGCGCTGGTCCACGAGAAACTCTATCAGACAAGCGATCTGGCGCAGTTGAACTTTGCTGACTACGCCGCCAGCCTGCTGCACTCTCTCTGGCGCTCCCACGGCACTCTCGCCGAGAAGGTACGGTTTAATTCTGTGCTTGCACCCGTGAAGTTGTCGATTGAGGCAGCGGTGCCTTGCGGGTTGATCCTTAACGAACTGGCAGGCAATGCACTTAAACATGCTTTTCCCAATGGCAGTGATGGCGAAGTGACAGTGGCCTTGGAATACAATGCCCCTACCGATGCAATCTGCCTGCGGGTGCATGACAACGGCGTCGGCTTACCGGCTGGTCTAGATTGGCAGCAATCCAAATCTCTAGGCCTGCGACTCGTGAGAATACTGGCTGGTCAGTTGCGCGGCACAATAGAAACGGAAACCGGCACTGGCACCGAATTTAGAGTCACTTTTCCCCTGAGAGGATTTCGATCATGACCAAACTTTCTATTTTGATCGTCGAAGACGAGGCCATCGTCGCTGAAGACCTCGCCAGCAAGATACATAAAATGGGCTACAGTGTGGCCGGAATAACTGCAACCGGTGAGGAAGCAATCGAACTTGCCCGCCAACATCTTCCAGAACTGGTATTGATGGATATCCGCCTGGCTGGCGCGATGGATGGTATTGTGGCAGCCCAGCAGATTCATCGTGATTGCAATTTGCCGGTACTGTTTCTCTCAGCGAACTCCGATACGGTCACGATTAAGCGCACGCACCAGGAGGGAGTGTTCGGGTATATCCTGAAGCCATTCGACGATCGTGATCTCGAAATCCAAATTGAGATGGCGTTATACAAACACACCACTCAGCAGCAATTGATGGAGAAGGAGAATAATCTCCGAAAATATTCTCTAGAACTGCAACGCGAAATAACCCAACGTAAGCAGGTAGAAGAGTCATTACGGAAGAGAGAAGAACAGCTTCTGGCCCTGAACAACGAACTGGAGTACCTAGTCGAAAAACGGACCCAGGAACTGCAGGAAACACATAAACAATATCTGCACGCGGAAAAGCTTTCAGCAATCGGCAAGCTGTCCGCCTCGATCGCCCATGAAGTGAACAACCCCCTGCAGGGTATCATGACTATACTCAAGGGCTTGAAAAAATATGCTATCCTGGACGAAGAGAATAGGGAGTTCCTCGACTTGGCTATCGGCGAAAGTGAACGGATCAAGAACCTGATTCAAAGCCTCTATGATTTCAGCCAGCCATCCTCAGGCCGGAAGGAGATAGTGGATGTACACAACTCCCTCAACTCCCTTCTGCTGCTGAACAAGAATGATTTCGATGAGAAGCAGATTACCGTGGCATGTAACTTTACTGAGTCGCTGCCGCAGATTCTGGCGGTGAAGGATCAGATCAAACAAGTTCTGTTAAATTTGTTGACCAATGCGGCGGAAGCTTGCCTCCAGGCCGGCGGGATGATCACGATAAACACATGGCTGGTAGAGAAGTGGGTAGCCGTGGCGATTAAGGACACCGGAATAGGTATTGCGTCTGATAAACTGGATCAGATCTTTCAGCCATTCTACTCCACGAAGGCTGAAGTCAAAGGAACAGGCCTGGGCTTGTCGATCAGTCACGGTATCATCAAAAAACATCACGGAGAAATCCACGTAGAAAGCAAGCTTGGGACAGGATCAACCTTCACAGTTTTGTTGCCTGTATAGAAAAATTTCAGAACATCAACCAAGATAATTGCTCCATTCTTCCAGAATCGAATGACTGGTAGTACTTTCGTCTTTGCCATTTTGTTTCGACTGCGAAAATTTCAGTTACTATCAACCACGACGCCTAACCCTTCTGCCGAAGTGACCTGCAAATACTTTATGGGATTATCTCGCACGGAAAGCAATTAAAAATATGATAGGCATTTAGCCTACTGATAACAAAAGATCCACAGTAGACATCTTCAGCATAGGGCAAAATGAAATGGCGGAAAATTGGATCTGGCAAGCTTAACCAATGGGTTTAATGTAAGTCGGGCCTCTATTTTCTTTGTCAGTGTGGAGCGAATGGGAGGTATGGTGTAGAAAGATCACCTAAACAGCCAGCGTTGAACGAATTTCGTATAACGCGGCATAACAAAATAGACCATGAGCGTTACAACTGTTCCCGTAATCATCAGTGTATCCAGGTAATGATCCTGAGGTATCCCGAGCAAACGCAGGAGTGGAATTACAATCAACGGTACCCCGAGAACCAAAGGATAGATGGCGGACCAAGTAATGAGAAATTGTTTCCAGCGTACAGGCACCTTTGCCCTCGCACCCTCCGGCGTGAACCAAAAGTCCAGGCCGCTTTTAATAAAAAAATCATCATCTTTGGCCAGAATCGGCTTCACTTTTTCTATGAGTCGCTTTCGATGCTCCGAGTTCATCCAATTCTGAAGATGTTCAGGCGTATCAAACCGTAAGACCACTGTATAAGTCGATGTTAGTCCAGCAAGAGGGCGGATAATTTGCCAATCCAGGAGACCCTCAGAGCTTCTGCATAGAGGACTTATTTCGTCTAACCAATCATCATATTGGGATTCTTTTCCCAATTGCACCCGATGGGTAATAACAACCGTGGCCCCTCTTTCCGTCGGATTTATTTCTTCAATAATATGACTCAAAGCATCTCTCTCTTTGCTCAGGCGCGATATTTTTTCTGTCGCGCCCGAGCCTTAAATCTACTATGCCGCTTGTGGCGGAAGCGTTTTACCATTAAAATTACCTCGTGGTTCTGCCTTATGAACCATAGTATATGCATAATCCACGCCCATACCATATGCACCGCTATGCTCCTGTACCAGGGCAATTGTCGCATTATAGGTTTCCTTTTTCGCCCAGTCACGCTGCCATTCGAGCAATACCTGCTGCCAGGTCATCGGCACGACTCCGGCCTGCACCATTCGGTCCATTGCATAGTTATGGGCTTCCAGAGAAGTGCCGCCTGAGGCATCGGCCACCATATAGATTTCATAGTTGCCTTCGAGCATGGCGGACAGGGCAAAGGTGCAGTTACACACCTCAGTCCAGAGACCTGAGACGACGACTTTTTTTCGGTTGTTTTTGGCCAAGGCATCGCGGACTTTCTGGTCGTCCCAGGAGTTCATTGAAGTTCGTTCAAGTAAGGCTGCATTCGGGAAGACATCAAGCAGTTCCGGATACGTATGACCAGAGAAACTCTGGGTTTCAACTGTGGTTATGGTCGTTGGAATATTAAATATCTTAGCAGCTTTCGCGAGTCCAATGACATTGTTCTTGAGGGTTTGGCGATCGATACTCTGTACACCGAAAGCCATTTGTGGCTGATGATCGATAAAGATCATCTGGCAATTCAGAGGAGTAAGAAGTTCCAGTTTATTTGTATTCATTTCGGTTCTCCAAATGATTTGATGGTAAAATCATTGACGTGAAAAAACGACCCGGATGTTATCCACACCAACGATGACGTCGGCTATTTCACTTTGAACCATGCGCCGACAAGTGCACAGAATATGTGGTCCAAATCACAACGTCGTTCTCTATACGCTGCAACCGCAACCTGACTGCCAGGCTCTGCCATCAGCACCCAGAATCCAATGTTGGTGTTCGGCCGGGTGGTCATGACCGTGTTGACCAGAGTTTGGATAATGGTTATCTCCCTTGTGGTTATTATGGTTATGATATCCACCGAACTGAGCGACCGGGGACCAGTCAGGACTGACTGGGGGTAATTCAGGACTCTCCGACGCGTGTTCTGCTGCGCCATGGACTACTGCACCATTAACCATGGTCAGCACGCTTTCCAAGCTACGGATGTCATCTTCCTCAATGGTAAAATAATCATCGGAAAGCACTGCCAGATCCGCTAAACTCCCTGGAGTCAGGGTCCCCTTTATTCTCTCTTCACCACTGAACCAGGCACTGCCGGTGGTCCACAGCTTGAGGGCCTGAAGTCGATCTAATCTGCGTTCTTTGCTGTTGATTTCAGTTCCACCTACAGTTTTACCGGTCACCAGCCACCAGAGGCATGTCCACGGATGATAACTTGCCACCCGTGTCCCGTCGGTACCACCTCCTACCGGCAACCCCATTTTCAGCATAGATTGGATAGGCGGTCTCGCCTGCACCGCTTCATTGCCATATCGCCTGATAAAATATTCTCCCTGATAGGCCATACGATGTTGTATGGCAATTCCACCGCCGAGCGCCCGGATACGTTCGAGATTTCTCTGACTGACTGTTTCTGCATGATCGAAGAACCAGCGCAGTTGATCAATTGGGGTGTCCCGATGGACTCGTTCAAATATATTGAGAAACCTTTCAATGGATTCATCATAGGTGGCATGAATTCGCCAGGGCCAGCTGGCCTCCACCAGACTTCTGATCACAGTTTCCAGTTCTGATTCCATCATGGGTTTTAGGTCTGGTCTTGGCTGGAGAAAATTTTCAAAATCGGCAGCGTTCCACACCAGATTTTCACCGGCTCCGTTGACGCGCAACATAGCATCACCATCTCCGGGATGGGTCATTGTCAGCCATTTCGCATAGTCAGTGACTTCTTCTCCTGGTTTCTGAGCAAATAAACTGTAGGCTATTCTTAATGTGAGCTGGTTCTGCTCGGCCAAATGATTCACTACCCCGTAATCATCTGGGTAGTTTTGACCTCCGCCGCCGGCATCCGACACGCTGGTGATGCCAAAACGATTTAATTCCCGCATATAATGGCGCGTCGAATTGACCTGGTCGGAGAAAGAGAGCTTCGGGGCTTGGGCAATAGTTGAATAGAGGATAAAAGCATTCGGTTCAGCAATGAATAATCCCGTGGGACTACCGGATGCATCCCGAACAATTAGACCGCCTGGTGGGTTAGGGCTGTTCTGGTTTATTCCCAACACGCGCAGTGCCGCGCGGTTCAGTAGAGCACAGTCATAGAGGTGGAGGACGAAAACCGGGGTGTCTGGGGTGGCGGCATTTATCTCATCGATACTTGGTAACCGTCCCTCGGCAAACTGAAATTCATTCCAGCCACCGATGACCCGCACCCACTGTGGTGGTGGCGTGCGCTCGGCTTGCACTTTTAGCTGTTCCATAGCCTGGGACAGAGTCGGCACTCCATCCCATCTGAGTTCAAGGTTGAAAAACAGGCCAGCGCGAATAACGTGCAGATGCGAATCGTTCAGGCCAGGAATCACCCGGCGCCCGTGAAGGTTGATCTGCGAAATTTCCGGGGATACTTTGCTGAGAATTTCCTCATCGGTTCCAACAGCAACAATTGTATTGTTTTGTATATGAAGAGCGCTGACCTCTGAGTTCATACGGTCAAGCGTTGTGATTTTACCATTAAAGAGAACGATTTCCTGATTCATCGGACACTCCTTGGGCAATGTATGTATTCAACAGAATTTGGCCTGGGCTATGAAGAAAGGTCATCAATGGTCCAAGTCCCTTTAACACGATGAATAATCAATAAGCGATGACTGCCATGTTTTTTTTCAGCATGCATCAACCTGCAGCGCATGATATCCCAACTTCTTCAGCAGGCGAACAAGCTCTTCGCGCTCACTTTCATCGAGGCACTCAAAAATCTTCTCCAGATTCTCACTATGTCGTCCATACGCGTTCCTTATCAATTTGAGTCCCGGTTTGGTTAAGTGCAGATAGAAGCTGCGACCATCCAGAGTATCTCGAACACGTTCCACCAATCCTTTTGATTCCAGCCTGTTTGCCGCCGCGGTCATCGAACCGCTTGTTAAAAGGACTTTTTTGCCAATTGCATTGATGGCCATCGGTCCTTTATGATGTAATGCTTCTAATATGCTGAAATCGCTTACGTTCAGACCAGTTCTGGCAATACTTTTTCTGTCTACCTGCTCAATTGCCTTGTTGGCCTTGCCAAAAATCAGCCTGAGATAAGCCCCTGTTTCCATATTTTCAAGATCCTTGGATTCACCAATAATAAACATTCATTTACCGAACATCCTGAAAGAAAAAATCAGGAAGCCTGATGCGGTTTTACTGCTCTCGCAAGCCATTGTGACACTATCTGTAAATCCTCCGAAGTCATCTCGTGCCCAGCTTCAATCTCTTTGACATCCACCTGCGCACCACAGTTTATTAAAATCTGGATCAACTGATCGGTGCTCTGATACGGAATTACCTTATCCCTTGTTCCTCGCACAATAAGTACTTCTTTATCATTCAAATATATTGGATCTGGATGAAGAAGCGGTAACATCGGACGCAGTAGTATCACCCGAGAAAAAACCTCCGATCGTAAAAGCAGCAATGCTGCAGCAATATTTGCGCCATTGGAATATCCCAGGGCAGCAAATCGATCGATGGGACGCTTGTAACGGATAGCCGCACCCAGAAGAAATTCCGCCAAGTCATCAGCTTGCCGGATGATGTCTTTCTCGTCAAAAACACCAGACGCGAACCTTACGAAAAATCTGTTCATTCCACCTTCGTTTACTTTGCCACGCGGACTGATGATTGCTGCTCCTCCTCCGAGCTTTTGCGCGATGGGGATCAAATCATGCTCGTCTCCTCCGGTTCCATGCAGAGCAACGATGGTCATATCATTATCGGGATTATTTGCTTTAATGTATTCATGGATAAATGCATCTGGGCGCAATGAAGGGAGGTTCTGTTCGATCTCCGAGCGCATTGGTTTATAATTTTCGGGCAATTGAAGTGCCTCGCCAAGGGACTCTACCGGTTCGTCGACAGCAAAACCCGGAGGATCTGTTGCAATTTCAAAGAGTACGCCCCCTGGTTCATGGAAATATATCGACTTGAAATATTTTCTATCTCGTACTCCGGTTACAGAAAAGCCTCCCTCAAGAAGTGAACGTTGCCAGAGCAGCTGCTCTTTGTCATCAGAGGTCCTGAATGCGATGTGATGCACAGATCCACTCCCCTGCCGGCCGATCTCTGCATCCGATTCAACGAGCAGATCGTAGAAAAGAGCAGTTGAGGTATCGTTCTTCATTTTGAATCGATATCGTTTGCCATCCTGAATATGCAGTTTCATTCCTAAGTAGTTCTCTAATAATTCCCTTGTACCCTGGATGGATTTCAGCGTTGAGGTTGCCGAATGAAGACCTTTTATCGGATAGAGAGGAGCAAGGTTGCCAGAGATTAACTGCGATGTTGCAGGAGATTCCCCTGTGGCAATCAGTTCGAGTCTTAGTCCATGCGGGTCTGAAAACCTGACAACCTCGTCGTCAAACCGTTGTCCTGAAGTTGTGTCAATACCATACTTCAACAATCGTTCTCTCCAGTATGCCAAAGAGCCGATTGGAATCTCGAGTGTAATGGCTGTTACCATTCCTCTGCCGTTTTTGCCCTGAGATACTCCCTGCCAGGGAAAAAATGTCAAGATGGTACCTGGATTTCCTTCCAGATCTCCGTAATATAAGTGATATGTGAAGGGATCATCAAAATTGACTGTCTGCTTCACCAACCTTAGGCCAAGAACGTTTTCATAAAATACAACATTCTCTGCGGCTGAACCGGCGATAGCCGTGATGTGGTGAATGCCTTGAATTATTTTTTCATTATTCATTTTAACACACCCTGTGTATCTCTATATCAAGATATAAATATATTTTTTTATAACAAGATAAAGAAATACAATATTAATTATTCTTTTATTTAACTGTTTTTGTGAAGAAATATGATTATTCTTCCTGAGTAAGAAGGTAATGTTATTTATCTTTATTTCAAGATATATTGTGAAATATTAATTGAAATGTTGGTTTGATTGGAGAGGTATTTTTGGCGAAAAGAACTTCTGTAGTTAAATGACAATCGCCTTATGACTAAAGTAGTAGTTGAAACAAGTGGATACCAAACTCACTTGTATCTTTCCTTTTTGTAAAATAATTCATCTGAGCAAACTGTTGGCATAACGATTTCTGATTATTTATGAAACTCAGCCAAATTTTTCCCAGGGGGCCCACTCTGTGATACCCCTGCTATGGTAAGCTACTTCCCAGCCTGATACAGGAGGGGGCTACCATGTGTAAAAACCAAATTCAATTTCAAAAAGGTCTCAGTTTGCAAGCTTTCCTGTCTCAATTCGGATCGGAAGATAAATGTCGTAACGCCCTGGTTCGTTGGCGGTGGCCGCAGGGCTTTGTTTGCCCATCATGTGGACATACAAAATATTGCCTATTGAAAACCAGGGGTCTTTTTCAATGCAACCGATGCAGAGCCCAGATCTCTATCACTGCCGGAACCATATTTGACTCAACAAAACTCTCGCTGACCACCTGGTTCCTTTCGATCTATCTCATTACCCAATCAAAGGTCAGCGTATCTGCTTTAAGCCTCAAGCGCACAGTAGGTGTTTCGTATAACACAGCCTTGTTGATCAAGCACAAAATCCAGCAGGTTATGAAAGAGCGTGATGACAGCAAACCTCTCGATGGTGAATACATACAGGCAGACGATGCCTACTGGGGCGGCAAAAAAAATAACGGCAAGCGAGGAAGAGGTGCTACCGGAAAAATCCCTTTCGTTGCGGCAGTGTCCTTGAGTGACAAAGGCCATCCAATCGCAATTCGATTCAGCCAAGTGGGTGCATTTTCCAAGGAAGCGATCAAAGCTTGGGCACAACAGCATCAGACTCCGAAGAGAAACGTGGTGACCGATGGCCTTGAATGCTGCACTGCTTTTAAGGAGAGCGGCCATTATCATATTGCCTTCATAACCGGCGGTGGTCCTGAAAGTGTTAAAATGCCTGAGTTTAAATGGGTAAACACCATCATTGGTAATGTAAAAAACGCCTTGCGTGGTACTTTTCATGCAATCAGCAAAAAACATTTTCCACACTAACTCGCTGAGTTTTGCTACCGATTCAACAGGCGGTTCGACCTAAGGCAAATGATCGCCCGATTTGGCTACATCGCCGTAAGAACCACGCCCGCACCTCAGCGGCTGCTGAAAGTGGCTGAGTTATGTGGGTAATCAAGAAGTTTTTTAATTAACCCCTTGCTGCACGGGTTAGTAAAATCGAGACTAAAGGTATCTTTCACAAAGTTAAATAATGCACTGAGATGTAGAGCCCGGTTGCTCTTCGTGGATTGTGCCAGACCATCGGTTATCATTTCCAAGAATATGGCAACATCAGCTTCGGGTACCGCTGTAACATCTGTTCCGGAAAACAGATCAAGGAACCTACTAAGAGTGAAGGAAAAACCCTTATAGTATTTGGCCTGGAGTGCGCCTTGTGGTAGCTCATGTATGCCTTAACTCCATTATCCACAGTTATTGTCGTAATCATTTATTTATCTCCTTTATCCAGTAAAAAGAACGGGCGAGGCCTGCTTTTGGCTATTGGTTGGCCTAAAGGTAATAAAGATAAAGTTAGAGCTGAAACCTTTGACTTTGATAGGTTTTTTAAGAGGTGAAAACTAACAGTTCCGGTGTGAGGGGGGGGATAAAAAACAGAAAGCCCGGTATGACTGTGGGTGTCATACCGGGCTTTTGGGAGGTTGAGGCAGACTGGTCGTCAGTTACTATCAACCACGCTGCCTGACACTCAACCCGAGATCATCAGCAGAAATAATCTGGAAAAATCTTGGATTGTTAAATGATTTTTTCCTGTCAGGAAAAGCTTGCTTCCCTAAAGACCAAACATAGGTATTATGTTGATAGGCATTTAAGGCAACTTTTTCATAAAATTTCAAAGAAGCCGCCTCAGTTTGGCGTGCTGTTGCCACTGTGAGAGATCCTTTGGTATTTTCTCTTGTTTGCAGTTACTCCATTTCTGAGTAATTCTAGGGGAGTAGGAGGTCTACCATATCAAGAATACATCTCGACCTCTGGATAATGAAAACTTAGAATTGGTTGGAGAATAGGGGCTAAAGAATTTTCAAACATCCCCTGCACAAGCCCAACACGATACTCCCCGTTTTTCATTACCAGCCAATTCTGTGCTGTGTCCCCGCTGAAATCGTGGAATCCACGTTTCTCATAAATAGATTTTGAGACATCAAGATCTTTGACAGCTAAACTTACTGAAAATACCCCGAGTACCATAAGACCAGCCAGAGATGTTATGCTTTGAAACCTTAAGGATTACTTTAGGATGAGTTGAAGAGTACTACCCTGCAGTCGCTTGCCTCTCCCTCAGTTCGGATATACTGTAACCGAATAGCTGAATCATTTCTTTAATCTTACCGCCATTGCTGCAGGTCCACTTTCCGCCAGAAACAACAACAGGGAAATTTCACCGATCAGCATCTCAACTTACCGGAGGACCGTCACTAATGAGCGACATCCCTCTAGAAAGCGTCCATAAGACAGTTGATGATATATACCGCGGTGAATCACGGCGGGTGCTGGCAACATTGATCCGCCTGCTCGGTGACTTCGAACTCTCCGAACAGGCTTTGCACGATGCATTCATTGTGGCACTGCAGCAATGGCCGCGGGATGGCATTCCCGCCAAACCTCGCTTGTGGCTGTTATCAACCGGCCGTTTCAAAGCCATTGATCATATACGACGACGTTCCCGCTTCAATATTTCGCTGACAACACTTGTTGAACAGCTGGAATCTGACGTTTCTCAAGAAGAAATTCACAATGACAAAGAAATACAAGATGATATGTTGCAGTTGCTATTTACCTGCTGCCACCCAGCTCTCCGCCCGGACGGTCAGGTCGCGCTGACACTCCGAGAGGTGTGCGGACTAACGACGGAAGCAATCGCCCATGCCTTTCTCATCTCACCCACTACAGTCGCTCAACGCATCGTTCGGGCAAAGGCGAAGATCCGGGACGCGCACATTCCCTATGAGGTACCGTCCAGGTACCAACTTCCGGAACGGCTGGACAGTGTCCTGCTGGTAATCTATTTAGTCTTCAACGAGGGATATTTTGCATCGTCCGGCAATTTTTTGACCCGGTCGGACCTCTCGGCTGAGGCCATCCGTCTTGGCAGAATGCTGGCTCAATTGTTGCCCAATTCCGAAGTACTTGGACTGCTGGCCCTGATGGTACTTCATGAGTCGCACCGAGCAGCACGCACCACCCGGGAAGGCGAAGTCATCCCGTTGGAAGACCAGAACCGGCGGCTCTGGAACCGGGGGCAGATCGACGAAGGCTCAGCATTAGTGCAACAAGCCCTATCGATGGGAAGAGCCGGTCCCTATACGCTGCAGGCAGCCATCATCGCAGTCCATGCCGATGCACTCAGCGCTGATCAAACAGACTGGGAGGAGATCGTCGGCTTGTATGACGTGCTGTTGCGAGTGCAACAATCCCCCATCGTTGAACTAAACCGTGCCGTGGCGGTAGCGATGCGCGATGGTCCAGTGGCGGGAATCGGTCTCATCGACACTCTCTTGCAGCGTGGTGAATTGATCGATTATCCACTCGCGCACACGGCGCAGGCGGAACTGTATCGTAGACTCGGGCAGACAGCAGCAGCCCGGGCTGGTTACGAACGGTCACTCGTGCTCACCCAACAGGAACCCGAGCGACACCTGCTCAAACGACGATTGGCGGAATTGCCGGACAAGAAAACGTAAATGAATCCATCCTGAAACGAAGTATTTCAGAAAAAACACTCCCGCCGCAGAATGTGGTGTCGAATTTCCGAGCTGCCAAACGACTAATTAATAAAAGAGCAAACAAGTACTCACAGGAGGAAAAAATGAAATATCTCTGTCTGGTCTACTGTAATGAAGAAAAACTCTACAGCCTGCCCGAGAGTCCCGAAGATGCCGAATGTATGGCCTGTGCCGAGATGCTCAGCAAAGACGGATACATGCTTGGCGGAGAAGCTCTGGAATCTGTGCAGACCGCTACCACGGTAAAGGTCCGCAACGGCAAGCTGTCCATCACCGACGGCCCTTTCGCCGAAACCAAGGAGCAACTGGCCGGTTTTTACCTGATCGAGGCCAGGGACCTGAACGAGGCCATTCAGGTCGCGTCCAAAATCCCACCAGCACGGGTGGGCAGTATAGAGGTTCGTCCCGTCAGGGAATTAACACTGCACGCTTAAAGGAGAATTGTCATGGAAAAATATATAGATGGATTTGTTATCCCGGTACCAGAAGACAAGATCGATGAATACCGGCACATTGCCGAAAAAGCGGGTGCGATATGGAAGGAGCATGGAGCGCTCGAATACCGGGAGTGCATCGGTGACGACCTGGATGTGAAAGATATGGTCCCTTTTCCAAGTGCAGCCAAAGCGGAACCCGGAGAGACGGTTGTCTTCGCCTGGATCGTCTACGAATCACGCGAACACCGTGATAAGGTCAACGCCGCAGTCATGAAGGATCCGCGCCTCGCCGACATGATGGAGCCGGGCTCCCAGCCTTTTGACTGTAAACGTATGGTCTGTGGCGGATTTAAAACGCTCGTGGAGATATGAATCCCGGGTTTGAATAAATGCTCCAGCATCAGGAATCTTGGAGGAATGCAGATGACAAAAGAAGCGATATTCACTGCTGGCCGCAACATCGCAATGAAGGTTCTGCCTCATCAATACGAGGCAACCGTTCAGTTCTATCGAGATGTGCTCAATCTCAAAGAAATAACGAAAGACGCTCCGTCTGTAGGCTTTGAGTTCGGCTCGAACAACCTCTGGATAGATCTCGTTCCGGGTGTCAGCCAAGCTGAAATTTGGCTTGAGGTCGTCACAAATGACCTTGCAGCAGCTTTAGAGCATCTCAAAGCGGCTGGTGTTGTACGCTGTGACGAACTAGAGCCGCTGATGCAAGGCGTTAGACCGCCAATAACCGCCGCGTTAACGCCACGCGAGGATGGCTTAACCTCTAATCTCGATGGAGTAACAACATGACAAAGATCGCAAAGAACACAATTTGCCTCTGGTATGACGGAGACGCCGAAAACGCTGCACGCTTTTACGCTGCGACCTTTCCAGACTCTTCGGTCGACGCTGTGCATCGTGCGCCAGGAGACTTTCCGTTCGGGAAGAAAGGAGATGTGTTGACGGTCCAGTTCACCGTGTTAGGAATACCGTGCCTCGGCCTCAACGGAGGGCCTGCATTCAAACACAACGAGGCGTTCTCGTTTCAGATCGCAACTGCTGATCAGGCCGAAACGGATCGCTACTGGAACGCCATCATTAGCAATGGCGGCCAAGAGAGTGCCTGCGGTTGGTGCAAGGACAAATGGGGATTGTCCTGGCAGATCACGCCGCTGGCCCTGACGGAAGCGATCACCGGTCCGGATCCCGCTGCCGCAAAGCGCGTATTTGATGCGATGATGACCATGCACAAGATCAACATAGCAACGATCGAGGCGGCATTTCGTGGCTGAAAAGCCGATTTGACAACAAAAAGGTGCAGCCAAAATTGCCTCGCTGCACGAATGAATATATTTGTTAGGTATTTTAACAATCAACTCAACAAAGGAGAAACACCATGAAAAGCAATCCCGTTGTCTGGTTTGAAATTTATGTAGAAAATATGGCGCGTGCCAAAGCGTTCTACGAGGCCACACTAGAAGTTAAGTTGGAATTAATGCCTGCTCCGACCGAGGAAATGTCTGAAGAAGGGAATATGGAAATGTGGAGCTTTCCTATGGATAAAGATGACGCCATGACCACACCTGGCGCAAGTGGAATGCTGGTAAAAATGGATGGCTGCAATCCTGCCGGTGGCGGTACATTGGTCTACTTTGGCTGTGAAGATTGTGCTGGAGTAGCCGCCCGTGCCGCCAAAAACGGTGGCAGTATATTCAGAGAAAAAACGTCTATCGGTGAATATGGGTTTATTGCACTGGTGACCGATACGGAAGGCAATATGATCGGCTTGCATTCCATGCAGTAAGTTTTAAACTTCTAGCATTTGTCTACATGCCTCAACACTTCGCTCAAGTGGGGTGGTCGTTATCGCGCCCGCCCCTTAGCGATAAGACAGGCCAACAGTAATTAAGATTAAGAGTTTGAAATTATGAGAAAACTTGTTGTCGTATTATTCATAACTCTCGATGGCGTGATCCAAGCGCCTGGAGGCCCCGAGGAAGATACTACGGATTGTTTTAAGTACGGTGGCTGGGTGGGTCCCTACATGGACGACTTTTCGGGCAAGGTGATGAGACAGCAGATGTCGTTAGAACTATCTGAACTACTTCTTGGCCGGAAGACCTACGAAATCTTCGCAGGATACTGGCCGCACCACGCTGTTGATTGGCCCGGCATCAACGAAGTAAAAAAGTATGTTGCGTCTCACGACTCATCGCTCAAGCTTGATTGGGAGAATTCTGTGCTTCTTTCTGGTAACATTGTCGAAAAGGTGAAAGCACTTAAAAGTGATGGCGGCCCCAACCTGCTCGTTTGGGGAAGCGGCAACTTGATACAGACGCTCTTGAAGTACGATTTGGTTGATGAATTGTGGCTCAAAATTTTCCCTATAACGCTCGGCCCAGGCAAAAGACTATTTGCCGAAGGTACGATTCCGGCAGCTTTCAAATTAATCGACAGCAAAATAACGCCACTCGGCGTTATTGTTGCCAATTACAAACGTTCCGGTGAAGTGAAGACAGTGTCGCTTGGGGTTTAAATCTTTGCATCTATGCAGCGAGCCTATAACTTGCCTGACAACGCCATAAAAGAGGAGTTCCACTATGAAAATTAATGTTGAAACCACGGTTGACGCTCCTATCGAACAAGTCTGGAGTGCCTATACAACCCCCGAATATATCAAGCAGTGGAATGCTGCCTCCGACGATTGGCACACAACTGCCGCGTCAGTAGATTTGCGTGAGGGCGGAGCTTTCTCCTCAAGAATGGAGGCCAAGGATGGCAGCATACGATTTGATTTTGCCGGCACGTACACGCGAATCGTGGAACACCAACTAATCGAGTATTCCTTCGGTGATCGTGCCGCTCAAGTTGAGTTTTCCGAAACTCCCAATGGCGTCAGAGTACAGGTACCTTTTGGTAGCGAATCAGCCCACTCCGTTGAGCAGCAACGGGAGGGTTGGCAAGCTATTCTCAACAACTTCAATCGCCATGTGGTGGCAAACCGGTAATCAACTTCCGTCGCTCAGAATGTTTTCGGATATGACGAGAGGAGCAGGACGAAAAGATACAAATGTACCAAAAAATATAGCTGATTTGTGCGCCACGGAGCGGCTACTACGACATCAGCAGTGAAACGAGAGGAGGATGGATATGACGCTTAAACGGATGGACAACGTTCTAATCGTAGTCGACGATCTCGAAGCCGCCAAGGCGTTCTTTATCGAACTGGGCCTCAAGCTCGAAGGCGAGACGACAGTCGAAGGGCCTTTGGTCAGAAACCTGATCAGGCTCAAGGACGAGTACCTCGCGAATTGGGCTTTTGCCCTTGGAGCCAGACACGGCGAGTGGTTCGTCGCGTATCTCGAACGGAGGACACCATGGGACTCTTGACCTTCAGCATCAACGTCACCCTGGATGGCTGCGTTGACCACCAGGAAGGAATCGCCGACGACGAGACACACTCCTACTTCATCTGCCTCATGGACGAGAGCGGGGCGATGCTGTGGGGCCGCGTCACCTACGAGATGATGGAGAGCTACTGGCCAGCGGTCGCACGCGGCGACGCGGAGGCACCACCGGCAATGCGCGAGTGGGCGGTCAAGCTGGAGGCCAAGCCGAAGTACGTGGTGGCCTCGACGCGAAAGGACTTCCCGTGGATCAACAGCCACCACATCGCCGACGACCTGCGCACAGGTGTACAGAAGCTCAAGGACGCGACCCCGGACGGCGTACTCCTCGGTAGCGGCAAGCTTGCGACCGAGCTGGACCGGCTGGATCTGATCGACGAGTACAAGTTGCTCGTCCACCCCAGGATCGCCGGCAACGGCCCGACTCTGTACGAGAGCGGGCTGCCCAGCACGCGACGGCTCGAGTTGATCTCGGCGAAGCCGCTCCGCAACGGCGCGGTCGCAATGCACTACCGGCGCGCGCTGCCCACGGCGCTGGTCAGCACCGCGATTAGGCGATCAAGGACACACTCATGAGCGATCAAGCAAAATTCGCAAACATCGACAGCTACATTGAATCGGAGCCACAGGAGACATGTGAAATTCTTGAAGAGATTCGGCGGGTGGTAAAGGCCGAGGTTCCGGCATCCGTTGAAACTATCAGTTATCAGATGCCTGCCTTCAAACTCGACAGAGTATTTTTCTATTTTGCGGCTTTTAAGAAACACATCGGGGTCTACCCGCCGGTAAAGGGTGACAAAGACCTCCAGAAGGCACTCGCTCCGTATCGTGGCGAGAAAGGCAACTTGAAGTTTCCTTTGAACCAACCAATGCCTTACAACCTCATTGGCCGTGTGGCAGTGGCCCTGTCGCTGGAATATTCGAAATAGTGAAACGTAACCCGATTGCAAATCACCTAACATGGCGTTAGAGAGGGACGCGCCAAAAAACGGCGCGTCCCTCAACTTTAAGTGTTACATCTTCCATCAGCACCGTGGTTGACAATACTTTCATGGTAGTATCTCAGTTACTATCTTCCATGCTGCCTAACGATCATGTCCAAGTGACCAGCACATATTCTCATGGACAATCTCTAATCTGAAATTGCGTTTTTGTTGTTGGGTTTTGAAGGTAGCACGATTTCGGATGAACAGTAGGAAGATCAACATCAGGTGAAAATCTATTTTGATGAGGCTAGGTCTGGCAATCTAAATTTCTTGATTTCAGGAATATCTTCTATCTGTCATTTGTTTTTTTTGTTATATTGGCTCCGGTATCCTCAATTTCTCCATTTTCTCCTCGAAAAGAAGATTACCCACTCCCGGTTCGATTCATAAATTCACCTCAGCTTTGCAAATACTTCCAGAGGAAATCGCTGCGCGGTTCGGAAACATCAACATCCAGATTTTGTTTGAGGCGTCACATGAAATATTATCTAAGTTCCTCAATCTCTTACGTTAAAATCCTGATGTCGCTGGTGCTGGTGACATTATTGGTCGGCGGCGTTTGGTTCTATCATATTCAGGAACAGGCGATTCAGCAGAAAGTCAAAGAAGAACTGATATCTATTGCACGACTAAAGGTGGATCAGATTGCCAGGTGGCGAAAAGACCAATTGCATGACGCCGCAGCTATACAGAATCAGTCTTTTCTAATAGACAGTATCACTCGTTTCTTGGCCGACCCGGGTATTGACAATACAAGTGATCTGCGTGCGCGTCTCCACAATCTAGCAGAACAACATAGCTATACCGACATACTCTTTGTTGATCCGCATGGGGAAACACTCCTGGACCTCTCCGAGAACATTGATCATAAAAATAGTTACAATCCATTGATTTATTTAGCATTACAAACACATTTGCCTGTGCTTACAGACATACACGCAGAGTCAGATGGCCAACCGCAACATATCTCCGTAGTCGCTCCAATTCTGATCGGTGACGAAAAAACGCAAAAGCCGGTCGGTGCTCTTATCATGGTTACCGATGCGGCAGAATTTCTTTACCCGCTGATCCAGTTTTGGCCAACGCCAAGCCAGACTGCCGAAACCTATCTTGTAAAACTCGATGGGGATCATGTGCTTTTTCTCAACAACTTACGTCATCGACCTGAAACGGTTCTCAGGCTGCGCCTTCCCCTGAACCAAACGGATAATCCTGCCGTTATGGCCGTAAAAGGAAAAAGAGGCTTCGTTCTGGGGAAGGATTATAGAGGTGTCGAAGTGGCTTCGGTTATCCTGCCTATACCAGATTCGCCCTGGTTCATGGTAACCAAGACCGATGTTGCAGAGGCTTATTCCGAATGGCGGTTCCGATCAATTCTCATATTGTCATTGCTTTTGGGATTGACTGCTTTCACTGGAGCTGCCGGATTGGTTTTTCGGCAGAGGGAACAGAAGGTTCATTATAAGGCACTTTATCAGGCTGAATCAGAGCTACTTGCAATTATGAAGCGCCACAGCGTTACTTTGAAAGCCATTGGTGATGCAGTTATCGTCACTGATGTACAGGGTGTGGTGGAATTACTCAATCCCATTGCCGAAACCCTCACAGGTTGGCGCAACGAGGAGACCTGCGGCAAACCGTTGACAGAGATCTTCCGCATTATAAATGAGGAGACACGAGAAAAAGCTGAAAATCCAGTAGGCAAGGTGCTACGGGAGGGAGTCGTGGTTGGTTTGGCCAATCACACCCTTCTTATCGCTATGGACGGAACAGAACGACCCATTGCAGACAGCGGTGCACCAATTTTCAATGATGAAGGTATCATCACCGGAGTCGTGCTGGTGTTCCGGGATCAGACCGATGAGCGAGCAGCACAGAGGGCGCTGCTAAAAAGCGAAGCGCGTTTTCGATTGACGTTCGAACAAGCTGCCGTCGGAATTGCTCATATCGCTCCTGATGGACGTTTCCTTAGGGTAAATAAAAAATTATGTGATATTGTTGGTTACAGTAAAGAAGAATTATTGCAGATCACCTTTCAAGAAGTCACATATCCTGACGATCTGGCCACCGATCTTGATTACGTTCAACAATTGTTGAATGAGGCAATCGACCATTACTCGATACAAAAACGCAATATAACAAAAGATGGTTCAAAAATTTGGGTTAATCTCACAGTAGCGTTAGTTCGAGATTCCTCGGGACTGCCAGAGTATTTTATTTCCGTAGTAGAAGATATTACCGAAACAAAAAAAACCGAGAGAGAACATGAGAATCTTCGCGAACAGTTAGCACAGGCCCAGAAGATGGAATCCATCGGACTGCTGGCCGGTGGTGTAGCTCATGATTACAACAATATGCTCACCGTCATTTCCGGGTATGCCGAAATGGCCCTGCAATACACTGCAGAAGGTGAACCGTTGTATGCGGACCTCATGGAGATCCTTAAGGCATCCCAGCGCTCCATTGATATTACCCGACAACTGTTGGCGTTTGCCCGCAAGCAGACGATCAGTCCAGAGATTCTTGATTTTAATACGACCGTGGAAGGTATGCTCAAAATGCTTCGCAGACTTATCGGAGAAGATATTGATCTTGCTTGGCGGCCAGGGGACAATTTATGGAGTGTCTATATGGATCCTTCGCAAGTGGGCCAGATCCTGGCTAATCTTTGCGTCAATGCTCGGGATGCTATCGGGGGGGTTGGAAAAATAACCATCGAAACTGCCAATATCACCTTTGATGAGACGTATTGTGTCGACCATCTTGGTTTTTCCCCTGGTGATTTTGTTTTGCTGGCAGTAAGTGATGATGGTTGCGGCATGAACAAGGAAACTCTCGATCACATTTTCGAACCGTTTTTTACCACTAAGGCTGTCGGACATGGGACCGGTCTCGGACTGGCAACTGTCTATGGTATCATTAAACAAAATGAGGGTTTTATAAATGTCTATAGTGAGCTGGGAAAAGGATCGACTTTTAGAATTTACTTTTCCAGGTATCAGGGAGAAATTGATGAGGTAAGCCCTGGAATTTCTCTGCTCGTTTCACATAGCCAAGGCGAAACGGTGCTGTTAGTGGAAGACGAACTAGCCATCTTGAAAATGGGCAAGATTATGTTGGAGAAATTGGGATATACTGTGATGGCAGCGAGTACACCTAGTGAGGCGATGGATCTGGCTGGTAAGCATGCCGGTGATATTTGCCTTATGATCACCGATGTGGTCTTACCCGATATGAACGGCCGCGATTTAGCAGATCAAATACGCATCCTCTGTCCAGACATTAAAATTTTGTTCATGTCTGGTTATACAGCCAATGCCATAGCTCATCGAGGAGTGCTTGATGATGGTATCAATTTTCTATCAAAACCGTTTTCTGAAGAAGCTCTAGCGGTCATGGTAAATAAGGTGCTGAGCCAAGGTTAGGTTGTGGATAGGGGTATTAGCCAATCAGCTTATCTGAGATAAGGCAAAGATTTATTCTGCATGTCAACGGAAATATTACCCAGCTGCAAGAGATGTCTTTTGGCAATGTAAAACGAACGCCATACATATCATTTTGATCTGTTTCCTGACAGGGTAGTGTCTTAGAATCACTGGGAATTGATCAGAAATGGAGCAACTGCAGAATGTAGCTTACCAAAGAGCATCTACCGAGACCATTGCTCCATTCCTGAAGATAGTCGGAGTTGATTGTACTTTCCAATCTGCCTTCCGGACAAAGAAACCATTAACCATTTTGCGTGGTAGAAATTTTACCAGATTAAGTCCTTATTGAAGCGTTTCCTCTCACAATGTAAAACGAACGATTATTTAATTGCATACTAAGCAAAACCACCAGTACTCTACTGTAATAACTAACCTTTTCACAAGAAAAAGATTAAAACTGTGTGGCCACTTAAGTAATAAGTTTACTTTGGTCCCTTGATATAATGGATATATGCCCTTATTCTACCTTTCTTGATATCATCAATTATGTAACGTCAACTGGCGGTAACGTCCGCCTTAAAATGGAAGGAGAAGATAGCATGAAGATTGCAGTCCCAACAGTTGGAGATCAGGTAGATCAGCATTTTGGTCATTGTGAAAAATATTCAGTCTTTACCATCGAAGATAACGCCATAAAAACCCTAGAATATATGGAATCTCCTGCTGGGTGTGGTTGTAAATCTAATATGGCTAGTGTACTTGCTCAAAGTGGTGTAAAAATCTTAATCGCCGGTGGCATAGGTAACGGAGCCGTTAATGTATTGACCACCAATGGTATAAAAACAATTAAAGGCGCATCTGGAAATGTCAGGAGTGCGGTAGAGTCATATTTGCAAGGTAAGCTAATAGATAGTGGAGATATCTGTCAATCTCACTCTCATGATCCCAATCATGTATGTCAGCACTAAGAGTTAAAACTTTTCAATAAAAAAAGGTAAATATCTAAGATATACAAGGTATTTGAAGATCTGCCACACTACGATACGACATCCAGTCGAAAAACCTCTAACCCTCAGAATTCTTGTGCTCCAGCAAGAGATGGAAGAAGGTGCTGATCAGTTAAAAAACTGGGGAAGCGTTTATTTCTTTTCCATCTTTACTTTTTTATGTTTGTGGGTTGAGAACTTTGTTCGATTTTCTGCTTACTGAATTTCATTCTCAGATTGGCATTCTAATGCGTCCAGCCGTGATTTAAGCTCCTTGAGCTTATTTTTCAGCAGTGCATTTTCTTTTTCTGTGTTGATGGTTTTGTGAAAAAAATCAATCAACTCAGAAAAAAGATTACTGTGTCCAGGATCTCCCCTTAGTATTTCGATTGTCGTGACAATTTTTTCAGGAATATCCGATATGGCCTTTTCGGATTTTGGAGAAATATCATCTTTTTTGATTTTATCTGCTGGGGCAATGAACACATCCGGAAAAAATCCAGTCTCTTCTCTCTTGCTCTGATCTAATACAGGGGCTTCCACCTCTGCCAAAATAGTGCGCCCAAATGACAGCATTTCGTCTAAGGTCATTTTGAAATGATGGGAAATTTTCCCCCACATCTTACCTGATCCGGACTTTCTCTGCTTAACGATAGCATTCAAATAGCCACGATCAATTTTTTGCTCAGTGGAAAGACGAGTTTGTGCCCCTCTGCCTTCTTCCTTCAGCAGGTGAGTCAATGCCGCATGTAATTGTTTGAGATTTGTTTGATTCATTGCTCAATAATTGCTATCTCAATCATAACGAAAGTGCCGATCATTCTATATTGAACATCTTCCTCTTAGTTTGTTCGTTATCGTGCCAAAAAAATGCCTAAAATGGAGCATTCGAAATTATATCTGTTGCACAGATAATCAACCGATAATATTGCTCCATTTCTTACCATCGTCTGCGTTGATAATACTTTCAAATCTGCCTTCCGGATAAAGCAACAATCAATCCTTTTTCGTGGTTGAGGATTTTCAGATTATGTCTGCGTACACTTCAGCGTAAGTGTTAGGCTGATCGTAAGATACCACAACAATAGCTGTGAGTGAGCAGGAGACTCCCAAGATTAAATCCTGTAAATGCCCCTAGTCCTAAAAAGCACCCAATATATCCACCTGCAAAAGCACCCGCTATTCCTATCAAGATGGTAACAATTAAAATCCTCCAGGGTCTTTGCCCGGCATGTTAATGTTTGCGAGTACACCTACGATTAGCCCCATTATGATCCAAGACAGAATACCCATTATCATCCCCCTTTGTTAATTTATGGTGTTTCAAAATTTAACAGAGTTCGAATAAATTTTGCCTCATCCTTTTTTTCCTTTTAACGATTCTATGTACAGTTTTAAGGACTGCATCTCTATGGAATTATTTTTTATAGCCTGCCCACCTAGAGGTCCAGTAATGCAACGGTTGATAATTAAAGAAATGTTGGGGTTACTTCCGGCATTTTCCACCCCTTTTCCTCCCGGATGACAGCTGTTACAAGTTTTTGCGTTATCGCTACCGCCGAGAACAGAGTCATTAAAAAGCTTTTCTCCAAGCGTAACAGACGGTGTTTCAGCGGCCTGCGTATAGCCAGCGCTAAGGGTATTCAGAATAATTGTCGCTGTGAAAAAAAATGTTTTCTTCATTTTTGTCTCCGTTTAGGTATTACGGGTTATCGACAATTGACGTACTAACAAAAACTGATTTTAAATCGCTGATATTTCATATTAAACGATTTTCACATACCAGCACATAGAAATTGATCTGCGAAAAGATAGAATCTAAAATCAAGAACTTGAAAATTATCATAACATAAAATCACAGCACAGATAGACGATTATTCCAGCGAATCCTTTTCTCTAGAGAAGAGGGATGGATTCGTAGCATAAAAGCTTTTCTCGTAAACACGCATTCCGCGATTGTATCTGACGGCGTGTTAGCAGTCGGTCATCGTCTCGAAGAATAATTATGGTTCTGACTTAAGAAAGTGCTTAACATAACCAGTAGCATTGAAAACACGTTACGTAGATGAAACAACATTTTAGGCTGATAGCGTGTTGTCAGGGAACTGCAGGATTCATAACGAGTTCTGGGTACCGATATGCAGTAACTGTTCAATGAACAAGGGGGATGAAACAATGCCTAGCTATAAACTTATTTATTTCGATATCGACGGTGGTCGTGCTGAGCCAATCCGAATTGCTTTTCACACGGCAGGGATTGATTTTGAAGACAACCGTATATCACATGACGAATTCAGCGAGATGCGATCAACCACACGCTTCACTTGTGTACCTGTACTTGAAATCGATGGTGCCCAGATAACTCAATCCGATGCCATCTGTCGATATATAGGGAAAATGGCAGGACTGTACCCTTCGGACAATCTGCAGGCTCTCTACTGTGACGAAGTATTGGGCGCCTTCGAGGATATTTCCAATCACATCGGTAAAACGTATGGACTGGAGGGGGAAGAAATGCGGATCGCCCGAGAAAAGTTCGTAGATGGTTGGTTGACTGTCTATCTGCGGGGTATTGATCAGCTCTTGACCCGTGGCGGCGGAGAGTATTTTGCCGACAACAGATTAACCATAGCTGACCTAAAAGCATTTGTACAAACGCGGTCGCTGTGTTCTGGAATTCTTGATTACGTTCCGAAAGATATTGTTGAGCGAGTGGCGCCAGGCCTTATGCAACACAAAGACCGCATCAGTAACGATTCACGCGTGAAAAACTATTATCTATCCCGCTCATAATGTCGTCTATAGGGAGAGTGAGGTGAAAACAGAGATGGACGCTTTTCACCAACGGATACGTCATTGATGATCTGGAGCACGTGTTGTCATTCGACGTCGGAAGACTGTGTGGTGCGGCCTGCCTTTTCTTCTTCATCCTGCCTGCTCTTTTACAGCCACAGACAGTATTCTGTCATCTACTGTTGATCTATTCTTTGTGAAAGAAAAGGAGATATTGCATGCCATCCGCTATATTGAACTATCCGGCCCATCTCGAACTTGCCCGCAAAGAGACGCCATTTCAGAAAATGGAACGATTGAGCGAAGAGCTCGGGATAGAGATTTTCTTCAAAAGAGACGACTTGACCGGCTGTGAGCTCTCCGGCAACAAAATAAGGAAGCTTGAATTTCTGCTGGCGGATGCCAAAGCCAAGGGAGCAGACACGGTAATTACCTGCGGTGGCGCCCAGTCCAACCATTGTCGAGCAACTGCTTTGGCGGCAGTGAGAGCGGGTTTACAGAGTACTCTCCTGCTTAGGACCGAAGATCCTAAGAATCCTCCACCGAGTCATGGTAACATCTTGCTCGACAAGTTGGCAGGAGCAGAGCTTATCTGGATAACCCCAGCCGAATATAAAGAGCGGCATAACAGGTTTGCCATGGAACAGGAGAGACTGCGTGAACAAGGCAAAGTCGCCTATATAATCCCAGAAGGAGGCTCGAATCAGTTAGGTGCCTGGGGCTATATAATGGGGATGGAGGAGATCGCCGACGACCTGACTGCACTGGGGGATGACGACTTTAGTGAGACCACGGTTCTCTCTGCCACGGGCTCCGGGGGAACGACCGCCGGTCTGCTTCTCGGCGCCCAACTGCTCGATCTTGATTTGCGAGTGACCGGAATCAATGTGTGTGACGACAAGGATTATTTTGTTGCCGAAATCGACCGTATTTGCCGCGAATTTAGAAAGGATTACGCCGTCAATATTGCCATAAACAGCACTGATATCGATATCGTCGATGGCTATGTCGGCAGAGGTTACGCCCTTTCCCGGCCGGAAGAACTTAACGCCATTTACGAACTTGCCCGACTCGAGGGGGTGATACTGGACCCCGTCTACACCGGCAAGGCATTTTACGGCATGCTAAGCGAGATCAGGAAAAAGCGGTCGGTTTTTGGTCGACGGATTGTCTTTGTCCATACCGGTGGACTCTTTGGACTCTTTCCTGTCGCCGACAAATTTGCCGAGTTCTTTTCGTAAAAGGTTTATATCAGCCAGGGTGGGCGAATGATCTGTGAATTAAGGCAAGCATCGTCAACAAGTCATAAACCGGCAGATTGACAGCTTTTCGGACAGCGCCGGCAAAGGGAGGCAAATCGGTACACTCAAGCAGGATTGCGCCAAGGTCGGGGTGCTCTTGTTGACCAGTTACTGCCAATGAAACAACTTCATCTTCTATTTTTTCGAGTGCCAGAGGCTCGTTTGGAAAGCGACTTATTTTGCTCCATTCCGGCATCACTTCCATGCCGGATATTTCGATTCCAGTCATACCCATTACGCCGACTGCCTGGAAGTGTCTTGGCGTAAGGTCCTGCTTTGAAGCGGTAATGACCAGCAGTTTTTGCCTGCCCAGGGAGGCGCGGATAAGAGGTACCTGCAGCAAGGCTGAAGTATAAACAGGAACGGTGAGGACATCAGCGAGTTCTTTTTGAAAAATCGCATTAAAGCCGCAGCTGGTAATGATTACTTTGACGCCTTGATGAATCATTTCTTCGGCCGCTTGCACCATAGCACCAACAAGTCGATCATCCGGGCAAACCAGCACTGACTGGTAATTTGCCCCCGCAACTCTTTTAAAAAGAACGGGAAAAGGATAAGTCCGAGGGTTGGTGCTGTTGCCGGGGAGACTTTCCAGCTGTTCCAGTCCTTTAGGGCTCCCTCCCTCTTCCCAACACAGAACTCCCAGAAATGGTGTTCGGAGCGGCACCTTTGTATCCTCCATTATTTTTTATGCTTTGCCGGCGTCGTAAACACCCTCAGATTAAGGGTTTAATTTGCCGTCCCAATCTTCAATAGTCTTTGCAAAGTGGATGCCGCGTTTATCCAGCTCACTGAAGTAAAAGTCCAGGGGGACGTCCATGGGCATTGTCCTTCCGGGTTGTTTGATCTGGCCGTCAAAAATCATCATACTGCCAACGGCCATGGGAAAGCCAACTAACTGCTGCATGGCGGTAAAACCGGTAGTCCGGTCAAGGTAAACGATGGCCTGCATTATTACCTTTTTTAGAGCACCGGCAATAAGGCCTCGGCCATCGATACGAAGAAGAGCGATATCTCTCTCGCCATCCTGATATTGAAACTGCTTTTGATTGCCCAGGAGCGAGGCGCAAAACTCCTCAGGTTTGACCATTTGCGTACCGACCTGAATGGGCTGGTCACTCAAAAAGCCGCATCGAGCCATTTTTTGCCAAAATGCCCCATGCCCCGGCCAACGACAAATGTAGCGCCCCATGCTCTTAATGGTTTTTTCAATGCCGAAATGATCGACGTATTGTGTTGCGTTGCCGTTGTAATAGCACTCAAGGGTATCTCCCAAGCCGGCAATTTCGAGGTGGTGAGAATTCTCAGAACTGAACAGGTCGACGGGGGCAATTGTCCGAACCGTTCCGTTGTCAAGATATGTGGCTGGTCTTAGATGAGAGCGGATGACGCCGATAATCGACCAGCTGAATTTATACTTCAAAGGATTGTTGGCCGATTGTAATTCCGGAAACCCCGCACCGTAGGAATGCAAGGCATGCACCTCATCGAATGTATCGACTACCCTTTGGCCCATCGCTAAATCAATACCGGGGTCCATGCCGAACTCTTCCAATATAACCAGACCCTTGCGTCGGGCTGTTTGATCGAGCGCAGCCAGCCTTTCGGCAAATCCCGGCTGCGCGGCGCAGGCCGGGTTATTGATGTAGCTCGAGGTGATAACATGACAGTTACAGCCAATAGCCAGTTCCACCATAGAAAGAGTGAAATGGGGCGGAAAAAACTCAATGACCAGCGAAGTGGGCTCAAGAAGTTCGCGGATTTTGACCTGGTCGGTAGCATCAATTCGGCAACCTTTTACTCTGGGATCTTTTAATAAATGGACATCATCAAGAAAATCCTGGTAGCAATCAACGATCACCAGTTCATCAAAATTTCCCTTTTTAATAAGATCATAGACGCAGGCTTTGCCTTGCATGCCATAACCCAGTAAAACAATTTTCCGGTCCATCACGCATAGCTCCTTAAAGTTCTAATATATTGTTAATACATATAAAAACACCAAAATAATGTCCTTCCGACAGAAAAGATCAATGTTTCAAAATTGAGCTGAGAAAGAGTTTGCCTCGAGCTGTTTGCGGGTTGTTGAAAAAATCATCAGGCGGCGCAACTTCAACAATCCGCCCATCGTCCATAAAGACGACCCGGCTTGCCACCTCTCGGGCAAATCCCATTTCATGGGTCACGACCATCATAGTCATGCCTTCTTTGGCCAAATCTCGCATAACATCGAGAACTTCATTGATCATCTCAGGGTCAAGAGCCGAAGTGGGTTCATCAAACAGCATGATCTTGGGGCGCATGCAGAGCCCCCTGGCGATAGCAACCCGCTGCTGCTGGCCACCGGACAACTGGGCGGGATAATTATGAATTCGGTCCCCCAGTCCAACCCGAGTTAACGTCTGTCTGCCGAGTTCTTCAGCTTCTTTTTTGGGTAATTTTCTAACCTTCATTGGGGCAATTGTGGCATTTTCCAAGGCGGTCATATGGGGATATAAATTAAACGATTGAAAGATAAAGCCAATCTCCGCCCGGAGTGTAGTCATATTGATCTTTTTATCATGGACCTTCATGTTATCAACGACAAGATCTCCTTTTTGGATTGGTTCCAGCCGATTTATACAGCGTATCAGGGTGCTTTTTCCAGATCCACTCGGCCCGCAAACCACAACCACTTCTCCCTTGGCAACTTCTAAGTTGATGTCATTTAAGACATGCAGCTCGCCAAACCATTTGTTTACGTTTTTGAAAGCGATCATGGACTTATTTTCCTTCTTAAAAATGTCGTTAGCCGCGCGCTGTTAAGTTTCTTTTTATAGCCTGGGGCCGGCAAGAGTGATTCGCTTTTCCATGTAGTTCGATAACTTGATCAATGGATAACAGATGGAGAAATATAAAAGACCGACAAGACCGAACACCATCAATCCTTCGGGTATGCGCTGCACAGTCAGCCAGCCCACCCTGGTAACATCAACGACTCCGATCACGGAGACCACCGAGGAATCTTTTATAATAAGGACATATTGTCCTACCAAAGGGGGGATGATGGCCGGCATGGCCTGCGGCATAATGATATGTCGCAGTTGCTGATAAGCGGACAGCCCGGATGCTGTTGCAGCCTCTCTTTGGCCCTGGGATACCGCGAGGATACCGCCGGCAACAATCTCACAGATAAAGCCTGCGCCCATATTGCTCAGCGCGATTACCGCTGCCGGAAAAGCCTCCAGTTCTATGCCAAAACTTGGCAGGATAAAAAAAATGATGAATACCTGAACCAGAAAGGGGGTGCCACGAGTAAGGTCCACCCACGCGCCGATAAGAAAGCGCAGAATCTTCATCCGGCCGGTTCTGATAATTCCTAAAATGAAACCGATATTTGTTGCGGCAATCAGCGCCAGCCCGGAAACCGCCACAGTCATCCAGAGCCCTTTAAGAAAAAAAGGCAGACTGTTGATCAATTCATTAAAATAAAAACCCCACATATCTTATCCTACAGTGATCAAAGAGCTTCCCGGAAGATTAACCGTTTTTCAGACCAGCCTGAGAAGGTTTTTAACAGGTAGTAAATAAGTAAATAAAAAGCCGCGGTCGTCAGGAAGCCTTCTGCGGGCATAAATCGATCTGAAGTCAACATCTGTCCGGCCCGGGTCAACTCCATGATTGAAATCAACGAGAGCAGCGAAGAGTCCTTTACCAGAACGATGGCTTGCCCCAACATGGGTCGAATCGTCATACCAAGGGCCTGCGGCAGGATGATATAGCGCATCCGCTGGAAATAACTCAACCCGGAAGAAATCCCGGCCTCAGTCTGGCCGTAGTCGATGCCCTGGATGCCGGCTCTGATGATCTCGGCATAATATGCCCCGCTGTTCAAGGTTAAAGCAAATACACCGGTGACCCATTCCGGAACCATAATGCCCATGGATGGAAGACCGAAATAAAAAAAATAAAGCTGCACCAGCAAGGGCGTGGCGCGGATACTTTCGATATACACACCGGCCATGCCGGACATAAGTCTTGACTGACTCAAGCGCATAGAGCAGGCTGTTATTCCTATCAGAATCGCTCCGATCAGTGACAGTGCAGACAGCCAAAGAGTGGCGAAAAAGCACTGCAGATACAAGGGCATATATTCAAAGATGACTCTGAAATTAAAGTCTTCGAGCATATTTTACCTGTAATATTTGTACGTCTTACATATGCTATCGGCGGGGATGCGGACCGGCATTGACGGTCCGCATCAAACTGGATGGACTATGAAATCAACTATCAATGATCCTTCTTCCAATCAAGAGAATTGACCCAGTAATCCAGGTTCGCATCAAGCTGACCGTCCAACTTGGTATGGAGAAAAAAGAGATTGAGCCATTCACGTAAGTCTGGAGAATCATAACGAACGGCAAAGGCAAGTGGTGCTTTGGACAACTGTCCATCCAGAATACGGATTGTATTGGGCGGGTAGCTGGCTGACTGGCCACGCACGGCCGATCCATCATTCACCCCGGCATCTGTATGACCGGCAACTACCGCATTGATTACAATCGGTCCGCCGCCTTTATACGTCTTTATTTCGGCGTCGGGAAATGCTTTTTTTGCATCGTTCTCACCGGTGGAACCCAACAAAACAGCTAGCTTGATCCCTGATTTTTTAACATCTTCAACAGTTTTAATCGGGCTGTCCTGCTTCACAAATACAACGCTGCCCGTATACATATATGGATCAGCGAAAGAGATCTTCATGGCTCTTTGCAGGGTGGGAGTCATATCCGCGGCTAGCATGTCGGCCTTGCCGGACAAAAGAGCGGGAATGAGGCCATCCCAGTCGTAGTCGAGAAACTTAATTTTGACCCCCATATCTTTGGCAATCAACTTGCACAGCTCGACAGAACTGCCGGTTCGCTCCCCATTTTTGTCAACAAAACTAAATGGTGCTCCCTGGGTTTGACAGGCAACTCGCAGTTCTCCTCTTTTGGCAATTTCATCAAGAGTTCCTGCTACGGCAATTCCGCCAAGAACAAATGATATCGCCACTGAGAAAATTACCCAAGACCCTAAAACTTTTTTCATTTTTCCCTCCATTTTATTTTTCATGTTGCAGTTACGAAACTCCCCTCTTTGATGCTTCTAAAACGAAACCAAATAAAGGTTATTCGACCGTGACACTTTTGGCCAGATTGCGGGGCTGATCGACATCGCAGCCGCGCCTTGAAGCTATTTCATAGGCGAGGAGCTGGGCTGGGATGGTATACAGAATCGGATTCATGGCCTCGTGGACCAGAGGCAGATAGATCACATCATCGGTTATGGTTTGCAGATGACTGTCGCCTTCGGTGCCGATAAGAATGATCCGTCCCTGCCGCGCCTTGATCTCCTCCACATTGGAAATTGATTTCTGATATACCTCATCCTGCGGCACCAGGGCCAGCACCGGCATGTCTTTGTCGATCAAGGCAATGGGGCCGTGTTTGAGTTCCCCTGAGGCATAGCCTTCCGCATGAATATAGGAGATTTCCTTGAGTTTCAGCGCGCCTTCCAGGGCAATGGGAAAGTTCAAGCCGCGGCCGACAAACAGAAAATCCCGGCTGTTGTAGTAGTTTTCGATAAGTATCTGGATTTCTTCCTGGATTCTGGGCAGTTCACTATGAATAACGCTTGCCACATTGATCAGTTCCCGACCAAGCTCAATACTCTGTTCCAGGCCGACGGTCCCTTTTTTCTGCCCCAGATACAGGGTAAACAAAAACAGCGCGGCAAGCTGGGAGATAAAGGCTTTGGTCGAGGCAACACCGATTTCCGGTCCAGCATGGGTGTAAATAGTCCCATCAGCCTCGCGGGTCATCGTCGAGCCGACCACGTTGCAGATGGTAATAATCTTGGCCCCCTGTTTTTTTGCTTTGCGTATCCCGGCCAGAGTATCGGCAGTTTCCCCGGATTGCGAGATAGCCACGGTCAGCACCCGCTCGCTGACCAGCAGATGGCGATAGCGAAACTCAGAAGCGATATCCACTTCCACCGGGATATTGGCGTATTTCTCGATCCAGTATTTTGCCACCAGCGCCGCATGCCAGGAAGTGCCGCAGGCAACCAGAAAGATGCGATCGATATTTTCCAGATCGGCCTGGGATACCCTGATCTCCGGCAGATCAACCACCCCGGTCTCGAGGTTAATCCTGCCGCTGACGGTATTGGTAATAGCCTGGGGCTGCTCGAAAATCTCTTTAAGCATAAAATGCCGGTAACCGGCCTTTTCGGCCATCGCCGCATTCCAATCGATGGTCTGGATCTCTTTTTCGAGTAATTTTCCGGAAACAAGCGAAAAGACCTGGTGGCTGTCGGCGGTGAGGATCGCCAGTTCCATATCGTCTAAGAATATTACCTGCCTGGTATAGGGGAGAAGGGCCGGGATATCGGACGCCATGAAGTTGCCATCCTGCTCGCTCACCCCCAGAACCAAGGGACTTTGATTACGCACGGCGATGAGCATATCCGGCATGCCGGCCCAGAGAACACCTATGGCGTAGGACCCCTCCACCAGGCTGATCGCTTTTTTGACGGCGACGACCAGATCCCCTTCCAGATTATCTTCGATTAAATGCGCCAGTACCTCGGTATCGGTTTCTGAGGAGAATTTGTGGCCTTTTGCCTTCAGTTCCTCGCGCAGGGAGTGATAATTTTCAATGATGCCGTTATGGATGACGACCAGGTTGCCGGTACAGTCGCTGTGCGGATGGGCATTTTCAGTGGTCGGCGCACCGTGGGTCGCCCAGCGGGTATGACCAAGCCCGATATGCGACGGAGCAATGATTGCATCGCCGATGATACCCTCAAGGTTGGCCAGCTTGCCGGCAGCGCGATGTTTGATCAGTCGATCATTTTCCAGGTACACAATACCAGCCGAATCGTAGCCTCGATATTCCAGTCGTCTGAGACCTTCAAGCACCACCGGCACCACACGTTTCGGACCACAATATCCAACTATCCCACACATATTACCCTCTAGTTTAAAGTCATTTATGACAGACATCCGCTATCATAAAAGAAATTGCTTCGTTGCCATCATGGTATGCATCAGCAAAAAACGTTCTGTAAAAACAGCTCAGCAAATAAATAAAATCAGCTAAACAGCCTACCATTGCTTTTAAAATGTTTGCCAGTTTTTTCTTTAAACATGGATAAAAAAAAGGTAGTATCGGCTGCTGATTTATTAACAAGGCAATTTATTGCAATTTTACCCATCTTTTAAATGCATATACTCATGGACGACAGACAACGGCTCAAGGAAATTCTTCTGGAGAAATCTTATCGCCAAGGCTCCTTTACCCTGACCTCCGGGAAGACCTCTGATTTTTATATTGACGGCAAACAGACCACCCTGTCGGCGGAAGGGGCTTATCTTTGCGGCAAACTCCTCTTAGAACTGCTGCAAAAATCACCCACGCCCATCCACGCGGTCGGTGGCATGACCCTGGGTGCTGACCCTTTAGTTACCGCGGTGTCCATCGCCAGTTTTCTTGCGGAGCAACCGATACCCGCCTTTATTGTACGAAAAGAAGCCAAAGGTCACGGCACCGGCAATTATATTGAAGGTTTAAAAAATATGGCCGACGGCTGCACCGTGGCCCTGCTTGAAGATGTGGTCACCACCGGCGGAACGCTCCTGAAGGTCATAGAGCGGGTGGAAGCGGCCGGCTTTAAAGTGGGTCTCATCGCCACAGTGGTTGAACGGCAGGAAGGAGGCACTGAGGCGTTGGCCAAAGCAGGCTATACCCTCGAATCGGTTTTTACCCGTAAGCAGCTGCTCAGTTAAACAATGCAATGTAAGAAATGCTCCGGAAAACTGAGAGTTCACCGTATGTGCCGAAAAGTCCGGATGCGCTGCACGGTCTGCGGCCTGGAATACCGGATTCATGAAGTGGCCGATGATCTCGATGAAGAAACGATAGAGATTCTGGAGAAATATACCACCATCATTTATGATTGAGATTGGGAAACCATAAATCTCGATCATTTTACATCGATCTTTGCTTTAAATTTAAGGATATGTATAATATATCATGACCAGTCCACCAGCTACCCACAAATCCTTTGTAAAGCCCGATGACGAGGCAATGATCGTCTGCCCGGTATGCGATGCTGCCCGGGCGATCTCGGCAGGCCAGTTCCGCCATCGACAGCACCTCATCAAAGTTAAATGCAAATGTGGTCATATCTATAAAGTACACCTGGAATTCCGTCGTCACTTTCGTAAACCGACTGAACTCGAAGGTACCTACGATCTGGTTCCGCCGGCAATTGGCGGTGGCAAGATCAAAATCCTCAACCTCTCTCTCAATGGCGCATGTTTTGAGGTTCGGGGCCTCCACGATATGCAGGTTGGTCAGAAAGGATCGCTGGTCTTTACGTTGGACAATCGCAAAGAAACCGTTCTTTTCAAAAAAGTTTCCATCATAACTGTCAACGGCAACCGCATCGGCTGTGAATTTTTTGCAGATCGGGCCTATGAAAAAGAACTGGGCTTTTATCTGTTACCGTAGTCTTGTATCCAGTACCTTACCGATCATCCGTTCCGCCTGCACCAGAAAACCGGTCAGGGTTTGCGGTTGCAGGGCACTGATGGTAATCGCATCGTGGCCCACCTGCTGCTGCACTGCCTCTGTATCTGCCACCTGATCAATCTTGTTATACAAGGTTAGAAGCGGTATTTCATCAAGCTCAAGATCCCTGAGCAACTGTTCAACCACCTTCATCTGCTCGCGAAAGTTCGGGTTGGATACATCGACGACATGAACGAGAAGATCCGCCTCCTGCAGCTCCTCCAGAGTTGCCATAAAGGCCTGCAGCAGGTCCGCCGGAAGATTTCTAATAAAGCCCACCGTATCGGTAATAATGACCTCCATCTCCGTTGGAAAACGCAACCGCCTGCTGGTTGGATCGAGAGTCGCAAAGAGTTTGTTTTCGGCAACGATGTCGCTGTGGGTCAGGGTGTTCAGCAACGTTGATTTTCCCGCATTGGTATAGCCGACCAGGGATAATACCGGCAGCTCTTTTTTTCTGCGCTGGGCCCTGCGCCGGTACCTCTCCGCACTCACCTGCTTGAGCTCTTTGGCCAGGCGGGTCAGACGATCATTAATTCGCCGCCGGTCAATCTCCAGCTTGGTCTCCCCCGGCCCCCGCGCGCCGATACCACCGGTCAGTCGCGACAGGGCGTCATCGCGCGATGATAAACGGGGCAGCATATATTTCAACTGCGCCATTTCCACCTGCAGCCGGCCTTCCCGGCTCATCGCCCGGTGGGCGAAGATATCGAGGATGAGCTGAGTTCGGTCAATAACCCGAAGATCACTGAAGTTGGTGATTGAGCGGATCTGCGACGGGTTCAGTTCCTGGTTGAAGATAAGCAGATTGGCATCGAGCTGCAGCGCCCTGATCATGATTTCGGCCAATTTGCCTTTGCCGATAATCAGCCGTGGATTCGCTTTGTTTTTGCGCTGCAGCACCGTATCTAAAATAGCAATATTATCGGAGCGCACCAGCTCAACCAGCTCGGCAAGAGATTCTTCCGCCTGCCGTTTGGGTTCGGTGGTAACACTGACCAGAATAGCCCGATCCTCTCCTCGATCAACCAGGCTGGTCTTTCGGCTCAGGCCAAACTCCCCTTCTATCGCACCGATTAACTCGGCAAAGGATTCAATCTGGTTGGCCGGGTGAACCGGCCTCAGGAAAGCCCAGTTTTTTCCTTCGTGGGCGGTGGGCAAAAGATGGGCCGAATACATTTTCTCCGGCAGACCTTCACCGTCGACTTTAATAACCGACAGCAGATCGAGCCGCAAGAAAAGCAGATCCATCAAATCGTCATCGCTGATATCCTCGCCGGCAAGATGGGTATGCACCAGTCTCAGGCCGCGCAGTCTGCCACCTGACGCCCGTACATGACCGAGCTGCGGCAGCATGATCTGTGAGTAATTGCCGACTACGACTGATTCTATCTTCCCCGATCGATGCACCAGCAGCCCGATTTGCCGGTTAAACTCGGCAGACAGTTGGCAGAGGTTTCGAGCCATCTCGGCAGTGATGATTTTATCCGGCTGGACCCTTTTTTGGGCAAGTTTCTCGAGAGCTTTGAGTTGATGGTTCTTTAAACCGACGGTATTGCCGCTTATTATTCCGATGTCTTTCCTCCATCTATGTTAGGAAAATCAGCATCTTGCATGCCAGTTGCAAGTTCCGGGCGACGGCAAATGGTTGCGCTGGTATAATTTTTCCAGATGGGATCGTCATATCGATTATGACAGCCGACACAGAGACCGACCCGCAAAATCGAGTTCAGCTCCTTCTTATCAAAGGGCCTGAGAGTCGATCGTGAACTATGCTGCAGCGCCTCGCCGTCAAGCGTCACATACGCATCAAAAGGAACGGTTTTTCCGGCGCTGGTCACCACTCCCTGATCAACTCCGGCAAAAACCAGCTTGCCATCCCGCAGGAACACCTTGCCCTCTCCCAAACCCACTGTCTTTGTGGAGGCGTGGCAGTCGACACAGTCCCGCCCTGTGGCCTGGGTGGTATGCGGATTGATCGCCGCCATGGTAAAACGGTCAAAGCTCTTGTCGATCTCGCCGTTTTTATCGACCACCGTGACGATATCCTGACAGCCGGGGGTTACTACCACTATCTCATCCTGCCAGACGCCGAGCATCGGTCGCTCATAACGGATATAGGATCGTCCTTCCTCCCATAACCCCTCAGTCTTTTCAAGCGTCAGTTTATCTAAGTGGGTCTTAGCCTCATCACGCTTGGCATGGCAGCCATAGCACTGTGCCACCCAGGTGGAATGACAGGCCTCACAGGTCACTCGTTTATGGGCGGTAAAATCACAGACCCCCTTTTTTGCCGTCTTGAGCGGGTGCAGTTTATCGTCTACTTTACCGACCAACACGGTTTTCCCACTTTCGGTATCAATATTGGTCAGGGTATTGTTTTTTCGGGTCGTTCCCGGATTAGCCGAATGACAGACCTCACAGGAAATTTCCAGCTGGTCTTCATAGTGAGCATAACTGGTGCCATCCCCCATAATCTCATTGCGGGTATGACAGTCAATGCATTCCATCCCTTTGCTATGATGCACATCATCGGCAAGAGGCAGGTAAAATCTGGCGCCCGGCAACTGGCGAGAATTCAAGTGACCGTCTTCATAAGGAGTGCCATAGCCTTCCGATTCGAAGATGCCCATATACGAGATGCCAATCCGCCCGGAACGATTATGGCATCTTACACAATTGACACTGTGCACTTTCTTGGTAATAAGCGGATGAATTTTTTTATCAGCTGGATTTCGCACCGTTTTATTATCGGAAACAAGCACCTGGTCCATACCGGTATCCCCCGGCAGCTGATAGTGGCAGGCCGAACAGCCACCGCCCTTCTCATTAAAAAATTGCGGTACGCCTGGCATATCATTTTTTTGTTTCCAGAGATGGCAGGTGGCGCAAAGTTTTCGATAATAATCGAGAGCGAGAGAATTCTTGCCTGATTTTAAGAGTTCCTCGACGGTAAGCTCGGTATTTTGAGAGTCCGATTCACCCCAATAATAGAGTAAAGTGCCGATGATGCCCCGATTGGTCGCCATCAGCGAGTTTTTCACCTTATGGATATCTTTTGGGTGACAGCCTTCGACGGAACAGGTCTTGGCAACATGGCGCAGATCGCCGGGATTGAGCACCATTCCCGCATGGCCTTTTTCCTCTGTGACCGCAAGGGGATTGCCGAGATGACAGGAAGCACAGCCGATAACCGAGGAATCGTGGGCTGGATCAAGTTTTTCATCCTTATGGCAGCTCAGACACATATCGACACTGCCGGAGGTCGTCACATAGAGTTTTTCCGGACGCTTAATCTGCTGTTCACGGACAATGAGCCAGACCACGGCACAGAGAAATCCAGCAAAAACAAGGATTTTAAAAAAGGATGGGAAGGTGAAACGACTATCTTTCAATGTCTGACGCTATTATTCCTGAAAGTTCTGCACATTGGGAAATCTGCGGCCAAAACCAAAGGCTTTGGTGGTTACCTTCAGCCCCAGCGGAGCCTGTTTACGTTTGTATTCATTGAGTCGAACCCGCCTAACAACATCACCGACCATCTGCTCATCAAAGCCAAGCGCGATTATCTCGCGGGCACCTTTTCCCTCTTCGAGGTGCAATTCCAGCACCTGGTCGAGAATTTCATAGGGCGGCAGATCATCCTGATCCTTCTGATCCGGTTTCAGCTCCGCCGTCGGTGCTTTTTTAATAGTTCGTATCGGGATGATTTCTCGTGCTCTGTTGACATAGGCGGCCAGCTCATAAACCAGCTGTTTCGGCACATCGGAAATTACCGCCAGTCCGCCGCTCATATCCCCATACAGGGTGCAATACCCCACAGCCATCTCGCTTTTATTGCCGGTTGATAAAAGCAGGTGACCGAATTTATTTGACAAAGCCATCAGGAGATTGCCCCGGATACGGGCCTGAAGATTCTGTTCGGTAATATCTTCATCAAGTCCTGCAAAAAACGGCTGCAGGTTGCTTTGAAAACAGCTGAACAATTCAGAGATCGGCAGTACTGCAAAGCGACAACCCAGATTTTCCGCCAGTTTCTTGGCATCTTCGAGTGAATCAGGTGAACTGTAGGCAGACGGCAGAGCCACCCCGAGCACCTTTTCCGACCCCAGGGCATCGACGGCAATTGCGGCGGTAAGGGCCGAATCTATTCCCCCGGACAGCCCCAGTACGACGGAGGAAAAATGACATTTATGGACATAATCCCTAATGCCCATCACCAGCCCCTCATACACCGCCGCTGGTTCGGAAATCTTCGTTTCACCGTGCATGTCGCCCTGCCGGCTCTCACTGTCAAATACGATCATATCCTCAGCAAAACCGAGAGCCTGGGCGATCACGGTACCGGTCTTATCCATCACCAGACTGCGTCCGTCAAAAAGCAGGGAATCCTGCCCGCCGACCTGGTTGCAGTAGAGAAAAGGCAGATTATAACGACGGCAGATCTTTTGGAAGATATTCTTTCTGATTCCCTCTTTCTGCCGTTGAAAAGGTGAGGCCGAGATATTGATTATGCCGTGAATGGGTTGCTGGTTGCGTGCGGTAAGCGCGACCAGGTCGGCGACGGGGTCGGTATCATACTCCCGCACCTCTTCACTCCAGACATCTTCGCAGACGGTGACTCCGAAGTGCAGATTTTTTACGCTATAAAGTTCGGCTGGTGGCCCCGGTTCAAAGTAACGGGTTTCATCAAAGACATCGTAAGCCGGCAACAGCTGCTTGCGCGCCCGGTAGATGATCCTGCCTTGTCGGGCAACCACGGCGGAATTATAAAGACTTTTTCCCTGCCGCCCTTGCCGCATTTCAAAACAGCCGAACATAACATCAAGATCTGGCAATTCAGCGAGGAGATCGTCCATGGCTTTTTCGTGGGCGATAAGAAATGATTTTCTTTCCAGCAGGTCCTGCGGCGGGTAACCGGACACTGCAAGCTCCGGAAAAATAACCAGCTCACAGCCGCACGTACTGGCCTTTTTTGACCAGGACTTTATTTTAGCGCAATTTTTTGCAAAATCGCCGATAACCGGATTAACCTGCACCAAGGCAATTTTCACCGTCTTCTCCCGTCTACTCTCTATCTTATGGACTTTACTGTTGTTGCCCCGGTCCAGCTCACTTACTATTTACTTACCTTTTTTATCTGAATTTTTCCTCTGATATTTTTCTACCGCTCGATTATGTTCGACCAGGGTTTTGGAAAAATGATGCGTCCCGTCGTTTTTCGAGACAAAATAAAGCGTATCGGTCGGGGTGGGAAACAACACGGCATGCAGGGCTTCTCGGCCGGGGCTGCAGATCGGTCCGATGGGAAGTCCGGGGAGGGTGTAGGTGTTATACGGAGTGGCGGTCAACAGATCATCTTTCGAGATCGGGGCGGAGAATTTTTTACTGCCGTAAATAACGGTGGGATCGGACTGCAGACGCATCCCCATGTTGAGCCGGTTGCGAAAGACCCCGGCGATCAATGATCTTTCTTCAGGCGTGCCGGTTTCCTTTTCGACGATCGAAGCGAGAATAACGGTTTGCTGCAGATCAGGAGCCGTATCCACCCCATCGGGTATTTCCGCGGTTATTTCACTCCAGACATCGCTGAACCGTTTAACCATAATGGGAATAATTTTCTCAGCCCCGGTTATATCCCGGGTAAAATGGTAGGTATCCGGAAAGAGATAGCCCTCAAGACTCTCTACAGGCGCAAAACCCAATTTCGCGATAAACGCCTTATCATAGACAAGGTTGATAAAACTCTTTGGGTTGCACAAGCCATATTCCCCAAATATCTCAGCTATTTCGGCGGCACGCAGGCCTTCGGGGATGGTGATGGGATACTCGATCGACCTGGCGCTTGCCAGTTCTCGCAGGACTTCAAGCGGTTTCATCCCGGTACGCAGGCGAAATTCACCGGCCTGAAGTCTTCTGCCATAACCAGACCATTTTGCCAGCACAAGAAATCTGAAATCTTCCTTAATGATCCCCTTTTCGCCAAGAATAACACTGATGCCCCGAACAGAGGTCCCGCGTGGAATAGAAACTATTGCTGTCTCGTCGGCACCTGGTGGGCCCGGGGAAAAAACGTAGCTCGCCAACCAGCCGCCACCTGTTACGCAGACGACGACAAGCAGAAGAAGAGCCCAGAGAACGCCTCTTTTTTTTATGCCGGCCGCCGGTGCCGGGCTGTGCTGCAGCTCAGGCTCCGTCACCGTTTCTGCTCAGTTTGTCACTGCCTTTTATTACCTTCCGTGGAGCGCTTTTGGGAAAAGCGATCTTGACCACTTCATCCATATCCTTAACCGGAAAAAATTCCATCTTATTTCTGATATTTACAGGTATTTCCTGAAGATCTTTTTCGTTCTGGGCAGGAATAATCACCTTGGTGATATCGGCCCGAAGCGCCGCCAGGGCCTTTTCTTTCAAGCCGCCGATGGGCAGCACTCGCCCGCGCAGGGTGACTTCTCCGGTCATTGCCAGCTGGCTGATCACCGTTTTGCCGGTGAGCGCCGAGTATAAAGCAGTTGCCATGGTAATACCTGCCGAGGGACCGTCTTTGGGGATGGCTCCGGCTGGAACATGAATATGCAGATCTATCTTGTCAAAATAATCCTCAGCAAGCTGTAGATCTTTTGAACGACTCCGGCAATAAGTCAAGGCAGCCTGAGCCGACTCTTTCATGACATCGCCCAACTGGCCGGTCATCAGCAGTTTGCCTTTGCCGGGCATTATATTTACTTCAATCTGCAGGATTTCGCCGCCAATCTCGGTCCAGGCAAGACCGGTCACCAGTCCCGGCTGCTCGAGTTTTTCCAGCTCCGATTCAGGGATATTTTTCGGCGGGCCAAGATACCGGTCTAGATTACGGCTTGATACCGTATACGGCCCTTTTCCACCTTCAGCCACCTTGCGGGCGATCTTCCGACAGACCTTGCCGATTTCCCGTTCCAGATTTCGTAAGCCCGCCTCATAGGTGTAATGGGTGACCATATACTGCAGGGTTTCATCATCGATTCGGAGCTGTCGCGCTTTCAGACCATTTTGTTTGATCTGCCTGGGCAAAAGGTATTGCCTGGCAATTATCACCTTTTCTTCCTGGGTATAACCGGACAGACGAATGACCTCCATCCGGTCGAGCAGCGGTCCGGGAATGGTATCGCTCATATTGGCGGTGGTGATAAACATCACCTTCGACAGATCGATAGGCAGATTCATATAATGATCGGAAAACTCGAAATTCTGTTCCGGATCCAGCACTTCTAGGAGCGCCGAGGAAGGATCGCCGCGATAATCAGAGCCAAGCTTGTCGATTTCGTCCATCATGAATACCGGATTATTGGTAGCGACGGTTTTCAAGCCCTGGACAATGCGTCCCGGCATCGCTCCGATATAGGTCCGGCGATGGCCGCGAATTTCCGCTTCATCACGCATGCCACCCAGAGAAATACGGTGGAATTTGCGGCCCATAGCCCGGGCAACGGACTTGCCGAGCGAGGTCTTACCCACCCCTGGAGGCCCGACAAAACAAAGAATCGGCCCTTTGGTCGTCTGATTCAATTTACGCACCGCCAGGTATTCCAGGATGCGCTCCTTGACCTTATCCAAACCGTGATGGTCCTCGTCGAGAATGACCTTGGCCTGGCTAAGATCGAGCATGTCCTTGGTACTTTTTTTCCAGGGAATATCGAGGATCCAGTCGATATAAGTGCGGATAATGGTCGCTTCAGAGGAATCGGGATGCATCATATCCATCCGGCTCAGCTGCTTTTTCGCCTCTTTACGGATACTTTTGGGCATCTTGGTTTTTTTGATTTTCCGCTCGAGTTCATCGATCTCCTGGGATCTTTCGTCGGTATCGCCCAATTCTTTTTGCAGCGCGTGCATCTGTTCCCGCAGAAAATATTCGCGCTGGGACTTGCTCATTTCTTCCTTGGCATCGTTTTGGATCTTGGCCTGGACGGTTGAGACTTCCAGCTCTTTGGTCAGCAGCTGACTGACCAGCCGCAGCCGCTCAACAGGATCGCTTTCTTCGAGAATCTTCTGCGATTCTGAAATCTTCAGGCGCAGATTGGAGCCAACCAGATCGGCAAGCCGGCCAGGATCCTCGATATTATTGATGATCATCATCAAGTCGGCGGACAAAATGCCGCGCAGCGACATAATCTTTTCGGTCTGCTCCCGCACCGCCCGCATCAAGGCTTCTACTTCAACGGTGACCTCTTCGGCTTCAACGTCTTCGATGACTTCGACCGACACCTGGTAGGACGGCTCCGTCCGAATATATTCTTTTATCCTGGCTTTGGACATGGCCTGCACTAAAACCTTGAGGCGGCCATCGGGCAGTTTCAGGGTCCGCATCACTACACAGACCATGCCCACATCATACAAATCTTCGACCTTCGGGTTGTCCTTGGTGGCGTCTTTCTGAGTGACGAGCATCAGCAATTTATTGGTCCCCAGAGCCTCATTGACGGCTTCGACGGATCCCGGGCGGCCAACAAAGAGAGGGATAATCATATAATTAAAGACAACGACATCCCGCACCGCCATCATCGGCAGTACTTCAGGTATTTCCATCTCTTCATTGTTTGAAAAATCGTCCATCCCGATGCTCAATGAATCATTAAATTCCACTCATTCCTCCTGCAAAACTCTTTACGAGAACTCTCAATAGAAGTCTTTACACTCTCTTTCTATCAAGAAAATGTACTATATTTATGCCTTTAATCAATAAGTTAGCTATTACAAAACAACACGAGACCAAAGGCCTGGGAAATACTAAACATCCGGGTAAACTAAGTCAAGAACAGCTTTTCCCGTCCCGATCGCCACCTCGTCCGGTTTTTCCTTGAACTCTTATACTATTTTACTCATAGTGTGAAATACAAGCCATCATATTTCATATCCGTTGACCTTCTTGTTGAGAATACTATGCTGACGATAGACTCTTTTTTTAATGTAACCTATTTTCCCCATCGGCAACTCTTTGCTCCCACCGCCCAGGTATGGCAGCCTCTTGCTGATCTGCAGGATTATATGACCACCTTTGTCTATCCCCGGTATGATCAGGAGCATATCACAAACGGTATACCGCTTACCGAGCATATTGTTATCCACGAGGGCCGGACCATGGACTGCAGCAATATAGAAATTGTCTACGGCGACACGACCAAAGGAGGATTGCAGGTCAAGCGGGCAGGAAAGATTTTACCGGGCGCTTCGGTCCTTATGGCCGGAGCCGTGCTGCTGGGCAGCCATATAGCCATCGGCGACGGCGTGCTCGTTGAGGCGGGAGCGATGATCAAATCGCCGGCGATTATCGGCGATATGAGTGAGATCCGCCAGGGAGCCTACCTGCGGGGTTATTGTCTGGCAGGAAAACGATGCGTGCTCGGCCATGCCACGGAAATCAAACACTCCATCCTGTTAAACGATGCCAAGGCCGGACATTTTGCCTATCTCGGCGACTCAATCCTCGGCAACGATGTCAATCTGGGGGCAGGAACGAAGCTTGCCAATCTAAAATTTTTACCCGGAACCATCACGGTTTTTCATGAGGGGGAACGAATAGACACCAACCGGCGTAAGCTTGGGGCCATTATGGCCGACAGCTGCCAGACCGGCTGCAACGCGGTAACCAGCCCCGGAACCTTCATGGCCAAAGGCGCTGTTCTTATGCCCAACGCCACGGCCCGCTCAGGTTATCACGAGGAGAAAGCCCTTCTTAGATAAAGATGGTGTCGTGAAAAATTACCTGGTCCTGCGCACCACCATGGTAGAAAAGTAATGAATCTCCTGATCGACTGCCGCACGGACATCGGTCCAGATTTTTTGATCCCCCAGGCTGCAGCGTTCAACCAGGACCGCATTGTCGAGAAGATCAAGTTCTTCGAGCAAGCCCACCAACCGCGCCATCACCTTATGCACTTTCATAAAAACAACGACATCGCTGAGCTGGAGTAAGTCGCGGATTTTCTCATTGGCAAAGGTGGCGGGAATAATTACCAGACGTTCATCGCCAAGACACAGCGGTAAGGCGGCAGCGGCGGAAGAAGCGCCAATAGCCGAAACGCCGGGAACGATTTCCACCGGAAAAGGTGAACCATACTCCTGCAGGGTCTCACACACATAAAATCCAGTCGAGTAGATTGCCGGGTCACCCAGAGTTGGGAAAACCACATCCTGGCCGTCGGCAAGGGTTGCCATGATAGTTTTGGCCGCTTCCTGCCAGGCGTTTTTTACCTCCGGATCAGGGGATTCTCCTCTGACGATCTGTTTCATGGGGAATCGATGACTGAGAATAGTTTTCCCTTGGCTGCTGACCGCACCGGAGGCGATTTCCAGGGCCATGCTGCCACCGTTGTCGAATGCGGAGGGTACAAACCAGACAGCGCAGTGATCCAGAATCCTTGCCGCTTTCAAGGTCATCAACTGCGGATCTCCCGGCCCGACACCGACTACGTAAAACGTCCCTTGCATCATCTCCCCTTACGAGCGATATTTCTCTCAGCTCGAAAATAAAAAACTCCCCGAACCATTGGTGATGATCCGGGGAGTCCCTGTTTTTCCTCGTATCGATGAGTGCATCCTTTACCTCGGGATGACAAAACTCTTCATTTCAGGCAGGTCTTCTGACTCCCGGATCAGTCATCTTTCACACCTTCCCGGGCTCTACGCCCAGTGGTAAAACGTGAAATCTGTCCCCGGTTACAGCGGCGGGTCCGTCCTCGATTCGCACGAGGTTCCCTCTTTGAGCTTTTTGCAAAGCACCTGAATTTGCGTCACACTTAAGCAACTGCTAAAAAAAAAGTCAACGACTATTCACGATGTAAAAAGCTTGTCCCACTCTCTTCCTTTTTTATCGTCGGGTAAAAATTATCCAAAAATAATACTGATTTTTTATAAACGTGATTTTCAGAATTGCTTCGTAGGGGCACATCTCTGTGCGCTCTTCCAGAATATATAAAAATACTGGGCAGACACAGGTGTGCCCCTACGGAAGTCGTGATGAAGTTTTACGACGCCAGCAATAATTATTTTCTTTCGTGCCGATGGGGTGTAGTATCGCCCCTGAATCCTCAGCAGGGCATCGCTAAGCAGTAGAGCGAAATTTTCCGAGACCTCTTTCCAACCGTAGCAAATCATCCATGGAATACAGTCTGATTGCCGCAATGTGGCCCCAGGTGATTTTACCGATCATCAGAATCACTTTTTTTATCGCCGTCGGCCTTTTTATCGCTAACTTCATCGAAAGCCTCAACTGGACCAACCGACTGGCCATGTTTGCCCGTCCTCTCATTCGCATAGGCCGATTGTCGGCGGTTACTGGGGCCAGCTTTTCCATGGCCTTTATTTCCGGGGTCTCGGCCAACACCATGCTCGCCGAGGCTTTTGACAAAGGGCAGATGAGTAAAAAAGAACTGGTCCTGGCCAATTTGTTCAATTCCCTGCCCCGTTTTTTTCTACATCTGCCGACCACTTTCTTTCTCACCGTACCACTTATCAAGAGCGCCGCGCTCCTCTATGTCGGCCTTACCTTCGCGGCGGCGATTCTGCAGACTCTGCTGGTCGTTGTGAGCGGCCGGATGCTGCTGCCCGAGAATGACGGCAGCTGCCAGGTACCACCCCCAAAAAAGATCCAGACCAGCTGGCGGACAGCCTTAGCCGTCAGTACTAAAAGACTGAAAAAACGAATTGGTAAAGTTATGCTCTTTCTCATTCCGGTCTATCTGCTCTTTTTTCTTTTCAGTAGATATGGTCTATTCACCAAAATAGAAGCATTTATCTCCGCCAAGGCATGGTTTCTGTCTTGGCTGAATCCGCAGAGCCTGAGTATTGTCGTCTTGCATGTGACCACTGAATTCTCCGCCGGGTTGAGTGCCGCCAGCGTCCTATTGGCCCAGAACAGTCTCACCGTCAAGGAAGTGGTGCTGGCACTTCTGGTGGGCAATATTTTATCAACGCCGATTCGGGCGATTCGTCACCAGATGCCCTATTACAGTGGAATTTATTCCCCGCAGCTTGCCCTGGAACTGGTCGGCGTCAGCCAGATAACCCGGGCATTATGCGTTATTGTCATTGCCGTTATTTTTTATTACCTGAGCTGATATAATGCACAGCCACTCACCAAGAAAATTCTACCTGCTGCTGACTACCCTGTTCTGCGGTACCGCTCTGGCAATTGTCATCTCGACCGGAATGGGCTATATGGTGATTTCTCCGGAAGATATTCTTAGGGTTCTCGGCGCTGGGCTCTTTGACAACACAACGCTTATCGACGGGATAGAAAATACCATCCCTTACGTGGTTATGGATGTCCGGCTACCGCGTATTCTTACCGCCGCCCTGGTGGGCGGTGGTTTAGCCCTGTCCGGGGTTATCTATCAGGGTATCCTGCTCAATCCTCTGGCCGATCCGTATACGCTGGGGATTTCCAGCGGCGCGGCTTTTGGCGCCTCGCTGGCGCTGCTGGCCAACGTGAGTATGCTCGGTCATTTTTCAACACCGGTTTTCGCCTTTATAGGCGCTCTTCTTACTCTCATCTTGGTGATGCGCCTCTCCACCTTTAACGGCCAAATATCGGCTCAGACCCTTATCCTCTCCGGCGTCATTGTCGGGGCAATACTCTCTGCCGGAATCAGTTTTTTGAAATATCTGGCCGACGAACAGGTGGCAATCATCATCTTTTGGCTGATGGGCAGCTTCGCCTCAAGCACCTGGAACGGCGTCCTGTTGATTGGCGCGGCTCTTTTTTTCGGCATTGTCGTGACTTCATATTACAGCCGGGACCTGAACATTATAAGTCTTGGCCGACGGTCCTCGGACACCCTTGGCGTGGAAACCGCCAGGGTACGAAAAATTCTACTGCTGACTGCCTCCCTGGTAACTGCGATATGCGTCGCGGTTACCGGCATTATCGGTTTCATCGGCCTGATCGTGCCGCATCTGATGCGCTATCTGGTCGGCCCGGACAATCGCAAGCTCCTGCCGGTCTCGACTTTTGCCGGAGCCATCCTGCTGCTCTCGGCCGATACCATGACCAGGGCTGTTCTGCCTGTCGAAGTGCCCATCGGAGTGTTGACCGCCTTGATCGGCGGCCCATTTTTTTGTATCATATTTCGGCAGAAACAAAAGGGGAGAAGCTATGAGTGACAAGATGCTTTTTACCCTTACCGACGTCTCTTTCGCTTACGGTACTACTGTGGTCCTGCAGGATATCAATCTTTGTCTTGCACCCGGCCAATTTTATGGAGTGGTCGGCCCCAACGGCTGCGGCAAGACGACTTTTCTCGATCTGCTTACCGGCGGCAAAAAGCAGCTGTCCGGCACTATCGATTTTATGGGGAAGAAACTGCAGAGCTATGCCAAGCGCGATCTGGCCAGGCAGCTTGCTCTTGTTCCCCAGGAATTTGATACCGGTTTTGGCTTTACCGTGGAAGAGATTGTCCTGATGGGTCGGCATCCGCATATCGATCGTTTCTCGTCCCCTTCGCAACAAGACTGGCTGGCAGTCGATGCGGCCATGGAATATATCGGCATCAGCACGATCCGCCAACGCTATACCAACAGTCTCTCCGGTGGCCAGAAACAGCGGGCGGTGGTGGCGCGGGCCCTGGCCCAAAATGCACCGGTACTGCTTTTTGATGAGGCGACTTCCAGTCTTGATGTAAAATACACCCTACAGATCTTCAATGTTGCCAGGAGGCTGGTGCAAAATGAGGGGAGAACGGTGATTGCCGTTATCCATAATCTTAACCTGGCGGCAGCTTACTGCGACCATTTACTCTTTATCAAGGACGGCCGCATCGTCCATCATGGTCCAACCGAACACACCATGACCGCAGAGATAATTGCCGAGGTGTTCGATGTACAGGCGCAGGTGAGAATCAACCCTTATAATGGAACACAACAGGTAAGTTTTCAATATTGGTAAAAGACACAATATGACGAAAAGTAACCACCAAAACTCCAGCAATGTTTCTTTCTTGCTCTTTTCCGGCAGCCTCTTTCTGCTGCTGTTGTGCCAATTGGTGGGTGTACAATCCGCTGCGGCTGCCAAAGAAATAGTCGACAGCTCAGGCCAGAGCATCACCGTCAGAAAACCTTTTACCCGGATTATCTCCCTGTATTCTGCACATACTGAAAATCTCTGCAGCCTTGACGCAGAAGAACTGCTTGTAGGAATATCCACTTCCGATGACTATCCACCCTCCATTACCGACAAACCGCAACTTTCCTATCGGGAAGATCCGGAAAAATTTATCGCCCTGCAGCCGGATCTGGTTCTGGTTCGACCAATGATCGAACGCTCCTACCCGCAATTTATTGATAAAATGAAACAGGCAGGAATTACCGTCATCTCGCTGCAGCCCAACAATGTCGACGAAATGTTCACCTATTGGCAGAATCTCGGCATTCTTACCGGCCATGAATCCCAGGCTCAAAAGATGATTACAGGTTTTACCTCCCGCCTGAAAGTTGTTCAGGATAAGGTTCAGGAGGTACCGCTTAAGCAACGGCCAAAGGTCTATTTTCAGTCGATCCATAAAAAGATGAAAACCTTTGCCCCAGAGAGTATTGGCGTATTTGTCCTGGAGCAGGCAGGTGGAGTCAATATTGCCGCTGACGCCCTGCAGGTGCGAAATACCAATATCGGCCTGTTCGGCAAGGAACAGCTGCTCAGTCACGGCCCGGAGATTGATGTTTTTCTGGCCCAAGTGGGCCGAATGAATCCCGTGGATAAAGAGATTATTATCCAGGAACCGGGATTCAACGCCATCAAAGCGGTGCGTGAGGGCAAGGTGTATCTGATCGATGAAGCGCTGGTCTCCCGTCCGACTCTGCGCATTCTCGAAGGGGTTGAACAGCTTTATGCCGTCTTCTACCCATCCAAACCAAGCCTGAAAAAAGACCAATGAGCAATAGAAAAGCGAGTCGATTTATCGTTTCCGGCACCTCCAGCGGATCGGGAAAGACTACCGTCGCCCTTGGGTTGATGGCCGCATTCAGGCAAAGAGGCCGCTCCGTGCAGCCTTTTAAATGCGGGCCGGATTTTATCGATCCGGGCCTGCATCAGCTGGTCACCGGCAAAATCTCGCGGAATCTCGACTTATGGATGAGCGGCGAGAAGTTTACCCGACAGACTCTGGCAGAAAACAGCAGGAATGCCGATACCACCATAATCGAAGGGGTTATGGGCATGTTTGACGGGGGGATTTCATCAAGCGGCTCTTTGGCGGAAACCCTGGATATTCCCGGCATCCTGGTTGTTGATGTGCGGTCGATGGCAGAAAGTGCCGCAGCCATCGTCAAAGGCTTTGAAACCATGCGACCGAGGGCAGCCCCCAAAGGAATCATCCTCAACCGGATTGCCAGCCCCAGACACCTGCAACTGGTAAGTGATGCCATCAAAACCCACTGTCGGGCGGAAATACTCGGTTCTTTGCCGCGCACCGAAGCCTTTGCCGTCCCCAGTCGTCATCTGGGCCTCTTAACCAGTGACGAGGCGCCGCTCAGCCCGGAGACGATCCAACTGCTGGGGCAAACCGTTGCCGAACATATTGATCTGGACCGGATTGAACATTTATTCCAGGTGCCTGAAGAATCCGTGTCTGCCGATCTTTTTTCGCCTGCTCCAAAAAAACGCTGCCGAATCGGCGTTGCCCGTGACAAAGCCTTCTGTTTTTACTATGAAGATAACTTCGATATTTTACGTGCCGCCGGATGTGAGCTGATTTTTTTCAGCCCACTCATCGATGATAAGCTGCCTGAAGGACTCGATGCACTCTATCTTGGCGGCGGGTATCCGGAACTGTACGCGGCAACTTTAAGCGATAACCGTTCGATGTGCATTGCCATAAAGCAGTGGATAAACAGCAACCGTCCGGTTTATGCCGAATGCGGTGGTTTCATGTATCTTACCGAAGGCATCGTTGATCAGGAAGATATTTTTCATAAGATGGTTGGCGTCTTTCCGGTTACCGCGCATATGCAGCAAACCAGGGCAAGTCTCGGTTACCGGGAAGTTGAGACTCAATCATCCTGTTGTCTGGGTCCGGCCGGTACCGTTTTGCGCGGCCATGAATTTCATTATTCCAGTATTGACCCGATGCCTGAGCACATAGAGCGGATTTACGCCATTAACAAAGGCACCAGCGAAGGCTACACCTATAAAAAAACCCTTGGCGGGTATATGCACCTGCACTTCGGTTTTAGCCCGCAGATAGCCGAGGAATTGATTAAATTTTGCCGAGAGGAATAGAATGGCTGTAACGTTACAACGGATCCTTCCCGCAGATATTGAGCGAGAAAGCTTTCGAATAATTAGAGAAGAGTTCGGTCCTACCGAGCTGGATGACAAGACCTTTAAAATCATCCAGCGAGTCATTCATGCCACTGGTGATTTTTCTTTTAAAGACACGATGCGTTTTGCTCCCGGCGCAATTGATGCCGGCATCCAGGCCCTTCGCGAAGGCAAAGATATCCTCACCGATGTTACCATGGTGGCCTCAGGTATCAGCAAGCTGCTGCTCGCCGGATTCGGCGGCAAGGTTATCTGCCGTGTCGCCGACCCGGAGGTTGCCGTTCGTGCGAAAGCAGAAAACAAGACCCGCTCGGAAATGGCAATCGAGATGTCGCTGAGCAATAATATCGGTATTGTCGCCATGGGCAATGCCCCTACCGCCCTGGTGCAGACTATGAGAAGCCTCGCCGACTTCCCTGCGGAAAACGTCCCACTGGTAGTCGGCGTCCCGGTCGGATTTGTCAATGCCGCCGAATCAAAAGATTTGCTGGTAGAACAAAACAACTGTTATATCACCAATCTTGGCCGAAAAGGCGGCAGCCCCGTGGCGGCGGCAATTGTTAACGCCCTGCTGCACCTGGCAGCGGAATAAACAGATGGCTGCAAGACGCCTCAGGAGCGGCTTTACCACTGGGGCCTGCGCTGCGGCAGCGGCCAAAGCGGCGGCTTTTGCCCTGGCGCACGGGGTATGCCCGGAAAAGCTTGATATCCCCTTTCCTGACGGCAGCCGACACAGTTTTGTCATCCATCACTGCAAATTAGCAAGCGACACGGCCACAGCCTCGGTAATTAAAGACGCCGGAGATGACCCGGACGTAACCAACAGGGCGGCAATTACAGCAAGTGTCTGCTCCGGTCATCTGGTGATAGACCCGATCCGGTGCGTGCTGTTGGGCAATATTTTATTATGTGGCGGCGAGGGTGTCGGCACCGTCACCAAACCCGGCCTCGCCATAGAAGTTGGTCAACCGGCGATTAATCCGGTGCCGAGAGAGATGATTGTCGCTGCGGTTGGTGAAATAAACCGGGAGCTGAAGCTCACCGTCACTATTTCGGTGCCGCGAGGAACTGAGCTGGCGGAAAAAACACTCAATAAACGCCTCGGTATTCTTGGCGGAATCTCAATCCTCGGCACCACCGGCATTGTCCGACCCATTTCGGCCGACGCCTGGACCGCCACGATTAAGGCATCCCTTGATGTCGCCCGGCAGGCGGGTCTCTCTGAAGTAGTACTGTCTACCGGCAGGACTTCAGAAAAAGGCGCGCAGCTCCTGCTTAATCTACCCGAGGAAGCCTATGCCATGATGGGTGACTACCTTGAGTTTTCATTGCAGGAGGCGTCCGCCAGGCAATTCGAGACTATCCACCTGGCCGGGATGTGGGCAAAAATAATGAAGGCGGCTCTCTGCATCCCGCAGACCCACGTGCGCAACGGCGCTCTCGAGGTGGCGGACGGTACAAAGCTGCTGGGACAACTTGGCGCGGGCGGCGAGCTGTTGCAAAAAATCAGCTCGTCCAATACCGCGCGGGAAATGTACAGTCATATTGAGGCGGCGGGACAAAACCAGCTGGTCGAGGCAATCTGCCGCCATGCTCAACACTATTGCGAGAGGGTCAGCAGCACCCGGGTTAAGGTGTATCTGGTCGATCACAAGGCACAAATCGTTTGTCATGTATAAGCTTTTTGTCCTTGGCATAGCCGAACCTGTTCTCTCTACCGCCGAGGAGCAAATCCTGAGCCAGTGCAGTTTAGTTGTCGGCGCCACAAGGTTTCGTCCATTAATCAAGCATCTGCCCGGCCAATTTTTGTCGATCACCCCCCTGCCCGCAGCTCTCGATTCTATCCGCACCGGATTGGCCAATGGCAATGTCGCGGTGCTGGCCAGCGGCGATCCGCTCTTTTATGGTATCGGGCGTCGATTGCTGACGGAGTTTGACGAAGAGATCGTTCATTTCTTACCGGCTTTATCATCCATCCAAAGGGCTTGCGCCCTGTTTAAAATTCCCTGGGACGATGCCCGGATTACCAGCCTCCATGGCCGGGAAACAGCCCATCTCCCCGGCCTGGTGCTGCGCCATAGCAAAAACCTGATCTTGACCGATGCCCACAACAGCCCTGAGCTGATAGCCGGCCGGCTGCTTACATACCTGCAGCTAATCGGCGAACCAGAGCTGGTAAACAGCATACGCATGCTGGTTGCCGATGACCTTGGACTGGCCAGTGAAAAAATATTTCGCGGCTCCCTTGATGAGGCGGTGCAGCATGTTTTTTCACCGCTCAATATTGTCTGTTTACTGGTCCCCGGGGTCCTGGGTGACTCCTCCTGCCGCTTTGGGCTGAGCGAGGATTTGATTGCGCACAGCAGAGGCTTGATCACTAAAAACGAGGTCCGGGCGACGACCCTGCATCAACTGCGATTACCACGGCAGGGAATCTTCTGGGATATCGGTGCGGGCAGCGGTTCTGTGTCTATCGAAGCGGCAAGGCTTAATCCCGAGCTGACCATCTATGCCGTGGAACATAAACCGGAAGAAATGGCTAATATAAAAAACAATATCGTTACATTTGGCTGTTACAATATAGAACCGGTTTTCGGCAGGGCGCCGGAGATACTTACGCAGCTGCCGGACCCGGATCGAATCTTTATCGGCGGCAGCAGTGGCTCTCTAGCCGCCATAGTTGCGCTGGCTGACCGGCGATTAGCTCAAGATGGCCGACTGGTCATCAATGGGGTGATCGAAAAAACGGTGCGCCAGGCACCTGAGCTGATGCGCAGACACCACTTTACCGTCAGTTCCTCGCGAATCAGCGTGAGCCGAACCGAAAACGACGGCAGGACTGTTGATTATAATCCAATAACCATTATGACAGGAACACGATGAACGGAGCAGAAACCGGCACTGAAAGATATGCTGTCCATTTTGTCGGAGCCGGGCCGGGCGATCCGGAACTCATTACCGTAAAGGGACAACGGCTGCTGCAGGAAGCCGAAGTGGTTATCTACACCGGCAGTCTCGTCCCTGAAGCCTTGATCACCGGCCTAAACGCCGAAATACACAATTCAGCCGGCCTGAATCTGAACCAGGTGTTCACCCTCACCCTGCAGGCCTGGCAGTCGGGTAAAAAGGTCGTCCGCCTGCACACCGGAGACCCGTCGATATACGGTGCCATCAATGAACAGATTGCTCTCTTAAACGAGCATGAAATCCCCTTTACGGTGATTCCCGGGGTGAGCTCCGGGCTGGCCGCCGCCGCTGCCCTGAAGACCGAGCTGACCCTGCCGGAGATCTCGCAGACCGTTATATTTACCCGTCGCGGCGGCAGAACCCCGGTACCGGAAAAAGAACAACTCGCGTTGCTCGCGGCGCACCAGGCGACCATGATGATATTTCTCAGTGTCGGGATGATTGAAGATGTCGTCAGTGATCTTCTTGTCGGCGGCTACCCCGAAGACACCCCGGTGGCCATCGTCGAAAAAGTCAGTTGGCCGGATGAAAAACAGCTCCGGGGAACCCTGTCAAGCATTGCCGCCCAGGTAAAAAACGCCGGCATTACCAGGACTGCCCTCATCGTCGTCGGCAAAGTCCTGGCCGAAGGACCACCGCCGGTCTTATCTAAATTATACGATGAAGCGTTCACCCATGGCTATAGAAAAGGAACGAGCCGTTCATGAAAATCGGCATTCTGGCCATAACCAACGGCGGCCGAAAGCTTGCCGCAAAACTTTCGGGTCTGCTGAATAAAGCGACTTTTCTTGACAGACCACCAAACGGAAAAATCGCCGATACCATTGCCGCACACTGGCTCCATTTCGATGGTTTTATCTGTATTATGGCTACCGGCATTGTGGTGCGGGCCATTGCTCCGCTGATCAAAGATAAACACTGCGACCCCTGCGTGATTGTCCTTGACGAAAAAGGACGCCATGCGATCAGCCTGCTTGCCGGCCACTTAGGGGGCGGCAATGCCCTGGCGGAAGAAGTAGCCGGACTAACCGGCGGCACCGCAGTAATAACCACTGCCTCCGATACCCTGCAACTTACCGCGCTCGATATATGGGCTAGAGAACATCAGCTCCTGGTGCCGGACCGGCAGACCCTGACAAAACTGTCCACCCTGCTGGTCAATCGAGGTCATCTCTGCCTCTACGCTGATTCCCCGGTGGCGTTCCTGCCCAAGGGTCTCCGCCAGGTTTCTGATCCTCGTCAGGCCGATTTCATTGTTTCTCATTTTACCTGTATACAGCAGAGTTGCCCTATCTTTTTCCCCCGTGATCTGGTTGTCGGTGTGGGGTGTAACCGCGGCACCCCGGTAGATGAATTTGAGATAGCTTTACGCGAAATCGACAAGGATATGCATATAAGCAGATCGTCTGTCCGTAACTTGGCCTCAATCGATAAAAAAAATAATGAAACAGGCCTGCTGCAATTTGCCGAAAATAATAGCTGGCGAATCGATTTTTATGATCGCGATGCCATTAACAAAATGATGCACCTGGAGATTTCATTTGCTGCCCTAAAGGCGGTCGGCGCCATCGGCGTTGCCGAACCGACTGCACTGCTCAGCGCGAAAAGCAATCACTTACTCGTTAGGAAAAGAAAATGGAAAAATGTAACCATGGCAATAGCGCAGGTACCCTTTACGTTGTTGGCACCGGACCGGGATCAATCAAGCAGATGACGCTTGCGGCAAGTGAAGTGCTTGCTTCAGCCGAGGTGATCATCGGCTATAAAACCTATCTTGATCTGATACCTGAGTTTTTAGACGGCAAGGAGGTCCTTGCATCGGAGATGATGAAGGAAGTGGATCGGTGCAGAAAGGCGTTGGAGCTGGCCGCTGCAGGAAAACAGGTCGCCCTCGTCTCCGGCGGCGACCCCGGCATTTATGCCATGGCCGGTCTGGTTTTTGAAATGGCCAGAGAAAGCGAATATAATTGCCCAATTGAGATAATCCCGGGCCTTGCCGCGATCAACAGCTGCGCGGCGCGATTGGGCGCGCCGCTTATGCACGACTTTGCGGCCATCAGCCTGTCCGATCTGCTCACCCCGTGGGAGCTTATCGAAAAACGGCTGGAGGCGGTTGCTCATGCCGATTTTGTCACCGCTATCTATAACCCCAGATCAAAGCGGCGCACCGAACAGATAGTGAGGGCCAGGGCGATATTTTTGAGCTGCCGCGACCCGAAAACCCCGGTTGGTATTGTCACCGCGGCAACCAGGGACAATGAAAAAATTGTTATTACTACGCTGGCGCAAATGCTTGATCAGGAGATCGGCATGCAGTCTACTGTTATCATCGGCAACAGCCAGACATATACCTGGCGGGATATGATGATTACCCCAAGGGGCTACGATAAAAAATATGATTTATGATGGTCCTGAAAACCTGATGTAGGGGCAAACCTCTGTGTGCTCTTCTGGAAATTTGCAAAAAAATTGGGCACACACAGGTGGGCCCCTACGGAAGTCGAAATGAAGAGGTTTCTACGAGATTGCAGTCAGCCGGATCGTTTGGGGAAGAGACGAGTAAAACTGGAAACAATAATATATGCGCCGATAATCATAACAAAGCCCCCGGTAAGCATATCCGTTTCCCGGTAGGCAAATAACCCATTACCGGCAGCAAAATCATAGCCGGTTTTCACGACCACCAGGCCAAGCCCGATTCTGCACAGGGTTATCAGCCATAAAAAGATGCATTTCATCACGCACAGCCTAATCTCATACCGGCATTCGGAACTATGAAGATCCGGAATGCCGGTCACTGCTACCTGGCATGGATGGGAACATAATCATATTCCAGACTCCCGGTATAAATCTGACGGGGACGTGCGATCCGCCAGTTGGGATCATCCTTGCTTTCCTTCCACTGGGCAATCCATCCGGGGAGCCGGCCGAGAGCAAACATCACGGTGAACATACTGGTAGGGATACCGATGGCCCGCAACACAATGCCGCTGTAAAAATCAATATTGGGGTACAGATTGTGGTCGATAAAATACGAGTCTTTTAAGGCAATCTCTTCCAGCTCCATTGCCGTATCCAGAAGAGGATCATTTATCTGCATTGACTCCAGCAGCTGATCGCACATTTTTTTCATGATCTTGGCCCGTGGATCATAGGTTTTATACACCCGATGACCAAAACCCATAAGTCGAAAAGGATCATTTTTATCTTTGGCTCGCTCAACCGCTTTCCGGCAATCGCCGCCGTCGTTTTGAATATTGGTGAGCATCTCAATGACCGCCTGGTTCGCCCCCCCGTGCAGAGGCCCCCACAATGCCGCAATACCTGCAGAGATGGCGGCATACAGGTTGACTCGGGCACTGCCGACCATACGAACGGAAGAGGTTGAACAATTTTGTTCGTGATCGGCGTGGAGGATCCAGAATACCCGCAGAGCATTGACCGCTTCCAGTTTTATTTCATACGGTCTGACCGGGGTGTCAAACATCATATTGAGAAAATTTTCGCAATAGGTTAAATCCGGTCGGGGCAGCACCAGTTCATGCCCCCGGGAAATTTTATACGACATGGCAGCCATGGTTCGAACCTTGGCCAATAACCGGGTCATGGTGATAGTGATCTCTTCTTCATGCGTATCGAGTGTTGGATAAAAACTTTTTAAGGCGTTTACCATCGATGATAAGATACCCATGGGATGGGATGCCCTGGGATAGTTCTGATAAAAGGCCTTCAAATCGGTATGCACCAGACTGTTATCGTTCAGCATCACCGAAAATTTGGTAAGCTCCGCCCTGCTTGGCAGCCTGCCATTGATAAGCAGATAGGCGGTCTCTTTGAAGGAGGCATGTTCAGCCAGCTGTTCCACCGGGATTCCCCGATAGCGAAGGATGCCCTTTTCTCCATCCATAAAGGTGATGGCACTGAGGCAGCTGCCGGTATTGCCATAACCGGGATCAAGGGTAATGAGCCCGGTTTCGGCCCTCAGACTGGATATATCAATGGCCTTTTCTCCTTCGCTCCCGGTAATAAGAGGAAGGTATATTTCTTCTCCATTAAACATCAGCGTCACAAATTCGTCCAAAATATCTCCTTTCTTCTCTGTGTGAATTCCAATGCAACCCGGATCAGGGTCGGCAATTTCCAAAAGTGCACCAAAACAGCTATTTTACAATGAGTTACAAATAATTACCGTAGAACATCCGGTTTGTCTAGAGTAGACTCCAACAGAACCAACCTTTTGAATTGACAGACGGTGTTTTTCGACCACAAGGAGATCTTATGAAAATCGGCGTAATGAACAACCCGGGGAAATCTCTTTATGACGAGGCGGAACAGTGCGGTAAAGCGGGCTTTGATTTCTTGGATCTGACCATCGAAGGACCGCATGCCGCCACCGTCGATATTAGCCGATTACAAAAGATACTGGATACCTACGATTTGAGTATTATCGGTCATACCGATCCCTGTCTCCCTTACGCCTATCCAGTCCAGGCGGTTCGAGATGCCTGTCTTGACGAACTGGAACGATGCGCCAAAATTTTTGCCGCGCTAGAGACTAACATAATGAACATCCATCCTTGCTACTTTTGTCCGCCGGCAATGCAAAAGGATGTGCTTGATTTCAATATCGCAGCATTGCAACCAATCGTTGCCATGGCCGCATCCCACGGACTGCAGCTGGTGCTGGAAAATTACCGGACCCCTTTCGACCGTGCTGCCGTTTTTGCAACAGTGTTCGCCGCCGTACCGGGCTTACAACTGCATCTCGATTTTGGCCACGCCCATTTCGGTCATAACAACCACGAAGTTTTCTGCCGTGAACTGGGACAACATATCCGCCATGTGCATTTTTCCGACAATCGAGGCCGAAACGATGACCATATGCCGTTGGGGGTGGGAAGTATCGATTGGCAAAATGGGGTCAGAGCATTGCAGGCAACCGGATACGACAGTACCATTACCCTGGAAGTGTTTTGCAATGATGCAGCAATGCAGGCAAAGTATTTCGATTTTAACCGGAAAATGGTCCTGGATCTTTGGCGCTCATCCACAATCAACCGGCCCTGATATAACTCCAGACCTTATTTGGTGTCGATCATTGCCTTACGGTATTCGTAATATGCCTGTCGGGAGGCGATATATGGATCAAGAGAATATTTTTTTAAATCCTCGTAGGCATTAGGGTGCAGCGACAGTCTGTTGATCATATTGGTTGAATAGTACGATATATTCAGCGCCCTCCTGCTGGTATTAAAATACGGTACAAAGGAGGTATAGCCATCGGCCACCAGACCGACCGTATCTCGAGCACTGGACGGCCCGAATACCGGCCAGCAGAGATACACACCTTCTCCCAATCCCCATTTACCGAGGGTCTGACCAAAATCGGCGCGCCTCGGCTTAATATCGAATTCAACATCGGCGACATCGGCAAAGCCATAAACCCCAACGGTGCTGTTGATCACAAATCGCTCCAGGACAATTCCTGCCGCCTTGAAATTCCCCTGGAGAAGAGAATTGACCAGCTTGATCGGCATCGCCAGATTTATAAAAAAATTATTAAAGGACTCCCGCAACTCAAGCGGCAAGGCCCAGATGTACGCATTGGTTACCGGCTTGAGGAACCAGTAATACAATTTATCGTTAAACTGGAAGAAAGCCCGGTTCATCGGCTCCAGCGGGTCGTGGATATTTACTTCAATCGGCTGGTCGAGATAATCGGTTGCCGTCAAATCATCTTCGAGCAGATCAGGATAACTTCTCGGTGCGGCATTTCCTCCAGCGGCCGCTGCTAGAAAAACCAAAACAAAGAGAATAACTGCAGACAAATACCGGTAATTTTTCATAAACGCCAATAAAATAAAGTTTGAATACTCACCAACCGCCTGTTTCTCTCTACCACACTCTTGGCCAACATAACATATTCTCGTAATGGAATAACGAATAGTCAAACTATATACAAAAAAAGTCCGGCCAAAATAATCAAGAAGGAAAAAGGGATAACCTGGGTCCGTGAGGTTATCGTGTCCCCGGGCATAGCCCTTTCCAGCACCCTGAACGTTGCATACAACGACGCCAGCAGGCCGCCGATCACCGTTATAATTTGCAGCACAAAAGTCGAATCTGCGCTGATCAAACGAATAGCATCGTAGGAATAGTTTAAGCCCAGTGTCTCCTGCAGGTTAGGCACTATCCGACCGGCACCGCGCACGAAGGCATTGAGATGAAAAGCCAGATACCCACCAAGAATAAGGGGGATGCAGGCGTAGCCAAACAGCGGCAACAGAAGGTTTTTATCCATTTTCGCATAGAGGCACTGAAGGCGAACCATACCGTAATAGCCGGCCTGAAAGAGAGCAATCCATAAAAAAAACAGAACGCTGCCAAGAAAAGGTTCCGGGATAAGGGGTCCCGTCCGGCCTATCGCTGACCCAAGCAGACCGACCAGCTGGGCAAATTCTTTTTGCAGGGTGAATGGGAAAAAAATTGCCCCCATCGCCACAATCAAAAAACTGTCCGCTCGCCGGGGCGTTTCCAGGGCCCAGAGTTCTTGAGGTGCCAGGCGCAGATTCAACTGGATGGAACTGTTATCACAGTTTTTGATGCACTTTGCACACATGATACAGTCCTTGTTATTGTCAACCAGGTACGGGTGGCGAAACATCGGACAGCCCGATTCATCGGCGTCACCGGTAAAACAAGCGTGATTCTGGCACCGATTGAGACAGACATGCCGGTTCGAGCGCATCTCGACTACCGCCGGCATGGCAAAAATGGCGTTCACTGCACCGAGAGGGCACAGATATCTGCACCAGCTGCGCCTGGAAAAGAGGACACTGAACAGGATCGACCCGAGGGTAATGATGAGAATAATACCCCCGGTCAGATAAGGATTGTTATAGGCATCCCAAATGATCTCCACCCAGAACACTAGAATGCACAGGATGGCCATGATCCAGCCGGAATATTTTTTAATGAACTCCGGCGTCTTGCGGGTCGGTTTGACCACGTTTTGCAGCAGGGTTCCCGGTACGGCAAAAGAACAGACACTGCACCAGGTCCTGGCGAGAAAAAAGAACGAAAAAAACAGCAGTGGCCAGCCGATATACCAGCCCAGGGTAAGACCCAGATTCGATTCAGGGTTGTCTGGTCCGAAAAAGAGAAACAGCACCGTGATGATAAAAACGCAGCCGATAACCACCTGGGGCACCCGTGGGAAAATCCGGCTGGCGAGGAACTTACGGATCCAGTCAAGGCGCAGGATATTGTACTCCCATTTTCCTTCCGTCTTCGGCAAACCAAGCAGGATCTGTTCGGGAACTATCTCATCCTTTTGGGCCAGCATAACCGCCCGGCGGATAACACTCGACAACTCTGTCAGGTTGCCGGGCCAGTCATAGTTCAAGAAAATTCCGAGGGTTTCCGAACTCATACTATGAATATTCTTACCATACTCCCTGCTATGCCGACCAAGATAATACGAGACGAGCCTTGGCAGATCCTCTTTATGGTTGCGCAGCGGCGGGACATCGAAACACTCGCTAAAATAAGCCAGAAGTTCCGGGAGAAACTTGCCGGAGCTGTGCAGATGGTCAAGGGAAAAATTGCTGATAAAGGCAATTCTCGACTGCATGGCTAAAGGACGATCACTATCGATATGGCGGTAACTGCCGGCAGCAATGATGGACAGTAATTTTTCCTGCAGTTCCTGGGGCATGAGATGGACATGGGTGAAGACAATGGTCCCGCCGGAGGTCTTCTCAAAAAACCCGGCCTGCTCGGCCTGGACAAAAGGAAATCCGTTCTGTTCCGTGCCCAAAAGTCTTTGTTCCAGCCGTCCCGGCTCAAATTCACGCAGATCGACCTCCCGGTACTGACCCGTTGCTCGACTGCTCTCCATATGGATTTGTCGGGCAATAATCGATTTCCCGGTTCCCGCTTCCCCAGTCAGCATGAAAGGTAGGCTGCTTGCAGAAAATCGATCGATTATCGCCTGGGTTTTCTTGGCGGTTTTTGAGGCACGAATCTCATCATCTTTTTGCTTGGCCAGTCGTCTGAGCTGGATGGCCGAGGCGAATTTATCCTTAAACAAAATAACGTCATCGGCAGAAGCTTCATCGCTTGGTATCTCCTCCCCAACCGTATCGGCATGGTCGACAAAAGCGACCCGCAGACGCTCGGCGAGGGCCGCATCGAGCAATTGGTGAATCCGGCTGTTGGCCAGAAAGGCCGTGCGGAAATAACGCTTGTCAAAACAGATAACCACCAATTCGGACAGGGCCCGCACCGAAAGCGAGCGCGATTTGCCGGTAAGAATCCCGGTTTCACCGAAATGACCACCGGGGCCGATCCTGCCGACAACTCTGGCCATACCATCGCTGCGCTCTAAAACCAATTCCGCCTCACCTGTGGCGATAACAAAAAAGACCTCACTGGCATCGCCCTGCCGGTAGACATAGCTGCCTTCGGCAATCGTCTGCACCCGGGCCACCGTAGAAAACGAGTCACGTTCGGCAGCGGTGGTATCTCTAAATAACAGCGCACGCTGCAGATGCTGGGTGATAACTTCTCGGTTCATGCCGGGCTGACAAAAAAGGACTGGATCATTGGTGAAACGATAACTCAGATCTGCAGATGCTGTTCTATGACCTCGGCAAGCAAGGGCGCAGCAGGATAGACATCGAGCAGATCGTTACTGCTTCTGCCGGGATAGGTATCCGATCCCATTATTTTTTTAATCGGCGACTGACGAAATTTTTCCATTGCATTGCCGGCCATGACCAGATGGGTAGCATGGGCGAAGACCTCCTTGGCACCAGCCTCAAGACATCTCTTCGCCGTCTGCAGAATAGAGCCGCCGGTACGAATCATATCATCACAGATTATCGCGGTCTTGCCTCGTACTACGCTCGATACCTGGCTGATAATAGTTTTATCGGTATCATATCGATCCTTATCGGCGGCAGTATGCGGACAATTGAGCAAGCGCGCCAGCCGCGCGACCCGCTTGGAGAAGCCATAATCAGGAGACACCAGAACATAGTCGGTTAAACCACTCTCTTTAATTTTGCCCACGACCAGATCATCAGTCCAGATATGTTTGGTGCGGATTTCTCCGGCGTGGGCATGCAGAACAGCTTCGGAATGCAGATCGACAAAGGCGACGTAATGGGGCCTTGCTCGAAATATCTGTCTGGTACGGGTAATTCCTTTGGGGATTTCCAGGGAATTATGTTTGGCCCGCTCCATGGTGGAATAGCCAAGAAATGGAATGATGACATTAATGGTTGCCGCATTCCAATACCAAGCCCCGGAAATCAGATCGAGCAGCTCCTGATGCGAATTGTCATCGTGGGTCACCCCGAGAATAATGAGGTGTTTGCCGGCGATCGGCTGCGGGAAGACATGGAGACATTCGCCGTCGGCAAAGCGTTTACGCTGCATTTCGCTAAACGGCATCCACAGTCGCTCGGCTAATTTTTGGCCTAATTCCGTCGATGCCTGGTTGGCAACCAGGATGACATCATCTTTTTTGTTCATCTTGCTTTCCTGTTGTGCAATTATTCACCGGAACGCAGCAGGTATCCGAATAATTCGGATCTGTAACCGTTCATCCAGAGCTCCAGGTTCGTTCACGCAGGCCATCTTGCTATAGTTGGCTATGTGCGGGGGCCTAAATGGCGGGCTGGTGAGCGGTTACCCCGTTGTAATGACGCCATCAGCCTCTCATAGCCTTGACGATGGCATCGCCCATAGCGGCGGTACTGACTGCTTTTGCTTTATCGCCGGTCAGATCGGCAGTCAGAATTCCCTGGTCCAGGGTTGCAGCAACGGCAGTATCGATTGCCGCCGCGGCATCATCGAGGCCAAAGCTGTAGCGCAGCATCATCGCCGCCGAAAGAATTTCAGCAATGGGGTTGGCGACGCCCTGACCGGCGATATCCGGCGCCGAACCACCGGCAGGTTCATAGAGGCCGAACCTCTCGCTGTTGAGCGATGCGGAGGCCAGAAGCCCCATGGAGCCGGTGAGCATAGCCGCTTCATCGGAAATGATATCGCCAAACATATTGCCACACAGCATGACGTCAAACTGGTGTGGATCACGAACCAGCTGCATCGTCGCATTATCGACATAGATATGATTCAGTTTGACATCCGGATATTCTTTGGCAATATCCACCACCACCTCACGCCAGAGCACCATAGTGGTCAGCACATTGGCTTTATCCACCGACGTCACCTTCTTCTTTCTCAACCGCGCAGCGTCAAAGGCCATCCTGGCGATCCGTTCAATCTCGGAGCGTTTATAGGCCATGGTGTCAAAGGCCCGCTCCTCCGCACCGCTGCCCTCTCTACCTTTGGGGGTGCCGAAATAGATGCCGGAGGTCAACTCCCGGACACAGAGGATATCGAATCCTGTCCCAATAATATCCGCCCGCAGGGGGCAGGCTGCCGTCAAAGACTTGAATACCTTGGCCGGGCGAAAATTGCAGAACAGATCAAAATGTTTGCGCAGCGGTAAAAGGGCCGCCCGTTCCGGTTGTTTTTCCGGGGGCAGACTTTCCCATTTGGGTCCCCCGACCGAACCAAACAGGATGGCATCGCTTTGTTCGCATGAGGCAAGTGTCGCCTGCGGCAGGGCTTCGCCGTGGTTGTCTATGGCTATCCCACCAACATCGGCATGGGTGTAGGAAAGTTCAAAGGAAAACTTTTTTTGGGCGACATCGAGCACCTTGATTGCTTCGCGCATCACCTCAGGGCCAATACCGTCACCGGCCAACACTGCAATTTTCTTCATTATTCCACCTTATTGGAGTTGCGTGTATTATTTGCTTGAAAAACTAAAAGACTTCGCTCGGCACCGGAAAAAGGCAGCCTACAGTGCACCACGCGATCCAGCGTAAACGCCGAACGAGCAAGAATCTCCTGGGCGGCACCGAGTTCCTCCCGCCACCTTGGCCCCTTCATAAAAATTAACTGGAGAGCAGGCGATGCAAACCGTTCGACCATCAAAAGCAGAGCGCCTATGTCGGTGACCGCCCTGGCGGTTATATGCGTAAAAACACTCGCCGCCGGCAGTTGTACTGCATCTTCTAGGCGGCAGCTCAGTATTTTTACGCCCGGCAAATCAAGAGTTCTGACAATATGTCCCAGAAAACTCACTCTTTTTTGCCGCGGCTCCACCAGGGTGACCGAGATTTCAGGCACTGCCGTCTTGCAGACCAAGGCCGGAAAACCGGCACCGGTCCCGATATCGAGCAGATGAATCGTATCGCAACGCAGCACGGGTAGAAGCGTCAGAGAATCGATAAAGTGATTTTCAATAATCTGTTCATCGCTTGCCGATCGGGCGATCAGGTTGACTTTTTTACTCCACTTTTTCAGTTCATGAAAATAGAGCGACAGCCGGTAAAGGCCATCCGGCGATACGTCAATTTCCAGGATATCCAGTCCTGCCGCCAGCCTCCGCCGGAAATCAAGCATTATTTCTGTAACCGAACGGCAACCGAACGGGCATGGGCATTCAGTCCTTCCAGTTTGGCCAGCCGCATTATATGCTCGCCATCGGCAGCAAGAGCGGCTGCTGAATAACTGATAATAGAGCTCTTTTTCAAAAACGTTTCAACGCCCAGGGCCGAGGTAAATCTGGCCGTTCCCATAGTCGGCAAAACATGATTGGGTCCGGCGAAATAATCCCCGGCGGCTTCCGGCGTATTGCTGCCGAGAAAAATAGCCCCGGCATGACGAATATGCGGCAGCTGACTCCAGGGATCTTCGATCATCAATTCCAGATGCTCGATAGCTATGCCGTTTGCCGTCTCGATCGCTTCTTCGATGTCCCGGGCGAGAAAAATCACGCCTCGATCGGCAAGTGCGGTTCGGGCAATCGCCTCCCGGGTAAGAAGAGGCAGCTGTCGATCCAGTTCGGCCAGCACTTCTTGGGCGAGCGGTTCATACGTGGTAACCAGAATGGCGAGAGCTAGAGAATCATGTTCCGCCTGAGCGAGCATATCAGCGGCTACACTGGCCGCGCTTGCCGTCTTATCGGCGATGATCAGCACTTCGGATGGCCCGGCGATCATATCGATACGCACCATGCCGGAGACCTGTCTTTTCGCTTCGGTAACATATTTATTGCCCGGCCCAACGATCACATCGACGCAGGGGATAGTCTCGGTGCCGAAGGCAAGAGCGCCAATCGCCCAGGCCGAGCCGGCTTTGTAAACCTCGGTAATACCGATTTCCTGGGCGGCAACCAACAGATGCGGGCTGACGGAGCCGTCCTGCGCCGGCGGTGTGACCATCACCCGCTGGGCAACCCCGGCTATCCCGGCGGGAATACCGTTCATCAAAACTGAGGAAACCAGCGGCGTTGAGCCACCCTGACCACCTGGTACATAGAGCCCTGCCGAATCCACGGGGCGAACCAGGCGACCGACGATGGTGCCGTCTTCTCTGGTCTGCAGCCAGGAATCTTCCATTTCCCGTTCATGAAAGCTCTGGATACGTTCTATGGCCTTGCCGAGCGTTGCAAGAAAGACGGTATCGACCTGGTTGTAGGCCTCCTGCATTTCCCCGCTGCTCACCTGCAATTGAGCAGCGATAAGATTCGGCGCATCAAATTTACGGCTATAGTCGAGTAAAGCTTCATTTTTCCTGGTTTTAACTGCCTTGAGAATTTCGCTAACCGCCCGGCTGCAGGAATCGTCCGCTGCCTGGAACCTTTGCCGTAAGGCATTAAAAACCTTCTCACCTTCCGGGCTGGCAAGAACAACTGGTGAAAGTAGCATATTTTTCCTTAATGCAATACACGGGCTGGATTATGGTAAATTCAGCCCATGTATTTGAAGTTATTTTGCACAATGTATCCAAAGCGTTTATCGTCAATTGTCATTTCAGCTAAGATGGCATCCACTATACGCTATTTGGCATAATTTATAAAGTTGAACAGCAACTCGATGTCTCACATCTTTATTTCCCTCAGGAAAATACTTACAATTATTGACCCTGATGGTATAGTTTTTTCTTATTTCTTTATTGATTTTTATAATATTTCAAGCTGTTGCCGAATCATCGCACTACTTTTCGAGGTATATGAATGAATTTTGAACCAAAATGGATAGCTTGGGAAATCACTCGACGCTGCAATCTTAAATGTGTTCACTGCCGATCCTCCTCAAAGCTGGATGTGGATGGCCACCCGGATTTCTCCTTTGCTGACGCCACCGCGATTATGGATGATATCGCCGCTTACGCCAGCCCGGTCCTGGTGCTCTCCGGCGGAGAACCGCTGCTGCGCCCGGATGTGTTCGATATCGCCCGTTATGGAACAGGCAAAGGGTTTCGCATGTGCCTGGCCACCAACGGCACCCTGGTGACTGACGCCGTCTGCCGCAATATAAAGGATGCCGATATTAAAATGGTCTCACTGAGTCTTGATGGAGCAGAGCCTGCAACCCATGACAATTTTCGCAACCAGCAAGGTGCTTTCGCCGGCACCATGAACGCCATCAGTCTCTTTAAAAAATTCCAGATCCCCTTTCTGGTCAACTCTTCCTTTACGCTGCGCAACCGTCACGAGATCCCCGACATCTACCGCCTGGTCAAGAGCCTTGGCGCCACCGCCTGGTATATGTTCATGATCGTCCCCACCGGCCGCGGCGAAGATATAATGGAGGAACTGATTCCTGAAGATGTCTATGACGAGATCCTGCAGTGGCATTATGAGGTCGAAAAAGAAGAAAACGAGCTGCTCATGCGGCCCACCTGCGCCCCCCACTACTATCGGATCGTGCGTCAGAAGGATAAAGAACTGGGCGAAAAAAATAAGCGACGAAGCCTGCAGTTTTCCACCGGCGGCGCCAAAGGCTGCCTGGCCGGGCAACTCATCTGCCTTATCGATGTCGATGGAGAAGTGCAGCCCTGCAGTTATTTTGCCAAATCAGCCGGCAACATCAAAAAGACTCCCTTTAAGACAATCTGGGAAGATTCGAAACTTTTTCTTCAACTTCGCGATTTTAAAGGGTATAAAGACAATTGCGGCAAATGTGAATACGTCGGGGTGTGCGGCGGCTGTCGAGCGAGGGCCTACTCCATGACCGGCGACTTTCTCGCCCAGGAACCTTTTTGCAGCTACCAACCCCGGCAAATAATCCTATCCGAATAGCTTGCCCGGAAAATTAGAGCGGAGACAACCAAACCCTATGAACGATACCTTTCTCAAGGCATGTCGCGGCGAAAAGACCGACTACACGCCCATCTGGATCATGCGCCAGGCAGGACGCTACCTCCCCGAATACCAGAAAGTCAGGGGCAATATCACCTTTCTCGAGTTGTGCAAATCTCCGGATCTCTGCGTTGAAGTGACGCTGCAGCCGATTGATCGACTCGGCGTGGATGCGGCAATTCTCTTTTCGGACATCCTGATCCTTATGGAAGCCATGGGTGCGCCGCTTGAATTTCATGAAGGCCGCGGCCCGATTTTTCGACAACCTGTCCGCGATCAGGCTGCACTTGATACCTTGATTGTTCCCGATGCCGATGTGGCTACCGATTTTGTCATGGAGACCATCCGGCTGCTACGGCGGGAACTGAAAGTACCCCTTATCGGTTTTGCCGGGGCACCTTTTACCTGTGCCACCTATTTGATCGAAGGCGGCTCCTCCAAGGTATTCTGGGAAACCAAGAAGATGATGTTCACCGCCCCGTTGCTGTTTCATAAGCTGATGGATAAAATTACCGAAAGTTCCATCCTCTACCTTAAAGCCCAGGCACAGGCCGGGGCACAGGCCCTGCAACTTTTTGACAGCTGGGCTGGGATACTCGCACCCTGCGATTTCAATGATTTTGCCCTGCCCTATGTGCAAAAAATATTTGCCGCCCTGAAAGGATATGAAATCCCCCTTATCTATTTCGCCAATAACGGTGCCACCCTGCTTGATTTGTCGGTGACCTCCGGCGCCGATGTCATTGGTCTGGACTGGCGGATCAATATCGGCGAAGCCATTAAAAAAATTGGTGAAAAAGCGGTTCAGGGCAATATTGACCCCTTCGCCCTGCTTCTGCCCAAAGAGCAACTGCGGCAGCGAATTGGCCAACTCCTTGAAGGGGCGAAAGACGCCCACGGCCATATTTTCAATCTCGGCCATGGCATTCACCAGTTCACCCCGCCGGACCAAGCCAAAATTGCCGTTGATGCGGTTCACGAACTGAGCAGCCGATAGAAGAGTTTATCATGGCATCGATTACGCCCAAAAATTTTCCTTCCATTACCGAGTGCCTTGAACTGCACGACCGCTACGCGATGCTCGATAATATCCGGGCCCATTCCACGGTTGTCGCCCGCGTTGCCGAGGCGCTGGTTAATGGCCTTACCGGAGCCGCCAGAGCATCGGATCCCCTGCCGGATAAAGAGAAAGCCGTGATCGGCGCTCTGCTGCATGATATCGCCAAAACCTTGTGTATAGAGACCGGCTGCCGGCATGCTGAAATTGGTCGGCAGATCTGCGTGGAACTTGGTTACCAGGAGTTAAGTGAGATCGTTGCCGAACATGTGGTCTTAAAAGATTTTCAGGCGAATCTTTATAAAAGAGGTCTTTTCGGCGTCAAGGAGATCGTCTTCTATGCCGATAAACGTGTATGCCATGATCAGGTCGTTTCCCTGGACGGCAGACTCAAATATATCCTCGGCCGATACGGCGACCACAACCCGGTAAAGGAACAGCTCATCCACCAGAATTTTCAGCAAACGCTTATTTTTGAAACGTATCTGTTTGCTTTTCTGGATTTTCAACCGCACCAAATCAGCCAACACATAAGCTTTAAGTCTTTTTATAAAGGCCATTGACCTTCTGGGAGCATGAAGACGGGAGTCATGGCTTGGTTTACAGGCAATATCTCCGGTAACTCGACACAAGAGTGTCAGAATTAATTCCAGACAAAGTTTTGCAGTTGAAACTTAAGCTTTTGTGGCCATATTCATAAATTTCGTTTATACTGTTATCTTCAATGTTTCCGGACCATAAACAGATACAATTTGCTGTTTTTCAAGTCCTGGAACCGTAACGCAATAATTTTCACAAGGAGACAAATTCTATGCGAGATCTGAAACGAGTTGTTCCAGCTGTGATTGCGGCATTTTGCCTGACTACAGGTGTTGCTATGGCCGGCACCCTGGCCGATGTCAAGGCTAAGGGCTTTGTCCAGACCGGCGTCAATGGCGATCTTTTCGGCTTTGGTAAACCTGACGAAAAAGGCGTGTGGAAAGGGCTTGATGTCGATACGGCCCGAGCAATCGCCGCCGCGGTCTTTGGTGATGCCGATAAGATTAAATTTACTCCGCTCACCGCCAAGACCCGTTTTACCGCCCTGCAATCCGGTGAAATCGATGTCCTTACCCGCAACGCCACCAAAACACTGTCTCGCGACACCGATCTCGGCTTAAACTTTGTCCAGGTCAATTATTATGACGGCCAGGGTTTTTTGATCCCCAAAAAACTCGGCGTTAAAAGTGCCAAAGAATTAGATGGCGCAACCGTCTGTGTCCTTCCAGGCACCACTACCGAACAGAATGTGGCGGACTATTTCCGAGTCAATAAAATGTCCATGAAGCCGGTTGTCATTGAGAATACGGCAGAACTATCCAAGGCTTTTTTTGCCGGCCGCTGTGACTGTTTAACCTCCGATGCCTCACAGCTCGCAGGCATCCGCGCCGTTGCCCCCACCCCCGGCGACTATATGATCCTGCCCCAGATTATTTCTAAAGAGCCTCTGGCCCCAGCGGTTCGCCATGGCGATGACCAGTGGATGGATATCGTCAACTATTCGGTTCTGGCCATGATTGAAGCCGAAGAACTGGGCATCACCTCAAAAAATATCGACGAAATGATGACCAGCACCGATCCGAGAATCCAGCGTTTTCTAGGCGTCACTCCCGGCAACGGCAAGGCCCTTGGTCTGGATGAAAAATGGGCCTATAATATTATCAAGCAGGTTGGCAACTACGGCGAAATCTTTGAGAGAAATGTCGGCGTCGACACCCCGCTGATGCTCGAGCGCGGACTGAACGCCTTATGGACCAACGGCGGATTGATGTATTCGCCTCCGTTTAAATAAGATGGACTCGCAAAAGGCCTGATCTCCTTCGTTGCAGGTCTGATGCGGCATTTTGCTGTACTACAGGTACTACCAAATCGCCACACCAGACACTGCGCCTCGGATATCTAGCTTTTTCCTGAGTCCGTACACAGAGCCGCAAAATAGCGATCAGTAATTATGGCATTCAAATAGAGCTGCCCGGAACGCTTTCCGGGCAGCTTCTCAGGTGGATATGAGCACGTCAGCATCAGAAAAAATTCCCTTCCTCCGCGATCCGGCCAAGCTGGCTATTTTATACCAGATTCTCACCGTGGCCGGCGTCGGACTGCTGAGTTACTATCTGGTGCATAACACCCTGGTTAACCTGGAGAGGCAATCCATTTCCACCGGGTTTAGTTTTCTCGACCGGGAAGCGAGCTTTGAAATCGGCGAAAGTCTCTTTCCTTATTCAGCGGCTGACTCTTATGGCCGTGCCCTGCTGGTCGGATTTTGCAATACCCTGCTGGTCTCCTTTATCGGCGTCACCCTGACGGTCATTCTCGGCACCTTCTTAGGTATTGCCAGACTGTCCTCGAACTGGCTGGTGGCCAAACTATCGGCTATCTATATCGAAGTATTTCAGGATATTCCCATCCTGTTGCAGCTCTTTTTCTGGTATGCCTTTTTTTATGAAATCCTGCCCTCGCCTCGGCAGGCATTGAATCCCATTCCAGGTATTTTTTTATGCAACAGGGGATTGGTCTTCGGTGTTCCTTACTGGCATGAAGCATATAAATACGCCTTTATCGCTTTTATTGTCGCCGGTATCATTGTCTTTTTTATAAGAAAATGGGCGGCCAGACGGCAGGCCGCAACCGGACGAATTTTCCCACTCATCAGGGTTGCCGCAGCCATATTGATCGGCCTGCCTCTTATGACCTGGATGCTGGCCGGTGCACCGACGCAGATGAACGTACCGGAGCTGGCCGGCTTCAATTTCAAAGGCGGGATAAACGTCAGTCCGGAATTCACTGCCCTGCTGCTCGGCCTGGTGCTCTATACCGCCGCCTTTGTCGCCGAGGTCGTTAGAGCAGGCATCCAGTCGGTAACCAAAGGACAGACTGAGGCTGCTAAATCGATAGGCCTTAAACCGGGGCAGGTGCTGAACCTGGTTATCCTGCCCCAGGCCCTGCGTGTGATCGTGCCGCCGTTGACCAGCCAGATGCTCAACTTGATCAAAAACAGCTCGCTGGCGGTAGCCATCGGCTATCCGGACTTTGTTTCTGTTGCGGGAACCACCATCAACCAGACCGGCCAGGCGATCGAAGGCGTAGCGATGATCATGATGGTCTATCTGATTTTCAGTCTGTCGACCTCAGCCTTCATGAATTGGTATAATAAAAGAATTGCCCTTGTGGAAAGATAGACATGGCTATGGATAACATTCCCCCACCACCGGCAGCCGAGAATTTACGACCGCCATTGACCGAAATAGGAATTATCGGCTGGATGAAGGCCAACCTGTTTAACGGCTGGTTCAATTCCATTCTGACCCTGCTGGTCCTCTATCTGCTCTGGTTGTCGGTCCCACCGCTGATCAACTGGGCTTTTATCAACAGCCACTGGTCGCCCGCCGGCGATCAGTGCCAGGCCGGTGCGGGGGCCTGCTGGTCGGTTGTCACCGCCAATATCCGTTTTATCATTTTCGGCTTTTATCCCCATGATCTGCAATGGCGCCCCTTGCTGGCCATGGGTATTTTGATTGCCCTGTTGTTCTACAGCCAGGACCGCATCCATTGGCGGGCATCGCTGTTTATCGCCTGGATGATCGGCCTCTTTGTCATGGGCGTACTGCTCAGAGGAGGGATTTTTGGTTTCCAACCGGTCGAAAGCAACCTGTGGGGCGGCCTTCCTTTAACCCTGCTGCTGGCGGTCTTCGGCTTGACTGCCGCCTATCCGATCGGCATCCTGCTGGCTCTCGGCCGCCAATCGCAGATGCCGATCATAAAGTCGTTTTGCGTGGTGTATATTGAACTTATCCGTGGCGTTCCGCTGATCAGCCTGCTGTTCATGTCATCGGTGGTCTTTCCGCTCTTTCTGCCCGAAGGGCTGATCATCAACAAGATTCTGCGCGCCCAGATAGCAATCATCCTCTTTACCGCCGCCTATATCGCCGAAGTGGTTCGCGGCGGTCTGCAGGGCGTCGGCAAAGGCCAGTATGAGGCGGCGGATTCCCTTGGTCTAAACTACTTTCAGACCATGCGGCTGATTATTTTGCCCCAGGCGTTGAAAATCGTCATCCCGCCTTCGGTCAGTATCCTGATCTCCGCCTTTAAAGATACCTCGCTGGTGGTCATCATCGCCCTGTATGATCTGCTGAAAACGACGCAGACGACGCTTTCCGATCCGAAATGGATGGGATTTTCTGCCGAAGCCTATATTTTTGTGGCGCTTATTTATTTTGTCTGCTGCTTTGCCATGTCCAACTACAGCAGACGGCTGGAAAAAGAACTCGATACCAGCCTGTAATACTTGCTGCTCGGTCAATTTTGGCCAGGAACCGAAAAAGATAACCAGAGAACCAATGAACACTACACACCAGGAAAATACGACAGAAGACGAGCCGATCATCATCATTGAAAACATGCACAAGTGGTATGGGGATTTTCACGTCTTAAAAGATATCAACCTGTCGGTCAAAAAAGGGGAACGGATTGTCATCTGCGGTCCATCGGGGTCCGGCAAATCGACACTGATCCGCTGCATCAACCGACTTGAAGAGCACCAGCGGGGAAAGATCATCGTCGATGGGATCGAGTTGACCAATGATTTGAAAAACATTGAAAAGATCCGCACCGAGGTCGGCATGGTTTTTCAGCATTTCAATTTATTTCCCCATCTGACCATTATAGAGAACTTGACGCTGGGTCCGATCTGGGTCAGAAAAACACCCAAAAAAGAAGCGCAGGAAACGGCCATGTACTACCTCGAAAAGGTACGGATTGCCGAACAGGCGCAGAAGTTTCCCGGCCAGCTGTCAGGAGGACAGCAGCAGCGTGTCGCCATCGCCCGCAGCCTGTGCATGAAACCCAACGCCATGCTCTTTGACGAGCCAACCTCGGCGCTGGATCCGGAAATGGTCAAAGAGGTGCTCGATGTTATGATCAGTCTGGCCAGAGACGGGATGACGATGATCGTCGTCAGTCATGAGATGGGCTTTGCTAAGAGCGTCGCCCATCGCGTCCTCTTTATGGATGGCGGCGAGATACTGGAGCAAAACAATCCGGAAGATTTTTTCAACAATCCGCAGCATGAGCGGACCAAACTCTTTTTAAGCCAGATTCTCGATTAACTTCTATTGTCTTCGATTAAACCCTTTTTAAAACGACGGCCATTTTCCACATAGTGTTGGGCCTGTAATTCCAGCGCCTGTTGTTGCGTATCACTCAAAGTACGCTTAATCTTTGCAGGCGAACCAATTACCAGTGTGCCATCTGGGATTTCCATATTCTCTGTCACCAGTGCATTGGCACCGATAACGCAGTGGCTGCCGATTCTTGCACCATTTAACACCACGGCATTTATGCCGATCAAACTATAATCTCCCACTGTGCAGCCATGGAGCATCGCCTTGTGGCCAACGGTGACGCCCTTGCCCAAAGTCATCGGATAACCTGGGTCGGTATGCAGGACAGCACCATCCTGAATATTGCAATCTCCGCCAATAGCTATCAACTCTGAGTCGCCACGGATTACCGCATTAAACCAGATACTCACATCATTACCGAGAGCTACATTGCCGATTACCGAGGCATTGCCGGCAATAAAAAAAATTTCAGGCAGCTGCACCTTTCTTCCATCCAGTTGATATAACACCACCGTTATCCTCCTGTATATTGGGCATAAGGGTTTTTGCTGTAATCGCATTACACAAACTCATTGCCATGGGATGATGTTCGACTTTGCTGCAAAAATAAATCGATCCTTTAGAGTTGAAAGTAGGTGCCGTTATGGCCGAACCATCACTTCTGATCAATGAGTTTATCTATGCCCTGGCCGTCACCACTCACCGTTTTGGCAACAACCTCTTTGTTGACATGGGCAACGATGATATCGCCGATTTCTTCGATGGCATCGGCAAAGAATCCATGCCGCTTCATGCCAGCCGTTTGTTGCCGATTATCCTCGGTCGGGGTCATATACTGCATGATGTCCGCTTTATACCGGTGAATCAGGAATAACTGCAATATGGTCATAAGCCTCTTTCTTCTCAGGCCGATATCATGAATAATCTGATTACGGACAAAGAGAAACACCTTATCTTCACGATCACACATTACCGTAAAAACTACCGCTGCTACCTGGTTCTTGCCACTGTCAAGCACACTGAGCTCGAGGATTTCTGAGCCCTGACTCTGTGGTCTGAGACGCGCCGAAAGAGACAGATCAACTTTGTTATGCTTACCCCACTTGGCCAGCCATCCTTCCAGCAGGGAGATCGGCGGTTCAGTGTGGATAAGATGTTGAAATTGAGTGGAACCCTTGCCCATTGCCTTGGTCGTGGCCGTCCGCCCGGAACATGCCGAAAGCGCCCCATCGAGTCTTGGGCCACCAACTAAGGTCTGCGGCGTAGTGTACGGCGATTCAATCAGACGAAGTTTACGCTGCAGGCGTGCCAGAGCGAGCATCCCATCCTGCTTCAGGGCGGTTGCCAGTTCTTCGCCGGCGACCCCGTCCGCCTGATGGCCACCGTAGGTGATAAAGTTGAAAACATAGCCAAGTTTGCCGATATCGCTGGGGAACTGCCGCATCTCTTCATCAGTCATTCCGGTGGTATCCCAGTTAAATGACGGGGAGAGGTTATAGGCCAGCATTTTTTCCGGATAGACGGCATGGATAGCCTCGGCAAATTCGGTGGCCTCTTTTAAATTGGCGGTTTTGGTTTCCATCCAGATAAGATCAGCATAGGGTGCTACCGCCAGGGATTTGGCAATGGCGTAATCGATGCCGCCACGAATCTGGAAGAAACCTTCGGTTGTTCTTGGGCGGTTCCAGTCCCAGGAGATATTTGCGCCAATCTCCTTCGCCTTCTGTCTGGCCATATAATGCGACACCTTTTTCGCATAGCCCAGCCATTCTTCGACACTCATTGCCGTATCCTGGCCGTCCTCCTGCAGCAGTTGAATCCGCTCGGCAACAGCCTGCGGGAAGGTCTTGATCCCGGCATCGCTCTCCCAGGCCTGCACCACAATGGTTATGGCCTCATCGAGCATATGCTCGAGTTCCAGCCCATCGACGGAAACTTTCCTGGCAATGATCGTCTGTATTTTTTCGTAGATGTCAGCCGATTTAAACCAATTGACGGCCAGTTCATACTGTTCTTCGGCCAGATCGTAGAGCAGATGACCAAGAACCTCCTTGTGTCCGGCCTGGTTGAACAGGCGCTGCACTGCAAGGCTACAGAATTTATACAGCGGCACATTGATGTTAGTCGCCCCCAGGATGAAAGCGTGGTCCCTGCTGTCGTTATTACTCTCAAGCAGGGTGGCCGCTTCGGCATCGGTTCTTGCCACGATAATGCCGGCAACCTGCATAATATCGAGTTGAAAACGGGCGGTGTTCAGGCGCTTTATCTGTTCGTCGACAGGAACCAGGACCTTGCCGCCCTGATGGCCGCATTTCTTGGTGCCCGGGCGTTGATCTTCGATATGGTAACCGGGGACGCCGACCTCGACAAAACGTCGAATCAGGTTACGCACATGGGCATCACCCCCATGCCCGGTATCGGCATCGGCAATAATATAGGGACTAAAGTCAATTTCCTGGGCTTTCTTGCGTTGTTCCTTACTCATGCGAGAGCGAAAGAATTTCTGGTTACGATCGGCGGTAAGCAGCGCTCGGACGATGGATGCCGCCTCGTCGGGAACCTGACTTAAGGGATACGAGGCTAAATCCGCGCCGGGGTCTTCATTGATCGAACCTTTCGCCGATGTTGCCCATCCACCGAGATAGATCCCTTCGATGCCCGCTCTTTTTATGGTTACAGCCTGACCGGGTGAATAGGGACCAAAGGTGGTAATGGATGTATGGTTTACGAATTTTTCCCTCAACAGCCTGAAAAATCCCTGAGCCGCCTCGCGCGCCACCGTATAATCGTTGGCAATTGTTCCCTGCTGTTCTGCCACCTGCCGCGCTGAATAGAGCCGCTGGATTCCGTCAAACCGGGATCCGGAGAAATATTTCTGTAATTCAGTGATGTGCTTTTCCAACATGTTTTTCTCCTTCATTATTGAGCAAAGTCCAGATTTTCGGTAATTCGCTGCCCGGTTTTGCTAAATTTTTCGATATAGGCGTCAATTCGCCGTTTGCCTTCAGCCACATCGTGATTGTTTAAATTAATATTCAGCAAATCGATATACCAGGGGATTTTCACCTCTTCGTCGATATATCTCTGGACCAGTTCATAGACGATCGGCAGAGTAGTAGTTTTCGATTTTTCGTGGACATCGCGATTATCAGCCTTGAGAAGTTTATGATATTCTTCCTCCAGCAGGCGTGCGAATAGAGCTTTGGTAAAAACTTCACCTTTTCTGCAGCCTGTTTCAGAGTCATCTTCAGTAAGCAAGGCACGTTTATGAACCCATTCCCAGAGGATGCTCAGACGGATCTCACCGGTTGCCATATCTTCCATGAGATAGAGGATATCGTCGTTGCCAAAAAAGTCGCCGGGCTTTAAAGCCGCCGCCTGGAACCCTTGAGAAAAGGCATTGCCGTATTGCAGGGCAACACTGAGCAAATTCCTTGCTCCGCGGATAGTTCGGGGAGCCTCTTCTAATAAAAAGAGATTGTCGGCATCTTCCTGCTCATAACCGAGTGCTGGGAAAGATCGGCCAAGCTGGTTATTGTTGCCGACTTTTTCCCAGACCGGCCGAACGATATGGACCATCTTCCAATGGGCGACCCACTTTCCGCTGGCACCGGCCTTTTGTTCCCGTTCGGCACCCGCGACGGCATTTTTCATCCCGGTCTCTACACCTTTTTTCGACCCAACCGGAATATTGGGTTCCATGCCGCCCTGAAACAAGGCGCATCTTCCATTTTCATCAGGGGTGTTGACACAGCGGCGGACCCGGTCTTCATACATCCGCATATAGCCATAGGTCATGCCGATTTCTTCAATGTTGGGATTAATAAAATTTTGGTCCCAGGCCATGGCATCGGCCACGCTGTTGATATAATCCCATCGCCCGGTGTTAAAACCGACAAAATGAGCGCCCAGGGCGGCCCGGATCTCCATAATCTGAAAGGTGGCCTCAACCTGCTCAAGAAGAACATAGACAAGAATTGAATTTTGCGGCAATCCTAAAGCCGATTCGAGGGTATCCAATATTTTTTTCCACAACACTGCTTCCTCGGCAGTCTGGATTTTGGGCAGGTACAACACCAGGGAGAAACCACTGTTGCGCAGGTCCTTATGGGTGTTGCACAGATAAAGGGTGGTATCGACAATGGAAGCCGAAAGTCCCCGACCATCAGCATCGCGGAAATGCCGGTCATCGAGATGAAGTCCTCGAGGCCGGAATATTCTGGTCGTGAAGTTAAGTTGTTCCAGCCAATTTTTGATTATTGGTCGCCCCAAAAAGGAATCCCCCCACCTATTCATATCCTGGGCCACTTTCTCGGCAACTTCAAGGAATATCGGATCCTTGCTATAGGCAAGTTTAAGGTTGCGCAGATTATCTAAAGACATGGTGTTGATCTGCCCCAGGGCATCTTCCCCGTCGAACATCCAGCCATCGGCGCCGGAAAGAAGGGCGTAGGCGACATTGCGTATGCTGCTTTCAAGCGGTGCCTCCGGTTTTGCGGCCGGACCGGTGCCTTGAATCCATTGTCTTTGTAAATCCTGGGGAATTTTCGGACCGCTGAACTTTCCTGCCCTGGCATCAGCCACGGAAGTAGTGCTGCCGCCGATGATCGCATCACTCTTTAAAAAAGTGATCCGCTCATGCTCGGCAAATCTTTGCTTTCGTCTGCTGCTCCGCTTTTCCATAAGGGCGATACGCTCACCGTTGAGGACCGCCAGTTTATCAAGAGTGATAAGTGCCTCATCGTTGAGGATATCCGGATACTTCTCGACAATTTCAATTGGAAACAACAGCCGTTTGGTATTTGATTGTGACATGCCCCCTCCTTGTTGAGTTGATTTTTAGTCAGGGTATGTATTGTGAGTAAGGACGTCAAGCGTTGATGGTGTCGTAAAAACGGTTCATCAGTACCATCGCAGGAGCAATTTTCAAAATCACGGTTTTACAACGGTATCCGGATTCAGGATATTGTTGGGTCTTTGACCATCCATATGGAGTCGCAGGTTATTGAGTGCATTGAAAATTTTAAGACGACGCAGTTCGATGACCGCGGCGGCGGTATGTCCGGCAATCTTGAGATTGGCAAGCGGCCTGCCGTCTGCATCCATAAACCGCTCGCCTGCTTTGCCTTTTTGTTCATCGGTCAAAACATCGAGGCGTACTTCCACGTCTTGATGTTCTATTAAATACGGTGCGAGGTCTGCTTCATTTACCAGTCCCTTCCCGGCATTGACCAGAACCCTGACCGGCCCAAAAGCCTTACTGCCGAGCATATCCAAGGCCTGACGGTCGACCCAATACCTGGTTTGTGCGGTCGTAGACGCTAATGTCGTGACTATGTTGCTAGCGGCAAACAGTTCCTCTTTCTCGACATAGGTCACATCGATCTTTTTGCCGTAAACCTTTGCCCGGTTCTGCGCCAGGAGCCGCAGGCGCAGCAGTTTTTGTTGATATTGAACTCGCTCCGGGTCTCTTTGACAGATGATGACATTCGCCCCCAGAGCCAGTGCCCGTTGCACGACGGCCTCACCGATCCGGCCCAGACCCTGCACGCCGAAGGTTGATCCGATCGGGGAACGATCAAATATGGCCAAATCATGGACATATATCTTGTCGGCAAGAACGTTTATCGAACTCTTGGTTTTTATATCCTTTAATAATCCATTTTTATACGCCGCAGGGGTTTTGATGGTATACGTTGCAGTGTGGAGCAACTCATCACTGGCAACCGGTTTTATCTGGATGGACAAGGGTTTGGTTTTTGAAACCTTGGGTATAAGTTTCACCAGCTCATTGACTCGAGACCTCTGTTGCCTGGACAGGCGGGTGTATTCCTCTTCGAGAACAAGAATGGTCGATATCTCATAGGCCATTGCCAATTCCATAAGTATTACCCCTACCTCATCTAAGCCAATAATGCCAATGCTGTTGCAAATGCCCGCCTCGTGGTACTGGCCCAACTGGTCATGATAAACCGTTGCCTCCCGGCCCACCCCGGTGCGGACATATTTATCTCCTGAGCCGAACGTATACATGACATCCAGTCGCAAGGCCCGTCGCAGCAGGATAAACCACATTATTTGGGCAACTGTTCCGGCACGATCTCCAGCAGAAATATCAATTTGATGCAGAGCGATTGCCCCTGGAGAAGAATGATCCTGAAGATACCGTCCATAAAGCGCATCCAAAGCCATACCCAGATTCTGTTCGGTGACCGCGACCGTCGTATACCCTGGTGAGTTGGTAACCGTCGTTCCCAATTGGCTAGCCGTTGCTAAATCAATATGATGCGTGGCTGTGGCAAAAAGAATAAGGCCCTTTAACCGGGCCTGTCTAAAAAACGATGCATCAAAGCTGGCATTGCAATATCCCAGGCAATAATCATAACCCTGACTTGCCACAATAGCATTCAACCGGCGGTTTATGCCTGGAGCGAAGCCGCTGTCTTCTTCTATTAATTCCGACTCGGTAAGCAGGATATCAAAGGAGACATCGCTGAACTCCTGCTGGAGGTAAACGACAATCTCCGGGGGTAAAGGCTCGATGACCAGCACTTTAGCCCTTGGTGAAGACGCACTGAGCCGATTAAACCAGAGTGTCTCGATTTCGACAATATTTTGCCTAGCCGCAGTTTTTCCTTTCGACACCGGGTGGTTGACTATATTGGATGGAATCCTGCCGTCGATCAAGTCTCGCAAGTTATCGAGAGCTTTAAAAATTTTTAACTGTCGGACCTCTCGAACCGCAGCGGCGGTATGCCCGGTAACTTTAATGTTGGTGAGCGGCAGGCCGGCATCATCGACCAGTTTGCGATAAGCCCCCCCTTCGTGTTCATCGACCAGAATATCCAGTCTTGCCTCGACATCACGATTATCCTGCAAAAATTGCAGCAATGCAGCTTCATCGACAAGCCCTTTTCCGGCACTGATAATTATCCGCACAGGGCTTGACGTATCGCCGGCAAACAGTTCCAGGCCTTTTTCATCCACCCACCCTTGGGTCTTGCCCGTGGTTGCCGCCAGGGTGGTGATGATATTGCTTCTTGTGAAGAACGTATTTTTGTCTGTCGCATATTCAACAGTAAGCGCTTCGCCGAGCCACTGCTGATTATGGACTGACAGTTTTTTCAGGTTTGCCAGTTTCGTTTGATATTTCGGCCGGTCCGGGTCTCGCTGGTAAATGAGAATGCTCATTCCCAGGGTAATCGCCCTTTGCGCGACAGCCTCGCCGATTCGTCCCAATCCTTGAATACCCAGGGTGAGTTGGCCGGTGGACGAGCGATATGAATCGACTGCGTTGCGAACCGAAATATCTTCGATATCAATATAAATTTTACCCACCTGGGGGGAAATCGTGCAGCTCCTGCCGGCATTCGTTTCAGCAATAAATATATAATTCGCCCAATCACTTAGTTCTGCAGGGCTTACGGGAACCACTCTGATCGAAAGTTCATTTGTCGGGGAAATTTGTTTTTTAATCAAGACTAGTTGCGCGAGACGTTCTTTGCTCTGTACAGGAAGATCTCGGTATTCACTATCGAGGAGATAGATAACCGCAGCTTCATGGGCGATGGAAAATTCAATGAGATGCAGGCCTATGGCATTTAAGCCGATAACGCCAATACTTCGGGTAATACCAGCTTCTTTGTTCTGGCCTATTTGATCGTGGTAAACGGTGGCCTGCTCGCCGACCCCGGTGCGGACATACCTCTCGCTTGCGCCGAAGGTAAACATTGCATCAAGTTTTAAGGCCTTCTGCAACAGCGAAAACCACATGAGCCGGGCGATTGCTAATGAATTGGCCTTCCTGGTCTGTGCCGCTTTGACAAGCCCCTCCTCCCCTTGCCCATAACGAACAGCATGACAGTACAGGGCGTCCAGCAACAAAGCTATATTTTGCTCGGCAACAGTCGTTGTCGTTGGGCCGGGAGCGTTGGTGACAACAGTATGAAAACGGGTTGCTGCCTGGAGATCGATGTTATGCGTGCCTGTTGATAAGAGCAAGAATCCTTTCAGCCTGGCCAGCCGGAAAAAATGTTCACCGAAGGTCTCGTTGACATAACCTATTACATAATCATATCGTCGCACCTGCACCAGGGCATTGAGCTTACCATGAATACCGGGAGTCCATTGCCCGGCGCTCTCGACGACTTCCGAATCTGATTGCATGATGTCAAAAGTCACATCCTGGAATCGATGGTGCAACTGCGCGATAATCTCTGGACCAATGGGTTCAACGACCAGCACTCGTGCACTCGGACGAGGAACCTCCAAGCGTAAAAAACTGAGGCCTGCAAGCTCTACGTCGACGACGGCCAGATTATCCAAAACCAGATGCAGCTGTCCGGCATCAGCCGTATCACTCATACGCTGCAGTTCTTCCAGGACGGAACAACGAAATTTTCGGGATTTCAGTCGATAGCGTGAAGGATAGGGAAAAGAACGAGGATACCGGCCAAGACAAACTTTTGCTTTTATGTCCTCCCAGAAATCCACCGAAAAAAGATCGCCGTGTATTGCCCGAAACACATCCTTATACGGTAGGGGAATTTGTAGATCCTGTTCAAAGACCGCCGGATCGACAGTATATTCTTTAATTCCCAACGCGGGTTCCTGCCGGCCGGCAAAGCGAAAAGAGCGGATATCGATAAGAGATGCATTGTTTAGATAGACAACCCGGCCCCATGAGGTGAGTCCGAAATGCTCTAGACCCAGCGACTTCGGTAGAAAACCCATGGCCGCCAGATGCTTGATATTCCAGCCGACACTCAAGAGGATTTGCCGAGCCTGCTGCTTATCGGCGGAAAGAATATATTCATCAATGGGAATAATCCGGCGAGTGGCATAAACTCTCTTGATAGAGATTTGATCAGCAGTGATAAGCACATCTTCCGGTTGCTCATTGGCTAATTTATCAATGAGCTCATCAGAAAACTGATTTCGTGGAAATGTCAGGTTTCGGTAATCAAGAGAGTCAAGAATTTGTCCCAGACGATCAATCGTATGAACCTTTTGAAAATTATCGATAATACTTTGCCGGTCAGGCAAATTTCGCCGTAATACTTTAAAGACCAGTGGAAAACCTTTGAGTCCAAACACAAAGTCAACCGGACCGACTCCAAGGTATCGGCATTGCTCCCCTTGCTGCAAAGCTTTTCTCAACTGTTGCAGAAGAGTTATTTTTGCCGGGTGACTGAAACCTATTATGTCGAGGATGTAGGCAGAATTTTCTCCGGGAAATAAGCGTTGTAGAAAGCTGTACAGCTCCGGGTAATATCTTGTCGAGACAGTAAAGGCTGCGCGTGTTGACGAAAAAAGAAAACTCCTGGTGGCTTGGTAGCCAACCAAGGCGGCATCAATCGTTATCCCTTCAGCAGTCGACACACAGCTTATAACTATTGGGATAATTTCATTAATTGTCCGTATTTGTCCGACTAAATACGCTCCTCTTCCCCTAAAAAAGGGAGGCTGCAGCACTTCAAGAGAGCGCAGATTGTCTTTTCCGACTAATTGTTCATCAATAACTTCGGTCAGGACATCAGCATCTTCGGAGATTTTTACCGAAAACGAATCCGCAAAAACCGAATCACCTAGTGCCGCCTGGATAGTTTTGCCCAGCCGGGCTCGTTCCTCCAAGGAATAATGGGTAATTATCGCCTCTGAGGCTATCTGCTTATGTTGTATACCGTCATCTGCAAACTCGATGGATATTCCTTTGGCTGCGAAAACTTTTCGCATAACAGAGGTAAAATAGGTGGTGGCCAGCTCATTGTTATAGGTAATCTTGAATTTCTGCCGTAAGAGCTCCCAACTCCTCAGATCATATAAGAACTCATCAAGAATTTTTCCGGCGAAGCTCACGCTCTTATCGGTTGACAGGCGATAGAGCTGGACCCGCAATAAGTCATCCTGCAGGCGATTATCCAACTTACCGGCGATAAACAGTTCCGGGGCGCGCTCGGCGATTAATAAAAATTCATCATAATATTCAAGAAATTGTTGGTAGAGGCTGTCGAGTACCTGATCCGATTTTTCTGTCATATTCATGCCCTCACGTTAAGACAACGCCATTCTATTCCCCTCTTAAACAGCAAAGACAAATTTGAGACACAGCATCAGCACTACGGTGTACAACAGGGTCATGCCCAGCCCGGCCCGCATATAGTCCTTGGTACGGTAGCCTCCTGGTCGCATGATCAGCGCGTTCACCTGGTGGGTCGGCAGGATAAAGGTGTTCGATGCGGAAACGGCGACAACCAAGGCGGCGACCAGAGGATCGGAGCCGATTGCAAAAGCCATATTCATGGCGAGAGGAACCATCAATACCGTCGCCCCCACATTGGAGGCAACCAGGGAAAAAAATGAGGTCAGCAGAGAAATCACCAGCATCAGCAGCAACGGACTGGGATTGCCGACTGCGGCAAGCACTTTTTCAGCGATATAGGCCGCCGTTCCGGTTATCTCAAAGGCAGTACCGAGCGGAATAAGGCCGGAAAGAAGAAAGACCGTCCGCCAGTCTACCGCTTCATAGGCTCGATCCGCCGGAATGATGCGGGTCAAAATCATTCCCAATGCTCCGGTAAGAAGGGCAATAGACAGTTTTACCTCAAAAACCAGAGCCAGAGTCAAGGCCAGGATAAGAAAAAAAACAGCACACCGAGTTCGTTCGGGTTTGAGTTCTTCCCCTTTTATATCGTCGATCAAGGCAATGCCCATCTGACCGACCAACAGACGAAACTGCCGCCAGCGCCCCTGCATCAAGATGGTGTCTCCCTGCTGCAGTTTGGTCACATTGATTGCTTCCATGATAATTTCATCGCCACGCACAATAGCCAGAGGGTTGATCTGAAACAGCCGGCGAAACTGCAGCTCCTCCATGGTGTGCTGACTGAGATTGGAGTGCGGAATGACAACGCCTTCAACCACCCCCGATTCATCGGGAAAATTTTCGTCGGCAAAGACGTCATGTTCCGGTTTCACCAGCCAGCCTTGTTCTTCGACCAGACGCTGGATATTTTTCTCGCTGCTCATGACCCATAAAGAGTCTCCCGCCTCGATCACCGAGTCTTTGGTGGGCGCAAACTCTTTCTGGTAGCCGTCATTTTTGGCTATCCCAACCACGGTTATATGGTATCGGGGACGAATCTGCAGCTCACCTAAACTTTGGCTTGGATAATAGGCGGGGACCGCCAGCTCATAACTGCGACCCACCTCATCGCCATAGATCTCCTGTAACCGGCGGTCCATGCAGCCATCATCCTCGAGACAGCAGATTCCTACCGGAAGGATTTTTTTACCAAAGAGAGCAAAATAGAGTATCGCGGCACTGAGCAGGGCAATGCCGATAGGCGTCACCGTGAAGAGTCCGTATGGGGTAAAAGGGTGGGCGGCGCTTGCCTCTGGATTATTCTGCCACCAGCCCTGCATCAAATCGTTAAGCATGATCAGCGGGCTTGAACCAACCAGAGTAAGACAACCGCCGATAATCGCGCAAAAACCCATGGGCATAAGAATTTTGGCGGCAGAAAAATTGAGCTGCCGGCTGATCCGCATGGTTGCCGGCATAAACAGGGCCGCTGCGCCGATATTTTGCATGAAGCTGGAAATTAAAGCGACAGTCAGCGAGATAACCGCCATGATCCGGGTTTCGCTGCGACCGACAACTTTAATGATCTGCCCGGCTACCATGTTCATTACCCCGGTTTTATTCAGACCGGCGCCAATTATCATCACCGCGATTATGGACACCACGGCATTGGAACTCAGCCCGGCAATCGCCTGTTCCGCGGTCAGAACGCCGGTTAAAGGCAGCAGGACCATCATCAGCAAACCGACGAGATCTACCCGCAGAAGATCGGTAACAAATAAAAAAATTGCCAGACCGAGCAGACAGAAGACAATAATCATGTCCTTGGTGATCACGGATATTTCCATGCTAAATCTCCAGAGTTATCGAATGAAGAGATACTCGAATCCTGCGACGTGCATATTCCAGACAATACTTTCAAGATACCGCCGTTAATGGGAAACATCAAGAATGCTATACAATTTAATTAAATTCTTATGTTGAAGTTTCTATTATAAATAAGGATAGAGCATAATGAACAACGATTTGTATACCAGGCCGATAGTATTAATGTATGTATTTCATACCAAACGCTTTACTTAAAAAATTGTAGAAACATTATTGCCGTGGAAGTAAAAATACTGTACACATTCATTGTATACAATGTTAACTTATACTGATTGCATCCGCTTTGCAGGCAATAAAAATGTTAGAAAAGGCCCAGACATAATCAGACAATTTTGTAACAATTTGATATTGCATGGTAAAAGTGTATAGTGTGCAACACCCTTTAACAAACAAATGCTCGATATCAACAAGCTTTGAACAATATTTTCTGCTAATTTGATGAGGTACCGTTTCTCGACTGGGCAATTTTATTGACCCATCCAAGAACGGAGAGGTAGTCTTTCATATACCATCGTTTTCAACTATTCCACGAGGAGGAACACATGAAAAAAACATTCCGCAACATTTTACTCACTCTCAGTGCCGTCGCCCTGATGGCAGGCCTCTCATGGGCTGACACTCTTAAAGTTGGTGTTCAAGCACCTATTACCGGCAGCTATGCTAATGAAGGACAAGGCATCGAAAACGGGGTACGCTTATTGGCTTCACAAATCAATTCCACCGGTGGCGTCATGGGCAAACAGATCGAAGTGATCGTCTGCGACGACCAGGGTACCGCCATGGCTGCTGCCATCTGTGCCAAAGATCTGGTCAACAAAGGTGTTGCCATGGTTATCGGCTCCTATACCTCGACCGCCGCCGAAGCCGCCCAAAAAACCTACTTCGACGCCGGCGTGCTGCAGACCTCGGACGGCACCGCCGACAGCTTGACCGAGAAGGGCTACTGGACCTTCCTGCGCAACTCCTTCCCGAACAGCGCCGAAGCGGAATTTGTCGCCAATTATTTGGTCAACGTCAAGAAATACCAGCGCATCGTCATTCTGTCTGACTTCTCGACCTACGCTGACGGTCTGGCCAATGCCGCACAAGATGCAGTCAAGAAGCTGGGTGGCAACGTCGTTTCGCGCGACAAGATCAAGGCCGATTCACAAAACTTCACTCCAGTTCTGACCAACATCAAGTCAAAGAATCCTGATGTCATCTTTTTCGCCGGCTACTACTCCGACGGTGGTCTGTTACGCGCCCAGCAACTAGCTCTTGGCATCAAGGCAGATTTTATCGGTGGTGACGCTAACGACAACCCGGACTTTGTCAAACTGGCCGGTTCTGCCGCTCAAGGGGCTTTTATCGTCAACGTCCCATCACCGGACGTGCTCCCCTATCCTATTGCAAAATCGTTTATTGCTGATTACCAGAAGACTTATGGTGAAATGCCACCTTCCATCTGGGGCCTGATGAACATCGATGGCATGCGTGCCATCATTCACGCCATGGAGCAGAATAAGAGCTTCGACACCAAGAAGGCTGCTGAATATCTGATGAGCATGACCGAGCCACTACCTGGCATTACCGGCCCGATCGCCTTCGCAAAAGACGGCAACCGCAAGGGCGGTGCTTATGTCGTCAAAAAAATCCAGGCTGACGGAACCTACGCAAACGAGTACGTTCAGTAATGATTGCCTGAATCGTTCAAAGGGTGGGGGAGATGATTTTCTCTCGCCCTTTTTTGTCTCAAAATGTCAACAAGCAGACAAAAAACTGCCAATCAGGCGCGAGCGGAGAACATCAGAGTCCTCCGCTCGCTTCTGATTGACAGCTTGATCACCAACCCCGGAGAGGCTTTATGGATATTTTTCTGCAACAGTTAGCCAACGGCCTGACCATAGGCAGCATGTTTGCCCTGGTTGCGCTCGGGTACACCATGGTCTACGGCGTCATGAAGCTGATCAACTTCGCACATGGCGACATGGTGGCAGCCTCAGCATTCGTCGGCCTGACAATTTATACCCAGGTGCTGGGACAGGCAACTTCCTTGCTCGCGGTTATTGCTATTTTTCTTTTATCTGCAATTGCGATGGCTTGCGTCGGAATCTTACTTGAGCGTCTCGCTTACCGACCGCTGCGCTCGGCTCCTCGACTTTCAGCGGTGGTCTCAGCACTCGGCGCCAGTCTCATCATCCAGAACGGTATCATGCTTATTTGGGGTCCGCGAATGCGCATTTTTCCGGAATTGGTACCGCAAATATATTGGGATTTAGGCGGCGTTGTCATCAGCCTTATTCAGGTTATCATTCTTGCCCTGTCGCTGATCCTGATGGTCTCACTCTACCTATTTGTGGAAAAAACCCGCATGGGTGCCGCCATTCGGGCCAGTGCCATTGATCAGGACGCTGCCAGACTTATGGGGATCAACGTTGATAGCGTTATTGCCCTCATCTTTATTATCGGTTCATCCTTAGGAGCTGTTGGCGGCCTGTTCATCGGTCTTTACTATCGTGGCATCACTTTCAATATGGGCTGGCAATATGGCCTCTATGCTTTCATTGCCGCAATTCTCGGCGGCATTGGCAACATCCCCGGTGCCATGCTCGGCGGCATGCTTCTCGGACTTTTCCAGGCATTTATCGCCGGCTATGTCTCCAGCACCTGGGCTGATGCCTTTACCTTCATCCTTTTAATCCTGATCCTGATTGTCCGTCCAACCGGACTTCTCGGTGAGCGGGTCGCGGAGAAAGTCTGATGAAAAACTTAGAACGTTTCGGCTTTCCGGCCTTCATTGTCACCATGGCAATTTTGCCAAACCTGCTCAATTCCCGCTGGCAAGCGGTTGCCATTACCTTTTTAATCTTTACCGTTGTTGCCCTGTCGCAGGATATAATTCTTGGCAAAGCGGGAATGTTCAACATGGGGCAAGCATTGTTTTTTGGCATGGGTGCCTACATTACCGCAATTCTCAACTCTCAATACGGCTGGCCGATTCTGGCAACGATTCCGGTCGCCATCATCGTTCCAGCACTGTTCGGGATTCTTCTCTCCGGCCCCATCGTCCACCTGCGTGGTGACTATTTACTGGTCGTCACTATCGGATTCAACATTGTTTTTGTGCAAGTGGTGCAAAACAACCTTGGTGGGATAACCGGCGGGCCTAACGGCATCTTTGGCCTTGATTCTATAAGCCTGTTTGGCAAACGACTCACCGACCAGCTATCAATTTACTACTTTGCCTTTGCGGTACTGCTCCTCACTCTGGGAATTATACGCAATCTGCAAAAAAGTAAAGCTGGCCGCGCCTTGCACTATTTGCGTGAAGACCAGCTAGCTGCCGAAAGTATCGGCATCAATACCCGGATTTACAAAATTTTTGCATTCGCCCTGGGGGCCGGCATCGCCGGACTCGCCGGAACGGTTTTTGCGACCCAGTATGCTGCCGTTAGTCCAGAGGCTTTTGAGTTCATCCAATCGGTTCTTTTCTTCAGTATTGTTCTGGTTGGCGGGTCATCGATTCCGGGGATTCTCCTTGGTGTTTTTGTGATGTTTGTCCTTCCGGAAATATTCAGGGAATTTGCAACCTGGCGCTTTTTCATCTTTGGTTTTGCGATGATTCTGGCAATGATCCTGCGTCCGCGCGGTATCTGGCCCGCCACTTTTGGAAAAATCCCCAAGTTCTTGATCAAGGAATCGAACCATGGCGCATAATGAGCTGATCCTGACCAATGTCACTAAACGATTCGGTGGCCTGACGGCCGTGGATAACCTCAGCATGAAGGTTGAAGAGGGCCAGATCTACGGTGTGATTGGTCCGAATGGTGCTGGGAAAACCACTGTTTTTAACTGCATCACCGGTATTTATAAATCTGAAGAAGGTTCGGTCAGTTGGCGCGGCGAAGAAATCCGCGGCTTGACCCCTTATCAGATTGTTGATCGCGGCATTGTCCGCACCTTCCAGACTATCCGCTTGTTCAGTCAGATGTCAGTAGCTGAGAACATCATGAGTGGCCGCCATATAAAGAGTAAACAAAAATTGTGGCACGGAATTTTGCATACCCCGGCTTCCAGGCGCGATGAGCAGAATAACTGGCACAAAGTAAAAGAACAGCTTGATTTTTTCCAGCTGGGAGATTTTGCAGCGACACCGACAGGCTCACTCCCCTACGGCATTCAGCGTCGGGTTGAAATGGCTCGCGCTATGGCAGTGGAACCAACCCTTTTGATATTGGATGAACCGGCAGCGGGACTGAATGATAATGAAACCTTTGCCTTGCTGGAGACCATCTTCAAAATCCGCGACCAAGGGGTCACGGTGCTGCTGATTGAGCACGATATGGATATGGTGATGGAAGTAACCGATTATCTGACCGTTATTAACTTTGGTAAAAAGATTGCGGAAGGAACGCCGGCAGAGATTCAAAAAAACCCTGCGGTTATTGAAGCTTATTTGGGAAGTGAGGATGACGATGAGTAACGATGTGCTGTTTGAAATAAAAGATCTCGAGGTCTCCTACGGCAGTATTACAGCGATCAAGGGGATTTCCCTTGAAGTTCACAAAGGCGAAATTGTCACGATTCTCGGCGCTAACGGAGCCGGAAAAACGACCACCATGCGCACCATCAGCCAATTACTCAAAGCGAAGTCGGGTTCGATCAAGTTCAAAGGTCACGAGCTGACCCAACTTCCGGCGCATAAAATTGTTAAATTGGGAATAAGTCAATCTCCGGAAGGCCGAAGAGTTTTCAGCATTCTGACCGTTGAAGAGAACCTGATGCTGGGGGCATTTGTAAAGAGCAAAATGAATAAGGAAACTCTTAAATGGGTTTATCAACTCTTTCCCCGTCTGAACGAACGCCGAAAGCAGCTGGCAGGAACCCTTTCCGGTGGTGAACAGCAAATGCTCGCTATTGGTCGGTCACTGATGTGTGATCCGGAAATGCTTCTGCTGGATGAGCCATCCCTTGGCCTCGCTCCGATCCTGGTAAAAACAATCTTTGAACAAATCAAGATTATTGCCAATAAAGGATTGACGGTTCTACTGGTCGAACAAAATGCCAAGGCAGCACTGAAACTTGCTGATCGGGGTTACGTCCTTGACGTCGGTAACATTGCCCTGTCTGGAACCTCCGCAGAACTATTAGCATCTGAAAAAATTCAGGAAGCCTATCTGGGCAAGAAAAGCTGATTTCACCAGAGCAGTAGACAGCAGCGATCTGGTCCTACCTTCCTGTAAATAATTCATCCTCATCCCCACCATGGTTTTTTTTGGGCGAAGGTATATACGAGTATATGATAGATATAATCGATAAAAGTTATTTTCGTGAACTCAGCGGCGCCAACCCGGAATTACTTTGCAGAAATGGAAGATGCAGATATGACAGTGATACGCAGCGGTATGCCCTTAACGTATGGGGGGAGCAGTATCTCATCAATCTTAATAGAGAAAGGATTGATCATTCGACGGCGCAGAACCCTGCGCCGCATGAATATCTCGATCTTTTTGCGATATATTATCTGCTGCGGGGAAAGGATATCGCGGTACTGGGGGAATGGGTTTCGGAAAAAGACCTTCCGGGGGGGCCAACCTTTTTCAGGGGTCCACACCTGATACCCACTGATCTTATCAGTAAGCAATTTGACAACGATCTGACAGGCTTCAAGACCAGGTGCGGCCAACTGGGCGGCTCCCCCTTATCAATGGCCGACGCCGCCTATCATTTTTCAATTACCGCCGATATTCCGGTAGCCGTTCTTTACTGGCTCGGCGATGAGGATTTTCCGGCGGAGGCCAAAATTCTTTACGATCAATCGATCGCAGGACAGCTTTCGCTGGACATCATCTGGGCACTTGCAGTCGGAGTATGTGCCCGCCTTGGCACGGCGGCCTAAGAGAACAAGTAAATCTGTATTGGGTCAGGGGGCTATGCTGCAACTGAACTATTGAATCAGATAAGCGCTACCGGCACTTATCCGATGTACTTTCCCCTCTCAAATGACAGACGATCAATACCCGCTGCCGACAATGAGATTACTCTTGGTTTTTTTGACATAGGTATTTTTTTCCTTCCCTTTCCATTCATATTTAACCCATGTCCCTTCAGGGGTTGCCTGGCTGACAGCAGCATAGGCAGGAGGTGCTTTTTCACTCAGATTACTGCCGGCAAGTGACGGGTGCACCAGCAGCATGCCGTCTTCTTCCATGACAAATACGTAAGGATCATAAGCATCGGCCTTAAAATCGATGGCAGCCTTGCCGCCATCGATTGCAGCGACGATTTCATCGACAGTTTTGGTGATGGCGGCTTTATCAGCAGCCCAGGCACCTGCCACAACAAAGAGTATTGCCAAGAAAGACAGAACAAGTGTTAACCTTTTCATATTTCCCCCATTGTGAAAGTAACAGCTGACGCTCCAATGACAGTTCAGCCCGCAATTGATTCGAACCGTTCCTCATTGGATTAAATTTCAGGAAGATAGTTCCCCTGAAAACCTCTGACTGACTCCAATCATGCAAATGTGCTCAATGTTGTGCGCCTCACCTCCTTATCTTTGGTTGTTATAGGATACAGGATATTGCACCAAGCCCCCCTGATGTTCCTGCAAAAAAATCCATAAACATCTTTACTGAGGTATCTTTACTGCGTATCGAATCTCTCGGCTTTTTCATCCGGTGCTGCTTGATCACGCATTTTTCGATAATATAAAGGGATCAGGATAAACCATTCCAGGCGATTATCAAAACGCACCGCGATCCCCTCTTCTTCACTTCGGATGATATGCCCGGCTACATGTTCAATCTTCAGACGGCTGTGCTCTCCCTCAAAAATAATATCGATTGCACATTTCTGCCCGTCAGCCGGGCCACCTTGCATTTCCATAAACATGCCGGTAATACTGATATCACGAAGGGTACCGCTATAGTCTTCGCCGCTTTTCGATACAACACAGACACCTTTTGAGACAAAAGGCATTCGTACCGAGACTCGTCGCTCATCTATTTTTTCCATTTTCCAACCTTAACCGAAATGGTGTTCTCTTTCAGGTAATGCACACTGAAGAAATGTACAAGAATATGGATAATAAATAAATGCAACAACAAAATAGACCACCAAATGGCATTGAGGACTATGCGGCAGAGAAAAAAATAAACGTTCAGATGATCCTGTAGCTGATTCATCTGGGACAGCATATACCTCTCTTACGAAGGACGGCGACGAATACGGCAACGAGCCCACTCGAATCCTTCAAGTTCCGGCCGTTCTTCCAGAAATGTCAGCCAATCCTCCCAGCTGGCACCTTCTCCGTATTCTTTTAAAAACTCGGCTAAAACTGCAACTTTGGTGCAAGCTGGATGCGTCTGCGATTTTGCACCAGGGTTATATCTTTTATCCAACATAACCATCCCACTCCTTTTTGTCTTGCTGGCAGCCGGCTGCCCCTATAAATAAGCCCGCAACATCAAGGGATTATAACCTCCAGTCTCTTTAGGACAATGATCAGGAGCGAATTATAACAAGGCGACCTTACAAAAATATTACATAGAGTCTACGAAGGGTAAAAATAGTTATATAAAATCACCGGCAAAAAGAGGTCAGCTCGTGGCTCTTCTTTATATTTCTTGACAATTCAGTACTGTTTTATTCAAATCAAAAGAAGCTGGCTGTCGCTTTCCCAATCCTGGTGTTAGCGGTGCGCATGCATAAGAAGAATGCTGGGAGTTGTAATGCTGACATATAGAAAAATACTGGTAACAGGTCTACTCATACTTTCTCTGCTCATGTCTTCATGGGCTGCCGTTGCCGAATCGACTGAACGTTATCCGGAGAAGCATGCCAACAGTGCGGAGGTCATGGCTGTTGATATTCTCGCCGCAAGGCCAATCGGCCTGGCAGCTATGGTCGGCGGCGCCGTGGTTTTCCTAGTATCCTGGCCTTTTTCCGCTCTTGGCGGCAATAGTGATGAAGCTTGGGACACCCTGGTAGTTGCCCCGACACAATATACCTTCCGGCGGCCACTGGGCGTTTTCCATCAGGATCCTCTGCCTAGGGGCAACTGATATTTACCAAAATACCCACCTCGGTCGTCCCTTACCGACTCTTCAGGCAATATTGCTGAAATTTTGCAGCAGCACTTTTCCCAGATGACGGCCGTCGCGTCATTTCGGCAAAGGTAATTTCTCCCGCATCCGTTACCGTTATTACCGCCGAGGACCGAGTGCCATAATCTTCGCCGTCAATGCAGATAGAGCTCAACAAACGCTCCCAGTCAAGACCAACTCCGGTATCCGGCAGCTGGTCATCCGGCGGACGGTGGTCATCACTTAGCAGTTTAAACAAGGTGCCGGTATCGATATGGTTGGTCGCAACCATATGGGGATAGAGGATTTTCTTACCGCGCACCACTTTCGGCCAGGGAACATCCAGCAAACTGTTGCTGAGACCATAAAATCCCGGATCAAGTTTCTGCACGCCGGCTAGAGTATTCGTATGATAGTAGAGCGCCTGCTCATCCCCGAGGATCAGGTTGAAGCCGTTGTATTTTAGGCTCTTTTCGGCAAGTCTTTGCATAAACCGTCCGGCATCCATGTTGCCGCTCAGAAAGTCGGTGAGAATCTCCCCGCGAGAAGGCGCATCAGTCCGATTTTCTTGTGGATTACGATAATTAGTCAGGGCCGCAAAGCGTAACTGCGCAGTAATCCCGAGCCAGGTGCCGCCGCCCTGCAGGTCCCTTCCGGCCAGAATCTTCTGCTCCGCATCGAAAAAGCCAAGAGGTGCAGTCGGTCGGCTCAGGAACTCATCCCTATTGGCGGCAACGACCAGCCGATATCCGGGGGTCGTTTGATAAGAAAAAAATAACAGGCACATTATTTTAAAGTCTTACTCTTTTTGCGGCCACGCAACCCCTTTTTCTTCGTCAACCACGTAGCAGAACTTGGCCCAGGCAAACTCTTTTTTCGAAATGGGACACCGAAGAGTAACGGTATTTTCACCGACAGCAGCAATTTCCCAGTCCCCTTTCCGGCGTGAATCTTCAATACGGATCTTTTGACCTACCCGAAACGGATACGGCGTAAAAACCGTGACATCGTGTGACATGGCTATCTCCTTGTCAGTAGAATAATCGCCCCTGCTTTTCCCACCCTGATCGGTAGATGAGAAAACTATAACCTCTTTGACCAAAGCTCGGCAACCTTGCATATCCGAAAAAAAAGGGTATTTTATGGTAAAGGACTGCAACTACCTGAAACTGCCCCACCCATGCATAGTGAGCGGCAATTTTACTTTAAAATGATATGTCCATTTCTCTTAAAACAGCCTCTGCCGCCGTCGCCATCATCAAAAGCTGCGCGCCGAAAGAGAGTTTTCTTATCCTGCGGCGAATGGCGCATCCTGAAGATCCGTGGTCCGGCCATTTTGCCTTCCCCGGCGGTAGAAAAGATCCTGCTGATCAAGACCTTCTTGCCACCTGTATGCGGGAAACCAGTGAAGAAACCGGTATCCTCCTGCATGCAGACCAGCTGGAGCAACGCCTGCCCTTAGAAACTGCCGGCCGCAAGTCCCCACATCTTCTGCTGGTTGAGCCCTTCCTGTTTTCCATCGACAACCGACCCAGGCTCACCCTCTGCCCCCGGGAAATACAGAGTGCCTGCTGGCTGAGCGTAGAACAGTTTCAAAATCCTGCACTGCATAAGAACATTGAGATGATTCCCGGGCGATTTTTTCCAGCATACCCACTTGAAGATTACTATCTCTGGGGCTTTACCTACCGACTCCTGCTGACTATTATGCAGATGAATAATAACGACCAATGCACTCCCCCTGGCAGCAACTCACTGACGCCGATAAGAAGCTGAAAGGAAGAGCGTCTACCAGCCAATATGAAGAGAGAGGATAAATCCCATGCCTGAATATAAAAACGTTCTCGGTACCCCTCTGGAAATCTGCAGCATCGAACCAATGACCGGCTTTACCCGGGAGGGCAGCTGTGAAGTCACAGCCGACGACTATGGCGTCCACGGTGTCTGCGTCAAGGTAACCAAAGAATTTCTTGAATTCTCCAAACAAAAAGGCAATGATCTGTCCACCCCTATGCCCATGGCCGGATTTGCCGGACTGAAACCGGGAGATCGCTGGTGTCTCTGCGCATCGCGGTGGAAAGAAGCACTCGACCATGGGGCTGCACCACTGGTCAATCTGGCGGCAACCCATGAAATTGTGCTCAATTTTGTGTCCTTGGTGGATCTCCTTTCTCACTCGCTGGATAATGGCCATAGCTGATTAAACAAAAGGAGCAGCAATTATGGTAGAAGAAGTGGGCAGGCAGCCGGTACCTCACCCCAAACAGAGTTTTTCACTCCTGCAGGTGCTGGGGATGGTGGTTGCCTCAACCCTTATTGCCGTGGTCACCACCGTCCTTATACTCAAATTTTATCTCTTCCCATCGTCCTTTTCGCCGGTGGAGCTTTCCCCAAAAGAATCGCAGCGGCTGGCTGCAAAACTGGAAGACTTTGCCGAATTCACCCAGCGTGCGCCAACCCAAAAAGACGAGCATGCCGCAGACGGCAGCCTCGTACCGGAAAAGTACAGTGAGCAAGGGGCGTCTCGGGACATTGACTTCACCGAGCGTGAACTGAACGCTCTTCTTGCCAAGAATACCGATCTGGCAGAAAGAATGGCCATCGACCTGGCCGACAACATGGTCAGCCTCAAACTGCTTGTGCCACTCGATCCTGATCTACCGATGTTTGGCGGCAAGACTCTGAAAATAAAAGCCGGAGCAGAGCTTGCCTACCGCGATAGTCGACCGGTGATAAAGTTAAAGGGTATCAGCCTGATGGGCATTCCCATGCCCAATGCCTGGCTGGGGGGCATGAAAAATATTGATCTGATCAGTCAATACGGCAACCAGGAAGGATTCTGGAAAACCTTCGCCGACGGGGTTGACTCTATCGCCGTAGTGGATGGTCACCTCAAAGTACGCCTGAAAGAATGATGGCGTCGTAACAACTCTTCATCCGAAGTCTGCGCTTATCTGCTTCGTTGTTGCGAATTTACTATCATTACGACGTATACTCCAGTACGCCGGTAATGATAGTAAATTCAAACGCCATAAATATGAATCTTTTTGCTTAGCCATCGTGGATTTCAGGTTTTACAGGACATCCTAATAGGCCGGTGGTTTGACACCCGTCTCAATGGTCGACGGAACCTGCTCTCCGGTTGTTGCTTTGATTGTTTCTGTCGATTCAGGCACCACCTCCCTATCCGCCATAAAAACCAGGTTTGGATCGATGGCGTTCATTTCCTGCTCTACCCGGTCAATGTTGCCCTGGACCTTGCCGGCAATCTCCACATTGGGATATTTGATAAGGATATTCTTTAACAGCTTGCGCGATTCCACCAGCAGCTTCTTTTTGCTTTCCACATCGTTAGCCCTGGTGAAACGGATGAAATAATCTGCGGCTTTTTTCCTCTCGGCCTTTGCCGCCTCAAGCGATAACTCGTCAATTTTACTCCTGGCTTTGTCGGCATATTCGGTATCGAGCAGGGTGCTGAAAACAGCAAGTGATTCTTCGTATTTCCCTTCGTTTGCCAGGAGCATTCCATTATTCCACTGGTTTTGCAGGTCTTGGGTTTCGGCCATCTTGCCGACTTCTCCGGCAACGGCCTCGTCCGTCTGCAACTGTTCAATTTTGGCATGAATGGCCAGTTGTTTTTCAGTGCTGACAGCGTCGCTAGGCAGATTTTCAAGAACTCTGATCGCCTGGTTAAAATCGTTTTCACCGGCAAGCTTGTCCACCTCGCTCATCAAATCGCTAAACCATTTATCCGCTTGTGCCTTCGTTGCCTCTTTGATGAGATCAACATTGGCGGAAACCGGAGAATATGGATAGTCGGACTGAAACTGGTCGGTCCTGGCCAGAAGCTTGTAGCCATCCCGGTCAGGGACATAGCCTAAATAATCCCGCAGTATTGCCGAATAATCGGTCAGCTCCGGCCTGCCGTCGGCAGAGCGGGCAAGCAGCGCCAATTGCAGCTTGGACCACTCTTCCAGTTGGCCGAGTTGTTCGTAATCAGTCGATATCTTCTGGTACTGCGCTGTTGCCGATCGATAATTCCCGGCAGCTGTATAAAGATCAGCTAAAACCTTGCGTAAAGAGACAATATCGGTAGCCTGTTCGCCGGAATCAGCCATCTGATCAACAATGGTCTGGTACATCTGCGCAGCCGTCTCCTCCTGATGCTGATACCGCAAGGCCTGAGCATAGAGAATTTTGGTCCGCAGATGGATCGCTCCTCTCTGGGACTGCGGAATTTTTGCGAAGACCTGAATCACCTCTTCATACTGCTTCTGGGCATCGTATTGATCGATCATCATCTCAAACTGGCTTAGATCAGCCCCTTCGACCGGAGGACTCCAGGCAGCACTTTGCTGCGCCGATGCTCCTGCCAGCAAGGAACCGCATTCACCCTCCAGAAAGGCAATATCATTTTCCTGGAGCTGGTAAATCTCATCATTACTTACCGTACCCGCAGTCTCACTCCCCTCTCCCTCAGCCAACCTGCTGCGCAAATCATTATAGCCGTTCAAAACATCTTGCAGCTGGCGAAAACAGCGGACCATGCGGGCGGCCTCTTTCTCGCCCAATTTGGTAGTCAGGGATCGATTATCCATCTCCTTCCATCGATCAAGTTTTCGCTCATACTCATAAATGCGATCATTGATGGCACTTGCTGAAGGCACGACCGCAATATTTTTCTCAACTATTGGCTGCTGCCCCGCCATCCCGATCATCACCGGCTGGCTCAGGCTGTCGGGACTGCTGCCATCCTGGCCTGTTGTGGACGGCATCTGCCCGGCCGTCGGTGCAGGCAGAGCAGACACCCGTGGCTTTTCAGGTAAGGCGCAGCCACTAATATTGACCGCACAAAACGCAATAAACGCACCTGTTAATAGTTTTTTCATGTTTTTTCAGTCCAGCTGACAGTATGTGTTTGATGTTGTTTCTTATTGTCGTGTATCCGCTTCGGCAGCAGTTTTCCAGAATGGCTGGAAATTTCTCTCGATAATAAGTCGACCGGTCTCCGTCCTGCGGCCAAAAGTCTGAATGGACGGTTGGGAGTGCTGATTTTCCCCAACCAACTCAACCGGTTCGACAACGCGGCCGCCAGCATTCATGTCCACGCGGAGATTGATCTGGCCAAGGTCGTCTCTTTTTAAACCGAGACCGTTAAATGCAATATCGACCGGATTGAGTCTGGCGGCGTAGTTCTGCTCCTGCATCAGCGCATTGGCGATCTGACTCCAGGTGGGAAGGGCACCGGTGGCCCCACTGATCCGGCTGCTATTGCGACGCATCGCCTCGTTGTCATCAAATCCGACATAGACGCCGATAGCATACCCATCACGAAGATTCATTGCCACCCCGTTTTCCTCAATTCCCGGTAAATAACCAAAAAATGAGGCATTGGTATAGTTGTTAGCGGTACCGGTCTTGCCGAGTAAGGGAATAGTGAGATTCATTTTGGCGATCTTGTTGCCCTTGCCTTCTTCATCATCACGCAATTTGACATCCTTGCCGGCACTTCGCCCGGTACCGAATTTAACGACATTCTCTAGGATACTGCCGACTGCCAGACTGGTTTTAGGATCAACCGCCTGTCTTATCCGAGGTTTTGGCTGAAAGAGTATTTCGCCATCGGCTGATTCGATCCTATCAAGAATCGCCATGCTGTCATTGACATCTTCTCCTTCCCCGTCGCTGTTGCCGCCATCGCCAAACGTGGTGACATGCCCGCGCACCAGTCCTTCATACATCCTGGTGGCTTCCAGCAAAGTCATGACATTGGAACCGAGCGGAAAGGAGAGAACCGGGTCAAGATCACTCTTTATCCCAAGCTGCCGGGCTAAGGCAATGACATAGTGCAGACCAACGCTGATGCGAAAATCCTCGATCTGGCAGAGAACATCAATACTGTAGGGCAACTCATCGCTGAGTTTTTCGTATTCATGATCTACCTGTTCAGTCAGCTTATCGAAGGCACCCACCGTCAGCATGCCATTTAATTTAATTTTTTCCCAGAAACGAGAATTTTCGCCATAATTCAGCCAGCTCAGATGATTGAGCATCTCGTCATGCCCCATCCGCACTAGATTGGTTTTGTCACCCTGCAGCCGCATAAAACTATACTCCCCGGTCTGCCGGTCCAAATAGAGTGCAGCTCCTGCCCCGGTGTCGAAAAAACCGGACGATGCGGCGCCTGCCGCCGGTTCCAGCTGCGATCGGTAACTGCGCAGTTCCTTGCGGAGTGGCTCGAGGGCCAGAAAGTGCGTATTCAACATGGACCTGCGCAACCAGAGCTCGTTGGTCTCGGAACTGGAAAGTTTTGACTGTTTACTTTCGTTGCTGATATCTTGCGCGTAATTGGTATAGTTGAGCCCGTACGGCAGGTCTTTTAAGACTTCATAGTCACTCATCATGCCATCAAAGATAAAATCGGTTTCCAGATTTTCAATAGCCAGACGATACGCTGCAGCCCGCAAGGCATCGCGAGTTACCTGAATGCCATATTTGTCCCTTATCCGGGTCCGGTAACTGCGATACGATTCCTCGATTCCATCTGCTGTTTTCGGGCCCAAGCCGACCATCCCGGCAACCTCGGCCAACTGATGAGTGGTCAGCTTATTGCACAGATGGGATAACAACCAAACCGAGGCAACATTTTCCGAAAGTACTCCCGCCCAGTTCATCGAGACCCAGTCATAGGGGCTGATGTGATCGGGCCGTGGATAATAGGCTTGATTATGATAAATAAAAGCACTTCGGCTGTTTTTCAAGATATCGGCGCTGTTCCAGCCAAGCTGCATTGCTGCGGTGTAGACCAGTGGTTTAACGGCAGAACCCATCTGTCGTTTGGCCTGAACCGCCCGATTAAAAAATCGATTCTCGGTACCGCCGGCCATCGCCCTAATGGTCCCGTCTTTAACGACCAGGGCTCCGCCCTGGACCTGGGGAAATTTTTGCAGATCGAGCAGCGCGGGTTCGCTTTCCATTGTTGCCCGCACACTCACCCATACCCTGTCGCCGACCTGCAACTGGCCGACCAGTTTTGCCTGATCGCCCTTGCCGCTTTTGCTGTTTCGGTTTTCCTGCCAGCGCAGCCTCGCCGTGGTGAGCTCAGCTAATCCATCGGCATCAATCGCCCCCTGCCCCAGTTCCTTATCGAGAGTCACCATGATGCGGATATTTTGCCCTTTACCATCAATTTTTTCTATCGTCCCAAAAAGAAAGGCATCTTTTTGCAGCACCGAATCCCCGGAGTAATCAAGGTCGGCCAGTTCTGCCTGCACCTCCTGCCGTTCGTAGCCCCTGAGGCGCACATCGAGGCGGGACAGTTCATTGCGCAGAGCCGCAAGCGTACTCTCCTGCAAGGGACGATCTATGGTGGTAATAACCCGCACGCCGGAGCTGGCAATATTGCTGATATCATGGGCTGCAAGTCCCTCCAGCACCTCCGTTGAGGAAACTGCATCTCTGACCAGTTCCATTGCATAATCAAGCTCATAGCCGACTTTGCCATTGTTAAATTCAATTTTCTGATCAATGGTTTCATTATACGTGAAAATATCGATCATGCCCAGATCCCGCATCTTATCGAGAACATATTTGGTTCTGGCCTCAGCACGTTCACGGGCAGTTTCAGCAGCTGCGGCAGTTTTTTTGATAAATGGATTGTAGTAGTTCGGTTGTTTTACACTCCCGGCAATAAAGGCACATTCAATCAGCGACAATTCGCTTGGCACTTTATCGAAGTAATACCTGGCGGCTATGCCGAGACCATGTCCATTGCCACTGACGTAAAATTGATTGGCATAAAATTCAAAGATTTTTTCTTTAGGATAATAATACTCCAGCCGCAGGGCAAAGAGCAGTTCCTTCAGCTTGGCTTCAACAGAGCGATCGGTTCGTTTAAAGAGATTTTTTGCCGTCTGCTGGGTCAAGGTACTGCCCCCCTGCACCACTCGCCCTGCCTGAATATTTTTTATCGTTGCCCGCCCAATGCCGACAACATCAAAACCCATATGGGTAAAGAACCTGTTATCTTCAGATGCCACCATAGCATTGACGAAATTCTTGGGAATATCGCTGTAAGATACGTACTGCCGATGGGCGGTGTCAAAAAAGACGCCGAGTTTGGTTACGCCGTCACTATAAAAAACCGGACTTTCCTTACCAAGGATTGCATGAATATTTTCAATCTTTATTTCATCCCCCGGCTCAAGGACCACCATCTGATAGATTTTGGCCGAGATGGCGGTTATTCCAACGATGCAAATAGCTATTATAAAAAGAAATATTTTTTTCAAACCAATACCAGAGATATTTTTACCGCGCGAGAAACAACCAAGGCGCGACAGTGTCACCCTGATAGATAACAGGGTATAACCCTTGCATTTAAAGAATAATTCGGGTTTAAATGCAAGAGATGTTAGTTTTTTATCGGACAGGTAAGAATGTACATGGTTAGCTAATATATCTCAACAGGCTAATGTGGAAATCTCCTGTCTTTTTCATAAGCTCCCCTGATTCTCAACGACTACTCTATCGACATATGACAGCACTATCCTCAAGACTCTCTTTGTGGTGCACTCTTTTGTTTTTTGCGCTTTTTCTATCAAGTTGCGCAAATAACACGAATTTCGGTAGCGACTCCGATCTCTTTTCCTTGGAAACCGCCGATACTTCTTCTTCTGAAACAGATGCGGTGCAATTGGAGAATGCCGAAGACAAGGTATGCCTTGATGAAGAGCTGCAGGCCCTTGGTCAGGCTGGTTCATGGGATGAAGAGATGTCGTCGAAGATGGGTGCCGCAATCGACAGTACCCGCTATGATTTTCCGGTAGTGTATAATAAAAAAGTCGCCATGTATCTTGATCTGTTTCAAAACTCACAGCGAGAAACTTTTGGTCGATGGTTGGCCAGATCCGCCAGATATCGTCCCATGATTGAAAAAGAACTGGCCGATGCCGGGCTACCGAAAGATCTACTGTACCTGGCGATGATTGAAAGTGGCTATAATCAGCGAGCCTGCTCCAGTGCCAAAGCAGTCGGCCTCTGGCAATTCATGCAGCCCACCGGCGAACAGTATGATTTAACGGTCGACAGATATGTCGATGAACGGCGCGACCCGGTTAAATCGACCAGAGCGGCGGTGAGTTACTTGTCCGAACTCTATCAGGAGTTCAATGACTGGCACCTTGCTGTAGCCGCCTATAATGGTGGACCTGGGACAATTCGCAACGGTCTGAAAATGCATAACGTAGATAATTTCTGGGATCTGGCCGGCAAAGAATATCTGGCTCTTGAGACCAAACGCTATGTGCCGAAACTGATCGCCGCCCTTTTGATCGCCAAAAATCCCGAAAAATACGGTTTTACCAATATCGTCTACGCTGCCCCGCTCAACCCTGATACAATCACGGTGGGTCCCGGCATGAGCCTCGATGCCGTTGCCCTTATCAGCGACAGTACCACCCAGGAGATACAAGCCTTAAATGAAGAATTACGGCTTGGCAAAACCCCGCTTAATATAGCGAAATACGAGGTAAAGATTCCCGAGGCCAGGGCAAAGCTGGCCACGAAAAATTTATCCCGCCTGCAGGCTCTAGTCAAAGTCGATTACAAAACCCACAAGGTTGCCAGAGGGGATACCCTTTCAAAAATAAGCAGAAGATATAATGTCAACAAAACAACGCTTTTGAAAGTCAATGATCTGCGTCGCAGTAAGCTGGTCTATGGCCGGAATCTCAGGATTCCTTATAATACTGTCTCCTACCGGCTGCTTCCGGAAGATTCTTTGGGGACCAAGAAGGCGTATGCCGACAGTCTGGTCCTGCACCGGGTGAAAAAGGGCGACACTCTGTCAAAAATAGCTGGTCTTTATCATGTGCCACAGCAGATGATCGTTACCTGGAATGGACTGAAAAACACCAACTCTATTCGGACAGGTCAACAGTTATCCCTCTATATTGATGGTCAGAATAACAACAAGAGAACGAATGCGGTCGCCTCTCTTGCCGTAAATAAAAACATCAGATCGATCAGTCCTAGAGCCCAGAAGAACATCCTGTCAGCCCCTGCAACTCCCCCTCAGGTTGCAACAATTGCCGCCAATAAAACCATAAAAGCGACCAAGCCGGCGATGGACAGAATCAGCCGCACCCAACCGGTAAAAAATAGCCGTTTTGAACGGTATAGTGTACAAAACGGCGATTCGCTCTGGACAATCTCCAAAAAATTCAGCGCCTCTACCGCCGAAATAAAAAGATGGAATAATTTGACATCTGATTTAATTCAGCCCGGGTCCATACTCAAACTGAAAAAGGTGTAGCGGCACCAGGCGATGCGAAAAATGCATGACAAAGCCTTGAACAATGCCTACTGTAGGCGGTGCATTACCGAGCTCCGCTGAAGGCGAAAAACTCTCTTAAAGACCATCCGCACTGCCAAACTTGTGCGCCTCCCCTTATAAAGTAGATATTCATGTCAATAACCGATGCAGCTGTATTAGCCCATGCCGATTATGGCAATGATGTCCATGTAATCGAACATGGTGACCAGACCATTTTTATCGTTGGTACGGCCCATATCTCTCAGGAATCAGTCGACCTTGTAAAAACGGTCATAGAACAGGAACAACCTGATTGCGTCTGCCTTGAGCTTGACGATAAAAGGTATCAGGCCCTTTCGCAAAAACAACAATGGGACGATCTTGACTTAAAATCAATCATCAAAAATAAGCAGCTGTCAACCCTGCTCATCAGTCTGCTCATGGCGTCCTACCAGAAACGACTGGGCGGAAAGCTCGGCGTTAAGCCGGGAGCGGAACTGCTGATGGGGGCCCAGGTAGCCAAAGATCTGCATATCCCCATATCTCTTTGCGATCGTGATGTGCGAATCACCCTGCGTCGAGCGTGGAAATCAACCTCCTTTTTCAAAAAAGGGTATCTGTTCGCCTCCCTGCTGGCAAGCCTGTTTGATAAAAGCGAAATTTCTGAGGAAAAACTTAAGGAACTCAAGCAGAAAGATGTCCTGACCCAGTTAATGGCGGAGATGGGCGACAACCTTCCCGATTTAAAGCGCGTGTTGATCGATGAGCGAGACCTGTACCTGGTCGAAAAAATTAAAGAGTCACCCGGAAAAAAAATAGTTGCGGTTGTCGGCGCTGGCCACGTCGCCGGCATGCTCAAAATATTCGCCATTGACAACAAGAACCAAATCGCCGGGGTGACCGAGATCCCCCCGGTATCAAGAGGTTACAAAATCGCCGGCTGGACCATCCCCTTGCTGATTATCGGCTCCATCGGCATAATCGCCTCCCAGAAGGGGATTTCTGTAGCTGGTGACAACGTTATCTTCTGGATTCTCGCCAATGGGATTCCGGCGGCTATCGGCGCTCTGCTGGCCCTGGCCCATCCATTAACGACTCTGAGTGCTTTTGCCTCAGCACCTCTGACCAGCCTGACTCCGGTCATCGGCGCCGGCTACGTCACCGCTTTTATTCAGGTATTGAACTGCCCGCCGGTGGTCAAGGAATTTGAATCAGCCGGGGAAGATATCGCTTCTTTTGCCGGATGGTGGAAGAATCGTCTGCTGCGAGTATTTCTGGTGTTTATTTTCACCGGCTTTGGCTCGGCCATAGGAACCTGGGTCGGTGGCTATGAGATTTTCAAGAATCTAATCGGCTGAACAGGCCGTCACTTATTATTTACAGGAAAAGGTAGTAGTACGATGTCAGACAAAAAGAGTCCACCAGCACCAACGCTTACCACCAGACAGAAGCAGTTCCTCAAGGGCCTGGCCCATCCACTCAGCCCGCTGGTCCAGATCGGCAAGGAGGAATTAAGCCCCGGAGTGCTCGAAACTATCAGAACCGAGCTGCTCAATCATGAGCTTATAAAGGTGAAGATCGGCAGTAACTGCGGCCTTGATAAATACGATACCTCGACAATTCTCTCCCTACAGACAGCAAGTACCCTGGTCCAGTTAATCGGCAAGACAATCGTCCTCTATAAGCCAAATCCTAAGCGCGCCAAGGAAAAACGCATTCAGCTGCCCAAATAGCTGCCTCGCCGCACCATCATAGGAGAATAAGCGGAGTGGCCGAATCCTGGCCGGCAAGAACCAGTGAAGTATCCCCCCATTGCGGCACCGCATGGCGGGCCGCCGCACGAGCAAGCTCAGGCGTGTTGTTGGTCGCACTGAGATGAGCGAGGACAACCGTGCACAGATGATCACCGATCAGCCCGGCCAGAAAGGCGGCGGCGTCTTCGTTGCACAAATGGCCTCGACTGGACCGAACGCGCTGCTGGAGCGGCAGGGGATACGGACCATTTTTCAGCATCTGGAGATTGTGATTAAACTCCAGGATAAGACCGTTGCAATGGGCCAGCCTCTGCCCGATCAGATAGGATACTTTGCCGGTATCGGTGCAATAGCCGATACTGCTTTTGCCATCGCTGACGACGTATCCCACCGGATCTGCGGTATCGTGAGAAATCCGAAACGAGCGCACCTGTAAATCGCCAATCTGCAGGATATCGCCGGTGGCAAACTCATGCATTAGGGCCAGCCTGCCGATTTTCTTTTCGCTAGCGGCAAAAGTTGCGCCATTGATATAGGTAGGAATTCTGCAGCGCCTGGAGAGGACCCCGACACCGCAGATATGGTCGTTATGTTCATGGGTGATACACAGCGCATGCACCCTGGCCAAATCCCGGCCGATCGACTTCAGGCGCGTCGCAATTTCTTTGCCGGAAAAGCCGGCGTCGATCAGGATACCGGTCCTGCCGCTTTCAATATAGACGGAGTTTCCCCGGCTGCCGCTGCCCAAAACTGAAAAACGCATCGGTGTCAGCTCCCGGTATGGCCAAAGCCGCCGTCATCCCGATTAGTCTTATCGAGAGCGACCACTTGTTTCAGCTTTGCCCGGCTTACCGGAGCCAGAACAAGCTGGGCGATGCGGTCCCCCCGGTGCACTATATAAGGTTTTTTGCCCAGGTTGATCAAAGCGATCTGCACTTCTCCCCGATAATCGGCATCGATAGTACCGGGACTGTTCAGGACGGTTATGCCGTATTTTACTGCAAGACCGCTACGCGGCCGCACCTGAACTTCATATCCTGACGGCATAGCGATGGCAAAACCACTAGGGATAAGGGCCCAGTCACTCGGCTGCAGGATCAGATCTTCTTTAACGGCGGCTTCGACATCCATTCCTGCTGCACCATCGGTGGTATAGCGGGGCAGATCCAGATCTCTCTCGCCTGCCGGAAGCAACCAGCAAAACAGCACTTCTTTTTCCTCCATACTCACTCCCTGCTTTTTTTAATCGCGCTCTCATCGCTTTCTATAAAAAAAGCCGACATTCTGTGTAGAACGTCGGCTGATACTTACGTAATACTCTCCCTTCGAAGCGACCTACTCTTCCATCAGGGCCTTACGGCTTAAGCGGATCCTGCCGCGATTGTCGACATCGAGAACCTTCACTTCAATAACATCGCCTTCTTTCACCACATCAGTGACTTTGGCCACCCGCTTGGTGTCCAATTCGGAGATATGCACCAGCCCGTCGGTACCGGGCAGAATTTCGACAAATGCACCAAAGTCCTTAATGGTCTTAACGGTTCCTTTGTATACGGCGCCAACCTCTGCTTCAGCGGTGATTGCCTTGACCTTGGCGACTAAAGCGTCGGCCAGTTCGCCACTTAAGGCAAACATCTTGATAAGTCCGGAGTCGTCGACTTCGATTTTGGCATCGAATTCTGCAGAAAGCTCCTTGATAATCTTGCCGCCTGGGCCGATAATATCACGAATCTTATCCGGGTTTATCTTATGGACCATATATTTGGGAGCATGTTCGGCGACATTGGCGCGTGATTTAGAGATACCTTTTTCCATCTCAGTGAGAATATGCACTCGACCCTCTTTGGCCTGTTGCAGGGCCTGGCCCATGATTGCCCGATCAACGCCGTCAATCTTGATGTCCATTTGCAGGGAAGTAATACCGTCGCAGGTACCAACTACCTTGAAGTCCATATCGCCAAGATGATCTTCATCACCAAGGATATCGGAAAGGATAACGATTTTGTCAGCTTCCTTGATCAGGCCCATGGCAATACCGGAAACCGGCCGCTTCAGTGGTACCCCGGCATCCATCATGGCCATGCTGCCGCCGCAGACGGTCGCCATGGATGACGAACCGTTCGATTCAAGAATTTCCGAGACGACCCGGATGGAATAAGGAAAATCCTCTTCCGCCGGCAGCACCGCTTCCAATCCCCGCGTCGCCAGATTGCCGTGGCCGATGTCACGACGGGACGGACCGCGAAGAAACCGCGCTTCGCCGACACAATAGGGAGGGAAATTGTAGTGCAGCATGAACCGGTTGGTTTGCTCGCCCTGCAAGGTCTCGACCCGCTGTTTATCTCGCTCACTACCAAGAGTGGTGGTGACCAGGGCCTGGGTTTCACCGCGGGTAAAGAGGGCCGAGCCGTGGGTTCGCGGCAAATACTGGGTCTCACAGCTGATCTGGCGAATCTCATTAAATTTTCGACCGCCGATGCGGATCTCGCTGTTGACTATCTTGCCACGCATGAAGGATTTTTTATAGGCCGACAGTAAATCCTTAACTTTGCCGCTCTGTTCCCCTTCGGGATCAATAGCTGCAAGAACCTCTTCCTTTAATATATCGTAATGAGTGCCGCGCTCCATTTTGTCGGCGGTATTGAAAACCTTCTCCATCCCTGCCGCGGCGACATCGCGGACTTTAGCAGCGAGCTCTTCATCAACGACCGGAGCCTCTACCTGCTGTTTTTCCTTGCCTGAGCTTCTCTGCAACTCATCTTGCAGATCGATAAGCGGCTGCAGTTGCTCAAAGGCATAAAAAATACCGGAAAGCACCTCATCTTCACTCAGCTCATCAACTTTGCCTTCAACCATAACCACCGCCTTTCTGGTACAGGCGACAATGATGTCCATCGAAGACTTGGCCAGTTCGGCAATTGTCGGGTTAAGAATATACTTGCCATCGATAAGGCCGACTCGACCACCGGCTACCGGTCCGGCAAAAGGGATCTGGGAAACAGTCAGGGCACAGGAGGCGCCGGTGAGGGCTAAAACGTCCGGCAGAACGTTCTGGTCGGCGGAAAGAACGGTGGCAATAACTTGTGTTTCTGCCGAATACCCTTTGGGGAAAAGAGGCCGCAGAGGACGATCGATAATTCTGCAGGTCAGGACTTCATTATCGCTTGGCCTGCCGATTTCGCGCCGGAAATAATTGCCGGGAATCCTGCCGACGGAGGCCAGTTTTTCCTGATATTCAATGGTCAGCGGTAAAAAATCGGCATCCGGCCTGCCGGCACCGCCGCCTACGACGGTAACCAGTACCATCGTGTCGCCGGATCGAATAACCACCGAGCCTGAGGCTTGTTTGGCAATTTTACCGGTTTCGATGGATATTGTTTTGCCATCAATTTCAGTTTCTACTTTATTAAACATGTTTTCTCCAGATGTGTAGCATCAGGGAAAGGCGCAGCGCCAATTTATCCGACTGGATTATCCACCAGCCCCGTATGCTTGATTTTCTCGGACTTCCTTAAACAACAAAAACCTCAAACAGCGCCTGAATGAATGCACTGTTTGAGGTAAAAAATGGCACTATGCCCAGTTCAACAAGTGAACCTGCCGGCAACACAATCTATTTACGCAGACCAAGTTCCTGCAGCATCGTTCGATATTTGTTGACGTCTTTCTTTTTCAGATAATCCAGCAGGCTCCGTCGTTGTCCGACAAGCTTGAGAAGCCCCTGTCGCGAATGATGATCTTTTTTATGCTCTTTAAAATGTTCAGTGAGATACTGAATCCGATCAGTAAGCAGGGCGATCTGCACCTCAGATGAACCGGTATCGGTCGGGTGAACCTTAAATTTTTCGATGATTTCTTTTTTACTGACTGCTGACTGTGCCACGACAATCCTCCTGAAACTTTATGATATATACTTGAGAGTTAAATTTCGTTTCTTGACCAATAGTATAATCTATAATCTTAAATAAAGATAATGTACATATTACAACAATTGGTCTGCACAATTGGTGGCGAACCTGCAGACCGCTAGATACTTCGTCATGTTACTGAACCAGACACCATAGCCAACTCAAGCGATTATTGCAAGAGCTTACATACCTGCTCGATTGTTAACATCTTACGCATACACGTATCCAAGGCGTCATCACCAGCTAACTCAGCCCAACTCAGGCTGTCGTACACCGTAAATGAGCCGCTGCGTATCCGGCGCAGGTGCACCAGATGGGCGCCGCAGCCAAGAGCGCTGCCAATATCAGCTCCCAGGGTACGGATATATGTACCTTTGCTGCATACCACTCGGATTCCAAGATCGTTATTTGTTGCAGTAAGTGTCCGGACGCCGTCAATACGTTCAAGGGTCGATAGAGTAACTTCGCGCGGTTCTTTCTCTACGGCTATCCCCTTGCGGGCATAATAATAAAGAGGTTTGCCTTTATGCTTTAAGGCCGAATACGCCGGCGGTACCTGCAGCTGTCTACCCTTAAATTTCTGCAGACAGGCTTCTACCTGTGTGTTCGTTATTGCATCGACCGGGCGGCGTACGGTTACCGCCCCTTCGGTGTCTAGCGTCTCGGTTTCAACCCCCAGCCGCAACGTCGCCAGGTATTCTTTTTCTCCCTCCATAAACCGGGAGATCAACCTGGTCGCCGGCCGACCGGCACAAAGTATAAGCAGGCCGGTGGCGAAAGGATCAAGCGTTCCGGCATGGCCTATTTTTTTTATGCCGAGAATCCGGCGCAGCCTGCTTACCACTTTAAAAGAAGTGATATCCACCGGTTTATCAACCAGAAATACCCCCGCTACGAAATCGGCGGCACTTTCGGGGACCATCATAGCTGTTACCCAATAAAGTGCGGCAGAGAAACAAAAAACAACCGACAGAACTCAAGTTTTTTCATGCAGGGACCTGACAAGCGCGGCGATAATTTCCTCGCGCACCGTCTCAATTGATTTTCCGTGGCAACGATACCCCGCAGCATTGCGATGTCCACCGCCATCAAACAGCTTGGCAATTTCCGCCACATCGCATTCGCCTTTAGCCCGCATACTGACAGAAATAAAACCATTGCCGGCTTCTTTTATAAAAACAGCAACCTTGACCGAGCGAAGCGACCGGGGAAGATCAATAAACCCTTCCACATCCTGCAGAGTAGCGCCGCTTTGCTGCATCATCTGCTCTGTCACATGCATAAAAGCAACCTGATCAGCCTTAAAAAGTGATAGCGTCGACAGGACCATCTCCATCAGTTTCAATCGTTCCCAGCTGAAATTATCATAGAGGTGACCACAAACATCTTCAGGTCTCACTCCTTTTGCGAGGAGTTCCGAGGCAATCTGCATAGTTCGCGGCCGCGTTCCTTCATACTTGAAAGAACCGGTATCGGTGCAGATAGCCACATACAGATTATAAGCGCATTTATAGCTTACCGACGCCCCAAGCGCCATGGCTAGCTCATACACCATCTCCCCAGTAGATGAGCAGCCGGGTTCGACCCAGCGGGCCGTGCCGAATTCACTGTGTGACTGGTGGTGATCGATAACTACAAAGGGAGAAACCTGTAAAAATTCATCTTTCCACTTGCCCAGGCGATCAACATCACCACAATCAAGAGCAATACTCATGACATTGGTGCCGGCAGCCGCAACGAAATCTCTATATTCCTCCAGCTTGACATGCTCCTTGCCGACATCAGGCATAAAATCATAGAGATGCGATATATCTTCTTCCAGAAAACAGAAGACTTTCTTGCCGAGCGTCTCCAGGATATCCGCCAGACCAAAGAGTGATCCTAAAGCATCGCCGTCGGGATGTGAATGGGTGAAGAGAACAATATTATCAATTGCTCTAATATCCTGAAGTATTGGCTCAGGAATCATCCTCTCGGGATTCTCTTTCATTAGCTATTTCCTGAAAAATTTCATCCAGTTCGGCAACTTTTTCGACGACATTATCATAACGAAACGAAAGAGCAGGAGTAAAGCGTAGATTAAGGGTTTTGGCGATATGACTGCGCATAAAACCTTTTGCTGCTTCGAGACCGGATCCGGCTTCTTTTATCGCTTTTTTTTCGCCAAGAACGGTAAAAAATATTTTCGCCGAACTCAAGTCATCGGGCACTTCCACCCGCGAAATACTGACCCCCTGCAGACGCGGGTCGCGCACCTTGTTCAACAATAAAATCGCCAGTTCATTTCTGATGGCCTCAGCCACCCGTGAGGAACGTTTTTTTTCACTTTTCCCGCCGATACCAATGGAGTCAAGTGTCTGTTTCGGGTCCTTGATTGGCACTGCATCACCTACTTTTCTTTATCTAGAGGGTCGCCTCGACTTCGTTCATCACAAAAGCCTCGATCGTATCACCCACTTTAATGTCGTTAAACTTTTCTACGCCGATGCCGCACTCGTATCCCGTGGCCACCTCCTTGACATCGTCCTTGAAGCGTCGCAGAGAATCTATCTTGCCGGTATAGATTACCACCCCGTCGCGCAAGACGCGGGCCCGGGCGGTCCTGAGAACCTTGCCGTTAATCACCGAACATCCGGCGATGGTGCCGATTTTGGGTACACTGAAGGTTTCGCGAACCTCAGCCAGACCAATGACTTCTTCTTCAAAAGTCGGTTCAAGCATGCCGACCATGGCCTTGCGGATATCATCTAAGGCATGATAGATGACATCATAGGAACGCACATCGACGTTTTCCTTGATCGCCAACTCTTTCACTTTAACCCCGGCTCGTACATTGAAACCGATAATAATGGCATCCGAAGCCGAAGCAAGCAGGATATCCGACTCGGTAATCGTACCCGTTCCTTCATGCAGAATCTTTACCTTGATCTCTTTGGTAGACAGATCGGCGGCGGCCTTGGCAAAGGCCTCCAGGGTTCCCTGCACGTCGGCCCGGAGTACGATGCGCAGTTCCTGAACGTCGCCTTCACTCATCTGCTCGAACAATTTATCGAGAGAAATCTTACTGTTGGCACCAAGCTCGCTTTCTCTTGCCTTGAGCGAGCGGACCTGCGAAACACTCCTGGCCATTTTTTCATCAGTGACGACAATAAACTCATCGCCGGCACTCGGTACTCCGGAAAGTCCCTGAACTTCCACCGGAATTGATGGCCCCGCCTCTTTGATTCTTCGTCCTTTATCATCGAGCATCGAGCGAACTTTACCGCTTTGCTGCCCGACAACGAAATATTCACCAAGGTGCAGGGTGCCGTCCTGGATCAGAACCGTCGCCACCGGACCTCTGCCTTTATGCAGTTGGGCTTCGACAACCCGACCTCTGGCCTTTCTGCTGCTGTCAGCCTGCAGTTCAAGCACCTCGGCCAGCAACTGAATGGATTCAAGAAGGTTGTCGATACCGATATTTTTCTTGGCCGACGTCTCACAGTACATGGTCTCGCCGCCCCAATCTTCCGGCATCAGGTTAAGCTCGGAAAGTTCTCGTTTCACCCGGTCGATATCGGCATTGTCTTTATCAATTTTATTGACGGCGACAAGAATCGGCACTTCCGCCGCCTGGGCATGGTGGATAGCCTCTCGGGTCTGATCCATAACGCCATCGTCGGCAGCGACAACCAGTACGACGATATCAGTCACCTGAGCACCACGGGAGCGCATTTCAGTAAACGCCGCATGACCAGGGGTGTCGACAAAAGTGACATCGCCTGAGGCAGAGCGGACATGGTAGGCGCCGATATGCTGGGTAATACCGCCCGCCTCACCTTCCGCGACATCAGTTTTTCGTATAGCATCGAGAATCGAGGTCTTGCCATGATCGACATGGCCCATTACCGTTACAACCGGCGACCTTGTCTTCTGCACGCCACCTTCCTCCGCCTCGTTCAGCATCTGCATACCCAGTTCTTCGGTGATTCCCTGCTCTACCTCATAGTCAAAATCGGCGGCTATAAGGATGGCAGTTTCGACATCGACCGACTGGTTGATTGTTGCCATCACCCCAAGACCCATTAATTTAGCAATGACATCACTGGCTTTAATTTTCATCTTCTGTGCCAGATCACCAACTGTTATCGCATCATATACCTTGAATCGTTTTTTGCTTGCCTTCATTTCCGCCGGCGGAGACACCATTTTGGTGGCCTTCCTGCTTCTCTTGCCACGCCTGCCGCCTTCTCGCGCCTGATAATCCTGAGCAAAATGGGTAAACTTGACATTCTTCTGGCCCTTTTTTCCTCCTCGGCGGGAATCAAGGCCTTTATCCTCTTTTATAAGGACATTCTTTTTGCCTTTTTTCTTTGCTCTGCCGCTATCATCAACAGGAGAATCCACCGGGGTTCTGGATGCCGCGGGCGCTGATTCGCGGTGCTGAATCGGCTTTACTCCTTTTTTCTTTACCGGGCGAGTGGGCCTGGCTTCATCCTGCGGTAATTCGATAGTCCGAACAACCCTGGCCATCGGTTTTTTGGGCGCCGCTGGCTTTTCTTTCTTGGCCTGCCGGGCAACCGTTTTTTCCGGGACCTTATCTTCTCCTTCGGATGCAGATGCTCCAGGCGCTGACTGTTCATCAGCATCTGTATCGATGGCGACGGCAGCGGCTCCTTCGTCTTTCTGGTCCGCCGTCTCAGGGGAAACAGTGGATACAGCCGCCGAATCTTTGCCGGTCTGTTTTTTCTCTACGACAGGTGCCGGGGAATCAGCAGGCTCAATGGGCTCGGGGACAGTGGTCTGTTGCTTTAGCTCTTTGGCTGGTGCATCTTTTCCCGACGATGCTCCTGCATTATGTCCGGCATCAGCTTTATCCGACACGACTGCGGGTTTGGCAAAAACCTCTTTTGCCGCTTGCGCTGCGACGGGCTCAGCATCAGATTCGGTGGCCGGAGCCTCTTCAACGACCTCCGGCCGACGGCGGATAACCGTTGCCCGGCGCCGGATTACTGTCGGACCATCTTTATCGCTATCAATACGCTTTTCGACAAGCTTGGTATTTGCCGATTTCAGAACGGTGTTCCGAATCGTTTCAGCTGTTTCGTCGTCAACGGATGAACTATGGCCCTTAATGTCAAAGCCAAGTTCAATCAGTTTATCCGTCAACGCTTTACTGCTCATGCCGGCCTCCTTGGCCAGCTCATACACCCTGATTCTGCTCATCCTTTACTCCCGTATTGCATCGCAACAATCATTTCATTTATCAATCATCCCGGCACTTACAACCCTGACTCTCGACAAATCATTTTAAATCTCTTTGCTTAAAGACGAAACAGTCTTTTCCACTTTTTTTTTCTGTCCAGCAGCAGCCGAAAACACGGTTCATCTTTACAACAATAGGCGCCTCTTCCCGGCTTGATCTGCCTGGGATCGGGTTCCACCATTTCATTCAGCCAGACAAAGCGATAGAGCAAGTCCTTCGGTTTCTTCGTACCGCATGAGCTGCAGGTTCGTGTGGGTACCATCATTCATCAATGGTATCGATATTACCCATCTCTTTCGCTTCTTGACCTTCGTCTGCGCTGTCTCCGATCGACGGCGTCTCGTTTTCTTCCATAGCGGTTGTCGGCAGGTCATTTCCCGGTTCGATCATCTCCTGGTTTTCTTCCTGCCGGCTTTCTGTTGCCGTAAAAGGGGTTATCCTGGCTTCTGCAATAAGCTTTTCAGCAAATTCTTCGTCAATGGATCGGATAACGATGAGATCGTCAATGCTTTTTTGCGCCAGCACCGCCGTAGAAAAAATATTTTTACCAAACAACTGATCGGCCAGAGACTCATCGACCCCAGGTAATCTCAACAGCGACTGATATCCTTCATCCTGCAGATTATTGTAACGCTGTTCGCTCTTTACATCGATACGCCAGCCGATCAATTTCGACGCCAGTCGAACGTTCTGCCCCTGCCTGCCAATGGCCAGCGAAAGCTGATCATTAGGCACGACGACCAGGAGGGAATTGGCATCTTCATCGGCCATAACCATGCTGACGTGGGCGGGAGCCAGGGCGTTGTAAACATATTTAGCCGGATCAGGACTCCAGGTGACGATGTCAATGCGCTCTCCCTGTAATTCCTGGACGACATTCTGCACCCTGGATCCCTTCATTCCGACACAGGCACCTACCGGGTCGACATCTCCTTCCGAGGAACTGACGGCTATTTTCGCCCGAAAACCGGGCTCTCTGGCAACACCCATGACCCGGACAATACCTTCGGCCATCTCCGGAACTTCCAGATGAAAGAGTTTACCGAGAAATTCGTCACAGGTTCTGGACAGGATCAACTGCGAATCACGACTAGTCTGGCGGACTTCTTTCAGATATGCCCTGATCCGATCCCCCTGCTTAAAGGAACGTTTGGGAATCTGCTGATCTTTCGGCAGAATGGCGTCGGTCCGTCCCAGGTTGACGATCATATTGCCCCGTTCAAACCGCTGCACAATGCCGCTGACCACCTCGCCGATCCGGTCCTTGAACATATCATATATGACTTCCCGCTCAGCATCCTTCATGCGGTGGATAATTACCTGTTTGGCGGACTGGGCGGCGATTCGGCCCAGATCGGAGATATCCGGCATCTTTTCGCCGAGTTCATCGCCTAGCTGCACTTCGGGATCCAGTGTTACCGCCTGATCAAACGAAATTTCCGTCTGCTCGTCCTCGGCGTGCTCTACGACAATGCGAAACTGAAAAACTTCAACTTCGCCGAATTCTTCGTTATACCGAACTTCCATGTCTCGGCGACTGCCGAATTTTTTCCTGGCAGCAGACTGGACCGCCTCTTCGATGGCCTCTATCAGTAATGTTTTATCAAAACCTCGATCTCTACTGATCTGGTCGATTATGCGTTTCAAGTCTGATAGCATTCTCTTACCCCGTCCTTATGACTTGCAGCTCCGCTGTGCGGAGAACATTTGCATTATTCAAAAAATGGACCAGTTCTGCTTAAATTGCCAGCCTGGCCTTGTTTATCATGGCAAACGAAAATTTCATGATACGACCGTCGTCAAGGCGCAAATGGATCACCTCATCACCATCATGGTCAATGACGCCCTCAAACACCTTTTGGCCGTCAATTGCTTCATGTACCTTTACCCTGGCCTTTTTACCGCAATTTCGATGGAATTCCTCAATTGACCTGATCGGTCGTTCCAGGCCGGGAGAAGATACTTCTAAATTGTATGCATGATCGATAATATCTTCCACATCGAGAAAACGCCCGAGTTCACGGCTGACGTCGCTACACTGCTTCAGGCTCACGCCTTGCGCTGCATCGATAAAGACCCGCAGCACCCAGCCATGACCCTCCCGGCGGAACTGTACCTCAAAAAGTTCAAGCTCCATGGTCGGCAAGAGGCCGTGCAGGAAGTCTTGTATTGTATCGATAATTAATTCACCCATTGCTCAAACCTGACAACTTCTAAAAACCTCAAATGTATCTTGGATAAATACCTCAACCATTCGATAATTCCTGGTTTAAAGAATAATTCCCTGATAAAACCGATATCTGCGCCGACCAAAATGCGGACATAAAAAAAAGCGGGCAAAGCCCACTTCCAAAAGCCGTCCCATCGCAACAACAAACAACAGGAGGTATGGCCAAATAATCCGCCGAACAGCCAAACGCAACGGCCTCCCCGCCCATAAATCAGCGTTACAGGTGATGTCAACGCGACAAGGTTGGATTATTCAACCAGCAAACTAACCATAAACTTTGGGTATTGTCAAGCCGAAAGGCTGTTTGGTCCTGTCATCCATTTGTTCAGCGAGCGCCTTTGGACTTTTTCAGACACTTATTAAAATACCGTCTTATCGTTCACTGCGGCTGAGATAAGCGTGCTGCAGATTCTAATTTTTATCGCACAGATTCAACTCATTACCTTGTGCTATTGAGCCACTCCGCTCCCCCTTGTTCTCTCTTTGCATGGGTTGCCTTGACAAAAATTCTATTTGACAAACAACCATTGTGCCTTTATTTAAACCACTGTTCAAAGTACCTTCCACCAGTGCACTGTTTGCAGTATTTTAGCTGAGCAGTACCGATATTTCCCGGTAATTCTACCTTAAAATCAACTTTTAGGATCATGCCAGAGAAAACTCTCATAATTGCTGAAAAACCCAGCGTTGCTGGTGATATAGCAAAAGTGCTTCCCGGTAAATTCAAGAAGGAAAAAACCCATTTTGAAGGCGATCGATACGTTGTCTCGTATGCTATCGGTCATTTAGTCTCCATATGCTATCCGGAGGAAATTGATCCGGTCTACCAGAAATGGGATATGGACAAGTTGCCCATTTTACCGGAAACTTTTCCTTTAAAAGGACTCGACAGCACCAAGAGCCAACTGAATGCCCTGCAGAAGCTGATCCGCCGCAAGGATATCACCGAGATCGTCAACGCCTGCGATGCCGGGCGTGAAGGTGAGCTGATCTTCAAATATATCTTGAAGTATGTTTGGAATAATTCCGTTGCTAAAAAATCACTCAAACGCCTGTGGCTGCAGTCAATGACAGCCGATGCCATTAAACAGGCCTTTGCCTCCTTAAAGGAAAACAAGGAACTCGTGCCCTTGGAGGACACTGCGCTGTGTCGTTCTGAATCCGACTGGCTGATCGGCATCAATGCCACCAGGGCGCTTACCGGGTTTAATTCGCGCCGGGGTGGCTTTTTCCTTACTCCCTGCGGCAGGGTGCAGACCCCGACGCTGTCGCTGCTGGTAAAACGAGAACGAACCCGGCATGAATTCGTCGCCCGGCCGTACTGGAATTTACTGGCCCACTTCCATTTCTGCAACGACGAATCTTACGAAGGGAAATGGATCGACCTTTCTTTCGCCAAAGACCCCGAGGATCCATATAAAAAAGCTGACCGACTCTGGCAAAGCATCGACGCCGATAAGATTATTGCCAAATGCACCGGCCGGCCGGCTGTAATCGAAGAGGAAAGCAAAAAAACCAGCCAGGGTGCACCCCAGCTGTATGACCTGACTTCGCTGCAAAGAGAAGCCAACTCACGCTTTGGATTCTCCGCCAAAAATACCCTTGGTATTGCCCAAGCACTGTATGAACGGCACAAGGTATTGACCTATCCCCGAACCGACAGCAAGCATCTGCCCGAAGACTATATTCATACGGTAAAAAACACCTTAAAGAGTCAGGCCAACTGGCAGCTCGGAACCTTTGCCCGGCAGGCACTCGATAAAAAGTATGTCAAAGCCAATAAGCGTATCTTCAACAACGCTAAAATCTCCGATCACCATGCCATCATTCCTACCACCATGCTACCGGCGAATTTGTCTGAACCTGAATTCAAGATCTACCAGATGGTGGTCCAGCGTTTTCTCGCGGTATTTTTTCCACCGGCGGAATTCATGAACACCAGGCGCTATTCCCATGTCCAGCAGGAGACCTTTCTTACTGAAGGCAAGATCCTGCTGGAAGCCGGCTGGAAAGCAATTTACGGCACACTTGGCGGCGGAGGGCAGGATAAAATTATTGTCCCCGTCCCGAAAGACGCAGCAATAACCTGTCAAAGCATTGACAAAGAGGTTCAGGAAACTAAGCCACCAGCCAGATTCAGCGAGGCAACCCTGCTGTCGGCCATGGAGAATTCGGATAAGCTGGTGGAAGACGACGAGCTGGCCGATGCCATGAAGGAGCGGGGCCTTGGCACCCCGGCGACCAGAGCCGCCATTATTGAAAAGCTTATCAAAGAGAAGTATGTTGTGCGGGAAGGCAAAGACCTTACTCCGACCGGTAAAGCATTTGAACTCCTGGCGCTGCTGGAGGCCATGAACATCGACCTGCTCGCCTCGCCGGAGATGACCGGTGAATGGGAGTTTAAACTCAACCAGATTCTAAAAGGGACATTCACCCGGGACAAATTTATGGCGGAAATCAGAGCGATGACCCGGCATATCATCAATCAGGTTAAAAACTTTGAGGACCACGAGATACGCCGGGAGACGCCTTTCAGCCCGGTCAACAATATCCGCATTTTCGATTCGCCGACTGCCTATATCTCGGAAGACCAGAAGATAAGTATCCGCAAAATTCTCGGCGGTCGGATTCTTGCAGAAGACGAGGTGGTGGCCCTTATCAAAGGGGAAACCATCGGTCCGTTCAGTGACTTCCGGTCAAAAAAGGGCAAACTTTTTACCGCCTCGGTTAAATTAACGGATAATAAAGTCGACTTTATGTTCGCCGATTCCAATGCCGATTTGGATATCGAGGCTATTAAAAATGGGCCTTCGCTTGGTCAATCTCCGGTTGACGGGACCAGAGTTTATAGTGCACCGATGGCTTTCATGTCGGAATCCGCATTGAACGGCGACGAAAAAGGCCTGAAAATCAATCGGGTCATTCTGGCTAAGGAGATCACCGAAAAAAACATAATTCAGCTTTTGCGAGACGGCCGGACCGAACTGATTGAGGGTTTTATCTCCAAAAAAAGACGACCTTTCGATGCCTACCTGGTTTTGGCAAAAAATGGTAAGGTAAGTTTTGAATTTCCGCCGCGAAAAGCAAAACGTAAAGAACCAAAAAATTAACCGCCCTGCGAGAAGTGCAGAAACAGGATTATGAAACAAATAAAGAAAGAGTATCAAGAGAAGTCCGGCCATGAACTGGCCCAAATCTGCGCCAAAGCCGCACTTAATACCAAAGCGGAAGAACTTGTTATCCTCGATGTTCGTGGCCTGACCACCTTTACCGACTATTTTTTGATCATGAACGGCACCTCAACCCGTCATGTCCAGGCCCTGGCCGAAGCTATTGAAGCGCAGTTACGTTCAAAACGGGTCAAAACATCAAATGCCGAAGGTCTTCGAGAAGGCATGTGGGTTCTCCTCGATTTTGATGATGTAGTAGTCCATATTTTTTACCATGAACAGCGGAAATTTTACGATCTTGAAGGCCTCTGGGCTGATGGCAAACGCGTCGTAGTGGAAGTGTCATAGAGCTCATCCTCCAGATAAAAATCTGTTGAACCATAAAAGAAAATACTAGGATTATGCAATACTTAAGCACCAGAGGTGGGATTACGCCCATCCCTTTTACCAAAGCGGTAATGATGGGTCTGGCGAACGATGGCGGCCTGCTTCTTCCCCGCACCATCCCGAGAATCGGCAGTGAAACGCTTATCTCCTGGCAAAAGCTTGGTTATGCCGAGCTCGCCTTCGAGGTTATGTCACGCTTTATCGATGATATTCCCAGCAGCGACTTAAAAGATATCATCAACCGCTCCTATTCGAGCTTTACGACCGAGACAGTCACCCCGCTGATACATAAGGGCGGGCTGCACATTCTTGAATTGTTCCATGGCCCCACATTGGCATTCAAAGACGTGGCCCTGCAGTTTCTCGGCAATCTTTTTGAATACCTGCTGGCCAAAAACCAGTCGGTGCTCAATATCCTTGGAGCCACTTCCGGCGATACCGGTTCTGCAGCCATATACGGGGTACGCGGCAAGGAACGAATCAATATCTTTATCCTTCATCCCCACCACCGGGTGAGCCTGGTGCAGGAAAAGCAGATGACTACGGTGCTCGACGACAACGTCTTCAACATTGCCTTTCGTGGCTCTTTTGATGACGGCCAGGCCATCATCAAAAATATATTCAGCGATATAGAATTTAAGAAAACCTACAGCCTTGGCGCCATTAACTCGATTAACTGGGCACGGGTTCTGGCCCAAGTTGTCTATTATGTCCACAGCTGCCTGCATGTTGCCCTGCATGAAAAAGATTCATCGGCCGATTTTTCCATCCCGACCGGAAATTTCGGCGATATTTTCGCCGGCTATATTGCCAAGAAGATTCTCCCGGCCGGAACCATCCGCCAACTGATTTTGGCGACCAACGATAACGACATTCTCAGTCGGTTCGTCAATCGCGGCGATTATTCACTGGGCGAAGTGAAAACGACCTCCAGCCCGTCCATGGATATCGGCACCGCGTCAAACTTCGAGCGGTATCTGTATTATCTTATGGACAGCGATGCAGCCCGGACCAAAGAATTGATGGAGGAGTTTGCCGCCACCGGTAAAATTGACCTCTCCGGCTGCCAGGACCAGATTCGCCGGGATTTTGTCGCCGCATCAATTCCCGAGGCAACGGTACTTGAAACAATCAGATCTTTTTACAAAGAACATGACTATGTGCTCGACCCACATACCGCAATAGGCGTCAAGGCAGCGCAGCAGTACCGGACCGCCGGGGTGCCGATGATTTGTCTGGCCACTGCACATCCGGCCAAATTCGGTACGGTGGTAGAAGATGCCATTGGCATCCCGCCGGTTGTTCCCGATTGTCTTGCAGGTATTGGCGACAAAGCCTCCCGCTGCGAATTAATGCCTGCCGACATGCAACAAATCAAAGATTTTGTAGCAAAAAATGCTCTCGGAGAGTAAACTTTTGATGAAGAGTTTTACTTAACCATCTTCCCAGTATTTTTTTGATGAGGTAAAATTATGTTTGGATTAGGAATGCCGGAGCTTATCGTAATTCTGGTGATAATAGTCATCATTTTCGGTGCCGGAAAACTCCCTGAAATCGGTTCCGGCATCGGTAAAGGTATAAAGAATTTTAAAGAGGCCACCAAAAAAGAGAGTGAGCCGGAAAAAATAGACAAAGACGATAATAAACCTGATCACACGGCCTGATAGTTTTCCTGAAACGGGAAATAAGCAACAGACCTGCGTGTTAATATATTTGGAGGAAACCACAATGTTTGGTCTTGGAACCCCGGAACTTATAGTCATCCTCGGCATTGCTTTTCTTATCTTTGGCGGCAAAAAACTTCCTGAAATCGGCGCCGGTCTCGGCAAAGCGATTTCTTCTTTTAAAAACGGCCTGCGTGATGTCGAGGACAGTGGCAAGGAAATCATCAACGATATCCCAGGAGTAAAAGAAGTAAATGAAGTGAAACACCAGGTTGATCAAGTAAAGAATCTGAGTAATATCAAAAGCATTCTCAAGTAAAGTGTACGGATAAAACAGGCACTTTACGCCAATGAAAGACCCACTTCTGATCTGTACTTTTATTACTCGCCTGCCAAGGCAGCCTCCGGCTCTCGCCTCAAGCTGCCTCTTTTTTGCATAATATTATTCGCTGCTTACGGCACAATAAATGCATTCTTTCCATTTTCAAACCGGTGATTGCACTGCCGTACCAGGCACATTGTAATATTCTTGACTTTTTTGTAGTAACTGGATAAAAAAATTATTCACTCATACGTTTTTGTCTTTGTTTATCCCGCAGGAATCCCCAGCAGATCTGCATCCGACAGGCGTTTATCATAATCAATAACCAATATAGCAAGCATCGGGAGAGAGGCATGTGTCGTTTAGCCCTGAAAACCGCCAATGAACCGTTTTCCCCCTACGAAGTTCTCACGGCAATGGAAGCTATGAAGGAGGGCTATGATGGCTCGGGCCTCGGTCTGCTGCTCCGTGGTATGGAATTTGAAGATTTTAAATATAACCCGAGATTCCCTATTCTTTCCGGGATCGCCCATACTGAAAAAGCGTGGAAGCGAGTGACGGAATATATGGAACAGCGTGGCTATGAGCTGAAATACGATCACCGCTTCCATATGAAACCGGAACTGATCGATGCGGATGATCGCTATCGCTATTTCATGCGGGCCTACCGAATGCCGGTCGCTTTCCGGGATCAAAGTGATGAAATACGCGAGGCGGAGCTGCTGCGCACCAGGCTTGCCCTCAGAAAACTGAGCGACGAGGAACACAAGGTCACCGTCTTCTCCTTTTACCCCGATGTCGCCATGATCAAGGAGGTTGGTTGGCCAATGCAGATCGGCGATGCGCTCTGCCTGCACGATGGGCAGATCAAATCCAGAGTCTGCATGGCCCAGGGACGGCAGAACACCAATTACGGAATTAACCTTTATGCCTGCCATCCCTTTTTTATTCAGGGTATCTCAACCATGACCAACGGTGAGAACACCGCCTTCGTACCCATCCGCGACTGGTTGATCGGCAAAAAATTTTCCGGCTATACCGGCTACCAAAGCGACAGTGAGGTGTTCACTCACATTCTTCATTATACCCTGAAACAGCTCAAGCTGCCGCTGCAGGCATATAAACATATCATCACTCCGCTGAATCCCACCGAACTGGCGGAACATCCGCAGGGAGAGTTTCTCGCCGGACTGCGCCAGGTCTGCAAACGGCTGATCATCGACGGCCCAAATGCGGTTATCGGCAGTCTCCCCGATGAAACCTGCCTGCTGGTCATGGATCAGAAAAAACTCCGCCCGGCAACCGTCGGCGGTCGCGATGGGGTATGGGCCATCGCTTCGGAGCTATGCGGCGTCGATGCGATGATCCCGGATCGCGATCCATCTCTTGATTTCCAACCGATGCGCGAACATACAGTTATCATTCCCCCAGATAGAAAGGAATTAGAAATATGGTCTCAGTACGATCCTTTTCCGTTACCCCTAGCAGCCTGACCCCAACGGATCTGCCCTGGATTATCGAACACCGGGAAGATCGATGCACCCTCTGCGGGCATTGCACTGCAGTGTGCCCCAAAGGGGCTATCCGCTTGGCCCATATGCGACAGAGGGTTCCTAAACTGGATGTCTTCAATAAAAATCGGGGCAATGAATACCGCACCTTTACCGGCATTCGGCAGGAAACAGATCCGGCCAGGCTGTGCATCGGTTGCGGCATGTGCTCAATGGTCTGTCCCAATGAAGCGATAAGCCCGATTCCCGGCACCAACGAACACCGCACCGTCTTCTTCGACAACCAGAAAGGTGAACCATTGAAGCGCGGTGGCCGGCGGAATACCACGGGACCAACGCTGCTTGATCGGATTATGTTCAACCGGATCTCCATGCTCACTGATCCGGCCCTTGATGCCGGCAGACATGAATTTACTACCACCACCACCCTTGGCAGGATACTCTCTCCTGAAGATTTTCTTGAACAGACTGTCACAGGCGGCTGGATTCCACCGTCACGGGAGATTTTTCCATTTATTATCGGTTCGATGTCCTTTGGCGCCCTGTCCCCGAATATGTGGCTTGGCCTGCTGCAGGGCGTTGCCTACTGCAACGAGGTTCTGGGCCTGCCGGTGGTTATGTGCACCGGCGAAGGCGGCTGTCCACCCTGGGTTTTGCGCAGCCCGTATCTGAAATATATTATTCTGCAGATTGCCTCGGGTTATTTCGGCTGGGATGAAATCATTCGGGCCATTCCGGAAATGCAGTGCGACCCGGCGGCAATTGAGATCAAATACGGCCAGGGCGCCAAGCCGGGCGATGGTGGCCTGCTCATGTGGTACAAGGTTTCCAAACTCATTGCCCGGCTGCGCGGTGTCCCCGAAGGCGTCGATCTGCCCTCGCCGCCGGTCCACCAGACTTTGTACTCTATCGAAGAAAGCGTCATGAAAATGGTCCAGACTCTTTCCACTGCTTTTCAGCATAAGGTTCCGATTTATCCGAAGATTTCCGCCTCGACTTCAGCCAAGTCGGTACTCAACAACCTGGTGCGCAATCCTTATGCCGGCGGACTGATGATCGACGGCATAGACGGCGGCACCGGGGCTGCCTACAACGTCTCTATGGACGCTACCGGCCATCCGATTGCCTCCTGTGTCCGTGATTGCTACATCGATCTTGCCGCCCAGGGCAAGCAGAATGAAATTCCTATCTTCGCCGCCGGGGGAATCGGCAAAAACGGGAATGTCGCACAGAACGGCATGGCAATGATCATGTTAGGCGCTTCCGGAGTCCATATTGGTAAATATATCATGCAGGCCGCCGCCGGCTGTTTAGGCAACGAAAAAAATCGCTGCAATGTCTGTAACCTTGGCATCTGTCCCAAAGGCATCACTAGTCAGAGTGCCAAGCTGTATCGTCGGCTCGATCCTGATAAAGTAGCTGAAAGGGTTGGCGAGGTGTTCATGTCTATCAACACCGAAGTAAAGAAAATCATGGCTCCGTTGGGCAGATCGCAGAGTCTGCCGATCGGCATGTCTGATGCTATCAGCATTGCTGACAAAGCCGCCGCCGATAGACTGCAGATCAGATATGTCTGCTAGCGACTTAGAAATATTTCTCTTGTGCTCTTTGCAAGAGAAATATTTCGTGAAGGAACTTGTCCCGCAACGCTTTTGGGCGGGATTATAGACTAAAAAAAGGGCACCTTTGGAAGGTGCCTTAGTAAATATTTCCTCCAGCATCTCGGTATTAAGGAGTTTTCAGTGGCTACAACGGTTATAAAAGGACGCACTCAACAAGGCGAGCGTATCGGTTCCATGGAATTCGAGAAAATGGTGCGTCACGCGGCGACATCATCAGTCGATTTGACTCTCGAATCTTACGGCCAGCACAATATCGGTATCCGACTCCAACGCGAAGAAGGGCTGAAAATTACCGTCAAAGGTCCTTCCGGCCAGCGTCTCGGCTGCATGGGCATGCCCGGTACCACCATCATTTGCGAAGGTTCGAGTTCTGATGATGTCGGCTATCTCAACATCGGGGCGGAAATTGTGGTTCTTGGCGATGCAACTAATGGTGTCTGCAACGCCATGGCCAACGGCAAAGTCTATATTGGCGGCTCAATCGGTGCCCGCGGCTTGACCATGACCAAATGGAACCCCGACTACAGCCGACCTGAATTATGGGTTCTCGGCTCGACCGGAGACTCGTTTGCCGAATTCAATTGTGGCGGCATAGCCGTTGTCTGCGGCATCAATCCCAAAAACCCCAACAATGTCCTAGGCTATCGCCCCTGCGTCGGCATGGTCGGCGGTACCATCTATTTCCGCGGCAAGATCGACAATTCTTTTTCTAAGACCAATGCTAAACTGAGCGTTCCCGACGATGAACAGTGGCAATGGCTCCAGGGCAATATCAGCGATTACCTGAACAAGATCCGCCAACCCGAGCTGCTTGAAACTCTATCGAAGCGCGAGGAGTGGCAGACCCTACTGCCGATAACCCCGCAGGAAAGAGCGCTGATGTTTGCCGGGCCAATGCCTATGGCCGAATTCCGCAACAATCATTGGAACAAAGCCTTCGGAGGTGACCCTCTACGTGATCTGGCTCCAGGCCTTGACCGCAGTATTATTGACACCATAGTCAGCGGCGAGCTGCGGCGGAAAAAACCGTACTGGGCGAACTGCGAGTCGGCCGCACCGTGCACCTACTACTGTCCGGTACATATCCCGACGGTGGACCGCCTGCGGCTTATCCGCGAAGGCCGAATCGATGAAGCCTATGAAATGCTCTTGCGCTACACCCCTTTACCGGCATCGGTCTGTGGGGCAGTCTGCCCGAACCTCTGTATGGAGAACTGTTCCCGCCAGGGTGTAGACGAATCCATTGACGTACAGGTGCTGGGCCGATCGGTCAACACCGTCCCCGGGCCCACTGTAGCAGCATCACTCGGTAAAAAAGTGGCGATCATCGGCGGTGGCCCGGCCGGTATGAATGTCGCCTGGCAGCTGGCTTTGGCCGGGATAGAGGCGCATATTTTTGAACAGGATGACAAAATAGGCGGCAAACTGGCTCAGGTTATCCCCTGGGAGAGGCTGTCCCAGGCCATCTGGGACCAGGAAATAAAGCGCTTTATGGCAATGCCCAACGTTCATGTTAATCTGAGCGTTTCCATGACCAAGGAAAAGTTTGCCACGCTGAAAAAACAGTTCGACTATGTAGTGGTGGCGGTGGGAACCCATGTGCCCCGAAAATTGACTTTTCCCGGCAGCGACAAAGTACTTACCGCCCTCGATTTTCTTAAAAAAGCGAAAAGCGCATCCCCGCTCCCGGTTGGCAAAGAGGTGGTCGTCATTGGCGCCGGCAACGTCGGTTGCGATGTTGCCTGCGAGGCCTATCGTCTGGGCGCGGCAAATGTCACCCTGGTGGACATCCAGAAACCACTGGCTTTTGGTAAGGAGAAAGAGGCCGCCGAGGCTTTGGGCGCCACCTTTAAATGGCCGATTATCACCAAAAAAGTAACTGACAGCGGACTGGTTACGAGCGAAAACGAACTCCTTCCGGCCCAGACGGTGATTATTTCTATCGGCGATATTCCCGCCCTGTCTTTTCTGCCCAAATCAGTCGAGACCATCACCGTCGGCGGCGCAGCCTGGGTTACCACCGACAAGGCGCACCGGACCTCCGATGCCCAGGTGCTTGCGGTAGGCGATGTGGAAAAACCCGGACTTGCCACCCATGCCCTAGGTGCCGGTAAGACCGCGGCAGAATTTATTATCGCCGATTGCCAAGGCATCGACTGGAAACCGTTTGATAAACCGGTCATCCCCCAGAAAGCCCTGACCATTACCCACTATATCCCCATGGCAACCGGCAGCACGGAAACCGATCAAGCCGACCGTTGTCTTTCCTGTGCCTCCTGCCGCGACTGTCATCTATGCGAAACAATCTGCCCTACCGGTGCCATCAATCGCCGTGAATTGGAATTTGGTGCTACAGTCGGCTATCAGTTTGGCCTGACAAACAGCTATGAATATGTGTCCGACGACAAAAAATGTATTGCCTGCGGTTTCTGTGCCGATACCTGTCCTTGCGGGATATGGACAATGAATGCCTATTGAAAACTGAGAAGTTCCGGTGCCGATGACCGATCCGCTCAAAAAGCTTCTTGAACCTATTAAGGAACTGCAGAACATCCGCGGGATAGAGCTGCCTATCGGTTTGGAATTTCTTCAGCTGGTGGTAACCGGCCCACCCGGAGCCGGTAAATCGTACTATATTGAACAGATACGCGGATGGCCCAATGAAGGCTATCTTGATCTATCGCAAAACGGCTGGTGGAAGGATCAATCTCTTATCTACCGCCCTCGTGAAGTGCATCTTGGCTTGCCGTTTCACGGCCACAAAGAAGCCTTGACCGTCTTCGACAAGGAGTGGCTCGAAGCCGAAATCTCGCCGGCCCTTGAATTATCCCGAATAAAAATCCCTCCTCCCAAAAAACACTTTTTTCAGACCAATTGGCAGAATCGGTATATTTTTGAATTTCTCATCCCCAGTCCCTCAACAATTTACCAGCAGCGACTTGACCGACAAAATAAAGGCTATTTTCCGGTTGACGAAAAGCTCAGCCTCGACATGGTTAAACGCCAGGTGCAGGTCTACCGCGAAGTAGCTCTTTACCTGCACCGTGCGGGGGTCAATGTCTACGTTAGGAAAAGTCTTGACAAACCGCCAATGCGCATCGCTGAGAAAGGGATGGCTAATGTCCCCAGCTGGATTCTGGCCGGTAAACCTGACCGGCCCAGCCTCAAGAGTGGTGCCGGATGGAAATGGCTGCTCCGCAGGCGGTACCCTATCCAGTGGCTGACTCCTGGCTGTGAACCACTGGCATTGACCCATGAAGGGAGAATTGCCCATGACGGTAAAGGATTTGTGCTCATTGTCGGCGATATACACCTGCGCTTTCAGCCGGAAATTGCTCTCGGTGTCAAAAGAAAAGCGGCCCATAAAAACTGGATTATCAATACCGAGCAGGGCTGCTCCTCCCGAAAAATCAATGGCTTTATCCGAATTCGAGTCGGCGAAACAGTCATTATCGGCCAGGCTAACAACGAGTTGAACGAGCTTTTCCATTTCAATGATTCGGTCGCCAAACGACACCTGAGCGTAACCAATCGTCGAGGCGATCTGATCCTTGCCCCTTTGACCCCCGAAAGGGAAACAAAAATAGTCCGCCACGACAACCTTGATTATCGCGAGCAGTTAGAACGCGGCAGATACCATGCCCTGCTAGAGATCCTCCGCATATATGGCCAGAAGATGGAGCCCCTGCCGGCAAAAACCGCTCTCTTGACCATAAAAGCGGTAAATAGCCAGTTACTGCAGGAACCCTATCGAGTAAAGAACACCTCGGGCAATCCTGGTGGATTGGTGGAAATCTCCGGCAATACAATCCCGGTTATCGTCGGCGACCTGCACGCCCAGGTCGATAATCTCCTGAAAATCCTCAGTGAAAATTGTCTGCTTGATTGTCTGCGCATGAAGACTGCAACGCTGGTTATACTCGGCGACGCGATTCATTCGGAAAACATCGACGAAATGGACAAATTCGCCACCTCCATGCTTATCATGGACCTGATTTTCCAGCTCAAACTCAGATTTTGCGATAACTTTTTTTATCTACGCGGCAACCACGACAGCTTTGATCCGGAAATCAATAAGAACGGTTTTCTGCAGGGGGCACTGTTTAAAGAAATGCTGATTGAAAATAGAGGGATAGAGTATGCGGAGCAGATGCAGATTTTTTATGACCGACTCCCATACATCATCTGTTCCGAAACTTTCATTGCCTGCCATGCCGGAGCGCCGCGTAAAGAAATAAGCAGAGACGACCTTATCAATATCAGCGATAACGGCAAACTGGCTGGTGAACTGACCAATAACCGGTTGCAGCGGGCCAATTACCCCGCCGGTTATTCTAAAAGAGATGTCAAAAAACTGCGCAAGTGTCTTAATCGACCGCAAAAGACCCGGTTCATCGTCGGCCATACGCCACTTGATCCTTTCGGAAGCTTCTGGCTGCATGCCGGGGCGATCAAAAATCATCATATAATTTACAGTGCACAGACCGAGGGACCAAGTATATTTATCCAGACCGGAGCCAATTTTATGCCCATCAGTTTCCCGGCCGAACCGCTCACCGATCTGATAAATGAGCTTCGTTAACTGCTGAAGAAGTGAGAGACACGACGACAAAACGATTGACATTCCGGCTGGATTGAGTAATGAATCGGTCACATTCAACACGCTTCCCGCTCTTTCCATATACCGACCCCGGTAAACACATTTAAAAAAAAGTGGGTCTTTTACCATAAGCTCAGCGGGAGAGTATTCTCTGCTCAGGAGGTTGCAGTATCATGCCAATTATGTCTCATCGCCACCTGTCCGGCCTGCTTCGCGGTTCACCATTCAAGCCCATTCAGGAACATATGCGGATAGTCTTCTCCTGCGTCTGTCTGATCCCGCCACTGTTTGACGCGGTATATCGGGAAGACAGCGAGTCGGTGGCTGATTTTGCCGGACAGATCAAACAGTTGGAAACCAAAGCGGATAAGAAGAAGTCGACTTTCCGGTTGAATATGCCTAAATCCCTGTTTCTGCCCGTTGATCGAAAAGATCTGCTCAGCTTAATCGGCGATCAGGATAAAATTGCCGATTCCACCGAAGACATCGCTAAAACATTTCTGTTCCGTGAGATGACCGTTCCAACGGAAATAAAAGATCTGCTTGATGAGCTACTCGAAGGCACCATGGAGATTTCCGCTGCAGCCAAGGATATGATCGAACAGCTCGATGAACTTCTCGAAGTCGGTTTTACCGGCCGGGAACTCGACAAGGTATCGGCAATGATTGCCGGGGTGCGGCGCAGCGAGCATAACATTGATGAGATCATGCACCGCATCAAGAAAAAACTTTTTTCTATCGAAAAAAATCTTGATCCGGTTTCCGTCATGTTCTGGTACCAGATGATCGATCTGGTTGGAATAATTTCCGATCAGTCAGAAAATCTGGCCGATAGACTGCTTCTTTTTCTGTCCAAATAATACGCGAGGTCGAGAATGGAAATTATTGCTGCATATGGCACCGCGATGATGATTTTGGCAGTCATTTTTGGTCTCTATATGACCTGGGGTATTGGCGCGAACGATCTGGCCAACGCCATGGGCACGTCGGTGGGCGCTGGTGCAGTATCGGTTAGACAGGCGATCTTTATAGCCATAATTTTTGAATTCCTTGGGGCCGTCCTGGCTGGTGGCCACGTCACCGAAACCATCAGGAAGGGGATCATCGATCCAAGCGAGATTATCAACAACCCGGAAATCCTGGTGTACGGTATGCTGGCATCCCTGTTAGCCTCCGGAGTCTGGTTGATGATTGCCTCGACCAAGGGATGGCCCGTCTCTACCACCCACTCGATTGTTGGCGCTTTGGTCGGTTTTGCCCTGGTCGGCATCGGTCCGGAAGCGGTTAAATGGAATAGTATCGGCAGTGTAATCATGAGCTGGATTGTTTCCCCGATGGTAGGTGGCACTATCTCATTTTTACTCGTAATGAGTACCCGAAAACTGATTTTCAACACCGATGAACCGTTGAAGAATGCCAAGAAATACGCACCTGGGTATATCTTTTTAGTTGGTTTTATTATCTCCCTGGTCACCCTTTTTAAGGGGCTTACCCATTTCAACTTACCTCTCAGTACCTTAGAAAGTTTTGCCGTCGCCACTCTGTTTGGGCTGGCGACTGCAGCCATTGGCTGGTCGTTTATCCGCAAAGTCAAAGACGATCCACGGGCCAATAAAAGCTTCAGCTACGCCAGCGTAGAAAAAGTATTCACCCCGATGATGCTTTTTACCGCCTGCTCCATGGCCTTTGCCCATGGCTCCAACGATGTCGCCAACGGCATTGGCCCATTGGCCGCCATTTACAGTATTGTCAGCTCCGGGGGTGAGGTCATGCAAACTTCGGCTCTGCCGTTATGGATTCTGCTGCTGGGAGGCGGGGGAATTGTTCTTGGCCTGATAACCCTCGGTTATCGGGTGATGCTGACTGTCGGTAAAAAAATCACCGAGCTGACACCTTCGCGAGGCTTCTGCGCCGAACTTGCCGCAGCGACGACGGTAGTTATAGCATCGCGAACCGGCTTACCCGTGTCTACGACGCATATCCTGGTCGGCTCGGTACTGGGCGTTGGCCTGGCAAGAGGTATCGGCGCACTTGATTTACGGGTCGTATTGAACATCGTCATCTCCTGGCTGGTGACCCTGCCTGCCGGAGCACTTATGGCTATGCTCTTTTTCTTTACCCTAAAAGGTATCTTCGGCTAATTTTGATCATCTGGCTTTGACTGCGAGCATAAAGTCACGCCAGATCGGGGCGGCGGTGGAGCCGCCGCTTTCATGATCACCTAGCGACTGATTATGGTCATTGCCAACCCATATTCCGGTGGTATACTGGTTGTCGTAACCGACAAACCAGGCATCACGGTTGTCGTCGGAAGTCCCTGTTTTACCGCCCCTCACCCCGGGGACGTCGGCTACTTTTTTGCCGGTCCCGAGGCTTACCACACCGTGCAGCATGGTGCGCATCTGCCCCATCACTGCCGGCCCGGCAACCAGCTGCCTGGCTCTGTTTTTCTCCGGTAAGATAAGCTTTCCATCGGCTGCTATTATTTTGCTGATAAAGGAGGGTGCGATAAAATTGCCGTCACCTGCAAAGGGCGTATAAGCGGCGGTCATCTCCAGCAGCGACACATCCGCAGCCCCCAGCGCAAGTGAGAGATCCGGTGGCAATTTGCAGGTAAAACCTACCTTGCCGGCAATTTTATGCACTTCTTTATAGCCGATCTGCTGCATCAACCGCACCGTTGCTGCATTTAGAGAATGGGCCAGAGCATCGGCCAGGGTGGTCTGACCATGATACTTGCCGGAATAATTTTTCGGGCTCCAGCTTCGGCCATCCTTACCGGAAATCGACAGCGGGCTGTCATCAATAGCCGATCCGGATGTCCATCCCTGGTTGAGTGCCGCCATGAAGACAAAAGGCTTAAAAGTCGATCCGGCTGGTCTTTTGGCCTGCGTTGCCCGATCGAAGGGGGACTTGATAAAGGAAGTGCCGCCAACCAGAGCCCGTACTCGTGCGCCAGCTGTTTCAATACATACCAGGCTCCCCTGTGGCACGGCCTCGATGGTACCTCCGGCCAGGGTCTGACGACTGAGTCCTGCCCTGACTCCGCGCCGCACCGCAGCGAGGGCATCGGCCTGTATCTTCGTGTCCAGGTTGGTATAGATTCTCGCCCCGGCGCTCTGCAGAGGCCCCTGCAGGATCTCCCGCGCCTGTTTTTTCACCACCTCCAGATAGTAGCCGTTTTCATCAGTGGCCTGCTGCGTTCTGGGATTGAGGGTAATGACTTCGTCATAGGCTTTCTGAGCCGCTTCCGGGCTGACAAAGCCATCGGCGGCCATTCGATTGAGTACATACTTCTGACGCTCCACCGCCCGGTCGAGGTGATCAAAGAGCGAATACCTGCTTGGGGCCTGGGGCAGCCCGGCCAACAGTGCCGATTCACCCAAGGTAAGAGCTGCAGCACTTTTAGCAAAATAGATCTGTGCCGCCGCTTCAATGCCATGGGCTCCTTCCCCGAGATAGATCTGATTGAGATAGATATAGAGGATCTCATTTTTGCTGAGGAGCCGGTCGATGCGCCAGGCGAGGATCGCTTCTTTAAATTTACGGATATAGGTCTTTTCCGGCGTCAGCAGAAGCGATTTGGCGACCTGCTGGGTAATGGTCGAGCCACCCTGACTCCTCGCTCCATCCTGAAAATTGCGCAGTGCCGCCCGAAATACCGAGATGAAATCGAGCCCCGGATGGTCATAAAAGCGCCCATCCTCGGCGGCGACAAATGCCTTTGGCAGAAAAGGCGCCATGGCTTCAAGCGGGACGACCGTTCGATTTTCGATAAACATCCGCTCGACGATTGTGCCTTTACTGTCATAAATGATGGTTGCCTGGGCCGGTCGATATCTGGTAACTGAGCGAATATCTGGAATTTTCAGGCTGATAAGAACAAAAAGCAGGCTGCCGAGAAAAGCCGTCTGCAGCAGGCAGATACCCATCAGGAAGATCGAAATATGCTTTTCGGTATACACTTTGCGACGCCCGGCGGATTTTCTCACCGGGCTCTTCCTGGTATTCTGTGGTTTAGGGGGTGACACTTTCCGAACACTCATGGTAATATTGTAATCGTTCACCGAAACGCAGGAGGTGACTGCATAACGCTGAGCTGTAATCGTTCAGCCAGTGCTCCGTTTTCGTTCTAGCAGGCCGCCGAGCTATAGTTGGCTATGTGAGGGGGCCTGATCGGACACAAATGGGGTGCTGGTGAACGGTTATGTAATATTCAACAGCTCTGTGGGGCACTTGTCAAGCTTGCGCAATGTACCATCTGCCTATGAACTATCAACAGCAAAGTCTCAATCATGTCGAAAATCCGCATCCTTCCCGAACAACTGGCCAACCAGATAGCTGCCGGGGAAGTCGTCGAACGGCCAGCTTCGGTGGTCAAAGAACTCTTGGAAAACAGTCTCGATGCCGGTGCCGATCGGCTGGAAATTGAAATCGAAGGCGGCGGCACCAGGCTGATTCGTATTATCGATAACGGCGCAGGAATGGATGAAGACGATCTGCTGCTCAGCCTGGAGCGCCACGGCACCTCGAAGATCCAGACCCAGGAGGACTTGGGTGCCATTGGTACCCTTGGTTTTCGAGGCGAAGCGGTGCCGTCCATCGGCTCGGTTTCGCAGATGACCATCAGCTCCCGCCCCAAAGAAGCTGAACTTGGCACCAGCGTAGTGCTGCACTTCGGCAAATTGACCAAAGTGCATGAGACCGGGCGTGGTTTCGGCACAACTGTCGAGGTGCGCAACCTCTTTGGCAATACTCCGGCCCGACGAAAATTTTTGCGTACAGCCCGCACCGAACTGGGCCATATCGAGGAAGTTGTTAAAAATTACGCTCTTGGCTCCCCGAGGGTGGCCTTTCTTCTGCGAATAGACGGCAGAGACACCTTCTCTCTGGATACTTCGCAATCCGTAGCCCAGCGACTTGCAGCCGTCATGCACTACGACGGCCCTTTTATCCCGGTCGATGCACATGATAGAACACCGCTGTTACGCCGGGTCACCGGCTTTTTAGTCCCACCGGAGAAGGTGACTTCAGGGCCGGCCAAAATGCGCATCTTTGTCAACGGTCGTGCAGTGCGCGATAGAATGATACTGCACGCAGTGGGCGAGGGTTTACGCGGATTTTTAATGAAAGGCAAAAATCCATCGGGCCTGATCCATCTAAACCTGCCGCCGGAAGAGGTTGATGTCAATGTCCATCCGGCCAAACATGAAGTTCGTTTTCGCAATTCCCGGGACATCCACGCTCTGCTGAGTCATTCGGTTGCCGGGGCCATGCAAGCACATCAACAGACCATTAGATCTACATTCTTTGGTCCGGAAAAGCTACGTTCGAGAACCCCCTTCCCGGCAGACTCGGCACCACTCTATATGCCGCCAACCGAAGAGCCCTCCGATGCAACGAAACTACTGGAAGAAGATGATAACCGGCTGCGGCAACATCACTCTTTCCCCACGGATGCCAGGCAAACACCAGCACCAAAGGAAAGGCCTATGTCTGCGGAAACCAGGGAAAAGATTCTGACACAACCTCTTTTGGTTACTGCCGAACCGATGCAGCGATCGTCTGCCGGGCCGAAACAACTGTTGACACAACAGGATAAGGAGCAGCAACCAAACAGAACGGCTCATAACCTGATTATTGTCGGCCAGTATGACGATCTTTATATTTTCTGTAAAACCGGCGAAGGGCTGCTGGTCATCGATCAACATGCCGCCCATGAGCGGCTGCTCTATGAAAAACTGCATCAACAGTATCTCGCAGGTACCGTTGTCCGCCAGACCCTGATGTTTCCGGAGACCGTCGAACTGTCCATTTTTCAGACCCAGCTGGTGGAAAAAAACCAGGACGAGCTTCAACGTATTGGTTTTTCCATTCGGGAATTCGGCGGCAACACTTATATTATCTCTGCAATACCGGCTCTTGCCGGTCTAGCCAATGCCCGGGATCTGTTTTTTGATATTCTGGAACAGTTCGGCAGCGAAGACAGTAAAGGAGATACGGGGGGATTTCTCGATACTATCATTGCCACCATGGCATGCAAAGCAGCAGTAAAGGCAGGGACCCCACTCTCTAGCCGGGAAATCGACACCCTGCTTAACGATATGGCTGAAGCCGATCTTTTCTCCCACTGCCCGCACGGCCGACCGGTTGTAAAACACTTCACGAAAGATGAGGTGAAAAAATGGTTTTACCGAACATGATCCCCCCGCCTCCTCCTCTTCCCGGCTTCGAATGCCTTGATATTATACTTTCGGCACCCGCATGTATTCCGGGATATGGCCAGGGCATTACCGAAGACCGTGGCGGGATGATCAAGGGGCCGAACCGGATTGATCTCTATTTTGATGCGCACCATGATGCACTTGCCTGGGGTCGAATAAAAGTCACTATCAAATATTCCCGGCAATAACTTCAGCTCACTTAACCGTACCCGGCAAAATATCTTATGGCCCTTCATCCCCTGACTTTATTACGCGTTTTTCTGCCCTTTGCCGCCGGCTATTTCGTATCCTATATCTATCGAGTGGTCAATGCGGTGATCGCTCCCGATCTGATCACCGATATCGGCGTCAGTCCCTCCGCTTTGGGTCTACTCACCGCGACATACTTTATCTCCTTTGCCTCGTTTCAACTCCCGCTTGGCGTTCTGCTCGATCGTTTCGGCCCGCGTCGGGTTGAAGCCGCCCTGCTTCTTTTTGCCGGTCTCGGTGCCTTTATTTTTGCCAGGGCGGAAAGCCTTACCGGCCTGATTACCGGTCGGGCTTTTATCGGGTTTGGGGTTTCCGCCTGTCTGATGGCCGCATTTAAAGCCTATACTCTCTGGTTTTCCCGGGAGAAATGGCCGCTTGTCAACGGGTTTCAGATGGCCGCCGGCGGGCTCGGCGCCCTTGCCGCCACCTCGCCGGTGGAAACAGCCCTCCAGTTCACCGACTGGCGCGGTGTTTTTATGGGACTGGCCTTTCTGACATTGGTTATTGCCGGTACGATTTTCTTCATTGTCCCGGAAAAAACCATCGACAGCCGCGGTGAAAGTTTGCAGATGCAACTGCGAGGTATCCGCGAGATATTTACCAGTCGTACATTCTGGCGACTGGCGCCTCTGACTACCGTTTCCCAGGCGACTTTTTTATCCATCCAGGGGCTCTGGGCCGGACCATGGCTTACCCACGTGGCGGGGTTCGATCGGCCGCAGGTGGCAGGATTGCTGTTCTGGGTCGCCGTCGCCATGATTGGTGGATTTATCACCCTGGGTACCATTGCCGAGAGATTGAGTAGACGCGGGGTTTCCGTTGGCACCACGGCGATTACCTGCATGTTTTTGTTTATGATTGTCCAGCTGTTGCTGCTGGTCGGACCGGTGCGCTGGTGTATTCCAATCTGGCTGGCTTTTGGTTTTTTCGGCACCTCCAGTATCAACGCCTATTCCGCTCTTACCCAGTCTTTTACCGTGAATTTGGCGGGAAGGGTAAATACTGCCGTTAATCTGCTGGTTTTTATCGCCGCTTTTATGGCGCAATGGGCTCTTGGCGTTATCATCGATGTCTTTACTAAAGGCGCGCCGGTTCTTTCGCCCCGAGGTTTTACCGCCGGTTTTTCCCTGTTGCTGCTTCTTGAGCTGGCGGGAATCTGCTATTATTTTCTGGCTGGTCGAAAATCAGTTCATTAATTTTGAATTGTGTTAAGCTCTTCTTCTTTTTTATAAATCTCTGTCACGAGCATTGTTTATGGATAAAAAACCCATTGTCACTGTCGTCGGCGGCGGCCTGGCAGGATGTGAAGCGGCCTGGCAGGTTGCTGAGCGGGGCGGCAAAGTGTGCCTCTTCGATATGAAACCACTACATTTCAGCCCAGCCCATAATTCGGCGGACCTTGGCGAGCTGGTCTGCTCCAACTCCCTGCGATCAAACGACATGACTTCGGCAGTCGGCCTGTTAAAAGAAGAGATGCGTCGTTGCAACTCTTTAATGATGCGCATTGCCGATGAAACTCAAGTTCCGGCTGGCAAAGCATTGGCGGTGGACCGGGAGAAATTCGCCGGCCGCATCACCGAAATTATGAGCGTCCATCCCCTGATCGAGGTAATCAGAAAAGAAATTTCGACCATCCCTGAGCAGGCACGCGACAACGGGCCAATAGTTCTCGCCACCGGACCACTCACCTCGGATTCCATGGCCGGATCACTTGCCGAACTGACCGGCACCAAGCGGCTGGCCTTTTATGATGCCATTGCGCCGATTGTGGCCGCCGACTCATTGAACATGGCTATCATTTACTGTAAATCACGCTATGACGAAGGCCCGGGTGATTATCTCAACTGTCCGATGGATAAAAATGCATATATAAAGTTTATCGAAGAACTCGGCAATGGGGAGTGCATGCCTTTAAAAGATTTTGAGGATGCCAAGTATTTTGAAGGCTGTCTGCCGGTAGAAGTAATCCGATCCAGGGGCGATGACACCCTGCGCTTCGGACCGATGAAACCAGTCGGTCTGGCTGACCCGAGAACCGGAGAAGACCCGTATGCGGTGGTCCAGTTGCGCAAAGAAAACCGCGCCGGTACTACATATAATATGGTAGGTTTTCAAACCAAATTGACCTATCCCGAGCAGCAGCGCATCTTCCGCCTGATACCCGGGATGGAACAAGTCGAATTCATCAGGCTGGGCTCAATTCACCGCAATACCTTTGTCGTTTCTCCTGAATTACTGCTACCGACCCTGCAATTCAAAATGCGGCAGGACCTGCTGCTCGCCGGCCAGCTCTCAGGCGTTGAGGGCTATGTCGAATCAGCAGCAATGGGACTGCTCGCCGGCATCAACGCAGCCCGTATGACAGAAGATCTCCCCCTTGTTGTTCCCCCGCGCGAAACGGCCCTCGGCTCGCTCATCTTTCATCTGACCGAAAGCAATCCGCATCATTTCCAACCGTCAAACGTCAACTTTGGCCTCTTTCCCGTCTGGGAGAAAAAGATCAGAAAGAAATTCCGCGGCGAGGAACGGGCCAAACGATCCCTGGCAGCACTCGAAAAATGGCAGCTGGAAGAAAAAGTCTAAACAAGGGTTCACTGCTTTTTTTCTGCCACCGGACTTTCGGTAAAACCCCAATACGGATAATCCTGGTGATAATCGGCAACCTGCCCCGGACTATGCTCCCTGCTAGCCACTAAAAAAAGACGATTAATGGTCTTTTCGGCAGAGGTGGGGTATAAAACCATGGCATTATCGGCGCTATATTCAATATCCCCGGAGCCTTTAAAAACTCCGAGATGCGGCTCTTCCAGGTATGATCCCGCCAGCCCTCTGGACAGTTCGGAAATGACCAGAAACGACACCTGCAATTCATCACGGATAGATTCCATCTGCCGCAGCCAGGCATCGATGCCGGTGCGCCTCTCAGCAAATTCGTTAAAGGGCAGTTTATGCAGGCTGTCGATGACCACCACGGTATACTCACTCCTGGTTTCATGACGGATAAAATCTATATGCTTACGCATCAACTCGGGCGTTACTTTCCGGTCATTTATCACCCGCCAGAAAAAAAGCATCCGCTCCAGTTGTTTGTGCGCCGCCGTAGAGCGCATCTTCTGCTCACCAGACAAACTATCGCCCTTGAGCAACTCCGCCGACAGACGGGAGAGTCGGCTTAAGGTTCGCCGATAAATCTTTTGCCGGCCATTTTCAAAATCATAGTACAGAACTGGGACCCGTCGCAGGGCCATCTCTGAGGCGATCTGAATCAGAAATGTCGACTTGCCGACCTTTGGCGCCCCGCCAATCACATTAATGCCGTGAATTCCATCAAGGGCCGCATCCAGCCGGGAAAATCCCGAAGCAAGATTCTGATATTGTTCGTCCCGTTCCTGCATAAGAGAACGCAGAAAATGCCGATACTCTCGGTCAGGGGAGGAAAAAGGCGAAAAAGACCGGGAGCTTCTGATCATTTCACCGACGGCGTCGGGAAAATTCTTGCCGCTATCCCTGGCAAGTTGCCACAAATTATATTTCGCGGGACGGCTGGTTTGCCAGTTAAGAATTCTCGCCTTATAGCCGATCATTGCCGCTACATTTTTGGCCGCAGACTCCGACTCAAGGCTGTTGGCAACGCAGATAAACACGGTTTTTATCTGAGCAAACAGCTGAACGGGGAGTCTTTCCAGCAAGGCATAATGGGCGACGGCTACCCCGGGAAAACCAAGTTGCTTTAAAGTAAGGAGATTTTCTTCTCCCTCACAGATAAACAGCGAGCCGTTTTCACAACGATTAATATCCTGGATATTATAAATATTGTATGGTTCTTTGGAGAATTGCTCATCACCATGCCAGAAAAAGTCTTCCGGTTTTTCCGGATGGACGCAACGGGCAGCATAGCAATTGCCGTCCTCCTGGAAATACGGGTAGACCAGGTAACGGCCGTTGAATCCGACCTGCATTTCGTAAAGAACCGCTGGTGTAACGTTGCTCTGTTTAAACATCTCAAAAACGGTATCAGTGATCCTTTCCCGATAACCGCGTATTTCATCATTGATCTTGTTAGCACCATAGGCAAGCTGCTCGGTGATACTTCTCTGTTCCGGATCATAATCCGGCACTTCAGTGAGAGGAAGACCGGCAAGACGGGCAAACCAGAGCGGAAAACCGCCTGGAACGCAGCGATTGACACAACGAAAATACCCGTGAAAAAAACTGGCCGGGTTCAGAACAACACTCAAACGTCCGTCAGCATTGCCATGCTGACGGCAAAAAGGACAGGGAGCAGTGAATGTATCCTGCCATTTACCGCCAAGAGATTTGCGATAAAATCTGCTAACAGCATCTTCTGCGACGGCACTTCCCGGCCCGGCAGGAAGTAAGGTGGCCGACTGAACCGGGACAGACATTTATTGCATCACCTGTGGTTCCTGACGCATGGCCATAACAATATCATGAATGATATGGCGATCGAGCAAGACGGTGAATCTCAGATGCAGGAAGTACTCGTTGTCGATTCCGATATTTCTCTTTACCGCAAGAACATCACCGATGACAGCAAGGTCCTCTCCGGACGTGTCGCGTACCGGCAAGAGAAATTGCATTTTTCTCCCCAGCAGCAGACGACCATCGATCTGCTGGGCGATTCTGACTTGAAATGAGAGGCCACCCTCGGAAATATCGGCTAGATCAACCTTGAAATCCGTCCCGAGACTTCGCCCTCGGGCATCGACAAGCGTGGCGATAACTCTTCCTGAAATACGGTATCGCTGATACAGCCGTCGATCGCTCTCACTTAGTTTGATAAAATCTTCTACAGTTTGAAATTTTTGACAGAAATTATACAATTTTGCCTCAAGCCCGGGAGAGTCACGCCGCCACTGCTGTAAACTATCCAGCTTTAAGATTGATATTTCAGCAGTTCCGATGGCAGCTACCGATATCGTCGACACCGAAGCCTCAAAGAAAGCTTCAGCGCCAAATATTTGGCCTTTCCCCATGGTCTTGACCAATACTTCATTCCCTTTGTCCGCAAAATAGACTTTTACCTCGCCGGAATTGATAAAAAACAGGGTCTCCTGGACAGTCCCCTGGTGAACAATGATTTCTCCATTGTGGTATTTTTTATGCTTTAAGGAATAGAATAAGGCGCTGAATTCGTCCGTGTGTAAAATATCATAAAGCTCACTCCAGATTTCCAGATGGCCTTTATCAATCGCTGCAACTTTTTCATGATCGATAATTTCCGTGGCCCGCAGGATCTGGCTGAGTGCAGTGGAATCGATCTCGACCAGCCATTCTCGTAATTTTTGTGCCTGCATAAAATTTCGCTGTCGAGCCGCTCTTTCAATCAATCCCATCACCTGTTCCACTGCTGCCTTTTTTTCGCCACGGACGAGCAATGTTCGCACCGCCTGCTCCTCCGGCGAGCCGGTAATGACCCATTGGGTAAGCGGTGATTTGTTCGCTTTCGCTGCCTGTTTCAGTGCAATCTTACGCAATTGACTCGCCTGCACATGCTTTTTGCGACTTTCCTGCAGATCTTTCTGTAAAAATATTATGGACTTTTCAGCTGCTGCCCAGACCGTTTCGGCAATTTTTTTCGTACCTCGCTGTCCTCTGCTTTCAAGAAAAGCCGACACACATGCATATGCCTCCGGACAGGGACAGCGCCCCAGAGTCTCCATTAACTGCAGCAGGAGCTCATTTCGATTGCTGTCGCTGAACTGTTCATGGGAAGCTGTTAAGAGAGCAAGCTTATCGACGACTACAGCATCACAGAAGATGCCGAGCGAGGCGATAATCTGCACCATAATATGTTCCGAAGCTGCATCGAGCGCGTGCAGCAGCAGTTGTTTTCTGTTTTTGCCACCAATCTTATAGAGCGCCAGAAATGCTTCTCGCTGTACTCGAAAATCTTCGTGCTGCAGATAAGGAAGAATACTTTCGGCATCCTTATCCGTCCCGGTTTCTCCGAGCAGTTTGATGAGATTGCGCTTCCCATACCAGAGCATATGCTCCTGGAGACGTTCATGGACCAGGGTCGGCACGTTTTCAGGGCTCACGGTGAGTAGATCGATTATTTTCAGGCGGTCGGCAGCTTTTTCGGCATTGATCAGGGACTCCACCAGGAAACGCACCACAATAGGTCCTTGATGCAGCAGACGAAAACTCAATTTTTCATCCTGAGGTGCGGCGAGGCACTGCTTGAGGAGCTCGGGCAGGCTGGATCGACGAATGCCCCGATCCTGAATCCTGGCTACCACACTTTGTAGTACTGCTGCATGAGGGGTCCGGCCGGAACGGAGCTGATGCAAAAAAGTGAGCAGAGCATCGCCCCGCTCATTTTCTCCCACCTGCCAACTCTGTTGCATCACCTGCTGCAAAAAGGTGATAATTTTCTCGATTGACTCTGTTGTCGATCTTGCCTGTCGAACATGGGCTATCAAGGGTTTGACGAGAAGATCGAGGTGACTCCACTCGCCATCCGCCAGAAGTTTTTCACCAATGATAACCATGCTTGCCGATAATGACTCCTGCGGAACCTCAGTACCTTCCGCCAGGTACGCAACCATTCCGTGCAGCAGCAGGGAAACATGGACATTGTCATTGTTTTTTTGGAGCTGCCGGAGGGCAATCGGAAGATAAGCCACGAGCTCCTCGCTCTTGAGAAGGCTGATATTGCCCTGCAAAAAACCTTTAATGCCCGCTTCGAGGCGACGTTTTTTTCTTGCTCTTTCACCATCGTCAATAAGATTTTTGACCTTTTCCGTACTGAGAAAATGTTGTCCTTTTTTGCTGCTGACAAGAGATGTCAAAACTTTATCAAGAAACTGGGCCTGGAGTGACTCTTCGCCACCATCGCGTCCGGCTTTGATCAATTGTTCCCGGAGAAAATGTATTATTGACGATAGTTTCTCAGGAGTCAACGCTTCAAGCAGGGCATCGTGCACTGCCGTACCAAAACCGGCAGGATATTGCTGGGCCGACAAGACACAAAGGGCAGGATCTTTAAGACTCTCAACATACAGTGCAGCCAAGCCCTGGGCGACTTCCTGTCTGAGGTCGGGTTCGATGAGGGCCTCGGCTCTTGCCAGCATGAAGGGAAAATATCGCGAGGCGACTATCATTTTTCTCTTCTGGATGTCCTGCAGGATGTGCGCGGTTCCTGCAGCCAGGGTGTCGACGGCTGTTGCCAAGATGGACATTTTTTTCCGCAGCTCGTCTTCAAGCACCGGTCTTTTATCTCTCCCGAAAAGACAGGCAATAATTTCCGGACGAATTTTCAGCATGTTTCTCGAGCGTGGGCCGTCAGCATGGCATTTTGAGGCCTTAGTCTCGACCAGAACCCCTGTCGTCTCCGGGAAATACCCTGCCAGGCCAAGACTGGTTATATATGCAAGCCCTCCTCCCTCATTCTTGATTTTTTCCACTGAGGCGTTCAGGACTAAGAGAAGCTGGCTGAAAGCGAAACGATCCATCTCGGCGCTTATAGCCAATTGATTAAGGCCAAGCAAACGTAACTGCCGATAAACAACTAAATTAGAAAAGGAATCGAGAGTTTCCCGGGATAGCATTATGTCGCATAAACAGGGCATTCCTTCATGCAGGGTAAAAGATAAACTTCCGCAGGCGCGAAGATAGGCTTTGATACTTTTATAGCCGCGATCAACCGCAGCGGTGACCTGGGGAGCTTCCGGAGGATAGATCCGGGAGGTAACAACAGTGTTATTGAATGATTTCAGTACGTCAATAGTTTTGGCCAGGGACTCAATCTGATTCATTATGGATACACCACTCGGCAAAATATCGGCTGTTGGTTGGTCAGCGTCACCACAACCGCGGTTCGGATCATCTGGAACCTTTTTTAAACAAGACTGTTTTTACGGTCTTGAAAATGACCATCAGATCAAAAGCAATTGATACGTTTTTCATATAGTAGAGATCATACTCCAGTTTCCTCAAGGCATCCAACTCAGACGCCCCATAAGGATAACAAACCTGAGCCCAGCCGGTAATGCCGGGCTTCAAGTTGTGCCGGATGGTATAATAGGGGATTTTCTGCTCCAATTGGTCAACAAAGATTTTCCGCTCCGGTCGTGGGCCAACCAGGCTCATATCACCTTTTATAACGTTCCAGAGCTGAGGCAATTCATCTATTCTAAGACGCCTGATAACTTCTCCGACCCGGGTGGTTCGATCATCATTTTCCTTCGCCCAGACCGCACCGTTTATTTCAGCATCCTCGCGCATGGAACGAAATTTAATTATTTTAAACAGACGGTTGGCTTCCCCCACTCTCTCTTGACGATAGAAAAGAGCTCCGCGGGAGTCCACCTTTATGCACAGAGCGGTGATCATCAGTACCGGCAGGCTCAGCATCAGTAAAATGGTAGAAAAAACAAGATCCATAGATCTTTTTACTTGATAATTCCATCGGTTAAGAGAAAAGCCATCCGAAAAAATTATCCAACTCGGTGCAATCCGCTGCACCAGAATCTTGCCGGTTACCCGCTCATAAAATGTCGTTCCCTGCTCAACGGGAAAACCCCGCATCTTGTAATTCAACAGAGCGGTTACCGGAGTAGTACCCCGCTGATCATCGAGAGCGACAATTATTCGCTCGACACAATGGCTTTCGAAAAGTTCTTCAAAATCAGAAAGAGTCGCTCGAATTGGGGCGCCGTGGGGATTGTAAACAAGTCCTTTATCACCAACAAAACCTTTAATCCGGTAGATGGAATCCTGTACGCCTTCGATCTCCCGGGCAATGTCTGAAGCCAGGGTGTCAGTGCCGATCATCAGAATATTCTGCACAAATATCCGTTTACGCAAGACAAGATAATAGGCACCTCGCCACAGAGATACCGACAGGCATATGACCAGATAACCAATCCAGAAGATCCTGATAGAAATTATCATCGATGGAAGGGAGTAATATACCGCACTGAGCAGAATACAGCCTACCCCAAAGGCCTGGGTCATCCTGGTGAAAGAGTTGAGGAGGGAAACCTCATTGCGAAAATCGTATTGATCAAAGAAATAAAGGCAAAGTTGGAAGACAAGTGTAACCAGATAAGCCCTGATTGCATTGGGAAGGAGATCAAGAAAAAATAATCCCGAACCCAACATGGCCCAATCTACCGCCATCAACGATAAAAATATGAGAATCCCTTCGCCCAAAAAAAACGCTATTGTGCGTACTGGATAATATTTATTCATCAAGGTGGGCATGGCTCTGCTCTCATATCCGGTTAAACATACTGAACTATACGACTAGTATATTGCAAATCAGATCAGACACCAAAAAATTTATTTAAAAAACGCATCTCTTTTAGAAGCAGTCAAAGTGCCGGCTGAATGACTTTATGCGTCAGTAAAACGGTCATCAGTTCATAGAGCGGCAGACCAACGACATTGGAGTACGATCCTTCTATAGCTTTGACCAGGAAAATACCTTTGCCTTGAATACCATACGAGCCGGCCTTATCGAAAGATTCACCGGTGGCGACATAAGCAAGAGCGACTTCTTTGGAAAATTCGGCAAAGAGCACTTTCGTTGAAACCACCTGAACACTGCTTATCCCGGCTCTTCGCTGCGCCACGCAAAAGCCGGTCCGGACATAATGCTCCCGACCGGAGAGGGCCATGAGCTGGGCAACCGCATCACGCCTATCGGTCGGCTTACCAAGGATTGTATCTTCTAAGCATACCACAGTATCACCACTTATTACCCAGGAATCGGGAGATTCGGCACTAATCGCCGCCGCCTTCTCTTGGGCCATTCGCCCAACAAAACCGTCAGGGGTTTCATCAGCGACCGGCTGCTCGTGAACCAGGGCGGTCTGAATGGTAAATGTCAGGCCCATCTGCACCAGGTATTGCTGTCTGCGCGGAGATGCCGATGCCAGAATTATTGGCTTTGTATTGGAGTACATTTTCTTCTGGTATTTTGATGATTAAGTAAAAGATAGAAATTTCCGCACCGTCCACCACCCTTTTTCACCCCCTGATAGCGTAGCCGCCATCGACGGTGATGACCTGCCCCTGGATCATGGTGGAGAGATTGCTGCACAGGAACAGGGCAATATCCGCCACATCCTGCGGTGTTGTCAATCGCCCCAGGGGAGTACGGGCTATCGCGGTACCAAGGATCTCATCTCGATTGGGAAAGTGTTTCAGTGCATCGGTATCAACCGCTCCCGCACTGACCGTATTGACATTGATCCCCTGTGGACCAAGCTCCACCGCTAAATGCCGGACCAGCGATTCCAATGCCGCTTTCGATGCACCCACTGTAGTATAATTTTCTATGGCTCGAACCGATCCCAGGCTTGAGACACCGATAATCCGACTGCCCCGCCGCATCAAAGGCAAACCTAGCTGGACCAGGGTCAGCAAGGCCCGGGCATTAATCTCCATTGCCCAGTTCCAGTGTCTTTCCGTCAGTTCAAGGGCAGGTTTTAGAACGCCTGAGGCGGCATTGCTGACCAGTATATCCAGATGCCCGAATTGTTCATGAAGCGCCAGGAACATCTTTTCCACATCACTCTTATTGGCGACATTAGCTTTGACCAACAAACATTTTCTGCCCAGCTTTTCCACCGCAGCAGCCGTCTCTTCAGCATCTCGTCGATGGCGGACATAGTTGACTATTACATCTGCTCCATGTTCCGCTAACCGAATGGCAATGGCCCGGCCGATCCCCCGCGACCCACCGGTAATCAGGGCTGTTTTTGCCTGCAAATTAAACATGTAGGGGTTCTCTCCTGGTTTTTCCGGTACAAAGAGGTTATTTCCACTCCAGACAATCACGATTATAGCCACTCTTTTTACCAACCCTCGTGAAAATCGCCAAGGATTAAACCGGATACCATGCAGTTTATCCGGGATCATAAATCGGCAAATTGAGGACGACAATCTGCCTAATGGGTAATACCGGCAGTGGACGGCACGATCAGGGAAGCAGAGGCCACCTGATGCACTGGCGGCTTCATAAATTTATCGAAGGGTGTATCGGTAAGAGACGCTTGAAAAAGAAAAACCGGACCCTAGCAGGGGAGTCCGGTTTTTCCAGGAGAAAAGAGAGAAGAGATAAAGCACAATAAGTATTGCATTTAATATGCCATTTATCAGTAAATATCTCATTTGCCTGCATTCGTGGCGCTGTAAGCAATATCAATGCACTCTTGTTCTTGAATTTTTTAAATTTTTTGTACAATTTTTTATACTGCTATTCTTCATCAAATGCCGTTTTGATATTTTTTTTGTTTAATTTCAAAAAGAAAGAGCCTATCTAGTTTTTTTAACCGGGCAAAAGCAATCTTTTTACCGCTCTTTAAATGAAATGATTCGAGTACGAATAACATCACCATTTTCTTTGATTTGCTTAATAACAAGAGATGGTATCTGCGACTCCACATCGATAATGTTATACCCCACCGTGCCATTTGACTGGTTCAGATAACTGGCGATATTTATCGCATTGCTGCCAAAAATATTGGACACATAAGCGATCATTCCCGGCACGTCCCGGTTAATGACAATCAACCTGGAATGCACCTTGTCACTTGGTGTCGACTCAATATTGGGGAAATTGACGCTATGGGTGACATTGCCGTATTTTAAATAACTGGAGATTTCTCTAACCGCCATGGTGGAACAATTCTCCTCAGATTGCGAGGTCGACGCCCCCAGATGCGGCGTCGTCAACACATTCTCATGTCTGACCAAAGCCGGAGTGGGAAAATCGCAGAGGTAGGCCTCGAGATATCCACTGTCCAATGCCGCAATCACCGCTTCTTCATCGACAATCGGTCCCCGGGAATAATTTATCAGGATTGCCCCTTTCTTCATTCGCCCGATAAATTCGGCATTGACCAGGCTTCGGGTCCGATCAATGAGCGGCAGATGCAGGCTAACCATATCGGCATCGCCGACGGCATCGCCAAGATTGCGACACACCCTCACCTCGGGTGAAAGCTGGTGAATGTTGGCAAGCGACGGGGCGGGATCATAGCCTTTAACCTTCATATGCCGAAAGACCCCGCCATTGGCGAGACGAACGCCAATCTGACCGAGACCGACCACGCCCAGGGTTTTTCCGGCAATCTCTTCGCCTTTAAAGGCGGCTTTGTGGGTTTCCACCTCTTTGCCGACTTTCTCCGGGGCCATTGCCGCGAGGGACTTACAGAATTCGATACCTCGGTAAATATTTCGTTTCCACACCCCTATCATCGGGAAAACAAGATCGACGACCGCATTAGCATTGGCTCCAGGCGTATTAAGCACACAGATGCCTCTTTGCGTCGCCCGCTCAACGTTGATATTATTGGTGCCCGCTCCGGCCCTGGCGACCGCCAGCAGGGTTGGATAGTCGTCAACGTTTAAGGGAGAGCTGCGCAGGATAATGCCGTCGGGGGTCGGTTCATCGGCAGAAACAGTAAATTTGCCACTGAAGAGTTTCAGACCCTGTCGGGCAATATTGTTAATTTTCTTAATTTTATAAACCGCCATCAAATTCTCCTTTTCAGTGGTATGTAATTAAAATATCAAGATTTTGTTGAATTTATACAAGGAAATCTCCCGCACACCTAATACACACAGACAAGGGTTCTCCGAAGGCGCAACCAGCCCGATTTCCTGTAAGGTTTGCGGCGAAATCCTGATAAAAAAGGATTTCCGAAAAAATTGGTTGCGATTATTTTTGCCATAGATCCCGGTTATCTCCTTTGGCAGGCTCTCATACAGCATTGATCGGGTCTGTTCCGGCTGTTCTTTATCCTTCTCGACCAGCAGGCAGTCGGGCAAGAAACGAAAACCACAACGCAGCCAGTCGTAGCGCAACAATTCAGAAATCAGCTCCCGGTCGTTCTGCTCTGCGGCAATTGCCATCAATTTGGTACACATCAATTCCTGGGTTGCCGCAAGTTGAAAGAAACCGTCGCTCTGACAAAGAGCCAGAAGCTTGGTAAAAAAAAACGTAATATCTTCCTGACTACGGCGCAGATAGCGCCAAAGCGAAACAAAATATCGATTATTATGAAATTTTTCAACAAGTTCGCAAAACCAGTACAACGCACTCAAATCTGCATGATTAAGCCAGTTGTTGCGCAGTACCGCATAAGGGGGCTCTTGGCAGAACACATACCCCAACGCCTCAGACTCTCGCCAAATAGGAGTGTCCGGCAGAATTTTTAACAGCCCCATCTGAATATAGTGCGAATCCATGGCAAAAACATCCCTGAAAGAGGTCATAAAACTGTCATAGGTTTCAAAGGGCAGGCCCAAAATCAAATCGACATGGAGATGAATGGTGCCAAGGGCTGCCAGTCGTTGCACTGTTCGATAAGCCAGATCCGGGTCGACACGCCGATTGACGGCCGCAAGAGTTTGATCATTGGTCGATTGAATACCCAGTTCAAACTGAAAACGACCGGGTTGTACGCTTGCCAGAAAGTCAAACATCTTTTCAGTAAAACGATCAGGGGCCATTTCAAAATGAAACAGTGTCTCGCCTCCCGCCACTGCGAGAAATTGCCAGATAGCCAGAGCTCGCTCCGGAACATCGTTAAAAGTCCGGTCGATAAATCGCACCACTTTCGGTTGATGACTGAGAATATCACTCAACTCACTGATAACTCTTGTCAGTTCTTTATGATAGACGCCCTTTTCGGTAGCCGACAGGCAGTAGGTGCAGCTAAAAGGACATCCTCTACTGCTTTCATAGTAGATATGCCGGTTTTGCAGTTGGACAATAAAGTCATCCTGCCGATACGGATACGCAACAAATCTGTCTGCCAGAGAAAAAAAAGATCCACAATAGCGGGATCGCAGGCGATTCTCCATAAGAGCATCATAAAACTCCCGGCCAACCGCTTCGATTTCGCCCAGTACCACGGTGCAAATGTCTTTACCGGAATGGTTAAGCTGCTCATCCAGGACCGATGCCTGCGGGCCACCGATAACCACCCGGCAGCCAGGCAGGCAGAGGCGCAGATCAAGGGTTAATTTTTCGATCAAAGCGCTGTTCCAGATTGCCGCTGAGAAAAAGATAAAATCGGGGCTTTCCCGGCTGAGCCGGAGCAGCATCGCATAATAATTGTCATTGATGGTAAACTGGAGCAATTCAGCAGCAACATCGGGACAATTTTTTTCCAGCTCATTGCGGACATAAAAAAGCGCCAGGCAGGAATGGGTAAATCGGGCATTGATGCCGATTATTTTTATTTTCTTGGGTATATTTTTCACCTGGAAGACCTTACAAACATTATAAAAGCGCAAAGATTTTCAGCACAATACTGCTTTTGATATTACCTTATGTGCCGACATTGCTAAAACCTGCATTAAACATATATGCCACTTACTCTGAGACACAACGCCCATGACATATTTAACCGATCACTTGCCCACCACCCTTATGCTGAGCTCTCTATTAGCTTTTTTGGGTTGCTTTTCCTCGAGTGCCGCTGCTGCAGATCCCGCACCAAGTAATTACGAATTGTCCCTGTCCTTTACTCCTGAACAGGCGCAACTGTCCGCAACCGCCAAAATTACCATCGAAGCTGGCCAAAATTTCAGCTTTTTCACCAGCGGACTGGAAATTACCGGTACTCTGCTCCGCCATGACAGCGGCGCTGAAAATGATCTCCTGCCGACCGAAAATGCCCTGCGTCTCCCCGCCGCAGCCAGTCGGCGAACACTCTTTATTTCCTATACCAAAACGGTACTCCCCAATTCCGACAACCTGATCAGTCGAAAAGGAATTTCCCTGACCAGTAACTGGCATCCTGTCCCTTCGCAACCGATGCGCTTTCATGTTACCGCCACTCTGCCCGATCAATTTACCGCGGTGACGGAGGCCGACAGGTTTCCTCTGGCCCAACAGGGTAATACGGTCAACGCTGTTTTTTCCACACCGGTAACAACCCTGCACTTCAATGCCGGACCATACACCCTTGGCAAGCAACAGGTCCGCGAGGGACTGATGGTCTACTCGATGTTTTTCCAGGAAGATCAAGGACTCTCTGCCGGTTACCTGCAGGCTGCAGCAGAGTATCTGCGCCACTATGAACAGGAGATCGGTCCCTATCCCTACAACCACTATGTAATTGTTGCTAACCGCCTCCCCACCGGCTACGGCATGCCGACTTTTACCCTGCTCGGCCAAGTGGTCCTGCGCCTGCCGTTTATAAAGGATACCTCTCTTGGTCACGAGATTGTTCACTCCTGGTTCGGCAATGCGGTGGAGGTCGATTATGCCCAGGGAAATTGGTGTGAGGGACTGACCTCATTTCTGGCCGATCATGCCTTCCGGGAAAAAAAAGCCGAAGGGACCGCCAATCGACTGGAGAGTATTACCAGATACCTCAGTTATGTGCACAAGGAATCAGCCATACCTCTGTCCGCATTCACCTCAGCCAGCCATAATCAGCCAATGGCTAAAGCAAGACGCGCAGTGGGCTATGACCGGGGTGCCCTGCTTTTTTATGAGCTGCGAGAAAAAATTGGCCATCGGCAATTTTCTCTGGGGCTGCAGCGGTTTTATCTCGACAATATCGGCAAAAAGGCAAGTTGGCAGGACATGCAAAAAAGCTTTGCAGCAACCACCGGAGAGAAGCTCGACGCTTTTTTTGAAGAAAGACTTGAGAGGAACTATATTCCCGCGTTGGCAGTAGAAAATATCAGCGTGGAGACTCTTAATGGCACCCCCACGCTCTTGTTTGATTTGCTCCAACTCTCGGAAAAACCATTTTCTCTGCTTGTACCAATCCAGGTTACAACCACAACATCGACCATTAATGCAACCAGCCGGGTGACGGAACGGAAAACCCGTATTGCCGTTGCCTTGACCGAGACTCCTGTGGAATTTACCATCGATCCGGAATATACCTTTCTCAGGCAGTTAAGCGACACCGAACTACCTGCCGTCTGGTCCCGTTTTCTTGGGTCGCAGAAGCAACTGATCATTCTTGGCGACGAAAAGGACCGGCCGCGTTATCAAGCCCTGCTCGACGCGCTGGCGGAGACTCATCCGACAGTTACCACGGCTGCTCTGGTCACCAACCAGGAGCTCAGTGACAATGACCTGCTCTTTCTCGGCCTTAACCAGGCCCCGAGCCGGGCCCTTTTCGCCCTGCCACAGCATCCTGAAAAAGGTTTCACCCTTGATGTCCGGCGTAATCCATTAAATACCAAACATGTTGCCGTTCTGGTTTCAAGCAGCGACCAAGAGCAAACTCTGGCTGTTGCACAGCGTCTTGGCCACTACGGAAAATACTCTTTTCTGGAGTTTATCAACGGCCGCAATACCCTCAAAAAGCTTTTCCCCACCAGCCCTGGGCTGCACTTTATTATCGATAAACTGCCCACCGGAAGCGCCACCACGGCGTTGTCTCCTTTTGTCGAAATAATTGATAAGCTCTTTCGTGTCAAAGTGGTCTATGTGGGGGAAACCCATACCTCTCTGGCCGATCATCTCCTGCAACTGCGAATTATAGAGGCCCTGCATAAAAAAAATCCTCGGCTGGCAATCGGCATGGAGATGTTTCCCGCATCAGCGCAGCAGGCACTCGACAAATATACACTCAGTGACCAGGACGTTGACGAAAAGACTTTTCTCAAGGAATCCGACTACTATAACGTCTGGCGATTTGACTATCGTTTTTTCCAGGACATCCTCAATTATGCCCGGCACAATCACCTTCCGGTTATCGGCCTCAATCTTGATCGACAGATAGTCGCCGATGTCTTTCGCTCGGGCAGCACCGACACCCTCAACAAAAAGGTCAGGGAGTCACTGCCAAAGGACAGGGATCTTGATATGCCCGGCTACAGTGACCGACTGGCAGTGATGTATGGAGCCCATGCAGAAGGCGGACACGGCAGCGGCGCGGCCAGCGGCTTTATTCAAGCACAGGGCCTATGGGACGAAACAATGGCCGAAAATATCGCCACCTTTCTGACCAGCCATCCCGACTACCAGATGGTTGTCCTGGCCGGTACGCAGCATACCCGCAAAGATTCGGGGATCCCGCCGCGGGTAGCCAGGCGGATCACCGTGCCGCAAGCCTCGGTCATCAATATTACCGATGAAAATGCACCGGCCAATCTGGCCGAAGTGGCCGACTATTATTTTTTTTCCACATCCAGCGAACTGCCCGAGTCCCCCAAAATCGGCATTACGCTTGAGGAAATGACGAAAAACAAACAACGTTTCTTAAAAATCACCGGGCTGAGTCCCCATGGTAAAGCTGCAGCCGCAGGCCTGCTGCAAGATGATATTATTACAGAGATCAACGGATTTGCGGTTGCCGATATGGCTGATTTACACATTGCCATGCAGAACACCAGGGTGGGCCAGACCATCAATGTCAGAATTAAAAGAGAAGAGCAAGGCCGGGATCTAGAGATTATCGTTCCGGTAGAACTGACCATCCTCCCTACTTCTCGGCCACATCCATAATCAACAATTAAACAACATTTGAAATCTAGGTATGCTATACGGTATAGTAAGCAATTTTTCGCGCTTAAGAGAACTATCAGAATCGTATTACGCCTCGGAGCGGTAACTTTCCCCTAATAATCTTTGCAAAAGGAGAATCCATGCATAAAGTTTTCACCCTGTTTGTTCTCATTGTTACTTTTATACTTTTATCTGGAGAATCTGGAATGGCAACAACAAAGCTGAAAGATGGTTTATACGCAAAATTTGACACCTCCAAGGGAGAAATTCTCTGCAAGCTGGAATTTGAAAAAACTCCTCTGACCGTGGCAAACTTCGTTGGCCTTGCCGAAGGGACAAAAAATTTTAGCGGTGGCGGCAAGACTAAAGGCGATAAATATTATGACGGCCTGAAATTTCATCGGGTCATCCCCGACTTCATGATCCAGGGCGGCTGTCCTCTCGGTACCGGCACCGGTGGCCCTGGTTACACCTTTCCTGATGAAATTGATCCGAAATTGACCCATTCCGGCCCTGGAATCCTGTCCATGGCCAATGCCGGTCCGGGTACCAACGGCAGCCAGTTTTTTATCACCCATGTGGCGACCCCATGGCTGGACGGCAAACATACCGTTTTTGGTCATGTCGTCTCCGGCATGGATGTGGTCAATAAAATAGTCGCGGGCGACACCATCCATTCGGTAGAGATCATCCGGGTCGGCAGCGCAGCCGAAGCTTTCCAGAGCGACCAGAAAGCCTTTGACAGCCTTATGACTAATGTCGATAAAAATAAACGGGAAAAAGAGTTGGCGGCCATGGAAGAAGAACAGGACCTCATCAACAAGCAGTGGCCCAAAGCGCTGAGCACTCCCTCAGGCCTGAAATATGTGATTGTCCAGGAAGGCGAAGGGGAAACTCCGAAAAAAGGCTCAGTCGTCACCGTCCATTATACCGGCAAACTCCTCAACGGGAAAAAATTCGACAGTTCCTATGATCGCAAGCAGCCCATCGATTTTCCAGTTGGCGCCGGCCAGGTCATCAAAGGCTGGGACGAGGCATTGCTCGGCATGAAAAAAGGTGAAAAACGGGTGCTGATCATCCCGCCGAGCCTTGGTTATGGTCCCTCCGGACGTGGCCCTATTCCTCCCAATGCCTATATGGTTTTTGATGTGGAGCTGATAAATTTTCAATAAGCGCTAAGATCTGATAGAACAAAAAATGGGCTGATGATGTTTTCCATCAGCCCATTTTTGTTTTACCATCCGGATCGTCTATAATCCAAGATCCTCCGCTATTGCCTGCATGGCGATAAGACTCATCTCGCAAAAATCGGCGAGAGGAATGCCGGCCTGTTCACATTCGGCAATGATTTCCCGGTCTGCCCCCCGGGCAAAGGCCTTCTCTTTATAGCGCTTTCGCACTGATTTAGCCTTGACCGCGGCAAGTTTTCGTGCGGGATTCACCAGAGCCGAGGCAATAATCAATCCGGTTATCGTCTCCCCGGCGGCAAGTGCGTGATGAAAGACAGTAGTTCGGTGCTCCCCCGGCCAGGCCGTCGTATTATGCAGTTTTATCGCCTCGACTATCTCCGGATCTATTCCCTTCTCGGTTAATATGGTTACTGCCTCGGAAGTATGCGTCACCAAATCCGGCTGCGTTTCACTGTCCAGGTCGTGCAACAGCCCGGCAAGTCCCCACTTTTCCGGATCTTCGCCTAGCCGCTCGGCCATGGCGCGGAGGACGGCTTCAGATGCCAGGCAATGGTTGACCAGATTGTCATTTTTCAAGTAAGAACGGACGAGTTCCAGTCCTTCCTTACGGGTTATTCCATAGCTCATATTCAATTCCCTCAATACTTAAGGCCTACCCGACTGCGCACCAGGTCAAGGGTTACCACTGCCTTGTCCCGAGCCTTTTCCGCTCCTTTGGCGAGAATCTGGCGCAGCATCTCCGGGTCCGCCAGATATCGCTCTTTCTTCTCCCTGGCCTGACCAAAGGTGGCGTTCAACATATCCAACAGTTCCAGCTTCAGGTGACCATACGCTGCCCCGCCATTGACATACAGATCATGTATCGCCTGCATCCGAGCAGGTTTGGCGAAAAGATTCATGATCTTATAGAGATTGCATGTTTCCGGGTCTTTCGGATCGTCGACCGGAGTTGCGTCGGTCTCTATGGCCATAACTCGTTTTTTAAGGTCCTTGCCGTCCATAAAAATGGGAATGGTATTCCCGTAGGATTTAGACATCTTCTGTCCATCGATACCGGGCACCGTCGCCATAGTTTCACTGATCGCCGGCTCGGGTACGACAAAGGTTTCGCCGTACTGGTTGTTGAATTTAATCGCCAGATCCCGGGCCACCTCGAGATGCTGTTTCTGATCTTTACCAACCGGAACCTGGTCAGCCTGATATAAGAGGATATCGGCGGCCATCAATACCGGGTAGGAAAAAAGTCCGTGGCTGGGGACAATACCTTTGGCCACCTTATCCTTATAGGAATGGCAGCGTTCAATCAGTCCCATAGGCGCGAGTGTGGATAAAACCCAAGTCAGTTCACACACCTCCGGCACATCGGATTGTACCCAGAAAGTACACTTATCCGGGTCAAGTCCCAGCGCCAGAAAATCGGCGGCAGCTTCCAGCGTCCCAGTGGCAAGTCTGGCTGGTTCATGCACCGAGGTCAAGGCATGCAGATCAACAATAAAGACATACAGATCGTCGCTTTCCATATGCGCTATCATTGTTTCCATCATACCGAAATAATTTCCTATATGCAGCTGACCCGAAGGCTGAATGCCCGATAATATTTTCATGAGTTTTGGTTTTTAGTAAAAATTGGCGGAAATTGAAAAACGTCTTCGTTCACCGAAACATATTAGATGACCGAATTTCCCGGATCCGGAATCGATCATCCAGTGCTCCAGGTCCGTTGAAGCAGGCTCCCGAGCTATAGTTGGCTATGCGCGGAAGCCTGATCGGACAAAAATGGGGTGCTGGCGGCGGTTACCGAAAATTGCTGTGAGCGACCTACCTTAACGCAAAATATAAAAAAAAGGGAGGGAAGAATTTTCCATTCTCCCCTCCCTTGCTTAAACAGCTTGTTTACAACAGTCCGCTACCCTACTTGACCTCTTCAAAGTCGGCGTCGACGACATCGTCATCATCACCTTTATTTGGCTTGGCTCCGCTCTCGGCACCGGCGGCCGCATCAGGATTCTCTTTGGCTGCCTGGGCATACATCAATTCGGCCAGTTTGTGCGAGGCCTGGGTCAGGGATTCAACTGCGGCCTTAATCGCTTCGAGATCGTCGCCATCTTTAACACTTTTAACGTTTTCAATCTCTTTTTCAACATTGGCCTTGGTTTCCGCATCGACTTTATCGCCAAGATCCTTCAAGCTTTTTTCCGTGGCATGCACCAGAGCATCAGCTGAATTACGAGTCTCGACAAGTTCCTTACGTTTTTTATCTTCATCGGCATGGAGCTCGGCATCCTTAGTCATTTTATCGATCTCTTCCTTGGTCAGACCGGAAGAGGCGGTAATTTTGATGGATTGCTCCTTACCGGTTCCGAGGTCTTTTGCCGACACACTGAGAATACCGTTGGCATCGAGATCAAACGTCACTTCAATCTGTGGCACTCCACGTGGCGCGGGCGGAATATCCGTCAGTTCGAAACGACCAATGGTCTTGTTATCCTGGGCCATTCCCCGCTCACCCTGAAGCACATGAATAGACACCGCGGGCTGACTGTCGGCTGCGGTGGAGAAGATCTGGCTCTTTTTGGTGGGGACCGTGGTATTCTTTTCAATCAACTTGGTGGTTACACCACCCAGGGTCTCAATCCCCAGCGAAAGCGGGGTAACATCGAGCAGCAGAACGTCTTTTACATCGCCGCCGAGCACGCCGCCCTGAATTGCCGCACCAACAGCAACAACCTCATCCGGGTTAACGCCCTTGTGCGGATCCTTGCCGAAAATTTCCTTAACCTTTTCCTGCACCCTGGGCATCCGGGTCATTCCACCGACCAGAATAACCTCATCAATATCAGAGGGTTTTAAACCTGCATCCTTCAGCGCCGTTTTACAGGGTCCAACAGTTCGCTCAATCAGATCATCAACCAGACTTTCTAGCTTGGCCCGGCTCAACTTGAGATTGAGATGCTTGGGGCCGGATGCATCGGCAGTGATAAACGGCAGGTTGATATCGGTTTCCTTAGTGGTCGACAGCTCCATTTTGGCCTTTTCCGCCTCTTCTTTCAACCTCTGCAGTGCCATTTTATCCGACCTGAGATCAATCCCCTGCTGCCGCTTAAATTCATCGGCAAGCCAGTTGACGATTCTCATGTCAAAATCTTCACCGCCCAGGAAAGTATCGCCGTTGGTCGATTTTACTTCAAAAACTCCATCGCCTATTTCCAGTATCGAGATATCGAAAGTACCGCCGCCGAGATCAAAAACGGCAATTTTCTCCTCACCTTTTTTATCCAGACCATAGGCAAGCGATGCAGCAGTCGGTTCGTTGATAATCCGCAAGACATTCAACCCGGCAATCTTTCCGGCGTCTTTGGTGGCCTGACGCTGGGAATCATTGAAGTATGCCGGCACGGTAACTACCGCATCGGTTACTTCCTCTCCCAGATAGTCTTCAGCCGTCTGTTTCATTTTGGTCAAAATCATCGCCGAAATTTCCGCCGGACGATACACCTTGCCATTGACATCAACAGATACACTGCCGTTGCTGCCCTCAACAATTTTAAATGGACTCACCTCGATCGACCGCTTTACCTCGGCATCGGAAAATTTGCGCCCAATCAGTCGTTTAATCGCATGTAGCGTCCGGGTTGGATTGGTTACAGCCTGACGCTTGGCAACCTGGCCCACTAATCGCTCTTCATTGTCTGTGAAGGCAACTATCGAAGGAGTCGTCCTGTTTCCTTCAACGTTGGCGATCACCTTTGGTTCGCCCCCTTCCATTATTGCCACACATGAGTTGGTAGTACCGAGGTCAATTCCAATAATCTTACCCATCTTTTTTCTCCTTAAATCATTCTCCGCGGATTATCTATCCGCCTCTCGTTCCTTAAATAGTATGTTGATTGCTCTACCTATGGTAGTGGCAACCTCTTCTAAAGTGGTCATCTTCACGTGTTTGTCAAGAGATTGACACGGTTTTCGGCAGTGCTGTCAATTTTATTGAGCTGCTCAATCAGCTGTCTTTTTCCCAGCGGAAACTATCACCTTGGCGGCTCGCAACAGCTTATCTTTGTAGTTGTATCCTTTCTCGAATTCGGTCAACACATGATTAGCCGGAACACTGTCGCTTTCCGCCATGGTCAGCGCTTCCTGATGCTGGGGATCAAATGGCTTACCGATACTGTCAATTACCCTTACTTCAAACTTTTCCAGCGTGGCCAGAAGACTTTTCAATGTCAGTTGCACTCCTTCGAGCAGAGCCGTCAGATTCTGCTCGGCCGGAGCACCTTCTATTACTCCCTGATTGACCGCTCTTTCCAGGTTATCAACGACCGGCAGAATCTCTCTGAAGATAGTTTCCCCGGCGTATTTCAAGCTTAATTGTCTCTCCCGTTCAACCCGCTTCTTGAAATTTTCGTTCTCGGCAGCCGCGCGCAGCATTCTGTCGCGAAGCTCGTCTACTTCCTGCTGGGCAGCAGCAAGTGCTTTTTCTAAATCAGCCGCAAAATCTTCCCCCACAATCTCTCCTTCAATGGTATCCTCCGGGGGGTTGGAACCGCTTTCAAACTCGGCTGCAGTTTCGGCGTCGTCTAAAAGTTCCTCATTTACTTTCTCCTTGCTCACCCACTCCTCCATTTCTGTTGCAAACTCTAATATCGCGCCGCCGGTCTGCTAATGACAGCGAATGACAGCGGCCAGGCCAAATTCAAACTTGTCCAACAATAAGGAGCTGGTTTTTCATTGTCAAGTAAGCCGCAGCCAATAAAAGCAATGATTGCTTTAGGCATGTTCTTCCGATATTCTTAAGGGTAGACAGTTAATAGCACCACAGCTATCGATTTTGATTATCGTGTGAAAACGCTGATCAAATCAGCGTAAGGAGACACTTTTACAGGCAAGGACCGTTACTCGGGTTAATCCGTTCTTACATCCAACGGATTCATTACCTTAGGCGAGCTGAGATTATTGCGCCCCCGGATGTTTCAGATGCTTAAACGGGTTTTACCTTCCTTTGCTCCCTAACCCCATCATCTGACTGTTTTGTGTGAAAATGGCTGAGCGATAGGAATCGGAGGAGTCGAAAGATTCACGTCCGGTACTGAGAGAGCCTGGAAGTGAGATTCCTTCGGGTGCCTATACTCTAAACATGGTGTGCTTTATAAAGGAACCAGCCAGGATGATCTGGCATATATTAATTTTATTTCCTGGCAAATTATAGATGACACTTCCAGCATAAATGTATATTTATTTATAGAATTTGACATGAACAGCTTAATCTTAGCTGTTCCGGCCTGCCTATTATTGGCAAACCCCATCAACGCAGCGAATCCACCGAAGATGACCACGCTCATCGCAGCGAGTGTTGTGGTGGAAAAGAAGATAATCACTCACTACATTTCGGCCATAACCAGCGTTCAATGACCTTAAAAAGAGGAAATATAATGAAAGTAAAAATGTGCAAAATGCCTGCAGAATATGCGGAACAGCCTAATACCACTATAACCCTGGAAATGCCGGTTGAGCTCTTTAAGAAGGTTAAAGACAAACCCTCTACGGTGCAGTCGGGCCGCAACAACGGAGACTAACCCAGGAATGGAGGTCCGATGTCTTTCGATAATCTTGCGCCCATTTCACCAAGAACGCCGGAAAAATTGGTCATTGACGTGGCTATCCGTGTCGGTTTGCTGGCTCTATTTGCCTATGTCACCTTTATCCTGATTCGGCCGTTACTGGGAATTTTAATCTGGTCGGTGATTCTGACTGTTGCCTTATATCCGATCTTTATATGGCTCCGCACCAGGATTGGTGGACACGGTGCTGTCGCCGCTGTCGTTTTGACCTTTTTAAGTCTTATTATCGTTTTTGGTCCCACGGCAATCCTCAGCTCAAGCATCGTTGTCTCGCTGGAAAATATTGCGGCGGACATAAAGGCTGGGACCTTCAATATTCCCGGCCCTCCAGCCGAGCTGATAAATCTGCCGTATGTCGGTAAAGATCTGCACAGCGCTTGGACCCTTGTGACGTCAAACTCCGCCGGCTTTTTCAAGCAATATGGTCATACACTCCTGGTGCCGGGAGAGTGGCTGCTGAAAGCGGTTGCAGAAATCGCCGGTAATATACTGATATTTGCCGTCTCGGTGATCGTTTCCGGGTCTCTGTTCCTTTACGGCCCAAGACTCGTCAAAAGAATTCACGGTGTATCCATGAGCATCGCCGGGCCACGAGGCTCGGGATTTGTCGATCTTGCCGGAACAACGATCCGCAATGTTGCTCGAGGCGTAATAGGCATCGCAATTCTGCAGGCGCTGGTAATTGGGATCGCTCTGATCGTGGCAGAAGTGCCGCACGCCGGGTTGTTAACATTCGTGGTGCTGATTTTGGCAATAACTCAGATCGGAACAAGCCTGGTGGTCATTCCATTGATCATCTGGTTCTGGATGACAAAAGATACCACAACTGCGTTGTTCTTCACCCTCTCAATGGTGCCGGTCGGTGTGCTCGAGCACGCCGTTAAGCCCATCGCGATGAGCAAAGGTCTTGACACTCCAATGCTGGTGGTTCTAATCGGTGTTTTTGGCGGGACAATCGCCTATGGTTTGCACGGCCTTTTTCTTGGACCCATTTTTTTGGCAGTGTTCTATGAACTGCTCACCTTTTGGATCGAAGCTGAAGTTCCCCGAGAAGAGGACGATCAGACGACTCGATCCTCCAATCCAAAAATAATCGACCCTTAGGCAGGTTCCGTGGACGCGCTCTAAAATACCAGAAGGCCGCAAGCCTCCGATCGAGCAGGCAGTGCCGTACGGCAACGGAAAGGCAAATCTGAAGAGCGTCGCGGGGTTAGGGGTTGGGGCCGTCGTGGCAATTCCAACAGGTCACACGGTCATCTGCGGCGAAAATTCTGGTTTGACCATCCCCGATGTTGAACGTCTTTGTTACCTTGACCATAGCCAGGGGAGAGCCGTTGCTTGTCGTACCATGACAGTAGAAACAGGTGCTCTTTGCCGTGCTGTCGAACGCATCATGGTGTCCCTTTACCCATGATTGGCCAAGATTATGCATGCCGTGAGGACCACCGCTGATGCTATTTGGCATGCTCGTATGGCAGACGGTGCACTCGCGGATCGATGCGGCGTACCCTTGGGTCTCAATGGCGTTAAGGTTGTCGTTCACCTGGTTATTATTTGCGCTGGCTTTGTTGGTGTACTCAGCGTGGGTCGAATTATGGCAGGCTTCGCATTGCAATTTTCCATGACCGGTGCTGAAGCGGTACAGGCTAAAACCGGCAGAAGGCGTATCCGCATTGGAGGCGAAGCGCGTGTCGCCCCAGGTTTTAAAAGTGCCATTATTATTGATGGCAACCGTTTCCCGTTTGCCGTCATGGTGGCAGGACTGGCATGTTGGCATATCAAACCAGCCTTCTCGTGCTGTGATGCCGACCATCACCATTGAGCCGTGGCAGGATTGGCACTCCATAGTGTGTGTCCCGGCTGAATCAACGGGGTTCCCCATGGCCCCCCGCAGGCATTGGGTTTTCTGGCCTGGATGACAGTTGTAGCAGGATTCTCGGGTATCGATGCTGTTCAGCGTCTGGGTCGAACCAGGCAGGCTGGCGTCAGCATGGCGATTATGTATGGCAGCGGTCATATTGGATATGCCGCTCTCGCCGTTGATGCCCCATACCGATAGCGCGTTGCTGTTATGGCAGGTATCGCACAGCACAGGCTTGCCGTTATTAAACGCTGAAGATTCCAGACCTTTTCCGTAGCCTTTCTGGGTGAGCAAAGTCGTGTAACTAGTCCCGGCGTTCTTCTCGTCGTGCAGGCGCAGGATATTCAGGCGCCAATCCTTTTCAGGGTCGGATGCCAGGTTCACCCAACCCGCTCCGGGGGGTTTAGCAGCACTGGTCCCAGTGAAACTGGCGTGGCAGGTGTCACAATTGATTTCGCTGGAAACCGGGAGCACGGCTTTGCTGCTGGCAATTACCTTACCGCTGCTGTCGCGGGCGGTGACTCGCACCATCGGAAAATAGTTGGCGTTCAGGTTATCGTCTATAGGGGTTATGGGAATACCGGTAGCTTCAAACCAATTATACTCATCACTCCAAGCTAACGATTCCGGGTTGTATGAGGGAGTTGGATTACCAGTCAGACCGACATCAGGCGTCAGATCGGCACCGAACAGTGGTTGGTCATATTCCCAGAAATTGGTTTTATATTGGCTGGAGGTGTTGACTGAACCTGAAGGATCCGGCGTGGCCTCATAGTTCAGGACATAACCCGTGTTGTTCTGGGTGTTAACCAACTTACCACTCACTACCAACTGGGCGTTCAGATTATTGAAGGGTGGCAGTAGGGTGAATATGGAAAAGTCGGAATCTGTGCAGTGCATGCCTAAATCATTCCAGGCGAACAAGTGTGTGCCATTGACTGTATCAACAACCGTAGGTTGGGAATCCACTAAGGCTTTATCATTGGCTGAATCAACAACCTTAGATTGGGAATTCGTAAAGAATTGACTGAACATAGTCTGGATGGAAGATATCAAATCCATTGAGCTTTGAGAGTTCAATTCTCTAGAGCCTTGAGAGTTTTGGCTATCTAGATCAGCAGTGTAACAGTTGCCAATCATCAATACACTTAAAATGACTGCAATTAAAACTGTTTTCATAGCTCCCTCCCCCAGGGCTTCCCGTTAGTGAATCGTGTTTTAACAACAGACTCTTTTTGGCAAAAGATACCATAATGTCGGATATACCTGCAATCCTTTTGCTTTACAATAGACCTGAGGGCAGGGCTGTGCCGGTCCTTTGATATCTCGGTCACAGCCATGTTCTTTTTGATGCAAAATGTATTATAAAGCTCAGCTTTTATTGTAGAAACTTGTCTCATAAGGAGTATGTAAAATTATTATTGTTTCCACAATATCTTGGCTGCTAACTTCTAAATGAATGTCAGGCACCAAGATTGATAGCACACTATTGCGCAGCCTCAGGTTAAGGATATGCAATTCCAATATAAGAACTTTACAGTTTCGTCTGGTGAAGATATTTCCTGACTATCCTTTAAAGCGGACCCCACCATTCCAAAAAGCAGATTTGCTAACAATCTACTCTATTTCAACCTGCCGGGTACTTACTAAGACTATTTTTCAATCAGTAATTAGTAAGGCCCATAAGTTGGGATGCTCGGCAGATTTGCTTGGGTTTGCATCTCACCACACGTGCGATCAGATATCCGGCTATTGGTTTTCATATCTGGTCAATTTGCTCTGCAGCGTTTTACGGGTGATGCCGAGTCTTCTCGACGCCTCACTTTTATTACCTTCCGTGTCGGCAAGGGTTTTATAGATGAGCTGTTTCTCGGCATCAAAAAGTGATACTGGTTCGTCTGTCGATGGATCACCCCGTTTTGGGGCCTGCTTCTGGATAGGCAGGGGCAGGCTTTTTTCCGTCAGATCCGTGCCCCGCATAAGAATAATGCCTCTTTCAATGGCATTTTCCAGTTCCCGAACATTGCCGGGCCAGCTGTACTCGACAAGCAGGTCCATACATTCCCGAGTGATTTTATCGAGAACCCGCCCATTTTTCTCGGCGAATCGTGCGGCAAAATGTTCGACCAGCAGGGGAATATCTGCCCGCCTTTCCCGCAGCGGTGGAACTGTCAGCATGACCACATTTAATCGGTAATAGAGATCCTCACGGAAATTGTTGCCCGCGACTTCTTCTTCAAGGTTTTTATTCGTCGCGGCAATAATCCGCACATCGACATGAATCGTCTGTTCCCCGCCGACCCGCTGCAGTTCCTGTTCCTGCAGAACGCGCAGCAGTTTAACCTGCATCGCCTGCGATGTATCACCTATCTCGTCGAGAAACAGGGTGCCCCCGTCGGCCTGGACAAATTTACCTTCCCGTTGTCTTTCCGCGCCGGTAAAAGCACCCTTCTCGTGACCAAAAAGCTCCGACTCCAGTACTCCTTGGGCAAGGGCTGCGCAGTTTACCTTGATAAACGGCCGCTCATGTCGCGCACTGTTTGCGTGCAAAGCTTCAGCGATAAGCTCCTTGCCGGTTCCGGACTCACCGTAAATCAATACTGTTGCCTCGGTCGGTGCCACATACTCGACCATCTCCAGCAATTCTATCATCGGCTTCGAGGTGCCGATAATAGTCGTCTTGAGACTTACACCACCGGGTTCCTTCTGCTGCTTGCTGTTCACTACCTGATGATGATCAACCGCCCGCAACAGGGCCAGGCGCAGGCGGTCAAAATCGAGCGGCTTAGTCAGATAGTCATGCGCCCCCTGCTGAATTATTGCAACAGCGGCATCAACCGAGGAATAGGCGGTCATGATTATCACCGGCAGCGCGGGATAGCGCGCATGAATGCGCGTAAACGCCTCACGGCCATCCATCTTGGCCATACGCACATCCATCAAAACCGCGTCGTAGCTGTTCTTCTCAACCGCGGCCACCGCCGTGATCCCGTCATCGGCCTCAACGCAGCGCCACCCCCATTCTCGCAACAGAGAACAGAGCATAAAGCGATGCACCTGATCGTCATCCACCACCAGTATCGTCACCGGATTTTTTTTCACCGCACCTCCGCTTATCCATCAATGAAAAAACCGTTTGTTTTACCAATCTCTGCACTCAATATATGTAACGCGATCCACCGAAAATCAAGGCAAAAAGGCGGAATTTCTGGTAGATTGACTCTTCAGCTGGTTACTTGCCCAGCGTTAATCTTAAGTTTTTGCCAGGTTGTCAACCAGGGGATGCGGTATGCATGAGATTTCGATAATTACCGTTGGCGGAACTATCGACAAGGTCTATTTCGATGCAAAAAGTCAATATGAGGTCGGACCGCCGAATATTGAAAAAGTGCTGTCGGAGCTGACCCTGTCGATCAGTTACACGATCCACCCTCTGATGCGAAAAGACAGTCTTGATCTCACCGATGACGATCGCGCCCTGATTGCTGCCACCGTGGCGGCGGACTCCGGCAAGCGCATCCTCATTACCCATGGCACTGACACCATGGTGCAAACTGCCCTGCAGCTGCACCGGATACTCGGCAAGACCATCGTCTTGACCGGCGCCCTGGAACCGGCTCTTTTTAAAACCAGCGACGCCGTTTTTAATATCGGCTGCGCCCTTGGTGCCGTCCAATCCCTGCCGCCCGGGGTTTATATTGCCATGAACGGCAAGATATTTAGTGCCGACAAGGTCCGAAAAAACCTGCAAAAGAACCGATTTGAGTCTTTATAGTTGATTTTCAGTTTATCTTTCAAAGGAATAGAGCAAATCGGTTCCGATAGACTCCGACGAGCTTCTTGTTTCTACGGAAAAGCCTTTGCTTAAATCGTAGCGCACCCGGAACTGGCTGAGTTGGCTGAACATATTCAGATCATAGCCAATATACAGATCTTTGGTCAGACGCTTACCAATGACCAGCGAGATATCCTCCCGACTATTGCTTCCCTCAAGATGTAGATCATCAAGATATAATAAATTGCCGATCTTCTTGACCAGGTTGCCACTGCCCTGCACTCCCAGGGTCACGGCCGCAGCTTCAAGGAGATTGCCCTCGGACTGGCTACTGGCAGCCAAAGAGTGGCCGACCAGCAGCAGCGATAAAATCTCGGTTTCCTCCATATAGGGATCGGCAAACAGGTGGTATTTCAGGTCCTGCACCAGACCACTGATGTCCACACCTACGGTATAGCCTGCTCCCCAGGTTTTCTCATCGTCTACCTTTACCTGCGCCCTGACATCAACGCCGGGATTATCGATAGGCCCACCGGTAAACAGCATCCGTCCTCTTTCGATGCTGAGGGATCGACCGTAAATAGTAAAAGTACCGTCAATAAGATCGAGTTCTCCCCTGCCGGCCATAATATTGTCAGCAGTGGTATTTACCATCAGCTGTCCACTCATCCTGCCGGCGAGACCATACCCATCAATGCGCACATCATTGCCCAGCCGGACCTTTAGTTTCAGGTGAACCGGCCAGCCGGAAACCCGTTCTTCTTCACTACCATTGATCAAAACGACATCTTCAGAAACAGTTATTGCATCGGTCATCTGCTCCGGCGTTATCCGGCCATATGGCACGTCAATTGTACCGCGTATTGCATATCTGTCAGGAGTAAAATGTACCTGTACATCAGGATTAATCCGAAAGGTGTACTCGGGAAGATTCACCAGAAGAAAATCACTCCCGGTAATGTTTACCGTCCCTTCAATTCCTTTTGCGCCATAGTGCAGGGCACCGGCGGCGGTCAACTTTCCCGGACCGGATGTGGCTGTGCCGGTGATTTTTGCCGAATTTTCTGCCGCCTGAATCGACAAGACGACACTTTCAAGGGTAATTCCCTGATAGGGAAGATCTATTGCGCCGTCCTCAATCGCTACCGTACCATAGATTTTTGGCTGCCCTACCGTTCCTGCAACGGTAAACGAACTATTCACCCGCCCCGATGGTTCCACCCCATAACCAGTAAAAGCGGTAATCGATACCAGACTGAATTGGCGCATGGCGATAGTACCGTGGACCGGCAGAGATGAATATGCAGTCGAGAAACCGCCAACCCCTGCAGTTTCAACATTGACGATCACCTGACTTTTGTTACCCAGGCCGATATCGCCATGCACGCTCGCAACACTGTCGGTTAAAGTAAAAGAAAATACAGAACCGGCAAAATCGACAGGTCTCTGCTCATCGTCAATGACCTTTTTTTCTAAACCATCAGCCACCACCCGGCTATCCGCCCTCGCGCCGAGGATACGGTGCCGGTCTCCATTTGCCGCGACATCCGCAGACAGAAGACCACTGATCGGCACAGGGCTCAACTGCAGCCGATTGAGCCACTGCAGGGGCAGCGATGCAAGCTCAGCGTGCGCCTGCCATGGCATATCTTTGGTCCGCTGCACATCGCCTTTCAGGCAGATCGAGCTTTCGTCGTTGCGCAGGCAGATATTTTCCAGGGAAATTAATTGCTTATCAATATGAGCTGCAGTTTTTTGCTGCTGTCGCCAGATGCCGAAATCGTCAGTCGCCAACTGCAAAGAAGACAGATTACCCTGCCATTTACTGCGGTAACTACCCGCAACTTTTCCTGTCAATCGGCCGAACGGACCGGCACAGTCGATAGCAATTACATGGCCGGTACGCGTTCCATCCAGCGTCAAGGCGGCCTTATCAAGGAGCAAACCGCCAAGCAACAACTTTTCTCCGGCAAGCGATCCGGTGAATTGCCCTTTGCCGCTGAAATCAGCACTGATTTTTGCCTGCACTACCCCCAAACTATTGTCCTGGTAATGCAGACCCTGGCCATAAAACTGTGCATTGAGCAGGGGGACATCCCGTTTGCCCTGCAGCTTGCCAGACAAAGAGACATGGCCTGCCGCCGTCGGCACGAGAGTACTGATATCAGGCGAATAAAAAGAAAAATCAAGGGCCAGAGAATCTCCCGCCCGGCCCTGTACCGTAAGTTTTGAAGGCCCACTCTTCAGTACCAGACCTGGGCTGGTAAGCATATTGTGAGACAGTACAATTTCACCCCCACCGGAGAGCTTGTTGCCAAGCAGCGTACCGGACATTTTTTTAATATTGAGCGAGCCGGTCAAGCCCTCTTCATCAAAGGTGCCCTCTGTGGCAACCGTGCCGTCGATGCTGCCTGGGAACTCGGCAAAGAACCAGGAAGGGTCAAAGTGCTCCAGCTGAACTTTTGCCGACCAGCTCGGCTGTTTGGCCCATGAAAAAGTAGCTTCCTTTATATGGGCCAGTCCACTCACCTCTCCGCTGCGAAAGATCAAACCATCGGTTTGCACATCGGTTTCACCAAGCAGGACGTTGCCGGTTGCCGAAACTTTATGCTCACGCAGCAGGCCTTCAAGACGGGCAACAGTAAAGGAAGCGACAACACCCTTTTCTTTGACATCGCCTTTACTGACAAACTCGGCATCGAGTCGCCCTTGCAGTTCCCCGTTTATGACAGACGGATCAAAGTTTTTGAACAGAAAACGACCTTCCCAGGAAAAGATATCCCGCCAGGAAATTTTGCCGCCTGTTGCCTGCGCTGAGCGGTCCTGCCCATAAATACGTAGAGACGAAAAATCGATGCCCCAGTCATCGCCGGCGAGATCACTGACCAGATGCATATCGGTTAAAGAATCCCATGCGCCATCGGCCTCGACATGGCCGCGATAGCCGGCAAAATCCCCGGACATCTCACCACTGACCGCGGCCAGCTCTATTTTGGGACAGTATTCGATAAGGGTCGACAGATCGACGCCTTCGGCGGTAACTTTGGCGGTCCACTTCGCAGCTCCTAAGAGATCAACAAAATCGCCCCGGACGCGAATACTGCCGTGGCTATGGATGCCGATCTCCACATGCGGAGCTGTCAGTGGACCGCTGGTTGAAAAAGTCCCGGCCATCGGATAAAAGCCGTAGCCGGCCAGCCGCCAGTTGCCAAGAAGTTCGAGCTGCCAGTTGTTCTCCACCTCTATATTACCATGCACGCTCAAGCCGATATCCGGTCCCTGCAGCTCAAAAGCCTTGACGGCTATTCGCTCTTTATTTGCCGCAAACGATGCGCTCAAATCATTGGCCAGAAACAACTCCTGTCCCTTGCTGTCAACGACACTTATCCCGCTGACCAACAGGTTCTCGACGGCAACCATGAAGGGCGGAGCGAGAGTGGGAAAATTCTCCTTGGACGAAACGTCAGTCGGCAGGTTTTCCGGAGTATCTTTGAGCGTGATTCTTACCCCGGCCACATCAATTTTCGTGAGCGTCAGCTCCCTCTTAAAAAGCTGCGCAGGTCGCCAGGACACATCCACCTGCTGCACCGCAATATCAGCCTGGTTGCCCGGCAAACGAACGTCCTGCAAGCGAAAGCCACCAAGGAGGCTCCCCTCAACACTGGCAACAGAGACCATTTCGCCGCCGTAGTTATTGATCGTGGACTGGATGACCAGCAGCCCGCGCTCAGTAGAAAAAAAGACAATCAGAACAGCTAGTAACAGCAAAAAAAGAGAGAGAAGAAAAAAAAGTGACTTTTGGATCATAAATCCCCCCCCACATTGAGGTGAACGTGCAGGGGATTACCGTCTTCGGTGATTGCCGAGGCAAGATCCAGGCGTATCTGCCCGAAGGGCAACCGAAAACGAACTCCGGCCCCCACCCCCTGGCTGAAAGCAAGTGACAGATCATCGGTTGCCGTCCCTACATCCCAGAAGGTGGCGAGACTCCAGTTTTCGGCAACAACCCGCTCAAGTTCAATACTTCCTACCACCAGATAGCGCCCCCCTACAACCGTCCCGGACGAGTCCTCCGGACCAATGGACTTGTAGCTATAGCCTCTGACCGTAGTATCGCCGCCGGTATAAAAACGCAGCGAAGGCGGCAGGGCATTAATAGAATCGACCAGGGTTCCTCCCAGCGAGCCGCGACCTATCACCCGCCAGTCGACAAACGGCGTGATGATGGCCTTGCCATTTATAATCGCCTGCAAAAAGCTCGCATCGGAGATGAGCCCATCAACCGCGCCCATAAAGCCCACCGACGCCTGCATGCCATTTTTGGTATACAAAACATCATCGGCCAGCACCATCCCGGCTTTCAATGAAGGAACCAATAAGGTTGAGTCGCCGCTGGTGCTGCCGACATCATAGATCTCATCACGCAACTCCATACCTCCCCCAAGCGTATAACGCGGTCCGGCATATTCATTGATCACCGCGGCGGTAAACAACTGAGTCGTCGTGTCGTCCCAACGTTTATCCTGATAAACAAGACTGTTGACCAGCTTATTGTAGCGGGGATTGCTGCGCGGAATTTCATAGCGCAAAGATACCGCATTTTCCAGTTGCGAAAGCTGCAGGGAACTGCTTATTTTATGTCCTCGGGTGTTGAAAAGGCGATTGGTCCAGTCAATTTTTCCTTTTATGCCGGTATCAGTCGCATAGCCAACCCCCAGGGTGTATTGATTCCGATGGTCTGGTTCGGTCAGTTTAATATCGACCGGAACTCGAAAATCGGTTGCCCGGCGAGTCCGGCCCTGCACTTCCACCCGGCTGAAAAAATCGGTGCGATAGAGAATGGACTGCAGCTCAAAAATTTTTGCCGGGTTATAGGCATCCCCCTCCTTAAAGGGAAGATATCGCTGCAACAGATCCTCATCAAGGATATCCTGGTTGCTGGAAGTTCTACCGAAAACATATTGCCGACCACTGTTAAAAACCAGATGCACTGCGGCAGCATTGGTCTGCTTGTTTATCTGCAGAACCCTTGTGGTAAAACCGGCATCGAGAAAGCCTTCACCCAGGGCGAGATACACCAGTTTCTTTTTGCCCTGCTCATAAACTTCCTGATTGAGGACATCGCCTTTTTTAATGGGGAATTCCGCCATGCCCCGTTCAAGCGCACCATTGTTTTTACCAGGCCCGGTCAGTTCAAGATTGACGTCTTTCACAACCACCGGCGGCCCCTTGTCGATGGTATACACGGCGGTATATGTCTCCCCATCTTTTTTTAAGCTACCGTCAATTACCGGGTTATAATAACCAAAGGGTGCCAGCGCCGACTGAATATCCGCTTTTGCCTGACGATGCAGGCGCTTAATGGTTCTTTGCTGCAGCCTTATATTGTCCTTACGAATATTGATGCTAAGATGAGCCATGACATTTTGATAGATAGGTTCTTCGACGCCCTTGACCGTAACATCAACGCGCAGAGAGGCGTTTGCCGGTACAGACCAGAGCAGCAGAAGTGTTATGCAAGAAAAAAAGAAAACTATTCGACAGGACAAGGATGTTATACTAAGAAAGAATGAAATTATCCGGTTTGCATCGTCGCATTCATACTATCCGTTGTAAACGCATGGTGGTTGTTTACTTCCGGCAGGATGTCAAGATATAAGTAATTGTCAATGCATGAAAAAATCCATATAACCAAGATAGTCAACGGGGGGTACGGATTTGCCCGCCTTGCCTCAGGACAAGTTGCGCTGATCCGCCGGACACTTCCCGGCGAGACTGTCAACATAACCATAGAAGAGGCGAAAAAGAACCATCTTTTTGGCACCGTCCGGCAAATCCTCAACGCGCATCCGGCAAGGATATCGCCGCCCTGCAGATATTACGGCCAATGCGGGGGCTGCGATTTGCAGCACTGCGACTATGCCACCCAACTGTCTATAAAACACGGAATCATCGAAGATCTTCTTGTTCGACAAAAAACAACGGCCGTCCGGGATTCGATTGCTCTGCTGGCAGATCCAGTCCCCTCACCGGCTGTCTTTGGCTACCGACAGCGTATCCGGTTGCAGGTTGGGCCTCGCGGGGTGGTCGGTTTTTATCAATTTCGCACCCATGATATCATCCCCATCGAGAAATGTCTGCTGGCGGGAGATGCCATAAACACCACGCTTACTGCTTTGCGTGAAAAAATCGACGGGCGCAGGTTAAGTGAGATCGCAAGCGAGATAGAACTGCAGTTGAACCCTGAGACCTCTCGGACTGTACTTATTTTTCACTTATTACGAAAAATCCGTCCCGCCGATAAGGAGTCAGCCATCTTCTTTTGCCGGGACAATGCCATTGTCGAACGGATTTTCTTCGTTGGTGCCGATTTCCCCATCGCCGGTCCCTATGGTCTAAGTCAAGATAGTGAGCAGGGGCAGTTGGATTTTACGGTACAGTATTCCTCGCCGGCAACGGTCGACCGCCTCCTTTGCCTGAGCTGGGAAGCCGGCGGTTTCTGCCAGGTCAACCTGGCGCAAAACCGACAGCTGATCGAGATTGTCCAGCAATTTTGTCGGGTAGATAAGACCAAGACGGTTCTTGATCTCTACTGTGGTATGGGCAATTTTTCCATTGTTCTGGCCATGCAGGCAAAAGAGGTGCTGGGCGTTGAAGCGCAAGGGGCCGCTATCCGCAGTGCTAAAAAGAATGCCGACCTGGCCGGTCTGACCAATACTCGTTTTCTCAAAAAATCCGTTGCTGATTTCTGTCTGAACCTTGCGGCCAAGAACCAGCAATTTGATTGTGTCGTGCTGGATCCGCCCCGCCAGGGAGCACCTGGACTGGCCCGGCAGTTGGCGGCGCTTACCGCTCGGAAGCTGGTCTATATCTCCTGTGATCCAGCTACCTTATGCCGGGACCTGACGGATCTCTGTGATGCAGGGTTTACCATCCGAGCGATCCAGCCTCTCGACATGTTTCCCCAGACCCACCATATCGAAACCGTGGTCCTGTTGGAGAAAGGTTGCAAACCGAGTTAAGATCGCCTATCCTGTAGCCCAAGATGCGGGAGCTCGGTACAACCGGGCTGAGAGGGGTTTTTTAAATAACCCGACCGCTTAACCTGATCCGGATAATGCCGGCGGAGGGAACAGTGTGACCTGACAACCGTCTCCTGCCCGGAGGCGGTTTTTCTGTTTATAGCCACACACTCCCCGAGATAGCAAAAATCTTTACTTATTGTGGAGGATTGTATGAACAAATCAACACTCTTGGCAGCGGGGGTGGTCCTGGCGGTCACCATGTTGTCAACCAATGCGGTATACGCGGACAAAACCATCACCGTGATGACTCACGACAGTTTCAATATCAGCAAAGAGGTAATGGCGGTTTTTGCAAACGACAACCAGGTCAAGGTTCGTTTTCTTAAATCAGGAGATGCCGGAGCCGCCCTGGTTCAGGCTATTCTGTCGAAAGACAACCCCATGGCCGATGTTTTTTTCGGGGTGGATAACAGTTTTTTTTCCCGGGCCATTGATGCCGGTATCTTTCTCCCCTATGCCTCGCCGCTGCTGGCCGATATCCCTGCGCCATTAAAATTGGACGACAAAAATCGACTGCTGCCTGTAGATTACGGGGATGTCTGCCTCAACTTCGACAAACAGTGGTTTGACAAGCACCAGTTGGCCCTGCCGACAGATCTGGCCGATCTGATCAAGCCGGAATATAAAGGATTGACCGTGGTGGAAAATCCGGCCAACTCGTCTCCCGGCATGGCCTTTTTGCTGGCGACCATCGGCCGATTCGGCGAACCGGGATATCTTGCGTTCTGGCAGCAACTACGCGATAATAAAGTGATCGTCGCCAACGGTTGGGAGGATGCCTATTACGGCCATTTTACCTCCGCTTCCAAGGGCGATCGGCCGATCGTCGTCAGCTATGCCTCCAGCCCTGCGGCAGTCGTCCACTATGCCGAAAATCCTTTATCCGAAGCCCCGACCGCAGCACTGGTTGCCGCCAATACCGCCTTTCGCCAGATAGAATTTGTCGGCATCCTGCGAGGTACCAAAGAGCTTGCCCTGGCCCAGAAACTGGTTGATTTCATGCTGAGCAAACGATTTCAGGAAGATATTCCCCTGCAGATGTTTGTCTTTCCGGCTAATACAAAGGCGGCGCTGCCGGAAGTTTTCACTAAACATGCCCGGGTTGCGGTGGAACCAATCATGGTCAGCCCAGCGGCCATCGAGGCCAACCGGGACAACTGGATCGAAGCCTGGACCAATGTCGTCCTGCGTTAGTTGCAATACCTGGAGGACAGTACGTGCAACGATCTAACTCCCTGTTTAAGTGGGTACTGTTCTCCCTGCCATTGGCTTTTCTGGTACTGTTCTATTTCTATCCACTGCTGAAAATCTTCCTGTTAAGTTTTTTCCCCGACGGCTCCTGGAGTCCAGGCAGACTCAGCAAGCTGGTACATTCGCCCGTTTACGGCCGCATCCTGTGGTTCACCTGCTGGCAGGCAGCGCTTTCCACACTGATCACCTTGGCCCTGGCTCTGCCGGGAGCCTTTGTTTTCGCCCGCTATAGATTCTTTGGCAAACACCTGCTGCAGGCCCTGATGACCGTCCCCTTCGTGCTGCCGACCGTGGTCACCGCCGCCGCCTTCAGGGCCTTACTTGGCTCGGGCGGCCTGCTGAATAATTGGTTGATGGCCGGTTTTGACCTGGCCCAACCGCCAATCGCCATCGACCAGACGGTGGCCTTTTTCCTTCTCGCCCACGTCTTTTACAATTACAGCCTGGTGGTGCGTATTGTCGGTGGTTTCTGGGCCGGACTCAATCCCGATCTGCAGGCGGCGGCGACTATGCTGGGTGCCTCGCCCTGGCAGAACTTACGCCGAATTACCCTGCCGCTGCTGATGCCGGCCATCGGCAGTGCAGCTCTCTTGGTCTTTATTTTCTGTTTCACCAGTTTTGGCGTGGTGCTTATCCTCGGCGGCCCCGCCTATGCAACGCTTGAGGTGGAGATCTACCGCCAGTCGGTGCAGCTTTTTAACCTGCCCATGGCCGCTGCCCTTTCCCTGATTCAGATCGCCGTCAATTTTCTGCTTATGTGGCTGCATGCCGCACTCAGTAAAAAATCCCGTATAGCCTTCTATAGCGAATCGACAACCGGCACGGCTGTAGCGGCCGAATCGTTCGGCAAAAAAATATTGATCGGCAGCAATATCCTGTTTATGACCCTTTTGTTGCTGACCCCGCTGCTCGCCCTGGTGGTCCGTTCAATAACCAGCGAAGATGGCCTGACACTCACCTATTATGCTGCACTATTCTCTAACCAGCCCCGATCGGTCTTTTTTGTTGAACCGATAGCGGCGGTATTTAACAGCGTTGGCTTTGCGCTGGCGGCCATGACCATCGCCGTTATTCTGGGTCTTTTAGCCTCAACCTTTCTGGCGGCAGAGCGGAAGAAGGAGGCGTCAAACACTCTCTGGGATGCCATCATCATGCTGCCTCTTGCGACCTCGGCAGTTACTCTTGGTTTTGGGTATATAATTACGTTAAACAGGCCACCGCTTAACCTGCGCGACTCTATAACCCTGGTCCCAATTGCCCACGCCCTGGTCGCCTTTCCCTTTGTGGTTCGGTGCATATTGCCAAGTCTGCGGCGGATCCCTCAGACTCTGCGGGAAGCGGCAGCCCTGCTCGGCGCTTCCCCTATTCAAGTCTGGCGTTTTATCAATATTCCCATTATCAGCCGGGCAATTCTGGTCGGCGCCGTATTCGCCTTTTCCATCAGTATGGGCGAATTCGGCGCCTCGGCATTTGTCACCCGGCCGCACACCCCAACCATGCCGGTGGCGATCTTTCGTTTTCTCGGTCAGCCCGGGGATATAAACTATGGTCAGGCGATGGCCATGAGCAGTATCCTTATGCTGGTCACCTGTTCCGGTTTCTGGCTGCTCGGCAGGATGACAACAGCAGAAAAAACGGTCCCAACCGTACCATGAAACCGGCGGAAAAACCTATGCGGGACAAGAAAAAAATACTCGAGGTAGACCAGCTTTCAAAGCATTATGAAGGGCTGCCGCTGCTGCAAAACATCAGTTTTTCCCTGATGCAGGGAGAGATTCTCTGCCTGCTTGGCCCCTCGGGATCCGGCAAGACCACCCTGCTACGTCTTCTGGCCGGACTGGAACCAGAGGAGACCGGCACAATTACCTTTTGCGGCCGGAATATTCGCGATGTGCCGCCGCATAAGCGAAATTTCGGCATGATGTTTCAGGAATATGCTCTATTTCCCCATAAATCGGTGCGGCAAAATGTCGATTTTGGCCTGGAAATGCAACATTGCCCGCCGGAAGAACTGACCAGGCGCGTACAATCCGTGCTGGAAATGGTCGGCCTTACCGGGCTGGAACATCGTCATATCAATGAGCTGTCGGGCGGCGAACGACAACGGGTGGCCCTGGCACGAAGCCTGGCGCCACAGCCGGAACTGCTGCTTTTGGACGAGCCCCTCGGTTCCCTTGACCGCGCGCTCCGGGACCGACTGATCGTCGAGATTCGGGCAATCCTGAAAAAATTGCAGGTCACCGCTGTTTTTGTCACCCACGATCAAGCCGAGGCCTTCAGCATTGCCGATAAGGTAGCCATCCTACACCATGGCATCCTGCAGCAGTTCGACGCTCCGGAAAATCTCTATCGATACCCGGTCAACACCACTGTCGCCAGGTTTCTTGGTTTTAACAATCTTATCCCGGGCAGAGTTGTCGACGGCCCGGCCTTTGACTGCGATCTGGGAATTATCCCCCTGACTGATCAAAAGATTCATTCGGATAAAACATCCATCCTGCTTATCCGGCCCGAGGGTGCAAGGCTTGCCGCCGACCGTTGGAGCAGTGCCGACGGCGTTTCGCTGTCGGGAACTATTTCCCATCGACAGTTTCAGGGGAGCAGCTACCATCTGGTTTTGCAGACTGGAGAGTCCGCACTGCATTTCGATCTGCCGATCGATCCTCCACCACCGGACATTGGGCAAACAATACAGCTGCTGCTCAATCCTGCGGCGCTCGTGCTGATAAATACCTGATTTTCAACATTGCACTGCAGGAATAGACCTGTGTGTCAGCCCATTTCTTCAATAGATTTTAGAAAGGCACACACCCAGGTCTGCCCCTACGATGGTTTTAAAGACGAATTTTTACGATGCCATCTTGAGAAAGCGCCAATTTCCCGGTATAATCGAAAATTCTCTTCATTTTGACAGGAACATCTTATGCAATTCGCCCTGGTCACCATTTTCTGCACTTCCTTTATGCTGGCGCTTTCCGGCGCTCTTATGCCCGGTCCGCTGCTGACCGTGACCGTGAGTGAGAGCTCCCGGCGGGGCATGATCGCCGGACCGCTGATGATTTTGGGCCATGGCCTTCTTGAACTGGCGCTGGTCGTCGCTCTTATCTTCGGCCTGGCGCCGATTCTTGCCCGAGACGATATCTTTATTCTTATTTCTCTGATCGGTGGGGCGGTTCTGCTGTGGATGGGACTTTCCATGCTGCGCAGCCTGCCAAAGGTGACCCTTGATTGCCGGGTAGAAGATGAAAAACCACGGAATCTGGTGGTGATGGGTATTGTTCTCAGTGCGGTCAATCCTTACTGGTTGATCTGGTGGGCATCAATCGGCCTGGGATATATTACCTACGCCCTGACCTTTGGGATGTTGGGCGTAATCTCTTTTTTTCTCGGCCATATCCTGGCCGACTTGGCCTGGTATGCCTTGATTTCCTTTGGCATAGCCAAAGGGCAGCACCTCTTCAGCAATCTGTTTTACCGAAGGTTGATCGGCGGCTGTGCGGTTTTTTTGATGCTCTTTTCCTGCTGGTTTTTCTATAGCGGAGTGCAAAAAACGCTGAATGTCATTTAGCCGAGAATGGGCAGCATGAACCGGGAACAACAACCAACAGGCGCGCAATATACCTGCAGGGAGTATCGGCAGGAAATGATCCTTCTTGCTTTGCGGCAAAAACTGCAACGCCGTGATCTGAGTGCCGATGAGCAGCAAAAACTTGCCCGGGAGATAGCCTGCCTGGAAAAAGAAATCGGCTTCTGAACTCAAACCCTTCACTGAACTCGGACAATGGTACAGGATATAACCACAGTTATTTTTGCCAACGGGGTGTTCAACCACTTACCGGAACTGGATAACATCATGAGTCAGGCCGTACTCGTGATAGCCGCCGACGGAGGTGCCAACCATTGCGATAAACTCGGCATCACCCCGGATATCCTGCTGGGCGATTTGGATTCGATAGATCCGGCACTACTCACGACCTATCAGCATAAAGGTATTACCATAGAGCGCCATCCACCGCAAAAGGATGCAACAGACCTGGAACTGGCCCTTGATCTGGCTGTTGCCAAAGGTGCCACGACAATATGGCTGCTAGGTGCGCTGGGCGGAAGATGGGATATGAGTCTGGCAAATATACTACTGGCGGCGAGTGCCAAGTACCAGGACCGGCACATCCTGCTGGCCGGTGCGGGCTGTACTATGCGGATCCTGCATCCCGGCCAAAGTCACACCATAAGCGGCCGACCTGAACAAAAAGTTTCACTGCTTGCCCTGCAAGGCGATGTACATGGAGTCTCCATAACCGGCTTCGCCTACCCACTCAGCGGACACACTCTTTCGTTTGGTTCCAGTCGGGGAGTAAGCAATCTCATGCTTGCCGATAAGGCGACGGTACAACAATCAGACGGTACTCTGCTCTGCGTTCTCTTTCACGAATCTAGCGAATAATTTCCCTGGCATTGTTCAGTCCGGTTTCTCAACATTGAGCGGTTACTGCATAGAACCTATTTTTTCGGTTTATAGAAGATATGCTCGCCGATTTCGGCGGTTTTGATATACTTCGTTGACCAGTCGGGCGTCACATTACGCTGATGAAAATATAGTGCACCTTTGGTTCTGTCGCCAAGCTGCCGGTTGAGTGCTTTGCGGGATATCTCTTTTGCCGTGGTATAGGACTCCGCATTCTGGGCATCATCGCTATGACCATCGCACCACCAGGAAAACTGACAGGCCCCCTGCTCCTTACCCTGGGTGACTACAGCACAGACCGTATCCGGAAAGCCTTCATTACCCAGACGGTTCATTACCACACTGGCGATTGCTTCCTGGCCGGTAGCATCTTCGCCCCTGGCCTCCCAGTAAATAGTGCGCGCAAGACAGGTAATAGCATCATCTAGTGCTTTTTCACCAGACGGATCGACGGCCTGCACCTCTGGTTTGGTAATCATTTGCGAAGGGGCAGGCTTTGACCTGGTGCCCTCGCTTACGACATTCTGCTCCAGCACCTCAGCCTTGCTTTCGGCAGCTTGTTGTTTCTCTGCCTGATCTGCTGCACCGAGTGATTCTGTACAAAAAAGCGTTATTAGAGACAGGCCGATCAGAAGTAATCGCATGGATTAAGCTCCACATTAAAGAGTTCTATAGCCGGAATAATAGCCCATTGACTTCTATTCTCCTGCTTATTAATTATTTTGATGGTATCGTAAAAATCACTTCCTCTCTCATTGTACTTTAATGTTTAAATTTCTTCCCGGTATATTACTGGTTCAAATAGTCACCGCAGGCCTGGTTCTGATCAGCTTGCGATGGTGGCAGGAGCCTCTGCTTATTATAGTGGCCGTCGCATTTGGTATCATCATCGCCATCCTGACTACTTTCTGGTTTGGCTCGATCGCCAGCAGTCTGCAACAATTTAACCAGGCTAAACTTCAGGAAAAACACGCCCAGGACCGGGAAAAGATTATCCGCCGGGCGGAACGCGAAAAAGCCAAAGTCACCTCGAAAAGCCACCAGCAGAGAGAAAAATTCGCCCAGCAAGCCAGTGCAAAAGCCAATTTCAAGGTGGGTGCGGCCTTCGCTGCCGCCGTCGGAGCCGGTGGCTTGATGATTTTCAGCCAGTTGGTCACCGTCGGCGCTCTGGTCCTTATTGCCTCCGGCAGCGGACTGGCCGGCTATCTTCTAAGAATGCGCCAGGATCGTTCGGCCAGGAGAGATCAACTGCAAATCACCAAAGACTCGCCAGTAGCCATAAAACAGATAGATGAAAAGAAATGGTAATCCTGTCCAGATCAAGCCATATCAACCGCCCGAAAGTGGTGCCTGATTGCCTTTTGCAGGTCCTGGCAATCAGGCAATATCGTCGTCTCGGCTGGAAAAGTCACTTCACCCTGAATGCCGATAAAATGCAGCCCCGTTTGTCTCGCGGCATTATAATCCGTCAGGGCGTCGCCGACAAAGACGCAATTCTGCGGTGTAAGGCGGTAACTGTTCAGAATATTTCGGATATGCTCGGGTTTTTTGATCGGCGAGCCCAGGACTTGTTGAAAATACCATCGCATACCTCTTTGCTCGAGGATATACTGCAGCTCCTTTTCCGGGGTGCCTGAGATGACAAAAAGCGGCAGCGTCCCCCGAGCGCTGTCAAGAAACTCCTTTGCCCCATCAATCCAGGGCACGGCGATAACCTTGTCCACCACCAGCTCGGAGTAGGCTGTCGCCAGACGCGCGAGTTCCTCATCGCTGAGCGGCTGATTGATGATATGGCGATAAGCGTGCTCAATCTTTTCCACCCTGCTGATACCGCCGTGCTGGATATGATAGGCAACGATCCTCGCCACTGTCGGCTTATCGTAATCGGCGAACAATGCCTGGAAGGCATCGACCTTGACGGCATTTGAATCGACCAGGACACCGTCAAAATCAAACAGGACGGCCTGGAGCAATGGCTTATCGTGCATATTCGGTGCTCCGGTAAACTGGAAAAAAAATTGACAAAACGACTATTTCCCGGTATTTCTGACCAGTTGAATTGGTAAACGAACAAGCGGCAGATCTCTGCCGCTTTTTTTATCGCCCTTCTTCTCTTTTATAAGCAGTAATCAGTACAAATTTCAGGTTTTTACGAGGTCGTCATGAGTGAAGAAAATCAAACCCTTGCCCAGCGCAGAGAAAAAGCTGAATCCCTGGCTGAACTCGGCATTAAATTATACAGTAACAGTTTCCGGCCGGCCAACGCAATAGCAGAACTGCTGCCGAAAGGCGATAGTCTCGCCCCCCAGGAGGCAGAGCCCGGTGGGGCAAACTATTCTCTAGCCGGACGAATCATGGCAATGCGTAAATTCGGCAAAGCGGCTTTTTGCACCCTCACCGATAAGTCCGGTCAGATCCAGCTGTATATCAAAAAAGATTTTCTTGGCGATGCGGTCTTTGAAACGTTCAAAAAATGGGATATCGGCGATATCATTGGCGTCGAAGGGACGCTGTTCAAAACCAAGGTGGGCGAACTTTCCGTCCAGGCCCGACAGATTACCATGATTTCCAAGTCGCTGCGCCCCCTGCCGGATAAATGGCATGGTCTCTCCGATGTGGAAACCCGTTATCGACAACGGTATGTCGATCTTATCGTCACCCCTGAATCACGGGAAATTTTCCGCAAACGCGTGCAGATTATTCGACTTATCCGCAATTACCTCAACAACCATAACTATATGGAGGTCGAGACCCCGATGATGCAGCCGATCCCCGGCGGCGCAACGGCCAAACCTTTCCAGACCTACCATAATGCACTGAATATGGAGCTCTTTTTGCGCATTGCCCCGGAGCTCTATCTCAAACGGCTCTTGGTCGGTGGGTTTGAGCGGGTTTTTGAAATAAACCGGAATTTTCGCAACGAAGGCTTGTCTACCAGGCACAATCCGGAATTCACCATGCTGGAGTTTTATCAGGCCTACGCCACCTATGAGGATTTAATTACCTTGTCCGAGGAAATGATATCTTCCATTTGTCAGGAGGTGAACGGCACCATGAAAATAAATTATCAGGGCATCGAGGTCGATCTCACCCCGCCGTGGAAGATACTGACCATGGACCAGGCCTTAATGGAGGTTGCCGGAATCGATGCAGAGATCCTGGCCGACACTGCAGGAATAATAGCGCTGGCGACGGAAAAAGGCATTAAGCTCGAAGAACAGGCCGGTGCTGGCAAAGCCAAGACTGAACTGTTCGAACTGCTGGTCGAAGACAAACTGATCAATCCCACCTTCATTACCGCGTATCCGACCGAGGTGTCGCCGCTGGCCCGAAGAAACGAGCAGGATCCAAGCGTTACCGATCGTTTTGAACTCTTTATCACCGGCCGGGAACTGGCCAACGGGTTCAGTGAGTTAAATGACCCCATCGACCAGCTGGGCCGATTTGAAAAACAGATCGCCGACCGCGGTGATGACGATGAGATCTATCCCGAACTGGATGCCGACTATATTCGCGCCCTGGAGTATGGCATGCCCTCCGCCGCCGGCGAGGGCATCGGTATTGACCGATTGGTGATGCTGTTAACCGATGCCCCGTCCATTCGTGATGTGATACTTTTTCCACATTTAAAACCCGAAGTCAAAAAGCAGGAAAGAGAAGAATAGTCGCCGGCCGGCAACTTCCACCCCAAATTAAGAGAATGTATGTTTGAATGGTTTGTCGGCCTGAGATATCTCAGGGCAAAACATAAGCATGGCTTTATCTCGCTTATCTCGTTTATTTCGGTGGCCGGGATCACCGTGGGGGTCATTGCCCTCATTGTCGTGCTGGCGGTCTATTCCGGTTTTACCGATGGGATGCGCGATCAGATCCTGGGGATCAATTCCCATATAATCGTCCAGAATCTGGGCGGGTCGATCAACACCTATCAGCAAACCAGGGACCGGATTCTGACCATTAAAGATGTCACCGGAGCCACCCCCTATCTCTACGCCCAAACCCTGCTGAGCGGCGCATCCGGCGGCAACGGCGTAGTCCTGCGCGGCATGGATCCGACTACTGCCGGCAATGTGGTGGGTCTTAGCAAACAAATGATCAAGGGATCAATCGATGATCTGACACAGGACAAGGATGTACGGGTACCCAATATAATCCTTGGTAAAAACCTGGCGAGTGACCTGAGGGTTGGGGTCAACGACCGAATACGGCTTATTTCCCCTTCCGGACCGCTCACCCCCATGGGCATCATTCCCAAGGTCAAGACCTGCCGGGTGTCGGGAATCTTTGAGACCGGCATGTTCGAGTACGATTCGACCCTGGCCTATATGTCTCTTGCCAATGTCCAAGATTTTCTTGGCCTGGGTGACGTCGCCCACGGCATTGAGGTAGCGGTGAAAAAAAGTGCCTTGGGTAATGCTGATAAAATCGCCAGGCAGATTGCCGAAATGCTCGGCCCCGGATTTATCGCCAAAGACTGGATGATGATGAATCGCAACCTGTTCGCCGCCTTTAAACTGGAAAAAATCGGCATGTTCATCGCTATGGCTTTGATCATCCTGGTCGCGGCACTCAATATTATCAGCGCCCTGGTTATGGTCGTCATGGAGAAAAGTAAAGACATAGCGATTTTAAAATCAATGGGGGCCACGTCCAGCTCGATTATGCGGATATTTTTCCTCCAGGGACTGGTTATTGCCATTGCCGGGACAATCCTCGGGGTGGCCGGAGGCCTTAGTCTCTGCGAACTATTGTCGCGCTATCAGTTTATCGAGCTGCCATCCAACGTTTACCCTATGACCACCCTGCCAATCAAGGTGCTGCCGCTGGATGTGACCATAATCGCCGTCAGCTCGATAGTTATTACTCTACTGGCGACTCTGTATCCATCATGGAAAGCCTCCACTGTGCATCCGGCTGAGGTGCTGTCATAATGGCTCTGTTTCGGGCGGCGAATATCACCAAAATTTATGGCAGCGGCGAAACCGCTCTGACAGTCTTAAAAGATGTCTCTTTGACGGTCGAGCCGGGCGAGATGACCGCGATTATCGGCGCATCCGGCTCCGGCAAGACAACCCTGCTACAGATACTAGGCACCCTGGACCAGCCTTCAGGTGGCGAACTTTTCTACTTGGATAAGCCGCTGCTGCAGAAAAACTCTCGAGAACTGGCCCAGTTTCGCAATACCTCTGTTGGTTTTATCTTCCAGTTTCATCATCTGCTGCCAGATTTCACCACCCTGGAAAACGTGATGATGCCGGCTTTAATCCACGGTCAAAAGCAAAAAGACGTTGCCGCACCGGCCCGACAACTGCTTGAGCGGGTCGAACTGGGGCACCGGCTGCACCATAAGGTCGGCAAGCTTTCCGGCGGCGAACAGCAGCGGGCCGCCCTGGCCAGGGCCCTGGTCATGAACCCCTCCCTGCTGCTGGCGGATGAACCCACCGGCAACCTCGACTCGCGGGCCGGAGAACTTGTCTTTGACCTGCTCCATGATCTCTGTCGGGATCGGCAGTTGTCGACCATTATGGTCACCCACAATATCAACCTCGCCGACCGGATGGATCATTGCCTTACCCTGCAGGATGGTATTCTCAACCGTACCTGATGACGGTTTCGTTATATCTCTTCCACTTCTTCGTTTTTGACAGATCGACATTTCATTTTTACCTTTGCTGTAGGTGAATAAAGATCTGCGTCTATAATCCACGAGGAGGATACTTATGCAAGCACATGGCAAAGCCATGGTCCTGGCTTCTTTTGCAGCGGACTCGTTAGCCCTTGGAGCTCACTGGATATACGATACGAAAAAAATCGATCAGCAATTCGGCCGGATTACCGAGCTCCTGCCACCGCACGAGGGGACGTATCATCCGACTAAAAAACGGGGGGAATTTACCCACTACGGCGATCAGAGTCTGCATCTGCTGCAGCATCTTGCCGCGCATCAGGGCCAATTTAAAATTGCTGAATACCGAGCAGACTGGCAGTCTTTTATGGCCGATTATCAGGGTTATAAGGATCACGCCATCAAAGAAACCCTGCACAACCTGACCGAAGGCAATGGCCGCAAGGCCTGCGGTTCAGATTCTACCGATCTTGGTGGTCCGGCAACAATGGCTCCGCTTATCTATTGCTATAGAGACGACCTGCCGGCAATGCTTGAGGCGATCAAGGCCTGTACGTCGTTGACCCATTGCGGTCCCGGGGTTATTGGCGGAGCCTTGTTTTTGGCCCGAAGCTGCTACGCCGTTTTACATGGTGCCACCCCAAGACAGGCCTTGACTGAGGCTCTGACGGAATCCACGGAAAGTACCGAGTTAGATCTGCGTCTGAGCAAGTGTCTCGAATCAACCAAAAAAGATACCGGCGGGCAGATCAAGGAATTCGGCCAGATGTGTGCCGTCAGGGCCGCGCTGCCCGGGGCAGTGTATACGGTTTTAAGAAATGAAAATAACTTGGAAGATGCCCTGATCGAGACAGTTATGGCCGGCGGCGATTCTGCGGCCCGGGGAATGGTCGTGGGGATGCTCCTGGGTGCCTACCTTGGCCGGGATAAAATTCCTTCTCGCTGGCTTGAAGCACTGGGCGAGTATGAGCAGATAGTAACTGCTTTGGATATGTTGCAATAACTGCAAATGGTGCATTAAGTCAGTTACCAGGATTGGTTTTAGGTTACAATTACGAAACACAAGTCCGAATTATGTAACAGGTGTGCCAACGTCTTTAGATGGCTTCTGATAGATTTTGGTAATTGTCCGAAATAATTTACAATATAAATAATAATAAAATTATTTTACATGGCATGGGACTTGCTTTGTTACTGCTGTTGACAGCAAAACATAAAGAAGCCCCCCCAATCGGGTAGAATTTACGCAATTTGTATTTTCTGCCCGATTTTTTTTGCGCTTAGTAAAAGTCTAATTTCACGATGGCTGAGCAAAAAACTTCATGTTCGAGGCGCGCAAAATTTCTATCATGTCGGCGTACAAAAGAACGTCGTAGTGATAGAAATTTTGTGGCAACGAAGAACATGAAGAGTTATTACGACCTATCTTTCTTTGAGAGCAGCGCAATGTAATGCCTCTTTAGTAAAGAGGGTGGCAAAACATTTATTGCAGGAAATACAGGTAGCCTTTTTCCGGTTACCTTCCGCCCACCTTTGTATCAAATGCGGCTCCCTTATAAGCGGCCGGGACAACGCCACATAGTCGGCAAGACCGGAATTTACAACATCTTCCGCGCTGGCGTAAGTGAGAAAACCTCCTACCAGAATAAGAGGCAGGCCGATTTCTTTTTTAAAAGAGCGTGCCGCATCTTTGTAATAGATCTCCTTTTCCACTGAAGTGGAGGTGCCTATTCTTGAAGGGATGAACTTACCCGAGGCAAAGGTGCCCCCACTCATCTCAACCCCATCGAGACCGAGCTTTTCAAGCATTTTGACAACGGTTATCATATCCTTCACGGTGAACCCGTCTTCAATAAAATCCTCTGAGTTGATTTTAATCAAGACCGGATACGCTGTGCCTACTCTTGCTCTTACTTCCTGATACACTTCGATAAGCAATCGGGCCCGGTTTTCCACTCTGCCGCCATAGGTATCGCTGCGCCTATTGCTGCACGGAGCGAGAAACTGGCTGAGCAGATAGCCATGAGCGGCATGGATCTGGACTGCGTCAAAGCCCGATCGAACCGCCCTTTCAGCTGCATCGCCAAAGGCCTTGACCGTTCTTTTGATATCGTCCTCAGTCATCGCCGCGGCCTTTTTCATCCCATCGTGGATCAGATCAGACGGGCCAAGAGCATTGTACTCATCTTTTCCTACACCCCGCTGCCCGGCATGCGCCAGCTGAACGGCGATAAGACCGCCATTTTCATGCACCGCCGCAGTCACTCGCTGCAAACCGTCGATCAAGGCATCGGCATAAATGCCCATCTGTCGGTCAAGCGCCTGTCCTTCTTTTACTACATGGCTGTGGCCGGAAATAATCAGGCCAACGCCTCCGCGGGCAAGTTCCGCCATATATGACACAAGTTGGTCTTGCACCACGCCATCAAGCCCAGCCATCGCCTCGTAGGTAGCGGATCGGACGAATCGATTGTTGATCCTCATTCCATTGATCTCAGTCGATTCAAATAAAGCAGCCATTCTTTCTCCTTTTCTTTATTAGTAACAGTCAGATACACCGGATCAGTTGTTTTTAAACATTCGCAGCAGTATGGGCAAAATAAAAAGCAGCAGAATGATGCGAAAGAGATGGTGGGTGGCGACAAAGGCCGAATCATATCCCAGAGATAGCGCCATCGCCGCCATTGCCTCCACGCCACCCGGCGCATACGAAACCCACACCTGGCCAAAAGGCAGACCCAGCAAGTGTGCGATCAGTGCGGCAAACATTGCCGCTACAGCACTGGAAACGATCACCACGGCCAGGGCAGCGACAACCAGGCGTTTTATATCAGCCAGGGGAATAGTGGTAAATCTGGCACCGATGACCGAGCCGGTTATAACAAAACCGGTAATTAAAAATCCGCTTTGCGGCCGACCGGAGACCATTCCCAGGTAATGGAACAGACCGCTTACCAGAACCCCGGCAATCAAAAAGGCTGCCGGGAGTCGCCACCGGGTGAGCAGATACCCTGCCAGCAGAGTAAGTAGAAAGAGCCCCGCCGTTGCGGCAAGAGCAATACTGCCTTGCCCCCCTGCTCCACCACTGCCGTGCGGTAGATCCAACAGGTCGAGCACCAGGGGCAAGCCGGTGGTTATCGACAGCAGCCTGATGCTCTGGATGACAATAATCGCCCTGGCATCACCCACTCCGGTTGCAGCAATAGCCAGGGAATACGTCAAAGCTCCGGGAGAGGCCGCCAGGATTGCCGTAGTTCTTGACTGGCCGAAAAAAGCGGTGAGTACCCAGCTGCCGGTGAGCAGGACCGCTCCCATTACCAGTACCAGGCCAGTCAAGCTCACCGGCCACTGCACCGCCAGCTCAAGAAAATCGGCACTGATCCCGGAGCCGAGTGAGCATCCAATGGCCGCAAAAGCCATATTGCGCAGCCATATCGGCACACGGGTCGGCAGCCGGCAAAACGATACCGCAGAAACCGCCAGGGTCGAACCGATCAGAGCAGCGGCCGGAAGCCCGGCCATGCGGGCAACGAACGCCCCGATGGCACCTATCGTGAGAGTAAAAGCCACCTGAACGGCGGAGTTGCCAAGCATTCCGGCCTTTACAGATTTTTCAGCAGTCATGGCAAGTATTGTCCATCCTGGTCCTGTTGCCGCAAGACAATACGCCTTGTGAAGTGTTTACTTAGTGCCTGCCTGCGTTTTCGCCATATTGCTCCTCTTCATTTTACCGTAAAGGGGCGGCAGGATCAGGATCAGCAAGGTAAGAATATAAATAACAATACTTCGACCGGACTGGATAAGAATCATCCAATCACCACCCGATATGGATAAGGCTCGACGCAGATTATCTTCAAACAGGTTCCCCAGGACCACGCCGAGAATAACCGGCGCCAGAGAAAAGCCCATTTTTCTGAGCAGCCAGCCGAAAAGGCCCAGGCCAATGATCATATAGAGGTCAAAGGGATTACTGACCACCGAATAGACGCCGATAAAGGCTAAAACGGCAATAAGCGGCGTCAGGTATTTCTGCGGAATAGTCAGAAGGCGGGCAAAAAGGCCGACCAGCGGTAGGTTGATCACCAGTAGCGCCAGGTTGCCGATATACATCGAGGCGATCAGTCCCCAGGCAATTTCCGGACGTTGTTGAAACATTAAGGGACCGGGTGTGACATTGAAAAGCAGCAAAGCGCCGAGCAGAATGGCGGTCGTTCCGGAGCCGGGAATACCGAGGGTAAGCATCGGCACCATTGCCCCGCCGGCCGAGCTGTTATTGGCAGCTTCCGGAGCGGCCAGACCGCGAATATCGCCGGTGCCGAACTTTTCGCCGCTTTTTCCGGCAATGCGCTTCTCCGTGCCATAGGCAACCGCCGAGGCAACCGAGGCGCCGGTACCCGGCAGAACGCCGATAAAAAAGCCCAGCAGCGAACAGCGCAGCATGGTCCATTTAACCACCGACAGATCCTTCATGGACACAAAGCTCTTGCCGACCGGCAGGACCTGCAGTTTGCCGGTGATCTGGTGTTCGACCAGGGTAATGAGCTCTCCCATGCCGAACAAGCCGATAACGATGACCAGAAAGTCGATTCCAGCCAGGATGTCCGGGACGCCGAAGGTGAACCTCGCGACACCGGTGTTGGCATCGATGCCGATTGAGGCGATCATCAGGCCCATGATTGCCGCCAGCAGGGTTTTTATCGGATTTTTACCGACCAGAGAGGCAAGGCAGGTAAAGGCGAAGACCATCAGAGCGACGTAATCCGACGGATTGAAATGAATCGCCACCGAGGCCAGCAGAGGTCCGAAAAGGCTCATCAGAACAACCGCAACAGTCCCGCCGACAAACGAGGCAACCGCCGACAGTGACAGGGCTCGCCCTGCCTCACCTTTTTTCGCCATGGGATTGCCGTCCAGAGTAGTAAAGACGGCGCCTGCATCGCCTGGAACATTGAGCAGGATGGACGAAATCCGGCCACCGTATTCCGCCCCGTAATAAATCCCGGCAAGTAGAATCAGTGCCGATTCGGGCGGTAAGCCAAGGCTGTAGGCGATGGGTAGGAGAATCGCGACCCCATTGATGGGGCCGATTCCCGGCAGAGCGCCGATAAGAGTCCCGGAGAAGCAGCCGAGAACGACATAGAGCAGATTCATCGGATCGAGGGCAACCCCAAAACCGGTATATAGACCAGAGAATACTTCGTTCATGACACTCCCCGCAATAGTTTCAGGACGATTCCTTCCGGCAGGTTCAAATCTAGCAGTACCGCACAGACCAGGTAGCCGAAACCACCGGAGGCCACGCCGAAAATTCCCGCCTGTAAGAAAGTCGCACCCAATATTTTCGAGAGTATCAGGCAGAACAAGGTAGTCGAGACGATAAAACCGAGCGGTTCAAAGAGATAGGCGTAGGCCGACAGGATAACGAGCAGGAGCCCGACTCGAGCCAGCGTAGTGCCGAGAACTCTGAACCTGGTGCCATCGGGGAAAATAATGATATACAGACAACAGAGGACGGCGGCAACGGCGAGGATCCGCGGCCAGCTTTCCGGGCCTAAAGGGTCGTATTGGAACGGCGCTTCAATTATGGTAAAGGCGATAAACCCATAGCCGAGAGCGATGGCCAGAGCGACACAACCAAAAATTCTATCCGCCATTTTTTCCTCCTTATGCCCCGACTCAGGTTGTAAGGGTCGGGGCAAAGTCTGAAAACTTCGCAAAAACCTTAGCTTTCACGATGGCTAAGTAAAAAGCTTCATATTCTAGGTTCGCAAAATTTCTGTTATTTCGGCGTATTAAACGTCGTAATAATAGAAATTTTTTGCCAGCGAAGCAAATAAGCGTAGACTTCGAATGAAGTTTTTACGACGCCATTACTTAATCAAGCCAGCTTCTTTGGCAATGCCCCGCATCCTTTCCACGCGTTTTTTAACGTCGGCATCGAACTCCTTACCGGCCATGTTCAGGGGGAGAAGACCCTTTTCTTTCTGGATCTTGGCAAACTCTTCCGTGCCATAAGCGGCTTTGAAAGCATCTACCCAGGCATTATACGCTTCATCGGAGACATTCTTGCCCATATAGTAGCCGCGCATGATTGTCCACTCGGCATCATAGCCCAATTCTTTTGCGGTTGGATATTTGGCAAAGGGCTCGGGCAGACGTTCATCAGCCATAACCGCCAGAATGCGCAGGCTGCCGTCGAGCCGAGAGGACATCTCACCGACATCGCCCATATACACTTCAATACTGCCGCCAAGCAGTCCGGCAATCGCATCCCCGCCGCCGTCATAGGCAACATAACGCATCTTCCGCGGATCTTTACCTACTGACTTGACAAGCAGCGCCGCCTTCATCCAGTCCTGGGAGCCAACCGAGCCGCCGGCGCCGACAATGACACTGTTCTCACTTTTTTTTATCTCGTTCATCAAATCTTCCAGGTTTTTAAACTTGGAATCGTCGCGGACGATCACCGCACCGAAGTCCGCACCGGCAGAGGCGAGCCAACGGACATCGTTTTCTGTCCACTTGCCGTATTTTCCAGTGGCAATATTGAGTAAAGATCCCGAAGAAAAGGCGACGATGGCGTTCGGATCATCAGTTCGGGTGGAGTTAAACAGGTTGATGGCCACCGCACCAATCCCACCCGGCATAAAGGTCACCTGCATAAGTGCCGGCAGCTGATCTTTCAACCCCAGCATGGCAACCCGGCAGGTCAAATCAAAGCCGCCACCTGGCTTGGCAGGGGCGATACACTCAGGTTTTTCAATAGTGATGGCAAAAGCTGCACCGGCCATCAGAGACGAACAGAGAAGAGCTGTTGCGACCAATTTCATCAATTTCATAGGGTACTCCTTTTGGTAGATGCTTTCTTGTTTCAGCGGGGTTTTCACCTGCCTGTAAATCGTCCATGAATTCATAATCGTGCCATTGTCATAAGGTATCAGTGGAGCTGGTCCGGCAATATCACAACTCCATCCTGGTCAGCATACAACCACTCGTTAACGCGGAAGACGACCCCGACAAATTCTACCGGGATACCAGCTTCCCCGACTCCTTTCTTGACGCTTTTCCGGGGAGTTGCCGCGAGGGCTAGAACCCCGAGCGGCATCTTGCCAATATCCTCACAATCACGGATGCAACCAAACATTACAACCCCCGCCCAGCCATTATTAACGGCCTTCTGGGCTAATATATCGCCGAGCATGGCACAACGCAGAGACCCGCCGGCATCGACCACCAAGACTCGGCCTTCACCCGGTTCGCTCAGATGCCTGGCCACCAGGGAGTTGTCTTCAAAGCATTTCAAGGTGGCGATCCGGCCATGAAAGGTACGGTGTCCGCCAAAGTGTTGCAATACCGGCGCACAAACCTGCAGCTGCTCTTCGTACCGGTCATAGAGATCGGCGGTTTTGGTGGTTCCATTCATATCGGCTCCGGATGAAAGAAGTCATTGACAGAAAAATAATCAATATTTGATGATTTATCCAATTATGTAGAATATAAATCTATTTACGATTGATGCGCTAACTAAAATTGAACCACTCACTGTAATTCCAATAACAAGGAGGGTTTTATGCCGGATATTACTCGTCTGTATAAAGGTATTCATGAGGAATTCGAGGTGGAAGTGGTCTTTGCCGGACCGGAGGACACCTCTCCGATGGAGGCTCATCCTTTTGAGGAATTCATCTTTCTTGCCCAAGGCTCAATCATCCTCACCAGAGACGATACACCGGCACCGGAAACCTTTCGCGCCCCTGCCTACATCCGTCTGCCCATTGGCGTCGAACACGTTATTGATGCGCGGGAAGCCCCGACTAAACTGGTTATCATCCACCCCGACAGATCCCCGGAAGGGGCCAAAAAAAAGAAATGAACAAGGAGCCAGGCAACAAAAATTATCCCTGGCTGCGGCAAACCACGCTGCTGCTCGGCAGTACTATGACGGTGATGGCCGGAGCGACCATCGCCCCAGCCCTGCCCCAGATGCACACCGCTTTTCAGCTCACTCCACAGATCGATTTACTGGTTAAAATGCTGCTTTCAGTGCATGCTTTGTTTATTGCACTAAGCGCACCTCTGGCCGGCTGGCTGATGGACCGCTGGGGTCGAAAGCCGGTGCTCATCGCTGCGGTCACACTCTATGGCCTGGCCGGCAGCTCTGGGTTTTATTGTGACTCCCTGTATACCATTTATATCGGCCGAGCTTTTTTGGGTATTGCTGTTGCCGGTATTATGAGTGGCTTTACCACCTTGATCGGCGATTACTACCATGGCGATCAGCTGTACCGGGTCATGGGTCTACAAGCAGCTTTCGCCGGTTTTGGCGGCTTGATCTTTCTTACCGGCGGCGGAATACTGGCTGATCTGGGCTGGCGCTACCCCTTTTTAATATACCTCTTCGCCTTTATTGTCCTGCCCGGGGTAGTGGCTTTTCTCTATGAACCAGCCAATAAAAAAAATGATCCGGAATCAACCCAGGCAACCGATAGAGAAATACCAATTCCTCCCCTGCGCCGGCTTTCTTTGATCTACGCCCTGGCCTTTGTCGGGATGCTTGTTTTCTATATGATCCCTGTCCAGCTGCCGTTCTATCTCGACGCCATGGGCACTGTCAGCAGCGCCAGGGTCGGCATGGCTATCGGCATTATGACTCTGGTGGGTGCGCTGAGCTCAATGCAGTTTAAAAAACTAAAAACCCGCCTGTCGCACTCCCGCATCTACACAGTTTTCACCCTGTTGATGGGCAGCGGCTACCTGACGCTGTCTTTAGCCCACTCCTACCCGGCCGTGATAACGGCGATGGTTATCAGCGGCCTCGGTTTTGGACTGTTGATGCCCAATATCAATGTCTGGTTAGTCTCTTTGGTCCCGGCTTCGATACGCGGCAAGGCGGTCGGTGGGCTCGCCACCTGCTTTCTGCTCGGGCAGTTTGTCTCGCCCCTGCTGATCGAACCGATGGTAAGAGCAATAGGCACCGGACGAAGTTTCGGCGTGACCGGTGCGGTACTTATTATACTGGGCGTAATCATCGGCAGCATAACTGACCATCGGTAAAACGTAGCCTAGGGAGTCTATGGTAGTCGCAGAGTAAAAAGGCGATTGATCGCAAACCACCCCCCCAGGCTAATGACGGCCGAGCAGATCCCCAGCCTGCCCATAACCTGGACAGCATCGTGCCAGCCAAGAGAAATAAACCACATCGAGCAGGAGCCAGTTATAAAGAAGACAAACACCATAAGCGATGATGCCGCTCCTACATCCTCGTCCACCTGCTCCAGGATGAGATTATTGCCCGGCGGTCGGCCAAAGGCGAAAAAGAAGGTGAGAAACCACATTGGCACCGCCAGGCTGAAAGGGTTGGCAGCATCGGCAAACAGCAGGGAAAAAGAGGCGAGCAGAACCCCCAGGTAACTGAGAGGCAACAGCCGGGTGAGCGGCAGATGGCGGACTATCCGGGAGAAAAGGAACGGGGCGAGCATAAACGCCGAAGCGTTCGCGGCGAAAAATAAACCATACTCCCGTTCAGAATATCCATAGAGGTTGATATAAATATCCGAAGATACGGCAATAAAGGCAAAAAAAGGAATCCCGAGAGCAGAAATAGCCAGGGTGAGCAGAAAATACTGTTTATTGCCGACAAGCCGCATATAGCTTCGGAAAACCCGTCGTAACCTTTCCGTGCTCAGCTCACCCAGTGATTCATGCATCCGCCAGACGCCGACCGCGGCAATCACTCCCATGACCGCCTGCAGCACAAAGACCCAATGCCAGGAGAAAGAGACGATAAGCCAGCCGCCGATAATCGGGGCCAGCATCGGTGCCGCCGCGACAATCACCCCCAGCTGGAGGAAAATACGCTGGCGCAGGTTGCCTTCAAAAAGATCTTTGCAGATGGCAAAGGCAATAGCCGATGCACTTGCCGCACCTGCACCCTGGAGAATTCTGGCGATGATAAGCAAATGGACATTCCAGGCGACGGCGCAAAGCAGACTGGCAATGATATAAAGGCCAATACCAATAAGCAGAGGAGGACGACGACCATAACGATCGGAAAGAGGGCCATAGAGCAGCAGAAAACCGCAATAGGTCATAAAAAAACCAACCAGCGTCAGATTGACGATTGCCAGCGGCTGGTGCCAGGACTCAACCAGAAGAGGTATCGCCGCCAGATACATATCGGTGGAGAGGGCGGGAAATGCCGCTAAAAGGGCGAGCAAAGCTATCTTTTTTTTCATATAACAAAGCATGACAACTTCATGAAAAGTCGATGCAGGGGCACGCCTGAGTGGGTGCCCTTCTGGAATTCATAGGCGAAAAGGGCACACACCTGCGTGCCCCTACGGAGGTTGTAACGAAGAGCCTCCAGATACCAGCTTGATGATCAATCTCCGAGACAGGTGCCGACATTACGCGCGGCACGGATCCATGGATGATCGAGCGGCACCAGTTTTTTTCTGCCGACTACATCTTTTAAGGGCACAGTCCTGGTTCCTTCCCCATGCACGGCAACCATCACACCATATTCCCCTTGTTCAATGCAGTCAACACAGGCACTGCCGAGCCGGGTCGCCAGCATCCGGTCGGCGGCGGACGGCGTTCCGCCCCGCTGGGTATGGCCGAGAATAGTCAACCGCGCCTCAAGGCCGGTCATTGCTTCAAGTTCCTGATTCAATCGGAAGGTGTTGTTTCCTCGTTGCCGAATAAATTCCTGGAGGGCCATTGCCACTTTTTTCTGTCCCTTGGCATCACCTTTTTCTTTGGCCTTGGCCTTCGTTTCATTTAATTTACTCAGCTTGGCATGATCCACAACGCTCAAAGCGCCTTCGGCGACCGCCACAATACTAAAGTTGGTACCTCGCTGCTGCCGCTTGCGAATGGCATTGGCTGCGGACTGCAGGTCATAGGGGATTTCCGGAATAAGAATAACATCGGCTCCCCCGGCAACGCCAGCACCGAGAGCCAGCCAGCCAACATTATGACCCATGATTTCAACAACAATGATACGGTGATGACTGTGGGCGGTAGAATGCAGGCGATCGATTGCTTCGGTGGCAATTTCCATAGCTGTGTGAAAGCCAAAGGTCATATCGGTCATAGCCACATCGTTGTCGATAGTCTTTGGCAGGGTGAGGATATTAAGCCCTTTCTGCGCCAGTTTATAGGCGTTTTTCTGGGTACCGCCACCACCGATACAGATCAGCGCATCGAGGCTGTGCCGTTTATAATTATCGCAGATAACCTCAGTCATATCCATTACTTCACTACCAACAGGCATCTTATGCGGTTTATCCCTGCTGGTGCCGAGAATGGTCCCTCCTCTGGTCAAAATCGAAGAAAGCGTTTCCCGATCAAGCCGTATGGTCCGGTTTTCCATAAGCCCCCGAAAACCATCGCGAAAACCAACAATATGAATGTTCCCCGTGGCGAGAGCCGATTTACCGATCCCCCGGATCGCCGCATTCAGCCCCGGACTGTCGCCACCTGCTGTTAATATACCGATATGTTTATTCATCTTCTCCATTGAATGCTATGATTATGTCACTTACAGCAACTGCAATGCTTGGCTGTTTCCTTGTTGGCCTGATGTTCTTGGTCTGGTGTATGGGGGTGAATGGCTGGAAACGGGCTGATAAAGGTCGTCGGTGCCGGTTTAGCTGTAAATTTATGGCGAACTGCGGCAACCATCGGTTTAACGGAAATCGCCAGAACGACAAGCACGGCAGCCAACTTGACAGCCGGTGGAATCAACTCCGATGCATTGCCGATAACTGCCCGAGGAGAGATACCCATCCAGTGGTACAGGCCGTCGACTCCCAGGCCGAAAAGCACCGCACACACGGCAATCACAAGCAAATACATCAGGGTGCTTTTTTTTCCAAGAATACCGGTCAAGACAGAAATAGAGGTTATATTGGTTGCCGGTCCCACCAGCAAAAAGACCAGTGCCGCACCGGGACTGACACCCTTCATTATCAGCGCTGCAGCAACAGGCGTTGAAGCGGTAGCGCAGATATAAAGAGGAATACCAACGATCAGCATCACCAGCATGGAGCTGAGCCCGCCACCCAGCAGGGTCGCCATCAGATCATCGGGAACAAGGGCGGTAATTGTCGCCGCCAGCAGAACGCCGATAAAAAACCAGCCAACGATATCCCCCCAGACTTCTTTATAGCCAAACCGCACCCCGGACACAACTTTTTCGATAAACGTATGGTGGTGCGCGTGCACTTCAATCGGGCAGTCTATGCCATCACAGCAATCATCTATCGGACAACTTTTATCGACCACGATTTCCTCACTGTTTTTCTGCCAGAAGAACAGATTTTCGACAAATCCGGCGATCATTGCCGTGACAAACGCCGCCACGGGCCGAACAATGGTCATAAGCGGATCTAAAAGGGCGTAAGTGATAGCCATCGAATCAATGCCGGACTCGGGAGTCGAAATAAGAAAGGCGGTAGTTGCCCCCTTATTGGCCCCTTGCTTTCTAAGCGATGCTGCCGCCGGCAGCACACCACACGATCAGAGCGGCAGCGGTACGCCGAGCACTGCCGCTTTGACAACCGAGCTGTATCGGCCCCTGCCCAGGTGCTTGAGAACCGTATTGGGATTGAGGATGACCCGCAGCAGGCCGGCAATGGTAATGCCCAGCAAAATATAAAACGATGAATCGAGCAGGATATGCCAGACTTCCTGCGCAAGTTTTTCTACTATTTGCAACATACTACACCTCTTTTTCCCTCTCAGGGGACTGTGACTTTAATCGAGACTTTCACTTTAATCATTTTTCTTTCAAATACACAGGCCAAATCCGAGTCAAGAAAAGCAGATGCAATTTTCACCTCAATTGAGCATACTGTCCTGCATGTAATTATTCTACCCCTTCTTATATTGTGAGCCGACATATGCCCGCCGCTGCACCAACTCAAGCAGGAAGACTGTATATAGTTCCGACCCCGATAGGCAACCTGGAAGATATCACTCTGCGCTGTCTGCGCATTTTAAAAGAGGTTGATCTTATTGCCGCGGAAGACACCCGACATACCAAGCGACTACTTAATCATTTTGCCATTAATACGCCGCTGATCAGCTATTACCGGGAAAAGGAGATCGAACGCAGCGAAGAGATTCTCCACCGACTGCAGCAAGGACAGAATATCGCCCTGGTCAGCGACGCAGGGACTCCCGGCATTTCCGATCCGGGCGCGGTGGTCGTCCAGCTGCTTTATGAAAATGGTCTGACTGTCGTACCGCTGCCGGGGCCCTCTGCTCTGACGACAGCCCTTTCCAGCTCGGGAATAACCTCCACCGGTTTTTTGTTTCTCGGCTTTCTGCCGTCGAAAAAGGGGCAGCGTCGCAAACTGCTCACCTCGTTAGCGGCCAGTGAATATCCGCTCGTACTCTATGAATCCCCGCATCGGATTGATGCCCTGCTGCAGGACGCTCTGAAACTTTTTGGTGAACGGCAATGCTATTGGGCAAGAGAATTGACCAAAAATTTTGAGGACCTGCAGCATGGCAGCTTAAGCAGTCTGCTGGCCAAAAGCCGCGAAGGCAAAAATCGCGGTGAATTTGTCGTCATTATCTGGCCTGGAGTACAGGAACTGGTGCAGGGACAAACCGTGGATGAACTGCTGCTCTGGTACCGGGACAACTCGGAGCTTTCTCTGAAAGATGTCAGCCGTCGGCTGGCCGACGATCTTGGCCTGTCACGGTCGCAGATTTATCAACAGGCACTCGGCCTGTGGCGAGATAAGGACTAGACAATGAAACGATTAGAAACGTGTATCACACCCCAGGGCACCTTCCAATATGGCATCCATAAACCTGACTACCGTGTCACCAACCTCAGGCAAGCTGCAAAAATTGCGGATCTTGGTGCAACTGAGGAAAATGAACGTGTTACTAATGAGCTAAACTTTCCCAAAGAAAATATAAGCGTAGCGAGTGCCGACTGGATTTTTGAGATCCCCAACCCCTTCCCCTGCAAAGGCAGAACCTATATCGATAAGGAATGGGCGGATGCCAGTGCCGCCCATCCGGAAGGTATTCGCCTGCCGCAGCCGGAACCGGTCTCTTTCAGCCAGGTACTGAGGCGGAATAATATCGACCAGTCACTCTTTGCCGATCTCCCTAACCCGGTCCTGCTGGCTCTCGCGACCTGTTCCACTGATCCGCAGGACCTGCAGAGTCTCGCCGAACTCAGCTGCGAGATCATTAAAGATGGCCAGACGCCGACCGGCCTGCGCTATACCACAACAGACTCCGGCACCCGCCGGCCGATTATCCATAACCATGCCCTCTTTGAAGCGGTGGCCAATAATCCACATCTTCCTGACACCTATAAAATTATCATGGTCATCCGCCCAGGCGCGCAGGGCGGCAGCGAAATTGTCGGCGAATGGCCGCAGGATGGCCACAGTCATGTCTATGAGTATCTGCGCCGCAACTCCTATATCCCCGGCGGCCACTATGCCGCCAATATGGCCGATGATGCGATTCGCTACTCCATCGACGCTCTCAGCGCCCACGATATTAAAGGGCTGAGACATCTCTACTATCAACGCAGTTATATCCGGCTAGCCGAAGAACTGGAGGTTCCTCTGCCAAGGAGTTTAGCGGCAGAGGAACCAAAGGTTTTAGCGGATAAAGAATTGGAAGAGCTTCGTTTGGCGGTGCTTGGAAAGGCAAAGACCAAAGCCGAAACCTCAATAACGTTATGGGGCTGGAATTTTGGTTTTGATTTCGCCCCTTCGCTCTACCGGCTGCATGCTTCACACCAGCAGATCCATCAGCAGTATGCCATGGTGCCGGGCCAGGTTGACTGTTATCATCATGGAACCAGAGAGTCTACCGGAAAAATATCCGCCTATAGCTGCGGCGATCTGGTAGCCGAGGTGATTAAACAATATCAGCAGGACACTAAACACGATTTTTTTGCCGACTACCGCCAGGCGATAGCGACCAATAAACGCATGGATGATCGAACGGATCTGGATGCGAGTCTAGTGGTCTGGGCCGATGAACGGGCCATGCTCTTTGTCCCGAAGGCGCAGATCTCGCAATGGGAGCTGCAGCTTATGACCCTGCCCGCAGCAGACGGCAGCCTGGCGGGCAATATTTTTGAATGCGACCACTTTATACGCCACTCCCTGGATACCGGAATCCTGAAGGCTCAGAAGGCACTTGCCGGAATTGGCGCAAAGATGGTCACCTCTATCGAATATCCCAAAAGAATGCAGGGAGAAAGTTGCTTTCCGCAGCCTCTTCTGTACGCTTTTCTCCCCCGATTACCGGAGTCGCCCGGTGCTTTCAGTGAGGCTCAGCTCCGTTTTATCAACGGCCATTATCCAGAGGATTTTGCCGCCGTATGTCGAAAACAGCTTGGGTGAACGAGCCCATCAAGATTCTTGAACGATTGTGGCCTGTACCCGGGAGCGAAAGATAACCTTCTGCAGAGCCAGACGGGTACGTGGATTGATAATTATCGGCCCGATAATGTTGGCATTGAGCATCGACATTGATCCTCCTGCCGCCTCTTTTTTGCTGAGCACCATAAAAACACCCAGCTCTTCCGCTTTTTCCGCCTGCAGGAGATCACGCTCCTCATCGCTCAGTTCCAGTTCGTAACTGAGCCCGTATTGACCGGGGTCGACCAGGGTAAAAGTTATCGATGCATCCTCACAGGACTGCAGCCAAAAGGCACTGATATCATTTTCTTCCTTGTGATAAACGATGTAAGTAGTGTACTTTTCAAACCCAGGAATGCCGCGGGGAAATGTCAATACCTTGTCTGATTCGACTATCGGTTTGTTTACAAATGCACTATCTCCGGTCATACTGATCTCCTTTACCATGTAAGGTATGGATATTATTTTTATCAGCTTATCAGAAAACTTCTACGACATTCAAGTCAGCCCGCATGAATTACTAATAGGGAGACGATAATGACTAAAAACGGTTTTTTTGGCGGATGGGGTGGCGCGTATATCCCGGAAATCCTCCATGAGACATTCGAACAGCTGCAAGCCAGCTTTAAAGAGGCGCAACAAGACCCGGTTTTCTGGCAGCAGTATCTCGAGATAATGGCCACCTATTCCTGTCGACCTACGCCGCTGACCTTTGCCGAAAACCTCACCAGACATTTTGGCGGCGCCAAGATTTATATCAAGCGCGAAGATCTTAATCATACGGGGGCCCATAAAGCCAACAACGTGATGGGCCAAGGCCTGCTGGTCAAGAGAATGGGTAAAAAAAGGGTGATCGCCGAGACCGGTGCCGGCCAGCATGGCGTGGCAACGGCGACCATGGCGGCCAAGTTCGGTCTGGAGTGCACCGTCTATATGGGCGAAGTGGATATGCTGCGGCAGCGCCCCAACGTATTCTGGATGGAGAAAATGGGCGCGACCGTCATCCCGGTAGTTGACGGTTCGAAGACCTTAAAGGATGCGATCAACGAAGCCTTTCGCGATTGGGTCACCAACGTCGACTCGACCCATTATGTCCTCGGCACCGCCTGCGGTCCCGCCCCTTTTCCGGAGATGGTCGCCTGGTTTCAATCGATTATCGGCACCGAAGCACATAAACAAATTCTCGCCCAACATGGCAATCCACCGGCCAGGATTTACGCCTGTGTAGGCGGAGGATCCAATGCCATGGGCATCTTCCAGGGATTTCTTGACAATAGCGCGGTCGAACTGGTCGGTGTTGAGGCCGGCGGCAAAGGGCTAAAAACAGGCCTCCATGCCGCACGGCTCTGCGGCGTCGATGCCGGACCGGGGGTGGCCCAGGGCTATAAAACTATGTTTTTGCAAAACGACGACGGCCAGATGCGCGACACCCATTCGGTGGCGGCCGGACTCGATTATGTCGGCGTCAGTCCGATTCTTGCCGACCTGGCCGAGAAAAAGAAGGTGCGTTTTGCCTCGGCCACCGACGATGAGGTGATGCAGGCCCTTGACCTGACCATGCGCATGGAGGGTATTATCCCGGCCCTTGAATCTGCCCACGCGTTCGTCCAGGCCTTTAAAGAAGCGCCTCTTCTTGATCCCGATGAAGCAATTATTATCAATCAGTCCGGCCGCGGCGACAAGGATATTTTTACCATTGCCCACGCCTTTAACGATCCTTCCTGGAAGGAGTTTATTATCGCCCGAGGCAAAGAATACTCTCAAAAATAGCTACTTGCAGATGGTGAAATTATAATGCTACTGGAAAAAATTTTACGCAGCCGACTGGAAAAAAACAAAATTCTGCTGATGACCCATATCGTCCTCGGCTATCCGTCCTTTGCGACCAATCGCCGGGTTATCGCCCAGATGGTCGAGAGCGGCGTGGACTGCATCGAGATGCAGATACCTTTTTCCGAGCCCATGGCCGATGGCCCGGTTATTCTGAAGGCCAATCAGGACAGCCTGGCACACGGCACCTCCGTTGCAGGCTGCATGGCCTTTGGTGCGGAAATGTCTCAACTGTACGACATCCCTTTTCTGTTTATGACCTATTATAACATCATCTTCAAATACGGCGAAGAACGGTTTTTCGAAGATTGCCTTTCGGCCGGAATCAAGGGCTTGATTGTCCCCGATCTGCCGCCGGAGATGGGGAAAAATTTTTTCCAGTTGGCAAAAAGGTATGAGCTCGCGCCTATCCTTATCTTTGCCCCGACCTCATCAGATGCCCGAATGGCAACGCTCAACAAGTCGGCTGCCGGGTTTATTTATTGCGTTGCCAGGCGCGGCGTGACCGGCAAAAAATCCGAGTTCGATGACAATTTCCAGGTCTATCTCGCCCGGTGCAGGGCAGCGACGTCCCTACCGATTGCCGTGGGATTCGGCATCCGCAACCATAACGATGTTGCGGCTATCAGCGGCAAGGCCGATATCGCGGTTATCGGTTCCGAAACAATTCGTCTGGTAGATGAACAGGGAACTGAGGCCGTTGGCCCGTTTATCAAAGGCCTGCGCTGAACATATGGAGACTGTAATGACCGAAGCCAGCCAACTGAATGCCACCCTTGGTACCGAAGCCGTCCTATGGAATCTGAATGACTTATACTCGCAACTGGATGATCCCTCTATTGCATCCGACATCGCCTGGTGCGAAACAGAAGCTACGGCGATAAACAGCACCTATTACGGCAAGGTTGCCGAACTGGAGGCAGAAAAGCTGCTGGTTCTCGTCAAAAGGCTGGAAAACCTTGATTGCATCCTGACCAAACTGGGGACTTTCTCGTTTCTCAGTTTTACTACCCAGATGGCCAATGCCCAGGCCGGCGCACTTGATCAGCGAATCCACGAACTTTACAGCAAGTGCGGCACCCAGACAGTTTTTTTTGAGCTGGAGTGGAATAAGGTGGAAGAAATCCAGGCACTTGCCCTCCTCGACAGCGAGCCAATAGCATCTTACCGCCATTATTTAGAAGCGCAGCGACGCTATCGTCCCCATCAGCTTAGCGAACCGGAAGAAAAACTTCTGCTGGAAAAAGAGGCGGTGGGTCGCAACGCCTGGACCACCCTTTTCAGCAAAATCCTCAGCGATCTCAAATTCGGTGCCAAAAACAGAGCGGAAGAAGAAGTACTGACGGACCTGTATGATGCCAAACGCACGGTTCGGCAGCTGGCCGCAGCAGAAATGACAGACGGGCTGAATAAGAACAAACATATCCTCACCCATATCTTCAATACCCTGGCGGCAGACAAGATGATTACCGACCGGTTGCGTAAACATGGCAGCTGGGTCAGCTCGATGAACCTGCATAATGAATTGCAGGATGCAACCGTCGACACCCTGATAGATTCGGTTACCTCGCGCTACGATCTGGTCAATCGCTATTACCATGTCAAACGGCGCCTGCTTGGCCTTGACACATTAGAAGACTATGACCGTTATGCGCCTTTGCCTTCTTTACCAACCAGAAAAATCGACTGGCCGGCATGCCGCCAGACGGTTCTTGCCTCATTTGAAGCATTTTCAGCCAAAATGGCTGAAATTGCTGAGATGTTTTTTACCCGCAAATGGATTCATGCCCCGGTGGCGACCGGCAAGCGCGGCGGTGCCTTTGCCCATCCGTGCATTCCGGAGGTTCACCCTTATGTACTGGTGAATTATACCGGCAATCTCCGCGATGTCTCAACGGTGGCCCACGAACTTGGCCATGGGGTGCATCAATATCTTGCCGCGGGCCAGGGCCATTTCAACAGTGATACGCCGCTGCCTTTGGCCGAAACCGCCTCGGTCTTCGCCGAACTTCTGGTCTTCAACAGCCAACTGGCGCTGCTGGAAAACGACCAGGAACGGCGCGCCTTTATCTGTCAGAAACTGGAATCCATTTTTGCCACCGTTTTCCGGCAGACGGCAATGAATCGATTTGAGCGGCTGATGCATGAGGGAAGGCGACAACAGGGAGAACTCAGCAGCGAAAAACTCAGTCAGTACTGGCTGACTACGCAACGCGCCATGTTTGGGGATTCGGTGCACTTAAGTGATGAATACGGGATCTGGTGGTCGTATATCCCGCATTTCCTGTCGACTCCGGGCTATGTCTATTCCTACGCCTTTGGCGAGCTGCTGGTGCTTGCCCTGTATGGTATTTACCAGAAGGAAGGGGAATCTTTTGTTCAGAAATATCTAGAGCTTCTTGCAGCTGGCGGTGCACAGTCACCCTACGATTTATTAAAGCCTTTTGATATTGACCTGAACAGCCCGCAATTCTGGCAGACCGGACTTATGGTGATTGAGGGGATGCTGACCAAGGTTGAGTAATTTTACTCGTCAAGCCTTTTATTGCGGCGCCAGTGGGGATGCGTAATACCCAGCTTATTGATCTTATAGTTCAAGGCCCGGGGGCTGATGCCGAGTTTGGCGGCGGCATTTTTCTGGACCCAGAGACACTCTTCCAGTATCCGTAATATCAACTCTTTCTCCTGTTCAGCTAAAGATTCACCTCCCTCCAGTCTTACCACCGGCGTTTCTCTGCCGACCAGATTTTCTTGTTTTTTCTCGGTTTGATGCCGGTGTATTTTTTCGGGCAGGGCTAGATTTGCCGAATGAATCACGGGGCTGTCCTCAAGAATGACTGCCCTCTCAATAGTATTGGCCAATTGTCTGATATTGCCCGGCCAGTCGTAATCCTGCATCAAATTCTGGGCATTTTCACTAAACGTCTTGAGATCGCAATTCATGGAAATGCAGATCTTTTTCAACAAAAGATCGGCGAGGGGAAGAATACATTTTTTTCTCTCTTTTAGCGAAGGCAGCGAAACCGGCAACACGTTAATCCGGTAATAAAGGTCTTCGCGAAACAAGCCAATCTCCACCTGATGTACCAGGTCTTTGTTGGTTGCCGCGATAATTCGCACATCGCTATGAATGGTCTTATTACCGCCTACCCGTTCAAAAGACTTTTCCTCCAGTACCCGCAGCAATTTGGTTTGCAGTCGCATATTCATCTCACCGATCTCATCGAGAAAGATGGTGCCGCCGCTGGCCTGCTCAAACCTGCCGATTCGCTGTTTATCGGCACCGGTAAAAGACCCTTTCTCATGACCGAACAGTTCAGACTCAAGCAGATCCTCGGGAATATTGGCGCAGTTGATTTTCACAAAAGGCTTTTTACGCCGAGGAGAATTGAAGTGTACCGTCCCGGATAAGAATGATTTCCCCGTACCGGTGTCCCCGGTTATCAGGATCGTCGAGTCGGTTTTGGCAAAACGCGCCAGGCTCTTGAGGATATGTTTCATCTTGGGGCTATGGGCGATGACATCCTTGAAGTCATAAACTACATCCTGCTTGCGTCGATGATAGGCGATCTCATATTTCTGGTCGCGAATTTCCAGGGCCTTATTGACCGCAATATTAATGCGAGCGGCCGATGGCTGGACCAGAAAGTCACTGGCTCCACTGTTCATCGCCTGAACAATTGTATCCGCTTTTTCCGTCTTACTGGTCATAATGATCGGCAGGTACGGATCCTTGGTATGAATCTGATCAAGCTGGACCATCGACTGTCCTTCCAGCCAATCGGCATCAAGAAAAATGAGGTCAAACTGATTGGCTTGAATTTCTGCTTGAAGTTCTGCTTCGCTATTGATACAGGTCAATTGGCACCTGTCCTGCAAAGCAGCAAGCAGGTTAGCCTTAGTGGTCTCAATCGAATCAGAGATCAAAACTTTATACATAGAGATTACAAGAAGGTAAAAGAAGTTTCAAAAACGTAACAACCTTTCTTACTTATATGGCCAAAAAATAAAAAAAGCAAATAAAAGGACTGTTCTTACCCTATCATCGATAAGATTCCCGGTGGAACTCTTCCTGGCCAACTTCCCGGACACGTCTCATTGATGACAAAGAAAAAGAGCGATGAACATCGATAACTATTGGATGCGACAAGCCATACTGCAGGCAGAGAAAGCAGCTGCGAACAGTGAAATTCCCGTGGGCGCAGTGCTTGTCGGCCCAAAGGGGTTAATGGCCGTAGCGGGGAACAGCCCAATTAGCAGAAATGACCCAACCGCCCATGCGGAAATAATCGCCATCAGAAATGGTGCCGAGCGCCTGCACAATTATCGCCTTCCCGGCACGACGCTCTATGTCACCCTGGAACCTTGTGTGATGTGCATGGGGGCCTTGATCCAGGCGCGGATTGACCGGCTGGTCTATGGTGCCGATGATCCCAAAACCGGTGCTGTCCACTCAGTGTACACCATCGGCAGCGATAGCCTTTTAAACCATACAATTGACATCACCGGGGGAATTCTCGCCGAAGAGTGCAGCACTCTGTTAAAGGAATTTTTCCATCGTCGACGCCAGGAAAAAAAGTAATTTTTCCGGTTGAAAGGGTTTATCTTTTTTGGAAAATGCATACTTTTTGATTGCTAAAAGGGTGATGACGGTTTACATAGTACCTCACATTTTTCAGAGCAATTTGAGAAGGAGAGGTGACCGAGTGGCTTAAGGTGCACGCCTGGAACGCGTGTGTACGCGAGTACCGTGAGTTCGAATCTCACCCTCTCCGCCAGTTTGCAAAAAAATAAAATTGTGATGGTTAAATAAAAAGAATTTTTACGACATCATCAGTTCGACTTTGATAGCCGGGCCTTGCGCAACAAAGAATCACTAACTCCGCCAGGTCCGGAAGGAAGCAACGGCAGTGAATCTCTTTGTGTGTTGCAGGTAACCCGGCTATCATTTTTTGATCCTTTCAACCAGCACCCCATTTTTGTCCGATCAGCCCATCTCACATCGGCAACTATAGCTCAAGGGCCTGCTTGAACGAAAATGGAGCACTGGTTGAACGGCTATTGATCCGGGTTATCAGTCATCTAATGCGTTCCGGTGAAGGATTACCGTTGTATGATCAAGTAGCAAGCAGTTCACTCCAACCAGCCCCGGTGTTGCATGTCTTATCTCGTTCTCGCCAGAAAAGCCCGACCGCAGACATTTGACCAGGTTATCGGTCAGCGTCCGGTGGTCACGACCCTGAAAAACAGTATTATCCGCAACCGGGTTGCCCATGCGATTCTTTTTTCCGGAGTCAGAGGTGTCGGCAAAACTACACTGGCGCGCATTATGGCCAAAGCGATCAACTGCCAGGCCGAGGACCCGGCCATGCGGCCCTGCGATCAATGCTCCTCCTGTCGCCAGATAGCCACCGGTGCCTCACTTGATCTGTATGAGATTGACGGCGCATCCAATCGCGGCATCCAGGAAATCCGCGAGCTTAAGGAAAAGATCCGGTTTCTGCCGACCACTTCACAATATAAGATCATTATCATCGACGAAGTACATATGCTGACCACCGAGGCCTTCAACGCCTTGCTGAAGACCCTGGAAGAGCCACCTGCGCATGTCTATTTCATGTTTGCCACCACCGAAATCCATAAAATCCCCATCACTATCCTGTCCCGCTGCCAGCAGTATGAACTTAAACGAATTTCGGCCAAGGATTTATATGACCATTTTGCGGGGCTGGTCGGTAACGAGGGTTTTACCATTGATCCGGCGGCGCTTTCGCTTATTGTTCGCGAGGCCGGCGGCTCTGTTCGCGATGGCTTGAGCCTTCTTGACCAGATGTTTTCTTACGGGGAAAAAACTATCAGCAGTAAAGACGTCGTCGAGGTTTTAGGACTGGTCAGCCGCGAGGTGCTGCTGCGTCTTACCAGAGCACTTCTTGACGGCAATAAGAGCGAGGTTTTTATCAATCTGCAGGAGATTTTCGACTTTGGCATGGATCTCAAGCGCTTTGTCGAAGACCTGATGGATCATTTCCGCACCCTGCTGCTCTGCAAGATCGAAGGATGCACCGAGCTGATCGACCTCCCGGGTGAAGAAATGTCGGAATTTCAGAAACTAGCCGTAAACTATACCAGCGAGACCCTGCATTTGAAGCTGTCGCTCCTTATGGCGATGGCCGATGAACTGAAATTTTCCACCCAGCCGCGCCTTACACTTGAGACGTCCTTTTTAAAAATAATCGAAGCTTCAAACGTGGTGCCCGTGACCACCCTGCTGAGCCATCTTGAGGCTATGCTGGCAGCTCTGCCCGCAAGGCCAAAGCCGCTGGAAGAGACAGTACGGGATAAACAACCGGATACGGTTAAAAAAAAAATTGAGCCGGAAGCCCCGGCATCGCCTCAGACTGAGCCTGCCAGAGTAGAGGCTAAAGAGGCACCGCCGGAAAGTCCGCCGGTCGCTGCCGTAGAACAGCCACCACCACCGCCTCCACCGGAACAAAAAGTTGATTCCCCGGCAACCAAGCCTTTGGAGATCCGTCCCCATGAAAAGGACATCCGTAAAGACTGGCTCGATTTCATTAAATATGTCAAGGAGCGTAAAGTCTGGATGGCCCAGGATCTGCAGCGAACCGACAGCATCAAACAAGACATTCAAGGGGAATTGCACCTCTGCTTCAGCGATCCGGCAAACTGCTCACTGCTGCGCCAGAAAGAAAACCATCAGCTGCTTACCGAGTTTGCCCTGGATTTTTTTCAAAAACCATTGAAAGTGCGGTTTATACTGCCCAAGATAGAGGAAACGAGTGATGGTAATGGCGATGAATCGCCGCACCGAAAAAGACAGCAGTTAGTCAACGATCCGCTGGTCGTCATGGCGGCGGAAATATTTAACGGGCAGGTCGGAGATATCCGCATCGGCCCCAGAAGTAGATAATTTTACCTCAGGATTGAGACAGAAATGGATATAAGTTCTATAATGCAGCAAGCCAAAGCCATGCAGGAAAAGATGGCCAAAATCCAGCAGGACCTGGCTAATAAATCGATCACCGGCAGCTCCGGGGGTGGAATGGTTCAGGTGACCGTCAATGGTCAGGGCGATATCCTGTCAATGGCCATCGAAAAAGCAGTTATCGATCCCAATGAAAGCGGTATGCTCGAAGACCTGGTGGTTGCCGCAACCAATGACGCCATCAGAAAGGCCAAAGAATTGAGTAAGCAGGAGTTGGGTCAGCTCACCGGCGGACTCAACATCCCCGGTCTTACCAACTTTATGCAACCGTAAGTATTACATGCAGGTTATTCCACCGGCACTTGAACGGCTAATCGACCAGCTGGCGAATCTCCCCGGCATCGGGCGAAAAACAGCGACCCGGCTGGCGCTGAACGTCCTGCGCAAGCCCCCTGCCCAGGCCCACGAACTGGCGGCAGCCCTCACCGAACTGCACGACGCCATCCAGCTCTGCTCCTGCTGCTTTTCTTTCTCGGAAAACGACCCCTGTGCAATCTGTGGCGATCCCCGGCGGCAGGCGGATACCATCTGTATCGTGGAGCAGTCGGCAGATCTTATGGCGATAGAAAAAACGGACAGCTTTCGCGGTCACTACCATATTCTGCACGGCGTCCTGTCGCCGATTGATGGCATTGGCCCCGATGAAATCAAGATCCGCGAGCTGCTGGCCAGGGTCCGCAACGGCACGGTAAAAGAAGCAATCATCGCCACCAGCTCAACCGTCCCCGGCGAGGTAACCGCCTCATATTTGATAGATATCCTGCAGGCCGAACCCATCCAGTTGACCCGCCTGGCCTGCGGTATTCCCATGGGAATGGATATAAAATATGCCGACAAGTATACCCTGGCTAAAGCCATTGAAGCGCGTTCTCAGCTGCGCAAGCAGCTTTAATGGTGGTGCAGATACATGGTTATGAGGTAACTCTCTTTTGCAATCGAGGGAATAATTTATTTCTGAGTCATCAAATCCCGCCCAAAAGACACACGGGATAAGCTCCTTCACGAAATAAATTTCTGGCGAAAAGCACAAGAAATTTATTTCTAAGTCGCTAAATATCTTGCACACACAATTCAATCATGTTAATAAATGGCTCTTGCCAAGCCTGGGAAGAGTTCTGTAAAGTTTCAAGCCATTTCGAGGCTGATAGAGTTATCCAGGCGCGTAGCTCAGTGGGAGAGCGCCACCTTGACGTGGTGGATGTCGTGGGTTCAATCCCCTCCGCGCCTACCAAAGATAAAAGGCTAAAGTGACGACATCTTATCATTAAGATGTTCATTCTTTAGCCTTTATTTTTATATAGAAGATTTTCATGACTGACATAACCGTAAGCCTCAGTGAAGGAGAATCAACCACCGTACCTGCAGGCAGTACCGTTCAGGATGCTCTGGCCGCCCTCCTTTCCAACAAACAGCGTAAGATCACCGTAGCTGCCAGAATCGGCGACGCTATTGTGGATTATACCACGCCTTTACATAGTGATACGGTTCTTGCTCCGATCCAGATCGGCTCCGATGATGCGCTCGATATCCTGCGCCACAGCACCTCGCATATCATGGCTCTGGCGGTCAGAGATGTTTTTGGTAAAGATATCAAAGTCGCCATTGGACCTTCGATAGAAAACGGCTTTTACTACGATTTTATGCGCGATGAAACGTTCAGCCCGGATGATTTTGAAAAAATCGAAGCGAGAATGGCAGAACTCATCCGACAGGCCTTGCCATTTACCCGCACCGAGATGTCCAGTGGCGAGGCGATAAAAAAATTTAGTGCTGAGCAGGAAAAATTCAAAGTTGAGCTCATTGAGGACCTGCAGACGGAGATTGTGTCATTCTATCATGTCGGTGAATTCACCGATCTGTGCCGCGGACCACATCTGCCAAACACCTCTTTTATCAAGGCCTTCAAATTATTGCGCGTCGCCGGTGCCTACTGGCGCGGGGATGAAGAAAGAGATGTCCTGCAGCGTATTTACGGTACCGCCTTTTATGATAAAAAGGATCTGAGCAAGTACCTCAACGCTCTCGAAGAAGCAAAGAAACGGGATCATCGCAAACTCGGCAAAGAGCTGGAACTCTTTACTATTCAAGACCAGATCGGACCGGGCCTGATTCTCTGGCAACCCAAAGGCGCCCAGCTTCGACGGCTTATAGAAGACTACTGGAAGGACGAGCACTATCGTCACGATTATGAGCTGCTGTATACCCCGCATATAGCCAGGCAGGACCTGTGGCAGACCTCCGGTCATCTCGATTTTTACAACGAGAACATGTACTCGCCCATGGATATCGATGAGGTACTGTACCAGCTCAAACCGATGAACTGCCCTTTCCATATTGGTATCTACAACAGCCAGAAAAAAAGCTATCGAGATTTTCCTATTCGCTGGTGCGAACTTGGCACGGTATACCGCTACGAGAGAGCCGGAGCGTTGCACGGCCTTTTTCGGGTTCGAGGCTTCACCCAGGACGACGCACATATTTTCTGTCGCCCCGACCAGTTGGAAGACGAAATTTTCAATATTCTTGATCTCAATCTGCATATTCTCAAGACTTTCGGCTTTGCTGAGTACGATATTTATCTGTCCACCCGACCGGAAAAATCGGTCGGCAGCGATGAAAACTGGGAAAAAGCCACCGAATCCTTGAAGCTCGCCCTGGAAAAAAAGGGGCTCAGTTATATGCTCGATCCCGGGGAAGGAGTTTTTTACGGCCCGAAGATAGATATAAAAATCAAGGATCAGCTGGGTCGATCCTGGCAGTGTTCGACCATCCAGGTAGATTTTAATCTTCCCGAACGCTTCGAAATGGGGTATACGGGTGCCGACAATGCCGAGCATCAGCCCATTATGATCCATCGTGCACTGATGGGCTCACTTGAGAGGTTCATCGGGATTCTGATTGAACACTACGCCGGTGCTTTCCCGATCTGGTTTACCCCGGTGCAGGCAAGAATACTCAATATCACTGATGATCAGGCGGAGTATGGCGAGAAGGTATTCAAAGAGCTGCGCCAGGCGGGTCTGCGGATTGAAAAAGATCTGCGCAACGAAAAATTGAACTATAAAATCCGCGAAGCACAAGTTGCCAAAATCCCCTATATGCTTATTATCGGGGACAAAGAAAAAGCCGATAACACACTGACCGTGCGGCTTCGTACCGGCAAAAATCTCCCCCCCATGACTGTTTCCGAGTTCGCAAGGCTTATTGCGGATGAAGTTCGGGATGGGAGGGGACTAGTGAATTAGAAAAACATAACCCGGAGCCAACATCCATATTCGGGGACTAACCAATATTAAGCTCGTAGAATCGGGGAGGTAAAGTTATTAACAGAAGAGGAAAGACTGGTCCAGTACAACGTGATGATAAAGCATTGATCAATGATGCTATCCGCTTTCCCAACGTCAGACTTATTGGCGACGACGGAACCCAGCTGGGTGTTGTTTCAACTGAAGAAGCACGAAACCTCGCCAGCGAATCAGGGCTTGATCTGGTAGTCGTCTCGGAAAATGCTGATCCGCCGGTATGTCGAGTGATGAATTACGACAAATTCCGCTACGAGCAGAAGAAAAAGGTTCAGGAAGCAAAAAAGAAACAAACTACAGTAGAAACAAAAGAGATTAAGTTTCGGCCTAAAACCGACGAACATGATCTTAATTTTAAGATTAACCATGTTAAAAAATTTCTCGCCGCTAAGAATAAAGTGAAATTAACCATGCGGTTTCGCGGCCGGGAAATCGTCTATTGCGAGACTATAGGGGTTGAGGCCATGAACAAGGTCGCTGCCGCCCTCGCCGACGATGCGGTGATCCTTCAGGAACCGCGTATGGAAGGCCGCCAGCTGGTGATGTTTGTCGGGCCGAAAGGATAAATTTGTTACAAAAGTACTAAAAAAGTTCGAGTTTATATAAAAAAATTGCTGTTGAATGGTTCGGTGTATCTTTTCTCCAGCGGATACTTTTAAACTCCCTGCAACAGCCATAATATTGAGGTATAAAGGAGCACATGTCATGCCGAAGATGAAAAGCAACAGAGGCGCAGCCAAGCGTTTCAAACTGACCGGATCTGGCAAGATCAAGCGTAATAAGGCATTTGCCAGCCATATTCTGACCAAGAAATCAACCAAGCGTAAGCGTGGTCTGCGTCAAGCCGATACTGTTGATGCGGCTAACTATAAAGGAATCAGGCGGATTTTACCTTATATGTAAAGTTAAGGATCCTGTCTGATCTCATTGAAAAACGCTTTTGTCTGCACCGTATTAAGAACCTGCTGCATAATGCCAGCGGGAATAGAAGGAGTTAAGAGATGCCACGCGTAACACGAGGTTTTAAAGCCCGTCGAAGAAGAAACAGGGTATTGAAGATAGCCAAAGGATTCAGGGGCGGTCGTTCACGTCTTTATAAGAGCGCCACAGAAGCTGTTGACCGCGCTTTAGTCTATGCTTATCGCGACAGACGGACCAAGAAAAGAGATTTTCGCCGTCTCTGGATTGCCAGAATCAACGCCGGCGCCCGGATGAATGATTTGAGCTACAGCAAACTGATGGGCGGCCTCAAAAAGGCCAATGTTGATCTTGATCGTAAAGTACTTGCCAACCTGGCGATACTCGATGCGAATGCCTTTACCAGAGTGGTTCAGATAGCCAAAGAAGCAAACGCGTAAGCGGCTTTTCCGAAAATTGTCTTTTCTGCGTGCCGGTCATTGGTTGCCAAGTGTAACCAATGACCGGCACGTTGTTTGTTTCTGCACCTCCTTTCTTATATTCACCATGGAACAAGAGCTACACAGCTTAGAAACCGAGGCCAGGGAAAATCTGCAGCGCCTCGATGATACAAGCCTGCTGGAAGACTATCGCGTCCGCTATCTGGGACGCAAAGGAAAGTTCAGCACCATCATGCGCCGGCTCGGGACAGTGGCAGCAGAAGACCGGCCTCGGGTAGGACTGCTGGCCAACAGCATCAAAGCAGAGATAGAAAAACTGTTTGAGGACAAACAGCAGGCTCTCAACGCTTTGTCGGTCGGATCCATGCCGCATACCGGACCCGATCTAACCCTGCCCGGCCGTTATCCCGTACCAGGCAAACTGCACCCGATCAGCCAGGTAATGAACGAGACCTGTACCATTTTCGAGAATTTGGGCTTTTCCGTAGCTGAAGGACCGGATATCGAACTCGATTACTACAATTTCGAGGCCCTGAATATCCCTGCCCATCATCCCGCGCGCGATATGCACGACACCTTCTATATCAGTGATTCGGTGTTGCTGCGAACCCATACCTCGCCGATGCAGGCCCGGATCATGGAAGCGCAGCAGCCACCGCTCAGAGTCATTGCCCCAGGCAAAGTCTATCGCTGCGATTCGGATATTACTCATACACCGATGTTCCACCAGGTTGAAGGTTTTCTAGTTGACAAGAACGTTTCCTTTGCCGATCTGAAAGGGGTTTTAACCGTCTTTACCCAGAAGATGTTTAAAAAAGATCTGCCGCTGCGCTTTCGCCCGTCCTTCTTTCCGTTCACCGAACCCAGTGCCGAGGTTGATATTGCTTGTGTGATGTGCGACGGAGCCGGTTGCCGAGTCTGCAAGAAAACCGGGTGGCTGGAAATTCTTGGCTCAGGCATGATCGATCCCGAAGTCTTTAAAATGGTTGGCTACGATCCTGAAGTATACAGCGGATTCGCCTTTGGCCTTGGCATTGAGCGGATCGCCATGCTTAAATACGGCATCGACGATATTCGACTTTTTTACGAAAACGATCAGCGTTTTCTGGCCCAGTTTTAGTCTTATAATAATCAAGATAATTGCCATGAAGTTTACCCTTAACTGGTTGCAAAACTATATAGATATTCAGGGCCTCGCCCCCGAGGAGCTTGCTGAGCATCTTACCATGCTGGGCCTTGAGGTCGATGCCATCGCCCCGCTTTATCAAGAGCTGGCCGCGCTGAAAACCGGACTGGTTACCGCCGCTACCAAACATCCCGATGCCGACAAACTGACCGTCTGCCAGGTGCGGATAGGCGAGCAAAGCCAACAGATTGTCTGTGGTGCGCCGAATGTCCGTGAGGGATTGGCGGTTGTCGTCGCCCTTCCCGGCACCATCCTTCCCGGCAATTTTAAGATCAGCAAATCAAAAATTCGCGGCGTTGAATCCTGCGGAATGATCTGTTCGGAACAAGAGCTGGAACTGAGCAATGAGCATGACGGCATCATGGAGTTGCCGACGGGAACGGAGCACGGCCAGTCGTTCATCAAGACACTTGGCCTGGAAGATATTTTTGTGGAAGTCGATCTGACCCCCAACCGGCCGGACTGCGCGTCGGTAATCGGCATCGCCAGAGAAATTGGTGGGGTGGTCAGAAAACCCCTGACCCTGCCGGTAAAAGAGGCGGCGATCGGTCAGTCAAGTAAGGATTTTTCGGTGCGCATCGAAGCACCCGAGCTTTGCCCCCGCTATGCCGCACGGCTTATCAAAGGAGTAACCATCGGGCCATCGCCCTGGTGGCTCAGAAAATGTCTTCTCAATGTTGGTCTCAGGCCGATCAATAACATTGTCGATATCACCAATTTTGTGATGCTCGAATACGGTCAACCACTGCATGCCTTTGACTTTGATACACTCTCCGGTCAAGAAATCGTGGTGCGTAACCCGCGCGAAAGCGAGATGACCTTTGCTACCTTGGACGATGCAGGCCGTCAACTCGATGCCGAAATGCTGATGATCTGCGATGGTGAAAAACCTATCGCGGTTGCCGGAGTTATGGGCGGTCTTAACTCGGAAGTGACCCAAAAAACCAGCAATATTCTGCTGGAAAGTGCCTGCTTTAATGCAGTCTCCATTCGTAAGACCGCCAGAAAACTGAGTATGGCAACGGATGCCTCCTATCGCTTTGAACGGGGGGTCGATCCCGAAGGAACTATCAATGCATTGAATCGGGCCGTGGAACTGATGGTTGCCCTGGCAGGCGGTACGGCGCCGGATAATGGCATCGACTGCTACCCCGGCAAAACCGAAAAACCGGCTATCGATCTAAGTGTTGCCAGAACCAATCAACTGCTGGGCACTGAGCTTACTGCCAAGAAAATTGCCGATCTTTTAGAGTCTATCGGCATCAGCTGTCAGCTTTCCAGCGACGATAAGCTGCGCATCACCCCGCCCTCATTTCGCGTTGACATCGAACGCGAGGCAGATCTGGTCGAAGAAATCGCCAGGCTATACGGCTATAACAATATCCCCGCCACATTACCAAAAGTAAAGCTCAGTTATCCCGAACAGGACAGCAACCGCGAGCGACGCCTGGCACTTGCTGCGCGCCTTACCGCAATTGGTTATACTGAGGCGATCAATTATAGTTTTATCTCGGAAAAAAGCGCGGAGCTGATGAATATCGCCATAAACGATGCGCGATATACGCCGGTAAGACTGCTTAACCCGCTCAGCGAAGAGCAGTCGGTCATGCGCACTATGCTGTTGCCTGGTCTCTTGGACAACGTAAAAAGAAATATCAATCATCAGAAAACTGCGGTCAAGATGTTCGAAATCGGCAAGATCTTTACCCCTGCCGGAGATAATCCCCAGCCAAGAGAAGAAAATCTTTTGTCCGGAGTCCTTTCCGGCAACCGTTATGGCGAAAACTCACCGCTGCATTTCAAACAGGAAACGGTAGATGTCTATGATGCCAAAGGCGCAGTGGAATTCATCTTCCATGAAATGGGTCTTGGCCGGATCGGCGAACAGGAGGCTCTTCACTTTGCCCGCCCGGAAAATGACTGTGAACCATTTACTGAAAAAGAGTATACTCTGGATATTTTCGCGGATTCAGTAAAACTTGGTACTCTGGGCAAGATCAAGACTGAGGTCCTCAGGCGGTTTTCGATCAAACATGAGGTATTCTATTTCGACCTCTTGTATGATAGAATCTGTGATCTCAAGATCGTCGACAAACATTTTTCATCTTTACCGGTTTACCCCTCGGTCAAAAGAGATATTGCTCTTGTTGTTAGAGAAGATGTTTCATCCGGGGAAATCCTGGCAAAGGTCAGAGGCAGTCGAGATAAACTCATAGAAAACTCTGAAATATTTGATGTATTTCAAGGGGCAAAGATACCTGAAGGGTATAAGAGTGTCGCCCTGAGCATTACCTACAGATCGGAAACCAAAACGCTTACGGAAAAAAATGTGGAAAAATCCCACTCAAAAATAGTACGTTTGCTTAGTGATGAATTTGAGGGGAATTTACGCCATGCTTGACAACAACCATAATAATCTGACCAGAAAAGAGCTGAGCGAAACCTTAGCCAATACACTGGGCTTCTCACAAAGCAACTGTGCCCAGATTGTCGACAGTTTTCTGGATGCTATGAAGGGATCGATGCTGTCCGGAGAATCGATTAAGCTCGTTCATTTCGGCACCTTCACGGTACGGGACAAATCCCCACGGAAGGGCCGGAATCCACGAACCGGTGAGACCATCACCATCAAGAAACGTCAGGCCATAAGTTTTCGGCCCAGCAAGAAGCTCAGGGAGCAGGTAAACAGCTAGCACCAAGCCCTGATAAAGTAGAGATAAGGCTGGCATGATGAAAACAACAATACCAGACAAGCTCTATTTCAAGATCGGTGAAGTGGCGAAAATGGCCGATGTGCCGACCCACGTCCTGCGCTACTGGGAATCGGAATTCCCCGGCATCAGCCCCAAACGAGCCAAATCCAAACAGCGGCTGTACCGGAGGCAGGATGTTGAGCTGATACTCGACATCAAAATACTCCTGCATGAACAGGGATATACTATAGCCGGGGCCAAAAAATTGCTGGAAAACGGGCAAAAGCCGATACTGGCGACAACCACAAGACTGCCGACCAAGGCCGAGGCGTCAAGAACATTGCAGTCCATCAAAGAGGAACTGAAGAAGCTGCAAAGCCTACTTACCAGTAAAAAAGAAATCTGATTTTTACCTGATCCAGTTGACAGCTTTTCCAACAAATGGTAGAAACACAGCACGCGTCGGGATGTAGCGCAGCTTGGTAGCGCACTTGTC
>CAVPXN010000007.1:0-404722 GCA_963709745.1 uncultured delta proteobacterium
TTGCCGCCGACGGCAAGCGCCGCCCCGGCGGCAAACCACAGGCCTAGCCCGCCTATCCGAGTGGCATTGAAGGCATAATTGGCCGCAGCAACTTTTATATCATCCTGCCAGTGATGGGCGATCAAGGCCCAGGAGAAAACCCCGAGCAGCTCCCAGGCGATCGCCACCACTAAAAGATCCGCAGCAAGAATGAGCATCTCCATTGCGCCGGTGAAGCCGATCAGCAACCCAAGCAGGCGTGGCAGGCCCGCATCATCTTCCATCGCCGCCGCCCACAGCAGCACCGGCAGGGCAATAAACGGCACCAGCACGAGCGCGATTTTGACCATCGGCACCACCTGCAGGCTCAGGCCAATTCCCCCGCCCCAGGCAAAAAAACTTTTCTCATTATGCCCGATTGCGGCCACTGCGAGCAGCAGTTCAATGACTATGACCAGCGCGGCAAGGCTGCCAAGCAGTCCCCGGCGCGGGGGATGGGCAGTGGCGACCCACTCGCCCAAAAACCAGAGCAGGCTCCCACCCAAAAGCGGCCAGATAATTGGTAACCAGAGTGTCATCGCTGCAGATCCTCAATTCTCTCGGTGACGTCGGCCTGACAGATACGATAGACATTAATCACCACCGCAAAACCGATGGCCATTTCAATGGCCATGACCGCCAGGCCGATAATAATCAGCAGCTGGCCCTGTGGGTTGCCGCCGCCGGCGAAATTCCATACGGCCACCCCGGCCAGAAGAGACCCGTTGACCATCATCTCCAGGCCCATCATCAGCATAACAAAGGATTGCTGCGACAAGGCGCCATACAGGCCGATCCCCCATAAAACGGCCGAGACTATTAGCAGAGTGCTGAGCGTCATGTTCTTTCCTTAGTGATGGTGAGTTTCTTTCTTGCCGTCGCCCTCTTCGTCATCTTTTTCCATGCTATCCGGGACACTATCCGGGTCGTCAGGGTCAATCGGCGGCGGATGCGAACCTTCGTCCGCCGGGCAGTCATAGCGGCTTCGACGACTGGACAGAATGACCGCCCCGAGCATGGTAGCCAGCAGGGCAACGCCGGCACTCTCGAAAATCAGCATGGAAGGACCAAGCATTTCCGTGCCCAGCAAGCGGATATTATCGCCGGCGCTATCGATTGGCCGCACGGGAAACCGCGCCTGCACTGCCACCACCGTCAGAATACCGGCCCCGAGGATACCGAACCCGATGGCCAGTTTATGCTGGTGCACCATCATCATGGGGTTCAGACCGGCCGGGTTCATCATAAAAGCGACCATAAAGAGTGCCATCACCGTCATCTCCACCGCCATCATAAAAAACAAGGCGACTCCCAGGTACTCGGCGGACAGCAGAATCATGATCGCCCCAACATTTAAAAAGGAGGCAAGGAGAGCAAAAGAAGCCCGGACCATGGAGTCGGTGCGAAAGACCCGCCAGCCGAACCAGACGGCTCCACTGGAGAAGACCCAGAAGGCTATGTCGATATAAATATTCGTCATAACAACGTCACGATACCGGCGAGCAGTAAATGGAGAAAGGCAAGAGGGAGACCGATGGTCCATAAATAGAGGACTGCCCGTTCAGCCGGCAACCGACTCAGCCGAGCTCCAAGCCAGCTCACCAGCAGCATAAGCGCCAGGGTTTTTACCATAATCCAGGCCCATCCGGGCAACAGAGGACCCTGCCAGCCACCGAGAATGATGCTCGCCCCCATTGCACAAAATACGGTGAGCATCGCCCCACGAGCAATTTTCCACAGCAGCCGGTGGCGACCGCTTATTTCAAGCGACGTACCGGAGGCCAGATCAGTGCTATCGGCCAGATTCAATGGGCCGGTAAAGGTGACGCCCAGGGTCACCACCAGCCACAGCGGCAGACTGAGCGGCTGGCGGATAAGATTCCACAGCTCCGCCTGGGAAACGACTATTTTTGATATCTGCAAGGATTCAGCCGGCAGGGCTGCGGCAATAAGGACAAACATGCTGAGCAGCTCATAGGACAGCCCCAAAGCGACAAACCGATAACCGCCGATCAAGGCCAGGTGTGAATTCGGCGCCCAGCCGTGGAGGTAAATGGCGATAATGGCAATGGCCTCCGCCGCCCCGAAAAGGACGATGCCGGTACGCACATCGGCAATCGCGGTAAAGGTGGCCAGCGGCACGACGGTCAAAGCGCAGGCGGCCACCGCCGCGTAGGTTGCCGGGCCCACCGCCCAGAGCAGCATATCGGGCCGTTCGGTGCAGCTGAGCTCCTGACGCAGCAGCAATGCCCCCTGCCTGATCGGCTCGAGCAGGATGACGACGGGACCACTGCCTCTGCGAGCCGCAACGAGTTGGTGCAGGACAGCCGCGACATAGCCCCCGCTAAGCAGAATAACCGGCACCAGCAGGCTGCTTACGATGGGGCCCAGGGAAGCGACTTCGGCCATATCAGTCATGGGGTCCCTCATCCGTATGTTCTTTTTTTTCCCCTTTATCATCATTGTCCGGCGGCGGCAGGTCGGCGGGATCGAGATCTAGAGTGACCAGCAAGCTCACAAAGGCGTCCCAGGCCATACCCATGGCCTGGTCTTCCAGCAATTGCTGCCATCTTACCCCCTTGTTCACCCCCAGAGGACCGCGCGGACCTTCTACTACCGGACCGGGTTCGCGCACACGGTTTTCAGCCCGTCCGGCCAGTTTTAGAGACTGAACCGTCTCGGCCAGGCGCTGCGCACAGACGGCAGCCGCATCCCCCCCCTGCCTGGCCAAGACGGTAAAATTTATGCGCTTATAAGCTGGATCGTCCTGCCGCGCATCTTCTTTAATACCAGCTGCTCTGGCGAGCGGGCCAAGGCCGCGTACCGCTGCCGCCGAAAACCGGCCAATGCCTCTCGCGCTCAGCAAAAACAGACCGGTCCAGTGCAGCCGGCGGATAAATTTCTGCACCGGTTCCGCCTGCCCGGCAGTGGCCTGTTCGGCCAGTCGCAGGGCCTGTCGCCCGCAATCTTCCAGTTCAAGCAAAAAGAGCAGATCCGCCACCGCCCGCAGCTGATGCCGGGCACGAGCCAGCTCAATATCGGCCAGCGGTACCGGTTCGCTTGCCGCGCGAAAAAAAATTTCATCTATATCCGGAGCGCCAGGCGCGGTCCCATGACACTGCAGTTGCTGGATAACATCGCCCTGCAGAGTCAGGGAAAGAGAAAGCCCCGGCACTATCCAGGGGAGAAAGGGGCCGAGCTCCATTTTGGTTTTGCCCAACTCCAGTCCGTCGCGCAGGTCTTCGCCGGTCATGGCCATGGCGCGGCCATAGGGTTTGCCGCCCATCATCCCTTCGCCGCCCTGACCGTGGTCGCCTTCACCCTGCCAGGCAACCGGATTTTCGGTCGGGCCGATTAAGGGGCTGGAGGCCCGTCTGTTGGTCAGAAGATCATGATACAGCTCCTCGATCATTCCGGTCGGCACAACCCGATCATAGCTTTTTATCAGCGCTGTTCCCCCCAGAAAATCCGCTCCGGTGGGACAGTTCCACAACACTACGCCCCTTGGAGCCGGCAACTGATCGTGGATCCGGCAAATCGCCGGAGCCATGCACGGGGCTATCCGACCTGTAAGCAGAAGAATTGCTGCATGCCGGGGAGAATTGACCGATCGTAATCGAGTCGCCAGATACACCATCCGTCGCGCCTGCCGCCCGCCCTCGCCCGCGAGGCATAAAACGGGTATTTTTGCTGCAGTCGCCAATGTCGATGCGAAGTTCATTGCCATCGCAATGCCCCTTCCCGCCAGGCATAAAGAATCCCCAGCGATAAGATAATCAGGAACATGCCCATCTCCATCAGAGCTTTGACGCCTTCCTGGACATAGACGACCGCCCAGGGGTACATGAACATCATCTCCATCTCAAAGGCGATAAACAGCAGGGCCATGGAATAATAGCGGATATGATACTGGTTCCAAGCATGGGTAGGCGGAATGGGCCCGCCAAGTACCGGCAGAGTTGCCGACCAGGGGTAGGCCGAAGGGTCTCTTAGCCGAAACAACCAGACCCACGAAAAGGACAACACGAAAACCAGCGTCGTTACTGTGAGAATTGAAAGAAATGCTGCCATACTTATTCTCCCGTCTAATAGAGGCTTCGCATCCAGCTATAGTGTCATAAGCAATTTTGGGGCCATCCCCATCTATACCGACCGAGAATAGTGAGCACGCTTAACGAGGGAAATTGTCCACCCGGACAGGATTTTAAGCCGGTAATTGTCCCGTTGAACCGGACAGTAAAATTGATTGACTCGTGAAAGCTATTCGTTTAATAAATATTAAGAACAGACTTCTGTGGGCCCGTTTTTCCGATACATGCCAGAAGAGTAGTCGGAGACGTGCCTTGGCGGAGCTATTCTGATCTTGAAAAGATCAGCCACCGCAACATTATGGCACACCAATTGCTAGTTTTTTGCTGACGTTTTCAGCTCAAAGGAGAAGCACGCAACAAACAGAAATACATATACAGGTGGCATATGAAAGAAATTGGCCGAAGATTCTGGGCGATAGCTGAAGGATATATCCCCGACAGCAGCACCGGACCGGAACCACAGATGACCAGCCACGAGACCGCTTGCATCCTCAATATCTCCGACCTGGACGCGAACATCCAACTAACCATCTATTTTAGCGACCGGGAACCCGTCGGCCCGTATACCATCACCGTCCCCGCCAGGCGCACTCTGCACCTGCGCTTCAACGACCTTAAAGATCCGCAACCGATTCCCCGCGATACCGATTATTCCTCGGTGTTCGAATCGGATATTCCAATTGTCATCCAACACTCACGGCTCGACTCACGACAGGCGGAAAACGCCCTTTTGTCGACCATAGCTTTTGGTATGAATTAAGTATCCGCCTGAAAAAGATAGAAAAATTAACGGATCATTCGCGGAATAATAAAAATCCGCGCGTCAGTAAACGCATATCAATGAGGTGAGTTTATGAAAAAGACGATCAGTGATTTTCTTATTCAATGCCTGTATGACTGGGGTATCCGGCGTATCTATGGTTTTCCGGGTGACGGCATAAACGGGATCATGGGTGCCCTTGCCCGTGCCCAGGACAAGATTCGTTTTATTCAGGCCCGCCATGAAGAACTGGCGGCCTTCGAGGCCTGCGCCCACGCCAAATTCACCGGCGAGATAGGCGTCTGCCTGGCCACCTCCGGGCCGGGAGCAATCCATCTGCTCAATGGTCTCTATGATGCAAAAAAAGATCATATGCCGGTGCTGGCCATCGTCGGCCAACAGGCGACCGTGGCCCTGGGCACCGATTATCAGCAGGAGATCGATCTCCTGTCGCTGTTTAAGGATGTGGCGCATAATTATGTCCATATGGCATCGAATCCGGCCCAGATCCGCCATCTGGTCGATCGCTCGGTGCGGATCGCCATCGCCGAACGCGTTGTGACCTGTATCATTATCCCCAACGATATCCAGGAAATGGATATGATAACCGCCCCACCTCGCAAACATGGTGCCAATTTCAGTGGGTTTGGCTACCATCAGCCACGACTGGTGCCGACCGAGCAGGATCTCGATCATGCCGCCGAGATTCTCAATACCGGTAAAAAAGTCGCCATACTGGTCGGCGCCGGAGCGCTCGGGTCAACTGAGCTGGTTATAGAAACAGCGGAACTTCTCGGCGCGGGCGTGGCCAAGGCGCTGCTCGGCAAGATGGCCATGCCCGACGATCTGCCGTATGTTACCGGCTCGATAGGACTCCTGGGCACCAAGCCGAGCTGGGATATGATGATGGACTGTGACACCTTTTTTATGATCGGCTCGGCCTTTCCCTACTCCGAGTTTCTGCCCAGAGAAGGACAGGCGAAAGGGGTGCAGATCGATCGGCAGGCGAGAATGCTCAGTACCCGCTTTCCGATGGATGCCAACCTGCACGGCGATACCACTCTTACTCTGCAGGAACTGCTCCCTAGATTAAAGAGAAAAGACGATCGCTCCTGGCGCGAAAAAATCGAAAAAAATGTCGCCGAATGGTGGCAGGTAATGGAAACCAGGGCGATGATGGAGGCAAAACCGATCAATCCCCAGCGATTGTTTTGGGAGCTCTCGCCGCTGCTGCCCAATAATTGTATCCTCACCTGTGATTCCGGCTCGGCGGCCAACTGGTATGCCCGGGACATCAAGGTGAAAAAAGGCATGATGGGTTCACTGTCCGGCGGTTTAGCCACCATGTGTCCGGGGGTGCCCTATGCCCTGGCTGCTAAATTGTGTTATCCCGACCGGCTCGCAGTGGCCATGGTCGGCGACGGAGCCATGCAGATGCTCGGTAATCTCTGCCTGATCAACATCGCCCGTTTTTATAAGGAATGGGAGGATCCACGCCTGATCATCCTGGTGTTGAACAATCGGGATCTTAACCAGGTCACCTGGGAACAGCGGGTTATGTCCGGGGATCCGAAATTCTCCATCTCCCAGGATGTGCCCGCCTTTGATTATGCTGCATATGGTCGGCTCCTTGGCCTGGAAGGCATTGAGGTCAAGACCCCGGAAGAAATAGTTCCCGCTTATGAACGAGCGCTTGCGGCAAGCAGACCGGTAATCATCGATGCCCACTGCGACCCGGATGTGCCACCGCTGCCGCCGCATATCAATTTCGAACAGGCCAAAGCCTATATGTCAACCCTCTTTAAGGGAGATCCGAACGAGATGGGCATTATCAACCAGTCAGCCAAGCAGATGATGTCCACCTATCTGAGCCGTCTGAAGGGCTGAGATGCCAGGGGATACCAAAATCACCCGGATCAGCGCTGTGTCCTATACGATTCCGACCGACCAGGTAGAATCCGATGGCACCCTCACCTGGGACGCAACTACCATGGTTCTGGTGCGAGCAGAGGGCGGAGGAGAAACCGGGCTGGGCTATTCCTACTGCCATAAGAGTGTTGCCGGCCTTATAAACGATAAGCTGGCCACGCTGGTACAGGGATTACCGGCCATGAATCTGCCCGCAATATGGCAGTCCATGGTTCATGGCTGCCGCAATTACGGCGACTCGTCTCTGTTGATGATGGCTGTCGCTGCGGTTGATAACAGTCTGTGGGATCTCAAGGCGAGAATTCTCGGGCTGCCGCTGGTAACCCTGCTGGGCGGCGCCCGACGAAGTGTGCCGATTTACGGCAGCGGCGGCTTTACCTCCTATGATCTGCCAACCCTTATCAGCCAATTATCCGGCTGGCGGGAGATGGGCATTCGGCAGATGAAAATAAAAATCGGCCGCAACCCACAGCAGGATCAGCTCCGCATCAGGGCAACCCGACAGGCGATTGGCGACGATGCTGGGCTGATGGTCGATGGCAACGGCGCGTATTCTCCTAAAGAAGGGTTGGCCGTGGCCGAAAGCCTGGTGGAATTCGGGGTGAACTGGTTCGAAGAACCGGTACACCATCTCGATCTGCACGGTCTGCATCTTCTGCGTAGGCGAAGTCCTGCGGGGATCGAGATTACCGCCGGTGAATATGGCTTCAATCTCGACTATTTTCGGCGAATGATCTCGACAGAGGCAGTCGATGTCCTCCAGGCAGATGCCACCCGTTGCTCCCTCTCGGTCTTCATCCAGGCGGCCCATCTCTGTCAGGCTAATTTTCTTCCTTTCTCCTCTCATACCGCCCCGGCATTACATTGTCATGTCTGCTGTTCGCTGTTGCCGGTGCGCCATCTGGAATATTTTTATGACCATGTGCGTATTGAACGAATGTTTTTCGACGGCTTGCCGGTCGTCGATCAGGGTGAGATGTATCCTGATTTGGGTCGGCCAGGAATGGGTCTCATCCTGAAGGAGCAGGATGTCGCTGAGTTTGCCGATTAGGCGGAATCGTCAGTCCTCACTATAAGAGGGGGGAAGTACGTTTCCAACGTATTATCACATTTACGGAGGAGATACAGAATGATTAGAAAAATGTGGCCTATCTTATTGTTTTTTTTGGCTTTTACCTCCAGTGCCGCAGTCGGGAGCGAAGCTCTCTTTAGTGAACCCCAGACGGGGATGGAATTTATTTTTATCCCTGGCGGTTGCTTTGCCATGGGCGATTCGGTCGGCGATGGCGAGCCCAACGAACGGCCGGTGCATGAAGTCTGTGTTTCGGATCTGTATTTTGGCAAATATGAAGTAACCAATGCGCAGTTCAAAAAATTCCGACCCGAGCACAACAGCGGGCAGGTTAGAGAAAGCAACCTTAATGAAGATAAACAACCGGTAGTCAATGTTTCCTGGGAAGATGCTGTGGCCTTTGCCGAATGGCTTTCCGGTACGTCGGCTCAAGAATATCGACTGCCTACCGAGGCGGAGTGGGAGTATGCCGCCCGGGCCGGCTCTAACCAAAGTCATTTCTGGGGCAATTCGACCGAAGATGCCTGCACCTATGCCAATGTAGCGGATGTATCCGCCAAGAAACAGCGCCAGAGCTGGACGGCTTTCAACTGCGACGACGGCTACGCGGTGGTCGCCCCGGTGGGCAGTTTTACGGCCAATGGTTTCGGGCTCTATGATGTATTGGGCAATGTCTGGGAGTGGTGTCAGGACGTCTATAACAGCGAAGCCTATAGTAAACTGCCGAAAAACAACCCCTGCTACACCGGCTCAGGAGAGTATCGCGTTATGCGCGGCGGCGGCTGGAGTAATGGACCTCTTGGGGTACGAAGTTCGCATCGGGTGGGCCTTTCCCCTGATTTCGGGCATCAGTCTCTTGGCTTCCGATTGGTACGAACTGCGCAAAAAGCGCAATAAATAGAATCAGCAAAATTTTCCCACCAACCTTGGAGGCAGTATGAACAGAAAATATATTCTGTTGCTCATCCCCACAAGTGTCTTTCTCTTGTGCAACTTTCTCTTTTATGCTCAAGCCATGGCCGATGACACCAAGGCAGGCGCAGAGCCCCAGAAAGCGCCGGGCTTTATTGGCGCAGAAACGTGCAAGGACTGTCATGAAGCGCAATATGACAGTTACGCCAAATCTCTGCATTCCAGAAAGTCGATTCGCGGCCCGGAATCGCAGGATGCCTGTGAATCCTGTCATGGCCCTGGGGCTGCTCATGTGGAAAAAGGAGGGGGTCGCGGCGTGGACATCTTCGCCTTTAATAAAAATGTCGACGCCCAGGCCAAATCAGCAAAATGTCTTGCCTGCCACGGCAAAAAACCGGGCATGGATCTGTGGGATGACGGCATCCATAATCGCAACGATGTTTCATGCGATTCCTGTCATGACCTGCATATCGCCGGCAGGCAGAAACCCGACGATCCGGAGGTCTGTTTCGGTTGCCATCGCGACATCAGGGTTGCCGCCAACAAATGGTCGCACCATCCTATTCTCGAAGGCAAGGTTACCTGCACCTCCTGTCACTCACCCCACGGCAGCCTCGCCCGTCATCTGGTCAAGGCAGACGATTCCCAGCAGCTCTGCTATAATTGCCATGCCGACAAGCGCGGCCCGTATGTCTACGAACACCCGCCTGTCGCAGAAAGCTGTCTCATCTGTCACACCAGCCACGGCAGTATCAATCCAAAGCTGTTAACCGAGAAAGTGCCCAACCTCTGCCAGGATTGCCACGACTGGCAGCGACACCCGGGCACTCCCTACGATGCGAACAGCTCCTTTACCGGCAGAAGCCCGAGCAACAGATATTTTGCGCGATCCTGTCTTAATTGCCATGGGGCTGTTCACGGTAGCAATACCTTTGAACATCACGCCTTAACCCGCTAGGAGGATGAATTATGAACAAGAGATCATGCATGTTTATCGCTGCAGTGCTGTTCCTTCTCCCCCAGGTCGATTGGAGTTCGGCGGCAGAAGATGCCGAAATAAGCGGGTCGGTGGTACTTGGTGGACGATTGACAGATGGGGAAGACGACAGCGCCAAGTTTCAGGAGTACCGCGATCTCGATGACGCGATCCTGGGCGATTTCACCTTCAATTACAACCAGGATGCGTACTGGCTTGGGGCCGAAGGACAGAATATCGGCCAGGACGATCAGTTTTATCAACTCACCGGCGGCAGTTACGAAAAGTTTAAGTATGCATTCTTCTATAATGAAATTCCCCATAACCTCACTTTCGACGCCCTGTCTTTTTATTCTGGAATCGGCAGCGACTCGCTTACTATAACCTTCGCTGATCCTGACATTCCGGCCACCTGGACGAACTTTGATTATCAGATTGAAACGAAAACATACGGCGGCGACATCTCCTTTACCCTGGCGGAACCATTTTACTTCTCTCTCGGGGCCAACAGACAGGAAAAAAATGGCCTGAAACCGCTGGGGTCCGGCAGCTTTTCGGGTGCTGTCGAAATGCCGGAACCCGTCGACTATACAACCGATAACTATACGGCAAACGGCGGTTATCGTTCGGACCAGTTGTCGATTAAGATCTCCGGTCTGTACAGTACCTTTAATAACGACAAAAATTTTCTGGACTGGCAAAATCCCTTTCTCGGTATAACCGAGACAAATTCCCTGCCTGCGGACAACAATTACGCTAAAATCGGTGCCGATCTGATGTGGCGTCAGTTGCCTCTCAAGTCTACCTTTGTCGTCAACGGCAGTTATGCCAATCTGTCGAATGATTTTTCCGTCGATGCAATTGGTGCCCCTCTGCTTGCCGGCCTTAACCAGAAAAATTTTGAAGGGGATATCACCACCACCAGACTTGGGGCATCGTTTGTCTCCCATCCCTTAGAAAAACTCGATACCCGGCTGTTTTATGATTACTATGACCAGGATAACGATTCCACGGTGATCGATTATACCGGCGGCGGCAATGGTGACTACCTGTTTGGCTATACCAAAAACGACCTCGGTGTTGATGCCGGATATCGCCTGCCGGCGCACACCCGGCTCAACGGCGGCTACACCTATACCTATATTGATAGAACCAATCGTCCGGATGGCGAGAACAATGCGGATAATTTGTTTTATCTCAAGCTGAAAAACACCAGCCTTGATTTTCTCACCGCTAAATTAGAATACAGTTATCTCAATCGCGATGTCGATAGCAACTATGACCTCACCGGCCTGACTATTTTCGATCCGGCATATATCAACCCTTATGTGCAGCGTTTTGACGTTGCCGCCAAGCAAAGGAACGCAGTAAAGCTGGCCGTCGAAGTCTCTCCGCTTAATAGTTTGGATTTTGGGGCATCCTACACCTACGTCGACAATAACTACGAGGATGTCACTCTCGGTAGAACCAACGATAACGGTAATGAATTCTCTGTCGATTTTATGTGGCGGGCGGCAAAAATATTTAAACTGAGCGGTTTTGCCGCTTATGAAAATTATCAGGCCGATTCCAATCATTATAATTATGGTCCCGGGCAACCCAGCATTCCAACCATCGACGACCTCAATCCGGCATCCTATCGCTGGACGCAGTCCATCGATACTAATTTCTGGGCCGTTGGGCTTTTAGGACGGATGCCGCTTATGAAAGAGCGTCTGGAGCTTACTCTTTCCTGGCAGTATCAGCAGGCGGACGGGAAGTCGGATTTCACCAGCCAGGGCCTGAATCCACTGCTGCCTATCAACGATTACGACGATTATGATCTGAACCTTGTCGAGGCTAAAGCGGCATATGCCCTGACGGCGGCAGTGGACCTGACAATCGGTTATCTATATGAAGATCTGAACTATGAGGATAACCAGTATCAGGGATATGAGTATACTCCCAACGGAACGTATCTCAGCGGGGCTTACGATTATTCTGATTATAGCAATCATCTGGGGTATTTTACGGTTCGATATAAATTTTGACCCTAGGAGTCTGTGGGATTATAGCAATTTTTTTTCAGTTTGAGCTAAACTCGAAAAATTACCGGAGGCATATTGTTAGTATGGAAGTCTCGCAAGCTCGCTTATGTCCGAGGATCATTTTTTCGAGTTTAAGGAAAAAGGGGCATAATCCCAACAGACGCCTAGCAAAGGCCATATTGTATGGAAACTGCAAAATAATGCCAAAGACTTACGCACTCGGCTGAGGTATAAATTTAAAGGAGGATATCGGCAACCAGCGGCAGATGGTCCGAGGCGGCCTTACTGGTTGCCGTCCGGTGGGCCCGCAGGCTCACCCTAATATCGGCTTTATCGATCCACACTCGATCCAGCTTCAACAGGGGCCGCCAGGCGGGAAAGGTTGCCGGCGATGGAGTAGCGGTAAAGCGCCGTCTTAATGCCCGAAAACAGCGGCTCCAGACCAGCCATTCATTGAGATCACCCAACAGCATCCCGACCTCGGCATCGGCAGCATTGACGATCTGCAGCAACCTGCACATCTGCCGGCGCCTCTCCCTTACCCCGAGGCCCAGGTGGGTGGCCCAGACCATAGGCTGCAGCGCATTGCAGTGGAATTGCGCCTCTATTACGCCGCGCGGCTCACGTCCCGGGATGCTGATATCGAAGCGATTAACAGACAATAGCGGCAGTCGGGTGAGCAGGGCGTTGCCATAACGCCCCGCGGCTTTTTGCAGGGTGAAGCCGGGAACCGGCTGCATCCCGGTGGCAGTGGCTAGATACGCCAGCATATCGCTTGCGCTGTCAGAGTGCGAAGTGACCTCCTGCAAAGCGACGATATCACCGTCTATTTCCCGGAGAACCGCGGCAACCCGGGAAAAATTCTTGATGCCGTCCCGTCCGATGCATCCGTGGATGTTATAGGTGACAACACGGAGCTGCATCAGGTGATGTTTTTCTCTTTTTTATATTTGAGCCATTTGCGTAAGCCGACCAGACCTGCACCAAGGACCAGCACAGCAACAAAAAGGGCGGTGAAGCTTGACATATCCGGTTGTCGCAGGGACTCCGCCAAACGATCGGCAACCAGAGAGATCGCGGCGATACCAGGGATTATACCGATGAGGGTACCAAGACAAAAGTCTTTCAACGAGATGGCCGATACACCGGCGACAAGGTTGATCAGGGAAAATGGGGCCACCGGAATAATCCGAAAGGTAATGACCGCCACCAGCCCGGACTTGGACAGCCGCTGATTGACACGGTTGATAAGACTACCGGAAAACCGACTGACAATATTTTTACCTAAGACATTACCGAGCAGAAACAGGGACATTGCACTGAGCACCGTCCCGACCACCGCATAGAGACTACCCCACCAGGGCCCATAAACAATGATGGTGGCCATGATCAGCAGAGTCACCGGAAAAGACACCAGCCCCAGCACCACATAAGCCAGAGGCACGAGCAGCGGGCTGAACGGATGGGCTTTGAGCCAATGGGCGGAAGCGGTAACCGTGTCGAGATTCAACCATTTACCAAGCGGCGTCCACCGCCAGAGTGCGGCCAGACTGAGCACAGCACCGACAATCAGGAAAATTTTAATAAATTGACGATACGCAGGGCGCTGATTCTCCGGGTGGATAAGGTAGTCAAAAAATTCTTCCGGCTCGAGTGGTTTTTCCGGATCGAGCAGCTCGGATTCCGGCACCCACTGGTCTACTTTCTGATCAATTTCAACCTCTAGCGACATAAGGGTCCGGTCTCCTTCCTGCAGCGATTCGATTGCCGAAATCAGCGAACCCTGTTCACTTACTGCCTGAGCAACTTTTTCGCAGGAGACGCCGAGATGTTCGGCCAGCAATCGATTGCGAAAGGCGGTGATGATTCCTGCGGTGGCGCTGTCCGGATTGCCGGCAATGCTCAGGTCGCATTCCGAATCAAGCCCGAGCGACCGATTGCTCAGATTAGACGAGCCGATGCGGACAAAACAACCATCAATCACCATGACCTTGTCATGGACCATCAAAGTGACCTCGGGATCAACCGCCAGCCGAACGTAATAGACCCGCAGTCGATCGTGCATATCCGCCTCACGCAGGGTGGTCAGAATCCTGTTGCGCAGCACGTCCATGGTATAGTGTTCCAGCCACCCGCCGGACTTTAGCGGCAGGATCATCACCACCTCGGGTCCGTCGACCTCGGCCAGGCGCTTTTTAATTGCCTCACCTATCCGGTAGGAACTGAGGTACTGGTTCTCCAGGTAAATGGACGAACGGGCAGCCGCGATACTGTCAAGATAGAGTTTTTCGACCTCGCGAACTTCCGGATACCGGCCGTAGCAGGGAAAGGTCCGGCTGATCGCCACCGCGGTATCGGTAAAATCAGGGCGCACACCGATTGGCCAGGGATCATTCACCTTATCCTGGTCTACCGGTTGCGGCAGCACATCGCAGGCCCGCTGCCAGCGCTCACGAACTAATTCCCCAAGGGCCGCGGCCGCTTCCCCGTCGACCAGCATCTGCACATCATGAAAAGGAGGGTAGTTTTTGCCGTCGGGATCGACTCGCAGCTCACTTTTGGGCAGGTGTTCACTCGTATCCCAGCGCCATTTACTGAGATCGAGCCCACCGGAAAAAGCCACCGCATCGTCAACGACAATCACCTTCTGGTGTTGGGAGGCGCCGACCGGGTGATGACCATCGAGACAGAAATGAATATTTTTATGGGTCTGCCATTTGAGCTTATAGCGGGGAAAAAACTCTCGCTCCATGGCATAGATCATGGCAAAATCCCAGCTGAGCAGGTAAATCTGCAGCCCTTTTCTCTTTCGTGCCAGATAGTCAAGAAATTTACCCAGGGTCGCGGGATATTCGCCATTTTTGTCATTGCGAACGAGGCTGAGTTCACTGTGCACATCCCAGCCAACAATAATGATGGTCTGCCTGGCCTGCCGCATTGCCTGATGCACGGCAGAATAATAGCTCTCTCCGTCGACCAGCAGCGCCCCCCGTCGAGCTTTTTTTAGCATCCAGCAATTCTCGCCTGGTTTGAAGAGATCTTTCACAATCACCCCCGCTCATCCGTTTTCGATTCCATCACCTCGCCAGTCATGACCGGCCAAAGGGCAAAATCGCGGTTTTTCTTAAAACCCACTCCGACGGCCCCTTTGGTCATATATAGGACATAGGCCCAGTCAGTCTCAAAACCACTGGTGGTAGACGACCAGTAGGCACTCTCTATGTCGTTGAAAGGGTGGTCTGCCGGCAGCGCCGGACTATGGCGTGCCGCATCAACCAGACTCTCCAGCTCGTTAATGGTGGGCATCCGCCAGGGCAGACCGGTTTCTCGCGCCAGATCGGCTACGGCATCGAGTGCTTGCTGCCAGGACAATTCCGCTCTACCGTATCGAGCCGCACTCCACCAGGTGAGACCGGTCAGGGTGTCGAGTATGCCTTTCGATTTTACCACAAAACGAGGCGCGGGCCAGCCGGCACCCATCTGCAAAGCCCCATCCTGTCCACTGCCGACACAATCGATGCGATGACCGTCGATATCATAACATGAATCGGCCCCGGTACCCAGGAGGATTGTCGACTGCCCGCATACAGGCCAGAGCCAGTAATAGCCGTCTTTATTACCATAAAACATCCTACCGCCGGCAAGATGGACATACCAGGCATAGGGCGGTGCTATGGCGGCGGTGGTCGAGGTCCAGTACCAGCCGAGAAAGACCTGCTCAAAGGGATGGCCGACTGGCAGGGCCGGTTTCTTGGCACTGTGATCGATCAAACTGCGTAATTCGCGCCGATTAGGCATCCGCCAATCGGTGCGACCGAATGCGGCGGTCTCGTTCATCTCCTTGATATAGGCAAGACTCTCCTGCCAGTTAAGAGGATACTCCGCCGGACAGCTATTTTTCGTCCAGAGCAGCCAGGTTGCCTTATCCTGCACCAGCAGGTCGTCCAGTTCGGTAAAACGATCTTCCGTCCATCCAACAGGCGAGCCGCCGGCCGCAAGAGCTGCATCCTGTCCCGTTCCGGAACAATCGATAAGCCTGCCGTCGGCGTCGTAGCATCTGGTCATACCGGTCGGCAAAATATGTTTTATCAGTGATTTTTTTTTCGTCATATAATTACATTCGCAAAGCCACAAAAACTGAATATTCCAGATGGTTAAGCAAAATACTTCATCTTCGAGGGAAAGCCATATTTAGCCAGAGTGCTGACGATATCCTTGAATCGCTTGAGCTTTTTATATCACTCAACTGCATGTATTTCCTCCGGCTTGGTCATAAAAGCAGGTCTTGATTGCTTTACTCTCCTTTGGCGCTGAGCTAAATCGATTAATTTATCTTTACTCTAGCTGCTTCAATAGCCTCTTCCACACGCTGACAGAGCATGATCAGCTCACTTTTCAGAGCACTACGGTCGACCGCGTCGCTCGCCTGATACGCGGCCAACTTTTCGCCGACCACCTGCTCTTTTGCAACAATATCCTCGATAATCTGATAGTGCCTGATCTGTGCATCAGGTTCGGCAACCTCGGCGATGATCCTGAACTTCATGATCTCTTTTTTCCACTTCTCTATCTTTGCGGCGGTTTCTTCGCCAAAAGTATTCTCGTTCATGGTTTTCTCCTTGTCGTTGTTCTTATAAATCGAGCCATTTTTCATACAGCAGCCGACAGTTACACAAGTCTATACTAATAAACATATAACGGACATTTTCGATCAATCATTGCCGGTGTTATTAAAAAAAATCAGCCAGATGATACCCGCACCTGCGCCCTTTGCCTTTCTGATGGAAGGTGCCTTGCAAGTAACAACATAATAATTACGTTGTTGTTACAATCTCTTTCTGCAATAGAATCAATTCATTCACGATACTTTCTACTGGGGGGGACAGCATATGGAAACATTTGACGTCATCGTCATCGGTACCGGCACGGCAGGGCAGACTGCAGCTTTTGATCTCGTCGAACAAGGTTTTCGTGTTGCAATTATTGAAAACAGCACAACTCCCGGCGGTACCTGCGCCTTGCGCGGCTGCCAGGCCAAAAAATGGTTTTATGAAGTTGCGGAACTGGTCGCCCGCTGTGAGCATCTTCAGGGCATGGGTGTTACGGTACCCCCGCAGGTTGACTGGCAGCAGATCCTTACTCAGAAAAATGGCTACACCGCAAAAGTGCCGCAACAGACTCGGGAAAACATCCAGGAAAAAGGCATTACCTATATAAAAGGTACCGCAGCTTTTGTCGATAAGACCACCGTAAAAGTGGGTGATAAACATCTTGGCGCCGCTCATTTTGTTGTCGCCACAGGTGCAAAAACAATGCCTTTACCCTTTGACGGCAATGAGTTGATGATTACCAGCGATGAATTTCTGGCCTTGGAAGCTCTGCCCAGGCGAATCGCCTTTATCGGCGGCGGCTTTATCTCCTTTGAATTTGCCCATTTTGCGGCGCGCCTGGGCAGCGATAAAGGGTCGGTGTACATTCTTGAGGCAGAAGCAAGACCGCTTGACCCCTTTGACGGCGACATGGTTGAACAGCTCGTTGCCGCTTCCAGGGCTGATGGTATCCATGTCCGTACCAAAGTAAAGATTACGGCAATAGAAAAAAACGCCGCAAAGTACCAGGTTATAGCCGAGGGCGATGAAAGTCTCGAAGTCGATCTGGTGGTTAACAGCGCCGGCCGCGTCCCCAATATTGACGCCCTTGATCTCGATGCCGCGGGGGTTAAATATTCCAAGCGGGGCATCAGCGTCGATAAATATATGCAGAGCTCAAATACGGCAATCTTTGCCGCGGGAGATTGTGTCGACAGCGTCCAACTTGCCAGGATAGCCGACGCGGAGGCACACGTTGCCGCGCAAGCCATTGCCGTTGACCACCATGGCGGCACCAGAAAGGTTATGGAGTATCGCAGCAACCCGGCAGTTCTCTTCACCTGTCCGCAGCTCGGCATGGTGGGCAAAACGGAAGAACAGCTGAAAAAAGAACAAAGCAACTATCGGAAAAGTTACGCGACTCAGGTAAACTGGACGACCTATCAACGGGTTGGCCTGCAGCATGCAGCCTATAAAATCCTGGTTGATGACCAGGACCGAATTGTCGGCGCCCATATAATATCGGATAATACCACCGGGATACTCAATACCTTTAAACAGGCAATGATCGACCACACATCCATCGCCCAGCTCCACCAAAACAGCATCCTGTCGCCCTATCCCTCAAGGGAAAGCGATATTATTTATATGCTAGAGCCGCTCCTTAAGTCCTGACGAACAGGATTCGTCCTGCAGTGCAGGACGAATCCTGTAGATAAGCACGTGAAGCAAATTCGACTGAAGATTCATCCCGGTAAAAAAGAATGCTCGGACCCATGCGCTTAAATGCTCAACCTCTACTCTCTCCAGTGCCTGGAAAAAAGATCATATGCAGATTTTTGAAATAACCTCGATTGTCATGGTCCTGACGGCCATATTCAGCTATCTCAATTACCGATTTCTCCATCTGCCGACCACTATCGGGGTGATGTTTATCTCTCTGGTCCTGTCGCTGTGCATCGTCACCGCCGGCTGGTTGGGCATGGATGTGGGCCAGGAGGCGGTTGCCCAGATACTGGCATCAATTGATTTTAATAAAACCCTGCTCCATGGCATGTTGGCATTTCTGCTTTTTGCCGGGGCGATGCAGATTAAACTTGACGACCTCAAAGCGCAGAAGGGAGCCATTATCATTCTGGCCACCGTCGGGGTGGTGGCATCGACGTTTATAGTCGGTAGCCTGACCTGGCTGGTCCTTAAATTTCTCGGCATCCAGATGTCTTTCATCTACTGTCTACTTTTTGGTTCGCTTATCTCTCCAACCGATCCGGTAGCGGTACTGGGCATCCTCAAGACCACCGGCATCCCCAAAAGTCTGGAAACCAAGATCGCCGGAGAATCGCTGTTCAACGACGGCATCGGGGTCGTCATTTTCCTTATTATCCTGGAGCTTACCCAGGGCGACAGCAATGTGTCCATCACCGGCGTGGCCAAACTTTTCGGCACAGAAGCGGGAGGCGGCGCCCTGCTGGGTTTTGTCCTAGGCTATTGTGCCTATCAGATGCTCAAAAGAATCGACGACTACCAGGTGGAGGCCATTATCACCCTGGCTCTCGTCATGGGAGGTTACGCCCTGGCCGACAGGGTGCATATATCCGGGCCGATTGCCATTGTTGTCGCCGGTCTGTTGATCGGCAACCATGGCCGCAGCTTCGCCATGTCCGATCGCACCCGCGAACGCCTCGATGATTTCTGGGAACTGATTGACGAAATCCTCAACGCTTTGCTGTTTATGTTGATCGGTCTGGAGGTTTTAATCATTCCCTTTACCAAGGAGCTTCTGCTCGCCGGGGCAATGGCGATAATTATCGCTCTCTTCGCCCGCTGGATCTGCGTCGCCGGGGTAATATCTTTTATGAAACCTTTCCGACCATTCAGTCGAGGGGTCATCTCCATCCTGACCTGGGGTGGCCTGCGCGGCGGCATCTCGGTGGCCCTGGCACTCGCCATTCCCAACGTCCCGGAACGGGCCGCAATTATCACCATCACCTATCTTATCGTTATCTTTTCCATTGCCGTGCAAGGATTGACTCTGGGCCGACTGGCCAAGCGTCATTCTTCCTCCTGATTAAAGTCCCCATTGGGCCGCGATTTCTCCACCGGGCAACTCCCAGACCAGCCGATGGAGATCGGCGATGCAGTCGGGATCGCTCAATAAATGCATCTTCTCTGTTTGACTCAGACTGAAAGGCCCCTGGCTCAGCGCCTTGTCGACCAGGATACGCCGGCTGTCGGTAATGGCGTTGGCGACAGAGCGCTTCTCCCGCCTGAACGTCCAATGCAGGCCATTGATATACGGATGAACGACAGCCTGAACAAACCCGTCTTGGTTCTTTTTAACGGAAATACTCTTAGGCAAGATACTTTTGTTGTCAATTTCTTGCGTCAACATCGCCAGTTCGGGAGGAGGGGCAATTTCTTCAGGAATAAGAAACAAACCGATTTCCCTTGCTTTCCGGCCCAGGCTGACCCGACTGGAGAAGACGGAAATGGGCACGGCAAAAAACAGCGGCCCGAGTACCGGCAGGAGCCACCAGAAAAAAGGTCGATTGATAAGAAACATCATCGCCCCCCAGACCAAGGCCAACACCATGCCCCAGCCATGAAAACGGAAGGCCTCGCCCCAGCCGGTATTATTATCCTCGCGCGGCGGCGGATTCCACGGGATATTTTTGCCCAGCAGGGTGAAAAAAACAAACTTGCTGTGCGCCAGCATACGTAAAGGGGCAAACAGCATCGAGGCGGCCACTTCAGCGACAAAACTTATAAACAACCGCCAGGCACCACCGTAATCTTTTGCTCTATGCTGTTTACCGACAATAAGGCCAACACTGAGGATTTTCGGCATAAGCAGGATAAAAAAGGTCGATGTCAGCAAGATTAGAGCCCACCCGAGATTCCATATCGGCCAGTCCGGGAAAAGGCCGCCGGCGATCGGGAAATAATCAGGCCCCCACAGCGATTGTGATATGGCCAGAGCGCTGCTGAGACTCAAAAAGAGCAGCCAGAGCAGCGCAGAAACATAGGCCATCGCTCCGTTTAAGAAAAGAACCCGATGGATAAAACGAATCCTGCGCGCCAGAAGCAGGCGCATATGCTGAATATTGCCCTGACACCAGCGTCGATCGCGGATCAATTCATCGATCAGCGTTGGCGGCGGTTCCTCCCAACTGCCGCCCTGATCGTAAGCCAGCCATACTTCCCAGCCGGCACCGCGCATCAGCGCCGCCTCGACAAAGTCATGGCTGAGGATATCGCCACCCAGCGGGGGTTTACCTGACAGACGGGACAAGCCGCAGTGCTCCATAAAAGGAGCAATGCGGATAATGGCGTTATGTCCCCAGTACTGGGCGTCGCCAATCTGCCAGAAATGCTGGCCGGCGGCAAACATCGGCCCATAGACACGGCCGGAAAACTGCTGGATTCGAGCGATAAGCGAGTGTCGTCCAACCGACTTGGGCATCGTCTGAAGGATTCCTATACGGGGATTGTCGGCCATCATTGCCACCAACCGTACCAGGGTCATACCGGCCATAACGCTGTCGGCATCAAAGACAATCATATAGGTATAGTTTTCGCCCCAGCGCCTGCAAAAATCAGCTATATTACCGCTTTTTCGCTTGATATTCGGTCGCCTGTGACGATAAAAAATGTGTCCGAAGGCACTCTGCTCCAGACACAATTGAGCCCAGGTTACCTCTTCCTGCAGCCATATATCCGGTTGAGTGGAATCGCTTAAGATAAAAAAATCAAATTGCGCCAATTGGCCGGTTGCCGCAAGAGAAAGATATGTCGATTTGACGCCGGCCATAACCCGATTGACATCTTCATTGTAGATGGGAATGAGAATGGCGGTACGGCTATGTTCGACAGGACTTGTAGATTCCGCCTCTACGTTGGAGACCGAACTGCTGAGACGCGAGATGGCAAAGCGATCATAGCGGCGCAGCAAAATAAAGAAACCGAGTAAGGCGGTCCAGAAGCCGATGGAAATCCAGGCAAACAGCAGGCTAAAAAAAATCACCAGAGTAATTTCAAGGCCGGATCGGCCCTGATGGGGCAGAATGCGGGCCATAAAGCTCCCGGCAATAGCAGTCGTGGTGACAATGAGCAGAAGCAGTAAAACACGGCGAATCCGGGCAGCCTTTTGCCAGGATATAGTCCCGTCTGGCGCACAGACATCGGCTTTCATTATATTTTCTTAGTCCGCATAAACCCGCGCTTGATGGCCGGCATCGCAAACAGATCGACCGTGTTTCCGGGCTTAAGCGGTTGAGACAAGGTCTTTGGGGCAGACGGCCGCCAGCGACGATAAAGAGAAGGATAGTCGGCCAATGGCGTCTCCTGCAGAAGTACTGGATTATCGGTCAACAGGCGGTGCAGAACCCGCATTGCGACAGCTGTAGGGGCAGCCGACACATGTGTCGGGTCCTGGGCCCGATCCGAGGCTTCATCCAGGACTCTCCGGGCAATATCAAGGCTTGTCTGCGGCGCCATCCCCAGCAGTTTCATATAGAGCAGAATACGCTCCTGTGCCTCTTGCCACTCAGGTGATTCAACGGAGCTCTCGAGTGGTGGTTGCCTTCGGTCATTTGAACCACCGACGGCAGGCACCTGCAAGGCAGATGAGCGGGCGGTCGTGGGTGCTGTGGTCAGGGCCATATCGCATAACTCCAAGTTTCAGTAAGCACTTCTTTGTCATTTACCAGATAGGCCCGTAATTCGAGAGGGGGTTGCTTGACCAGCGTCTCCGGCAGGACCTCGGCCAGCCCTCCGACGTTTTTTCGTCGCGCCTGGAAAACCAGCCGCCACGCCCCTTCGGGCTCCACTCGAAAAAGCTGTTTTTCGAGAATTTCACCCCCATCGCTGATATCGACCATAGCCTCAAGAGGCTTCTCAACCGGTAATTCTCTGGGCAGTGCAGCCAACTTTCCACCTTTAAAATCGACTATCAGTTTTATGCTCTCGGAGTCGGATCCGGCTGCGGTCCGGGTGGCGACAACCTGACCGACTGCCTGGGAATCCTGGCGGGGAAAATACCATTTGAGCTGGTAGGCAAATTCAACAGGAGCTTTTCTCTCAGGAAGCTGAGCGGGCACCCAATAGGCGACGATATTATCATTGGCTTCTTTATCCGTTGGAATTTGGACCAGCTCCACGTGGCCGGGCCCCCAGTCACTGTCGGGCGTTACCCAGGCGCTGGGGCGTTGATCGTAGCGGGCTTCACTGTCCTGATAGTGGTCGAAATCGAGATCCCGCTGGAGCAGACCGAATCCTATCGGATTCAAGGAATTAAAAGAATTGATAAACAAAGACTGATGGTTGATGAGCGGGCGCCAGATCATCTCACCGGATGCGCCTGCCACCAGCAAGCCATCGGAATCGTGAATCTCGGGACGAAAATCGTCAATGGGCCGTTGATTGATGCTTTCATCGTAAAAAAACATGCTGGTTAACGGGGCAAGACCTAATTTTTGGACATCATTTCGCCGAAAAATTTTTGCTTCGACAGCCATATTCGTCTCCTCGCCGGGATGAATAGAGAAGCGATATGCCCCGGTCAAACTTTTGGAATCGAGCAAGCCATAGACCACCAGATACTTTGCATCCGGCTGCGGTTTTACCAGCCAGAACTCCTTGAAAAAGGGAAACTCTTCTCCGGAATCAAGACCTGTATCAATGGCCAGCCCCCTTGCCGACAAGCCATAATTTTGCTTTTTTGCCACCGCCCGGAAATAACTGGCCCCAAGAAAAACCGCAACTTCATCAAGATGCTTGGTGGTGTTCAAGGCGTAATGCAGCCGAAATCCGGCAAAGCCGAAATCGGCGGGAATTTTATCGACAATATCATTACGGCCATAGTCAAAGTAAGAGGGCGAAAATGTAATCGATTTGCTCCCTTCTTCGGATACCTCATTGATCCTGACGATACGGTTGTAGTAGAGTCCAGGGTGAAAAAGCTGCACCTCAAATGGGAGTCTTTCGTCTCGCCAGAGCGATTTTTCGGGGACAAAGCGAATATCCCGCCAGGCATCGTAACTCATATTCAGCAAAAACTCCGGGACCTCCTCCCCGACAAGACTGAAAGGGCGGGCCGCTTCATCTCTGGCCTTGGCCACAACCGCCTCAAAAGTAAATGGGGTCGTCGCCCGACCTTCTTTTACGCCGCAGACAACGCAGAAGACAATGGCCAGGAGCAGCATTCTTTTCATTAGCCGGCCCTGGTCGGTGCAGTGCGAGTTACCCGTCGGGGTGCAACTGTGGATTCTGGCAAAAAAGTTCATCGGTCGGCTCCAGCTCCTTTAGCGCCCTGTTTATTCCAGTTTCTTCAGCGACTCTTTGACAAAGGCAGGAATATCGTCAGGTGTGCGGCTGCTGACAAGGTTTCCGTCGACAACTACTTCTCGATCGACATAGTCGGCCCCGGCGTTTTTTATATCCTGGACTATCGAGGTATAACCGGTGAAAGTACGGCCCTTGAGAACCTTGGCCGTTATTAACAATTGACCGGCGTGGCAGATGGCGAAGACCGGCTTCTTGCTGTTAACAAAATCAGCGGTAAAACGGACCGCGTTTTCGTCTATCCGAAGTTTATCCGGCGAATAACCGCCGGGGATGAGCAGGGCGTCAAAATCATTGACGGACACGTCGGCAACCGCCTTATCGATGGTAACCTTAGTTCCCTGCGCCTTGCCGGTAACCACTTTGCCTGCCGTAATTCCAACATTGACCACGGTATGACCCTTGTCCCGAAACGCTTCAACCGGTTTGGTGTATTCCGAATCCTCAAACATGTCGGTTACTATCGCTGCTATGTTTTTTCCCATGATATGCTCCTTTGCTCTTCAGTTGAATTTTCGCCCGGCTGCCTTGGCAAGTCGCCAGGCTGTGAACTGAACCAGGCCATCGACAATTACTTTACAATAATTGTGCCAAAGATAAGCAAATGAGAGCGGAAGCTCTCTACGTCGATTCAAAAGATAAAAGAATTGACAGTACTGGCATATATATTGATATCGTATTGCTATCAGACCATCACTTCAGGGGGTAATAAATAGAACCTTTCACCAGGATATAATCCATGAAACTCAGCGCAAAAGACTGGTGGCAGGTTTTCAAAGCTGCCGCGAAAAAATATCTGGCCGGGGAACCGTTTATCTATAGTTCTTCAATCGCCTACTTTGCTATTTTTTCCCTGCCGGCGATGGCGCTTATTACCGTGATGGTGGCAGGGTCATTCTATGAAAACGAGACGGTCAAGGAGGGCATGCTCACGCAAATTTCCCAGATGGCCGGATCAAACAGCGCCCAGGAAGTCGAGCGGCTGATGAACAAGGTAACCCAGAATGCCGATAATACCCTCGCCAAAGTTATCAGCATAGCCACTCTTATCTTCAGTGCGACCACCGTCTTTGTCACCCTGCAGGAGAGTATCAATTCCATCTGGGGCATCAAACCCAAGCCGGAAAGGGGGCTGGTTAAATTTCTGCTCAACCGGCTGCTGTCTCTGGCCATGATTGCCTCTTTAGGCTTTCTGGTGGTGATTTCACTGGTTATGGATACGGTTATTGCCCTGTTCAAGGTCTTTATTAATCAATATTTCTCCGAGGTGGCCTATTATCTTCTCTGGCTGATCAATACCTTTATTTCCGGAGCGATTATCGCCACGGTCTTTGCCCTCATTTATATGGTGCTGCCGGATGCCAAGATAAAATGGCGCTCTGTATGGGTGGGTGCGATTATCACCACCATCCTTTTTTTCCTGGGGAAATATCTCATTGGATTATATCTTAATACCAGTAATTTCAGTGAGTCTTATGGTGCCGCGGGATCGCTGGTCGCCCTTCTGGCGTGGGTCTACTACTCGGTGTTAATCCTGCTTTTTGGAGCTGAATTCACCTACTCTTATATGAAACATACGGGAGAGATCATCAAGCCGTCGGAACAGGCTGTGGCTATTGAGGTAGAAGAAATCGAAAAGTAAACTGTGCAAGGAGATACAGACCGAAAAGAGAAGATTGTCCTTTCGATCTGTATCGAGGGAGAGCGTCAGTCAGATTTTATGACTTCCACAAGCCATGGATGTTGCAGTACTCTCGGGCGGTGACGTTGGCAGCAACGCCTTTAAAGACGGTCTCCGGAGCCTGACCGGGTTTGAGGAAATGGCGACAGGATTTATCACCATCGACAACCTCGATCCATTGAATATAATGTTTCTCCTCCATCGGATGCGGGTTACTGCCAACTTTTACCTTGACTCCATCCCCGGCACTCTCTATTACCGGGACATGCTTTTCCTTGCCTTGATCCGTCTTGCTCTCTTCGAACAGTTTCATGTCCTCGCCGCAACAAACCAGTTTGCCGTCGCCTCCTTCAAGCACTTCAATGATATTGCCGCACGCATCACATTTGTAGATCTGTCTTCTTTTGGCCATGTGTATTTCTCCTCTTTAAGGTTTTCACTATTTCCGGAGCTCTGCTTACCAGTTACTCCGATAGAACCAAAACTATCTGGTGGAATGCACAACATATGCCAATAAGACCTTGACGATTGCTGCGGAGTGTTGCTCACGGCTCCTGTCTTTCTTAACAGCATTCTTCGAGACGGTAATTTGTCCCGTCAACCGAAACAAAGTGAATGCCGTCAAGCTTCGGCAAGCCGGCAATTTTCCAGGCATTCATCGGATTAACGAACTCATGATTAAGACATTGCTTTGGTTGATCGACATATTTACAGACATAATTCAAAATCGGAAAAGCATTGAATTTATGATAATAATTGCGCATGAACTCAATAATTTCCACTTTTTCATCATCGAGTTCGGCAAAGCCGAGTTTTTTGGCGATTTCTTTGGCGACATCCTGACTCCAATCTTCTGCATTGACCAGGAAACAATCATCGTCCAGTTGGATATTTTTCCCACCTACAGTTATATCAGTCATAATTCACCCCCACTTTCAGGTATATAGTTGTGGCTGGTGCCGTTGTCTTACCGCAGAGGACCAGTCCTGTGCGGCAGGACAAGAGACATAAAAGCACCGTTAAAAAGTAATCTCAGGACTACTTCCCCCAGCGCACCTCCCACAGGTGCTTCTATATACGCCTTTATTTTTCGGGTACTGTCAGAATTGTTTTCTTTCGATATTCTTCCTCAATTGAGCTATTTCTAGACCTAAGGAAACACATTCTTTACCATCCATGCAGTGGTCAGCTTCGGGGATATTCAGATAATGCTTCAAATTATGGGAGTCTTTCACTAAATCGACCACCCAGGCCTTTTTATCGTCATCATAGCTGACATCTATATCTATTCCGCACTGCCCTATATCAGGATAAATCTCCGTTATTTTTGCACATAACTCTTCTTTTTTATACATAATTACCTCCTGTTAACATGCATCATATGCTACATGGCTTTAAGTGGCTTCTCACCTACCATCACTCTGTTATGCCGAAACATACATGAGGATATACTAGTACTAATAATCACTATTTTCCGGTTCGCGGCATAACTCGGCATTATCTGTTTCTGGTGTTCTCTCTGGCGCACTTATTGGTAAGGGGGCAACATGACCCGTTTGGCTGGACGCCTTTTTCATTTGCCTGTTTTTTTCATGGAGGACTTCCTCGAGATGGGCAAAAGTTATTCTCAATACCGGATTTGCCGTCAGATTTTTCATAAACTGTCTCCTCTGGTTGGGGAAGGTGCCGGCAGCCATCACCAAGGCAATAACTCAACTGGTTCCACTACTATTTCATTGCAAATCCCTTGCCTGAGCAGGTTTTTTTTAATGAAGCTATCTCCTGGGTGTAAAAACATGCTTCAATGCATATAGTCTGCGTAATAAATGATGCGGCTGTTTGTTGGAGCAGAAATGGGTAATTAAAGGCTTAATTGCCGACAGGTGCGGTATACCGGTGTTATTCTATGACGACTTTCGTCCATATCTCCGATCTGCATTTCCGTCGGATCCAACCGGCACTGGTTACCGGACTGTACGACAGCCTGAGAACTATACAGCCGAATGTCGTGGTCATTAGCGGCGACCTTACCCAGCGCGCCCGGGCTAGAGAATTTCAGGCCGCACGAGCTTTTTTGGATCAGTTGCAGTGGCCTTTTCTGGTTATCCCCGGCAATCACGATATTCCGGCGTACAATCTTGCCGAACGCTTTTTAAATCCATGGCGGAAATGGCATCGTTATCTCGGATACCCCCTTGAGCCGAGAATCGACAAGGATGATTTTATCGCCCTTGGCATAAATACCGTGCGTCGATCCAGCTCGTTTACCGACTGGTCGCGCGGACGAATCAACGAGGCACAGAGCAACATGGCTGCCGAGTTGCTTGAAAAACAACCAGGCGACAAATTGCGGCTGCTGGTAATCCATCATCCTTTCTGGTTACCCGATAAATATCGTCGCCGCCGTGTGATCGGCAACCGGGATGAGGCCTTGAAGGTTTTTCGTGAGGCCGGAGTCGATCTCATCTTCAGCGGTCATGTCCATTCTGCCTATACCCATATTCTTGAAGGGCTGATCGTGTCGCACAGCGGAACGACTCTATCGGATCGTTTGATGACTGATAGTCGGAACAGCTTTAATATTGTTTGCGGCAACCGCCAACAATTGGCCATTGCAACCAGGCAATGGAATAATGTTGCCTTCGAGCCGGCAGGGAGCCGGTCATTTAAACGCGGCCAGGATGATTATTGGACGGAGATATAATAAGAAATTAAGCGTACGGGCAGTCTCAACATATGCAAAGCGACCTCACCTTTCCAATTCCTCTTTATTATAATCCCGATGCAGGCAGTTGGGAAAAAAGGCTCGAAACAATCGGGACCGATCCCCGGATTGAGCCGCAACCTGTCTGTACACAGGGGATGGTGGAAGAGATTAAACAGGCAGTGCAACAGGGGGTCAAACGAGTCCTGGTCAGCGGCGGTGATGGCACCATTGCTCTCGCTGCTGCCGCTCTGGCCGGCAAAGCGACGGAACTTGCGGTCATCCCGGCGGGCACTCTGAACCATTTCGCCCAACGCACCGGCATCCCCATTCCGACTGTTGAAGCTGTGCACCTTGCCCTGCACGGCACGGCGCGTCCGGTGGATGTCGGCTACGCCAATGACTCGCTTTTTATCAATACCAGCTCTGTCGGCGCTTACCCGATATTTGTCCGGAGCCGTAACCACCTGGAACATCGTATGCACTATTTCCCGGCATCGATCATTGCCGGGCTACGCCGGCTGTGGCGATTCAGATCGATCCGAATCAAGCTCGCGGACCGCATACTGCGCACCCCGCTGGTATTCATCGGCGTTGGCGAACGAGAACTGCGCATGCCTGCCTTTGGCCAGACGAAACAGGCAGGACAAGATGGCCTGCACCTGCTGGCAGTGAATTGTGACAGCAAGTTTAAGGTTTTGCTGCTGGTGATAAAATCATTTTTCTGGGGAATCGACCCAATGCACAATGAGATGGTTCTTGAAAACCAGCTAGTCGAAAGGGTGGAGTTGAACTTTCATCAGCGCCATAAAGGAATACATGTCGCCCTTGACGGTGAGTTGCACTGGCTGCACACGCCTTTGACATATCGTCTGGCAAAAGGAGAAATTATGGTGGTAATGCCACAGCTGAATAAACACTTAATAAAGGAGGAGATATGAAAATCTTTATTGCCGGCAGTCTTGGTTTTGTGGGTCGCCATCTCAGTAAAACCCTGCTCGACGATGGTCACCGGATCACCGGTGTTGGCCGCAGCACGCAACCCAGGAACAACATTGACCACCCATCGTTTCACTACCTGGCCGCGGACACCACGAAGCCGGGAGACTGGCAGACCAGGGTAGCAGACCACGATATCGTCATCAACCTGGCCGGGAGATCGATCTTTACCTACTGGACTGAAAAGGTCAAAAAAGAAATCTACGACAGTCGGATCCTCACCACCCGTAACCTTGCCCAAAGCCTGACAGGGGCAAAGAACGTCGTTTTTTTCAGCACCTCCGCAGTCGGCTATTACGGAGAACGGGGCGAGGATGTGCTGACTGAAAAAGAGCCGCCGGGCAATGATTTTCTGGCCAAGGTCAGTATTGACTGGGAAGCCGAAGCCATGAAAGCGCAAACCGATACCATCCGCGTGGTGCTTACCCGGTTCGGCATCGTCCTTGATCGGCGGGGCGGCGCAATGGCCCAGATGGTCCCGGCTTTTAAATTTTTCCTCGGGGGACGACTGGGCTCCGGTCGACAATGGTTCCCCTGGATACACCTGCATGATCTGAGCGAAGCCTACCGCTTCGCCATAAACCATCCACAGCTGTCCGGTCCGGCCAACTGGTGTGCTCCGGAACCGGTTCGCAACGAAGAACTGACCCGGATGCTGGCCCAAAAACTTGATCGTCCGGCCATGCTGCCGGTACCGGAATTCGTCATAAAAACGATGGCGGGCGAGTTCGGTGAAGCCCTGATCTGCAGCACGCGAGCACAGCCGGCGGTCCTGATGGACGCGGGTTTTGCCTTCACCTATGGCACGATTGACAGTGCGCTGGATGAAATCGCCCGATAAAGGGCCCCTACGCGCAAATTCTTAAGGAGAGAACAGTATGCACAACGCAGAAAAACGTGTCGCTCTGGTGACCGGCGCCAACAGAGGCATAGGGCTGGAAGTTGCCCGACAGCTGGCCGAAAAAGGTCTCACCGTCATTATGGGCGCAAGAGACAGGCAAAAAGGCTTGAAAGCCCAAAAACTGCTGGTCGACAGGGGCTTTGATGCCCATTTCACCCTTCTTGATGTCACCGATGCAACCTCGATAGTCGCCGCAGTCGGCAGAATTGCCGATACCCATGGGCGGCTGGACGTGCTGGTCAACAACGCCGGGATTTTGATCGACGGCGATACCGACATCCTCGAGCTATCGCTTGGAGTTCTGCACAACACCCTGGAGACCAACGCCCTCGGTCCACTTTTATTGAGTCAGAGTTGTGTGCAGCTGATGAGCAGACATCAATACGGCCGCATTGTTAATTTATCAAGCAGCTTAGGTTCAATCGCCGATATCGTCAATCCGGAATCGGCTCATACCGGAGTGCAGTCGCCCGCCTATCGTCTGTCGAAAATCCTGTTAAACGGCATCACCGCTCTTCTGGCCAAAGAGCTGCGGCAGCAGAATATCCTGGTTAATTCAGTCTGCCCCGGCTGGGTGCGCACCGACCTGGGTGGGCCGCAAGCTCCGGTCTCCCCGGAACAGGCCGCAGCAACGCCGGTATGGCTGGCGACCCTGTCGGACGACGGGCCTACCGGCGGCTTCTTCCGCGAACACCAGCCTCTGGCCTGGTAGGGCCGTTTACGACCATCAGCATTCATCGAGCGCACAGGGGGGATCGCCAGCTTTTTCAACCTGGATCGTGGCATGTTCTATACCGAAATGATCGTGCAGTCGCTGTTGAATTGTGGTCAGGAAATCGTTATCAAGCTGCTCGCCGTCGACCACCAGATGCACTGACAGAGCAGTTTGCGTGGTACTGAGTGGCCAGACATGCAGGTCATGCATCTGCTGCACTTTGTCCTGGCAGATCAGATAGTTTTTGATTCCCGGCATATCAATATTGGCCGGAACGGCGTCTATTGCCAGATTAAACGAGTCACGCAGCAGGGACCAGGTGCCAAAAAGAACAACGACGACAATCATGATGCTTATCAGCGGATCTATAAGCAACCAGCCGGTCCAGAGAATTATCCCCCCCGCCACGACAACACCTGCCGATACCGCGGCATCGGCGGCCATATGCAGAAAGGCCCCTTTTATATTCAGATCGTCTTTCTGCCCCGAGTAAAAAAATAGTGCAGTAAGCGTATTGACAACCACGCCTGCCGCCGCAACGACTATTATGGTTACCGAATCCACCGGTTGTGGCGAAGCAAAACGGCCAATTGCCTCCCGGGTGATGCCACCAAGAGCGACAAGGAGGAGAATGGCACTGGCAAGCGAGGCAAGGATGGTTGCCTTGCGAAAACCATAGGTCTTTTTTTCCGTTGCCGGGCGAGTGGCCAGGAGAGTGGCCCCCCAGGCCAGAAGCAGACTGAGAACATCACTGAGGTTGTGGCCGGCATCGGCAATAAGGGCCATGGAATGGGCTGAAATGCCATAGATCGCCTCAATGGCCACAAAAAAGACATTCAGTAAAACCCCCAGCGCAAAAGCGCGGTTATATGATGTCTGGTGCTGGTGGTTATGCTCCATGGCACCTCGCTAAAGAGATTTATTTTCAAGGGATTTCATATCACGTAATTCCCGGCAGATCGGTCGATTTCTACTACGGAGTTTCAATAAGCATGCCAGGAATAAAGACTCCGACGTTTGCCACTCCTCTGCTTGATTCGACGGATCAGGCAAGTATTTTGCAAGTTCTCCCTTAAAGCCGCAGCATGTGAACGCTCTGGGCGTGAAGAGTGGAGCTGCCCGGCATATTCCAACAAACCAAAGGAGTATCGGCATGTCTTCTATAATATGGCAAACAAATACCCAAGAGGCGATTGATGAAGCTCAATCGACCCAAAAACCGATCCTGCTCGATTTTTACCATCCCGAATCAATCGGTTGTCAACAAATGAAGGCGGTTACCTATGCAAACCGAGATGTGGCCACTTTCATCGACAGCTACCTCGTTCCCTTGCGCTATGACACCACTGAAGTACCGGAAAATCCTGATTATCATTATATCTGGACCCCGACCATGGTCATCTTGAACCCGCAGGGCCGGGAACTCCAGCGAACCATCGGCTTTTTGAATCCCGAGGATTTTCTTGCCGTTATGCACCTCGGTCTGGCCAAAGTACGCCTGGATACGGGGAAGTGGGATACGGCAATTATTCCCATAAAAAGTTTGCTGGAGACCTTCTATCACAATAACTATGTCCCTGAGGCCATCTATCTATGCGGGGTGACCATGTATAAAATGACTAAGGATCCGGGTAAACTGAAAGAGGCCTATGAACGACTGCGCAAAGAGTATCCGGATCATATATGGACCAAACGGGCCGATCCTTTCCGATTATTATAACGTATATCGCGGTACCTCTGATAAGAAAAGTCGGCAGAAATTCCCCTGGCAGAAGATGTTGTCCTGCCGCACAGGACAACATCGGAGTCGCAGGCAAAGGAAGACTGGTTACGTAAACGACAAAGCGAACAATGGCCGTGGCATTTGGGCAGAGCGTATTTTTCGTCAGTTTGGCATAGCATATGCTTAATTAAAAGTACCAGGGGAAAGATTCGTCGTCCGGGCATGCATGGAATTAAACAGCAAAGAAAGGGCAGCGTGGCTTCCCGGTCCCAACAAGCAGGAGGAACACATGGAAATGAAAGACGTATATATTCAGCAGGCTGAAGAGCAGTTAAACGAATGGAAACTGCAGATTGACAGTCTTGAGACCAGAGCCGGCAAGGCGGATGCCGAAACAAGAAAAGTACATCTGCAGAAGGTGGACGACCTTAAAGCCAAGCAGAACGCTGCACAGGTCAATTTAAAAAATCTCAGGAAAGCCGGCGAAGAAAGCTGGAAGGATCTGAAGATAGGGTTTGAAAGCCTCGAGCAGGATATAAAAGAATCCATTGCCAATGCCCATACCTCTATTAAATAGCTGCTAAGATGGTATGGTGTCTCTTCACCGATAAGCCTATTGCCCACAAGTAGCAGTGCTACCTAATCAACAATTCTATCTCGAGGAGTACGAAAATGAAAAAATTATCAATAGTAATTTCGATGCTTTTTCTTCTTGGTCTGACCACCGCTGGTTTAGCGGAAGTGAAAGATTATTCTTCAACAATCAACGTCTTTAAAGACTCACCAGTGGTGAAAAAGTTTTTTGACAACTCCTATGGCTATGCGGTCTTTCCCACTATCGGCAAAGCCGGCTTTGTGATCGGCGGCTCCTATGGTGAAGGCCAGGTCTACAAGGGAGGAACCGTGTCCGGCAGAACGACGGTCATCGAGGGTTCGATTGGCTGGCAGGCTGGCGCCGAGGCCTTCAGTGAGATAATTTTCTTTAAAGACAAGCGGGCTTACGATGAGTTCACCTCCGGTAATTTCGAATTCGGGGCAACCGCCCAGGCAGTAGCCATTACCGCCGGAGCCGAGGCTGAAGCCGGTACCGGGGGGGTCGGAGCCGGAGCAACAGCTGGGCCAAAGACCTCAACCCATGCGAAAAGTGAGTACTACAAGGGCATGGTAACATTTGTGCACGCTAAAGGAGGCTTGATGTATGAGTTCTCGCTCGGCGGTCAGAAATTCACCTTTGATGCTCTTTAATATCCCCTTGTCTTCCGGTGATTGAGTCATGTCGGCGAATCACCGGAAGATCGAGCAATGAATTGATGGTCGAAAGAAAATGCCCACCATTCGTTACCCCATCTGGGGCAGCTTTGTCATCGTTATCTTCGTAGTTTTGTATTTAGCTCAGGCGATCTTCATTCCAATCTTCTTAGCCATCCTGACCTCCTTTTTACTAAATCCGGTTGTCGCATTCCTTGGTAGAAGGCTGTTTATTCCCAGGGGGTTAGGTGCCGCCATGGTTCTTGTTTCCCTGTTTTTCGTTATTGTAATTGCCGGCGACACCCTCAACGAGCCTGCGATCATGTGGTTTAAACGGCTCCCGGTCGAATTGAAACGGACCGAAATGAAGCTGTATTTTTTAAAAAAATCCATCAAAAATGTGCAGGAAGCCACTAATAAAGTCGGGAAGATAGCTGCAGTTGAACCGGAAGAAAAGAAATCCACGACTGTGGTGGTGGAAGGGCCCAATTTATTCAACCGGATAATGGACAGCACCCAGTCGTTTTTAGTGGGTCTGGTTTCCTATATTGTGCTGTTATATTTCCTGCTCAGCTTCAGTACAACGCTGGCTCGAGACGCAGGCAAACTGCTGGAAAACAGAAAGCACAGTCTGGCCCTGATCCGGATCGCGAGAGAAGCCCAGACCCGGATCAGTTATTATCTGCTGGTGATCACGGCAATAAATATTGTCCTCGGATGCCTCATTACCCTGCTCACCTGGGCGACGGGTTTGCCGAATCCACTGGTCTGGGGGGCCGCCGGTGCATTGCTTAATTACATTCCGTATCTTGGACCGGCAATCAATATCGGCATAGTTGCCATGGTATCGCTGCTCAGTTTTGACACCATGCCGCATATTGTGTTGCCGCCTGTTTTATTGCTGATTCTCAATATTCTTGAGGGCCAAGTCGTGCAGCCCCTGACCGTCGGCCGGGTTTTCACCATAAATCCGATCATCGTTTTTTTATCGATTATTCTCTGGGGCTGGTTGTGGGGTGTCGCCGGGATATTTATGGCGGTACCGATTCTGATGATTATTACCATTATTTTCGAACAGACTCAAAAATTCAGACTGGAAGCAGCGGAGTCAGTGGCCCAGGAGGCATCGCTTACCTCGGCCAACAACCCCGGTTGAAACATGTGGTTTTATTGCGGAGTGGAAGATTATGCCAAAGTATCGAATAGTCGTTGCCGAAGATCATGTCGTCATGCGCGAGGGCTTGTGCTCCATGCTGGAGTCAACGGGGCTGTATGAGGTGATCGGTCAGGCCGCCAATGGGCTGGAGGCGATCCATATAGCGCAACAAGAACAACCGGACCTGATGCTGCTGGATATTTCCATGCCCAAATTGAATGGACTCTCGGTTATCCATGATCTTAAAAACAAATATCCCAAGATTAAATATATTGTCCTGACTGTGCACGACACAGAGGAATATCTGCGGGAAATATTTGGTGCGGGAGCCAACGGATACTGTCTGAAGAAAGGTGATTTCAGCGAGCTTCTCACGGCAATTGATACTGTCCTGCAAGGCAAACCGTATGTCAGCCCGCATATTACCCAGCCTCTGCTTGATAATTTCATGCACGGCAAAATGAAGAATGCCCCTGCATCCACATCCGGCAAAGCACTGACCAAGAGAGAAAAAGAAATCCTTAAACTGGTCGGTGAGGGCTATAAAAATAAAGAGATTGCCGAATTTCTCTATATCAGCGCCAAGACGGTCGAAAAACATCGGTCAAATCTCATGGCCAAGCTCGATCTGCATAATTCTGCAGCGCTGACAGCTTATGCGATCAAGATGGGCCTGGTCCTGCAGCCGACATAGCAAACCCACCGCTACAGTAACTAGCCGCAATTCCACCGGGCATTAATCGTCGTGCCCCCGACATGAGTGCTAATGGTCATGGTGCCTTCCGACAGTTCGACCCGGGACTGCATATTACGCATTCCCAGACCTCTATCCGTCGTACTCGCATCGAGGCTCTCCGGTTCAAGACCAACGCCGTTATCGGTGATGGTGAGGAGCACCTGATCGGCCATTTTTTGTAAACAAAGCTCGATTGTCGTCGCCTGACTGTGCTTGGCGGCATTGTTCAGCGCCTCCTGAGCCACCCGAAACAGATCAATTTTTATCACCACAGGAATATCACTTTCCTCAATAAGACAATTAAGCGTCGTGGGCATGTCGGCATATATTTCATTATGCTTACGGACCAGCCAGCTGAGGGCGGCAAGTACGCCCATATCATCGAGTCCGGGAGGACGCAAAGATTTCGACAAACGCTGTACTTCATCTATCGTATCGCTTATCAAAGCAGATAATTTCTTCATAACCAGGTTGTCACTGTCCTGTTCCGGCGTCTTTTGCAGTTTTAATTTTTCCAGGAGATACTTTGCCGCACCAAGGTTTCCGCCAATGACGTCATGGAGCTCCAGTGCCACACTTCTTCGTTCATTTTCCTGGGCAGTGATAAGGTCCCGAGCCAACAGACGATGCATTTTTTCGGATTTTTCCAGGACCGAACGAGCATGGTTTCTCGCAGTTACGTCATCGATAGCACGCATCCCCATATCACTTCCCTGCGGCACTGCAGACATCTTCATTTTGGCACGATCCATGCATTCACTCCTTTAATCACAATACCAGCCCTTCTGTGGACAACTACAGGATATCCCGTATCTATGGTAAGCATTTTACATAGGATAGTAATATCAACATTGATGATAGACAACATTCGAGGACATTTAATTTTTTGATGGTGTCATAAAAATCTTTATTGAGTAACGGTCTTTATTTGTTATTTTAAACTGCTTTGGGGATACAGCCTGCATTACGAACCAATTAATCTCGACCAACGACGACCATGAGTTCAAAAAAAATCCTTGTATTGCTTTTTATGGTATGCGGTATCGTTTCTCTTCCCCACACCTTACCGGCAGCGGAGGTTGGCCTTGGCTACGGCAGGGAGACGCGCAGTCAAACCCAGCTGGAACAATATGAGCTGTTCGACCGATACCCCCTGCCCTATACCACCGATTGGGGCGACACCATTCAGATAACTACCGTGGTAGAACTGGCTGCCGCGCTGATCCACTATTACGGGCCGGATGATGCCGTTACCGGAAGGTTTTCGGCTACCCCGATGGTCATTGTATCGCTGCGCCACAATATCAATATTCTCGCCGGTATCGGGGCCGGATTTATGGTTGGCCAAACCGAATTTGGCGAGCACGACCTCAGCGGACCTTTTCTTTTTACCGGTAAAATCGGCCTGCAGATTTTGCTCGGCGAAAACTGGGGTGTCGAATATACTTTTTTTCACCAGTCCAATGGGAATATGTATGATAGTAATGACAGCCTTAATATGAACGAGCTGGCTGTAACATTTCGTTTTTGAGCACTCCTTTTCCTAACCATGATGGAAGCGTAAAAAGTCGATGCTCATCCTGCTGATTGCTCTAGAGGCTATCGGTCTTGCGATCATTCCGCATGTACTGCTTTCCGGCAAAAGATCGGTATCCAAGCTGATTTGGCTCAGCGTCATAATTCTTCTTCCCGGCATCGGCAGTATCGGGTATCTGCTGATCGGCAATGATCGGCTCCGCAGGCGCCGTTATCGCCGACGAGCCTCTCGGCGCTCTCAAGCACAGACCAAGGCCGAGATGATCGGTGAATTTACGGGAATTGAGCCGGCGGAGCAGAGTGTACTGTCGACCTTGTCGCGACTCTGCCGACAGCCGGTAACCGCGCTTACCCAGGTTGACGCTTATTATAACGGCAGGGAGTACTATCCGGCCTTGATGCAGGCGATTCAGGAGGCCACGCAGTTTATTCATGTTGAGGTTTATCTGTGGCACGACGACCATACAGGGCAAAAGATTCTAACCGAACTGGTCAATGCCGCGCGGCGAGGAGTAGCGGTCCGCGTCCTGGTCGACGAGATTGGCGCCATAGAAGTAAGTGAGCGGTTTTTCTTGCCTCTGGTTGAAGCAGGAGGCCGTTTTTCCTGGTTCTACACTTTCCACCCCCGCCGCAATCGCTACTTTTTTAATCTCAGGAATCATCGCAAACTGCAGGTGATCGACGGTCGCCTCGCTTTTATCGGCGGCATTAATATCGGTGAGGAATACGAGGGCCTTAACACAACCATCGGCGAGTGGAAAGACCTGCAGGTCAAAATCGAGGGTGATGTGGTCCACCATCTCGATGAAGTTTTTCATCGTGACTGGTATTTTGCAACGGAGGAGGAAATTCCCCTCCACCGGCAAACTAACACCACCAGGCAACCCAATAGCAGATATCCGGCAGTTATCATCGAAAGCGGTCCGGATGCCAACTATGGTCTGGCACTCACCAGCCTGCTGGCAATTATCAATTATGCCCGGAGACAGTTGGATCTGTTTACCCCATACTTCGTGCCTGATCCGGCGTTGATCAGTGCCCTGCAGATCGCCGTCGCCAGAGGGGTCACGGTCCGTTTAATGATCGCCAAGAAAAGCGATTTCCAGTTCCTGGTCGACATCAGTCGTTCTTTTTACGACGAACTCCTCGCTGCCGGCATTGATATTTATGAATATGATGTGTGCATGCACCACTCGAAAATGACCATCGTCGATGCCACCTGGATGCAGGTGGGCTCAGCCAATCTCGATGCCCGGTCAATGTATTTAAATTTCGAGCTGGGGATATTTTTCAAATGCCCGGAGCTGTGCCAGTCCATGGCTAGCTACATAGAGCAGCTGTTCATCGACTCGATGCGGGTTGATCGGCAAAGGTTTAGCCGGCGCTCCGTATATCAGCGTTTGAAACAGGGATTTCTCGGCTTGTGGGCTCCGATCCTTTAGATAGTATTATTCAATGCGCTGCTTGGCCGTCTGCAGGGCGAGTTCTTTATCTTTGGTGAACAGCTTCCATTTCATTTCCGACGAATGGATGCCGGCTTGTTTGTCCTGCCCGCGGGCCAGATACCAGTGGCCAAAACGTTCAACTGTGGCAAAGGGATGATTTTCGGTACAGAAGAGTCCGCAGGGTTTGATTTCCTGGTAGTAGATCGTTTCATCAGGGTCGTCATCATAGGACATATTTTTCGGCAGCTCTATCTGTGATACATCGACCTTCGCCGCTTCTTGCTGATCCAGCCAGTCGGAAGTGTTCATATCCACCTCATAAGGGTTCAAGACATCATCGTTACCTTGTATTGACCGGGTCGCCGGACGATCACCCGGCATCCTGCCTGATATATGGTGTAATATAAAGCCGGATACAACAATTACAATTGATGGTGTTGCAAAAAATCTTCTTTACGACTGCCGGAGCACACCTGTGCGTGCTTTTTTTAGTCGCAGATAGTTACCATGTGGCACATCCAAAAATTTCCGGCCTTTTTTACTGCTTGTCTCGATCCAGGATACTTCTGATTTTATCCGCCAGATCCTTTTTGGCGAATGGCTTTTCGATAAACTCAACGCCTTTTTCCAGCAAGCCGTGCTGCACGGTTACATTGGCGGTATAACCAGACATGAACAGGACTTTAAGGTTGGGTAACAGAGGCTTCATCTGCCTGGCCAGATCGCGGCCGTTCATCTCCGGCATAACCACATCGGTGAGCAACAGGCTGATCACCCCATCGAATCCATTGGCCAGCCGGATGGCTCCCCTTGGAGTACCGGCCGGCAGAACTCTGTAACCAAGTCCTTCAAGCATGGTCGCAGTCAGCGTTAGAATCGAGGCCTCATCCTCCACCACCAGGATAGTTTCATGCCCGCTCGGCATCACAGCCGATGCCCCGGTTTGCTCTACTATTTCGGTATTTTTATATCGTGGCAGATAAATCTTAAAGGTTGTCCCTTTGCCAGGTTCGCTGTAGACGTTGATAAAACCATTGTTTTGCTTAACGATACCGTAGACGGTGGCAAGACCGAGACCGGTCCCTTTGCCTGATTCTTTGGTGGTAAAGTAGGGCTCGTACAGGTGCGATTTCACATTCTCATCCATACCGCAACCATTATCACTTACCGCCAGCATAATGTATTGCCCCGGTCGGTACTCCCGGTGATCGGCACAATAGGCGGCATCAAACCTGGTGTTTTTCGTGCCGATAGTTATTTTACCGACATCGGGAATGGCATCCCGGGCATTGACACAGAGATTAACGAGAACCTGATCAAGTTGCGATGGATCCATTTTTACCGGCCACAACCCCGAATCGAACTGCCAGTCAAGATCGATATCCTCAGCTATAAGTCGCTGGACCATCTTCAAGGTACCCATTACGGAATCATTTAAATTCAGGACCCTGGGTGCTATCGTCTGTTTACGAGCAAAAGCGAGTAATTGCCGGGTGAGTTTGGCGGAACGCTCCGCCGCCTTATGTATTTCTTCCAGTTGCGCATAAAAAGGCTGGGAAGGACTTAAATTTTCCTGCATCAATTCCGTATGGCCAAGGATGACGCTCAGCATATTATTAAAATCGTGGGCCACCCCGCCTGCCAGTCGGCCGACAGACTCCATCTTCTGAGCCTGCAACAGCTGCTCCTGCAATTCTTGCCTTTCCGCCTCATCCTGTTTATATGCGCTGATATCTTGAAAGAGACAATAAGTTCGCTGAAAATGATTCTGCGGGTCCTTGCCTATTTTGCCGGTAAAAGAAACGGAGATGAAGCGGCCGTCCTTTTTGCGTATATCAAACTCCACCCCTAAAATTTCGCCGACGGCCTTGAAGCGGGGGAAATTTTCCCGAAAATGTATCCGCCAGTCAGGATGGAGAAATTCGCTGAAGTTTTTGCCCAGCACTTCCTCGCTTTTATAGCCGAGAGTGTTCAGCCACGCATGGTTCACCTCTAAAAAACAACCGTTCTCATCAAGAGACTGATAAGGCAAGGGAGATTCATTATAAAGCTCACGTAGATAGCGGTTGTCATTCGCCAGGGTGTCAGCTTTTTTTTCCAGCTCGGACAGACGTTGGCGCAGCTCGGCAAGTTCATCGGTAGCAGGATTTGCATGGGGAGGACGGATGGACATAATAGCAAGAAAGGTTGTTCTCAATTAAAACAAGTGTGTTCGCATCCGCCCAATCGGGGGAAAAGTTACTTCTGGTTTCTCCTTAGGTTAAAGAAGATAGTATAATTTATTTATAAAAAAACCAAGGGACGGAAATAAGAAGGGCAAAGTGGGGGGCAAAAACTACTCTTTTCCCAATTGCGAGAGCTGCAGCAAATAGCTGCGCAGGTTAACCTTCTTGTTTTGAATACCTAATTTGGTGCGGATGTTTTTCCGGTGGTATTTTACCGTATGCGGGGATATTTGCAACTCTTTAGCCAGCATGTTGATGGTCATTCCTGCCGCAATGAAACTGACGATCCTGTGTTCCATCGGCGTAAAATTGTGTTCTGCAGTCAGCATCATCTTGGAAAAGGGCGAGAGCATCTGCTGCATGCCCTGCTCAATCAATTTAAGATACTGAATGTTGTGCTGGTCGTGACAACTCTCCTGTAACTCGAGCATATAAGGCCGGACAAACTGGTTATAATGATGAATAATATCAGAACGCAAGTGATCCAACTGCGCATTTTTCTGGTCGACGACTACCTCCAGGGCAATATTTAATCTGGCCAGCTTGGCATTTTTTTGCCGCAGCTCAGTGTCTCTCTGCTGCAGGGAGTTCTGAATTTGTTTAAAATCAGAAATATCACGCCCCACCGATTGAATCTCGATTAAGGTATTTTCGGCATTAAAAATGCCTCGATTAACAAACTGCACCCAACAGAGGCTGCCATCTCCTTTATAGACCCGGTTCTCATTGACCATGACCGGATTTTCCACCGACAAAATGCTTAGCTGTTGCAATATCTTGGGAATATCCTTCTCATAGGCGATCGATTTCCAGCTTTTGCCGACAAACGCCTGCCGATCCTTTTGAAAAAATCGACACCACGCCTCGTTAACAAATAAAACTGTCTCATCCGTCGTAAAACGACAAATGATTTCCGTCTGGTCCTCGACCACCGAGCGGTAGCGTTGCTCAGCAATTTCATTATCTCTCAGTCTTTCCCTTTCAGCTGTTTTGTTAGCCGTTATATCCCGCATTGTCCCTATCAGTTCGAAAAAATTGCCATTTCCGTCCCGGACAATATCGGCGACGAGATGCCCCCAGCTCGGCTGGCCTGTGTTGTCCATCGTGCGGAGCTCGAGGTCAAAACCGGTATGCTCATTCTGGGCTTTCTCCATGGCGTCATGGAATAACCTTCGATCATCCGGGTGGATAAAACTGCTCAACTCGGAATAACTTATCTGGCTCGCCCCATCTTTAAGGCCAAAATACAAAAACTCCGGCTCCGATTGAGGATCAGTCCGCTCCCCCAATCTGATCCGCCAGCTGGTAATTTTGCAGACCCGCTGTGCTTTAAGCAGGGTTTTTTCACTGAGGCGAAGAGATTCTTCGGCGACCTTAAGATCGGTTATATCCAGTGCTATCCCATTCCAGACCAGCTCACCGCTCATGGTTTTTTGCGGCATAGCTGATTGCTGCAACCATAAGCTGCGGCTGTCGGTCGAAACAACACGATGCTCGTGCTGAAAAGGCGTCAATCGGGTGGCGGATTGGTCCAAGACTTTATGCAGCTCGACAAGCTCAGACTCAGGGATACTCTCAAAAACCAGAGAGGCGTTTTGCATTACTGCCGCAGCGGTATGACCAAAAAACAGCAGGCATTTATCGCTGATATAATCGAAGCAGTACTCTTTTTGCCTGCTGCAGCGCAGCCGGTAGGCCATACCGGGAAGGTTGGCCAGAAAACTCTGCAGATCAAGATCGACTGAACGTCTTTGATTCAGGTTTTCAGAGAGCTTTTTCTCCTTTTGCTTGTCGACCATTTTAACCTCCAGGCCCGGGCTCTTCCTTAAGCAGGCTCTCCCCTTCCTCAGGGTTACGAGACATACGCGCCTGGCCACGCAACTGCAGTTCCTCACTCTCCAGACTGCCTTCCGCCTCGGTAGTTACCTGTTGACTATCGTTTCTGGGTAAAACCATTTTCCGCGGCTGTTCTCTTGCTTTTTCCACTGCTGGTTCCTGCGCGGAAGATTGCGATATCTGCACCGGGACGCCACTCGGGAAAATTATTTCTCTCGCTTCATCCGGCATGGATATCTGCTCTTGTTCAAAGGCCTGTTTTACCAGGCGGATCAAGGATGACTTCACTTTCAAACCATTGTAGGCGGAACCGTCATACCAGAAATAGATGGCCAGATCGACCGTGGCCGAACCGAGTCGGCTGACCAGCACCAGCGCTTCGGGTTCACTTAATACCGCCGGATGTTCGTTCAATACCCGCATGGCAACCTCCTGGGCATGAGAGGCGCTGCTCTCAAAACCAATGCCAACCGCAAACATCTCCCGCCGATTGGGATTGGCGGTATAATTGCGGATTATGCTTTTATAGACAATGGCATTAGGTATCTGCACATGATTGCCGTCCTGATTCATGAGTACGGTACCCCGGGTGGTCACCCGTTCGATAACGCCCAAATTTTCGCTGATTTCGACCAGATCGCCGATACGAAACGGATTGCGGATACTGATCAGGATACTGGCCAGATAATTTTCCAGCAGATCACGAAAGGCGATACCTGCCACCAGCCCGGCAATCCCGGTACCCCCAAGAACCGTCGCTGACAAGCCGGAAAGGCCGGCGACCTGCAGGGCCAGGTAAAAGCCCAGCAGAAATAACAGGATGCTGGCAACCCGGGCCGCCACATCTGCCAGCAGGGGGTTCAACCTTCTATCCAACACCGTTCGCAAGCCATAGACAGTGAGTCTGGCAACCACAACAACCACCAGCAAAACGATAAAGCCGAGGCCAAATCGCGGAACCCCCTGCAGCATTGATTCCCACAGAAGGCTGACCTCTTTGATTGCGGGATACATGTTCCATGGCGATGGTTCGACTACACTTATCCGGTTGACCACCGCCACCACATCGGTAATTTTTCCGGCCAGGGTGCCGGCCCATAAGCGCTTGTCTTTTGAATCAGTACGCCCGTCGAGAAAGACGATTCCTTCCTCGACCTTGACGGCGATGTCGGTAAACCATCCGGTTGCCTTGAGTATTTTACTGAGGCGCTGGTTGATCGCCTGATCGTTGGCGGTGGGTTGTACCTTTATCTCTTCGGTAACCGGTGTTTTCTCGTCGGCAGGGGGCACTGCACCGGTTTTTGTTTCATCCTGGGCGATACTCGGGCAGCTCGTCAGGACGATAATGTACACGGCAAAAAAAAGCTTACGCATGCGAGGCATCATCCTGTATGCCAGCGGGGATTTCATAGGGATTTTCCGGCTCGCCAAAGTCATTGAGCGCTGCCAGCAACAATTGATATCGCTGCAACACATCTTCTTTATCGTTTTGTTCCTGCAAAACTTTTCCAGCGGTCCGCAAAATCATATTGGCCTGACGATGGACCGCCTGCCGCTGCTCAGCCCGAGTTGTCTGCGTGGCAATAATTGTCAACATTTCCAGCAGGCGAATGGTTACGGCAACACTGGTGCTGCCGTATTGCCGAATCTGATCAAACGAAGCATTTACCATCCCGTCAAAAGTGAATGGTTTTATAATCAGACGAAGTTTCCCCTCATCATCAAAACAGTTTTCGCCCGGCAATTCGCGGGTGGTCAGAAAACAAAGGGCAGCACCCAATTTATCGATACAGTCTAATGCCGTGTAGGGATCATTGATACCTGGAGACAACGCCCGAACGGCAACCTCCACCAGCTGATGGATTGAGTACTCCGCATCCTGCTGCGACGTTCTCTGCTCCCCAATTATAAAAGGTTCGGCCAGGCGTTGCATAGCGGTATCGTCTGCTTCTTTTTCGCTGCTTACAATCCCCAGGGTGCTGCCGTCGACTACGAACTGCCCTGCTTTAACGATTACCCGGATGAGATAATTATTATCTATGGCAGCGAGCAGCAGTTCATCAAAGACAATTGCCTGTACATAACCATTTTTTCGGGCAGCAATAGCTTGAGTAAAATAATGGGCAACATTTTCTTTTTGCAGTTCGGCAATGGGAGAGACAATATCGCCGACCTCCTGTTTCTGCTCCTCGGTAAATATGCGTCCATGAACTCGCTGCAGTTGTCGGCTGACCGAGGCAATGACCTCATCCGCCTGAATCGAGGTAGCGATATGATGGATGAAAAAAATCAACACCCCGACATTGAGAAAAGCCAGGAGAACTGCAAAATTAAAGGAGAAGCTCGGCACAAAACTATCCTCGCCGACGGTATATACCGAACGAAGCACCAGCAAACAGTAAATAAAACTGGAGACGAAGGTGCCGAGAACAAACTGCGTCCATCTGTCCTGCATAAAATTACGCAGCAGCCTGGGACCAAACTGCGAAGAGGCCAGATTGAGGGCAACAATCGTGATGGAAAAGATAACCCCGGCAACGGTGATCATAGAACCGGCAATGGTCGACAAAACGGAGCGCGCTCCTTCCGGCGAGGTCGCGTACATAAAGCCGTAAAAACGCAGCGTATCTATGCTGAGATGCCGATCAAGAATGACCATAGAAAAGGCGATGACCATTGCCGCAATTACCATCAGCGCCGGAATAAACCAGAAACTGCCGCGGAGTATCTCCAGGAAGATAATGATTTTCGTTTTCATACATCGGCCATGGTTTGAAGTATCAGTTTATAAAAAGCCGCGTTTTTGGCCCGTTGACACGGCGCCTATCTGCCGGACTTCGGACCCAGAAAAAACCAGGCGATAAGACCGACGATCGGGAGCAGCAGGACGATCACCGTCCATAACACTTTTTTCCCGGTGCTCGCCGCACTCTGCATAATGTTGACAATTGCCCAGATATCGGCAACAAGAATAATTAAGCTGAAAATACCGTTGACATGAATACCCATAATTTTCTCCAGTATGTCGAAATTGAACGTGTCGATGGCCAGGACCTAACCGATTATCACTGCAATTATCCTGCTATTTGGAGTGCTCAGCCAGTTCGGTAACCCGGGTAAAGGCAGCTTCCATATCCGGCAGGTGGCTGATATCCGGGACTACCTGGATATATCGCACAATTCCCTGTCGATCGACAAGAATAACGGACCGCGCCAACAATCGCGATCGATCAACGAGCAGACCAATCGACCGGCCGAATGCACCTTCTTTATAATCTGACAGATATTGGATGTCTTCCAGATTTGCTTCTTTAGCAAATCGTACCTGGGCGAATGGCGTGTCTCTGCTTATAGTGATCCGCTTCACCACTGCCGGCAGTTCATCACCCTGCTCGCCGAGATAATGGGTTTGTGCCTCGCAGACCTTGGTATCGATCGACGGCACAATACTGAGAAATAAAATGCTGCCCTGATAGTCGTTCAGGTTGACTGGTTTCATTGTTGCAGCATCGATAAGGATGGTATCCGGCAATTTTTGGCCAACGGCTATACCGGTGCCCGCTAAAGCTAATTTCTCTCCCTGCCTGGAGACTTCCGTTCCGGGAACGGCACTTGCTGTATCTATCGGCAGATGAGTTTGTTTCATCATGCAGCCATTGAATAGCGATAAGAGGCTGAACGCCGCAGCGAAAATAAGAATCTGTTTCATCATGGTCTCCCGCGCAAAAGAGCGATAACTGTTGTTTAAAGCGATAAGCACCCCATCCGTCCCCCCAATCATGGAACGACCAGTACCGGGCAGTAAATAGTATTGAGCACTTTGTGGGTAACACTGCCGAGAAACAATCCGGCGATATCGGAATGACCGTGCGAGCCCATGACGATCAGATCGTATTCTTTGGATTTAGCCAGCTTGGCCAAGACATAACCGGCAGGGCCTGAAAGAGTCTCAATTGTATAGTCAACGCCCTGCCCCTCGAAAATGCCCTCAACTCTTTTTAGGACGTCTGCCGCCTCGTCCTGCAGTTTTTCCTGCAGGTCCTTAACTAATAGTTCCGGTACTTCCGGCATATTGCCCCGCCATTCATAGCAATTTACGATAGTGACGTGAGAACCGAACATTTTCGCCAGATCAAGCGCGTATTTCGCGGCATTTACCGAATAGCTTGAACCGTCATACGGCAGAAGAATTTTATCAACTTTCATAATGCGCCTCCCGTTATATGAATAACCCATAACCTTAGTTTTCCGGGCTATTAAAATGAGTCCGACAATACCCTTTCAGCCGAAAGCTGGATTTGCATGGACACCATCCTAACCAGCCCGCCTGAGAGACTATAATACCTGGAAAGGCGGAATCAAACAGTGGGGGAAAAATAGCCGACGGAGATGACCAATTTTTCATTGCATGATTGCCATTCCCAACTATATTCTGTAGGTGTCGTAAAAACTCCCATTACAACCGCCTCAGGAGCACACTTCGCTCCTAAAATTTATCATCCAATGTACAGATCGGCATAACACTATGTATCAAGATGTTCTGAAATTCTGGTTTACAGAGATCGAGCCGGCAAAATGGTTTGCCAAAGATGAACAACTCGACCAGTTGATCGTTGCTAGATTTACCGATATCCACGCAATGGCGGTGCGCTGCGAACTCTTTGCCTGGCGAGAAAACGCCCAGGGCAGGCTGGCTGAGATTATTGTCCTGGATCAGTTTTCAAGAAATATGTTTCGCGACTCGCCACTTGCCTTTGCGAGCGATCAGATGGCCCTGGTCCTCGCCCAGGAAGCTGTAAAACTCGGCATCGACATCCAGCTTACGCAAACCGAACGCGGTTTTATCTACCTGCCCTATATGCATAGTGAATCGTCCAAAATCCATCAGGTTGCAGAACACCTTTACCGCTCGCACGGTACCGAATCCGGCCTGACATGGGAAATCAAACACAAGGTGATCATCGACAGATTTGGTCGATATCCCCATAGAAATGCCATTCTGGGCAGGACTTCAACCGAAGAAGAGCTCATTTTCTTACAACAACCAAACTCTAGTTTCTAACCAGCAAAACAAGGAGAAAACTATGGACAACTGGGTATGCACTATTTGCGGCTATGTATACGATCCGGCGAAAGGCGATCCCGACAACGGCGTCGCCCCCGGTACTGCCTGGGAAGACGTGCCAAGCGACTGGATGTGTCCGGTTTGCGGCGCTGCTAAAGACGATTTTGAAAAAGAAGGCTGATGGCATCATAAAAAGCTTCATCTTCATCGTTGTTGCGAATATGAAGCTTTTTACTTAGCCATATTAGATCCAGGATTTCTACGAGATGTATCGAAAAAGTTACTGGACGCGAAAGATGATCTTGTGCTCGGTAATCCCATTGTTAAAATATCCCAGGGGATTCCAGTTGGCCTGCATCGGCTGCCTGGTCCCGTTGTCGTCTGTGGCACGGGATAACAGCGTGTACTCGCCCGGTTGCGCAGCGGTGAACACATACTGCCACTGCCGCCAGGCAAAGGGTTCATTGGGCCCGATGAACGTCGCAGGCTGCCATGTTGCCCCGTTATCGGTTGATACTTCGACTGCGGTGACTCTCTCTTCCCCGGCATAGGCAGCACCGAGAACGGTGATATCGCCGCACGGGAACAGCGCATCGCCTTCCGGCTGGGTAATAATCGATTTCAAACTCAGCCCGGTTACCGACTCGCCGCTTTTAGGATCCTGACCTTTATCATATATCCGGTAGACCTTGTCCATAAAAAACCCTTCATAGGGCTCATGCAGCAGGGTAATCTTGCTCAGCCATTTAACGCAGCTGGCTCCGGCCCAGCCAAGCGCCAGGCCGCGCAGGGGAAAACCGTGTTTCAACGGCAGGGGCTCTCCGTTCATTTCATAGGCAAGCATGGTCGTGGACAGCGCCTTTTCTATGGGAATGCTGCGGATGAATTTAATCTGTGCCTTACCCAGCGGTTTATCAAAACCTTCAAAGGCCACATGGTGGGCATCCGGCGCAACACCCGCCTGCAGCAGAACATCCCTCAGCCATACCCCGCCCCATACGGCATTGCCGATGCCGCCGATGGTCCATGGATTGCCCGACGCCTTTTCAGCAAGCAGCGAACGACTGTTTCCGGAACACTCCAGGGTGTTGGCGGCAGTTGCCTTAGGCATGCGCAGCAGCGTCTCGTAATCGATAATCAGCGGTATTGCAACATTGCCGCCGATAGTAAGCGTCCACTGCGTCAGATCAATTTCATGCTCGGGGATTTCACCCTGGTTCCGGTCAAAAAAAGCCTTATTGGCGGTAATCCATGACCGCAGATAACGCTTCGGCGTTTCGGCATTAAGGGGTTTTTCGCTCATGACGCGTTTCTCTACTTCCATTGATATTCCTCCGTTATTGGGCCAGATATGCGGCGAGAAACGTATCAAAATCGAGTGAATCCGCCGCCTCGAGCTGCTGCTGTTGCCGGTGTGACTCTGCAGCCGTCACCGTCAGATTCCGCAAAATTGCTGTATCCGAAGTCAGAGTTTGAAAGCTTTGCCGATGCTCCCGACTTTTTTGCACCACCCACTCGGCATATTCCATACCACTTTCTTCCAATTTATCCAGTATCAGGGCGGAAGGTGTCATGGCCGGATCGGCCAATTTCTCCTTCTGGACCTCTACCGAATCGCTGTACTGGTTGGTCAAATATACCAGATCCAGAAGTTCTCCACTCATTTTTATCTTATCAAGCAGTATTCCAGCAGCGACAGTAAGAGTAATTTCGCCCCGTGGAGTGGCCAGCAAGAGACCGGGCTCACGCCCTGCTGTCAGGACTTTATGCAGATTGTCGCTTACCATCCGACATTCAGCCGGAGAGAGATCCGCATCATCCATCAACAGACAGCTAAGGAGAAAAGCGTCGATGAATTGTGCCTGGCAGGTATCAATACCAGCCGGCAGAAATGGATTAATATCTAAAAGTCGAACCTCGACATATTCGACACCATCTGCCCTGAGGGCCGCCAGTGGTTTTTCTCCCGAATGGGCACTCCGTTTTGGCCTGATATCACTGTAATATTCATTTTCAATCTGCAGGATACTGCTGCTGAGCTGACGATATTGCCCATCGACCTTGACGCCGATTTTTTCATAGGGTGGATAGACGGTATGAATTGCCTTATCAAGCGAGGCGATAAAAGTTGGCAGCTGATTAAAACAAATATTGAGAGACGATTGCGCCGCAGTCGAATACCCGAGACCACTCATGCGCAACGAGGTGGCGTAGGGCAGATAAAGCGTGCTGTTGTGGAGGGCAGAGAGGGAATGTGTTTTGCCGGATAAGAAGGAAGCATCCAGCGCCGGGCTGGCCCCAAAGAGATAGTAAAGCAGCCAGGAATTCCGTCGAAAGTTGCGAATCATCTTGAAATAAGAAGACGAGCGAAATACCTGCAACGGTTCAAAGTTCCCCTGCTGTTGCTGCAAGGCGCGCCAAAATTCATCAGGCAGCGAAAAATTATAATGAATACCGGCAATGATCTGCATCATTTTGCCATAACGATGCTCAAGTCCTACCCGGTATATATGTTTGAGCTGACCGATATTCGAGGAACCATAGCGGGCGACGGGGATTGACGCGGCATCGGCTATATGGCAGGGCATGCTGCCTGCCCAGATCAGCTCATCGCCCAGCTGGCTATAGCTAAAACGATGGAGATTTTCCAAAAACTGCACGGTCTCTGCGGTGTCGGCGAACACCGGGGTGACGAATTCGAGAAGGGCTTCGGAAAAATCGGTGGTAACGGTGTTATTGGTTAAAGCCGAACCGAGGCCTGCAGGATGATCTTTTTGCGACAGCGTACCTGAGAGATCGACCCGCAGCCCCTCTTTTTCAATGCCCCGCAAGGCCCCCCGCAAAAATACACTGGTCCCCTTCTTGGCCAATTGCTCCAGTTGCTGCTCCAGGTTGGTTACCAATATTTTACTCTTGTTAAGGATGATTGGACGACAGATGGCTTCAAGAGGGTTTCACCTCCGAGCCCAGTGGCAGTTTATCACGTTAATCATAAGGGATATATCGCCAGGCGCACTGCGTCAAGTAGTGACAAGGCGCCTTAGGTAAAAATCATCTCTGCAACATTATGCATATCCATAGTCGGTAATTGCGCCGGCGCAATGACACATCAGAAAGCAACGGCTATCTTTTGTTCTTGGTGCTATACTCCCAGCTTAGAGTATCTCCCATTACTAATCACCCTCAAAATAGGAAGGTGCAACATGTTCAAGCGAAAAATAAAAGACCGTATTTACTGGATGGGATCAGTCGACTGGGACAGCCGTCTCTTTGATTCCCTCATCCCTCTGCCGGACGGCACAAGCTATAACGCCTATTTCATCGAGGGAAGTGACAGGACAGTCTTGATCGACACCAATGATCCTTCAATGGCCCAGGAATTGATGGGCCAACTCGAAGGCATTGAAAAAATTGATTATATCGTCTCACAACATGCCGAACAAGACCATTCCGGGACGCTTCAGCTGGTTTTGCAAAAATATCCTGCGGCAAAGCTCATTGTAACCCCAAAAGCCAAAGGAATGCTGCTCGATTTAATGCCGATATCTGAAGAATGTTTTATGACCGTCGCTGATGGGGAAACACTCTCTCTTGGTGGGAAAACCTTGAAATTTATCTACACTCCCTGGGTTCATTGGCCGGAAACCATGGTGAGCTATCTAGAGGAAGATAAGATTTTGTTCAGTTGCGATTTTTTTGGTTCGCATATTGCGACAAGTGATCTTTTTGTAACCGATGAAGGGCGGGTCTATGAAGCAGCTAAACGCTACTTTGCCGAGATCATGATGCCCTTTCGTGCAGTCATCAAAAAGAACCTGGAAAAACTTAACGCCTACAATATCGAGATGATCGCACCGGGCCATGGGCAGATATATCAGCGTCCGGCCCTGATCCTCGATGCCTATAACGACTGGACCGTGGGTGCACCACGCAACACGGTGGTTTTACCCTATGTATCCATGCACCATAGCACCAAACTGATGGTTGATCATCTGGTTGCCGCCCTGGTACAAAAAGGGGTGAAAGTCGAACAGTTTAATCTGACCGTAACCGATATCGGTAAACTGGCAATGGCCCTAGTTGACGCCGCGACGATTGTCATCGGCACCCCCACCGTTCTGGCCGGCCCCCATCCTTACGCAGCCTATGCTGCTTTTCTGGCCAATGCCCTGCGGCCCAACACTAAATTTCTGTCAATTATAGGTTCCTACGGCTGGGGCGGCAAGACGGTAGAAACCCTTGCAGCAATGATCCCCAACCTCAAGGCAGAAGTCATAACGCCGGTCCTTTGTAAAGGAGTGCCTTCAGAGAGTGATTTTCAGGCTTTGGATGAGCTGGCGGCGACTATCGCCGAAAAACACCGGGAACAGAACTTTACCGGTTAATGACGCGTGGTGGATCATGGATGGGGCCACCGCGCTTGGGTGCATAAATAGTATAGCGCAATCAAGCGGGTGGATTGCGGGGCGATTACGGCCCCGAAAACCACTGCCGGCAAAAAAGAAAGGTCCTATACCATGAAAATTGTCATTGCTCCTGATTCCTTTAAAGAAAGCCTGTCGGCGCTTGAGGCAGCGAAAGCAATTGAAACTGGTTTTCGCGAGGTGCTGCCCGATGCGGAGTATTGCGTTTTGCCAATGGCCGACGGCGGTGAGGGGACTGTTGCGGCCATGGTTGCCGCCACTGGAGGCTCCCTTGTGGAAGTGGATGTAAGCGACCCTTTGGGCGAAACGGTCAAGGCCTTATATGGTCTGACGAGGGATAGAAAAACTGCATTTATCGAAATGGCTGCAGCCAGCGGCTTGTGCCTGGTTGCTCCCAGCCGTCGCGACCCGATGAAAACAACGTCATATGGCACTGGGGAGCTGATTGCGGCCGCTCTGGATGCTGGCGCACGTCATCTCATCATCGGTATCGGCGGCAGCGCAACTAACGATGGGGGAGCAGGCATGCTTCAGGCCCTCGGGGTTAAACTGCTCGACCGCGACGGTCTTGAAATCGATGCCGGAGGTGGCAATCTGGCCCACCTGGATCGTATCGATGTCAGCGGTATGAATCCACGACTGAAAGCCTCCAGGATTGAAGCTGCCTGTGATGTGAATAATCCGTTAACCGGACCCAAAGGGGCCAGTTACATTTTCGGCCCGCAGAAAGGTGCGTCTGCGGCAGTGGCGGCAAGACTGGATAACAACCTTGCCCACTTTGCCGAGTTGATCAGTCGGGACGTAGGGTTGCGGGTTGATGCGAAGCCGGGTGCGGGAGCCGCAGGCGGCATGGGCGCGGCGCTGCTGGCCTTCCTCGGTGCAACGCTGCGACCGGGCATCGAAATCGTCATGGAAGCAGTCGGGCTGGAACCTGCTGTCATGGGTGCTGATCTGGTGATTACCGGAGAGGGCCGTATCGACAGTCAGTCCATCCATGGCAAAACTCCTATTGGGGTAGCATCGGTGGCCAGAAGGTACGGTATACCGGTTATCGGCATTGCTGGGAGTTTGTCAAGCGATGTCGGTGTCGTTCATAATTATGGCCTCGATGCGGTGTTTAGCATACTCAATCAGATCTGCACCATGGAAGAAGCATTGACCAACGCCGCTGCCAACCTTCGCGCGCTTTCCCGCAATATTGCCGCCACTTTGAAACTGGCAGGTGAGCTGGCCGCCAATAGCAACCCGATCGGCAAGATCTCTTGTTAAAAAAATCATGATAGACGACAGAATACTGTTCGCTGATATCAAAATACGCCGGATCATCCATCCGGCTCATCGTATCTTCAAATTCATCAATGAACTTATCCATTGCAAAGCGCAGCGTCTTATTTTCCACATTCAGCACGATGCCGGGAAAATGCTCGGCGGCCTGAACGTACATATCTTCGTAATAGCTAAAATTCGGTAGTTTCGGCCAAAAGGGGACGTCCAGAGAGAGTGCCAGATCAAGTGCCTGCGGCACATCTGTCTGCGGCATGACGGCCATGGCCGTGGTCAATAGATTTCCGGGAATCGGCATGAGTCGTTCTCCTGCGGAGGCTATGACATAAGTCAATTACCTGATGTGAAACATTGTTATACTGAATACCACGGTACCATTTTATTGCGGCATCGGCGAAAGAGAAGAATTGGCATCAACAGCGGAGGAACATATGCAAGAGACACCCGGCGGAGAATTTATTCCTGTGGAAATTTCTGAGTTCGATGTGATCGAGGCAATGAAATCCATTGAAGGCTATATCGACATCACCCCCGGTGACTTTAAAGAAGTGTATCGAGCCGCCTATACTCTCGCGATAAATCGGTTGTTAGACAGTATGACGGCCGGCAAGATTATGAGCAAGCCGGTACTCTTTGTTGAGCAGGAAATGGCCCTGGTAAACGCCGCCCATATGCTTGCTGAAAAACAAATATCAGGCGGACCTGTTGTCGATAGTGAAGGCCGAGTGGTCGGGGTTGTTTCCGAAAAAGATTTCCTGAAAGAGATGGGTTTTGGTCAAACTCCCTCCTTTATGCAGATTGCTACGCATTGCTTAAACAGCAAAAGTTGCATGATCGGCAGGTTACGCAACAGGACAGTGGGCGATATTATGACCAAACCGCCGATAACCGCCGGTGCGGAGATTACCATCGGCGCCATTTCCACTCTTTTTGCTGAGCGACAGATTAACCGCCTGCCGGTTGTTGATGGCGATGGGCGACCCATCGGCATCGTCACCCGGTCCGATCTGGCGCATTCCTATCACGCTTTACGGGAGAGGCCGAAATCATGAACTACCTGCAAAAAATGAAGGGCGGTGGACAAAGTCCGCCAAGAGTTCGCCTGCCGGAAGTCCTCTGGTCCTGGATCGGCAGTTTTTTGGGCCTGGCTGCGGTTGCTTTCATCCATTACAAGATCCTTGATCAGACCGGCATGATGCTGATTATCGGCTCGTTCGGAGCATCGGCGGTCCTCATCTATGGCGCCATTCGCAGCCCACTCGCCCAACCGAGGAATCTGCTCGGCGGCCATATTCTTTCCGCTATCATAGGGGTGACAACCGTGCAGTTGCTTGGTGGGCAACCCTGGCTGGCAGCCGCCGTGGCCGTCTCCACTTCCATTGCCGTAATGCATCTCACCGGAACCCTGCACCCGCCAGGCGGCGCTACCGCTTTAATCGCGGTTATCGGCGGCGACAGCGTCCATAATCTCGGCTACCTCTATGTTTTGATACCAACCGCATTGGGGGCGATTGTCATGCTCATAATTGCCCTTATTATTAACAATATACCCAAGAACCGGAAGTACCCGGAATTCTGGTTTTAGCACCTGAAGACAATTTTTTCACTGGAGGTCAAATAATGACAGCATCGAACAGAACTATCGGCGAGATTGTTGCCGAAGATTACCGGACCTCGGCAGTTTTTGAATCCCATGGAATCGATTTTTGCTGTGGCGGAAATATTGCGCTCCAGACAATCTGTAAAGATAAGGGCCTCGTCCTTGCTGTGCTCACGAAAGAACTCGAGGCACTAAAAAGTGAACCGGTCGAGCGCAGCCAGGATTTCGCCTGCTGGGAGATATCGTTTTTGATAGACTATATCGTCAATGTCCATCATGGCTATCTTAAAGATAATATGGAGATGATAAACGGATACGCCCAAAAGATCGCCAATGTCCATGGCAACAACCATCCCGAGGTGATCGAGATCGCGGCGATCTTTCAGAAAATTACCGCCGAGTTGACGACCCACCTCAAGGAAGAGGAAGCAGATTTTTTCCCGGCACTCAAACGAGTTCCTGCACAAGCATGTGCATCTTGAAAACAATATCCTGTTTCCCAAAGCAGAACGACTTTAACCCACTCTCCTGAATAAAACCTTTTGATGGAATGTAATTGTGCAAATAAAATCATCAAATACCATACTCTACTGTGAAAAGTGGGAGGAGACAGTTGCCTTCTATCGAGATGCACTGAAACTTGATATCCATTTTGCAAATGATTGGTTTGTCGAGTTTTCTTTAAACAGTGGTGCAAGATTAAGTATTGCCAACGAAAAGAGGGCTTCAATCAAGAGCGGTGGCGGCAAAGGGATTACCGTATGTTTTCAGGTAGATGATATTCATAGTGCGCACACTCACTTGATGGAGTTACGGGTCGCCCCCACCCCGATAAAGGCTATTTGGGGAGCAAGGGCGTTTTATGTTTACGATCCTGAAGGAAGCAGAATCGAATTTTGGTCATAATCCATTGGCAATGTGTAATCGTTAAACCGAAACGCAGGGGGCGACCGCGGAACCCGGATCAGTGATCGTTCGACCAGTATTTCCATCGTTCAATCAAGCCATTGAGCTGTCGTAGGCCATGCGAAGGGGTCTGATCGGATAAAGGGACTGCTGGTGATGAGTTATGTTAAATGAGATACCTCTATGCTGGGAGAAAATAATATAAGCGACTACCTTGCAAGCGTTTCGGTAATGCAGCCTGAAGTCTCAATTACATTCATAAAAAAACTACAAAATGCCCATCTGAGTAACTTTCCTTTTAATAACCTTGGCGTGCTGCTACACGAAAATCTTTCTCTTGAAACCCAAGTTTTATTTGATAGAGTTGTCACGAAAAGACGTGGCGGATACTGTTTTGAGCAAAATAAAGTATTTTTCGAGATCCTGAATTTCTTTGGATTTCATTGTGATATTATTTTAGGAAGAGTACTTCATAATCGCAATATTGATGTTCCAAGAACCCACAGAATCACAAGGGTAGCCCTTGCAGGCAACAATTACCTCGTTGATGTGGGGTTTGGACCATTGTGCCCACGGGAACCCTTGCTGCTCGATCTGGATAAACCTCAAGACCAGGGTGATGCAGTATATCGTATAATTCAACCTGACCAGGGACGTTATCTTCTACAACTAAAGGAAGTTGATGGATGGTTCACCCTCTATAGTTTTGATAACGGAATGTATACAGAAGCCGATTGTCTGTGTGGGCATCATTACTCATCAACACACCCTGATGCGAAATTTGTTAATAATCTTGTTGTCTCAAAAAAATCTTATGATGACGTTCGATTACTGAGAAATGGCGAATTTCATTGTATTCGAGGAGGAGAAACCGCGATTACGGAGGTTTCATCAAAAGATCATCTGGATGTAATTCTTATGCAGGAGTTTGGTCTTAACGTGACTTCAGGTCAACTTTCCACGTTGTATGAGGGTTACTGCAAAAGAACTTGACCGGAAAAAAAGGAGGATTAAACCATTTGCGTCTACGTGTCGCTATTCTCCAAAATAGGTAGGTGGCTTGCAATATTAAAACGTAAGTATGCTCGTGGGTGTTAATTATAGCCAGTTAGGCCGTGTCTTCTTCCAGATCTTCACGGTTTTTCGCAACCATTCGTCCAAGCCTGGTGCTATATAGAATTTGGGGAAGAGGAGGTCATCGTCTGGCTCGATAACTCCTTCATTAATTGCTGTTCGAGCAAGATCAGTATAAGGATAGATTCGTATACCCATAGTCACTTTCATGGCTTCGAGGTCGAGAGAATCCGCAAAAGTAAGGCTTTCTTCAACAGTCTTTTTGCTCTCACCAGGTCCGCCCAGCAACAAGAATCCCATCCTTCGGATACTATAACGTTTGAGTAAATCTGAGATCCTGCGGACGTCATCAGGTAGAAATTTCTTGTTCATTGCTCGTAGAATTGTTTCAGAACCACTATCAAATCCTATGCTTACTTCTTTGCAACCAGCTTCTGTCATCTTTTCGACCAGTTCTTCATCCACCAGCCAAGGATAAAGGATACAGCGCCAGGATATATGCAAATTAGCTTTGGTGATTTGGGTACAGAGTTCTTTTGCATAGGAAAGGGGCAGGTTGAAAATGTTATCGACAAAGAAAAACTGATCATATCCAGCTTCGACGTGCCTGAGAAGCGCTTCAACAGCGACTCCCGGAGAGTGTTTTCTAACGTTCAGTCCTTCAATGGTTGCCGTTGAACAATAACTGCAATTCAACGAACATCCACGTCGGGTCTGAAAGGGAACCCATAACGTTTGCTTCTGGCTCGAGGTTAGGGGGTGTTGATGAAAGTTCAGAAGAGGTAAAAAATACTCATCTAAATTATCCTCATATCGCACTGGGTTGTGAACATTCTGCCCGGATAGATACAGCCCTGGGATTTCAGAATAATCTTCTTTACGTCTCAGTCTTTCTAATAGAGTGACAAAGGCAAGCTCACCTTCCCCTTGAATACCCATATCAGCTCCGAGATACTCCAAGGCACTTTTCGGAAAAATACTGTATCCAGCTCCTCCTAAAATAATTGATACATCCGTCGATTTTCGGCACTCGTTTACTAATTCTTTTACTAATTCTAAAAGGAATCGAGTACCTTCCATACACTGGTCGTCGATGTTTCTCACTGAGATCCCAATGATTTCAGGTTGGAACTCATTGATGACGCCTTGTAGAACCGGATTACCATCGCACTCATCCATCAAATCAACCAGTTTGATCTCATGACCTGCATTCTTGACAGCTTCGGCCACGCACACAAGCCCCAAAGGCAAAACCGGCATGTTGATCGTTTCCGTGTTTGCCGATATCAGAAGTACCCGCATTTCTCAAGCTCCTCGAGTTGTTTTCGGCGCCCAGGCTTTGTTATTTCATTTAATTCTTTTTTGGACAGTAGGGGGTCCACGTTGAAGTCGTTAGAAAAGACTCAGAAAATGAAATAGAGTTTTTTATGCCTTTAGAGGCAGAGAAACAAGTGTGTCCAGAAAAAAATTCATACCATTCGAAGTCACCTCGTTCATGTTCTATTGTCGCTTCTATCGTGCATATCATACCACATTTGCATAGCAATTTTACCACAGAAACAAGACCGAACATCTTTATCTTCAGGAAGGTCTTCGATCAGCATGTTGTCTTGATTGCCGGTCCTGGCGATCATTTTTGCGTGTCGCCACAATTAAGGATGTACGATAGGCGCGACAGGAATTACCTTTGCCCCGAGTTATTACATTTTAGACGTAAATCCTGTATCCAAATACTCATGCGCATATAAGTTATTCATTACGGGTAATCTTTCGAATCAAAAAGGAATAGCAAGACGATGAACAACCGCTTAACCAAGATCAATGTGTTGCAGCCTGAAGGGAAGGAGAGAATAGGTCTGAAGGTATTGGGCGCAATTAGTGTATCGCATTTTATGAACGATATGCTTCAATCTCTCATTCCAGCAATTTATCCCCAACTCAAGGACAGCTTCTCGCTCAATTTCACGCAGATCGGTTTAATCACCTTGACCTATCAGATTACCGCATCGCTCTTGCAGCCGGCAGTCGGATTGTATACGGATCACCACCCAAAACCCTATTCGCTGCCAATCGGTATGGGATTTACCTTGATTGGGCTGCTTCTTCTCTCCTCGGCCCCAAGTTACGGATTGCTGCTTGCATCTGTCGGTCTTGTCGGCATGGGATCCTCAATATTTCATCCCGAATCTTCAAGGGTTGCTCGAATGGCGTCGGCCGGACAATACGGCCTGGCCCAGTCAATATTCCAGGTTGGCGGTAACGCCGGAACAGCAGCAGGGCCGCTGCTGGCGGCTTTGATTGTCGTTCCTCAGGGTCGACAGAGCCTGGCATGGTTCTCACTTGTCGCATTACTGGCTATAATCGTCTTATGGCGGGTCGGCGGTTGGTATAAGCAGAAGCAGTCAAAAGAAAAGCGACGGAACAATTTGCATGCGGTCGTTCAGCCGAAGGTCTTAGTTCGTACCGTTGTCTTGCCTATGGTAATTCTCTTGGTACTGTTGTTTTCGAAGTTTTTTTATCTGGCCAGCCTGAACAGCTATTATATCTTTTTTCTGATGCATAAATTCGATATCTCAGTTAAAGCAGGGCAAATTCATCTCTTCGTGTTTCTGTTTGGTGTTGCGCTTGGAACTATCCTGGGAGGACCGATAGGAGATCGAATCGGTCGCAAGCGGGTCATCTGGGGCTCGATTCTGGGCGTTGCTCCATTCACTCTTATGTTGCCCTATGTCAATCTGTTCTGGACTGGACCGTTAACCTTTATTATCGGCCTGATGCTCGCATCGGCGTTTCCAGCTATCCTGGTTTATGGACAAGATCTGCTTCCCGGTAAAATCGGGATGGTCTCGGGATTGTTTTTCGGACTTGCTTTTGGGCTGGGTGGTATAGGCGCGGCGGTACTGGGACGGTTAGCAGATATCTATAGCATTGATTTTGTCTATCAGGTCTGTTCTTTTCTGCCGTTGCTTGGTCTGCTGGCGGCATTCTTACCCGACATAGGAAGGTCGCCAGGTAAAGTGTGAATTATGCAACCACCTGTCACCCAGTGGGTAACTACAATAACTCATCCATAGATCAATTACATTGATCTATGGATACAGACAATCTTTAAATATTCAAGATCGTTAACCGTAAAACACAGACAAGGAATGCTGCTGAAAAAAACGACTATGGTTCTTAAGTTTTCCCGTGTCTGAACGTTTTGCCTTCCCATTGGAGGTTGTGATGTCCGGTAAAGATTTCATGAAGCGGTTTCGTTTTTTCCGCCCCCGCAGCACCGAGGATGGCTGCCTCGAAGAGAAAATTTCCGAGGGTTGGGCGGAAAATCGCTGCGGCCAGCGGGAATGGGAACATTTTTATCGCGATCGCTGGCAGTATGACAAAAAGGTGCGGTCCACCCACGGCCGCCACGAATTTGAGAGACGTCTGCACTGTGAAGTCATTGTCTACTTTTCTCCTGCAACACTTCGTGTGGCAAAAGTAGTTCATGCCACCCCTTGCAATAAGCCGTGCGCAAACGGTTTAGGCCTGCTGGCCGGCTCGGAGCAATCGTGGTCGGTTCTCTTTCCGGAAAAAGGCATGAAGAGCGTTGAAAAAATCCAGAGGGGGATATCTGATGGATATTCAGACGCAACGCGTCTATCAGCCAGTCGAAAAAGAAGACGGAATTCGTGTCCTGGTTGATCGAGTGTGGCCACGGGGAATGACCAAAGAGCAAGTAGATGCTGATCTGTGGCTGAAGGACGCCGCACCGACTACTTCCTTGCGCAAATGGTTTAATCATGATCGAGCTAAATGGGCAGACTTGAAGAACCGTTACTATAAAGAGCTTGATGCGAGATCAGAGACCTTAGCGAAGCTGTTTGATAAAACTACGCAAGGAAGATTGACACTCTTATACTCAGCTCGTGACCTTGAATATAACCAGGCCGTCGCCCTGAGACATTATCTCCTTGCCCAACCAATAGTGACCATTCATGGCAAGCGTTAGCCTGTTTTTTGCAGTTCCCGCCCCTTTTTCGTCGGTATATAATTTCCAAGAACAGTACGTATTGACAATCAGTTTTTGAACCTCCGGCATCACTTTAAGTTCTCGCCTGCTCCCTTCATTTATCGGCATTGAACGTACGCTCATTATCTATCGTGCCGCTGGGTGCTGTCTGATAGAATTTCTGTGCAACTTCAAATAAAATTCATCAAATTGACTTATGTCAAATCCATTATCTCCTTACCTGCTACAATGCAGTATACTCATTAAATGCGGTAGCTTTCCCCTCACGCCCAAGGAGAAAGGATGCCCATATTCAGTTACCTCGCCATACCCAAAGAAGGTGCCGGAGCAGCCATGTGTGCCGAACTTTCCGCGTTGAACTATTGCCAGATAATCCCCGCCGACAATCAGGATGTGGTCGTTCTTGTCACAGATACCCCTGATGACAGTACTGAAGAACGACTTCAGAAAACGCTGAAAAGCCTGCCGTCGCTGCAATCGTTAAGTCTTGCTTTCGGCTATGACGAAAAAGTATGACAAGGGAGAAAAAAAGACCATGAAACTTAATAGAAGAGAATTTATTAAGCAGGCAGCGATCACCAGTGCATTTGCCACGGCAGGATTGCTTTTTCCAGGGGTGAGTTTTGGTGACTGGAGCAAACTCACCAACAACTCGTGAATTATATCATGGCAAAAAAACTCCCTGCCGCTTCTGCGGCACCGGTTGTGGGGTCTTAGTCGGGGTCAGCGACGGCAAAGCGGTAGCGGTAAAAGGTGATCCTAACTGCAGCGTCAACAAAGGGCTCTGCTGCATGAAGGGTTACCATTCGGTCCAGGCCCTTTATGGTGAGGATCGAATAACCAAGGCCAAAGTGCGCGGCGCTGCTGGCCTTTCTCGGTGCAACGCTGCGACCGGGCATCGAAATCGTCATGGAAGCAGTCGGGCTGGAACCTGCTGTCATGGGTGCTGATCTGGTGATTACCGGAGAGGGCCGTATCGACAGTCAGTCCATCCATTGCAAAACTCCTATTGGGGTAGCATCGGTGGCCAGAAGGTAGGGTATACCGGTTATCGGCATTGCTGGGAGTTTGTCAAGCGATGTCGGTGTCGTTCATAATTATGGCATCGATGCGGTGTTTAGCATACTCAATCAGATCTGCACCATGGAAGAAGCATTGACCAACGCCGCTGCCAATCTTCGCGCGCTTTCCCGCAATATTGCCGCCACTTTGAAACTGGCAGGTGAGCTTGCCGCCAATAGCAACCCGATCGGCAAGATCTCTTGTTAAAAATCATGATAGACGATAGAATACTGTTCGCTGATTCAAAATACGCCTCGGTCAGATGGCATCTAGGTTTACAACCTTGCACAAATACAACCAGTTCATTTCGAATTGCCACCTGTATTTACGTGGTAAAAAGCAGCTGAGAAAAAGAAAAGATAAATCTTCCCTACTTGATGGAGTTCAACAGGCTGTTTATGCTGAAATTTTCGATCATTTTTTACATAGGGAGACGGGTGGTGTTTTAATCACGAAAGGGGATAAAAGATGAAGGTAGTGGTCGTAGGCGGAGGTTGGGCTGGATGTGCTGCCGCACTTTCAGCCAAAAAACGTGGTGCGAATGTCATGCTGATCGAAAGAACCGACATGCTTTTAGGTACCGGTTTGGTCGGCGGTATCATGAGGAATAACGGTAGATTCACGGCTACTGAAGAACTGATTGCCATGTCAGGCGGGGAATTATTTCAGGTTATTGACAGCAACCTGCTTCACAAAAATATCGAATTCCCCGGCCATCGTCATGCATCGCTTTACAACGTCGCCAATATGGAACCCTTAATCAAGAAATTCATTATTGAAAATGGGATTGAAATTCACATGTCAACACGGGTTTCCGATGTGGAAATGAAGACGGATCGCATCGTGGCGGTAACGGGCAAGCAGTCAAAAAAGGAGATTCGAGTCGAGGGCGATGCGTTCATCGACACTACCGGTACCGCCGGGCCACCGGCCAACTGCTTGAAATACGGCCATGGATGTGCCATGTGCGTGCTGCGTTGCCATAGTTTCGGTGGTCGTATAAGTCTGGCAGCTAAAGCGGGTTGCAAAGAGATGAACGGAGAAAAAAATGGTCAGATCGGCGCATTCAGCGGCTCCTGTAAATTACATAAAGAATCTTTGTCCAGGGAAATCCGTGATCAACTCAACACGCAGGGAGTAGCCGTTATCCCATTGAAAGATGAGCTTAAGTTGAAAGGCAAGTTATCTCTGAAGGCCTGCCAGCAGTATGCCATTGCCGCGTTTGAGGAAAATGTCGTGGTGCTCGATACCGGGCACGCAAAACTGATGAGCCCTTACTTTCCTTTAGACCTCCTCAGGCAGATTCCTGGATTCGAAAATGCACGATACGAAGATCCCTATGCAGGCGGAATCGGTAATTCCGTCAGATATTTTGGCATGTCGCCAAGAGACAATGCCCTTAAAGTAATCGGGGTGAGCAATCTGTTTTGCGCCGGGGAGAAGGCTGGTCTCCTGGTTGGCCATACCGAAGCCATTTGCACCGGAACACTGGCGGGATACAATGCTGCATCTTGGGTCAATAGCGAAAAATTATTGGAAATACCAAACTCACTGGCTATTGGCGATGCCATCGATCATGTCCGCGAGCAAATGGTCGAAAAGCAAGAACGTGGGTTGAAATACACCTTTTCTGGTTCTGTATACTACGAAAGAATGCGGGCATTGGATTTATACTCCGTAGATAAAACGACTATTACAAAAAGAGTGAAAGCAGCCGGTATGGATGGTATTTTTCGATAACGGCTAAGAACCAGAGAACGAAAAAAGGGGGACAAATGGTCGAGTTAACATCTGCTCACTGGGTATATGTACTGGGCATTCTAACGGTGCTTGTGACAATGACCTTGAGACTGCAGACGCCGCTGGTCTGTATTGTCTGCGCCTTTGTTCTGGCGCTTGTCACGACCGGCAATCTTATTGGCGCTGTTCAAGCGGTTTTCAATGCAATCCAGGTAGCTTTTTCTGAATTATTGGGGATCGTGTTGATTATTTCTATTATTGTTTCAATGGCCACGATGCTTGAGGAAACGGGTATCGCCAATCAGATATTCTCTCCGCTCCGGGTAATGCTAAAAGGGCCGTCCATTGCATTCTGGGTCATGGGTGTGACGGTCATGATATCTGCCTGGCTACTCTGGCCGTCCCCTGCAATTGCCTTGGTGGGAGCGCTGCTTTTACCGGCGGCTTTAAAAGTCGGCCTTCCGCCAATTGGGGCAGCCATGGCGATCAGTATGTTTGGCTATGGTATCGCTTTGACCACTGACTTTGTCATTCAAGGTGCACCCAGCATAGCAGCCAAGGCTGCCGGAGTAGATGTGACGGAGGTCATGATGAGTAGCCTGCCGATGGTGATTGTATGGGCAGCAATTGCTCTGCCATTGTCATTTTTATCTGTTCGGAAAGAAATTCAAAGAAACGGTGGCAAGTCCATCGAATCAGATCTATTCGCCTGCACACCTGAAAAACAATGTGAAATAGACAAATGGACGATAGTAGCACCAGGTTTTAAAAAGGTGATTCCTTGGATCATCGGATTAATGTTTGTTTTGAACATCGTCGCGATGATTACGTTCAAGCTCAGAGGAGGAGATGCGACATCTCTTTTGGGGGGAACCATCACTCTGATCATGGTCATTGTCGCCATTGGCGTATATGGCAAAGAGGGACTTGAAAAATTGACCGAACATGGTCGAAATGGGTTTCAGTTCGGGATTAAAATTTTTGCACCCGTCTTTTTCATCGCGGCTTTTTTTTTCATGGGAGCACCTGGTCCGGCCAAGGTGATATTTGGTGAAGGAGCCCGCGGCCTATTGTTCGATCTGGGTCAGGCATTTGCCAACATCGTCCCAATCGGTAAATTTACAGCAGCACTTGTTCAGTCCATTGTCGGTGGTCTTACAGGCCTTGACGGTTCTGGTTTCTCGGGGTTACCACTGATCGGTTCTCTGGCGCAAGTACTGGGTGCTCCGTCGGGTTTGGATATGTCCACGTTGACGGCATTGGGCCAGTTCTTTTGCATTGCAGTGGGTGGAGGATGCATAGTCCCATGGGCGGTCATTCCAGCTGCGGCGATCACCGGAACAGATCCTGTGGAAGTCGCCAGACGAAACTTTATTCCCACACTTGCCGGGCTTTTGGGTGTGTTTGTCGTGTCCATCTTTATGCTCTGACAAAAAAGAAGCCTTTGCTGATTATCTGATAGGTGGGTTTAGGGCACTATAGCCAAGCTCTTTAAATTATACAGAAGTTAATAATAGCCAAGTTGTGACTTATTCAGTTAATGTCCTTAATAACCTCAGCCAGTGACGGTGCTATTTTCACAAAAAATCACTAATATCAGTATAAAGATTAATATAACGCGAAGGAGGTAAAACATGGCAAAGGAAAGATACCAAATCAAATCGGAATGCCCTGAATGCGGATGTGGCCTTATAAGCAATATGACGCCTGATGAATTCCGGGAAAAATATGGCGAAATCAAGGATAAAGTAACGGTTAATTGTAATGAGTGTGGCGAAGGTCACGATGGCTGCGTAATTGAGAAACACACTGCTGACCAAAACAAGTCAGAATCGTAAAATGATCGTGTGATTTTTTTGGATTTCGAGGTTAGCGTTTGGGTTGCGAATAAGTGTGCTTCGGTCCCATGCCACTCAATGGCAAAGTGTCGACAAGAAAACAAAACTGCTGAAAGATGACAAAATATGATTATCCTAGAAAAGAAGCTAGTCTTTGACTAAACCCAGTCCATCTCGGTAAATAACTACTATAATTGATGCAGAATCCCTGGCTATTTTAACCCGCCTCACTGCCGCATTGACAAATGGAGCATAATAGGACTGGAGGATAGATGAACGGCTGGTTTACAAGTAATCTCGGTGATGCCATGCTGGCAGGTGAATCACTCGAGCATATCAAAGAGATTTTCCTGGCAGAATATGCAACAAGCGACACCCTAAAAGAACGAGCCCTCTTTTTCCGCCACGAATCTGAGGGACGTCTGCACTGTGAAGTCATAGTCTATTTTTCCCCTGCGACACTTCGTGTGGCAAAGGCAGTTCATGCCACTCCTTGCAATAAGCCTACTGCAAAAGGTTTAGGCCTGCTGGCCGGCTCGGAACAATCGTGGGCGGTTCTCTTTCCAGAAAAAGGTACTCTGAGCGATTAAGCTCATCCACTTTTCAATCCAAACTGACAGTATCTATTGAAATCAGTTGATGAATAACCATCACCACTTGTACTTTCCCCCTGCCCCCTTCATTTATTAGTATTGGCCAGACAGTACTACCGTTACGGGATAGAACTTTTACGCATCGTCAGAAAAATCTCATCAAATCGGCTTATGTCAAATCAGAATTTCCCTTACATTCGACAATGCGAAATATCCATGCACGCGGCAGTTTCTGACTCATGCCAACGATAAAGGGATACCTTGGTTGAGCTCAGCGTGACGCTGGGCATCTTCGCTTTAGGCATCACTGTCGTCACCTGGCTGGTCAGGGCGGCGTTGATTATAGAGCAGGATTACGGCACCATCGAAGAAGCCCAATAAGATACTGGTCGAGGTCCCTTAATTGCGGTGATGCCGCATGAGGCCAGGTGTTTTAGGGCGTAGCTGCCACCACCTTCTTGCTTCGTCTTATCATCACGCTGGCAAAACCAACCAGACCTATGCCAAAAAGCATCGCCGTTGCAGGCTCCGGTACAGGATTGGTTACCGCAACCGCGGCATCATAAATCAGTTGATGGCCAAGAGATGAGGGATGAAACCCATCATACCAGAACAACTCACGCCATTGGTCTGTACCCACCGGATACTTATTAAAAATAGTAAAGGTGTCGATAAAATAAAGATGTACATCCTGATGGCGATTCTGAAACCCCTCAAGCATAGGGTTAAGCGAGCCGTTATAGGCACCCGTCCAGAGGCTGGCAGCAGCCGATGCATAGGGATCAACCACAACCTCGGGGACATGGCCGATATCCGGCAGGTTAGGCACCAGAAAATTTCGCCCGCCCAAGAGATATAAATTCTCCAGGGCACCATCGATGTTTGCCACCGCATCCACCGGCGATCGTAGCTGCAGCAGATCATTGGCACCGGCCCAGAGAGTTACCAGACTGTCAGCCGGCACTGCACTGATTTGTTCTACCTGCCAGGTAAGGCCGGTAATCGGCGATCCTATAGCCGGATTGTCATAACCGGTCGTAGCGCCGCCATACGCCGTATCGACAAGAGGCACCGCGTAATGATCCGCCAGCAGCTCAACCCAGACAGGTCCATCGGTAAATCGTGCGACATTGCCGTTATCCGAGAGGCTATCGCCCAAACTTACCACCGTACTATATCCCAGTGCCATCCCCACCGGTCCAAAAAACACAGCCAGCACACCAGCAAAAATGAATGATCTGCATTTTCCTTTCATACCTTCCCCCTTACAGTAATGACAGCAATATTTTATTTAAGATCTCCGCCAACAAGTCTAAGCAGGAAGAGGGCAACGTTATGACAACTAATATAGTGCTGAGAAAAAAGTATTCAAGGGGCATCGGGAAACAAACAAAAGCAATGAACGACCTGACAGGTTCGAACAAAATTCTTGTAAATGCATCTGCCGATGCATATAAATTTTGCTATGGGGCAGTAAATGGAACAACCATAACAACCAAAGAGGCATACCATGAGTGAAGGAAAACATTACCACGAACACGTCCACACCCACGAGCATGAACATGATCATAACCATAGTCATAAACATGGTTCGGAAGAACATAGCCACCAACACCAGCACCATCACAGCCACTCCCATGCTTTCGAGCATGAGCATGACCATGCCCATCATGGCGATAGTGCCAACCATGGACATGAACATAAGGCAGACAGTTCTTCTCCCCATGAACACGAGCATAAGGACCACGGCAAAGAAGAGCACGAGCATAAACACTCATAAGTAACAATAGTTGTATACACGATCCCCCCTGCAATGCATTCTCTGGCCATTGAGTCTATCCTAGGTGATCAAAATCCTGCAAAGAGGATCCAGCAACGTGCGCCCTTCTACCTCCTCAGTCGTCGCGCTTCCATCAGCAGTCGCAACTTGACGGAGCTTTTCCGAAAATTCGGGCGATCCAGCTGTTAATGATATAGGAAGCACATCCGCAGCCGTCATCTGGGTTGACGTAAATGGCAGCAGTCGGACAGTTTTTTGCACATGCACCGCATTCCATGCAGGCGTTTCGGTCGACAATCTCGGCTTTGCCGCCACGAACACGGAAAATGCGGTGTGGGCAGACCAGCCGGCAATTGCCGCAACCAATACACTTATCTTCCGACAACTGCAGGATCGCAGTGCCATCAAGATATCTTAAGTCTCGCATGTACCCCCCCTATGTTTAATTCCTTACAGAAACGGTCCGATAGTCCAGCATACCAAAGCCAGAACGACCGATCCAATTTGGACCACCAAGCCTCTATGCATTTCCTTGGCTACCCCTGAAAGCGACGTAAATGGTGTAGAACCAGTAAAGTTCATCGCCAGATAGGAAGAACATCCACTGGTCCACAGGAAGATGGCGATCTTTTCCAGGTTGTTCATTGATTGCCAATAGACCAATAGCGGAAAAAGAGAGGCAAGACTCCCCACAATCATTCCCTTTAGCCAGAACTCACGAAACGGCAGCCATGGTAAAAGAAGAGGAGTAACGACCGCCCCGGCCATTACTGCCGCCACTGTGGCGAAGATCAACAAAGTACCGCGATCAAAGGCCATGGTCAGGGAGAAGAAATCAGCAGAGATCCCCGACAGGATGAAAAAAATCACCATGGCGGCACCGAGCTGTTTCCACAGCATACAGATTTCCAATGGGATGAGGACCGCCCGTTCGCGCAGGGTAAAAGTTACCGTACGCATGTCCTCACTGGCTTCCCCATTGTGCAAGAAGGTTGGCAAGTTGGCGGCCATTATCGGTCCAAATCGACCACTGAACCCGCTGAGCCTTTTCAGCTCAAAAGCCGTAACTCCGTTCGCCGAGAGCTGAGGCAGCAAGACTTCCCGGTGAGTCACAATCTGATCGAGATGTGCCTTCTGAATCTGATAGGCGACCTCCTCTGTGGAAAAAGTACCCTTGCCTGCGGCACACCAGACATTGATACCGCGGGTATCGACCACCAAGATCCATGCGTTTATACCTGCCAGTTCTTGACGTAGAGCATCGAAACTTAATTTATAGTTGGCAGTGACGAGAACAGGCGACATAGCATTCGGTTCACCGGTGCAGTAGAGGCCGGGGATAATTTTATAGTTGTTGCGGGTAAAACCGGTCCTGGCGCCGATAGTACCAAGCTGGTCCCGCCAGGTAAGCTTGACTGCCGCTCGCGGCACAGAACCGGCAGAGGTTTCAATGAAACCCTCGACAAAAGGGACAATGCGGTAGCCCGCACGCTCGTTACCACTGGACCGTGGCGGTGGTTTCGGGCCTCAGCAGGGAGCTGTCGGGATTTCCGTGGGAACCTGGCTATGAGGAGTAGCGGTTTGCATATCTGAATTAGTTAAATGCAGAGGGAATATTTGTTGCTGGATTTCTGGATTCACAGAGTCCTCGAGGAAAAATATTTACCCAGGAGCCGGTCCTCTTCTGGTGCTGCTGGACGGCAGGCTTGCCGAACAGGGTACCCACGACAAGCTGCTTGAGCAACATGGAATTTACGCCAAATTCCGGCATGAGGCAATGGCTGTTTGAACGAGGGCATCATCACACCGCGTTTGACTCTTTTGTCTTTATTCCACACTGTCCTGACGCTTTTCTTCCTTTTTCTTCTTCAGCTGATCCTCAACCTGCCGCATATGCTGTAGATTGGCCTGCACCCCCTCTTCGCGCTGGTCTACCTCCTGGATATTTTGGGCTCGACCATAGGTGATCAGTATATCTCCCGGACGTATTTTCGTTTCCCCGTCCGGTATCCCCAGAAAATCACCATCTGGACGATTGATGCCGAGCACGACCACTCCTTCTGAGGCGAGCCTCGTTTCACCAAGACGTTTGTTGGCAATCCAGTCACTTTGGCCGACATGCAATTCGGTGATCTGATATTCTCCTGCCAGATGAAGCAGTTTAGCATAATCCTGAACATTGAGACGGGTGTATCGCTTGAGGATCTTGGCAATGAAATTTGATAGACGGCGATCGACCCAGCTGCTGCCGGCCAGCGACCAGAGGACTACAATCCCGGTGACCAGCATAACAATGTTCCAGAATATGGGGGTCGATTCCCGAGTGTTGACAAATGAGATGATAAGCGTGGAGACTGCAGTAATAATGCCGGCATTGCCAAGCAGCATGAGCAGCATCAGAACGCGCCTGCGAATGGGGTGATTGACCGCTTTTTCCGATTCGTGGGTGGTAAATCCCACCCCCGTAAACGCAGACCGCGCCTGAAACTTGGCCGACTCACGGGAAAGTCCGGTGTAGGTGAGAGCCACGGTGGCGATGCGCGTTATAAGGATTGAAAGCGTCATAACCACTAGCAGTGTTAGAATAGATATCAAATGGGGGCTCCTCAATTTCGCCTTAGAGCATGAAGGGGAACCCCTCATTTTTCCAGGCATTAGTGCCACCGTCCAGCACTTTAACATTGGTGAAACCTTTATCAGTCAACTTTTCCGCCCGACCGGCAGAAGATCCATTGCCTTTTCAATTACAATAGAAAATTATTTCCTTGTCTTTAGCCAGCCCCTTTTCTTTTTGCTGGAAATCCTTCAGGGAAATGGCTGCTTTCAACGCATTGTTATTAAATTTTTCGTCACTTTCATAGGCGCAGACGAGCAGAGCTTTACCTGACTCGACATCTTTATGGGCCTGATGAACGGAAATCAATTCGTAATTTGCCATGAGCTTCATACCTCCTGTGGGGAACATGGTGCAGCAGGAAAAGTGCCGCGGAAAAATTGTTAATCTACGATAGCACCGGCTACAAGGTTGCATGATACGATAAACACGCTTTTGGTTGCTGCAATGATCAGAAAAATCGAACCGATAGTTGCTGCATCAGCGAACTACCCGGCGAGTTGTTCAACCAGACAGGATAATTCCTGTGAATTTCCCTGTCTCTTCTTTACCTTCGAATTTTTTCATTAGCAAATACATCATTTGCAGAGTACGAGGCCGATTAACCGGTATTCATGCCATTTCAAACCGCTTCCCCGCGCCAAGCACGAAACCGGCGGCCAGCTGATTTTGCAATAACTAATTGACGTAATAAAGAAACTGGAGGCCGACCTTAGGCAATTCGACGTGGATTTTCGACAATCACCCCTGCGGTATCCCATCCCAGGATAATAGGAGAATCAAATTCAAGCCTCTCTTTTAAGTTCCCGGATCGTACTTTCCAATCGATAGGATTAATAGATGTCGCGTAGGTCTCTACTAAAACCTGGTTGTCTCCTATTGCCGGCTTTTCAATTTCTCTTTCGTGCAGAACTTCCTTCTTTCCATATTCATCAATGACGATTGCTTTCTTGAATACCTCCTCAGTTTATCTAGATAGATACTATGGACTTCAATAATATATCTGATTACCCCTCAAACTCAGCCTGCCGAAATGGAAGAGGGTGAGTTGTTTTTTCCCGGGTCTCTGCAGCCATGGACGATTGCAGCGAAGCCACCGGGGATGATTTTACGGCGTCCCGGGAAAACGAACAACTCACACCCTGGTTCAGTAACTGAACATGATGGATGTTCAAAATAATATATGTACTTCCCGAGAATAAGCCGGTTAAATGTCAGTCCGTGGGGACAAAATAGTCGCCGGCCGACGAAAGATCTTGTCCCCACAATTGGAGATACCAGCTATTCTTTTCAAAAAAAAATGATTATTAAAGTCATTTTCTCTCAATAATTATGGTGTCGCGGGAACCGGCAAAGTTACCCCTCCCACCAGTTGAAAAAATCTACCGCCGGAAGATATATGAAAAATCTCGTGAATCGATCAGAAATAAAACAGCTGTTGCGCTTTGCCTATCCAGAACGCCGATTCCTGTTGCTGGGGACTGTTTTTTTGGTACTGGGCTCGAGCGTTCTTCTGGCTTTTCCCCAGGCGGTGCGCATTACCATGGATGAAGCGGTTTCAACCAAAAACATGGGTTTAATCAATGAAATGGGAATAGTGATGCTGCTCTTCCTGACAGTCCAATCCATTGCCGCGGCTTTTCGATACTACCTTTTCACCTTTGCCGGCGAGCGAACTGTTAAAAGAATCCGCTATAGTCTTTTCGATGCCCTGTTAGAGCAGGATATAGGTTTTTTTGACGCCCAGAAAACCGGAGATTTAATGAGTCGAATCAACTCGGATGCCACTGTTTTACAAAACACTCTCAGCGTCAATATGTCGATGACGTTGAGGAATGCAGCGGGTGCAGTCGGCGGCTTGGCCCTCCTGTTTTATACGGCCTGGAAATTAGCCATTCTTCTCTTTATTTTTCTCCCGCCCCTGGCCTGGATGGTAGCACGCTTTGGCGGTAGGGTGCGCAAAATTTCCCGTGAAGTGCAGGATTCTCTTGGTGAAGCCAGTGCGGTTGCCGATGAGTCATTAAGTAACATTCGTACGGTGCGGTCGTTTGCGGCAGAATGTATTGAAAAAAACAGGTTTCTTAAGGCCTTAGAGAGAGCATTGGCTGTTTCTAAAACAAAAATAAGACTGATTGCGGACTTTACCGGAGCAGTTTCCTTTCTCGGCTCATCCGCTCTAGTCCTGATACTCTGGTTGGGGGGCAGAATGGTTGTGCAGGGCGAACTCACCATTGGCACGCTGTCGGCTTTCATTCTGTATACTATGACAGTTGTGATCTCGGTGAGCTCCCTGGGAGGGCTCTGGACGGATTTCATGAACGCTGCGGGAGCAAGTGGCAGAATCTTCCAGATTTTAAATAAAACCCCGGCTATAGAAAATGAAACGGGAATCACTATTGGCCGTATAAGAGGAGAGATCACCCTGAGCGATATTCAGTTCTCCTACCCGACCAGACCTGACTATCATGTATTTCAAAAGCTCAGCTTAAATATAAAAGACGGTCAATCAGTAGCCATAGTTGGAAGATCGGGAAGCGGTAAATCAACAATTGCCGCGCTGGTCCAGAGGCTCTATGATCCTATAAATGGGCAAATATACATAGATGAGACAAATATAAAAGATCTCTCGGCAAGCTGGCTTCGACGCCAGATCGGAACAGTTTCACAGGAACCTATACTGATGTCAACGTCAATCCGGGAAAACATTGCCTATGGTAAACCCGATGCAAGCCTTGAAGAAATTAAGCAAGCCGCTGAATTGGCTTTTGCCGGCAGTTTTATTGAAGATTTCCCGGAGAAGTATGAAACCCTTGTCGGAGAGCGAGGGGTACAGCTTTCCGGAGGGCAAAAACAAAGAATTGCCATTGCCAGAGCAATGCTGAAAAACCCACGCATTCTGATCCTCGATGAAGCAACCAGCGCCCTTGACGCCGAAAGTGAAGATCTTGTTCAGAAAGCTTTATATAACCTGATGAAAGGCCGAACAGTACTCATCATTGCCCATCGCCTGTCAACAGTTAAAGACACTGATCGAGTCATTCTCCTTGACCTGGGCGAGATAGTTGAAGAAGGGCATCATGATGAGCTGATCAAAAACCGGGATGGGATCTATTTCAAATTAGTCCAAAAACAATTGTCCTGAACAAAAGCAGTAATACGCTAAGATAGATGAGATTCGTAATAGTGCGCGGGAAAACATGGTTGCCGGATACTCTCATTAATCAGGCGGCGAATCCTCCATTCACGAATATATTCTGCCCTGTTACCCAGCCTGATTGTGCATCAACAAGCAGGGCAACCATATCTGCAATATCTTCGGGTTTGCCAATACGGCCTAAGGCAGCTGAATCAGCAAGCCGGCGGATCTGCTCTTCGGTTTTTCCTGCCCGGAAGAGTTCAGTGTCAACAGGCCCCGGCGATACAGCGTTCACCCGGATTGCCCTTGCCCCCAGCTCCTTGGCGAGCACCTTGGTAATCTGTTCCACCGCCCCCTTGGTGGCAGCATAGGCACCATAGGCAGGCAGCATCAATTTTGTTACAGTAGAACCGATGTTAATTATGCAGCCATTATCGGCCATCAATCTGGCTGCCTCGCGACAGCAGAAGAAGACACCTTTCACATTAAGGTTAAAGAGTTGGTCGAACTCTTCCTCGGTAAAATCTGCAATAGCTTTATACCTCGCGGCTCCTGCATTGTTGATAAGTATATCGAGCTGACCACATCTCACAACAGTGGTTTGAAATAAGTGTTTGATTTCCTCTGCCTTGCTTACATCAGCCCTGATCACATGTGCCTTGTCTCCGTTGCCAGTAATGGTCCGCGCTAGCCCTTCAGCACTGTCACTATCTTTTGCATAATTGATAATCACCTCAGCCCCCAGACCACTTAACTTAAGGACGATGGCCCGACCAATTCCCTTTGATCCGCCTGTTACTATGGCGACCTTTCCTGTTAATGGACTGTTCATAGTTCCTCCACTATTTGATTGATGAGCTGACTCTTTATTAGCACAGCAGCCGATATTACTTAGAGAGACACCGGCCTGCTCTCCTACATTTGCGACACTTCATTCTCATTTAGCCCCCAATTATGCCCCGCAAAAATGAAGGTCGCAGAAGACTCCCTAAAAGAATCCCATCAAGAGCCTTTATTCCTTCACTCAAAAAAAATGCCATCTTATTATATGGCGATATCTCCAGCTTCGAGCAGTTCTTCTACAACAATTTTCACAACCACTAGGACAAGCAAACCCATGAAAAATGCTTGTATATCGAATCAATGCCGCCGATACCCGCCATAACCATGATGACCGCCATAGCTATGACCATAACCACCGCCGTAGCTATGATAATGACCACCGTAGTAACTGTGGCGGTATCCTCCGTAGAATCCGAATGGGTAAAACCCAAATGGGTACAAATACGGTCTGGCATAAGGATAGTAGTAGGGGTAATCACCGCTGTAGATGTATCCGCTGTAATAATATGGATCACCGTAATAGGGAGCAACCGCGCAGCTACTACAAACGAAGAGCAATGCCACTATAAGCAAACGAAGTTTCATGTCTCGCCCTCCATACAATTGATTTGCAAGTTCACCAGGAAAATCAGGCTACGCCGCGAATTCCTACAGCAAATATAAGCACTCTGTAGTATGTAGAGGAGGAAAAAGTTGGTGGAACTGAAATGGCTGCCCGCATCACAGTAGGCATACGGCCAGGTCCGGGGCCAGGTAAGGGTTCATCCGGCAGTATTCACCAAGCAGCGCAGCACTTCTGCCACACTCCACGCCTGTGCCACGCAACCACGCGGCGTATAGGGGGCTTCGGCGTCGAAGACCTCGCTGATGGAACCGATGCAGGCTTCGTCAAGGTGTGCCATGAAGCCTGTCAGGAAACGCCTGGCTTCCTGTTCTTTGCCGGGATGCAGCTTTCGCCACGCATCCACGTAAGGTCCGATGAGCCATGCCCATACCGTGCCCTGATGGTATGCAGCATCGCGGGAACGCAGGTCCCCATAGTATCTTGCCTTGTAATCTGGATGGCCGGGCGCGAGAGAACGTAAACCAAATGGCGTGAGCAGACGATCCGTCACCACATCCATTACCGGTTCCCATCGAACTTCATCGAGAACCTGGTGATCAAGCGAGATGGCGAAGACCTGGTTCGGCCGGCAAGCGTCTTCGCAGCCGCCGTTTTCCGCATCCACGACATCGTAGAGATAGCCACCCTGCTCATACCAGAAACGCCGGTTGAAAGACTCCCGCACCTGATCGGCTGTCTCGTTCATGTGGTTCATGGTGCTCTCCTGCCCCTCTTCTTTCAGCCACCCCGCCATCAGCCGCAGCGCGTTGTACCAGAGGGCGTTGATCTCCACCGCTTTGCCCCGCCGCGGCGTCACCACCCAGTCGCCCACCTTGGCGTCCATCCAGGTGAGCTGATATCCTTCCTGCCCTTGGCGCAGCAAGGCGTCTTTCGGGTCCATGCCGATAGCAAACCGCGTGCCATTCCTGTGATGTTCAATGATTTCCACCAGCTTGGGCAGCAACAGCTTCAGCGTTGCTCGGTCGTTCGTTATCTGTACGTAACGGTGGATGGCATGGAAAAACCACAGCGTAGCGTCGGCGGTATTATACAGACCGTCTCTCTCTCCTTCGGGGAACATGTTGGGGATTAGTCCGTCGACTATATAATGGGCAAACATACGCAGTATCCGGCCCGCTTCGTCTTGTCGACCGGTCATCAGCGTCAGTCCTTCTAAGCTGATCATGGTGTCCCGACCCCAGTCGGTGAACCAATGGTACCCCGCAATAACGGTCTGACCCTCTTCGCCGGAATCCCGCAGAAGTTTCTCTTCTCGGCGGCCGACGGGTGTGATAATGAACTGATCGGCAGCGAGGACCAGTTCCGCGGCCGGTCCGGTACGTGCCGGCGGCAAAGTTGCCTGCAGCAGCAGCTTGCGGCGATCCATCTCGGCGCGAAAGGTTTCCTCCGGTGACAGCACCCGAATCTTGCGCCACTCCTCGGTCGAGGCGACGAGCGTCGTCAGGTCGCCCTCAACCAGATCACAACGGAAGTATCCAGGACTCCACAGTGATCCCTGCCACTCGTAGCCGCGGTGGCGCTCGGTGCGATAGGGAATCAAGGAGGTTTCCTTGCGGTCAAAGGTAAATGCCGTCGAAGGACCGTGAACGATGAGCCGCAGCACGGGCAGGTCCGCTGCCGCCGCGATCTCGAACTGATCCTCATAAACGGATAATTTATAGTGGGTCGAACGCCGCTCGCTGACGAGCGCATCGTGCGAACGGAAATGTATCTCCGGCCTCAGCCCCAATCGCAACTTGCCTTTGCCGGCGAGCAGGAGATAAGTGATGTGCACGGTGTTCTGCCGGTACGGAAGAATAATACGTTTTTCAAGAACGAACCCATCAACTTCATAGCGCCATACCGGAAGTCCGGCCTCCAGCCGGAACTCAGTGAGGGTGAGGCCCGCCTCCGGAGTGATGCCTGCGAGTTCCTCCGCCCCGGTGTACACCACGCGGCGGTTCGGCAGGCGCAGACGCTCGGAGAGCCCGTTGAGCATCATCACGCGCCCAAGCTGATTGGGAAAAGCGGCGATCAAAAGCCCGTGATAGCGGCGGGTGACTGCCCCGCTCACGGTTCCCGCCGCGTAACCGCCAAGTCCGTTGGTCACCAGCCACTCCTCCATCACATGGGGGTCAGATTCCTGGCTGTATAGATCAGGTTCATGAAGAATTCGTATTGGGTCAGCCATGCCCTTCTTGCTCCGTTGAGGTTGGCCGCAAAACTATGGCGGCATGTCCAGGGATACGCCAGTTGTCTTCGGAATCGAGTTTCGGTGTCCCGGTGCCGCCGTACCGGGGATCCTCGCTCGACCACAAGGTTTGCCATATCATCCCATCCGGCGGTGCGAGCAGAGGCTCAGGCGCCGGGTCGAGTTGCAGATCACGACCGAGGTTCACCAGCAGCAAGCGATCATTCTCCGCCTCGCCGAAAAAACGCAGCAGCAGGCATTCTTCGGCGAGCACGGCGCCATCCACCCCGCCTGGAGTCTGGGCACTGAAGAGTGGATCTTCGCGGCGCAAATGCAGCAGATCTCTATGCAGATCGTAGACAGGACGGTTGCCTTCGCGCTCGCTGAAATCAAGCTTGCATTGCTCGAAGGTGGAAAGATTCTTCGGGTCGACCAGGTGTGGCAACATTTCACTTGTGGCCAGACTGCGGAACTGTGTCAGGAAAGTTATTCTCTGCTCCGCCACCAGCCTGGCAAGATCAACCTCATGGTCCGCAAAAAAATAGAACGGACTTGAGGATGCGAACTCCTGCCCTTGAAAGAGCATGGGGGTTCCAGGGGAGAGCAGCAGCAGGGCGGTCATCGCCCTCAGCCGGCCAGGACTGGTCGCGAACTGCACCCGCCTACCACGACCTGAATTGGCGATTTGGTCGTGATTCTGAATATAGGTGATGAACTTCGCCGGGGCCAGTCTTAGGCCGGATGTACCGCGACGCTGCTTCTGCCACTTGTACCGCTGACCCTGGTAAAGATAGCCATACTTCACCATCGAGATGAATTCCTGCGGCTTGCCCAGGTAGTCTGTATAATAGGCCTCCTTGCGTCCGGTCATCGCGACCATGCTGCTGTGATGGAAGTCGTCATTCCAGAGAGCATCCAGTCCATACCCACCGCTCTCGATCGGACGCACCAGGTTCGTCAGTTGCGGTTCATTCTCTGCCACGATGATTGTCAACCGTCCGTGCGCCGATTCCCGCACGCGTTTACCGATAGCCGCCATAATGTTATCCGGCGAGGCATCAAAAATGTTCTGGGTAGCATCCAGCCGCAGTCCGTCAAGGTGGAACTCCTCGACCCAATACGCAGCGTTTGTGAGAAAGAATTCACGCACCGGACCGGCGTTCTCGCCATCGAAATTGAGAGGCTCGCCCCACTCGCACTCGTACTTGTCGGTGAAATAGGCGGGAGAAAACTCTTTCAGGTAATTGCCGTCAGGGCCGAAATGGTTGTAGACCACATCGAGCATTACCCCAAGGCCTTGGCGATGCGCCTCGTTCACGAAACGGCGGAAATCATCCGGCTCGCCATACAAACGAACCGGTGCAAACTGCCCGACTCCGTCGTATCCCCACCCAAAGCGGCCAGGAAAATCAGCTACCGGCATCACCTCGAGGACAGTGATTCCGCAGTCGGCCAATTCGGCAAGTTCCCGCTGAGCGGCCTGCCATGTCCCTTCCCTCGTGAAGGTCCCGATGTGCATTTCATAAATGACCTGGCCTGAAAGTCCTGCACCCTGCCACCCTTCGTCGTCCCACTTGAAACCCAGAGGATCCACCACCTGGGATGCTCCATGAGGTCCCTCCGGCTGATACCGCGACACCGGGTCGGGAAAGCACCGGGCGTCATCCAACCGAAAGCGGTAGCGCGTACCTACACCAGCCTGCAGAACCAGACCCGCAAAGTACCCGTCCGTCTGCCGTTTCAATTGTAAGGTCGCCGGAGCTCCAGGCCCAGCCTCCAGCACCACCTCCACTTTCATTGGCCGAGGCGCCCAGACGCGAAAATGTGTACCCTCCCCGTTCGGCTGCACCTCGGCACCGATAGGATATCGTCGTGGCACGTTCATGATCGTTTCCTGTTAAATTAAGGCTATAATGTCTCCCATTTCCACTTCAACACCATGTCGCTATTGCTGCTGGATACGCGGCAACTCGTCTGCTCGTCGAATGCGCTTCTGAATGTTGTGGTGGGTGTATGCCAGCACACGGTTTGCCGAAGGCGGAAATTTTTCACCTATATGATCCCTGCTCCGGATCTGGTGGTATTGTCGACAAGCTTCGTTTCTTGCTGCCCATGGGTTCTCCTTCGATTCGAATCCCTTGGGTATTCTTCACCTAATCGATCTCGTCACTCTAATTGATAGCAGAATTACAAAAATTTTAGCAATATCTATGCCAAATCTTTTTTCGATTTCATGGGAAACAATGTTATTCCTCTCTTTTTTTGCAGCAATAAGAAACCCTCCACAGCAAAGTTTTCATTCATTAAAAACTAAATATGAGTTGGCCTAGGCTATGTTGTCCGATGTAATTATCTGTACCGGTCAACTCCGGTGATGCTATAAATAAGACCTTCTATATCACCTCCAGTGCTTAGTGTGTGGTGATAAATTCCGCCGGAAGGGATGTGATAGTAATCTTACTACGGGACCAAAACTCACCTCCCAAAATAGCGGAAAAAAAGGCGAACTAAAGTAAAAATGGGCCAAATTTATTTTTACTGGTCAAGGCATCTCCTAATGATTTACTCTCCAGTTTTTCACTATTCAGGGTATAGACTAAGATTCCTGTTTGACAGGAGCTACTTTTAGACCCCTGAAGGACTGCAGATTAATCGCGGAAACTTTAATAAATGAACCAAGAAGCTATGACTTTGCCAATTCTTTCTTTAATTTTTGGCTTCGCACTCCTCGTTTGGAGCGCCGACCGTTTTGTAGAGGGCTCAGCCTCTGCTGCGAGACATTTCGGCATGCCGCCACTGTTGATCGGCATGGTGATCGTCGGGTTTGGCACTTCCATGCCAGAAATGGTGGTGTCGGCTATTTCTGCATTTCAAGGAAATCCAGGAATTTCACTCGGTAATGCCTATGGCTCAAACATCACCAACATTGCCTTGATCCTTGGTCTTACTGCGCTGATCAATCCCATAGCCGTACATTCGCAAGTGTTGCGCAAAGAGTTACCTATCCTCACCGCGGTTTCGATCTTGACCGCATGGCAGCTCTGGGATGGGGAAATTTCTCGTTTAGATGCCTTTATATTACTTGTCGTCTTCGTAGGATTAGTGACTTGGACCATCTGGCAAGGCATGCATAAGAAATACGATACACTCGGCAGAGAGATGGAACAGGAACTGGAGGTCCACACGATACCATTGCCCCGAGCAGTCCTCTGGCTTGGGGTCGGTCTGGTTTTATTGATTACCAGTTCCCGCATCCTCGTCTGGGGTGCTGTTGAGATCGCCCATCGCTTCGGTGTTAGTGATTTGATCATCGGCTTGACCATTGTCGCGATCGGCACATCTTTGCCGGAACTGGCTTCGTCTCTCATTGCCACCCGCAAGGGCGAGCATGACATTGCTCTGGGAAACATTCTAGGCTCCAACCTGTTCAACACTCTAGCAGTAGTAGGACTCGCCGGGACAATTCATCCATTGGTTGTCGGGGCTGAAGTTTTTTCCAGGGACATTCTGGTTATGTCTGCACTAACAGTATCGCTATTCGTCATTTGTTACGGATTCAAGGGGCCTGGCTGTATCAACCGCATTGAGGGTGGAGCCCTGCTCACCTGCTACATCGGCTATACCACTTACCTGATTAGCACTGTCTTCCGATGATTCGCACAATTTTTAGCGTTCGCTTTAGTAAAAAAGAGAACACTACATCTGGTATGCTGTACCGAATGGCCAATGATAAATGCGACCCGCACCCATTCAGGGGAAGCGGGCATAATGGAACGGGGTATGAGAGGATGCCTACGTTATGCTGTAACGTTTCTTTCCATTTCGATGATTGCTTGTTCAACAGCTTCTTTCTTGCACTTTTCTGTTGCCTTGCAGGTCCTATCCTGGTTTGACACCTGCATGAGATGACAACATTGCCTACAAACAGCGTCACTCCGGGATGAGCGTTAGGCATCGTGCAAGATGCTAACTGACTTTCGAGCAGACCCTAGAAATCATTTTCAATGATGTTTTCGGTGAATATAATTCCAAACAGTCTCGGAAGTAGCTGCAAACGTGTCACGGACATTCCAGCCTTCCGGGCCTGTATCTCCAGCCGGCAGCAGGATGCCTTTAGATCTGGCCTCGCCAGTTGTATACCGTTGCTTCGCTGATACCTTCTTCTATGGCCAATTGGCTGATCGACCTATTATGCGGTGGCATCATCTTCTTCAACACTGCTTCTTTTCGTTCTGGTGAATGTCGCATGCATGAACCTCCTGCCACCTCTTATAATGGGTTTTTGTTCATGCGGCAACTTCCCTGACACTGGGGGCAATGCTCAAGGTCAAATGACTCAGGAGTCTCAACTGGTGAATTTATCTAGTCGGTTAAGGTTGTCTAGGCAATGCTTTGGTTTTAATTGGCATAAAGGGTTAATCTCACTAGGAGATGCCTTGACAATTGGCACAGCATGTCAGAAATTACTGCAAATCATAGGGTATGGCCGGACTAGATAAATTTATCAGAGAGAGTCTGCTGGGCTAGTGAGCAAGAAAAAAGTCTAAGGGAGGCATTTCTATGAAAGAAATTAAGTATGTACTTGGTGTCTTGTTACTATCAATGTTGTTTTTGGCAAGTCAATCTCCAGCCTCAGCGGAAGATAAGGTGTCACGTGGGAAGTATCTTGTGGAAGGAGTCGGAATGTGCGCCGATTGCCATACTTCGAGAAATGAAAAGGGGGCGTTTAATCAAGAAAAGTGGCTAGAAGGAAGCTTGCTGGATTTCAAACCTATTAACCCGATGCCGAACTGGGCTAATAAAGCCCCCGGGATCGCGGGACTACCAGGATTGGACGAGACAGAGGCAATAAAATTGCTTGAGACTGCGCTTACACCTGAAAATGTGCCATTAAGCCCACCGATGCCAGGCTACAAGATGAATGAAGAAGATGCGCTTGCAGTAGTAGCGTATCTGAATTCGTTGAAAGGTAAAAAATAAATGGATGAAGGGTGAACAAATAAAACTAAGTACTTAGCCTCGACCATATTAATGGAGCTACTTAAGTAAATTAAGCAAAGTGGATACGAAACCTTGCATCCACTTTTTTCTCTAAAAGATAGTATTGCAGGCTCGATTCCAGTTCAACTTTGGGGGTTATACAACATGATGCGGAAGGCTGCCAGGAAGTGCTTGCTGGTCAGGAAACATCTTCGATGATACTTGATGGAGGTTGATCTATTACTGCCAAGATTTACCTAAACCGTGCCCAGTTTTTGTCCTATAAAAATATCCACTTCTAACGAAGCACACACCTATATTCTCCACTCTATTGAAATTACCACAGCGTGTCATACCTTTAATTGATCAGTATGATAATGTATGTTTCTCCAATCCAACCTTCGTTATATGTTCCAATAAGTTGGATCCTCCTTATGTACCATATTGAGAAGCAAAGCGTGTTCGGCAAAGACTAGATAGAGAAACTTGAGCCGAATATTTCGCCCGCTACTTGGTCAATCCGACGTGGGGAAGCGCATTCAGGATGTTGGACAACGGTATTGCTGGCAGCATGTGCGGCAGGGACTTTTAGCGAAAGACCAGCCCAACTATGCTGACTTCGCTATGGTTGATTATCTCGGCGCCACATTGCGATATATCATGAACGTTTAAACTGAAGGAGAACTTGCATGTCTGAACAGCAACCGCCATTTGACGCAATGAAGCACAAGAACACACAGCGGGAGCAATGGAACAAGAGTGGCGCGGCATGGCGACGCTGGAGTACCACGTTGGATCGCTGGTATGGTGAGGTTACCCGCCAGATGTTAGACCTGGCACGGATTCAGCCGGGGCAGCACGTCCTGGACATTGCCGCTGGCGCTGGCGAACCGGCAGTCAGTGCAGCCGCAAGAGTCGGCCCAGACGGTTATGTGCTGGCGACCGACATCTCGGAAGGAATAATTGAAATTGCACATCAGGTGGTACGTGAACTTGGACTTAAACAGATCGAGACTCGCGCTATGGACGGCGAAAATCTAAATCTACCCGACGCTTCCTTTGATGCCGTGCTATGCCGCCTTGGTCTAATGCACATGCCGCATCCCGTGACAGCACTTCGCGAGTGGCGCCGCGTCCTGAGACCAGGTGGCCGGGTCGCCGTCGTTGTCTATTCGACGCCTGATCGAAACGGGTGGGGCGCCTTGCCGTCATCTATCATCCGCCGGCGCGCGCAACTCCCGCCTCCTGTTCCGGGACAACCCGGACCATTCAGTCTTGGCGGTCCCGGAGTGCTCGAAGACGTCTTTCGACAAGCGGGATTTGCCAGCCCCGAAGTTCACGCGGTAACGGTGCCCCACGGAATGGCCAGCGCCGCAGAATACATACAGCTTGCCCGAGAAGCCTACGGCGGTTTCAATTCCATGATGGCCCACGTGTCCGCTCAGGAATGCGAATCCGTGTGGAACGAAGTGGAACTGGCTATGCTTGGTTTCGAATCGAACGGCGGGTTCGAAGCGCCGGGTGAGTGCCTTGTCGGTGCGGCTACAAAATGATCGTTATTCTTGGCCATGATCCAGGTCAAAACGTCCAGTGATAATGCTAATTTTGCTTATATCAAAACATATTTAACCTTTCCAAAAGATATCTTTATCGGCAATCAATGCTGATTGCATGATAGAAATAAAAGAATATTTCCTTTTCTTCGGCTACCCCATTTTCTTTTGCAGGAAATCCTTAAGGGCAATGGCTTCCTTCAGTGCATTGTTGTTAAATTTTTCGTCACTTTCATAGGCGCAGACGAGCAAAACTTTACCTGACTCAACATCTTTGTAGGCCTGATCAACGGAGATCAAATCGTAATTTATCAAGGGATTGATATTTCTTTTGGTGAACATGGTGCAGCAGGGAAAATGCCGTGGAAGAATTCTTAGTCTATGGCAGCATCGATGAACCACCCTGCGATTAGTCCAGCTTGACAGGATAAGTCCTGTGAAAAAAGACAAAAGAGATTGCGGGCGAGCTCCCTGTCTTCTGTTTGACTTCTGATTTTCTATCAACGCATACATCAGTTGTCAGTTAGCCGGAGTCCATTTCGCCTCAAAGAGTCAAAAGAGAGAGTGGTGTAAAACTTGCATTAGATCAAGATTATAGAGCAGCCTCTTATCATGTCGAAACACCAAACAACCTGCGGACAGAGATGTACCATTCACCGTATATTTCTACCAAATCCACGGCCTTTTACTTAACCGAAACGCCAAAAAGGAGGACTGAATATGACACAAATCACCACCGTTAACCCCGCCACGGAAGAAACTATTGCCACCTACGATTTGATAAGCGCAGACGCCGCCTTTAAAAAAGTCGAGGCGTGTCATGCAGCTTTTCTGAAATGGCAAAAAAAGACCCATGAGGAGCGCGCGCCCTACCTTCGTGACATTGCTAAGGCATTGCGTGAAAAGGCAGACGACTTCGCCAGGCTTATGACCCAAGAGACAGGTAAACTTTTTCGAGACGGCCAAACCGAGGTCGAGATTTGCGCACGTATCTTGGAATACACAGCCGAAAAAGGCCCGACCGAACTGGCTGATGAGGAGCGCACCCACAGCGACGGTAAGAAACGGAGTATGGTGACTTTTTCGCCCATTGGCGTTGTATATAGTATTCAGCCGTGGAATTTCCCAATCTATCAGCCTGTTCGAGTCCTTGCCGCCAACCTGATGGCCGGAAACGCAGTTATTTTGAAACATGCCTCCATTTGCACGGGTAGCGGGCTGATGTTGCGCAACGTATGTGCTGAGGCAGGACTGCCCGAGGGGCTGTTTGATATGCTGGTCATCGACCATGACACCTCGGACAAAATCATCGAGCACAAGCTGGTACGTGGAGTGACAATGACCGGCAGTGATGATGCAGGTCGGCACATTAGTCAGAGCGCTTCGAAGCATTTGAAGAAAACTGTACTCGAGTTGGGATCAAACGATGCATATCTGGTGCTCGAAGACGCCGACCTCGAGCTTGCCGTGAAAACCAGCGTTAAGGGACGGCTCTATAACAACGGCCAAACATGCGTCTCGGCCAAACGCTTTGTGGTGACGGAGGCAGTATATGACGCATTCATCAGCGCCTTTGTCGAAGAAATGAAAGCAATCAATTTCGGCGATCCGATGCTGGAGGATACGCAACTTGGTCCTGTATCGAGTAAAGAGCAGTTCGACAAGCTGTCCGAACAGGTCACAAAAAGCGTTTCGGGCGGTGCTGAATTGCTGTGCGGTGGCAATCCGCCCGAGCGCGCAGGGCAATACTATCCGGCCACCGTTCTCGCCAACTGTCAGCCCGGCACACCCGCCTATGACGACGAACTGTTCGGGCCGGTCGCTTCAGTCATCAAGGCTAAGGATGATGCCGATGCAATGCGCATTGCCAACGACAGTCGCTATGGTCTTGGTGGGGGAATATTCACCAAAGATGAGGACAAGGCCATAGAACTCGCCCGCAACCATTTCGATACCGGGATGGTCCACATCAACTCTTTTGACGCAATAGATCCCAACATGCCCTTTGGCGGAGTCAAGGATTCCGGTTACGGGCGCGAACACGGTGGCTTTGGCATGAAGGAATTTGTCAACGCCAAGTCAATTTTTTTACCTTGAACCTGGGCGCGCCGATAATCAAAGCATAGACAATAGAGGAGAAAATTCATGATTGATGCAAAAGTTATCATTATCACGGGTGCCAGTAGCGGCATCGGCGAAGCAACCGCCAAACTTCTTGCCAGCCAGGGAGCGATCTTAATGCTCGCAGCACGGCGTGAGGAACGACTGAAGAAGCTGGTGCAGGAGATCGAGACATCCGGTGGCAAGGCTTCTTACCAGGTGACCGACGTTACAAAGCGGGAGGCGTTAAAGGAGCTGGTTAATGCAACGATAGAAAAGTATGACCGTCTCGATGTATTGATCAACAATGCAGGCTTGATGCCGCTATCGCCGCTTGATGCCCTGAAGGTGGATGAATGGGACCAGATGGTCGATGTCAATATCAAGGGTGTTCTGTACTCAATCGCTGCTGCCCTGCCGATGATGCGCAAGCAAAAAAAGGGTCATATAGTCAATCTCGCCTCGGTGGCGGGGATCAAGGTGTTTCCATCCGGGGCCGTCTATTGCGCGACCAAGTCTGCGGTCAGAGCAATCTCGGAAGGTATCCGGCTGGAGTCAAACGGCGAAATCCGCTCGACAATGATCTCCCCCGGTGCCGTAGACACGGAATTAACTGATCATATTAGTGACAAAGAAACAGCTGATAATACTCAAAATCTTTATCAAGGCGCCATTGATGCCGAGGCGATCGCTCGCGCCATCCTCTACGCTATTGAGCAACCCGAGGAAGTGGATGTCAATGAGATCGTTATTCGTCCTACGCAGCAGGATATGTAGAGAAAATAAAGCTGCTAGTCTCGTGTCACCGAGCGGTGGGTGGCAGCCAACTGGTTTAGGGTCATTGATTTCCTTATCGAAGAGGGATGTTACCAGGAAAGACGGGGCAAATTCTCGAAACAGGCCGGATGGTGGCCTCATATCGTCACTGAGGGCCTGCTGATATAGTATTGTTCGGCCAGGTCATCTGACTGATGCAGAAGGTACGGGCAAAAAAGAATTTAAATAAAGATATGAAAGTACAGGAAATATTTCAAGAGCAGATGTTGCCAAAACGTTAGTTGAAGTATTGGAAGACGGCGTAAAGCAAAACCAAGAAAATGAAAAAGAACTGCTTGTTCTTTTCTTAATTTTTCGATTACCCCTAATGTTCAGCTACTGAACCAGGCTGTGAGCTGTTCGTTTCACGGGGCTCTGTAGCCGTCCATGGCTGCAGAGACCCGTGAAACGAACAACTCACACGCTTCCATTTCGACAGGCTGAGTTTGAGGGAGTAATCAGATTAATTTATAGTCCATGAAAAATACAAAGTATTCTGCGAAAAATCGGCATGCAACTTGGCTCGAACTCTTTTTTGATTTAATCTTTGTTGTGGCTTTAGGAAAGGTGAGCCATCTATTGGCTCACACGCATAACCGCCAATTAGATAGTGACACATTTTTAACATTTACAATATTATTTTTCCCTTTTTGGTGGATTTGGGTGCTGCATACTTCATTTTCTAATAGGTTTGACAATGACAATCGATTTCAAAGAGTTTTTACGCTTCTCTTAATGTTTGTCCTTATTCTTTTGTCAACCACTATCGATTCTGGAATAGAAAATAATTATAAGTTATTTTTACTGTTCTATGCTACAGCAAAAATAATTACTGGCGGTTTATATGTAACAGATATTCAAAAGATAGAAAATCAGTCGATAAGCAGAAGAATTATTTGGGCATTAGTTTTCGGAACTTTTATAGCTATAAGCGGCATATTCTTTAACTATCAAATAGCTGCTATATTACTAATCATTAGTATTATATTCGAAATCATCATTATTCAGACTACTCATAATTCCAACACTTCAACTAAACCAGTAGATAAAGAACATTTAGTAGAACGCATAGGTTTATTAGCAATTGTTCTCTTAGGCGAGTCCATAATTTCTTTGTCATCTGGTCTCACTAAGGTTGATTGGACATTTTTAACTACCACCACAGGTATCGTAGGCTTTTTAATAATTGCCATGATATGGTGGATATATTTTGGCTCACTGGATTTATTAAGTGAAAGTAAAAAAGATAAGTATGGCGCTGGTATTATTTATTCTCAGCTTTTAGTATATATGTCTTTTGCAATACTTGCAAATACAATTAGACATGCCATACTGAACGATTTGAACATGTTTGAATTTAGAATTATGGCAATCTCGGGAATGCTATTTCTATATATTGGCAAACAAACTGCATACGCAATAAATATTCCTCAACATGGTAAATACAGGCTTATAAACACATCGACAGTGCTCTTTATCGCCGCAGTATCTTTACTTTTAACTAAGTCACAATACATACTTATGGGGATGGCCCTCTCTTTTGCCATTTACATTATACTCAATTATAAGACACAAATGAAATTATACGGTAAAGTCAATTTTTGAACGTTTATTAGATACTTCAACTATCGTAAAAGTTACGAGCAATTGCTTTCTAAGCCGTTGCTCCAGCAGAAACAGCATCGCAAGAATCACCATAGACAGATGATGATGCCAGGCCAACCAGCCCCGAACCTGATAATCACCCATTCCGCACTGATTCTTGGCATCTTGAAATGGGCGTTCAACCCAGTAGCGTTGTGCCTGCATATAGGCAAGACGGTGTCTTGAAGTGCCGGAGGGAGCGTTACTCAAGCTGTATTTTATGGTTGTCGGTGATTTTATCTCCCGACGTACCACGAGATGCCACTTACGAGCTCGATTTTCCTTGCCGTCCCAAACCCATACTCTACGATGCAGTATGTCTACGAGTAATTTCCCCTTTGTCGTGTCACGGATTACAACACGTTTCCAGCTTTCTACAGACTGTTTGGCAATCCATTTATCGACACGCATAGCTCGGCTCTGCGCACGAAGTTTTGTTGGCTTTTTGCCTGGTTTTACAGAGACGGGTACAGCTGGCTTTGGATCTTCGAAATAGATTCGATGGTCCTTGTGAATATCTCCCATGAAAATCTCACCATTATCTGCGAGACATTTCGGCATGCCGCCACTGTTGATCGGCATGGTGATCGTCGGGTTTGGCACTTCCATGCCAGAAATGGTGGTGTCGGCTATTTCTGCATTTCAAGGAAATCCAGGAATTTCACTCGGTAATGCCTATGGCTCAAACATCACCAACATTGCCTTGATCCTTGGTCTTACTGCGCTGATCAATCCCATAGCCGTACATTCGCAAGTGTTGCGCAAAGAGTTACCTATCCTCACCGCGGTTTCGATCTTGACCGCATGGCAGCTCCGGGATGGGGAAATTTCTCGGGGTTGTCGGGGCTGAAGTTTTTTCCAGGGACATTCTGGTTATGTCTGCACTAACAGTATCGCTATTCGTCATTTGTTACGGATTCAAGGGGCCTGGCTGTATCAACCGCATTGAGGGTGGAGCCCTGCTCACCTGCTACATCGGCTATACCACTTACCTGATTAGCACTGTCTTCCGATGATTCGCACAATTTTTAGCGTTCGCTTTAGTAAAAAAGAGAACACTACATCTGGTATGCTGTACCGAATGGCCAATGATAAATGCGACCCGCACCCATTCAGGGGAAGCGGGCATAATGGAACGGGGTATGAGAGGATGCCTACGTTATGCTGTAACGTTTCTTTCCATTTCGATGATTGCTTGTTCAACAGCTTCTTTCTTGCACGGAACAGAGTATTTTAATGAATGCTCGGATTTTTTTCAATGATGAGCAAAATCCAGGTGAACGGTTACGCTTTATGCCGGGGCAAAATCTTTATCCGAACGGGGGTAGGATCGTTAAAGGTTAATTACTACATTGGAAAATAAATAATCAGATAAACACCCTGTCGCTCAATTAAAATAAAGAGGCCATTTCGTGCGTGGATTTAAAAAAACCATCCGGTGTATCAGGAAAAATTCCTGTAGTGCCGGATTGTTTGCAAGAGTGAAATACTAATCATTCTGATCGAGCATTGACTCATATTGTTTCATCATTAATTTATCATCCGTAGGGATGGTCCATAGATGCCATATGGATGGTTTATCGTGTTTTCTACAAACTTAAGGTCAGAATGCCCCCGGAAACGGAAAAAATAACCATAAATCTGGGTCCCATTGATCTGGGGCAGATCGACCTGCTGGTGGCTGAGAGTTTCTACTCCAACCGGACAGACTTCATCCGGACGGCGATCCGCAACCAACTGGTTATCCACGCCGAGACTGTCAAACAGACTGTTGCTCGCAAGATGCTGGTCCTTGGCTTGCAGCACTATACGCGACAGGACCTGGAGGCGATACAAGCCGCCGGACAGCAGGTGCAGATCAAAGTGCTTGGTTTGGTAAGCATCGCTGAAGATGTCCCGCCCGAACTTGCCCTTGCCACGATTGATACTATTTCCGTACTCGGGGCCTTTCGGGCTAGTACCTCGGTCAAACGGGCTTTAACTGGGCGGATTAAATAGACAGACAACGCTTTCGCGGCAGAAGTGTCAGCGGTAATTATAGAGGAAGATTCATGATGGATGGTAAGAGCTACAATAAAATGATTGAGGCGACACGCCTAACGCTCCAGGGAAGATTAAAGCAAGCGACCAGGCTAATCCAACGAAATTTAGGCCTGGGGAACAAACTCATCCGTATTCCCGGACTAAAGCCCTTCGGGGAAGTATTCCGAGGTAACGGTGAGCCGGCAGAAACCGCCGTCACAGAAGCGAACGCGGCAACCGTTGCGAAAAAGCCCAGTATGAGCCGTGCAGATGAGCTCAGCGACGAGGGATCGAATGGCCGTTTCGGCTCCTCCTTTCTTCGCTCTTCGGCATCTCTTCCACGGTTCGATATGTTGGCGCCGCGTCCATGCCCAGGCGGCGGAACGTTACCGACTGGGCCTATGCGGCATCCCGGCAGACCATTTCCGTCACCGGCCCCAGCCGAAGGCCAGTGGATCGCGGCGTCATTTAGCAATGGTGCCGGCAATCGTGATTACCAACTCTATATCCCAAGCGGGTATCATGGGCAGGCCATGCCGCTGGTCGTCATGCTCCATGGTTGTACCCAGGATCCGGAGGATTTCGCCGTCGGCACCCGCATGAATTTTCTCGCGGAAGAAAACGGTTTTTTTGTTGTCTATCCCGCCCAGGTAGCCGGCGCCAATGTTTCAAAGTGCTGGAACTGGTTCGAAACCGCCCACCAGGAGAGGGACCAGGGAGAGCCTTCACTCATCGCCGGCCTTACTCGGCAGGTCATGGCCAAGTATCAGATCGATGCACGTCGCGTCTACGTTGCGGGCTTGTCAGCGGGGGGAGCGTTGGCAGCGATCATGGCGGTAACCTACCCCGACCTCTATGCGGCAGTGGGCGTGCACTCCGGCCTCGCCGCCGGCGCCGCCCACGACCTGCCATCAGCACTCAAGGCAATGCGCAAGGGCGGACATTCGGGGCAGATAATCGGCAATCACCCTGTACCTTTAATCCTTTTCCAAGGGGACCGAGATAAAACGGTTCACCCAGCAAACGCGAATGATTTGCTACGGCAGTGGGGCACCGGTCAGCCGGGCGCAATGGATAGACCTGCTCTGTCGGTAACAAAGAGTCAGGCGCGAGGGGTGGACGGGCGGGCTTATACCTGCGATATTTACCGCGACGCGCGTGGGCAAGTCATTGCGGAACAGTGGATGTTGCATGGTGCCGGCCATAACTGGTCCGGCGGAAACGAAGATGGCTCTTTCACCGATCCCGTTGGTCCGGATGCTTCACGGGAAATGGTCCGTTTTTTTCTGCATCATCCGCGGCAGCGGAATGCGTCTCCAACAGGAGACTGATGGTCATTACTGGCCAGTTGCAGCGTTCTCCTATCATGAAGCATTCAAGTGAAAGCGAGCCATATGCCTGCACCAATTCAAAGTCCATCAAAATATAATGGAAAAACCAACCTGATGCTTTGTTGTCCTGTGTCGACAATGATCGAAGGAGACCCGTTTAAGTGTTGATTGGCGGGGACGGTCCTTTGGCCCATTAAGCTAAGAGCATTGATAAGATAGCACGCAAGGCAAATCGTAAAGGAAAGCTCTCATCTTCTGAACTTGCCAAAGTGAAAGCAAAAATTTCTTCTCTCATCGGAAAACAGCGAGAAAATGAAGAACGCTTTGGTAGGATATTTGAACAGGGATTGAGGCTTAATTTGAATCATCCTCTTTTATACTGCTCAATAACGACCCAGAAGAAACTGATGATAAACTCCAGTTTGTTCTGGGTCGTCACGATCTCTACAAGAATTGTTTAACCGTTTATCAAATTTTACCCGATAAAGATTGCGCTATTTGTAAATGATTCCGCAACGTCGGAAGAGTTTTTTTTGCCCAATCTCTAACGTCTTCATTTTTGTTATTGTTTGCGGCATCTTCAAATTCACGTATATCCTTTTCATGATCTTTTATCATATACTCAACAAATTTCTTGTCAAATGAGGATATTTCAATTACTTGAAACTCCTGTACTTTTTCTTGATCCTTTTCGCTCATACTATTTGGAAAATCAAGATTATTAGACTTGGCTATTTTCATTAATTCGTCAGCGGCTTTTGAATGGTCTTTATTCAATGTCCGACCATATTCCTTCACCTTAGCAGAATTTGCTCTTTGTGCGGCGATTTGTCCAAGTTTGGCCTCTTTCATACTACCGCTTCCCGCTTTATTTACAAACTCGTTGGTAGAATTCGTCTGCGCGATAGCAAAAGTTGAAACGCCTAAAATTATCATGATCATAAATATCACTTTCATTTTTCTCTCCTTTGTTTGGTTGTTGGCACCCTTTGAGGTAAAGGGATGACGGGGAAAAATCTATAGGGAGGTCCCTAAAGAAGTTGCGTAAAGCATCACATGCCCTGCCCGGTTTTTACTTCAGGTCTTTCCTTGAGTATAGCAATTAATGTGCCAGTCAAAGGTAAATTGTAGTCATAATTTTTACCTGTTCACACAGGAAAATAATGATCTCAGCAGGAACTTGTAGGGTTTGCCAACCTATTCTCATTGGCAATGGAACCTATGCCTGGCGCTGCCCGATGGCTTCGTGGTATCAGGCGTAGTGCCTAACTCCCATCCGGGAGTGACAAGCAAACATACTCTGGAAAAATCTTCTAGCTGCTACCACTGTTTTTATTTATAATATCGAGAATCCATTGAGACATACTAACGATTTTTTTACCTGGGAATGAATGACTTCTAGACTCAGAGTTGGAAGAATATGCAGTCGTGGAATGATAGCCTGCGTCTAGACAATACCCAAATGTGCAGTTTAACCTGTTAGAATCGCCCATTTTTTAGAGATTTCAGTCTTTCCGATGTATTCTGGACTGGAGATATCTAGAAAACTAGATAATAACTTGTTGAACGGCCTGACCGATAACGATCCTGAATCTATTGTCAATGCAAGTAAACCTAAAAGAGGGACAAATGAACAAATCAAAACACGTACTTCTATTCGGTGCTTTATGCAGCGTCTTCGCTGTAGCGCTGTTAAGCGGATGCGCGACGAAAAATGACCCCATTGCGACTGCAGCAAAAGCCGATAAAAAGCTAGGCATCGCGGCGTCTGGAATCGCCGAGACCAAGGCCATTGCCGAGGAGGGCTTCATCTATGGTTTGCCAATCGTGATGAACTACGCGGTGATGCAGGAGTTCTCGGTTGACAAAAACTCGGGGCAATTCAAGGCGCCGTTCAACACAATGTATAACGATGCCGCTACCCTCACTTACAAAGACACGGCCGTCGTCACACCCAATGCCGACACGCCGTATTCGATGGTCTGGCTGGACCTGCGGGCGGAGCCGATGGTGATCTCGGTGCCGGCAGTGCCAAAAGAGCGCTACTACTCTGTGCAACTGATCGACGGCAATACCTACAACTATGGCTATATCGGTACCCGTGCGACGGGCCCAGATGCCGGTCACTATCTCGTGGTCGGCCCTGACTGGAAAGGCGAAAAGCCCGCGGATATCAGGGAGGTATTTAAATCAACGACGCCCTTCGCGCTGACTCTTTTCCGCACTCAGCTCTTCAACGCCGATGACATGCCGAACGTGGTTAAAATTCAGGCCGGTTATAAAGTCGAGCCGCTCTCTGCCTTCCTCAATCAGCCCGCGCCCGCCGCAGCACCGAAGATCGACTTCCTCCCGGCTACAACGTCGGGAATCAAGGCGAACTTTTACGCCTACCTGGACGCCGCCCTCGAGTTCGTTCCCATCACCCCTGAGACCAAGGAGCTTCGTGGCAGGCTTGCCAGTATCGGCATAGGCCCGGGCAAAACCTTTGACTTCAAGGAGCTGTCACTGGAACACAAGGCCGTCATTTTGGTGGCGATGAAGGAAGGCGACGACAAAGTAACGAAGTATCTCGACTCCGGAATGAAAAACATCAACGGCTGGAAGGTAGGTGCCCTGTTCGGTGACAGCGCTTTCTACAACGGCGATTGGCTCAAGCGAGCCGCTGCGGCCATGGGTGGTATTTACGGCAATGATAGCGCCGAAGCCATGTATCCCATGACCCGCACCGATGCGGCCGGCAAGACACTCGATACCAGCAAGTACAGCTACACAATTACCTTCCCGGCCGGAAAACTGCCGCCCGTGAACTCTTTCTGGTCAGTGACATTATACGACGGCAAGACGCAGCTCCTGACCAAGAATCCGATCAATCGCTATCTCATCAACTCGCCCATGTTGCCCGACTTGAAGAAGAATGCGGACGGATCAATTACGCTTTACATACAGAAGGTCTCGCCAGGTAAGGAAAAGGAAGCTAACTGGCTGCCGGCACCGGATGACACGATTTACCTTGTGATGCGTCTCTATTGGCCGAAGATGGAAGCACCTTCCATCCTTCCAGCCGGCGCAGGAAGCTGGAATCCACCGGGAATCGTGCAGGCGAAGTGAATGCCGGTCTGGCCGCCGCGATTGCAAGCCAATATTGGTACAACATATGACCGCCCAACGCCGCTAATCAGGGGAGCGCAAAAAGCTGCGCCCGCTGATTAGCGGCGTTATAATTGCCAACTCAAATATTTGTAATTTCATAAATCCTGAATCAGTACCTTCTTCCTGTATATACGAAATTCTGCTGTCTCCAGATCCTAACAATAAATCAGGAATTGGAGATTTGAGATTTTCCATGAACATCATTACCTCAGTCGTGGGTGATTAGCAGAAAAGTAGTACCTTCATTATTGCAACATAATAGTGCAGCTTGAACCAAGGTTAACCTCAAAGATAAATACCTTTCATAAAAAAGGAATGGGAGAGGATTGGTTTCCACTTTTCTGGATCTACCTCAATTAAATGGACAGTTAACGTGATTTTTTTAAATTTACTTTCGTGTGCCAAATTGGCTTTCTCAGCCGTTCCAACTGTGGAAAACACAGTACTCACCAATTTGTATTTCTGGTTTCATGGATTCATCAACACATCTCATTCAGCAATCCCTGCCATAATTTCAAATGATGAGCTAACTCCCGGGTCCATTGGCGTTTGTTTCATCCATGTCCTTGAGCAGGCGGACCTCCCGTTGTGGGAAAGGAAAACTCATGCCGGCAGAGGCCACTTCGTGATATACGGCCATAGCTATCTCACTTCTAATTCGGAACCAGTTGTCAAATTGGTCCGTCCATGCCCGCAATTCGTAATTGATAGAACTGTCACCGTACCCAATAATTAATCCCGAGGGCGCCGGATAATCGAGTACCCCGGTGTTTGCCTGAGCTACATTCTCCAGCAACTTGATAACATCTTCAGGTTTGGCACCATAACATATGCCCACCGGCAGATCTATGCGCCGCAGATTATCGGTGAGTGTCCAGTTGGTAACTTTTTCTGCAACCATTTGGGAGTTAGGGACAACGATATCGGCACCCAGGAATGTATGCACGGTGCTGGCCCGAATACCTATCCTTCGAACAGTTCCGAGCAAATCGCCAACCTCAACTGTATCGCCCACGTGGACTGGTCTTTCGAAGAGGAGAATCAGACCGGAGACAAAGTTATTGACGACCGCCTGCAAACCAAAACCGAGACCGATGCCAAAGGCGCCGGTCAGCACTGTCAGTTTTGTCAAGTCTACCCCTATGGCTGCTAAAGCCACTGTGAAACCGATGGCGAGAATGACATAATGCAGAAGACTGGATACTGCGTAGGAATTACCCTGTGGTATCTTCATCCTGGGGTATATGTCTTCTTTGAGGACAAAGCGCAGAAAGGCTGACAGTAAATATGCAGCATAAATCGTGAGTATGAACTCAAGGATGCCCCTGGGAGTGGTGCTGAGTACACCTCGTTGTATCCTCAAATCCAGGAGGGATGTTCCGAAATTCACAACCGGAGCCAAGAGCCCGAGGTAACCGAGAGAACGGAAAAGCAGGCTGGTGAGCGCCACCAACATAAAGAAATAATACAACCGTTTTTCCAGCAAGGCGCGATGGTGTTGAATCATACCAAGAGTGCGCAATGGCCGCACTTTGAAACTAATAGCTACAGTGCCGAAGGCTATTTGCAGCGTGGCATACAGAGTAAGAGCCATCACCCCGATGGCAATAATACCCGGTGTGATAAGCAGGGCTAATCGCACATACCCCATAACAGCGGTCACACCACCAACAAGCATTTGCAGTAGAATGAGAACTGTCACAATCTGTAAAAAATTCAGAGGAAAGCTTTCGGATGTCTTGCTGAGTGATGATCTGAGTTTACGTAGGAACCAGATTGCCACAGCAACACCGATGAGTGATTCGGCAGCCAGTATGAGCTGCTGCAAATATAATGCATCGTAAAAAATTTCGCGACAGGAGTCGAGAGCGAAAACCAGTCCCAACATATAGAGGCATGACAATAAGCGCACAGAGACAACAGGTCTGATCAAAATGATCATTGGCACCAGGGCAATGAGCTGTAAGGTGTCACGGAGAGTTGACGGCATCTGTGACCAAAATGGAGAGGTAGCAAACAGTAGAACGATGGTCAGGGCTGCGGCAACTGGATGATCAAAAACTCTCATTGCTGGGGACAAGGGCTCTCCAAGAGCTGATAAATTGCGGACCTTGACACGGAGGGCTAAAAAGACAATTAGCATGACGAAAAAACTGGTAAATAAGTATAGGTATCGCGATGATAAGCTAAAATAAAATGAGATCCCTCCTTTGTAGTTACCCAAGGCGTTGTGGATAATATCAGGCAGTTTATCTGCAGTCCTGACCCAGAGTTCCGTATTCCAGATTGGCAGACTGTCCTGCACCAGGGTTCCCGACATAGATTGTTCCTGGAGCTGGGTGATCTTTGCCAGGATAGCCCCACTTTCTGATGCGGCATTCCCGACCTTGCTCTGAAAGTCGAGCACCGTTGAAAGCTCTGTATTCAACGATATTTTGGTTTTATGAATGGCCGCTAATATTTGATTGATTTGCTGTATGCTCGCGGCGGGAATGTTCGACGTTTTTGCTGATTCGAGCGTTAATGACCAGATCGACTGCAATTCGGTCAGCTGATTGAGCCCCTCCTGAAGTTCCTTTGACCGCTCTGTCAACGTTGTCAGCCATTTAGAAAAAGTAAGCTGTCTCCGTTGCCATGTTTGCTGTTCAGCCTGAAGCGTAGGGAGAGCCGGTTGCCGCTCAAGGATCTTGAGCGTTTTCTCGCTATCCTCGTTGCCCAGCTGCAAGGCTTGTGAAAACGATTGCTTGATCTCGGTAATCTGGTCGCTTTGGGCAGGACTTTCTGAGAGCTTGCGTAAAAGATCTGTGACTTCAGTTGCCTTGGTTGCGATATCTGCCGCTTGAATGGCTGTCGGCCCTGTCGGTTTGGGAGCAGTTTGTGTGCCAGCTACCGGTGCAGAAGCTGAGGGTGCGTTTGTCGGAGATGGAGGCGTGGTCGTCGAAGACGTTCCTGCTGAAGTTTTTTCGCCACCCTGTCCGGCAGCAAGGATTGGAGTCGCAGCAAATACAAGCAGCAAGAGCATCAATCCGAGTCGGCATGACCGGTTAAGCAGTATGACACATACTTTTTGGGGAGAATGTTTCATTAGACAGTTAACTCCTGATACGTTCGGATCTTACTCTTTCTGGAATAGTTCACAGTGACCATAATTCTGTCGGCTTGTTTGCTGAGCTTGTGGATGGTCTTGGCAATCAGCTCCTTTCCTGTTCCGGTTTCTCCCTGAATTAACACTGTGGCATCAGTTGCTGCTACCTGCCGTATCTGCTTCATGATATTCTGCATGTATTTGCTGACGCCGAGAGAGCTTTGATATTCACCGGACAATCCAGCTTCCTGCCGCAGGATCATGTTCTCTTTCTCGAGCTGTTTGCGCAGGAGATTAATTTCCTCAATGTGTTCCTGGGCCTTTTGCTCCATTTGCTTGCGTTGGGAGATTTCCAGAGTGACTCCCATAAGGTATGAAGCATCGGCCCCGACCTTGGGCTGGACGTTTCCCCGGGAATCGAGACGTCTTTGGCTTATCTCCAGGGATCGAACATCCTCACGCCGACGCAGGGCGCATAAGAATATTTCTCCGACAAGGCGAATACGGGCTATACGCTCTTTTTGCCATACTTTTTCTTCATACAACGATCCGACATTAATGAAGTGGTGAATGCGGTTAGCGATATAGAGGGGAATAGTCAGAGATGATTTAACCCTAAGAGCAACAAGTGCCTGCTGGTCAGTTGCTGCTTCTGCGGGGAGGGCGTCTACACTGGATATCGCGACTGTGTGCCCGTTCCGGATGAGGTTCTGATCACTCCATGGAAAGATTTCTGCCAGATTGGTATCTTCTGAGATAAGTTTTACTCCTTTATCATACCAGGCGTGAGATACTCGAACTATTGGAGAAGTAGGTGATACCTCGAGAAGGCCGCCCTGCGTCATTCCCAGATTCTGGCAGATCTCCTGAATTGAAACGAATATCTCCTCATCCAGTAACTCATGAGAAGCCCGAACTATACGAGCGGAAATCGAAGAAATGAGTGACTCAAGTCGCGTCAGCTCTTCAGCTGAGTATGTCGTGCAAACAGCGGGATCTGTATTGTCAATGCTGTCTGGTATGAAGATGATAGTATCCATTTCGTTCTGGAATTATGGCCGATAGATTGGAACCATGAACAGACGCAGTCGGTTAACATGATCTAGAATCATTAGGAATGATAGCCTAAAGTAAAGGGCAAATATGAGCAAGGACGAAATATCATCCTGACATTATGGTAGGATGCAATTGTTGATTCCCAAGAGGTTCGCGCTGCCAACCTCAATGATTGATTAGGAAAGTACCATTAATCGCAAGGTTGGTAGAGAAATGGGGCAATAATCTCAGATAGTAATCTAAGGATGTATCTCTCACATGTTAGCTTCGTTTCTTACCTCTTTCCAGTAGAATTATTTGAAATATCAAGCATCGAACAGTCCTGAATTGAGTAAGTTTCATGTATTTTTCTTTTTAAAATTAATTACTTCACTCATGATGGCGGCCAAGAACAGGATTGATTGATGGACGCGCTAAGTGGATTTGAATAGCCATATATCATTTAGACACACACCACCCAGTTAGTAAAAAGTGACTGCTTGACTTTTGACTCAGGACAACTTAATGAATCTGTTATAGGTGGTCCGCGAGGTTAAATGGCTGTTGGCCAGTCCAAAGTAAGGATGTTTACGATACTACGCCTCCATTCCCCCTCAAATGCTTTCTCAATAAGAAACAGAGCTTCTCAAAATTCAACTGCTGAGACCTTATTAAATAGGGCCATTATTTCGTGTTTCTAAATTCCATTTGAGAGATTCATTACAAAAGAATAGTGCTCTAGTGGGATCCAGCTGTTGAGCAGGTTGTTGAACGAGCAAGATTTCCATTACCTAAGCAAAAATATGAGGACAACAACATGAAACCCAAAAAACGTATGCTCCTAACCGGATTGTTCGTGACTGCCTTGATGATGATCGGTCCTTCAGCTGGTGCGCAGATCCAAACCACAGGCACCACCGGTTCGCCGAGTGCGACCACGACCATTGACGGGAAATATCTCCCAACCCCTCCCGCCCCTTTTGCAGGCAAGATAAATCTGAGCGCTGTTGATTCCAAGCCCGGTTGGCCTCCTACCGTGGTGCCGCCCAAAGGAGCGCCCAATGTGCTCCTGATCATGACGGATGATGCCGGTTACGGTGTCAGCAGCACCTTTGGCGGAGTGATTCCGACTCCCGCCATGGATCGAATCGCAAACGAGGGCCTGCGTTACACGCAGTTTCATTCCACTGCACTCTGCTCGCCGACGCGGGCTGCACTGATCACCGGACGCAACCACCACTCGGTGGGCTTCGGCGTGATCGGTGAAATGTCCACCGGCTATCCGGGCTACGACAGTGTCATCACTAAGGACAAGGTGACTGTCGGTACTATTCTGAGAGACAATGGATACGCAACCTCCTGGTTTGGCAAGAATCACAATACGCCAACCTATCTCTACAGCGTGGCAGGCCCCTTTGATCAATGGCCGAGTGGGATGGGTTTCCAATATTTTTATGGATTCATGGGAGGCGAGACCGACCAGTGGACGCCGTGGCTTTTCCGTGATCACACGCAGATTTTCCCGTGGCGCGAAGATCCCACTTACAACCTGACCACCGGTATGGCGAATGACGCCATCAACTACCTGAAGAGCCTGAATGCCGCTGCGCCGGAAAAGCCTTTCTTCCTCTACTATGTTCCTGGAGGCACGCACGCACCCCATCAACCGACACCGGAGTGGATCAAGAAAATCAGCGACATGCACCTGTTCGACAATGGGTGGAACGAGTTGCGCGCTACGATATTCGCGAATCAGAAGAAGTTGGGTGTCATCCCGGAGAATACCCAACTGACTGCGTGGCCGGACAGCCTGCCGAAGTGGGATACACTCAATGCTGATGAAAAGAAATTGTTCATCAAGCAGGCGGAAGTTTTTGCTGCCTATGTGGCTTATACCGACCATGAAATAGGACGTGTAATCCAGCAGGTCGATGATATGGGTAAGCTGGACAACACTTTGATTATTTACATCACCGGCGACAACGGTACCAGCGCGGAAGGTTCCACCATCGGAACACCCTTTGACTTAGCCGCAATTCAAGCCATCAACGTGCCGGTGGAGGAGCAGTTAAAATATTACGATGTCTGGGGCTCGGCGGTGACCCAACCGCATATGTCAGTGGCATGGTCGTGGGCCTTTGACACTCCTTTTAAGTGGACCAAACAGGTTGCCTCCTTCTTCGGTGGCACACGCCAGGGCATGGTGATGTCGTGGCCAGGCCACATCAAGGATTTGGGCGGAATTCGATCGCAGTTTCATCACGTCATCGACATCGTCCCGACGATTCTTGAAGCCACCGACGTGCAAGCGCCGGTCGTGGTCAACGGTATCAGCCAACGCCCGATCGAAGGTGTGAGCATGATTTACACATGGGACAAGGCGAACGAAAATGTCAAATCCACGCGTGAGACGCAATACTTCGAGATGTTCGGCAACCGTGCGATCTATCACGACGGCTGGGTCGCCGCTACACCGCCTCCAGCGCCACCGTGGCTCATGGGTACGGAAAAAATGCCCGAGGTGCTAAACGGCTATAAATGGGAACTCTACAACATTGTCGACGATTTTTCGCAGAACTACGATTTGGCAGCAAAGAATCCCGAGAAGTTAAAGGAACTCCAGGAACTCTTCCTCGTTGAGGCTCAGAAATACCAGGTTTTTCCGCTGGATAACTCCATCCTCCCGCGCCTGCTGACCCCACGACCGAGCGCAACCGCCGGTCGGACTGAGTTCACCTATACCGGAGAACTCTCTGGCCTGCCGGACGGGAGTGTGCCCAACATCCTCGCCAAATCCTACACCATCAGTGCCGAGGTGGAAATTCCCCAAGGTGGCGGAGATGGAATGCTCAACACTCTCGGTGGCCGCTTCGGCGGTTATGGCCTGTACCTGGTTAAGGGCATCCCGGTGTTCACCTATAATCTCCTGGCAGTGAAGACGTTTCGATGGGCTGGCAAGGAGGCGGTGTCTGCGGGTAAACATACCATCGTTTTTGACTTCAAATACGATGGACCGGGCATGGCCAAGGGTGGCACCGGCGTCCTTTACGTGGACGGCAAGGAGGTTGATAGCAAGAAGATCCCGTTTACCATCCCTAGCATCATGACAATCGATGAGTCCTTCGATGTCGGCGTCGATACACGCACCGGTGTGGATGATAACGACTATCAGCCGCCGTTCCGCTTCAACGGTACGATTGACAAGTTGACCATCAAACTGGTCCCGTCGACGAAGGAGCAGACCGAGCTCCTCAATCAAAAAACCCAAGAGGCGAAGTTCGCGAGCCAATAAACCTCGCATGAAACGCGTGGGCCATCTATCCATTGGTGGCCCACAAAATCAGCAGTGGACTTCCGACCTTCGTTAACCATCACGGCCAAAATAATTTGCATTGCATACGCTATCATCGCCACCGATTCAATGCCCGTCCAAATTTCCAAGGAAACCATGAGGTGGCTTCTATCGCCGGTGGGTATAGAATAGAACCTCAAGTTGATTTCTCATGTACTGAAAAAATTATCAGGCAAGTAACAAAATGCTCCATGAGACAATTCTTTTCGCATTATCCCGGTGACATTTACAGGAAGAACTGAACCGCTCCGCAGAAAAACCAACACCCCGCACCTGTAGTAACACCAGCACGTCAGCTTACCCTGTACTTCTCTGTTAGTCGTTTTTTTCCACCTGCCTTTTTGATAAATTGGAATAATCAGTACCATTCCTATTCATCTCAACAGGGAGGTAGATCATGCCTAATCAAATCAAACAGAAATTCATCGATCACATGGAACTTTACCAGCTCAGTTAGCAGACCCAGAAAGGTTACATTAGCGGGGTCAGATGCCTGGCCAAACACTACAATACGTCCCCGGAACATCTGAGTAACGACCAGGTCCGGGATTACTTTGGTCACCTGCTACTTGATGAGAAGTAACTGGCCCATTCGTCATGTAAGGCCTATCTCGCCGGTATCACCTATTTCTACCGCCATATCTGTGGCCGGGAAGTTGATGATCGCTTTGGTTTGCCACCGCGACCGATGGGCAGGAAATTACCGGCAGTGCTGTCGATGGAAGAAGTCAGCAGGCTCCTTAATTGCATCGACAACCTTAAGCATAGGGTTCTGCTTAAGACCATCTACAGTGCTGGACTCAGGGTCGAGGAAGCTATACGTCTCAAACCCGAACATATCGAAAGTGACCCGTCACGGGTGGTGATCCGGGTAGAACAGGGAACCATCGTGGCATGGCTTTGGATCAGGTCCGAGTCCCAGAGTCCTATCTGCTCAGTAAGCATCATAATCAGACGACTCTGCGAATCGCTTTGCGTTGGCATTGTAAATCTTCAACATGAGCCTGCACGATACTGTCATGCTCAGTCAGACGCCCAACAGGTTTCCTATAGGATAATATATAGACTGTCTAAGCCTGAAATCTGCATAATCCAATCGGAACTGCTCGGGAACTATTTTGATCTGACATTTGTTTTTTGGGTAATGCTCCGTGTTACATATGCTGTTCATTGAAGGATTCCGGCAGGGCTTCCAGGACGATGAAATCATGCTGAATCCATGGTTTCCTAGAGATTAATGCTTTTACTTGATGGCATTATTGAATTCCGCAAATATTTCGATCTATTCGGCCCCAATTTTCGTCTCTGGTTAAGAAGGCATGGTGGCCACCGCGGGTCGTACCGCCGAAAGGCGCGCCCAATGTGCTGCTGATTATGACGGATGACGGATGACCAGGGTTTCGGTGCACCAAGCACCTTTGGCGGTGTCATACCCACTCCCGCCATGGATCGCATCGCAAATGCTGGACTACGCGCAAGGGCAAGCCGGTGTTCCTCTACAACTTTGTTAAGAATCATTCTTGTCTATGTAGTAAGCATACTGGATGCAGTAGTTGTCTACCAGCAACAGGGCACACATAAAGCCTTCCTTTTTCATTACTGGGTCTGATCAACGGCAAGGTCGATGATGACCCCGCCGAGCCAGCCATTTCGAATCTTGCTACTTCTGCAATTCGATCTCACCCGGACGCCAAGTCTTGTTGATCCAGGGTTCAAGTGGGCCGTACATGCGTAGGATCGTGAACCAGCTTTTGCCGGGTATAGTCGCCAGCCAGTTGCCTTCCTTACCAACCGGCGCCTTTGGACCAAAGTAGATGTCAAAGGAGCCATCGGCATTCTTCTTGATGCCCTTCGACTGACTGCCGACGGTGGGGAATGACTGACTGGTCTGCAACTGCGAGCGGGTCTGCGTGTCGTACATGGTGAGCGCCCAGAAATCATTCACCGGCACATCGGGTGGCAGATGCAGCTTGTAAGTCCTGGAGCCGTCGAATGGCTTCTTGTTGGCATCGAGCAGGGCGAGCCCATAGTCCGAACCCTGACCGACATGGCTGGTCGCCATGGCCGGCGTCACGCCGCCGGCGTTGAAGTAGTAGAGCACACGTGCATCAAGATCCATCGTGCCGTTGGCCTCGAACGCGGTGTTCTTGTTGGCGAAAGCCGTTGACCAAGAACTATTGGTGTCGGGATAGATGTACACCCCGTCAATGCGTGGCTGATAGGTGATGGCACGACTCGTGGCATTAGCGATCGTGGCCGCCTCGGTCAACAGCTTTTTCATGCGTGCATCAGGATTGAATGGCTTGCCCTTGACGATGCCGATGGACGCAATCGCACCGCGCACTTCAGGGCTGATGGCATTGATCGGCTCATTCTGGATAACCTCGTTGAGGTTCTCGAAATAGCCGAAATCGCTTGGAAAGACGGTATTGAAGGCCTTGAACGACACGTTGACGAACTCGGTCGGAGCCGGTTTCGCTGCATCCTTCAGGGGATAAACTTTCAGGTTCGAAGTGATGTTGTCGACCGCAGGCTTCAGGCCCTTCGCAATCGAGCCCCGCAGGAACATGAAATTGCGGTTGGTCGGGGGCTGAAGTAAGAAATAGCCCTCCGGCACTTCACCGGTGTAACCAGGGGGCAGCACCAGGTATTTGCCGCCCTTACCCTTATCCGGACCGGTAACGCCCATGTTGCCGACGAACCTTTGCCAGCCGTCGTTCAGAAAACCGAGCATGCCTGGCGGGACATCGATAACGGTCGGGCCGTCATTGGCCAGATCAGTGTAGGTATAGGCATACAGCGTAGAAGTATTGGCGGTGACCACCAGGGTCTGCGAATCCATCAGCTGTTCAAACACTGCAATCTTGTTCGCACCCTTGGCACCGGCACCGGCCAGGCCTTTGCGCACGCTGTTCATCGAAACAGCGCCGACATTGTCAAGGAACACCTCGACCCCGCGCATGCGATCAAGGTTGTCATAGAGGGTGTCGATGGTGGCGTCGGTCGGCACACCGTCGAAGAACTTCAACTCGCCAATTGGCGAGTCGACGCTATCAGGGATGGAAATCGATTCCAGTTCGGCCTTGCTGACCTCGGCCGATGCGCTGTTCGACAGCAGTAGTATGGCGAGGGTCGCAAGGACGGCAAAACTCGAGGGACGTAAATTCATGATTGCATTCTCCTGTTCGATAAACGATGAAGGGGCGCTTGTGGCGCACTCCTTGCACACATCGTGGTTGTATTTGTTACTGTTGTGCATTTTATACTCCGGGCAGTCACTGGATCAGTCGGCAACCACGAAACCAGGTGGCTGCCAGGTGCCTTTGCCCACGGGAAGAACTGACACCGCCTCGGTGGCGGGCTTCGGCCAGTACAGGCGCATGACCATGTAGGCCGTTTCATCCGGTGCCGGCAGCCAGTTGGCTTCCTTGTCCTTGCCCGGTGAATCCTTCTGAATGTAGATGGTCACGGACCCGTCCGCGTTCTTCGCCATAGCGGGTACCATCGCCGTATTGACCAGGTAGCGATTGATCGGGTTCTCTACCATCAACTGGGACTTGCCGTAGTACATGGTTACCGACCAGAATGCGTTCACAGGTGGCATGTTGTCAGCGGCGAAGGTGAGCGTGTAGTTGTGCTTGCTGGTATCGAGGGTGTTGCCGTCGACATCTACACGGCCCAATGGGTATACGGCCTCGGCGGCATCGTTGCCGTAGATACCTGCTTTGGCGGTGGCAGCACGCATCACCCAGTCGCCGTTGTAGTGTGCCTGGTCACCCGGCAACGAGCCGAGCTGCCAGCCATTGACGTCGGTCATACCGGAGGCCAGGTAGGTGTCGACCTTTGTGTCACCGGCTTTCATCGCCTCGACCATGACCTTCTGGCGCTCGGGCGACAGGGATGTGATGTCGAAGGTCTTGCCCGGGCCGATACCAATCTTGGCCAATTGGGCGCGGATGTCCTTGTCTTCATCTAACTCCGGAATGTACTCAAGCGCGGCGCCGAGATAGTTCCAGAAGTTGGTTTTAATGCCAGCCGTCGTGGCTGGCAGGAAGTTGGGATCAGGCGCGGCCGTGGGGGGCGGCTGCCCCAGGAATGCCGAAAGGGATTCAACCTTGTACTGGTCCTGGATCTTCACCACATTGGGCATATCTTCGGCATTGATGAGCTGGGTGCGGTATGCCGCAAAACTGAATGGCGTGAGCGAGTGGAACACCCCATCGATGCCAGCCGGCCTCTCGCCCTTCCAGTCGGGGCCGACGACCATGTACTTGCCAGCCTTGCCATGGGTGGCACGGCTACCCATATAGCCGTAGTTGTAGGTGTGGGCATCGGCCAGCATTACCGAGATGTAGCGGTCCTTGGGCGCCGCCGGCACGGAGAGCACCATTGGCTCGGCACGCAGATCCAGCCACAGGAAGGAATACGGCGTGTCGCTGTTGGCGGTCACGACTGCGGTGTCCTTGTAAGTGAACACGCGCGGAAGGTTCTTGATCTGATTAAATGGTGCCTTGAACTGACTTGAGTTCGAATCGACTGCGTACTCGTTCATTATCGCATAGTTCATCACCAGCGGCAGGCCGTAGATGAAGCCTTGCTCGGCGATGGTCTTGAATTGTTCGGTGGTGAGTCGATCCGCAGTTGCAGCAGTAACGCTGGTAGCCCCAGCCGACAGCATGGCCAGTACAATCACGCTAGCCATGGCCAGTTTGAAGGTGGTGTGAAAGATTTTTTTCATAATGATTACTCCTTATTATGTGCATCGGAAGGGACACCATCAAAAAAGTCAAGGGTGTCGATGGTTGTCTCGACCTTCTCGGGAACGGAGGTTGGTTCCAGATTTTCTTTGGTGACTTCCGCTTGGGTGACCATATTAATTTATAGCCGTTTCTTGCAAACTAGTGCCGATGAACTAATGTGTCAATTGATAGCCAGATAAAAGTAACAAAATGACCAATAAAAACAAAAAGGACGGCACAGTAGCCTATCTGCCTATGGATGACTTGCACGCAAATTTGCATCCGACCATTCGACTTATTCTGAATAGTGCAATCCAGGTACTATGCGAATATGGACATGTCGGCTTTACTACACGTCGTGTAGCAGCTGAAGCAGCAATCTCGCCAGGTAATCTCTCCTACCACTTCCCCAGCAAACACAAGCTGCTCCAAGCTGTTATAAGCATGCTGTTAGCAGACTACTCAAACCGAATCGAAGTATTTCTTGCCAATGTTGATATTCCTCAGGGACTGGAGCTAGAGAGCATTGTTCGCTGGCTGTTTATGGATTCGATCAGCGAAGAGACAGTGCTTGTAGGCCGAGAACTTTGGGCAATGTCATTGCACGATGAGACTATTCAGCGGGCAGTCGATGACTTATACGATGATCTTATGGAGAATGTAGTACAGATGCTGCTACGTTGTTACCCAAAAGCCGATATAGTGTCGATTCGTGAGCTGGTGCAGATTTTAGCAATAATGTCAGAGGGTACTATTGTGCTTTACGGTACTCGTAAGGAACGAGCAGTAAAAATTGAGCGTGTCATTGAGCTTGCGATACCGCTTCTAAAATCTATTTCCCCGAACATTTGACCTCAAAAAAAGGATTACTTGCTGTGGTGATACGAGGTGTCTTTCGGCAAGTCTAACAGATCAGCACTACTTGTAATTGAACCTTCTTTTTGAATATAGGTGATTTTAGCGATTGACCCTTGAGTTTAAGATTGCCACAACGAAGCTAATCAATGTGGTATTATACTCCAACGAAAGATGTTTCCTGTAAATGTCACCGGGGTCATGCTAAAAGAATTGTCACAAATGGAGCAACTCTTCAGCAGAGATATGGCTTGAAATGGCCAAGTTTCTATCCCAGGATCAAGAGGAATAGTATTAACTAACTGGGAAAATGTGAAATGTAAATCTTAGGAGTGGCAGCCGTAACGCCGATATGAATCTGAGACTGTGATTAGCTTTGAATTGTCAGTACAACCGAGATTAAGTGCCTGAATCATGCACGGCGCTTAACTGAAGTCTGTTCCCAAGCATCCAAATGCTCAGTAGCAGAAGTACACCACCCACCCACTGCAATTCACTCAAGTGTTGATCAAGTAGGATAGCTGAAAGCACAACAGCAGTGAGTGGTTCAAGTAACGTGGCCACAGTGAGTGCGGTGGGCTTCAATCGTGCGGCGCCCCAACTGAAGGCAAGCAGTGCGAGGGCAGCGGTTACCACGCCAAGATACAAAAACCAGGCTTGCGGAAGAAATTCACTTGGCCAGGTCAATGGTCTGTAAAAAGCAGTCAAACTCATTACAAAGGCTGCGACTATGGTTAAACACGCTGTTGCAGGTCCAGCCCCAAGAGCATTTGAAATACGTCCACTGATCATGGAAAAACCTGCATACAGGAACGCTGAGCCTATCGAGAACACAACTCCAAGCAAGGTACTTTTTGTATCGAAGTCTGTAGTCGTACTACCGTGCTGCACAATTATCAAAAATGTGCCAATGATTGCCCCTGAAAGAACAAGTAATAGCTGTAAATCTGCTACCTCTTGCCCCCGAGCTACCCCTATTATAGTGATGATGACAGGTGGTAGACAGAGTGCAATCAGTGTTGGAACGGCTGCGCCCATTTGTTCGATCCCCAAAAACCAAAGCAAAACATATCCAGCCATCGCAATGCCTGCAAAAAGTACAGTGCTCAGTAACGGTTTTAACCGATCCCACAAAATGCTTCGACCGAAAACTACTACAAGGACAACAGCGCCTATGACAAACCGCCAGAAGGAGACATTCTCAGGAGAGAAGCCATGTTGGGCGACAAGTATATTTACAATAAGAGCACCTGTCCCCCACATTACTCCTGCACTACAGGCTGATGCCAAGGCCAATTTTGAGGAGGAAGGGTGAAAGTGTGATAGTTGTGTGGAGTTGCCCATGGTTAATGCGCAGTTTGTAACAAATTGTTTTTAGAAACTTGATTCCATTCTGTGAGGTTATCGAGTACGAATTGTTACCCGGTAACATGTGAGACGGCAAGGGATTACTGTCTAACTTCAAGTTGAAGTTATGAACAGGCAATAATAAACAACCACAGGGATTACTAATTAAAGATGTTGCCTGTTTCTCCAAACTTGAGCCTGACCATATTGTTGCCTCAGGTTGTTCCCCATGACTGGCGATTAAGGTGTCAGGCAGGTGCAAGAGAGTAACTGAGTGTCAATCTTCAATTCAGATAATTCTGATTTATACGATTGCCAACATAGACACCCACCAGGCTCGCAACAAAACTAATCCAGTAGGCTGTCATAATACCTATATATGATCCCAACCACCATCCGATCCAACCGAAAACAGTTATGCTAAGCAAGAGATTGATTTTCTTCATATTACCTCTGGGAAATGACTTCGTTTTAAAATCTGAAATGTCTTTCCGTAAATCTCCCGGTCTTCACTTGCCCTGCTTCCGGCGACATTCACGATCTCAATCCCATTCGCTTGTAAAAATCCCCTCAATAAACCAACACCTTGTTCCACTGTGACTTCACCCATATCCAAATGAAGAACAGGTTATCATGTTGGATCGCTTTTTTCTTTGTCAGCAGGCTACCCGGCCAATTTTACATGAGAAAAAATTACGGTACCGTCAGAGTCAACCACATTCTTTTCAATACGCTTGGGATAAGAATTGGTGGCCATCTCTTGAAGGTTTATATTTTTCAGGAAGTGAACCAGCTTCTGTAAGTATACCTTTGGGAATTGCACCACAGTGAGGAATTTCATGCTTGATCGCAACGTCTAATCCAGCTATGTCAGCACCGGTTTGTCCGCCAGATATAATTTTCCTTAAAATTTGGTTATCTCTATAAAGTGCCTGAAGGAAGTTCTTGTCGAATCTGTTCAATCTTCGCCATGAACTTTTCCTGAAAGTGGTACTATTAAAACTAGCAGCAGACAAATGGCACAAATTATCCTCATATATCCCAGTGAGTTCCTGTTGACGTTTGTCGATACAATTCGTTAGGAATAGTATGCAAGGAACGACAAGATATATTAACGAGACTTTTGTGGCACGTGGGTGAACATGAAGGGTTGAAAAATTAGTATCAAAAAGCATGGCCAGCAATTAAACCAAACCAACCTTTTCCCAATACCCTACAATCTGAAGTTTGTCCTTCAAGAAGACAAGAAACCTATCCTTGCTGCAATTCCCTTTAATGACAGCAACAAGATACTCATCAATCATCGTTCTTTGCTTAGTGCTTAGTTGGGTCGTAGAGCGCCCACTCTGTGAATAAATCTTTCTGCTGTGCTTTGGTCATAATTTTTCTCCGGTTAAATCTGATGGTGTGGCTTCAACTGGCGATATATAGGCAAACTCTTACAAAGATTTTATATGGAGGGTTTACCCGGCTCAGATAATTCTGGATCTGTTTTGTCACATTGAAAACAAGATTGGCGGGACAAGGGCGGGACAAAATGACAAAAAGAAAAAAGGACCTACAGCAAGTTATCCGTAAGTCCTTGAATTTCTTGGTACACCAGGCAGGATTCGAACCTGCGACCCCCTGATTCGTAGTCAGGTACTCTATCCAGCTGAGCTACTGGTGCATTGGAGAGTAGCTTTTATACCCTAGATTGAGCGGTAACTCAAGCCTGTTTTTTGGCAATATTTTCTTTTTCCGCTTTGTGAAACAGGATCTCATTATCTGCCGGTTTCATATCAACCTCGGCGACTATATTGATTTCGACCTGGTACCGATTTTCCAACTCACTGAGTTCACTTCTTTTATTATTAAGCAGATAGGATGCTACATCGAGCGGAAAATGGCACTCGATGGCCTCCACCTGTTTGCGGCTGGCTCCGGTCTGGATACGGCGCAGATAATAGAGGGAAAGCGTTTCGATCGACCGGACCGTGCCCCGGCCTTTGCAATGCTCACACCGTCGATAGTTCCCGGCCTCGATAGGGGCACCGAGCTTTTGCCGGGAAATCTCCATCAGGCCGAACTTGGATATCCGACTGAAGTCAACTTTGGCCTTATCCTTTTTCATCGCCGTTTTAACTTCTTTCTCCACGGCGAGAATATGCTTTCTGTTGCGCATATCGATAAAGTCAACCACAATCAGACCGCCAAGATCTCTCAGCCTCAGCTGACGGGCCAGTTCCGTCGCCGCTTCCATATTGGCTTGAAAAATCGACGCTTCAAAATTTTTACCTTTGGAGGTCGAGCCGGAATTGACGTCGATTGCCACCAGCGCCTCGGTTGGATCGATAACAATGGATCCACCTGACGGAAGGCTTACCTGGGATTGGTAAATCGATTCAATCTGATCTTCGACACTGTATTGATTGAAAATTGGTCTTGCGCCCTGATGAAAACGAACATTTACGGTCCGCTGTTGTTCGGGCAGCATTTTTACAAACTCTTTAACCTGGTCCAATGCCGTTTTATCATCAACGAGGATCTCCTGGATGGATGGATCGAAATGTTCGCGCAAAAATCGCAGGACGCTGCGATGATCTTCATAGACCAGGCCGACCCCCTCGAGTTCCTGGCCTTTATTCTTGATCTCGCTCCACAATTCCAGCAGATATTCAACATCTCTGGCTAAGGTATCCTGGGTTATATCAACACTGGCGGTGCGCACAATCCAACCAATCCCTTCGGGCAAATTCATCGACAGCATGGTCTCGCGGAGCTGTGACCGTCTCTGTTCCCCGGAAATTTTCCGTGAAATTCCCGCCGAATCCGATCCCGGCATCAGCACCACGCAGCGGCCGGGGATCGACAGAAAGGTAGTCATGTTCGCCCCCTTCTTGCCGACTTCTTCTTTTACGACCTGGGCTAGAATCTCCTGCCCTCGTTCAAGAACATCGGTTATGTTCAGCTTTTTCCACTGATTGTTTTCCACCAGGCGAAGCGTTGCCGCGGACAGGCCCTGCTTATAATATTCCGGGTGAATTTCACTGAAGGGCAAGAATCCGTTCTTCTCTGTCCCATAATCGACAAATGCGGCCTGCAGACTCGGTTCGATCGCGACAATGCGGGCCTTGTAGATATTGCTTTTGGTCTGGGTCCGGGAGATGGTTGAGACATGAATAGACTCCAATCGGCCATCTTCAAGCAGTGCCAGGCGGCATTCTTCCGGCTCTTCGGCGTTAATAAGCAGTTTGCATATCTTCTTGTTTTTTTCTTCGGCAGTCTGCTCCGCAGCTATATTCTGCTCATCCCGATCGTTGTCCGGATCCTCCTCAGACGAGGCATCTTCCGATAGCTCGAACTCAACCGGCTCCATTGCAGACGCAGGATCATCACCTTCTAATTTGGCCTTTGCTGCGCTTTTCTCTGCAGCAGTCGTCTTTTTCCTGGAACCTCTCCCTCGACGGCCGCGGGGACGTTTGCTCCCTTCTTTTTCCTCAGTCGGCAGCTCTTCGGTCGACACAACAACCGTTTCACCGGCAGAGATTACCTCGGCGAGATCGCCGTCAGCATTCTCAGTCGGCGGGTTGTCATTGATCTTTTGGGTCTTTTTCGCTGGCCGCCTGCCGGACCGTTTTTGGGCGGCAGGAGTTTTTTTCTGTGTGTTTTGGGTTTCTTCCCCGACATTGTTCGGATCGGCCGCAGCTTGTCCAGAGGGCGCCGGTGGCGACGTTTTTTTTACGGCTCTTTTTCGAGGGCTTTTGGGGGCTTTTACAGCCTTATCGGTTTTTTGTGCCGGCTCCGCGGCTTCGGATGAGGTTTCCGGCACGGAGTCGCTGCTGGTGCTTTTCCACCATGCTCCGGTTGTCGCCTTTATTTGAACGGTTTTATTCTCTTTTTCAGCTTCTTTTTTTCCAACCATAGTATGTCCTTTTTGCCGGATGGAGTACCCCAGAGGGAGACGCAATCCAGCCATCTTAATGATAGAGTCGTTGACCAAACAGGTATAAAAACGACCTGTGGTGCAACCAACCAGCGTATGATACCAACTTTGTCTTCGGCCTACATTGAGCAAGCTTTGGTTGAGGCAGCAGCTACATTTGTGACTCTTCCCCAAGCTATAAAGGAGAAAGTCAGCAAAATTTCCGGCCTGACCCGAATGTCTAGTACTCATTGTAAACCTGCAATTCTTGGGGCACATGATCCTGGGCGTTCTGCAGGAGAATCCACCCTTGATGGCAGTATGCGATCAATACCCCGACACACTAGTACTGTCAATTTTCATGAAACACAAATGGTATTTGACTGTATGGCATAACAACATCTTTATCGGCAGCGTTATAACAATCAACCAGCAAGCGCGGAAAGCTCCTGTTAACGCCATATTTATTAATATATATTCTCACTAATCGACGGGTTGACCATGACTTTAATCGTAACCGTTCACCAGCACCCCATCTTCGTCCCATCAGGCCGCCTCACATGGCCAACTATAGATCGGAGGCCTGCTTGAACGAAGCTGGTGCACCGGTTGAACGGTTACAAATCCATATTTTACGGTCACCTGTTGCGTTCCGCTGAACTATTACCTTTAATCTTGACAGTATTCACTCTGAACCGTACATTTCTTGCTTTCATAAGGTAACTGTTCATCAGCACCCCATTTTCATCCGATCAGGCCTCCTCACATAGCCAACTATGGCTCGGAGGCCTGCTTGAACGAACCTGGTGCACTGGTTGAACGGTTACAGCCGGGTTATGCGGTCACCTGCTGCGGTCCGGTGAACTGCTACTTCATCAGGATGTCAATGCAGAGTCGGTTCCCGTTTATTTCCTGAATGCAGAAACAACTGTAATCTCGAACACTTTACTCTTTTCACCATAGATGGAAAAGGTTATTACGTTGCTGACAACGATCTCTTAAAAGGAGCATACTGTGTCTTCAGGTTTGTACCACGTCAACCTTTTCCAAAAACTCTTCCTTTACAGTGCCCTGCTGTGCTCCTGCCTGTTTATAATCGAGGCACATGCTGAAAAAGCATCGACTGAAGAGTGGAACATTTCTGCCGATAAAATCACCCGCTATGACCAGCCAAGCAGCATTGTCGCCCAAGGCAATGTTATTCTGATAAAACGCGAAAAAATGACCCAACCGCGATCGGCAGCAGTTTCGCAGGCGGCCGTGTGGGCTGGACTTTTAGGCGAGCAGACCAAAACTCCGGTGGTAGAAGCCGATGATGTTGCGCAAAACTCTTCGCCACAGTACCAGACGACCATGACCATCAAGGCCGACTGGATTGTTTATGACGTTGAGCTGAAATTGATTAATGCCAAAGGCAATGTACACATTGTTACCAAAGAAGATCAATTAACTGCCAAGGCAGGGATCTTGAATCTAGTCGATCAAACGGGTAATTTTACCGACGCCACCGTCCTGCACAAAAATAATACCTTGCATCTTGAAGGCAAAAAGATTGAAAAAACCGGACTTGACACCTACCGAATCAACGACGGCTGGGTAATCACCTGTAAGGTTGATGCCGGAGAAACCCCACCCTGGAGTTTCTCAAGCTCGGAAACCAATGTTCGGCAGGATGGTTTTGCCGTCTTGAAACATGCGAAATTCAAGATACAAGACGTTCCCGTCTTCTATACTCCTTATATGCTTGTCCCGGTGAAAAGCACCCGGCAGAGCGGTTTCATCTTTCCGGAATTTTCTTCCTCCGATAATAACGGGTTTGGGGTTAACTTGCCATTCTTTCTCAATATATCCGAATCCGCCGATGCAACCTTTTATCCGGAATATCTGACCAATCGAGGCTTTATGCCCAGCGTTGAGTTCCGCTATGTAGCGAGCGCAACCGACAAGGGAATGGTGACGGCAACGTACCTCGACGATGAACTTTCCAACCCTTCCGAAACCGCCTATTACAACGACACCGGATATACTCATGACAACAGCGACAGATACTGGCTGCGAGGCAAGGCAGACCAGACCTTTGCCAACTGGCAGACCCGTCTTGATATTGATATCGTCTCCGATCAGGATTACTTAAACGAGTTTGATACGGGGATAACCGGTTTTGAGGCAACGCAGAACCGTTACCTGGACACCTTTGGCCGGGGATTCCAGAACAAGTCCGATACCCTGCGCGAGAATACTCTGAAAACTCTGCGGAGTTGGACCGGGACATCGTTGCAGGTGAGTCTGCTGGCCGTCAATGACGTAGACACCAACGCCGACAGCCGTAACACTCCAGCGTGGCAACTGCCCCGTATCGACTACTCCGGGGTCGTGCCGGTCGGGGAAACATATTTTTCCTTTGACTGGGACACCAACTATGTCGACTACTGGCGAGAAGACGGTATCGGTGGCCACCGCTTCGATGTTAATCCCACCCTCTCAAGCCCAATCCCTCTTGGTCCATATATTGAATCACGAGCCGAAGTTGGTCTGCACGACACCTTGTATCTGGTCCAGACCTATGGCGATGCCGAATGGGAAAAGGATGACATCCAAAACAGAATATATCCGGAATTTTTAATAGAAGTCGCCACGACCCTGGAAAGAGACTTTAATATTAGTGGAAATGAGCAACGAACGCTGACGCATCAGGCCAGGCCTTATGTGCAATACGCGTATATACCTTCCGTTGATCAAGACAACCTGCCGCAATTTGATGAAATCGATTTTGTCGATGACAAAAGTGCCATTGTTTATGGTATTGACAACTATTTCAACACCTTCACCGGTGGAGAAAAAAACTGGGCCAGCCGCACAGATTATGCCGAGTTGAAAGTGGAACAATCCTATGATGTTCGCGATTCGGAATCGGAACGACCATTCTCGGATATTTTTTTAGAATTAAAATGGTGGCCCTTGACTGGAATCGCCCTGTCCTATAAAAATTATTACAATGTGTATGACACGATCTTCAGCCAACATCTCTTCGAGGGTTATTACTCCAACAGCAGGGGCGACTCCCTCAGTCTTGATTACAGCTACAGTCAATTGGACGACATCGAGCAGCTCAATACTACTTTTACCGCCCATATAATCAGCAACTGGTATGTCGGCGGAAAGGTGGAACAATCAATCTCGCAGGATGAAACCGTCGAGGCCAGAGGCTCTATTACCTATCGAGCCCCCTGCTGGGCGGTAAAATTCGAGACTAGATATACCCCCGATGATACCGCCTATCTTCTCGTTTTCAGTCTGGCCAATCTAGGCTCTCCCATAGGTGTAAATTTTTGATGGACTCGTAAAAAGCCCGATCTCTTTCATTGCAGGTCTGATAGATCAAACTTTTGCAGGAGTCCATCCGGAGAAAAACTGCTATGCACTATGACATTTTTAATGGCGATGCTGATGGCATCTTCGCCCTGCATCAATATCGGCTGGCAAAGCCACTTACCAGGGTGCAACTGATAACCGGGGTAAAAAGAGATATCCGTCTGCTTGCCAAAATAGCCGATGTACGCAACAGCCATCTGACGGTGTTCGACATCTCGCTTGACAGCAATCGTGTCGAACTGCTGCAGCTGCTGCAGCAAAACAATACGCTGGTCTATTTTGATCACCATTTTGCCGGCGACATCCCGCAATCCCCTCAGTTGCAGGCATGCATCGACCCATCTCCCAAGACTTGCACCTCCATGCTGGTCAATTCGAGCCTGGCAGGTAAATATTGCCTCTGGGCCATATGCGGCGCATTTGGGGACAACCTCCACGACCTGGCCAACCGGCATGCCCGGGAGCAGGGCTTGACCACACAGCAGACAGGGCAGTTACAGGAGATGGGAGAACTTTTTAACTACAATGGCTACGGTACCAGTATTGAAGATCTCCACTATCATCCACAAGACCTCTACCAAGCCATTGCCCCTTTTACCGATCCATTTGACTTTTTCGACCATTCACCGGAGCTTGCCACCCTGCGAACGGGCTACAATGAAGACCTTGCCCTGGTAATGCAGATTAAAGAAATGGAAACAACCGGCAAAAACCGGATTTATAAGATACCCAATGCGCCATGGGCCAGACGAGTGACCGGAGTCTTTTCCAATTTGCGAGCGCGACAGCAGCCGCATGCTGCCCATGCCGTTATTTCCGAAAACAAAGATAGGAGCCTGCGGATCAGCGTCCGTGCTCCTTTAGACAATCAATGCGATGCCGATGCCCTGTGCAAGCTTTTTCCTACCGGTGGAGGCAGAAAAGCAGCCGCCGGAATCAATAGTCTGCCGCCGGAGCAGCTGGATGCGTTTATTGAAAAATTTCTCTCTTTTTACCGCTGAAAGAATCTGATTTCTCTTTATTTTGCGGCAAGAAGAGCAAATCTCTGCCAAAAGTCGGGAAAAGACTTGGCCACGCACTCTTCGCCGGTAATCTGTACCCCGGGAATACGCAGCCCCGCCACCGCGAGACTCATGGCCATCCGGTGATCAGCATAGGTTTCAATCACCGCACCGTGCAGCCCTGCTCCCCCTTCACCATGAATGATCATGGCCGCGTCCTGCTCTTCAACTTTTACCCCGAGTTTAGTCAATTCGGTAACCACTGCCGACAGACGGTCGCATTCTTTTATCCGCAGATGGGCAATATTTTTAATGACCGTTGTCCCGTGGGCAAAAGCGGCAACAACGGCCAGGGTTGGAACCACATCGGGCATATCGCCCATATCCACCCTGATCCCCTCAAGGCGCTCGGTGCCCTGCAAGGTGATGCCGGAGCCCGACCGGCTCACATCACAACCCATCCGACCTAAGAGAGGCACCAGCATGGCATCGCCCTGCAGCGACGGCACCGGCACATTGGTCACCGTTACCCGCCCACCGGTGATTGCCGCCGCGGCCCAGAAATAGGAGGCATTGGAGGCGTCTCCCTCGATATGATATTCTCTTGCCCGGTAGCAGCCCTGGGGGATGATAAAATGAGTGAAATCCGGACTGCACTCAACTGCTATGCCGAAGGCATCCATTACCGATAGAGTCATGGCGACATAGGGCTTGGACAACACCTCACCCTCCACTCTGAGAACCGCCGGCGTTTTGGCATAGGGAGCAACCAGCAACAGCGAAGACAGGTACTGACTGCTCTTTCCTTCCGGCAACACGGTAACGCCGCCGGCAAGTCCTTGGCCGTTAATGGTGAGAGGTGGGCATCCAGTGCCTTTCGTAGCCGTGATATCCACTCCCCAGCCCTGCAGGGCGGAAATCAAAGGACCGATCGGCCGCTGGTGCATGCGCGGATCGCCATCGATTAGATACCTTGAATGTCCAAGTGCAGTGACAGAGGTCAAGAATCTGGTGGCGGTGCCATTGTTACCGAGAAAAAGGGGCTTAGCAGATGGTGCGATCGCTCCGCCCTTGCCATGCACCAGCCACTGGCTGCCCTTGTCGATGGCGATACCCATCTGCATAAGGGCCTTGGAGGAATACTCGGTATCCTCACTTTTAAGCGGCCCGATCAGTCTGCTTGTCCCTGAAGCCAGGGATGCAGCGATAAGCGCTCTCTGGGTAATGCTTTTAGAGCCGGGAACTTCAATTTCGGTGTCAACGTGGGGGATAGTTTGGATGGCAATCATTGCTGGCTCATGGCAGGTCGGATGGATTGGTTGGATGCTCTTGTATGTTATCTAAGCGGAGACCGCCGATAATGGAGCGGATCGAGGACAATTTTTCGGTCATCGCATAGGCACTTATCCCATCAACGACGTCTTCACTGGCCCTTGGATTGACAAAGTTGGCGGTACCGATCTGCACGGCAGTGGCTCCGGCGAGCATAAACTCCAGTGCGTCTTCCGCCGACTCGATGCCGCCGATGCCGATTACCGGAATGGACACCACCCGCGCAACTTCAAAGACCATGCGCAAGGCAATCGGTTTTATTGCCGGCCCGGAAAGTCCACCGATCACGTTGGCCAGTACCGGTCTTCTGGTTCTCAGATTAATGCCCATGCCGATCAGGGTGTTGATCAGTGATATTGAATCGGCGCCGGCATCCTCTACCGCTCTGGCGATAAGAGTGATATCCGACACATTGGGAGAAAGTTTAACCATCACCGGCACATTGGCCTTTTCCTTCACTGCCCCGGTCACCGCTGCCGCCATCACCGGATCAGTCCCAAAAGCGACCCCACCTTTTTTGACGTTCGGACAGGAGATATTTACTTCAATGCCGGCAACACCTGGTACACCGGCCAGCCGGTCGGTAATTTCGGCGTATTCCGCCAGAGAATCCCCCAGGATATTGACGATTACCGGGACATTCAGCCCGGCAAGATAGTCCATCTTATCGGTTATAAAACGATCAACCCCGACGTTTTGCAAGCCTATCGCATTGAGCATACCGCAGGCTGTTTCCATAATGCGCGGCGGTGGGTTGCCGACCCGGGGATGCAACGAGATCCCCTTGACGATCACTGCACCCAGTCGATGCAGGTTCATAAGATCGGCAAATTCTCTGGCATAGCCAAAAGTTCCCGAGGCGGTTAATACCGGATTAGCCAATTCAAGAGAACCAATATTGACCCGTAGATCAGGCCATTTTACCTGCCGTGGACTTAGATATTCCATAGCAAATCCTCCGCATCGTACACCGGGCCGTTAAGACAGACGTGGGTGTAGCCACCACTCGCTGCCTGTCTGCTGCATCCCAGACAGGCCCCCATACCGCAGGCCATCACACTTTCCACAGACACCTGGCAGGGTATCCCTCGGGCCGTGCAAAGACTGCTCAATCCGGCGAGCATCGGTTCGGGACCGCAGCCATACACCGTGCATTCAGCCGGTAACTGCATGGATTCAAGAATCTGTACCACCACACCATGATGGCCAAGAGAGCCGTCATCGGTGGCAGTCAGGATACTGATGCCGAACTGCCGGAAATCATCGAGCAGGGGCTCAATTTCATTTCTTGTCCTCGCACCGAGAACGATCAGATCCTGCCCACAATCGTTTTTTACCCGGCAGTTTTCTTTGACCAGAAACAGTAAAGGGGCAATGCCCAGACCACCACCGACAATCACCGTCGGCGTGGTTTTATTAAGGCGATAACCTCTGCCTAAAGGGCCGAATACCGACAAGGTTTCATTCTTGCGCACATGGGCTAGCATATCCGTCCCGCGGCCGACCACCTTGAAATAGATCTGGATCATCCCTTCCACACTGGTCTGGTGCAGGGAGAATGGCCGACGCAATAGAGGGTCTTTGCCGTTGCCGGCTTTGATCATCACGAACTGACCGGGCCTGGCGCAGTCGGCTATTGCCGGACAATGCAGGGTGAGACGAAAGTTTGTCGGTGAAAACTGTTCGATTCGCCTGACGATCGAATTTTCCTGGTATTGGGTCATAGTTACATTATATAATTGTTGGTGTTGTAAAAACTCATCATTACAACCGCCGAAGGGTACATTTGTGTGTGCCCTTCTGGAATTTATCGAAAAAATGGGCACACACAGGTATGCCCTTACCCAGCAATATGAGCTTTATGTTTACCGACCCAATCCTTACAGGTATAGCCGCCATTTTCGGCGGAATTGTCGGCAGTTTTTTAAACGTGGTGATTCTCCGCTTGCCGGATCCCGGTCAATCGATAGTCTTTCCAGCTTCTCATTGTCCGAAATGTTCAGCCGCTCTGCAATGGTACGAGAACATTCCGATTATCAGCTACCTTTTTCTGCGCGGCAGATGCGCTCACTGCGGAGTTGCTATATCGCTGCAGTATCCGCTGGTCGAACTGATGATGGCGCTTCTTGCTGCAGCACTCATGGTAAGATTTCAATTGTCAATCACCACTGCCGGGTATTTCGTGTTCTGTGCCGCCCTTTTGGTCATTATCTTTATCGATATGCACCATCAGATCATCCCCGATGTGATCAGTCTGCCTAGTATCGTCCTTGGTTTTCTCTTTTCTTTTCTCAGTCCCACGCTCAGCTGGCAGAGTTCGCTTATCGGCCTGCTGGTAGGTGGAGGTGTACTCTATGCAGTGGCTTTTTTCTACTTTCTTCTGCGCAAAGTTGATGGCATGGGTGGAGGGGACATCAAACTCCTGGCCATGATCGGCGCCTGGCTTGGTTGGCAATCACTACCGTTTGTTATTTTTGCCAGTTCTTTAAGCGGGTCTATCGTCGGCCTGATCGCCATGCAGTATCAGAAAAAAGGCGGCCGCACCCGCATTCCTTTCGGCCCTTTCCTGTCTCTTGCCGCTCTGGTCTATACTTTTTTTTCAGCAGATATTCTTTCTCTTTTTCATCTCTATCTTACCGGACAATTGCCGTGAGTCACCATTTCATCTGCCGCCAAGCAGGCCAAGAGCAACTTGCCGACCGGCCGCTCTCGCCTCGGTGCCCTGGGTTTTACTGTGACCATAGGCCGGGTAATGTTTTCTGAACCAGGATTTCTCCTTGCGCATCATTTTTCCCCGCAACTGCAGGACCAGGCCGATGAACCGCCAGGGTTCTCTGATGGGATGCTCAAAAACTATCGGTGGCGCAGGTCTGGCACCATCTCGCTGCAAACGATGTTTTACCGTCCAGTAATGCACCCGCCAATAGGACCTGCATGAAATAAAAAGGATGACCATCTTCCCATTACATGCCTGCTTGCCGTATCGGTCAAGAAAGTCGAGCACTGGCCCGCTCGGGTGATACGACCAGGTCGGTCCGGCCAGAACAATGCAGTCCCAGTCACTAAAACAGAGATCATTGACTGGGTGGATAGTCATTCTGCGCCGGAAAAACGTCCCGATCATCGCCTTGGCTAAGCGAAAATTAGTCCTGAAAGGAAAGGGATAAGGCGCGACCGGCTCCAGCCTCTCCAGCGTAACCTCTATCCCTTCACCTTCAAGACCGTCGACAAATTGCTTGATCAGAAGTCGCGTTTGCTGGGTAAAGGAATAAAAAACAACGAGCACTCGTTTCTTTTGCAATTGAAATCCTCGGATATCAGTTTTATGCAATAAAAAAACAGTTTCTCTACGATAAACGTTCACCTGCACCCCATCGTCGTCCGATCAGGCGCCTCACCTAGCAAACTATAGCTCGGAGGCCTGCTTAAACGAATTCGGAGCACTGGTTGAACGTTTACAAATTCCGCTTTTATGGTGGCTTGCTGTGCTCCGGTAAACCATTGCTCTCTCCGTTCCCTTCTTTTACCAAAAAAAAAAGCCCCCGACAAGTCGGGGGCTTTGCTAGCAACGGCAAGAAGCTCTCAGTTACGCCTCTACCTCGTGTTCGACACCTACGGCAATTTTATACAGAATAGTCACCAGTAAAAATCCGGTTGCCCATATGCCTATGGTGATGCCGATCTCATTGGCAGTCGGATAGTATTCCACCACCTGCTCCAATGGATTAACGGCCAGACCACCCATGACAAATCCCAGGCCTTTATCCAGCCAGAGAGCGACAAAGATCATCGCACAGCCAATCCCCACCAGCAGGTCAGTGGTTACCTTGGCAATCTTCATATAGGCAAAAAGACCAATTCCGCCAAAGCACAGAAGCACCGAGCTCCACATAAACGGAACAAGATTGTTGTATACATGGCCATCATGCTCAAGACCAAAGAAAAGATATTCAAGCGCGTGCTTATGGCCGGGGATATTTGAATACCAGCCGACAAAAAATTCCAGACAGACAAAAAAGGCATTGATAAGCGCGGCGTACATAATAATGGTCATCAGCTTGTTGATTGCCTCTTTACCGACATCAAAATGAGCTACCCGCTTCATAACCAGACAAGCTATAACGATGAGTGCCGGTCCAGCGGCAAAAGCCGAGGCGAGAAAACGAGGTGCGGTGATGGCGCTCAACCAGAAGTGCCGGCCAGGCAGACCACAGTAGAGCATTGCCGTTACCGTATGGATGGAAACGGCGAACGGAATAGAAACATAGACAAAGAAGTAGACCCACTTCGGCGGCTTGACCTGTTTTCGCTCAGCGGTGAGAATGACCCACCCACAGATTATATTCAAGCCCAGATAGCCGAGCAACACTACCATATCCCAGAACAGCATGGAATTGGGTGTCGGATGAAATATCATGTTCAGCCCCCTGGTCGGCTGACCGAGATCGGCCATGATGAACATCAGACACATGATGATGGCGGAAATGGCCAGGAACTCGCCGAGGATGGTCATCCTCCCGAACTCTTTGTAGTTATGCACGTAATATGGCAGGACGAGCATCAGCCCTCCTGCGGCTACGCCAACCAGGAAGGTAAACTGTGAGATATAGAGTCCCCATGAAAGATCGCGGCCCATGCCGGTCAATCCCAAACCAAAGAGATACTGCCTGATATAACAGATTGCTCCGACACAAACGAATGCACTGAGAAACACCAGCCACATCCAGTAGTTAGAGTTGCCTTTTAGTACTTTTTCAATCATGACTCCCTCACACTATGTAAAAGACTGACGGTTTCGTTCCAAGGGATGGTTTCCGTTGGATGGTATGTTCCTGGTCAAGTACCTGGCGAATTTCCGAGTTGGGATCATTGAGATCCCCAAAGACGATCGCACCGACTTCCTTGACAGCTTCAACACAGGCGGGTTCCAGCCCGCGGGCCAATCGTTCACCGCAGAAATTACATTTTTCGACTACACCGCGCATACGAGTCGGGAAATCGGGATTATATTCCTTGATATACGGCCTTGGATCCATCCAGTTAAAACTCCTGGCACCATAAGGACAGCCCATCATACAGAACCGGCAGCCGATACAGCGGTGAAAATCCATGGCGACAATGCCGGTGGATTCCATCTTAAATGTTGCCTTGGTCGGGCATACCCGCACACAGGGAGGCTGGTCGCAATGGTTGCAGAGGAGTAGATAATTATTTTCCTCCGTGACCTTTGACTCATGATAGGAGGAATGTTCCGTGAATACATTCTTGAAAGGAGCATCCCAGATCCATTTGATCTCGGTTCTGGTACTGTCAATCTGCGGCACGTTATGAACTTTGTGACAGGCAGCCTCCGCTTTTTTCATCAGCTCAGGATGACCGTACAGCTTGCGCATATCAATCAGCATACCAAGTCGTACACCGGTCGGCGCCTCTTCTGCACTATGTCCTTCTACTTGATGGGCACCCGCAGCAGCTGCGTGTTCGCTGGTTTCGCCATGCCCGGCCGAGGAGGCAAGAGCAGGTGTAGAGGTCAATTTCACCACCACCGGTGCACTGATCCCAGCCAGCGCCGTTGCCCCGGCAATCTTTAAAAACTTTCTTCGTTGCTTATCCATTAGTGTGTCTCCTTCTTGGTCGCCGCTAAGGCCGGAGTCAAATGACAATCCCAGCAGTAGGGAGTCACAGATGCATATTCATGACAGGAGTCACAAAACTTCTCCTTATTTGAGTGGCATTCCATGCAGGCCATCTGCAAACCTTTCCGATATTGTTTTCCGTTCACCGTCACCAGACTGCGGTCACCGTCGCGCAGAACTTCATCACGCCACTGATTGAGGATGACCATATGACGGGCACGCATTTCAGAAATTGGGGCGACACACTGTTTTTCTCCACCCGGGGGGAGCTCCGGCTTGGGCACCGCGCTTGCCTTCGAGAACGCGTTGAACCAGAGCGGGAAAGTTACAATCAGGACGAAAATGGCCAGTCCCGGTATTATAAATCTTTTGTTGTACATGAGATTAACTCCTCTGTTTCGGTTCAGGATATTTTACAGCATCGTACGGAGGCCATCATCCAGTTCAGCGCGGTTTTCACCATCCTGAATAAGCGCATTGGCGACAAGTTCAGTAATTCCGCAGACCCTGACCCCGGGATTCCAGTAGTCCATAAGCGAGGTAAGCGTCGCCCGGTCGATTGCACAGACACAGGAGAGCATGTTCACGCCATGTTTTTCCGCCACATACTTGACGGCATTGGCGCGCGGCAAACCAGAGCGCATCCTCAATTCCATAATTTCATCGGTGTTTAGACCGGTTCCCGAACCACAGCAGAAGGTCTGTTCACGAATGGTATTCTCCGGCATTTCGACCCAGTCAACAACATGATCGAGGATGTAACGCGGTTCGTCCATAAGCCCCATGGCCCTGGCAGTATTGCAGGAGTCATGATAGGTCGCTTTGACATGGCTGTTCCGGCTCTTGTCAAATTTCAGTTTACCATGTTTTATCAGATCGGCAGTAAACTCGCTGATATGGACCATCTTGGTCGATGCAGCATTCTCAAAAACCGTACCGGTAATCGGCGACACCGGTTTTTCCAGAAAATCCGCCGGACCGTTCATGGTATCCATATACTGGTGGATGACCCGCCACATATGGCCACACTCCCCACCGATTATATATTTGACCCCCAGCCGTTTGGCTTCGGCATACATCTTGGCGTTGAGCTTCTTCATCGCCTCATTGTTGGTAAACAGTCCGAAGTTACCTCCCTCTGAGGCATAGGTGGACCAGGTGTAGTCCAAACCGATTGCTTCAAAGAGAGACAAATACCCCATCGCGGTATAGAGGCCGGGCTCGGCAAAGACGTCGGCCGACGGAGTAATAAAGAGGACCTCCGCGCCTTTTCGGTTAAAACTGATATTAGGCCTGACTCCGGTCAGCGATTCGACGTCATCAACCAGAAATTCCACATTGTCTTTAAAAGTATGAGGCTGCAGTCCCATATGGTTGCCGGTACGATTGGAATTGGATACCGGTTCCAGAATCCAGTTGATTCCCACACCGACCAGATGCAGCAACTCGCGGAGCATCATGGTGACTTCAGCAGTATCGATGCCATACGGGCAAAAGACCGAGCATCTGCGGCACTCCGTACACTGATAGGAGTACATAAACCACTCTTTCAGTACTCCGACCGTCATTTCGCGGGCACCAGCCATTTTGCCAAAAATTTTGCCTGCCAGCGTAAAATCGTTACGATAGATGGATCTGAGCAACTCAGCCCGCATCACCGGCATATTTTTCGGATCCCCGGTACCGAGAAAGAAATGGCATTTATCGCCACAGGCGCCGCAGCGGACGCAACAATCCATGAAAATTTTCAGGGACCGAAATTTTTCCAGACGCTCTTTCAAGCCCTTTATTATTATTTCTTTCCAATCTGCCGGTAATTTCCAGTCCTCATCTTCCGGAGACCATTCACGGGAGTTGGGAAAATGCAGTCCCGACTGACTGTCGAGATAAGCAACCTTTTCCGCCTTGGCAGGGTAGGCATAATTACCCGGCTTGAACACCGCCGGATACTCCATCCAATCCATGGTAGGTATCGCTCCTGTGGCCAAGGATGGACCCTGCACTACGCTTTTTGATAATTGTTCTAATTTTGGAACTGCCATCGTTATTTCATCCTCTTAAGCTGGTTTTGGGTCAGTAGAGTCAATTTTTCTTATTCTTCATCCTTTTGCGGAGCAGGTTCCTTTTCGACCGGAATATTAGCCTCTACCATATACTCGCGAAATTCATCTTCGTATCCGGCATATGAGTGGGGCAGGATTCGTGGATTCCAGGGATTGATATGACGTTTGGCACGACTGTCATTTTTCATGTTCCTGGTCGGGCTCATAAACACCCCGGCAAAATGCATCAATTTACTAAAGGGGAAATAGGCTATCAAGGCGCAGACAAGAAACAGATGGATGTAAAATATTGCTCCTATTTCCACACCAATAGTCGGAGAAAAAGTCACCAGGCCGACAAGCAGTTGCTTGATATTGACGATATCGATATCGGTACGAAAAAGATAGCGCATCAGGATACCGGTCAGGGCAATAGTGAAAATGAGCACGAGCGGAAAATAGTCATTCATCAGGGACATAAAACGAACATGACGGGTGGCGAGTCTTCTGGAAAACAGTAGCACGCAGCCTGCCAGCAATAAAACATCAGTGATATACCAGTTCGGTGCACCAATCTGAAAAATCCCATCGGCATATTCCAGCCAGCCGACCCAGAAAGGAATCGGATCGAGAAAAAGACGCATATGGCGGAGAATGATCACCAAAAAAGAGTAGTGGAAGATAAGGGCGAACAACCACAGCCACTTCGAAGACTCGTAGGTAATCTTCGGACCATCGTAGATTTCCGATTTGGTGTTGCGAAACAATGAGCGGAAAGTCACCACTTCAAGAAACATCCGGGCAATCACTTCCGCGGTAGTGTTCGGGGCTTCAAGTTTATTGTGCTTGATAAAATCCAGGGATTTTCCCTGTCCGCAAGTGGTCTGGATGGAAAATGGCACAGGAGATTTGCCCCACTGCACCACTTTGTAGACCGAACCCCCAAGGAAGATCATAATAGCCAGATACGGCAAGGCGACACCAAACAAATAGGGCATCCCCGGTATCTGCGATCCGAGTCCGGCAATCAGTACCAACGCTATGACTGCCAGGAATGAGAAGGCGTACTTCATTTCTTACCTCGCTTCAGTTGAACTGTTTTGGCAACCATGCAGCCCGAACAAGCAGTGACCGACAGCACAGAGACCAGTTAAAGACCATTAACCTATATCTAAATTTTTTTATCAGACAGCAGCCTCGATGGGCACCTGCTGTCTGTCAATATGTGGCTTCCCGACTTAATTTCATTGATCCGTACTTGATACAAACGTTCACGAAACTGCATATACAGATCAAAAGCGGCCAGTACGGCCAGATCGACGGCAAATTCAAAGTCATACAATTCGGCGACCAGGTGTTTTCGCTCCTTGTCGGCAGCGAAAACTTCGCGGGCGATATGTTTGACCGCGTTGAGCGGTGCAATGGCCTGAGCCGGGGTAAATTGCTGGACGGAACGGATACTCATTATCAGCTCAAGAGGAGCGGTAAATTCTGCGGCGTCGGCCCCTTTGACCAGCTTGCCGAAAAGTTGCTGCAAAGCCTTGCGGATATTGGCACCGACCGGATTGGCGAACAGGTCACGTTCTTTGATAAAAAAACCAGAGGAGCTATAGGTAGAAAGGGTGTATTCCACCCATTTGTCGACTATCTTTTCCCCGTGGTTTCGAAATCCTTCCGCCAAATCCATATGTTCACAACCTTTCTTGATACCTACAATACATCACCTGAAAAGACACTCACCAGGATGCGCAAACGAATGAATGACCATTCACAAAGTGACATTTCTAGCACCTTTCCATCTCTTTTTCAAGAACATTTTTGCGCCGCACAGCTCGCTCAAATGAAGGTATAGTCAGGGCTTCCGCACCCTTTCACTTGCCTGAAAGACGGATAATATCGTCGACGATATTAACCGCTTCCCTGATGTACGGATCTTCCTGGACATCTTTTAGCCACTTATCCTTCGGATCTTCCTGCGGAACATCGTCGGTCTCGAAATCGGGGTCTTCGCCTTCTTGTTCCCGGTATTTTCGATAATGCGCCCCAACTTTCTCACGCATTACCCGCGACTCCTCACGCCTTGCCCGCATGTCGTCAAACTGCACGGAAACGATAGTGTCTTCGCTTCGCTCGGCACCTTTTACCGCTTCTTCGCTGATGATCTTAAAGGCTTCATCCCGGGACACCCGCGCCTCACTCAGCGACCGCAACTTGGTCAGGTCAAACGGCCTTTTATAGGCGGTAAAGGCTACCGGGGCAATAGAATCCCAGGGGAGCGAGTAATCAAGATAACGTTCGCCTGATTTTATATATTCAAAAAGGTTGGGCAAGACAATATCGGGCTCCACGCCCTTGTACTGCGTTGAGCTGCCGTTAATCCGATAAAATTTTTGGATAGTCACCTTCAATGCGCCGATGTCTTCATATTTACGCACATGCAGGAGTGGGATATTCTCATTGAGATCGATTATCGTCTGCACCGTACCCTTGCCGTGGGTATGAGTGCCGCCGACGATGATGGCACGCCGGTAATCTTGCAGTGCCGCCGCGACAATTTCCGATGCCGAGGCGGAAAATTTATTGACCAGAACAACCAGCGGTCCATCATAGGACACATTTTCGTTGGTATCACTCAAAACGCGCTTATCGCCAAATCTGTTCATAACCTGAACCACCGGCCCCGATTTTATAAACAGACCGGCAATATCCACGGCATCGACCAGGGCTCCACCTCCATCGTCGCGGAGATCGAGAATGATCCCATCGACGTTTTGCGATTTTAAGGTATTGATTTCTTTTAGCGTATCATCAGTTGAATTGCGGCCCTTGGCGCCATTTCTGGTACCTTCGAAGTCCCGGTAAAAACTCGGGATAAAGATATAGCCCGTGCGCCGACCATCCGCCGATTCCAGGACCGTGCTCTTCACGAAGGTTTCTTCTATCTGGACGACATCGCGGACGATTTTGATCACCTCCGTCACCCCGTCGGACCTTTTCACGGTGAGGATAACCGCCTTTCCCTTGGGACCGCGGATGAGTCTGACGGCGTCGCGCAGACGCATATCGGTTATATCGACCGGTTCTTCACCCTCCTGGGCCACCTGTAAAATAATATCCTCTGCCTTTAAGCTGCCCTGCCTTGCCGAGGCGCTGCCGGGAATAATCCTGATGACCTTGATAAAACCATCATCTTCACGCAGCAGTGCACCGATTCCTTCCAGGCTGCCGCGCATATTTATATCGAACTGCTCTTTGCCGGCCGGAGGAATATAATTGGTATGCGGGCCGAATGCCCTGGTGACACAGTTGAAGAAACGATCGTAATGATCCTGCAGGTTTTCCTGGCGCAGACGCTGAAAAAAATTTTTATTTCTTTTGCTGATCTTGACCAGGGCTTCCTGCCAGAGTTCCTCCTCGGTCATTTTCTTGACGCTTGTCTCTTTTGCCGGCTTATTTTTTTGATCCTCGACAAGATCGAGATACTGCGAAATGATCTGGGCCTTTAATATAATCCGCCATCGATCCTTTAATTCTTTGAGATCTTTGGCGAAATCAATTTTTTCCGGATCGGTTTCATAGGATTCGCTGAGACCAACATTAAAAGAGCCGACCAGGAGGTCTTTGGTGCCGGGTTTGCCTATAACCACGGTATTGTCGGCCAGCATATCCTCGACCATCTTCTGCACAAGATTTATTTTTTCAGTCAGAATATCGAAGCCGGTATCCGGCAGGGTGATCCGACCATCAGCGAGATTGTCATCGATATACGGTGCAAAAGCCTCAAGCTGCTGCACATCTTTTTTCAGAAGAAACCGCTTCTGGTAGTCTAGCTGTTTGATATAGAGATAGAAGGCATCGCGCGATAATTCGTCGCCCATTACCTTGTCGCTGAAATGCAAGGCCGGCAGCTGCTTACTCAGAATATAGCCGATGAGCCTGTTTCGTTTCTGATCGACATCCGACAGTTTGGCGGTATCGCCATAACTGAAGGTTGCAACAAACAGGCTGAGCAAAATCACCCCAACAACCGTTACTAACTTTTTATTATTCATACGTACCATTAAAGACAACCTCGTAAAAACCTCATATAAAGAAGTGACAACCTGTACCGGGAAAATATCCTTGTAAGAGATAACAGAACGCCAAAACAAATACTACGACAAAGAAAGCACACGCTCAAATATTAGCACAGAAAAGGAGCCGAAAGGAGTCCCGAACCTGTGCCCGGCCGAAAAGGTTTATGAAGACAGCGGGCACAATGCGGTTAATGCAGAAGCCATATTGCCAAGATCAACTCCCAGCTCCCGGGCAAAGCTTTGCAGTTCTGGGTAGGTGCAGTTGATAACGGTCGGTCGGTCCTGGCTCTGCAAGAGGGACAGTTCGGTTTGAAGAAAGACTGAAAGCGCCTTCGCCGTCAGCTTACGGACGTGTCTCACCGCAAGATCCTGGCGGGAACAGAAGGTGCAAAACCGTCGATAATTGATAATCGACCGGCCAATCCCCCGATATATCGATTTCGTGCTGTTACCATGCTGCAAATCACGCATGATAATCTCGCTGAATCGGTCGACAGCCGCATCTTTGAGCCACGCGAACTGCTCTTCGGTCAAGGTGATCCGGGGGCCATCCTGTGCTCGACAAAGTTGGTAAATTGCCGAATTGTAGGCAATTTCCGGAGTCTCTCCGGAATATCTAACAATATACCATTCATTTTCCAGTATTTCCTGCAGTGGATCGGTCATCGCGCCCTGCTACTGCTCATCTTTTTTGTTCGCCAGGCCAAAGATCTCGCGCACCGCTGTCACTTTCAGGTCGCTGTTGTCCCGCCCGGCGCAGGATTCACTTTTGAGGTACATCAGCGGATCGTGGAGAACTTTGGTGGTGATAGCGGTGATCATGCGGACCATACTCTCCCGATCGGATTCAGTCATATCGGGCATCCTGGCCAGCGTCTTGGCCAACTCCACCTCGCCGATATCATCAATTTTCTGTTTTAAGGCCTGGATGGTCGGAGTGACGGCCAGACCATTAAACCAACGCTCAAATTTCAGGGTCTCCTCATCGACGATACGAGCGGCCTTCACCGCCTCTTTATCTCGTTCCGACTTATTGATCTGGACCACATTACTCAAGTCATCTATATCGTACAGATAGACATTTTCCAGGTCGTTTAATTGAGGGTCAAGGTCTCTGGGAACGGCTATGTCGATAAAAAAGAGGGGGCGATTCATTCGCGCCCGCATCACCGATTTCACTTCTTCCTTATGCAGGATGATCTCGGTTGCCCCGGTCGAACTGATGATAATATCAACTTGTTTCAGTTGGCCAATCAGTTCCTCCATCGCCACGGCAGTGCCTTTAAAGCGCTTGGCCAGGGTGATTGCCCGGGCCAGAGTGCGATTGGCAACAGTCACCGAACCTACGCCCTGGCCGACCAGATGTTCCGCGGCAAGCTCAGCCATCTCCCCCGCGCCGATAAGAAGCACATTTTTATCGCTCAAATTGCCGAATATTTTTTTTGCCAGCTGCACGGCGGCATAACTGATCGAGACGGCGTGGGAGCCGATAGCGGTTTCGGTGCGAACTCTTTTGGCCACCGAAAAAGACTTGTGGATCAGTCTATTGAGCAGAGGTCCGGTGCAGCCGAAATGGGCGGCATGCCGATAGGCTTCTTTCAGCTGGCCAAGAATCTGGGCCTCGCCAACCACCATGGAATCAAGACTTGCGGCGACCATGAACAAATGGTGTACCGCTTCGGTATCGTGGAACACATAGAGATATTGCCCACTCTCTTCCCGGCTTATGGTATCGCCAAAAAGAAAATCGATGACGGCGTCTTGAACATTTCTGCCGGCTTCGGCCACCAGGAGCAACTCAACCCGGTTGCAGGTGGACAGAAGATAATACTCCCGCAGGCCGGCAATATTTTTCAAAGCCGCAAGGGCTAGGTCATAGCCGTCGGCCAGAGCGATTTTCTCGCGTATTTCTACCGGCGTCGTCTTATGGTTGACCCCGAGGAGCACTATCTTTTCACTTGGCATAACTATGCACTCCTCCAAGCAGATACGGTACTCCCCACAGGGTAAAGATAACTGCCGCGAACCCGATGATGGCCATTACCGCCGCTCTTTTACCCCGCCATCCCACGGTAAATCGCTGATGCAGCTGCACCAGATAGAGGAACCAGGTGATAAGCGACCATGTCTCCTTGGGGTCCCACTGCCAGTATGTCCCCCAAGCCTGGCGGGCCCAGATCGAGCCGGTGACGATTCCTAAGGTTAAAAAGACAAATCCTGCCGTCAGGCAATGATTGTTCAACTGATCAAGGGCGTCGAGAGAGGGGAAACGGGCAAAGAAAAAACCAAACTTTTTACTCTTCAGCTCTCTTTCCTGCAGCAGATACATAAGCCCGCCGCAAAAAGCAAGCGACAGAAAACCATAGGCAATAATTGACACCCCGGCGTGAACCGGGAGCCATGCACTTTGCAGAGCGGGCACCAACGGACTGAAATCCCTTGGCGATAGAGCGGAAATCAACAGGAGACCAAAAATAACAATAGAGACGAAGGTGCCGAAATTTTTCACCGTATATCGCCACCTGAAAGAAAGATACGCCCAGGTAGTGGCCCAGGCAAAAAAGGCCACGGCTTCATGTTGCGATGTTATCGGGGTATGGCCGGCCAGGATGAAACGCGATCCAATATACAGGGTCTGGACAATACCCGAGACCAGCAGAATTATCCGGGCAATTTTACGTATCCTACTGTTCTGGCTGATAAAAAAAACCAGATACGCCGCAGCGGCAACAAATGTTACGCCGAGGGCCGACTGAAAAAGGAGGTAGTTAATTTCTTCCATGGGTATTCCTGCATTCATAAATAGTATCGTCATCCAGGCCGCCTTTTACCTTTCGACGATTTTCTGCATAAGTTCAACAGGATTGGCTTCTTCCGGCAACTCACGCAGCAGCAGCATCTGCAGTTCGAACCAATCGGCGTTCAGCACCATTTCGACAATTCCCTGCTGAAGCAAACGGCGAAAAAGTTCACGATTGACATCGGGGTGGGCATCCAGGCCAACAATTTTTTCCCTGACAAGCGATAGTAGTTCGACCACAATCGCATACTCCGGAACAAATTCTTTCTCCAGCCGCTGTCTGATCTTTTTAGCCAGAGCCGGACTGCTCCCGCCGGTGGAAACGGTTACCAGCATTTTCCCCCGCCGGAAATGCGCCGGCACATGAAAATGGCTCTGCCCTGGATCATCGATACTGTTGAGTAATACCGAATATTTTGCCGCTTCTCTGGTGATCAGGAGCTGTACCTCCGGGTTATCGGTTGCGGCAAACACCAAAAAAGCCCCCTGCACATCCCCTTCGGCAAAGCTTCTGGCGAACCACTCGATTTCCCTGTTCCGGGCCAGAACATTTAATTCAGCGTGAACTTCCGGACTGATAACCCTGACTCTTGCGCCACAGACAAGAAGACTTTTGGTCTTGCGCAGAGCGACCACACCGCCCCCAACCACCAGGCAAAGTTTCTCGACAATATTTAAATTGACAGGATATAAGGACATGGATTTATAAGGAATAAGAATAATTTGAAGCACTGTGCTGCGACGAAGCAATTATATGATCTGTCAAAACCCTGAGTTGATGAATTCGTAAAAAGGTAATCTCCAGAATTGCTTCGTCGAGGCAACGCTAAATTTCCTTAGGGCACACACAGGTGTACCCTACGGAAGTTGTAATGAGGAGATTTTACGATGCCATTTAGTTGGTTTTGCGTCGTAAGCGATTAATGATGATGGTTATTTTCTTCCCATCGCGTTTTATGACCTGCTCTTTCATACCGATATCGAAATTGTTCTGGGCAAGCTTTAAAAATTTGGCCAGGCTTTGTCTTTTTGCATCATGGGCCAGGTAAATCTCCCCATCTGCTTTCAGATATTTTTGAAAAATATGCAACAAGGGTTGAAAAAATTCATCGCGAAAAAGAATTTCGGCACCGGCCAGTACATCAAAAGGTTCCATTGGCGGCGGATTCAACCAGTCCAGATGCGCAAACTGAACAGCCTTAAGGCCGGAAGCCGCGGCGCTCACCTTCTGGAAATCCATGATAATATCTTCATAGTCACTGATGGTGACAGCAAAACCGGCAGAAGCAGCAGCAAGCCCAGGGGCCCCAAGTCCCGCGCCAAGTTCCAGAAGTCTTCTGCCTGCACCATTGGGCTGTGAGCCAAGGATATACGCCAGAATCATCGCCGCATCCCAGAGTCGGATCCAGAAGGGAAACTGCGAGACATCGGCAAAGGGGTCTTTGCCATCCAGGAACTCTTCCAGATCGGCTATTTTAAGCAAACGGATCTGTTTTTCGCCAAATCGAAGTCGATCGAAGGTCAAGGCATATTTTTGCCGAATGCGATTATAAATCCTCCGTTCGGGTTCCGGAAGAGTTCGAATATCCATAACTGAAACCTTTTTAAATGGGACATATTTATTGACCGCATAATCCCGATAAGTGACCGCTCATCCAGTGCTCCAGTTTCGTTCAAGCGGGCCACCGAGCTATAGTTGGTCGAAAATGGGATGCTGGTGAAAGGTTCACCCAAATCGACAGAAAAAAAATGGGCCAGCTAATTATAAATCAGCCGACCCACAATACTTAAAGAGCTGCGCTCTGTCAATTAGCAACCCTCGATAGCACCTTTCTTGGATGGGGTAACTTTGACTTTATCGCCAGGAGCCATTTTACCAGCGTCCTCGCAGGTCATGGTCACTTTATCACCATCAACTGCATCAACGGTACATTTCAACTTTGCGGCAAAACCAAGACTTGCCGTAGAAAGAGCAAAAACTAAAGCCATTGCAATAGTTACCATCTTCTTCATTTTTGAGTTCTCCTTTTTTGTGGTTACTAATCGGAGCGAGGCTCCACTAAACTGTGGCCGACAAACAATCTCATAACGCGCACTCTATTTCATTTTTTCATGAAATGCAACTGGAACCACTCAGTTAAGCAGACTGCGGATATCCTTTTCAAGTACATCATGCTGAATATAACCGGTATACTTTTTGACTACGTTTCCGGATTTATTAACTAAAAACGCCACCGGGATACCATAAACCCCACCAAAATCAATCGTCGTCTGGGCCTCAGCCAGCAGTACAGGATAATTAATATCACGTTTTTCAACAAATTTTGCAACAACTGACGCCCCCTGTTGATCGACCGATAAACCTACCACTGAAAATCCGGCATCCGCCAGTTCAGTGTGCAATTTGACCAGAATAGGGACTTCTTCCGCGCACGGGGGACACCATGTTGCAAAAAAAGTGAGCAGCAAAACCTTGCCTTGAAAAGAATCCGAGTCGACAATTTTGCCGTCCCGCACATTCTCCAGAGCAAAAGAAGGCATCTTGACGGATGCTTTGGAGACCACAGACATGAGTACCGTCAAACAGAACAGTACACAGAGTACCGCGGCAGGGACGACCTTCAGTTTTTTCATATATTGTTCTCCCGGAGAGATTTCAAAAAAGATGCTTCTATGATATACTCAGTAAAGAAAATATTCCATAATATTTGAATGTCAACGAACTGCAGAGAAAGATGGCATCTCGACAAGAAATTAGGTAGAGTCGGACCAACCACTTTGAAGTTGTTCTCCTGTTTAACTCTCTCGTTAGATTATTTTTGATTTTTTTCAATTTCAGGTTTTTTATGAAACTAGGTATTTATCAGCGAAACCGTGCTTATTTCCACATCCTGCCGTTATTATTATGCGTTTTTATTCCACTTTACCTCGCAGCCGAAGTCGTCGATAAGGTAGTTGCCGTTATTAACGATGAGGTTATCACCCTCTCCGAGCTCGAGGAAGAAACAAACCGCGTTTTTAAATCGATTACCAAAGATAATCCCGAGGCCCCGGTATCCGAGGCACTGGAGAAGGCGCGAGACATTGCTTTAAACGGCATGATTGAAAGCCACCTCATCGAGCAAAAGGCGAAAAAATACAACGTCACCGTAACGGATGAAGATGTCGACGCCGCCTACGAAAAAATGCGCACCGGCATGTCGCTTAGTCCGGAAGAATTCAAACATAAACTGGCAATATCCGGTCTGAGTGAAGAATTGTATCGGAGCAAACTCAAAGCACAGATACTGCAAAGCAGACTGCTCAGCTTTGATGTACGTTCAAAGATAATCGTCTCTGATGAAATGATTCTTGACTATTACGACGAGAACTATACCTCAAAAGTCGATGCAGGCAGTTTTTACCTGTTGCAGATAGGTATGAGCTGGCCCAAAACTGATGATCCTGAAAAACTGGCGGCGGCCAAAAAAGAAACCAGGGAACGAACCGAGCGAGTCTACAAACTTGCCAAAAGCGGTCAGGATTTCAAGTCGCTGGCCGAAAAATTCTCCGAATTGCCCTCTGCAAGTGATGGCGGCGATATCGGCGCCTTCACCCTCGACGAAATGGCGCGCAGTATGCGTGATGTTGTGGTTTCCCTGCAACCAGGCGAAATCAGCGAAATAGTTGAAACGCCTTCCGGTTATCAATTCTTCAAGCTTCTGTCCGGAGACAAGAACGCGATTGTCGTTACCGCCTCATATGAAGCGGTGAAGGAAGAAATCAGGGAAAAGATTTTCGAGGAAAAATTAAAAGTTGCCTACGCCGAATGGGTCAAAAAATTGAAAGAAGAAGCATATATTAAAAAACTATAAATTCTCATGCTGAAAATTTATCAGGAAAAGACTATGCCGCGCCATCCCTCCGCCGGTGAATACGCAGGTCTCGGAGAATACCTCCGGGCGACAAGAATAGGCCTTGGTTTAGATCTTCTGACCGTCGCCGACGAGACAAAAATATCCTCCAAAAATATTCATGCCATGGAGGAAAACGACTTTGCCGCCCTGCCGGCAGAAGCCTTTACCCGTGGCTTATATTCGCTCTATGCGCGCACTCTTTCTCTCGATTGTCGGGAAGTGCTGCAGATGTATCTGAAACAGAGACCGCACCAGGGTAAATCGGGCAATCTGCCAAGCGTGCCGGCAACCAAAATGGCGCAGGAAGTGGGCAATATGGCTGAGCGGCCAACCTTCCTGCCATTTTCCTTTTTGGGCCTGATCCTGCTCCTTCTGCTGTTGTTCGCCGGTTTTCTCTGCTGGTATTTTTCCTGGAATCCGGCCACTTATCTTAGCCAGAAATTGCGCAGTCTGGAGGAGCCGCAGCGGATTGAACAGATATCGGCAAACAGCCCGGAGCCGGAGCCGCAACCAGGATTGCGAGCCAGCCGACCAATAGGGAAGAGTCGCATTCAAGGTCACATATTCAGTCTTTCCTACCCCACCTCAGCCACTGCCTCGGTTGGCGAGGAGACAGGCCGAGATCCCCTACCGCCTCAGAAAAATAGAAATTCCATCAATGCCGGGTCCACCGAAATAACCAGAAATAATCCGCCGCAGCCTCTGCAGTAACGGGAAACAGTGGTACAGGTCAGGCAAACTGATGCTATTGTCTTAAACTGCATAGAACACGGTGAATCTGATGTAATCGTCACGCTCTTTTGCCAGGATGTAGGTCGATTGAGTGCCATTGCCAAGGGAGCCAAAAAGAGCCAAAAACGTTTTGTCAACAAACTGGAACTGTTCAGTTTTTTGCATATATCCTACCAGCAGAGAGCCAACCGCTCGCTTGCTTTTCTCATTGAGGCCGACCTGCATACCGGTTTTCTCCAGCTTCGCCATGATCTGCAACTCTACAGTATTGCTTCGGTAATCCGGGAATTTTTGCTCCAGTGCATTCGCGAAAATGAACCGGATCAGGCCATTTTTCGACTCAGCCTATGGGCCCTGCATAATCTTGGTCGGCAGCAGCCACCCCTGACAGTGCTGTGCATGTTTCTTATCCGATTTTATGCGCATCTCGGCTACCGACCGGACCTTACGACGTGTGCCCGCTGCAACTCACCGGTAACCAGTCAGAGCCGATACAGTTTCGATACCGCCGGTGGCAGGATCGTCTGCCAGGCCTGCAATCCTAGTGTTGCCCAGGGTATTGCTCTATCTCACGGAACAATCAAGATTTTACGCACCATACAGGACCAATCAGTCGAACGCCTGCATCGCCTGAAGATGTCCGGCAGTATCCTTTACGAGGCCGTTTCGCTCCTGCAGAGTTATGGCAATCAATTGTTGCAGCGAGATATCGTGTCGTGGAAGATGGCACGAAAATTTCTGAAAAAATGATGGTTGATGGGTCAAAGTGAGAGATAGCGAATTTCACCGCTATACTCCGTCTTACGACAGCCGTCGGCAAACTGCAGAACCAGACCGCCATCATCATCGATGCCCAGCACGTGCGCCTGGTATTGTGGGGCGGTCATCACGTCAAAACCGTAAACAACCCGCTTACCGATGGTATCAGAAAGGTCCTGCCATCTCTGCAGCAGGAGATGCCTGCCACCGGCTCCGGAAAAACCGTCGGCGCGCAGTTCTCTAGCCTCTTCATGATAGAGCAGCCCAATATTCCAGGCCAGCCTGGCGAGAAAGAGGGCGGTAAGATGCGCAAGCTTAACGGTTTGGCCAAGAAGTTGGCGGAGGGCAACAGATGCATCGGCAATCTCGGCGGGGAATGTGCTATTATTGGCATTGATGCCAAAACCGACCAGGGTAAATTCCTCGCCATGTTTGGGTTCGGTATACGTCTCAACCAGAAAACCGGCCAGTTTTCTGCCGTCAACCAGGACATCGTTCACCCAGCGCAGGGTAGCCTTTTCCACTCCTGCTTCACGTACCGCTTCACAGCAGGCGAGGCCGGTGGCGAGCGGAATAAAGCGCCTTGATTGCGGCAATAAAGTGTTCGCATGAATCATGCAGCCCCACACCCCGCCAAACGGGGCATGCCAGTGCCGGGTAAAGCGTCCTTTCGACTGACTCATCGTATCCGCGAGGATAACCGTTCCACTGGCAACAGACGTACCGCGCTGCACCGTCTTGCCTATCAATTTACGGGCGTAATCCATCGCCCTGGGCAGCGAATGATAACTTTCAATCACCGAACCAACAAAGGCACCATACCGGCCAACCACCTGAGCATCGACCGGACACGTGGCTGTTTTACCTTCCCTCGCTTGCACCTCCTGCAAACAGCGGAAAACCATCTCAGGCGTCGGGTTGTTTACTATCATGAATCCAATCAGGCCAACCAAATCATGTCATTGCAAAAATTTCCAAACTGCGATGGCCAAGTAAAGAGCTTCATATGAGAAGATCGGACTTTTTACGAGCCCATCAGTGGTCGGTGTCCCAGTCGGCCTTAACCCTGGTAATAATTTTCTGAATCAGGGGCAGCTTCTCCGGGGCACAAACCCCGATCAGCGGTTCACCCTGAGCGACCGAAATGCCCTGCCTAAAGTAAACGGAATGAATGACCCCGCGTTCTCCTTTATAATAAACCGGGGTATCGCGCTTCATCAGCGACATGGTAAGGATCTCTTCTCCCTGGTTGATGGTCACCTCCCGGGCGCCTTTTTTGTCGATGCGGGACTGGATATCCATGGCGAAAAAGTATTTTGCCGTTTCGGGAGCAGGGAAAAGCATGAGCACTTCTTTCAAGATATTTTCTATAATCTCTTTCTTTTTTAGAGGATGCTTGATGGTCATAAGCTTTTCCCCGGCCTCGACAAACTGACCATCCAGTTCGGTATAGATTTTTGCCACCGTACCATTGGTTCGCGCGGCTATCATTTTCGGGTTCCGTTCCCTGGTTATCTCATACAGCCGAGTTCCCGGAATCTGCTGCCATTCTCCGCTTGGCGAGTTCACCTCTTCACCCTCTGCTACTTTAAATGCTATCCGACCGGTATGGACGGCAATAACATCGACGTAATCAAAAGGGTCCGATTTATATTTCCTGAGCAACTCGTCAAAATCAATTTCGTTAGACATACCACAACCTGTTAATTATCTGAACAGACCGGCACAGACAACTCACCAATCCGAAGAAATACCGCCAATTACTTATGCAAGCCTTGAGCAATAGGTTTATAATGGCAGTATAAAGACAAGGCAAGGCTAATTTATGCACCTTGGCAATTCCCTGCAGATTAATCCATCGTATTAAAAAATCACCCATTCGATGAAAAAATTCCATCTTTTGCTGACTCTACCGGTCTTGCTGATACTCGGATGCGGCTTTTTTTTCCTGGCTTTACCGTCTCTGCTGAATCTCTACCTCTTGCCTGGTTTACTCGCGGAGCTCCCTTTTGTTGTAAAAGAGCTGCACCTTCTCCGGATCACCCCCTGGAGTGCAAGTGGAACCCTGAGTCTGGCCGATCCCCAACGGCCAGGCCTGTTAGTGCCACATTTTGAAGTACACTATAGCCCCGGCTCCCTTATACATGGCAAAATTGCCGGCCTGCTCGTTGATTCCGCATCGGTTCATATTGAAATGCAGGATGGGTTTCCGATTATCCGTGGCCTTGGCGGGAAAAATTCGCCGGCCATAGACCAAAAGCCGTCTCAGGGCAACCGGCTCGCCCTTGCCATGCCTCTCGCAATTGAGTCGATTAGCTTCAAAAATTGTCGTTTCATTCTGCATCACGGGCGCCAGAAAAGCCAATCTATCACCCTCAATGGCCACTTCGACCTTGGTTTTGCCGCGTCGTCGGACAATGGCAGACCGCTGACAAGCCTTGTTGGACGCTTTGAAACGCAAGGCGATGTGGAACTGCAAGGTACGGCTGATCTGCAAGCGGCAGACGATGGTTATAAGGCATCTGTAACCGTATCTGCACTACAGATAAGACAGGACAATTTAGTCATCGACACTGCTGCATCCGCCCCACCGATCATCCTGCATATGTCCGGTAATCTTGAAAAAGCTCAATTCGCTCTCAGCAATCTTGTCCTGAGCAAACCAGAACAGATAACGCTGGCTATCGAAGGTGAGATCCAGGCCGTAAAGGGGAGCTTTCATGGAGACGCCAATATTATTCCCGCCAGGACAAAGTCCGCAGTGGCGATACATTTTAATGGCAGTACGAGGCCGTCCTCAACCAAAATCGATTATGCTCTCGCAGCTAAAGCGTTCACCCTTGCGGATGCTTCTTTTGGCCCGGTCAAGGCAGAGGGAAATATTCGTATCAAAGGATCCTCCGTCAGCGCCCGCCTGAACGGTAAAATCACGGAAATCAGTTTAAAAAAATGGCACGCCAGGCTGGTCAATCTTTCTTTTGCGCTGCCGTTGCACTATCCCCCCCAGGTCGGGTCATCGGGACTTGTCACAATTGACCAACTCCGTTATCAAAACAGCAACAGCGGCACCTTTAAGGCGACCATTTCCCAGACGAAGGACGGTGTCATCGCCTCCTCGGCGCTCACGACACCTTTTGCCCCCGGACTACAGCTCCTCTGCGATGGATCAGCACACCTGAGCGGCGATATCACCGCCATATGCCGCGTCCCGGTGACACAAATCGACTCGGCCACTTTTCCCGGCTCGCTCTCTCTGCCAGACAAACTCTCACTTAACGGCATGCTTACCGCCAAAGGTGAACTGTATATTAAAGATACCCTGCCGACAGGAAAAATAAGCGCAGAATTCCACCAAGGCTCTTTAAGCCTTGGCAAAAATAAGCTGAAAAATATAGATCTCGCCATAGTCTTTCCCCGGCTGCCGCTGGTGCAAAGCGCCCCGAGCCAGCTATGCACCATCGGCACTGCCCAGTTCGGCAAGATTAAGCTTGCCGATGGACGCATACATTTTCGAATCGAGGACGCAGATACACTCTTCGTTGAGAGGATGCAGTTAAGCTGGTGCGGCGGCAACGTAGAGACCGGCAGCCTGACGCTTGCTAAAGATATGCAGGAGCTTGCGGCAACGCTGTATTGCGACCGGCTGAGCTTCACCGAGCTGCTGGGCCAGCTCGGCATCGATAAAGCGGAAGGTCAGGGCTCGCTGAACGGCAGGCTGCCCATGGTGATCAGCCGCAAGAGAGTCCTGTTTGACGATGGATTTCTGTTTTCCACACCCGGCAATAGTGGTATAGTCCGCTTCAAGGATACCAGGCTGCTCCGCCAGGGGATACCGAACATCAACCAGAATTCTTATCTCGATTATACCATGCAGGCACTGGAAAATTTCGCCTATAACTGGACCAAGCTTTCCTTTAACAGCCGTGATGATGAGTTGTTGATAACCATGCAGCTTGATGGTAAACCAGCCGAACCTTTACCGTTTGGCTATAAAGACGGACAGATTATTCCAAGCGCAGCAGGTACCGGGCTGCAGCACCCTATCCGGCTGGATGTGAATTTTCGCCTGCCAGTAAATGATTTGTTTCAATATGGTACAAGCATCCAATCGATGATGGAGAAGATGTAATATGACCCCAATAAAGAGCACTACTAGGATCACTTTTAAACCGACCTTGGTCTGCAGCCTCCTCTTAGGATGTCTTCTTCTGGGCCAATCTGCCTGCACCCGGCATGAGATTGAGGTAAAACCAGTAGAAATTAAACCCATTCACATTACCATCGACATCAACGTCAAAGTAGATCGTGCCCTTGACGATTTCTTCGGCGATCTGGATAAGGTCAAGCGTGACTAATTTCTTCTTCATTGAGGTATGAAATGCATAAAAATTTCTTTTTCTCATCCTTTCTTTTGATCTTTATTGCCTGCATGATGTTTATCGCTTCAACAGTTCATTCAGCTGATATAAAAGAACGAATGGCGGCACGGATTCCAGCCATCGATGCCCTGAAAGACCAGGGGATTATCGGCGAAAACAACCAGGGTTTTCTGGAATTTCGCACTGCCGACAAACCGCAGCAGCAGCTGGTTACCGAGGAAAACAAGGATCGTGCCATGGTCTACGAGGCGATTTCCAGGCAACAGGGAGCGCCGGTGGCTTTGGTGGGACAGAGGCGAGCCAAAATGATTGCCGACAATGGCCAGGCCGGGCAGTGGTTTCAAAGGCCGGATGGCACCTGGTATACAAAATAATCCCCGGTACAAGCGGCAAAAGAATTACTCAATGAACGGCAGAGCACGAGATACCCTGTTTAACATCAAGACCGTGGAGGAGGATTTTGCCTTCAACGAACGGGTCGTCGAAGTTTTTGACGATATGCTTGATCGATCGATCCCCTTTTACCGGCAGGTAATTGAGGGACAGGCACAACTCCTGGACAATTTTCTGCAAACCGGGGACAAGGTCTACGATCTTGGCTGCTCCACCGGCACGACCCTGCTTGCGCTGGCTCGCCTTCTTGCACCCAAAGAACTGCAGTTCGTCGGTATCGATAACTCCTCGCCCATGCTCGATAAGGCCCGGCTGAAGGCGGAACTGTATACCAAGCAGCAGAGCCTGTCCTTTTTGCTTGAAGACATTACCGACTTTGGCCACTCAGGTGCCGGCTGCATCATTCTCAATTACACCCTGCAATTTATCCGCCCTCTCCAGCGTGAAAGCTTCCTGCAGCGACTGTATACCAATTTGCAGCCGGGGGGCATCCTGCTGCTCAGTGAAAAAGTGATCAACCATGATAAACGCCTGAACCGTGCCTTCATTGACATCTACCACCAGTTCAAAAAAACTCGTGGCTATTCCGAACTGGAAATTGCAAGAAAACGCGAAGCCCTGGAAAATGTGCTTATCCCTTTTTCTGTACAAGAGAACCGGGCAATGCTGCAAAAGAGCGGTTTCGTCTCCGTTACGACCTATTTGCAATGGTTCAACTTCACCTCTTTTGTCGCAGTCAAGCCTGCTGCATAGTCCTCATTTTCTAGAATGAATTACCTTGAATTGCTGCCTGCCTCAGCGCAAAGTAATGCTATTATCCTGGAGCATGGCAAACGCCAGGAGTGGGTGCGGCAAGAAAAAAAAGGTTTTCTGCGCTACCGCAATCCTTGTCTGCAGCTTGTCCGCTATAAGGCCGACTATGTTGACTGCAGCGGCGATACGATCATTATCGGCCGACCGGAGGAAATTTCCGACCCCGAGCGGCAGGAGCTGACCAGTCACCTGAAAGCTTTCATGCCCTGGCGCAAAGGGCCTTTTTCGGTATTCGGCATCAATATTGACGCCGAATGGCGCAGTGATCGGAAATGGCGACGCGTCCTGCCGGAAATTCCTGATCTCGCCGGGAAGGTTGTTGCCGATATCGGCTGTAACAACGGGTATTACATGTTTCGCATGGCCGAGGCAAAACCCCGGCTGGTCTTAGGTTTTGAACCATCGGTTCAGCACTATTATTGTTTTAAGGCCTTAAACGGAATGGCCGGAAAGGCGGCTCTGGATATCGACCTGCTCGGTATCGAACATCTGGCCCTTTTTGAGAGGTGCTTTGATGTTGTTTTTCTTATGGGGATCATTTACCATCGTCCGTCGCCCATCGATACCTTACGCGATATTCTGGTCGCCCTGCAACCAGGCGGAACCCTGATTGTCGAATCACAGGCCATCCCCGGTAATGAACCTTTCTCACTCTTCCCCGACGAAACCTATGCCAAGGTACCGGGCACCTACTTCGTCCCCACCGGCAGTTGCCTGGTTAACTGGATGAAAAAAGCCGGCTTTATCGATATCAATTTTTTTTGTTCTCACCCCATGACTGATGAAGAACAACGTCGAACCGACTGGATGCACTTTGAATCATTTACCGATTATATCGATCCGGCCAACCCGCATATGACCGTAGAAGGATATCCCGCACCCTGCCGGGTTTTTGTCAAAGCCAGAAAAAAAAGTAACTGAATCTCCCCAAAACAACAGGAAATGTTGCCTTTCAGTAGAACTATGAGTACATTGCAACGGAACTGAATTTCCCCCTTTTCCCGACTTAAGGAGTTATTACATGGATCTTGCAAAGTACACTTTATACAGTAGCGGCCTCAAAGGAGCTGAAGCGACCTTCGGTGAAATCGCGGAACAAACCGGCATCAACGATGTCGTGTATTCATTCGAGGGGCACAAACTCACCCGGGAAAAAAACGTCATTATCCTGAGTAAAGAACAACTGGAACGGGGTGATATCAGCATGGAACTTGCCTCGCGCATGCTCAATCGCACCTATTATGAAACCGAAAAAATCCGCAAGGTCCTGCAGACCATTTTTCATATGGTCAACAGCGGGCATCAGGTTTTTGTCATCGGCGCTATTCAGGAAGACGGATCAGTTAAAGGCGGCACCGGCTGGGCGGTGGAGCTGGCCAGGATGTTCAACCGGCCGCTGCATGTCTTTGACCAGCCTCAGAAAAAATGGTTCACCTGGAAAGGCGGCTGGCAGGAAGATTCGCCACGTATCGAATACGACACCTTTGTCGGCAGCGGCACCCGCTATCTGAGCGATGCCGGCAGAGAAGCTATTGAACAACTCTTCCACGACTCTTTCTCCAAATAAAAGACCGCAGCGTATAATCTGGGGGGCCTCTAACGAGCATGGCTTCCCCAGATCACATACCCTTGTTTTTCTTTTCCATACCTCCATTCACCAACTGTTAAGCAGGCCACTACCGCTCAACCGGCAGTGCAGCATGGAAATTGCTTGCTTTCTGGTACACATATATTAATATTACATTTAATAATTAAATTGATAAGTCTTTACCTCAACCACACTGCGTGGGTTGAGATCGCCGAGCCCTGATGGCATTAATTAAACCAAGAGGAGCATAATGAAAAAAACGATTCTAAAACTTGGACTCAGCGCCCTGCTGGCAACCAATCTGCTGCTTTTGGGCGATGTGGTTCCTGGTGTAAACTCGCTCGCCGTCGCGACCGATACGGCAAAAGTCGCCAAGGCAGCGGAGGCTCAGAGTGTCAAAGGGATGATCAGCAACATCTCGCAAAAAGCCAAAACCATCGCCCTGACCAAGAGTGACCAGAGCTTTTTTCTCTTAAAGTTCACCGACGATACCAAATTTAAAGGCATCGTATCGGCTAAAGAGCTTAAAGAAGGTGAGGCAATTGTTGTCCAGTATAAGGAAGTCAACGGCGAAAACATTGCCGTTTCCCTGGAAAAAGCGGTGTTCAAACTTCCCGCCGGCATGAAAGAAATAAAAACCGAAGAGTTGGCGGCGATGCTGTCAGCCGGCAAGGATGATCTGGTGGTCATCGATGCCAGGCCAAAGGCCAAATACGATGAAAGCCATATCCGGGGTGCTGTTTCCATTCCCTACTCTAAGCTTGTCAAGCTCGGTGATGACGGCGCGAAACTGCTCGAAAAATATAAGGATAAACAACTGGTTTTCTATTGTGGCGGCTCTACCTGAACGATGAGTCCAAAATCCGCCGGTCTGGCGGCAAAATGGGGTCATAAGAACCTTCTCGTCTACGTTGATGGCCTACCGGCCTGGAAAAAAGCGGGAAAACATATGGTACCGTCTGTTGACTATGTCGCCGACGGCAATATTGTCCTGATCGATGTGCGCAGCACCACCGAAGTGGAAAAAGGCCATATCCCAAGGTCCTACGCTATTCCCCTGGCTCAGCTTGAAGATGCCGAAGACGCCCTGCCTCAGGGACTTGGCGCGCCTGTCTATGTTATTTCCGATAAAGATGCGGACATCGATGCCGCCGTCGAAATGATCGCCGATGCGGGCTATAAAAACACCATCGGTTACTATGGCGCCTTTGAGGCCTGGAAGGGTGCAGGCAAATCCTTGCAGAAAGGACCGGCGCTGACCGCTACCGACGATACGCCGATCACCTGGCAGAAAAAACTGGGTCCAGGGGAAATAAGCATCACCGATTTCACTAAATCACTGAACTCAGAGCTGATCCGGGTTATCGATGCCCGGACTCCGGCAGAATATGAATCGGGCCATTTTCCCGGCGCCGTATCCATCCCCCTGGAACAGATGAAAACGAGAATGTCGGAGATCCCTAAAGACAAATTTATTGTCGTCCACTGTATGACCGGTGGACGGGGAGAGATCGGCTACAGAATGCTGAAGGAAGAAGGCTATGCGGTTAAATTCCTCAACGCTGAATGTCAGTGCTCAACGACCGGTGAGTATGAAATCTGGTAAATAAAATTTCAGCCCCCAAACGGCCCACCACCAGCGGCCCACAGATGAATATCAGTCTGTGGGCCGCTTTATTTTTACGAGATTATCATCGATAAAGTAGTATAGTATTTGCCGTAACTTTTTTGATAATTTTTTTTACCTATAAAGATTACTGCAATAGCTGATAACAAAACGATAATGGACAATAAAACTCAAAAAAATTCCCAGCTCTGTCCGGGCTGCCGCAAGCTCATCAGCCGTTCCGAACCCGTCTGCCCGTATTGCGGCTTAAAAAAGCCGGCATCCAGATTGAAAAACAATATATTGGTGGCCGGACTCAGCAATGGTGATCAGTTGATCAAGATCATCATCGCCGTTAACGTCATCATGTTTATCCTGTCGATACTTATCGATCCACGGCGGGGCAGTTTCAATTTCAGTCCTTTCAGTTTTCTTTCGCCAAGCAATCAAAGTCTGCTGGTCCTGGGTTCAACCGGCACGGTGCCGGTACTGCAGCTACACCGCTGGTGGACGCTGTTGGCGGCGAATTATCTGCATGGCGGCTTGCTGCATATCGTCTTCAATATGCTGGCCTTGCGGCAACTGGCACCCCTGGTCATTCAGGAATTCGGCATAAACCGGACAATTATCCTCTACACCCTCGGCGGCGTGGCGGGATTTATCATTTCCACCATCGCCGGCGTGTACTTCACCATTGGGGCTTCAGCCGCCCTGTGCAGTCTTATCGGTGCCCTGCTTTATTATGGCAAAAGCCGGGGCGGCATTTATGGCCAGAATATTTTCAGCCAGATCGGCGGTTGGGCAATAGGTATTGGTATCTTTGGTTTTCTGGTTCCCGGCATCAATAACTGGGGCCATGGCGGCGGCATGCTGGCCGGCGCATTGCTTGGCTTTCTTCTCAGCTACACCGATAAAAAACGCGAAAAATTCGGCCACAAGGTTTTGGCCATGGCCTGTCTTGGTGCAACCGCCCTGGTTCTCCTCTGGTCCTGCCTGAACGGGATATTGTTTCTGACGTTCAAAGCCTGAGCAAAATCATTCGTCGATATCAATCTTAAGGATCTTGCCGCCGGGTTTCAAAGCATCACCTTTTTTAGCGTAAATACCCGTAACGATGCCTTCTCTTTCAGAGAGAATGGGGGTCTGCATCTTCATCGCCTCCATGATTGCCACCCTGTCGCCCACCAGCACCTCCTGGCCTTCATTCACCGAGATCTCAACAATTTTTCCGGAGAATGGTGACCGCACATCGCCGGCCTTGGCCAGATCAAGAATTTCTTCCTTGCTCAGTTCAGGCGCAGCGCCGGCCTGCCCTTCGACTTTTTTAGTCTTGAAGTTAAAGATCGACTGGTGATGGTCAACAATGAGATAGACATTGGCGTCTCCAGTATCGCTTACGGGTGACGGACCGATTTCTACCATATGCTCCTTGCCATGGAAATCCCTGAAGGCCAGGTTCTCTCCAATTTCAAAGCCACCCCGACGGAAAAAAATCGACGGCGGTAGTACATAGGTCTGTCCGTATTTTTGCTCAAATTTAAAGAATTCTACAGCATCGGCCGGATGCTGCAGATACAGGATCAACTGTTCATCGGTCGGTTCAACGCCTATCTGTTCAGCCAGGCTATAACGCTCATGGGCGAGATCGATATCGGCTATCTTATCTATTCCGCTCTGCTCTTGCAGCACGGTGCGCCAGTCATCGCCCAAAACCTTTGCATAAATCCATTCTTCAGGTTGATAAAACGGAAAAGGTCCATACTTGCCCAACAGAAGATTGCGCAGATCCCCTGATGGATTGCCATACCGTTCGCCCTCGAGGACGTTGGCGACAGCCGTCGTCCAGAGGATCTGGGAACCGGGAGTGACCGACCAGTAGTTGCCCAGCTCCTTTTGCACCCGGGGCAGCTCCTTATGGAGAATTTCCGGCATCTTCTCTAAAAAACCACCCTTGACAGCCTGCTCGAGACTGGAGCCCATCGCTCCACCCGGCAACTTATGGATCTGCACCGTCGGCTGAAAGCCTTTAATCTGTGATTCAAACTGCTCGTAATACCGGCGCTCATCGCGAATAACTTCGGAGGTTTGGATGACCGCATCTTCATCAAGACCAACCGCGGTAAAACCAAATTCCTTCAAGGTCTGGACCACGGTAAGAATCGGCGGCGGCCCGTAGAAACCGGTGAAGGCGAAATCAGCCGCATCGATTATCGACGCCCCGTTCTTTACCGCTTCGACAATCCTGCCGACATCATTGCCATCGGTATTATGGCCATGATAGTGGATCGGGACATCGGGATATTTCTGTTTTAAGGCGTCGACCAGTTGACCAATCCGCGCCGGCGTGCCGAGGCCACCATGATTTTTGATGCACAGGGTGATATCCCGACCGGTCACCTCGATCAGTTCTCCGGCTTTAGCCACGTAATAATCATTGGTATGTTCAGGGCCGGTTGAAAAACAAAGGCACGGTTCATTCAATTTTCCGGCCTTGCCCACCTCTTCGAAGACCGCATGCATATTGGGCACATAGTTGAGAAAATCAAAGGTCCGCCAGACATCGACATATTTGGCAAACTCACGAACGGTAAAACGGATGACATTTTGCGGATACGGCCGATAACCAAAGAGATTCACCCCCCGGCAGAGCGTCTGAAACATGGTGTGCGGCATGGCTTCCCGCAGTTTTTTAAGTTTTAGAAACGGATCGACCTGTTTACGCAGCATATCCACATGGATTGACGCACCGCCGGTAATCTCAAGAGAAAAATAGCCCGCCTCATCACGGCTCCCCGCAGCCATCAGGTCGGTATGGAGCAGGATGCGGTTTTTAAAGTCCGACTGCGACAGGTCCCGCGCTGTATTGGTAATATAATAACCCTCGGCCTTGCGCAGCGTATCGACGATGGTATGGGCGGCAGTGCCCTGAAGAATTCGTATCATAATATATCCTTTAGCGACTTGCTGTTAGACGGCATAGGGATTTTCCCGCGCATTATGAATCTCGGCAATCAACCTGGCCAGTTTGCCGACTTCGCTGGTATCATCGTCATAGTAGAAAATATGCGGGTGGGTTTCGATATAGGAGGTATCGAAATCGCCATTGACGAAGTCCTTCTCCCTGGCGATGTTTTCATAGAACGGGATGGTCGTTTTCGGGCCCCTGATGGCAAAGTTCTGCAGGCAGCGCCGCAATCGCTGGACCGTCTCATCCCAGGTAAAGCCATGGACCGTCAGCTTGACCAGCAGGGAGTCATAGACCTCAGGAATGATATAGCCCTGGTAGACGAACCCATCGAGCCGAACCCCAAAACCACCGGTTGAGCGGTAGACCGAAACTTTCTTGCCCCCTTCCGGCATAAAATCATTTTTCGGATCCTCCGCGTTAATGCGGACTTCGATGGCATGGCCACGGATCTGCACATCTTCCTGGGAAAAGGACAGCGGTTTACCAAAGGCGATATTGATCTGGTTGCGGACAATATCGATACCGGTGATCATCTCGGTGACCGTATGTTCGACCTGCACCCGGGTATTGATCTCCATAAAGTAGTAGTTCTGGTCTTTATCAATAAGAAATTCAACAGTCCCGGCATTGAGATAATTAGCCGCCCTGGCCGCCCGAACCGCCGTCGCGCAGATTTCATCAAGCAAAGGCTGGTTTTTAATCATTGACGGGGCAATCTCGATCAGTTTCTGGTTGCGCCGCTGGATGGAACAGTCGCGGGTGCCGAGATGCACCGTTTTGCCCTGGCTGTCGGCAAGAATCTGTACCTCCACATGTTTCGGGTTGATGACCACCTTCTCGAGATAGACCGAATCATCGTTAAATGCGGCAAGTGCCTCAGCGCGGGCGACCGGGATCTGTTCCTTCATCTGGACGTCCGACTCTATTCGACGAATACCTCGACCACCACCGCCTGAGGTCGCTTTCAACATGATCGGATAGCCGTATTCGCCAGCAAACTCCAAGGCTGCATTAATCCCCTCTTTACCCTGCTGAAGATTTTCGGTTCCCGGAACCATGGGGATACCGGCACCAGACATTATTTTTCTGGCAATGACCTTATTGCCGAGATTGGATATCACCTCGGTGGTCGGGCCGATAAAAACCAGACCAGCCGCGACGCAAGCCTTGGCAAAAAATGGGTTTTCGGCCAAGAATCCATAGCCGGGATGGATGGCGCAGGCTCCGGATCTTTTGGCCGCCCGAATAATTTTTTCGATATTCAGATAGTCGCTCCTGGGGCCGTCACCGAGCAGAATCGCCTCGTCGGCAATACGAATATGCCGCGACATCTCGTCCGGAGTTTCATAGACGGCAACTGCCTCATGGTCCAGTTCCTGAATGGCCCGTATAATCCGAATGGCGATCTCACCACGATTTGCGACGAGTATTTTCATTACAGTAGCACTCCCTCTAGGATTTTAATTTCCGCAACGATGCAGCACATCGCAGACAGTCGCAACACCTGGAATCCCTCAGTTTAGCCGTCATTGCTGATGCATACCGGCAACAATCGCGAATTTTAATCAGTTCTGCTGAGCAAATCAATCAATAATATTATCATATAGTTCATTCCTTATGGGTTTTTAGATACGCTGTCTGCAAGGAGGCGCGGAACGGGGCAAACGCAGCTGCAACCCGGCCGTTTACAGTTGACGAAATGAACCTGATTAAGTTATATATTGTGGTTTTGTCTGCTCAATACTAATGATCGCCACACGGCAAACAGCATAATCTGATGCACTCCTCTAATGCCATACAGTTATCTCAACGATTATCGGCACTCATAAAGGAAAGACGGCCATGAAAGCACTTATCGCCCTGGAAGACGGGACCATCTTCGCCGGGCATTCATTCACCGGGCATGGGGAAGCGATCGGCGAGATTGTTTTCAACACTTCCATGAGCGGTTACCAGGAAATCCTTACCGATCCATCCTATACCGGACAGATCGTCACCATGACCTACCCGCTGATCGGCAATTATGGCATCAATCCCGAAGATATGGAGTCGGCGGCAATACACCCACAGGCCTTTCTGGTAAAAGAATATAACGCCTACCCCTCCAACTACCGATCAACCAGAACCCTCGCCGATTTTCTGCAGCAATACGGCGTCCTGGGTGTCGAAGGTTTTGATACCAGGGCCCTGATCAGGCATATCCGCACCAAAGGCGCAATGAAGGGAATCGTATCCACCCGGGATATGGGTGTGGATTCGCTCATCCACAGGGCCAGGCAATGGTCGGGACTGATCGGCCGGGACATGGTGCAGCGAGTCACCTGCAAGGAGCCGTATGGCTGGACCGATAAGGGCCCGGTTCCGGGAACTGACTTTTCCACCGGGGAAAGCAAAACAGACAATCCCTTGAAGGTCGTGGCCTTTGATTTCGGCATAAAATTCAACCAGCTTCGCCTGCTCACCGAAAAAGGCTGCCAGGTCCAGGTCGTCCCCGCAACCACCAGCGCCGATGCGGTTCTGGCCATGAACCCGGACGGTATTTTTCTATCCAACGGTCCCGGCGACCCCGAAGGTGTTAAAGGAGTGGTCGATACCATCAAGGCCCTGCTCGGCAAAAAACCGATCTTCGGCATCTGTCTTGGTCATCAGATGCTTGGTTTAGCCTACGGCGGCACTGCCTATAAGCTCAAATTCGGCCATCGGGGCGGCAACCAGCCGGTGAAAGATCTTACCACCGGCCATGTGGAAATAACCGCCCAGAACCATGGTTTTTGTATCGACGAAAAAAGCCTGTCGGCAGAGGACGTGGAAATCACCCATATCAATCTCAACGACAACAGCCTGGAAGGGATGCGCCATAAAAAATATCCCGCCTTCTCGGTCCAGTACCATCCCGAATATGCTCCGGGTCCCCATGACGCCATCTATCTTTTTGACCGCTTTCTCGAGATGATGCGCAGGTAGAGACACAGCCCCGACAGTTCTTCACCCTTTATTACCCGGCAAGGGTCAACAAATATCCAACCATAAAAAAATGCCGAAAAGAACAGATATTAAGAAAATCCTCATCATCGGCTCCGGCCCCATCATTATAAGCCAGGCCTGCGAATTCGACTACTCCGGTGCCCAGGCCGTGAAGGCCCTTAAAGAAGAAGGGTATGAGGTGGTCCTTATCAACTCCAATCCGGCGACGATTATGACCGATCCGGAACTAGCCGACAGCACTTACATCGAGCCGATCACTCCGGAGTTTATCGCCAAGGTGATTGAAAAAGAACGCCCCGATGCCCTGTTGCCGACTCTTGGCGGCCAGACCGCGCTCAATGCCGCCATCAAAGTCGCTGAGTTGGGAATTCTTGATAAATATAATGTCGAGCTGCTGGCCGCCGATATCGCGGTCATTAAAAAGGCTGAAGGCCGCGAGGAATTTCGCGACGCCATGCGCAAAATCAACCTCAAGGTGCCCGAATCAAGGATCGTCAAAACCCTGGAGGCGGCGATTATTGCCGGCGACGACTTAGGCTTTCCAATAATTGTCCGGCCCAGCTTTACCCTGGGCGGCACCGGCGGCGGGGTCGCCTACAACCGCCAGGAGCTGGTGGAACTGTGCACCTCCGGTCTTGATCTGTCAATGACCACCGAGGTCATGCTCGAGCGCAGCCTGCTGGGCTGGAAAGAATATGAGCTGGAGGTGATGCGCGATAAAAACGACAATGTGGTGATCATCTGCTCCATTGAAAATGTCGACGCCATGGGCGTGCATACCGGCGACAGCATCACCGTCGCCCCGGCCCAGACCCTGACCGACCGCGAATACCAGGAGATGCGCGATGCGGCCATTGCCATCATCAGGGAGATCGGGGTGGAAACGGGCGGGTCCAACGTCCAGTTTGCCGTCAACCCCGAAGATGGCGAGTTGATGGTCATCGAGATGAACCCCAGGGTATCGCGAAGCTCGGCGCTGGCCTCCAAGGCCACCGGCTTTCCTATCGCCAAGATTGCCGCCAAGCTGGCCGTCGGCTACACGCTGGACGAATTGACCAACGATATTACCCGCGAGACCCTGGCCGCCTTTGAACCTAGCATCGACTATTGCGTGGTCAAAATTCCCCGCTGGACCTTTGAAAAATTCCCCGAGGCCGATGATATCCTGACCACCTCGATGAAATCGGTCGGCGAGACCATGTCCATCGGCAGGACCTTTAAAGAGGCCTTTCAAAAGGCCATGCGCTCGCTGGAAACCGGACGCTTTGGTTTTGGCGGCGATGGCAAACAGGCTATGACTACGCTTGAAACGGAAGATCTGGCCCGGGGACTGCGCACCCCCAGCTCCAAGCGAATCGCCCATATCTACGAAGCATTAAAAAGAGAGATGCCTCTCGACGAACTGCACGAGCTGACCAAAATCGATCGCTGGTTTCTCTTTAATCTGCAACAGATCGTCGAAACGGAAAAGGAGATCTCCTCTCGCGGTTTTCAGGGCCTGAATCCGCAGTTTCTGCGCTTTTGCAAGCAGCGGGGATTTGCCGACCAGCAACTGGCCTATTTAACGGGGACCTCGGAGAACGATATCCGTCAGCTGCGCAAAAAGCAGAACATCCTGCCGGTCTATAAACTTGTTGATACCTGCGCCGCCGAATTCGAATCCTATACGCCTTACTATTATTCAACCTACGAACAGGAAAACGAGGCCAAAAAGACGACAGGAAAAAAAATAATCATCCTTGGCGGCGGTCCCAACCGCATCGGCCAGGGCATTGAGTTTGATTACTGCTGCGTCCATGCCGCCTTTGCCCTGCGGGAAATCGGTGTTGAATCGATCATGATCAACTCTAATCCGGAAACCGTCTCCACCGACTACGATACCTCAGACAAACTGTTCTTTGAGCCGCTGACCCGAGAAGATGTGTTAAATATCATCGATCAGGAGCAGCCGGACGGCGTCATTGTGCAGTTCGGCGGCCAGACCCCGCTCAACCTGGCCGTTCCCCTGGCCGAAGCCGGGGTGAAAATCGTCGGCACCCAGCCGGACGCCATTGACCGGGCGGAAGACCGCAAACGATTCCAGCAGTTTCTGCAAAAACTCAATCTGCGCCAGCCGGACAATGACACCGTCCACACCCTCAATGAGGCCCTCACGGCAGCCAATCGTATCGGCTACCCGGTAGTGGTCCGACCATCGTATGTTTTAGGCGGCCGGGATATGCGCATTGTCTACAGCGACCAAGGCATCAAGGATTTCATGATGGCCGTCGGCGGTACTTCTCTTGAGCATCCAATACTGATCGACAAGTTCTTGCAGGATGCCATCGAAATCGATGTCGATGCTATCTGCGACGGCCGGCAGACCATCATCGGCGGCATTCTCGAACACGTTGAAGAAGCGGGCATCCACTCAGGTGATTCCTGCAGTATCCTCCCGCCCCACACCCTGTCGCCCGCGCTCATCGAGGAAATCAAACAGGCCAGTCGAGCCATGGCCGAAGAGCTCGGAGTTATCGGTCTGATGAACGTCCAGTATGCCGTAAAAGAAAGCCAGCTCTATATCCTCGAAGTGAACCCTCGCGCTTCACGGACGGTTCCTTTTGTCAGCAAGGCAACCGGTGTCCCTTTAGCCAAACTTGCCACCAAGGTGATGCTGGGTGCCACCCTTAAGGAACTCGGTCTGACGACCGAGGTTGTCATTAAGCACTGGGCGGTCAAGGAATCGGTTTTCCCCTTCGATCGTTTTGATAAAGTCGACACCCTGCTCGGTCCGGAAATGAAGTCGACCGGGGAAGTTATGGGCATCGACGACAACCTGGGACTGGCTATCGCCAAAGCACAGCTGGCGGCAGGCTCAAAGGTGCCGGCAGCCGGCAACGTATTCGTCAGTGTGCGCGACAACGACAAAGCGGCAGTACTGCCGGTCGCCAAAGCCCTGGTCGAACTGGAATTTACCATCTTTGCCACTACCGCCACTGCAGCTTTTCTGCAACAGGCCGGAGTTGGCTGCGAACTGATCAACAAGATTTCGCAGGGCAGGCCACATATCCTTGACAAAATCCAGGATGGCCAGATATCCTGGATCGTCAACACCTCGATGGGCCGGCGCACCACAGAAGATTCCTATTTAATCAGGCGCGCAGCCCTGACGTACCATATTCCCTACACCACCACCATCAGCGGCGCGGCCGCTTTGGTCAAGGGAATACAGGAACTAAAGAAAAACGAGATGGTTGTGCACCCTGTCCAATACTTTACACAATCATTGTGAGCGGGTAAAATATATACCGGATCCAGCTCGACATTCTCGCTTTTTGATTTACTTTAACTGAGCACTCATTGAGAAAATAAGGGTGAGTACTTATTGTTTGCTCATTAGTGAACTGCATTCGAATGCACAACTGGATATTTCTACCATATCTTAACCACTGGTTACGCCAAGCTAACATTGTCTAGGAATAGACCATAGTAACCAGGAGCCTCCGGAGGGGTCGTTGAATACTTTCTATAAAAATTTAAGCATGTGGCTGGTGATTGGTCTGACCATGATCCTTCTTTTCAATCTTTTCAATAAGCCGCAAAGCAATGTGACCTCGCTTACCTACAGCGAATTCATGACCAGCGTGAGCAATAAGGCTATCAACCGGGTTACCATCAGCGGCGATGTTCTTTCCGGAACTCTGCAGGATGGCAAGCCGTTTCAGACCATTTATCCGCCAAACGACAGTGAGCTGATTTCCATTCTGCGTCAGTCCGGAGTTGATATCAATGTAAAGGAAACGCAGAAAGACTCATGGCTGATGACTATTTTCGTGTCCTGGTTTCCAATGCTTCTGCTGATCGGCGTCTGGGTGTTTTTCATGCGCCAGATGCAGGGTGGCGGCAAGGGCGGTGCCCTCTCCTTTGGTAAAAACCGGGCCAAGCTGACGGAACAGAGCAATAACAAGGTGACTTTTGCCGATGTTGCCGGAATAGACGAAGCCAAAGAAGATCTGGAAGAGATTGTCGATTTTTTAAAAGACCCAGGCAAATTTACCGCCCTTGGCGGACGTATTCCCACCGGCGTCCTCCTGGCCGGTGCGCCTGGAACCGGCAAGACCCTGCTGGCTAAAGCCATTGCCGGCGAGGCCGATGTGCCTTTTTTCTCCATCTCCGGGTCAGACTTTGTCGAGATGTTTGTCGGTGTCGGTGCTTCCCGCGTGCGGGATATGTTTGCCCAAGGCAAAAAAAGTGCGCCCTGTATTATTTTTATTGATGAGATAGACGCCGTGGGACGTCACCGCGGGGCCGGCCTTGGCGGCGGTCATGATGAACGGGAGCAAACCCTGAACCAGCTGCTGGTGGAGATGGATGGCTTTGAAACCAACGACGGGGTAATCATTGTCGCTGCAACCAACCGGCCGGATGTTCTTGACCCGGCCCTGCTGCGGCCAGGCCGCTTTGACCGCCAGGTAGTGGTGCCGGTGCCCGATGTAGGTGGTCGACAGAAAATTCTGTCTATCTACGCCAAGAAAACCAAGATGGCCGCCAATATCGATCTCGAGGTTCTTGCCCGCGGCACCCCTGGTTTTACCGGAGCCGACCTGGAAAACCTGGTCAACGAAGCGGCCCTGATGGCGGCCAGAAAAGGCGCCAAGGAAATCTCTCTTGATCTGCTCGAAATGGCCAAAGACAAGATCATGATGGGCTCGGAGAGGCGGTCGATGATCATCAACGAGAAAGAAAAAAAGATTACCGCCTATCACGAGGCCGGCCATGCCCTGGTGGCCTGGCTGCTGCCGGATACCGATCCGATTCATAAGGTGACAATTATCCCGCGGGGTCGTGCCCTTGGATTGACCATGCAGCTGCCGACCGATGATAAGTATACGCACTCGAAAAAAGATCTGAAGAATAGTCTGTGCATCCTTTACGGGGGAAGAATCGCCGAAAAAATCGTCTTCGACGAGATTACTACCGGTGCCGGCAACGACATTGAGCGGGCCTCTGGGCTAGCTAGAAAAATGGTCTGCGAATGGGGTATGAGCGATGACCTCGGGGCACTCACCTACGGCAAGAAAGAAGAGCAGATTTTTCTCGGCCGAGAAATTGGCCACAATCGCGACTTCAGTGAGGAAACAGCACGGCTCATTGATATCTCAGTGCGGAAATTTATCGATGACGCCATGGCCACGGTAACCAAACTGCTCGAAGAAAACCGAGACATCCTGACCATGATGGCCGAGGAACTCCTGGAAAAAGAGACTGTCGTTCTTGGCGATCTTGAGCGAATGGTCGAAGAGTTGCGACCGGGAAAGTACACGGATCGAATAAAAAAGAGCCGCAAGGCTAAAAAGAAAGTTGATCCACAACAACAGGATACGGGTGAAGAACCAGGTGATGTAAGCACTGAGCCTGTTGCCGAGGCGCCACCGGAAGATACCGCAGAGACCAAGCCGGAAAATAACGGTCAATCCGGGTCCCCTGATGATCTAGCTAAGGAGTCGGAAAACCCGTAATGGCTGGTACTGCCATAAAGATCATGGGGATCCTCAATGTGACACCTGATTCCTTTTCCGACGGCGGTAAATTTGCTGATTATGCATCGGCCGTGACTCAGGCCGATGCGCTCATTGCCGCCGGAGCAGATATCCTTGATGTGGGCGGGGAGTCAACGCGTCCCTTTGCAGCCCCAGTCACCACGGAAGAAGAACTTGAGAGAGTTATTCCGGTTATCACTGCGGTACGGCAAAAGCACCCGATTCCCATCTCGATTGATACCACCAAAGCTGAGGTGGCCAGACAAGCGCTTAAGGCCGGAGCCGATATCATCAACGATATCTCTGCCCTGCGTCATGATCCTGAGATGATAGACATAGTCCGGCAAACAGAGGTTCCGGTCATTCTTATGCATATGCAGGGAACACCGTCGGATATGCAGATCAAACCGGTCTACGACGATGTTGTTGACGATATTATCACTTTTTTCCGCCAACGCATCGACTGGATCAGCGACCATGGCATAGAGCGCAGTCGGCTGATTATCGATCCCGGCATCGGCTTTGGCAAGACCCTGCATCATAATCTGTCCCTGCTCAAACACCTCGATAAGTTTTCCTGTCTGCAACTGCCTCTCCTGCTTGGCCACAGCCGCAAGCGTTTCCTTGGCACCATAACCGGTGTCCCCACTGAAGAAGAGCGCGATCTTGCTACCGCCGTCATCGCCGCAATGTGCTCGGGTAAAAAGATCGCCATGATCAGGGTCCATAACGTTGCCGCGACCCGCCAGGCACTGCAGCTCGCCGAAGCCCTTCGCGCTGCGGCCTGATGGAGGTCTCCATTACTACGGACAGCCATTCATACGCAGAAAGCATTGCTCGCCGACTAAATATTTCAGCGGCGCAAGTGAGCGGGAGCCTCACTCTTTTTGCCGAAGGAGGAACTGTTCCATTTATCGCCAGATATCGGAAGGAGACTACCGGTTCACTCGATGAAGTACTTCTTCTGGCCATCCAGGACCAGCATCGGGAGTTAATCGAAATCGCCAAACGAAGGACGGCGATCTATGAATCCTTACAGAAAAATGAACTGCTCACCGATGTCCTTGTCGACCAACTGCATCAGGCACAAAGCCTCACTGAGCTTGAAGACATCTATCTTCCCTATCGCCCAAAGCGGAAAACCCGCGGATTTGTCGCAAGAGAAAAGGGACTCGCCCCCTTAGCCGAGTTGTTATTGTCTCAGGATAATGGAGCTGTCGATATTAGTAAATTTATCGATCCGGCAAAGGGTATCGCGACCATCGAACAAGCTCTTGCCGGAGCACGTGACATCATCGCCGAGGATATCGCTCAGGATCCTCCGACCAGAGCTGAACTTCGACACCTCTTTGCCAACCGCTCAATCATTGTGGCAAAGCTCATCAAGAAAAATATCGAGCTGGGTGAAAAATACAGGGACTATTTTGACTGGCAGGAACCGGCAGCAAAGGCTGCCGGTCATAGACTGCTGGCCATGTTTCGGGGCGAAAAAGAAAAAATCCTCAAGCTGTCTATAAGGCCCCCCGAAGAAATCGGCCTGCAGCTGGTCAAAAAACGGCATTTGAAAAAGAGCAGCCGGCAAAAAGAAGTAGCTGAAGCCATTACCGACAGCTACCGACGTCTGCTCGCCCCATCGCTTGAAAACGAGCTCGGCACGGAGCTGAAGGCGCGCGCCGAAACTGAAGCAATCCAGGTGTTCGCCGGCAACCTGCGTCAACTGCTCCTCGCTCCGCTCCTCGGTGAAAAACGCGTGTTAGCCCTTGATCCCGGCTACCGCACCGGCGCCAAACTTGTCTGTCTTAACGAACACGGCAAACTGCTGGATCACACCACAATATTCCCGACCCATGGCGGTAAAAAACTGGCGGAAGCTGGCGAAATCGTTGCCCGCCTGGTGACGGAACATAAAATAGAAGCGATCGCCATCGGCAACGGCACCGCCGGAAGGGAGACCGAGCAGTTTATCCGGTCTCTTTCCCTGGACGGATCAATCATTATAACTCTGGTGAACGAAGACGGGGCCTCGATATATTCCGCCTCGGAGGCGGCAAGAGCTGAATTTGCCGATTATGATATTACCGTGCGCGGGGCGGTTTCCATCGGCAGACGGCTGCAGGATCCGCTGGCCGAGCTGGTAAAGATCGATCCAAAGTCAATCGGCGTCGGCCAGTATCAGCATGATGTCAATCAGACAGCCTTAAAAAAAGCACTCCAGGAAGTGATTCAAAGCTGTGTCAACAGCGTCGGGGTTGAGCTCAACAGCGCCAGCACCGAGCTCCTCACCTCTGTCGCCGGCCTTAACCGAACGCTGGCCGAAAATATTATCACCTACCGCAATACCAAAGGCTCTTTTCACAACCGGCAGGAATTATTGCAGGTTCCGCGCCTTGGCCCCAAGGCCTTTGAACAATGCGCCGGTTTTCTGCGCCTGCGGGCAAGCAGCAACCCGCTTGATGCCAGCGGGGTTCATCCCGAGCGATACGATCTGGTCAATAAAATGGCGACAGACGCCGGCGTGTCGGTAATAGATTTATTGACGCAGGAGGCGCTTCACGGCAAGATCGACTTGAGCTGCTATGTTACTGCAACCACCGGGCGGCAAACTCTTGAAGATATCATGGAAGAACTGGCTAGGCCGGGCCGGGACCCTCGGCAGGCTTTTGAACAATTCCACTTTGCCGATTCTATTCATTGCCTGGAGGATCTCCACGAGGGCATGTCCCTGCCGGCCCTTATCACCAATATCACTCGTTTTGGCGCTTTTGCCGATATCGGCATCAAGCAGAACGGCCTTATCCATATCAGTCAGCTCGCCGACCGGTTTATCAAAGACCCCGCAGAAGTGGTAACAATCGGCCAGAAGGTGACAGTGCGAGTGGTCGAAATCGACCCTAAAAGAAAGCGCATTGCTCTGACCATGCGTAAAGGCTGATATATTCCAGGCGACAGTTCACTATCGGCGCTTTGACTTTTCTTACGGCACCGATTGAACCGTAACTTATCCTCCACAAACAGGTGTGAAAAGCACCACTGTACATCCTTCTGTCAGTGGCGAGTCTTCATCGCTCAGGATCCCATCGATTAATATAAACCGAGGAACCTCTTCAGTTATTTCTAAGGCGTCTAGCAAATCTCTGGCGGTGGACTCCGGAGGATATTCAAGCATAAAAACATTATTTTCCCCCGGCGCGTAACGCTTCAATTCACTGTAGAGTTTTACATGGACCAGCATCTTCTGATCATCAACCTGATATCCCGAGCTTTGCCAACTTTTCCGGCGTAGGAACACCATCTGCGGTCCAATCCCGTTCTTCATAATACTCGTCGAGCATGTCATCCAAATGGCACACATAGCCTTTAGATGGGCCTTCAGGCATGGACTCCTCAGTCATCCGTTTGGGCAAAGAATCGTCCTTACGTCTGAAACCGGCCTTCACCAGGAATAGCCGTTCAATATTGATGATCCGCTCTCCGGCTTCGGATAGCTCCTCCAGAGTATAATTTGCCCCTGTGGCTGCATTCATATATTCAAGGATACCCGTGGGGGCAATTTCCAGATCCTTTTCCACCAGATTACGAACGGTGAAGAAGATGCACAATCCAGCCGAGTCAATGATGGCGGAATGGTCCTGGAACGCTTGCGTAGGCTTAGCCTTGCCTTTCCATGCTAACCGGTCCATTGGTTTTGGAATTCCGAAGAGCTCGAAATAGGCTGGATCACCGCGCATATGCGAGCCACCAATGGGACTTGTAGCGTAGGCCAAGCCCATCGCCTGTGCACCTCGAGGATCGTATCCGGGAAATTCTTGTTTTTTCGAGACCATTGCAAGTTCTGGATGACCACAACTCTTGGCAAGGCGATAGCTGCCTTCTGCCAGTTTATCGCCAAATCCTTCGCGGTAGCCGGTCATACGAGTCAATTCGACCAACGCCTCGGCGTCACCCCATTTAAGCGAGCGGCCAACTTCCTCCTCAGAGATATATCCATGATCAACCAGCTCCATAGCGCAGCCGACTGTGGCCCCCATGGTAATGGTATCCATCCCCAACTCATTACAGATGTAGTTCGCCTTCACCACCGCAGCAAGATTATCCACCATGCAGTTAGACCCCATGGCATAAACAGTCTCATATTCTGGTCCTTCCCCTTCCCCGGCGAATTGCGGATCGTCCACCTTGGTCTTTCTGCCACAGCCGATAGGACAGGCAAAACAGGCTGAGTTAGTCACCAGATATTTTTTTGTCAATTCACGACCATCAATCTTTTCCCAGCCGTCAAAAGTACCTTGCTGCCAGTTCTTTGTGGGCAACACCCCATAATTTTGAGTTGCCGTCACTACGCCGGCAGTGCCATTAATCCTGAGACCAATCGGCGTTACTTTTGCCTCTTCTTTAAATCGGCCCAGTACCTGACGATTAAACTCCATGAAACGGTCCGGATCAGCCAGCTGAATCTTCTGGGTGCCACGAACAACTACAGCTTTGAGATTCTTTGATCCCATGACAGCACCGACACCAGACCGGCCGGCCGCACGATCCTTATCATTCATAATAGCTGCGAACAGGACCTTCTTTTCACCAGCAGGCCCAATACATGCGACCTTAGCTTTTGCATCGGTTTCGGTAATAAGCCGGCTGGTGGTCTCATGAGTAGTCATACCCCAAAGATGTTCAGCATTACGCAGCTCAAACGTGCCGTCACTTACCCACAGATAAACTGGTTTTTCTGAACGACCTTCGACAACTATAGCGTCAAATCCGGTGCGTTTCAGCTCACTGGGGAACTTGCCACCTGAGTTTGAACAGGTGATCCCTCCAGAAAGAGGTGATTTGGTCATCACTGAATAGCGTGCTCCGGTTGGAGCCCCCGTTCCCGTCAGGGGGCCAGTGGCCATAACCATAATGTTTGCTGGAGAAAGAGGTTCACATTGGGGATCCAACTCCTTATTTAAAAGCCAAATACCCAAACCCCGGCCGCCAATATAATCCTTTGCGACTTGAGGATCGAGTTCTTCTTCATGCGCCATCCCCTCTGTGAGGTTAACCCTGAGAATTTTCCCTCTCCATCCAAACATATTGTCTCCTTGTTGAAAAAACGATCGCTAATTAAGCATATTTGCAGGTAACACTTTAGCTGTTAAAGATCAACTGATAGCAGTCAGACCACTATCTATAATTTCCATTCCTCGCTCCATTTGCTCCTCGGTAATAACCAGAGGCATTAATAAACGGATAACATTTTTATAAGTGCCACAAGCTAAAATTAAGAGATTTCTCGCCAAACAGAAATCTACAAGCTGTTTTACCTTGTCTGGTGCAGGTGTCTTCGCATCCCTATCGTAAACGAGTTCAAAAGCAATCATCGGCCCAATCCCTCGTATATCGCCGATAAGGGTATGTTTCTTTTGAAGTCCCTGCAAAGTGTGTTGAAGTTTTTCGCCTAGAACTTTCGCCCTGGTGAGGAGATTTTCTGATTCAAATATATCAAAAACCGCAAGGGCTGCTTCGCAGGCTATGGGATTAGCGGCATAGGTTGCACCTATCCCACCTGGATGGACGGAATCCATTATCTCCTTTTTTCCCACTACGGCACTGATAGGCATTCCAGCACCAAGGCTCTTGGCAACAGTTGTTATATCGACCTCAACACCATAATAATCCATGGCAAACATATGCCCTGTTCTCCCCATCCCGGTCTGAATTTCGTCGGCGATCATAAGAATCGAGTTTTTGTCACAGATTTTTCTCAACTTCTGAAAATACTCTTTGGGAGGTGCAATAAATCCACCTTCGCCTTGAACCGGCTCAAAGATGATTGCCGCTGTATTCTCAGCAGCAACATGAGAAATAAGAATTTCGTCCAGGTGATCTGCACAAGCAACGTCACAAACTGGATACTCTTTGCCGAATGGGCAGCGGTAACAATTGGCATAGGGCATGCGATAAACTTCAGGGGCAAACGGACCGAGGCCAAGTTTGTAAGGCTTGACTTTTGAGGTGAGGGACATGCCCAATAAGGTACGGCCATGAAAAGCACCTTCAAAAGCAATTATGCCTGTTTTCTTAGTGTAATATCTGGCAATTTTCACCGCATTCTCTACCGCTTCGACGCCACTATTGACAAACATGACGGCCTTTTTTGCATCTCCGGGAACTGCGTCACACAATTTTTCGGCAAGTGTAATCGGCGATTCATAGGGGGCAACCATAAAACAGGTGTGGGTAAATTTTTCCGCCTGGTTCTTTATGGCCTGAACCACTTTTGGGTGGGAATGACCCACGTTCATCACGGCAATACCACCGGCAAAATCGATATATTCGTTGCCCTCTACATCGGTAATAACAGCGCCTTTAGCATGGGCGATGTACTTACTTGTGGCACTGCCGAAACCTTTTGCAAGAACGTTGCTGCGACGCTCTTGAAGAGCTGCATTTGTCTGTATGTTTGTCATTTTCCAACCTTGTGTTTATGTTAACCGACACCCTCATCCCTTGATAATTCGCGGCAGCAACATCTGGTGCACCGGGGTGATTGATCGCGGATTCTGATAGTTCGCCCCGACAAAAGCCTGAATATAATTACGCAGCTCGGCCAACTCAACGATTTCATCGACCAGCCCATGCATGGCACAGTAGGCTGGACGCGATTTATCCTGATAATCCTTGATCATCTGGTTCATCTTATCCAGGACCGGGTTCAAATCGTTGCCGGCCGCATCCTCTTTCATCAGTCGTCTGGCATAGGACGCAGCAGCGGCGGTCTCGCCGTGCATAACATAGATCTCGGTCATCGGCGTACCAAGAGTGAACGTATTATTGTTGTTGGCCTGGGGACCGCACATAATATAATGGGCGGCGGCAGAGCCTTTGCGCAGGACCACGCACATCATTGAAAGTTCCGTCTGTTCGATCGAATAGACCAGAGACTGGCCCAGGGAAAGCAACTCCGCCTCCTCGGCCAGATCACCCACATCAATCCCTGTTGTGTCCTGCAGCCAGATGATCGGCAGGTTGTCCCGCCCGCAGAGGGTAACGAATTCGCCCTGCTTGATCAGCCCCTCCCGGTAATGTTTGCCGCCGACGGCAAAATAGCTTTCGCCCGCGTATTGCGGATAATCAGGCCAGAAGCCCTGATTGTTGCCGATAAAGGCAACCGGAAAACCGTCGATCTTGGCCAGGCCGGTAAAAACCTCGGGACCATAGTCGGGGCGATATTCCATAAACTCGCTGTTATCGGTGAGACGCGCCAGAATCTGTTTCGCATCATATTGCCGCTTCTGATTGACCGGCAAAATCCTGTTCAAATCCTCTGCGGGAAATTTCGGTGCCGCCGGGGCAGCGACCTGGAACATAGCCGGATCATAAGCGGGCATCATCCGCATATAGTCCTTGATGCCGTCCAGGACCCCCTGTTCGGTTTCATGCACCTCGCGAAAATAAGCAGTCTTATCAAAGTGGGTCTCGACCCGGCCGGGACTCTTGGATTTGAAATTTTTTGTAGCCTCGATCAGCGAATGTGCTGATGCAATATCAAAATGTCCTTTCGGGTTCATGCCGCCGACGATGCCGGCCCCGCCGACGGCAATGTTGGCATCTTTATGGGCGAGCAGGATAGTCGGACTGATCCCCTGGTAGCCGCCACCGGCTGGATTCGTGCCATAGATGGCATTTAAAATCGGCACCCCCAGATGATTGAGATCGGCATGCCGGAAGAACGGTGTGCCGCTGGAACGACGACCGGCATAGACGGTCTCCTGTTCCATCAATTTCACCCCGCTGCAGTTGGTCAACCAGACCAGGGGGACGTTCAATCTTTTGGCCATATCGGTGACCATCAGGATATTCTCGGACTGGCCGGCTATCCAGGCACCGGCCATGACCTTATTGTCAAAACCGATGATCACCGCCCATTTACCGGATATTTTACCGATTCCGTTGACCACCCCGGTGCATCCTTCTTCATTATCCTGCGGGTTATAGAGGGTATGGAGAGGGGACCAGGTGCCGGCGTCCACCAGATAGTCCAGGCGGTCATAGACGGTCATCCCGCCGCGGTCATGGATTTTCTGTGCAGGAATTCCGGCGTTTTCAACTCGTTTCACTTCTCCCGCTATTATTTGTTCCTGCTCTTTGACCAACTCAATATTTTCCTGTGTACGCTCGATATCAGCATCACTCAGAGCTGCACCAATATCGGCCATTTTGGCAAAGTATGGCCTCAGTGGTGTTTGTTTGCGTGCCATAAGAGTCTCCTTTAACCTGATTAACGGTTTTGCACATCCCCTAGAGCAATGCCCGAGATGATCGTTTTCTGAATATTGCTGGTTCCTTCGACCACCCGCAAAGATTGTGCGTCACGTAAGAAACGTTCGGCCGGAAACTCGGTGGAAAAACCATAGCTGCCGAAAATCTTCATGGTATCCGAGGCGGCGTGCACCGCCGCCTCGGAAGCAAACAGCTTGGCAATCGATGTTTGCAGTTGATTGGGCATGCCCTGATCCTTCAACCAGGCAGCTTGATAGACGAGCAATCTGGCCGCCTCATGCTCGGCAACCATATCGGCAATCTGCGCCTGGATCATCTGATACGAACCAATTTTTTTACCGAACTGGGTTCGGTCGTTGGCATAATTGATTGCTGCCTCGATGGCCCCGCCGCCGATACCAAGTGCGCCGGCGGCGCAACTGATTCTGGTATTATTAAGCTGCCACATACAGACCTGAAATCCCTGACCGACCTCACCCAGCACCGAATCCTTGGGAATTCTCGCCTGGGTAAAAGCAATCTCTCCGGTTGGCGAGCAGTGCAGTCCGAGTTTGGTTTCAATGGGAGCCGTGACAATGCCTTCGTTGCCCTTCAGATTGACGATAAAGCAGGTCATGCCCTTATATTTCTTGCTCCTGTCGGTAAAGGCGTACACCAGGCCCCAATCCCCGACATGGGCGTTACTGATCCACATCTTTTGCCCGTTTAATTGCCAATGATCGCCGCAATCGGTGGCCGTCGTGCCCATGCCGGCCACATCGGATCCGGAATTGGGCTCGGTAATGGCAAAAAAACCAAAAGATTCACCTTTGACCCAGGCGGGGATAAAACGCTCCTTCTGTTCTTTAGTGCCAAACTTATTGACCGTCACTGATGGGCCGAGATTCTGCATATTAAGCGGCACCCGCCAGGAACCGCTTACTATAGCCAACTGTTCGGCGAGAAGAACCGACTCGAAAAAGCCACACCCGTTGCCACCGTACTCTTCGGGAAGGGCACAGCCAAAGAACCCGAGTTCACCCATCTTCTTGACTAATTCGGGCCGAAAGCGATGCTCTCTCTCATCCTCTTTGAGAGTAGGCAGGATTTCCTTCTGGGCGAAATCCCGGGCCATATCCTGCATCATCTTCTGTTCGTCGGTCAACTTGAAATACATTTATATTCTCCTTGAGATATTCATTTTTTTACAAAACCACTTCCACCCCGAGTCCCAGCTTCCTTGATTTAGTCAGAACAAGATCTGCGGTTGCCAAATCCTGCACCGCCAGCCCGACTGATTTAAAGACGGTAATTTCACTATCATCTTCCCTTGCAAGCTTTATTCCGGTGACGATTTCTCCCAGCTCGCCGTAAATATGATCTTTAGAAATCAAACCTTGGGCGATAGGTTGTAAAATATCACCAGCTTCAGAAAGACATGCTTCCATCTGATCGACCACTATTTTCGCTCGCATAATTGTTTCCGGTGGTATTTCACACATATCAGCACGATAGGAGCCGACACTGTTGATATGAACACCGCATCCTATTTCAGTGTCCTTAAATACCGGCATCATGGAGGTGGTTGCTGTGCAAATAACGTCTGCTTTTGTAAGAACATCCATAGACTCTGCAGCGATGATCTCAATCTCTAATTTTTCCTTCATCGCTTTTATAAAGGCGTCCATGCGCTCTTTCTTTCGATCGAATATATATGCCTTGGCAATATCTCTTACGGTGCACACTGCTTCAAGTTGAGTCGCTCCCTGTACTCCTGCCCCGATGATAGCGACTACTTTCGCATTCTCACGGGCTAAGAGTTTTGTGGCAAGTCCGGAAACAGCTCCGGTCCTCATCGCCGTAATAAACTCACCATCTATCAAGGCAAGAGGCGAGCCGGTAGGTGCATCAAAAACCAGGACCATCGCTTGAATCACAGGAAGCCCTTTATGGGGATTATCTTGATGAACGGTAACTGCTTTCAAGCCGACTTTTTGTATGTTCGGCAGGTAGACGGGCATAAACAATGCCCCTCCATTCTCACTTGGCATAGACAACGTTGATCGCAAGGGGATTACAGCTTTCCCATCTGCCAACTGGGTAAATGCGTCTCTCATTGCCTCAATGCAATCTTGCATCGCCAGGACCTTGCTTACATCTTTAGCGGAGAGACAAAGAATTTTATTTTCTTTCATTGTATTCATCAAATTATTTGTGATTTACGCAACCATCCCTATTGAATTATCGCGGGCATGCTCGACCGTCCAACCTGTACCAGAGTACTCAAGCGTTACAACGTATTGATCTTTTCTGTCAGTATGGGAACAAAGACCTTAAGATCGGCTACAACTAAAACGTCTGCAACCTCGCCAATCGGGGCATCTTTGTCGGTATTGATGGCGACCACGAACTCGGAATTCCTCATCCCGGCCAGATGTTGGATGGCGCCTGAGATGCCACAAGCCACATAGAGCTTAGGAGACACTATCTGACCAGTGGTTCCGATTTGCCGAGTGTGCTCGGCCCATTCCGCATCGACAACGGGGCGGCTGGCCCCGTATTCACCCTTTAGCGAGTGGGCTAATTTTTTGATCATCGTTATATTCTCAGGTTTGCCAATACCACGGCCGGCACCTACTATCACCTGGGCCTTGGTGAGATCGACCCCTCCCTTGTCGGCTGGTTCATAGCCCCCGAATACAAGTTTGCCGGTGGCGGCAACACCTATCTTCTCAATAATGGGGCTGCCGGTTGGCTCATCTGTCAGACTGAAGGCTCCTCCCTGCAAGGTCAAAACCGTTACGGCTGTCTTCGAGTCGACCTTCCGGCACAGCTTAGAGTTGCAGACCGGTAAGACAGGCACGCCATCAACAACATCCATTACTTCGGAAAACTGCGCCGACTTCAAAGAAAAGGCAACTCGAGGAGCCAGGTCCCAGCCATAGGACGAGTGGCTAAAAACCACCATATCCGGTTTCTCCTTCTCAATCACCCCGAGCAGGAGATGTTTATGACCATCCGGATTGAATTCGCCACTGGTCGGGGCATCCGCCAGATACAACTTTCCATCAAATTTCGGGAGATCATTCTCAGCACCTACCAAAAACATTGCACTCTCGGCGCCCATTTTTTTGGCAAAGGCTATCAATTCGCTCGTACAGTTAAGCAATTTTCCTTCTCTATATTCCGCAACAAGTAGTGCTTTCATTGGGACCTCTTTATGCCAGAACGACGGTTTTTTCTTTCAGGATTTTGATCAATTTGTCGGCGAGCTCGGAGGCATCTCCTTCCAAAGTCAGTCCACTTCCTTTCTTCTGCGGAAAACACAGGGAGGTAGTCTCCCCGAGATTCTCAGCCTTCAGCAGGTCGGCGACCGGAATGGAAAGCAACTCTTTCTTTTTGGCCTTTAAAATATTGGGCAGCGTTAAATAACGCGGGCTGTTCAGGCCAAGCTGACAGGTAACAAGCGCAGGAACCGGCGCGGTGATCTTAGCCTTTACTCCGCCTTCCAACTCCCTTTTCACCGAGATCTTGTCTTCCTCAAAACTAAAGCCTACGATAGTCGTGACGCAGGGCAAGCCGAGCATCTCAGCGACAAAAACACCTACCTGGGCGCTACCTCTATCCTGGGACTGCATCCCGGTAAAGATCAAGTCAAAGTTCCTGGGGCTGGCAAATTCAGCAATTATTGAGGCGATTGCAAAAGGATCCTTTTTAAAGGAGGCATCATCAACAACATGGACGCCGCGATCGCATCCCATGGCAAGGGCCTTCTTCATCGTCTCCTTCACCTGCTCCGGACCGATGCAAAGCACTGTCAGCTCCGCACCGGTATTTTCTTTCAGCTGCACCGCCTCCTCGACCGCGTATTCGTCATACTCGTTCATGCGCCAGGCAAGATCGGTGCGGTCATACCAAATGCCATCACCGTCCACCATGAATTTTGATTCCATATCAGGAACCTGTTTGATACAGACCAATATATTCATAAAACTCTCCTGATTAGTAAGGTACTGCTCGGCATCATCACAGATAACAGCTCAGATAACAGCGTCATGCGGGACAAAGGGAAGCAACTGCCTTTTTAATCATGGCGATAGCCGCTTCATATTGTTCGGTCTTGAAACGCAATTTCAAAGCAGCCTTAAGCATATCCATGGTCAACACTTTGTTCTGCTGTGCCAGAACAGCCAACGCAACCAGAGCCCAATCCTGCGACTTTATCGTTTCGGCTTTAAAATCAACTTCCGTTATTGATGCCTGGCACAAAGGCAATTCAATTCCAGACGCTTTAATGACCAATGCCTCCGGTGCCAGAGTAGTCAACATTTTTTTTCGGCGATTGACGCCTTCTGGGGCCAGCGCGATGACAACCGAAGGATTTTCAATCCCGGTATATTCGATTTCGGTGTCAGAAAGAATTATTTCGGTAACCGAGTGCCCCCGCATAACGGTAATTGGATAGTCGCTCTTCTGTGCCGCGCGACATCCTGCCGAAGCTCCTGCCAGACAAAGCAATTCTCCGGCGGTAATAATACGCTGGCCGGCACTCCCGAGCACCACCACTTCCTGGCGCCCTGACTGTGGGGAAATGAAGGACTTTTCAATACGAGCCGGTTCTCTTGCTGGTGAGAGTTTTGCAGCCTCTTGCCGGTAGGCTTTGCCATATTCTTCTCGGGCATTGCGAATCTTGTAATCACCCAGATCCGGAAGCTTGGCCAAATCCATTTCGATACTCTTGAGAGTAATCTTATTGCTTCGGGTGTAACGACCGGGACAGATCCCCCAGATGTCGACCAACGAAAAACCGTCAAAAGCCATGGCCGCTTCCAGGCCTTCAACCAATGCCTTATCGTATGTTGATGTTCGAGCGACATACGCCGCCCCTGCAGCTCCCGCAACCTGACAGATATCAAGGGGTTTTTCCAACTTATTTAAAAAGCCCGAACCCACCTGCGCCTCCTGGGGAGTCGTCGAGGAGCACTGACCGCCTGTCATGCCGTAATTAAAGTTATTGAGGATTAAAAGCGTCAGGTCAATATTTCGCCGACATGAGCTCAAGACATGAGCGCCGCCGATCCCAAGGCCTCCGTCGCCCATGGTCACGACCACTTTTAAATCCGGCCGGGCCATCTTGATCCCTGTCGCATACGTGAGGGCACGGCCATGCAGGCCGTGAAAAGCATGGGTGTTAAAAAAAGTGTCAAACAGGCCGGAACAGCCTATATCAGAAACAATAACGACATCTTTTGCCGAGAGCCCCATAGCCATCAATGCCTTATCCAGGGCGTGCAGCACCTGCTCATGGGAACACCCGGGACAGAACACGGGGGGACGGTTGCTGTTTAATAGACTATCCATTTTGAATCACCTCCTGAATCTGCCCTGGCTTGATCAGCTCTCCATCCATCTGTCCCAAAAAGTCGATTTTTTTATCGGTCAACAACCGCTGAAGCTCCCGGACATACTGGCCCAGATTCATCTCGGCCATAACTACCCGCTTATAAGGCGCAGCCTTTTTCAGAATCAGCTGTTCAGGGACAGGCCACAGGGTTTTCAAGACCAGCAGGGATGCCTTGGTATTGCTAGACTCGACCTTTTTCACAGCCGTCATGGCCGCGCGGGCCGTTACCCCATAGGCAATCACCAATGTATCGGCGTCTGGCACTTGGTATTCCTCGTAGTACGAAAAAGCTGATATATTTTTCTTAAGCTTGTCATCCAGCCGCTGTTGCATCCGGGCGATTTGCTCAGGATCCGTTGTAATGTAACCATCCGTTCCGTGAGTCGAGGAGGTTTGCCTGACCAGACGTTCGCCGCCGATAGACAGAAAATCCGGCACCAGTTGTTCGTCCTGCACGCTAAACGGCATAAAGGGTCGATCCACATCAGCAGTTCGGCGATCGATAATCTGCGGCAGATCCAGTTCATCCAGATCAATCGTTTCGCGGGTCATGGAGACTTCCTTGTTGGCAGCCACAAAAACCGGACACCGATATTGCTCGGCCAGGTTAAAGGCCTGCATGGTGAGCACATAACAGTCTTTTACATCCACCGGCGCGAGGACGATCACTGGCAGTCCCCCGCTGTTACTCCACTGTAGAAACTGGATATCTCCGTCGGCCCCTTTGGTGGCGGATCCGGTAGACGGCCCCAACCGTTGCACATCCACAATGACAATGGGAATCTCGCTGCCGATGGCAAAAGAAATCTGCTCGCTGTAAAGACTGATCCCCGGACCTGAAGTAGCTGTCATGGTCTTCATGCCTGACATCGAAGCACCCAGGCAAAATCCTATGGATGCGATTTCATCCTCACCCTGGAGGCACACGCCACCCTTGGGAGGGAGGAGCTTGAGCATGGTATTGTAAATTGTTGTTGCCGGGGTGATCGGATAGCCGGCAAAAAAATTACAACCAGCAGCGATCGCTCCCCAACTGATGGCCTCGTTTCCTTCCATTAAAGTTAGTCCCATGATAATCCATTCATTATTTTTTAATTTGTAATAGGTCGAAAACTTGAAAATTAATTACAAGGCTGAAGATGCCATCTGCCGTTTATTCGCGATACAAATCCACCTAATAGATTCCAGTCTCTTGCAAAGGCTGGTTCTCCAGGATCCGTACCGGGCTGAATATCGATAGATCCAGGGCATGGGTCTGCCGGGTAATCAATTCGGCGATATACCGCCCCACTGCCGGGGCCTGTTGCAATCCATGACCGGAAAAACCATTGGCAAGAAACAGCCCTTCAAGCTCCGGCCATTCCCCAAGAATTGCATTTTCATCGAGGGTGTTCATGGCATAAAGGCCTGCCCACCCACGAACCAATTTTAATTCTTCAAATTGGGGGACAAACTCGGCAAGCTCTTCCCATAACAAATCATAAAACCTTTTTTCATCCCATGAAAAGGAAATCCCCACCGGATCTGTCGGCAAAGATTTCCCCAAAAGGATCAACCCGCCGGTTTCCGTTCGGAAGTACATCCCAGAAGGCAAATACGTCAGCGGCAGGGGCCCATCTGGTTTGACCTTTGTGTCGAGAGCGAATATCTGGCGCTTGACAGGTTGAACCGGCAGATGGACCCCGGCAGTTTGCGCAATCTCCGAACACCAGGCACCCGCGCAATTTACGACACCACCGGATCCGATATCTTCTCCGCTTGTCAAACGTACGCCCGTAGCTTTTTTTCCAGTTTTAGTGATTTCAGATACTTCGGCATGGATAAATTCCGCCCCCATGGAAATAGCTTTAGCCCGATACCCCATCAGCACCCCATAGGCATCGAGATGGCCGTCTTTGGGACCGAATGAGGCTCCGACATATCCTTCGGGATTGTAGAGCGGAAACCGCTCACGAATTTTTTCCGGCGTCCACCATTCAATGTCACACCCGAGTTCCTGCTGCATTTTCAATGCGTTGTCGGCTGCAATCCGGTTTTCTTCATTTACCATGAAGAGATTCCCCTCGCGGCGAAACCTAATCGAAGGCCCGATGCCGTCAATTTCCATGTCCTGCTCGAAATTTTCTAAAACTTCAAATGCATATTGAGATATCTGTACATTGGGTTTGAAGCTGAACTGGATCCGGGCGTTGGCCATGGACAGGGTCGTCGATGCACGACTGTAGGTCCGATCCATTTCAATCACCGCCACTCGAAGCCCCGGTGCGTTTTTCATCAGGTAGTAAGCTGTGGAGCTGCCCATTATACCGCCGCCGACAATGACAACGTCATAAGTTTTACAATTCATTCCATCTCCATTTAAACATCTGACGATCACTGATGCATTGGTTGGAATCCAACTCTCTCAATCCAGATATTTTTTTCGTTCTTATTCTCACTCAAAAAATCATAGCCCAGAACTACGCCGTTTAATCACGAGTCAGGGCTATGATCGTCTTATTGAACAATATAAAGATATAATAAAACTCTAGTATTAACCGACAATACTTCTTAGCTCTGCTTAACCTCACTTGCCGGAGATGTCACAAAAGCCGGACGGCTACCCTCGCCGGTGGCATCAAACTGGTACATAGGATTGCCGACGCCCTCCACCTTGACTTCTTTAAGCTTCTGGATAAAAGATTTGCGGTCAACTCCCCCTATCTCAATGACTTTTGCCGCAACCTTTACCGCATCATAACCATAAATAGCTGCAAGGGGCGGAAATCCGCCATATTTGGGGGTCCAACGATCCACCAGAATTTTGGCAGCCGGTCGTTTCACATCCACCGTCGGCGACAACAAGATATACGCTTCTCCCATATCATCGCCTGCCAGTTCAAAGAACTTAGGTTCAATCAACGAATCGGGGCCGTAAATAGCAACATCCCATCCCATTTGTCGCACCTGCTTCACCAGCATACCGCCTTCGTTATAGGTGACAAAAAGCAGCAGCATGCCTGGATTTTGGGATTTGGCTTTTAATAATACGGATTTAAAATCAATGTCCTGCCCGGGTGTGACCACGCTTTCATTCACGATTTTAATGCCAAGTTCAGATGCTTTTTCCTTAAAATTTTTGAGAAGCTGTTGACCATAGTCCGCATTTTCACTGATGATGGCAACACTGTCCTTTTTGAATCTGTCCTTAACGGTTATGGCCATTTCCTGCGCAATGCTTCGGGTGGTGTAGGTCAGACGGGCAACGTTATCAAAACCCTGTTCTGTAAGCGTGTTGGCATTGGAGTACGTAATGATATTGGCAACGCCGTTACGGTAGTAAACGGGTGTAGCGGCGAGTGCGCAAGAGCTCATGGTGGGCCCCAGTGCAACAAGATAGTCGCTGGAAGAAATATTTTTGGCGATATTGGCCGACTCTTTTGGATCGCCGCGATCATCGAAAAAAGCAAGCTTCAGCATATAGCCTTTCAACGGTCCTTCTTGAATGCCACCCCTTTCATTGATCTCCTCAACAGCCAATTCCTGGCCTTTCTTGTCGCCGCTCCCATAGTCGCCATACTTTCCGGTGCAAGCATCGTAGCCTGCGATGTTGATGATTTTCTTTCCCGCATCAACCCCGTCCTTTGCCCACGCTACATTTCCTGCCATCAGGATCAACAGCGCTAAAAAAAAAGTGGAACTTTTTCTGAACATGTCACGTCTCCTTTTAAAGTAATAAATGGATACCAATCCTGCCTTCTTGATGCCATCCTCCCGTCCCGTCAAACCACCTCTTATTTGAAGAGGAAAATTCCAATCGCCCTTATGCTTCGCCCAAATAACACTTCCGAACCCTGTCATCCGCCATCAATTGCTTTGAATCGCCGTGATAGAGAATCTTGCCCAGTTCCATGACATAGGCTCTTTGGGTAATTTTGAGAGCCTTTTTAACATTTTGCTCGACCACCACAATGGCAATCCCTTCCTCATGAAGTCTCGCGATGATGCCAAATATTTCATTGACTAGTAACGGTGCCAAGCCCATAGAGGGTTCATCCAGGAGGAGGAGTTTGGGCCGCGCCATAAGCCCCCTGCAAATGGCCAGCATCTGCTGCTCGCCACCGGAAAGAGTGCCGGCCATTTGATTGCGACGTTCCCCCAAAATCGGGAAAATCCCAAAAAATCGCCTGATGTCTTTTTCGATTTCTACAGTATCCTTGCGGATAAAAGCGCCAATTTGCAAATTCGTCATGACGGTTTGCCGGGCAAAAACATGACGTCCCTCCGGGACATGGGCGATGCCTGCATGAACAATTTTTTCCGGCGGCAGTCCTTGAATATCCTTATCCATAAAGGTGATGCATCCTTTTGTAGGGCGAACCAGGCCGGAAATGGTTTTCAGAAAGGTGCTTTTCCCGGCACCATTGGTGCCGATCAGGGCCACAATCTCCCCTGGATTGATGGCAAATGAGACATCGCTGAGCACCTTGATCTTGCCATACTGGGTATGAATACCTTCCACTTTAAGCATCGGTGCTTTCCTCTTCACCCAGATAGATACTCTGGACACCCCTGTCGGCCTGAATTTCCGAGGGGGTACCCTCCTTAAATTTTCTTCCCGCATTCAGCACCACAATCCGTTCGGCTACCGCCATAATAAACCGCATGTTATGCTCAATTATAAAAACAGTTGTCCCCGAAGCCTTTATCCGCTGGACAAACTCAGCCAAGGTATCCATCTCTACCGGATTCATGCCGGCACAGGGTTCATCCAACATCAGCAAGTCCGGCTCGGAAGCTAGGGCGCGGCAAATCTCCAAAAGACGCTGCTCCCCATAAGGCAGGTTTTTCGCCAATTCATTTCTGCGGTCGGTCAGATGCGCCAGCTCCAAAAATTCCATTGCATTTTCCCGCGCTTCTTTTTCTCGTTTCCAGGCGGTCAGCGGTCGCAGATACACATCAAAAAGAGAGTTTTTAATCTGTGAATGCCGGCCGATGAGAATATTGGTCATCACCGATATATTCTGAAATACCCGAAGATTTTGGAATGTCCTGGCAATGCCGATTTCCGTTATACGATGCACCGGAAGCCTGGTAATGTCTTGATTTTTAAATAAGGTCTGACCATTATCCGGGGTGTAAATACCAGTCAGAAGATTGACAAACGTGGACTTGCCCGATCCGTTCGGGCCGATCATCCCCAATATCTCCCCTTTATCTATATTCAGACTGATCTCATTGACAGCCATGATTCCACCAAAGTGCTTCATCAACTGACGGGTTTCCAGCAAAACCATGAATACAATCCTTTCTGAAAGTTTTAGTGGCCTGCTCCTTAAAGCTTAGCGCTACCCCTTGGGGAATGTTAGTCCCTGAATGCGGCCGTTCCGAATAATCCCTGCGGCCGGAAAAGTAATACCGCCACCATGATCACACCGATGATCAACATGCGATACTCGGCCATTGAACGAAAAGCCTCCGTCGCCAGAGTCATGATGATAACGCCGGAAATTGGCGCCAGTAAGCTGCCCATTCCCCCGACAATGACCATAATGATCATCAGACAGGATTCACCCAAAGTGAAACTGGACGGGGTAATAGTCGTTTGATAAACTGCCAGATAACTTCCTGCCAACCCCGCATAAAATGATCCAATGCTGAAAGCCAGAATCTTATACGCCGATGTTTTGATGCCCATTACCGAAGCAGCCAGTTCGTCTTCCCGTATAGCGACAAAGGCCCGACCGAATCGTGATGCGGTCAACAGGGCCAGGCTTATGTAGGTAAAGACGACCAGAATAAGTCCCAGGTAATAAAAATCCGTTTCACTGCGGATCGTCCAGGCCAATATCTTTGGGATCGGAATGCCGACAATGCCCATGGCTCCGCCGGTAAACGGGATCCATGCCTGGGCAATCAAACGGAAGATCTCTCCGAAGGCGATGGTCAGAAGGCAAAAATAATCCCCTCGAACCTTTCGGGTCGGAACGCCGAGCAGCATCCCGAAAATAAGGGCCAACAGTCCGGAAATGATCATGCTGGGCAGAAAAGAAAAGCCGTAACGGGTCATGAGAATAGCGGTAACATACCCACCAATACCGTAAAATGCTGCATGACCGAGGGAAAGCAGTCCGGTATAGCCCAGAATAAGGTTCAGGCCCATACACAGAACCGTGTAGATCAGGATCAGGTTGACAATACCCATATAATAGGCATTTTCAAAGAGTAGGGGCAAAAAGGCAAGCCCGATAATCGCGGCAATATGCCCCAGAACATTGATCTTACCGCCTGTTAGTATATTGATCTTAGGCAACCTCTCTCCTCCCCGTTAGACTTTTCCGGAATCCGCATTGCCCAGAATGCCGGTCGGCCGAATGAGCAGGATGCTGATCAGAATCAAAAAAGTGATTGGATCTTTATACGAACTGGAAACATAGACACTGATCAGATTTTCCGAAAGCCCGAGAATCATGCCACCAACCAGTGCACCGCTCAGGCTGCCGATGCCGCCGATGACTGCGGCGGTAAAAGCGATAATGGTCCCCCGAAACCCCATACTGATGGAAACGGCATTATAAGAAGCGGAATAGAGCACCCCGCCTAGAACTCCGAAAACACCTCCGAAAAAATAGACTACAGATATGGTCCGGTTGATCGGAATACCCATCAGGCTTGAAGTAGGAATATCCTCGGAAACACATAAAATGGCTTTGCCGGCTTTGTGATGTTTTAAAAACAGATTAAAACCGACAATCACGATTACGGCGACAAAGAGAGTAAAAATGTGCGTGACTGAAATCTGGGATCCCAGAAAACTTATATTATGGTTGGGAAAAAGCGAGGGAAATGACAGCACCTGGTTGCCCCAGGCTAACTCTGAAGAATTCTGAATGACATACGCCGCGCCCAGTGCCGTGATCATGGAAATCATGCGGTGTTGCGCCGCCCTCAAGCGCCGGTAGGCGACGATTTCCACCAACGACGCCAACAGTCCGCCTATGAGCGCGGCGGCTATAACCGCGACAACTGGATTCACCTGGAACTTGGCCAGCATCGTGTAGCACAGCAGGGTACCAAAAATGTAAACATCTCCATGGGCAAAATTCATCAGCTTTAGAATACCGTAAACCATGCTGTAGCCGATGGTGACCAAGGAATAAATGGCCCCGACCATAACACCGACAATCAAAACTTCGAGTAGCATCGGTCCTTCTCCGGTTGAATTATCCTAACACCCTACAAGGAGGCAGGAGTACCTTCACGAAATTCATTCGCACCACAAGAAATGAATTTCTCTGGTACTAAATATTTACATGAATCCCTGAAACGGTTTTCGTACCAAGGCTGAGTGAACGTGCTGAATCATGGTAATAAAATCAAATACCGGCAGCTGCACAGCAGTCTGAACCGCAGCAGCATAAGGCGGCAGGTCACTGCATTCAAGCAGGATCGCCCCAATATCCGGTTCCTTATGGATCATTTGTTGAGCGACTTCGATCACCTCACGTTGAATCTGATCTGTATCCAGCGTCCCTTTCTCCAGGAGAACGGCTTCTCTAAACTCCTGCTGATTTTCCATACCCCCTAATATCAGGGGAATATCCGGGGTCATGCCGACACTGGAAAAATGCTCCTCGGTCAGAGCGCTTGAATCCGCAGAAATAATACCGATCTTCCGCCCTCTGGGAAGCATCTGATAAATGAACTGAACCTGGAGAAGACTGGAAAGAAAAACTGGAATATCCATTGCATCGGCGACCTGTCTCTGAAACAGGGCCATAAATCCACATGCCCCGGTAACCGCCTTTACCCCCTCGTCCTGAAGTTCTCGGGCAGCTTCTATAAACGGGTCAAGCAATGACGGATCCCGTTGATTGAGCAAACGATCGATTGAGGCATTCTTAACGACTTTATATCGCACCGGAAAATCAAAGGTGCCGGCATTGCCCACATTTCCAGGAATGCAAGGATATGCTGCATCAAGAATAAGAATACCAATAGATTCTCCGTACCATGACTGCATTCTGTTTCGGACATGAAAAACGGTCATTGGAGTTGTTTCCCACTTTTTTCGTCATCAACATCAGGATGTGGATTCTGATGTTGATGACGACAAGAGTAATTGTAAAACCTATCAGACCACGAAACTTCACCTAACAAAAAATCAATGTGCTTTCACTGCCATCTTTAAATTCATCACTAGTATACCAATGAAATATTCTCTGTCAATATCAATTATACTTTATGGATATTTTAAGAATTCCAATGATTACTTGTTACCTTATACATAACTATCTCACTGTATTTTATTATATTATCTATATCGTGCACAACCACAGATCATGCAAGATCGATAGCGTGAACATTTTCGTAGAATTCGGCGTAGGGAATGTGCGCCTACGGAAGCCGAATAGAGAGTTTTCGCGACACATCATCTTTTATGCGACAAGAAAGATGAGCGAAGGATTTGGGGGGGGACAGACAGAAGAAGGAACAACAAGAAACGATAAAAAATTGCCCCAGGTCGAGGCACATATCAGGCGGGGATTTCCAGAAATTTACGTTTGATACGTTCGACGTGGCGTACCATTACCGACCTGCGGGCCTCACCTGCTTCGATTGGATTTCCGCCCGACAAAACTGTATGGGTAGCCCGAATTTCATTGGTAATGGACAGAACCTCTTCGGTCCAGTCGCCATATCCCATAATCACAAACCAAAGTCGAAAAGTGAGACTGTACAGCTGATTAGAAATATCTCTTAGAACGTAGTTGTTACCGGCATCGTATAGAATCTTCCGGAGCGAAAAATCGATCAAGGCCAGGCCTTTCTGATTTCGCTGATCAATCAACACAGCGCAATCCTTCTCCAGCTGTTCCAGGCTTTCCAGATGGTTTGGTGTTATCATCTCTGCAGCCAGCCGGCCGGCCAAGGCTTCTATCTCCAAGCGCACCTGAAATATATTCATCATTTTATGAAACTCGACTTCGGTGACCATGGTCCCGGAACGGGGCAATATCCGAACCAGCTGCTCCCACTCCAGCCGACAAAGTACTTCGCGTAACGGAGTTCGACTGACCCCAAACTCATCAGCCAGAATTTTTTCATTCAGAATCTGGCCGGAGTGATATTCCAGAAACAATATACGATCCCGTATTTTATTATAAATTTCTACATTCATCGATTTCAGGTTATTGTCCAGTTGGATAAAAGAAGCAAGGCCCCATGTATATCATTGATATTTTACTAATATGTCACATATATCAACCATGGATCCTTTAATCAAGAGTAAAATGTATTTTTCCTACCAACATAAAAGCGAAGTTGACAAAGATGTTCGGATAGCAGTTTAAACTGGTTAGCACGGAGGAATTTTTTGGGAGGTCTGAAGGCAAGCAAGAGCAGATTACCAGACTTATCAGCAAAAATTTCTCTTGGCCTTTTCAACAGCGGTCAATAACTACGATGGTAAGGGATGATCTTTGATATGCAAGACCAGTAACACGTTCAAGTTTCACATTGCCAATTAATCGAGTAACAATATCTGTTCTTTGGTGCAGTCGGCGCTGGAGGGCAACGCTGCACCTCTACTCGTCGATTGATTATCCACGAATCCATATATGACAATGTCAAAGAAGTCATGGTGGGCGCCTATGCCAGCTTGAAGATCGTTAACCCGCTTGATGAAAACAACCACGTCGGTCCTCTCATTGACAGCGCTGCGGTGAAAGATTTTCTCAATGCACTGGAAAAAGTTCAAGAAGAAGGCGGCAAAGTTATTTGCGGGGGCTCTGTCGTGGAAGGTGAAGGTTGTGCGTCGAACTACTATGTGGTGCCGGCTGTAGCCGAAGTGCTAATCAGCTACAAGAGCAACCGGCGGTGGCCGAGAATCCGGTTCTGACGCCTGGAAAGCATATATGCGCCGGTAGACCAACACCATCAACTACGGCACGACCCTGCCACTAGCCCAGGGAATAAAGTTCGATATTTAACCCAAAAGCTACAGTATTTCCATCTCCAGGGTATCCACGCCATTCTCAACGAGGGACAGTTGGCTGGCCAGACCATAACTCAGGTCGATATCCCGCCCCGCAATATATGGGCCTCGATCGGTTATCACTGCCTGAGCAGTCTGCCCGGTGCGGGGATTTTTCAGTTCCACTTTAGTGCCTAATGGCAAATCCTTGTGGGCAATGGTGTTGGCGTACATATCATAAATATCGCCATTGGCCATGGCTCGTCCATGATAATCTTCGCCATACCAGCTGGCGACGACTTCACTTGGCGGCTGCGGTCCGAGCTGCCTGATCTTAAGTTTTCGGCCGACTTCGAGATGATTGGGATCATCAATGGCGTTATCGCGAATCAAATCCTGGGGGTTGACATGAAACTGTCTGATGGCCAGCTTCCATAAGGTATCTCCCGGCCGGACGGTATATTCCGTCAGTTTATCCGGTTGCCCGGTCATAGGTTGCTGCGGCGCGGCAGTCTGCTGCGATGCCTGTTCAAGGACAGCGGCAAAACCACCCTTATCCACGGCGACGCTGGCGCCTTCTCTGACAAACCAGTTGCCGTTGAGGTTTGACTTGCCGATAGACTCAGGATTTTGCGTGCGCAAGGTCTGCCAGTCAGTGCCAAGTCGTTTGGTAACATAGGCAATGGTGTCACCTTTTTGTACGGTATATGCATTCATTTGATCAGGGATGGGTTGAACATTAAACTTGTCCGCGACGGTTGCCAGCTATCTCTTATATTTTATATCGGCAGGCAGGAAAATTTCTTAATCACGAAAATCGCAGACTCTATAGCCTTTGACTTTTTTCCTTCCCTCATCTTAGCTGCGCTAGCCACATTTTCTTCCACAAAATAATTTTTCATATCTTGTCCCATCCTTTGCGGTGTCAAACTCTTGGGTAAATTTGTGTCTTTTATTTTGTCGCAGGTTTGGGGCAATACCTTGATGAAAAAAGGAAAGCAAAGTAATCTTATGCACTTTTCACATGCCTTTTTTCTGGGCCTTGATGCCTGCGGAATCTTCAAGGGGCCCATGAAAGTTCTTTGACTGAAAGGATTAATTTATGAACCTTGTTTACCTCTGCCCACAGTTCCCGCCTAATTACTTTCCTTTTTGCAGCTCTCTTAAGAAGTTGGGGATACATGTTCTTGGCATCGGCGACGGCCCTACAGAGTCCCTTACCCGTGAAATACGCGAATCCCTGGCTGCTTACTATATGGTCGATGATCTGCATAATTACCAATCTCTTTTGAAGGCATGCGGCTATTTCACCCACCAGTTCGGCAAAATCGACCGTCTTGAATCGCATAACGAATATTGGCTGGCCACCGATGCCAGGCTTCGCCAGGATTTCAACATCAAGGGCCTGAAACCGGATGACATGCAGTTTATTCGGCGTAAATCAGGAATGAAAGAGGTCTTTCGGAAGGCAGGTATCAAGGTTGCACCCGGCAAGGTAGTTCACACCCTGGCCGATGCCGAAGAGTTCATCAAGGAGGCAGGGTACCCGGTTGTCGCCAAACCAGACGACGGGGTTGGTGCTCTCCATACCTTTAAGATTCACGACAAGGAAGAACTCTTCTCCTTTATTGAGAATAAATCGGCGCATGAGTATATAATGGAAGGTTTTGTCAAAGGCACCATTTTCTCCTTTGACGGCCTGACGGACCGAGACGGCAATATCATCTTCTGTACTGCCCATACTTTTAGCCAAGGGATTATGGAGGTGGTCAATAATGCGGACCATGTTTTTTATTATTCACTCAGAAGTATCCCAAAAAAGCTTGAAGAAGTCGGCCGCAAGGCTGTCTCCGCCTTTAAGGTCAAGGAAAGATTCTTCCATATCGAGTTCTTTAAAACCAGCCCGACCGACTATGTAGCCCTGGAGGTCAATATGCGCCCGCCGGGTGGGTATACCACCGATATGTTCAACTATGCTAATGATATCGACGTTTATGCTCTGTGGGCTGAAGTGGTCAATGGCCGAACCGCGCCTCTAGATTACCACAGGAAATACCATTGCTGCTATATAAGCCGCAAAAACCGCTTTAACTATGTTCACAGCCACGAGGCAATCATGGAGCGCTATGGCTCCTGCATCCTTGAAGTTCAATCTGTTCCAGGCGTCTTCAGCGCGGCCCTGGGCGATGTCGGTTATATCTTCAGGGTCGAACATGAGCGGGATATAGCAGGAATAACCTCCTTTATCCATGAGTTATAAGATGCATGTAAAAAATGGAGTATCTGTATGAAGACAGAATATCGGTGTTGGCACAGTCCCCACCTGGGGAGAAATATGGAACTCAAGGTCTACGGTCACTGGGGCGTGCCGTTTCTTGTCTTTCCCTGTTCCAGGGGGCGCTTTTATGATTACGAGACGATGGGCATGATCGATGCAATTGCGCCCTATATCGAGGCGGGAAAAATTAAACTCTACGCCGTGGACAGCATTGATAGTGAGTCCTGGTATAATTTTTCAGTTTCCCCATCAGAGCGCAACAGTCGTCACGAAGCCTATGACCAGTATATCTGCAATGAGGTTCTCCCCTTTATTAGGCAGGATTGCATGACCAATGTGCAGGTCATGACCAACGGTTGCAGTATGGGGGCTTATCACAGCCTGAATCTCTTCTTGAAACATCCTGAGCTGTGCCAGGGAGTGTTGGCCTTAAGCGGCCTGTACAGGTTGGACCGCGCCGAGTTCGGTCTTGCACCCGGACAGGTTGAGGGAGTTTATTTTAACTCACCAATAAGCTATCTGCCGGATCTGAACAACCCAGCCCTGTTAGAACAATATCGGATCAAGACCGTGATCATCTGTGCAGGACAAGGTGCCTGGGAGGATGAGGCGGTTGCAGACACTAAGGCTGTAGGTGACCTACTGCACAGCAAGGATGTGCCTGCCTGGGTCGATCTCTGGGGTACGGACGTCAGCCATGAGTGGCCCTGGTGGTATAGGCAGATGAACTATTTCCTTGGGAAACTCTATGGCAGTTGAGGGGGTCGAAATGGAAGGCTGTGAGTTGTTCGTTTCACGGGTCTGTGCAGCCACGGAAGACTGCAGCGAAGCCAACACCTCAAACCCTGGTTCAGTAGCTGAACATTAGGCTAATCAGATATTTCATTGACATTATAGATTAATGGGTCACCGTGAGAATCTTCTTTTTATTGCGCAGACGGCGAAGCATGTTCTCCGTCATAAAGATCAGCAATGCACTCCAGATCAACATAAAACCGACCATCCGCGACGGTGGAAATTCTTCAGCGTAGACAAAAATTCCCAGGACCATATTGATTGACGGAGCGAGATACTGCATCAGGCCAAGAGTGGAAAGGGCAATCTTGTGGGCGGCATAGCCAAAGAGAAGCAAGGGCACAGTGGTGATGATCCCGGTTCCGATGAGCAGCAGGCTGTCCGCCATACCGATTCTGCCAAAGGCCCCCCCGCCGGTTACGGCCAGACCGACAAGAACAGCCGCCGCAGGCAAAAAAAGAATCCCTGTCTCAAGACAAAGCGCGTCGAGTGCGCCCAGGGCATTCTTTTTATGCAGCAGTCCATAAATGGCAAAACTCATCGCTAAGACAAGGGCTATCCAAGGAAACCGGCCATAGTAAAAAGTCAGATAGAGAACACCAAAAACAGCGAGCAGCAGGGCAATCCACTGGACAGGACGCATCCTTTCCTGGAAAAAGAACATACCAAAGAGGACATTTATCAATGGGTTGATAAAATATCCAAGACTCGCTTCAACGATAAAACCGGCATTGACCGCCCAGATATATAACAACCAGTTAAGGGCCAGCAACAACCCCGTTATACCGAAGGTGATAAGGTTCCGTCGGTCTTGTAGCGCCCGCCGAAAAATAGCCCGTCGGCCGGTCACCAGCACCAGTCCAAGGGTCACTACCAGCGACCAGGACATCCGGTGACAGAGGATCTCATAGGCAGGTACCTGCTGCAGGAGTTTCCAATAGGCCGGCAATACCCCCCATATTATAAAAGCTCCCGCCGCCGCCAGGATTCCGGAAAAGTTACCCATTGACCCTCACCATCCCAAATCCCCTTTTGGCCGCATTGCCGATTCGCCCCACGGACTCATCGAATTATTGCAAGAGAAGTCCACTCGATAACCAGTAGTAAACGATATAGGCGCCGGCACCGAGCAGCAGGAGGGCAGAAATTTTTTGCACATAGGGGACTATTCGCCGCAGTGTCACGACCACGACTCCCTCTTTGACCACGGTAATCCCGAGAGTCAGCAGCAGCATGACGCTGCCCATCCCCAGAATATAACTGACAAACTGAAAGAGGCCGCCGATAAAATCACCGGCGGCGATGGAACTGCCGACAACCATGAGAAATATCGGTAAGGTGCAGCTCATCGAAATAGCCCCAAACGCTACGCCGAAAAGAAAAAATCCCCGCACCGACATCCGGCGTGGATCGCCGATTTTGCCTGCAGCCGAGATAAAGAAATGCCACGACAGGGTATGTCCGAGAAGCATCCATATGCCCAAGAAAACCAAGCCAACGCCAACGACTACCGCCAACCAGGGCATTATGCCCATCAAAAAAGAGCCACCTGCTGAGACAATCGTTCCAACGACCCCAAACAACAAGGCAAATCCGGCGGTTACCATAAAGGCAATCCAAAAGGCCTTGACGACTCGCAGCAAAAAAGATTTACGGCGAAATTCACTGTCTTCAGCGCCCAGGTAGAGAGTCAGATATACCGGCAACATCGCAAAACCGCATGGATTAACCGCCGATACCATGCCCGCACCAAAAGCATATCCAAACGGGAGCAATCCCGCCATCTGCCCCAGCCATCTGCTGACTTCTACCTGTGCTTCCATTTTCCAGCTGACTCTCTGTAATAGTTCATTATAAGAAAAGGGCGAATCTTACCATAACAGTTGCCGTTTTTATATACAGACGTTACATTTGTATCACTTTTCTACAAACAACCACTCTCGACAAAATAGCACCTTTTTTCTGTCCGGCATGGGCCAATATCACCTGAGGACACTGATGTCTTATAAAAATCTGGTTAAATTCAGTCTGCTGTTTCTCCCGCTCTTTTTTATCAGCAGCTCGGCACATGCTGAAGATAGTGAGGAGATTGATCTGCGAAGTGCCGTGGAACAGGCCCTGCACAACAACCTCAATATTCAGCTTCGGCGCGAGGATGTCAGCATCGCCGAGGGAGCGCTACTCACTGCTGAAGGCAAATTTGACGTATATATCAATGCCGAGGCATACGGCCGCAGTGAGGAAAGGACTCCCCTGTTTATCGGCGGTGCCACACAGGAAGACAGTGGACTATGGAACGCCGAGGCTTCGAAACTTTTCAGCACCGGCACCTCGCTTAATCTGGGGTGGAATAACAGCAGCTTCAACAGTAACGCTTCAGGTCTGCTGCTTGATCCGTCCTACAACTCCGGCCTCACCCTGGGATTACGCCAGCCCCTGCTGCGTGGTTTTGGCGTGGAGGTACAAACCGCTCAGGTACAGTCTTCACAAAAACAACTGGCAGCAGCAAGCTTTCAGGTCAGCAGTGAGGCAGCTAACCTGGCCGCCGATGTGAAGATGGCGTATTGGAGCCTGGTCTTTGCCCGGCAGGATATCGATGTCCAAAAACTCTCTTTAACTCTGGCTAAAAGATTGCTGCAGGAAACTGAAACCAAGATCAACGCCGGCAGTCTCGCTGAGGTTGAGATTTACCAGCCTCGCTCCGGAGTAGCCCGACGGGAAGAACAGCTGATCTCAGCCGAGCGGGCTGTCGGCGTCGCCGAAGATCAGCTGAAATTACTCCTCAACAGCGACCAGTGGCTGATTTCTTTTGTACCGACCGACCAACCGGCAACCGAACCGGTCATTCTAGACCTACCGACTATAATCGATAATGCGCTGCAGAACAGACCGGATATCAAAGCTGCCGATCTTTTAATTGAGGCAGCCAGGTTCGAAGAGAAAAAAGCCAAGGACGATGTCCGCCCCGACCTATCCCTGGTCGGCGATATCGGCCTGACCGGCACCGCCGACGATTACGGCGATTCACTCGATAACAATCTCCGCGATCCGGACAACCTCTGGCAGGTCGGCGTCACCTTCTCCATGCCGCTTGAAAACCGCGGTGCCAAAGGTTATTACCAGCAGGCCAAAGCAAGCTATCATCGAGCCAAGACCAGTGCCGAACTCCTTCGCCAGCAAATCCGCAAAAGTGTCAGAACCACGGTCAGGGATGTGCAATTAGCGATCAAGGCCCTTGAGGCCACCCGCAAGACCAGCCTCGCCTCCAAGAAATCACTGGAAGCGGAACAGGCAAAATTTGCCGCAGGCCGGTCAACCACCCTGGATGTATTGATCGCTCAGGAAGCATATTCCAGTGCTCTCAGCCAACAGAATCTGACCAATGTCAACTACGCCAACACCCTGGCGGAACTTGACCGTATTCAGGGCCTGGTCACCTTTTCTTCTTCCCGCTAGGAAACCTGTGAAATACACCACCTATTTCCTTCATGGCCTTGATTCTTCGGGCAACGGCACCAAAGGTCGTTTTTTTGCCGACAACTTTCCCCATATTATTCGTCCCGATTTCACCGGTTCACTGGTCGAAAGGCTGGATCAATTGGCCGGGCTCTGCGCCGGTCAACCGAACCTGCTCTTTGTCGGCTCAAGTTTTGGCGGCCTGATGGCTACCCAATATGCCATTGACCATCCGCAGGCAACGGCCAGACTGATTCTCCTTGCACCAGCACTGAATTATGCCGAATATGAACCGCCCGTTCAACCAGTAGTGGTTCCCACGCTTTGTGTCATCGGCGATCAGGATACGGTCACCCCTGCAGCGGTTGTCACCCCTTTGCTACAGGCCACATTTACGCAGCTTACCATCGACATAGTCGATGATGATCACCTCCTGCACGCCACTTTTCCCAAGCTCGACTGGTACCACCTGCTGAGCGACTGATCTCCCGATGGTTGACCTGCCGGAGTTGCCTGGGCAGCAATGTGGTCTTACTCTATTCTGCAGCAAGTTTTTCATTTTATGAAGGAGGTAACTTCGATGAATAAACACTTCCTCGTCACCCTCAGCAACGATGTCGAACATCTATATGGTGTACGGTTTATCTGCGCATTTTTCAAGGAGATGTCGGAACATCACCTGACCCTGCTGCATATCTGCCGGCTTGACGGCAACGATTCAGCGCAGGGTTTAAGCGAGATGTGGACCCATCCCGAGGAAAAAGCCGAGGTCAATCTTTCTGCAGGGGCTAAACGATCAATTACTAAAGCACAAACACTTCTGCAGAAAAGCCGGATGGCTATCGACAGGGTGATTACCAAGACGGTTGCCGAACGTTACGGCAAGGTGAAAGACATCCTGAATGAAGGCAGTAAAGGCCTGTACGACGCTATAATCCTGGGTCGTCGCGCTTCCTACACCCTGCAGTGGGTATTTGAACGGCCGGCTGATGAGCTGGCCCAATTCATGATCAAAGATACTCACTGCACCACTCCTTTATGGATCTGCCCGGAAACGGAGCCGGGCAGGAAAAATGTCCTGTTATGCATCGATGGCTCGGAGAACGCCTACCGGGCGGTAGACCATGTCGGCTATATCCTTGCCGCCCAGGACCACCACACGGTTACTCTGTTTTCCGTGAGCAGTGCTATCGGTGTTGATGCCGAAGATATTTTTGGCCGGGCCGAATACCTGCTGCATGAAAACGGTGTCGCCGACGAACGAATCCTCCGCGCCACCAGCTGGGGCATCTCGGTTCCCGGTGCAATTCTCAGTGAAGCGACAAAGGGTGGCTATGCAGCTGTCGCCGTTGGCCTGAATGGCCTGGAACATGGCCTGATGAAAAATTTAAATATGGCGGGTGGGACGACCGGCAAACTGATCAATAAACTGGAAAAAGCCGCCCTCTGGTGTTGTCCGTAATACCTCTTACGGTTCAATTAAGCAGCAAAGAATCCATAGCCAGCTCCTCTCCCTGAGCTTCATAAAATTGGCGGAGAAGATCCTTAACCGTCAGCCGTTTTTTCTCCGCACCGCGCAGATCAAGCAGAATCCTGCCCTGATGCAGCATGATCAAGCGGTTGCCGAAGCTGATTGCATGCTTCATATTGTGAGTGATCATCAGAGTCGTAATCTTCTGATTTTTCACAATTTCCTTGGTCAGACACAGGATCTGTCCGGCGGTTTTCGGGTCCAGCGCGGCGATATGTTCGTCGAGAAGCAAAACTTCCGGTTTAATCATGGTTGCCATAAGCATGGTCAATGCCTGACGTTGGCCGCCGGAGAGCAGACCGACCTTGTCGAGCAGCCGATTTTCCAGACCAAGACCCAGTTGCGCCAGTTCTTCACGAAAATGTTGTCGATCACGGTTTTTGACCCCTCGACCAAGGCCCCTTCTTCTGCCCCGTAACCGGGCCAGGGCCATATTCTGTTCAATGGTCGCCGAAGGACAGGTCCCCAGCAGCGGGTTCTGAAAGACTCTGGAAATCAACGAGGCCCTTTTATGCTCCGGCCAGCCGGTCACTTCCCGGGCGGCAATGGTGATGCGACCGGAATCGGGGAAAAAACCACCGGCAATACAGTTCAATAAGGTCGATTTGCCGGCACCATTGGAACCAATGACCGTTATAAAATCGCCCGGATCAATATTAAGATTGATATTGTTCAGGGCAAAAACCTCGTTCACGCTGCCCTTGTGAAAATATTTGACAATGTTTTCTAATCGAATCACCGCTGAATGAGTCTCTTTTTAAGGTTTGGGGTGATAAGAGCGCCGATGACCAGCAAAGCGGTTATCAAATTCAAATCACTGGGATTGAATCGGAAATCACCAAACTCCAGGCCAAGGGCAAGGGCAATGGCCAGACGGTAGACGATGGAACCAAGCAGGGCGGCGATAAAAGCCCTGGGCATGGTGTTGCAGCCAAAGACCGTCTCGCCGATTATGACCGAAGCTAGTCCCGCAACGATGGTGCCGATCCCCATGCCGACATCGGCGGCACCCTGATTCTGGGCAACCAGTGCGCCGCTCAGGGCGACCATTCCATTTGACAGGCCGACCCCGAGGATAATAATTGTGCTGGTATTGACGCCAAGACTTCTGATCATCTGCGGGTTATCACCGGTGGCAAGAATCGCCTGCCCCAGCTCGGTTGACAGGAACCAGATGATAAAGGTGAGAACGACAAGAGCAAAGGTTCCAAAAATAATCAATCCGGCATAATGGGCCGGAATGCCTAATTGAGTGACTGCATCAAAGACGGTTTTCTTGCCTAAAAGCGCCACATTCGGGCCGGCCATGATGCGAATATTGATCGAATATAAAGCGATCATGGTCAGAATCGAGGCGAGCAGATGGAGAATTTTAAACTTGGTATTTAAAAATGCGGTGACCATGCCGGCAACAAAACCACCGGCCAGGGCCAAAAGCAACGAGAGATAGGGGTTTACGCCGTTGGTAATTGCGACCGCCGAGAGCGCAGCGCCAAGGGGCAGACTGCCGTCAACGGTCAAATCGGGAAAATCGAGGATGCGAAAAGTTAGATAGACCCCGATAACCATTATGCCGTAGACAAACCCCTGCTCTACGGCACCAAGTGCTGCATAAAATGTCATAAAAATTTTTTATTATCACTCATAAATCTTGGTAGCCCTTTTCAGCAGGGCCTCGGGCGGAGTGACTCCCATTTGCCGGGCATAGTTGATATTAATCTGCAGCTGCAGCTCTTTCTGAAACTGTACCGGAATGGTCTCGGGTTTTTCACCGTGTAGGATTCTCTCGGCCAGAGCCCCGGTCTGGTAGCCATGTTTATAATAATCAAAGCCCATCGCCGCAACAGCGCCTCTTTTTACCGAATCGACGTCTGCGGCAAAGACCGGCAGTTTATTCTGCACCCCCACCTTCAAGACGGATTCAAGGGCGGCGATTATGGTATTATCGGTGGGGATGAAGATTGCATCGGCCTTGCCAACCAGACTGTTGGCTGCCTGATATACATCAGCGGTCTTTGACGCAGTGGCCTCGACCGTGGCAAAACCCAGCTCTTCCCGCAGGTCTTTGATCGCGGCAATGGTTGCTTTAGAGTTGGCCTCTCCCGCATTGTAGAGCAGTCCCAATGTTTTTATATCTTCATCAAAAGCCAAAACCATCTGAATATGATCTTTTACCGGCAGCAGATCGGAGACCCCGGTTATCCCCACATCAGGATGCTCCAGGTCCTTGACCAGTCCGGCGGCAACAGGATCGGTCACGGCGGTAAACAGCAGTGGACGTTTGAGTTCCGCCGGAGCCTTGCTGAGGGCTTGAACACAGGTCTGGGCGGAGGGCGTGGCGATAGCCACCAGTAAATCGGCTTTTTCACCGACCATCTGCTGGGCGATCTGAGTTGCCGTGCCCATATTCGCCTGGGCATTATGGACAGTATATTTCACCGCAATATTGTTTTCTTTGAGATAGTCCTGAAAACCCTGCAGGACCGCATCAAGAGCCGGATGTTCAACAAACTGACTTACCGAAATAGTCGCTCCGAAGGCGGTAATTCCGTGCAGACAGATCAAGGCCACAAGCAGGGCGGCTGATATCTGGTTTTTCATCGTCAATTCCTCCACAAAAAAAATAGCTCACAAGTACCTATAGAACTGATCCAGGTCAGTTCAGAGACATCTAGTCGATATTCACCTGAAGGTCAACGATGATGGTGGTTAAAATGAATCGCGCAATCGGCGAATGGCGGTGAATATGGCAAGAGGATCCAGGGCTTGTCCGATACCTTTTTCTGCCATTGTGGCTATTACCCCTTGCTCTGCACAGCGCAGAAATGGATTGGTCTCAGATTCGAGCTGCAGGGTCGAAGGCGTCGTCAGTCGGCCTTTTTCTCTTTGACTGACGGCCTGTTGCAATCTTGCCGCGACCGCCTGATTATCCGGTTCAATAAAGCTTGCGAATTTAAGATTATGCACGGTGTACTCATGGCCGAAATAAATTTTCGTCGGCTGCGGGAGAGGTTTGATTTTATTATACAGGGCGTCATACATCTGTTTCGGACTACCTTCGAATAATCGGCCACAGCCGCTGCCAAAGAGTGTGTCACCGGTAAAAAGAACATCCTCCACCAGATAACAGATACTGCCAAGGGTATGACCGGGGGTGTGCAGAACCTGTCCACTGATCCTGCCGATCCGGATCTTGCTTCCATCGGTCAGCGCTCGGTTCATTCCCTGTATTCTTTTGCGGTCGCTGTCGTGACCATATACCTCCAGGCCGGGGAACTCAGCACACAGATCGGCCAGACCACCGACATGATCGGCATGGTGATGGGTGCAGTAGACCGCCGTAAGCGTAACTCCGGCACCTTGTATTTCTTCTAGAACAGGATAATACTCGGCCGGATCGACAACCGCGGCCGCACCTGTCGCTTCACAAATGATCAGATAGCTGTAGTTATCAAAAGAACAGGGGATGGTAATTATTTTCATAATGCACAGTCCGGTCTATGTGAGGGGAGATGATTGCAGGGGAAACAGTATACACTGTACAAAAGAAGAGAAGTGGTTTCCAGCAATAAAAAAGTCCACCTGCAACTCTTCTCATAAAAGAAAGAAGAACTGCAGATGGAGCATGAGAGGGAAAAGTACTTAATCAGTTTTTTGCGGCGGTTCATCATCGTTCATCGGACCATTTCCTTGGCCCATCCCCCACCCCTTGCCACAATTCATCCGGCCCATGCCGCCCATGCGGCCCATACCGCCCATATGGCCCGGCCCCACGTATTGACCAACTCCGGCCTGATCAGCTTTTTCCTGCATAGTTGCCCGGAGGTCAAACAACTCGCCGGTCACCTTGGCCACCGCCTGTGGATCAGGGTTGTCACTGCGCATAAGCGCCTGTTTCTCGGCGCGCTTCATGGCCATCTCCTTGTGCAAGGGTTGGGTGTCTTTAAAAAACAATTTGATTTTATCCTGCGTCGCCTGGTCCAACTGCTGCATCTGTCCCTGCATCTGGCCCCGCATCTGCGGACAGTCGCCGTAGCCGCCATGTCTCATGTTGCCTCTTCCCCAGTCAGCCGATGCGCCGGTTGCCATGGTAAGACCAATAATAAGAGCGAGTGCGGTGATTTGTTTTTTCATATCGATTCTCCTTGTGATGTTTGGGTAGCCATAAGCTATTTTTATTGCAGCTTTCCTGGATGGATTGCTGTTGCGGCCTCTTGGCCATCATCTATTACCTGTTACAGAGCAAAAGTGATGCCAGAAACTGAAAAATTCGACAATCAGCCGCTATTACAGCGCATTTTCGTTTTATGATAAAATTATACGCAGGAGAAATAACCACAACTAGGTAGAAATTACCCAACCATCAGCACAGACCTGGGGAGAAATTCCCCAGCTTTCCACCCCGACAGGTACCATTTACACACTACGCCGATCCAAACTGAAATTCTCACTTCTCAATCCGACCATCTCGTTCTATATCACGGTGAAAAACTGTGAGCTGCACGGGAAATTGTTTCAGGAAGATGGCAATTTTTTCAGTAACGGCAACGGAGCGGTGTCTGCCCCCCGTACAACCGATTGCTATGCAGAGGCTCTTTTTGCCGGCGCTGATGTTCTGTTCAACAATACACTGCAACAGCGGTTCAAGATGACCCAAAAAAGAGCGCCCGGCACCACTCTTAAGAACATATTCGGCCACTGCTTTAACCTTGCCGGTCTTTGGCCGCAGTTCGGCAAGCCAATACGGATTGGGCAGAAAGCGCACATCCCAGAGTATGTTCACGTCGGCCGGAGCCCCATACTTAAAGCCAAACGAATAGAGAACTATCTTCAATTGCTCGCAACTGTCCATTTTCACGTTCTCCATATCAGCACATAAAGTCGATGCAGGACTTACAACGTAAACGCCGGCAATCCTGTTGATTATGCAATCTTGATTGGTTTTCCAGTTAACCGACAGGAAAAACTTAGCAGGTGCCATTCTCATCCGGTTGGTGTATGAACAAGAACCTGTCATATGGTCGCAAAAGCAATCGTACCACGGTTGGTTCCATCAACCTCATCACTACAAAAGATGCCGGATTTTCTCAAACAGTTTTTACACTTCAGCCGCCACCGGGAAGTTCTCAAGGTGTGCCTGCCGCTGGTTATCAGCCTGTCGGCGACCACAGTCATGGAATTCACTGACCGGGTTTTTCTGGCCAATTACTCAATTGATGCCATCTCCGCGGCTCTTCCGGCGAGCATTACCTCGTATCTTTTCTTAGCTTTTTTCGGTGGGGTTGGTGGCTATGCCGGAGTCTTCATCGCTCAGTATACCGGCAGGGGCAACCCAAAAAAAATAGGCACTGTTCTCTGGCAGGGTATTTATTTCACCCTCGCTTCAGGCATTTTTCTCTGGCTGCTGGCTATTTTCGCCACCAAGCCGATCTTTTTACTGGCCGGCCACCCTGAATCGGTGCGCCACCTGGAAGAGATATATTTTTCCATTTTGTGCAAGGGATCGGTACTGCATCTGGCAATGGTCACCCTGGCGGCATTTTTTACCGGGAGAGGATTGACCAGACCGGTTATGGTCATCACTTTCTTAGGCGTCTTAATCAATATTCCCCTCGACTTTGCCCTGATTTTCGGCAAATGGGGACTGCCGCACCTCGGTATCGAGGGTGCCGCTATCGCCACGGTAACTGCCTGGGGTGTGAACGTCCTGTTTCTGATCGCATTGATCTTTACCCGAAAAAATGACCTTCGTTTCGGAGTTTTTACCAATTACCGATTTGACCGGAAAATTTTTGCCAGACTGATGCGCTTCGGCATTCCTGGCGCCCTGCAGTTCACCATGGATATTTTAGCCTTCACCTTGTTTATTCTTCTCGTCGGCCGCATCGGTAAGACCGAGTTGGCCGCAACCAACATCGTCCTGTCTATCAATGCGCTGGCGTTTATGCCGTCGATGGGAGTCTCTCAGGGTATGAGCGTCCTCGTCGGTCAAGCCCTGGGCAGGAAGAAACCGGTGCTGGCCGCGAATTATGTCTGGAGCGGCTGCCAGTTACTCCTTGTCTATATCCTGGTAATCGATCTGATTTTTCTTTTCGCTCCCGATTTTGTTCTCGCGCCGTTTATGGCTTCAGCAGAGGGTGCCGCCTCGCAGCAGCTGGTCTTGACCTATGGCCGTTCTTTATTGAAGATCGTCTGCGCCTATCTCTTTTTTGACGCTTTATACATGGTCTTCAGCGGCGCCTTACGCGGTGCGGGCGACACCAGGTTCATGATGCTGGCCATCGGTATTGCCTCTCCCCTGTTTCTGGTGCTGCCGGTATATATCGGCATTGAATATTTCCGGATATCGGTCACCACCGCCTGGCTCTTCGTCCTTCTTTTCGTCACCGTCCTGTTTCTAATCGCCTGGCTACGTTATCGCCGGGGCAACTGGAAAAAAATGCTGGTAATCGAAGACGGACCTTACAGTTGAACGGCTTTTCCATGTTCAGAGCTCTGCACGGCAAGCTTTAACCGCCTGGTAAGAAAAAAAGCCAGGCAGACCATGGAAAAAAGCTGAAAAAGAAAAGCCGACCAGCCGAACCTCTGAAAAATGGCCCCCGGCAAGACCGAACCCAGCGTACCGCCGGTATAGTAAAAGCAGATATAGAGGCCGTTGGCGATAGCTTTATTCTGCTGCGCCAGCTTATTGACAAAACCGGACAGCAGGGAGTGCGAAGTAAAGAGTCCGGCGCAGAAGACAAACATGGTGAGGAACATCACGACATAATTCTCGATCAGAAAAAAAAGAGTCGCCACCCCAAAGATCACAATGCCCATGCTGATCGCATCGGCTTCATTGCCGAAGCGTTTGATCAGCCGTCTGGTATTCAGCGAGACCACAATACCCATGCTGTAGCCCAGGTACAGAAGGCCAATGCCCGTCTCCTTGAAAGCAGGATTGATTCTTTTAAGCTCAAAAGGAAGAAAATTCATCAAGGCGGCAAAGACGAAAAACAGGCAGAAGATAGAGCTGTACAGCCATAAAAATTCTCTGGCTTTGAGCAGACTGACGATCTCGGTAAGCTTCGGCCTGGCATAGTGCATCTTGGCGTCTCTAACCATGCTTTTCAACAGATAGCTATTCAACAGCAGCAACAGGCCAAGAATGAAAAAGAAAAAACGCCAGCCAAACAGATCAGTGCAGACACCGGACAGAAAACGGCCCAGAAAGCCACCAAGAATAGTCGCCGCGATATACGCCGCAATGGCGTGCTGCACTTTTTCTTTTGCTGAAGAGTAGCTGATATAACTCATAATCGAGGTTAAAATGGCCGGAATCATCAATCCCTGCACCGCTCGTATACAGAGCAGTGTCAGGTAATCCCCGGCCAGCGCAAAAAATATTTCCAGGATGCCGAGCAGAAAAAGCGCCCACCGTACCATTACTTTGGCGGAAAAAGACTCGAGGAGATACCCATAAAAAAGTGGCGCTACCCCAAGTGGCGCCATCATCAGGGTGGTAAACAGAATGGCCTGAAAATCCGACAGTTGGAATTCGTGCTGAAACAACGGTTGGATAGGCTGTGCGGCGTAGAGAGAGCAAAAAGTTACAACTGTGGCGAAGTAGATATATTTGCCGACGGAGTCAGTCACAATGCTTGTCTCTGACCGATATTATCGGCAATAAAGGTTTACCACTCAGGCCACAGAAGCGAGGATATTCTGCATGGTAGCCAGATCAAAAGGCTTGGCAATACCTCCCCAGAATCCATAATCCCGGAAATTGACTAGAATCGGATCGCTCGAGTAACCGCTGGAGACAAAGACTTTTGCATTATTATCTATCTGCAGAATTTTACCGACGGCTTCTTCTCCTCCCATTCCCCCTGGAATCGTCAAATCCATGATCACGGCAAGAAAGGCGTCACCATTATCCTGATGCTTTTTATATTCTTTGACCGCATCGGCGCCATCTGCTACCCGCAAGGCTTTAAAGCCCAGATATTCAATCATTTGACAGGCAATTTCGCCGACCATGTCTTCATCGTCCATGACCAGAACCTTTTTTTTCTTTTCCTGCGGTGCCAAGTTTTTCCCTCCAATAAGGTGGGCATTTTCGTCCTGCTCATCTCTCATCGCATAAAGATCAGTTGTTGTCTTGTATCTGGCCAGTATGCCAGATACAAAACTCTCTCGTCAAGGATATTGCAAAGGCAACGGCATTATAACCTGTACGGCGCTGCACGGGTTTGATTGGCCCTTGACCACTGTGGAAAAAAAGACGCTCAAACAGGATTTTTCTGCCTGTCAAACTCAGAGCATATTCCCCGACGGCAGACGGTGCTCGGCAATACGCTCCCGCTGATCCATTAGATCGTCGATCTCCCGGCGCCAATATTCCGGGGAGCCAAATTCGTCAACAGCCCTGGTCAGACCATCTCCTGCCACCTGATGCGCACACCAGGCCATATAATGAATAAAACGCATCGCCCTGAGCGGCTCAATCAGCCGTAAAGCCCTACGATCAAAGGGCCGAAAGGTTTCATAGCCTTCAAGAAACAGATCAAGCTGGACAAAAGACTCATCGACCTCACCGGGCAGGAGCATCCAGATATCCTGAACCGGCGGTCCCATTACCATATCGTCAAAATCGATTAAAAAAAATGATTCGCCGGGCCGCTGGATGACGTTGGAAAAGTGGCAGTCACCATGGATACGAATTCTTTCCGTTTTGGCAAAAAGTGGTTTTATGTCGGTTATAATGGCCTCTACAGCCTCGGCCAGAGAGGATTTTAATTCTTCGGGAATACATGGGGATTTGAGGAGGTAGGTCAACTGCCTGCGGGTAGAGTGGTGCGGTGCCATGGTAATCCGATGTTTCGCCCTGGCCGTCTCACCCACTTTATGAACTCTGCCCAGCAGACGACCGAGCTGCTCCCATTGATCGTCGTTGAATTCATCGACACTTCTTCCGCCGCACTTAGGGAAGATACTAAAAAGCAGGTGTTCGCTCTCGGCTATGGTCTCACCGCTTGGCAAAACCAGAGGCGCAACCACCGGGATTTCCTGGGCGACCAGATCTGTCAAGAATCGATGTTCATCAAGAATGGCGTTTTTTGACCAGCGGCCCGGCCGATAAAACTTTACCACCAGCCGGACTTTTTCTACTGTTTCAATCTCAAAGACCCGGTTAATATAACTGTTCAAGGTCCGAAACAGATTATTGCAACGTACTCCCAGGACCTTTTCAACGAGGTTCAACACCCGGTCCGGTCCCAGTTGTTGAAAATCTATACCCGTTTTTTTCAGTTGACTGGCCATGTTCTCCTTCCTCTGTCCAATACTGCGTTATCCGCTCGCCGAATACTCCCGGCAGGCTAAGCCACCGCCTGTTGTGGCAATCTTACCGTACTGACCGATTTGTCTCTACTTTATGCATTCGCGGCCAAAACAGCCAGTCAAAGCAACAAACGGTCTGCATTGTATCACGTTCAACTCATTTCAGAAAGTCACTGTTTTATAGTGCAGACCAAAATTCCGATATTCAAGCATTTATTTTATGTTAATTACTTCTGTGCAGAGTGTACACAGCATAGTATGGTGAGCAACCTGCTCACCATGCAAGCAGCCACCATAAACAATCTCTACCAAAGATGAAGCACCGTCAACAGAACCTCGTCAGGCTACCGCAGCAAGTGCAAACGGGCGGCTACTGTCGAAGATGTGGCAAAGAACATTGGCTCGGTCCCGGCAATACCCTGCATCATTGTCGCAAACTCATGCATGATCTTGCCGACAGAAAGACTATAGATTTTTTTTCACCTGACCCAAAAAACACCGAAGAACTTGCAACAGCTGTTCTTTTTGGTCCTGCCAGGGGCAAGATGTTCGGGGTAATGGAATGCCTGCAACCGGACGGAACCAGGGTGGTACTGCAAGCCTTTTCCGGCCAGTATAACGGTTTGTGGCTGGTTGACGGATGGATGCCGCCGCTCTTTGCTGTGAGCGACTTTCTCGCCTTGACAATTACTGTGGAACAACAGATAAAACAGCTTGGCCGGGAAATCGCTCTGCGCGAGCCGCATTCGTGCGATTGGCTCGCACTGCGGAAAAAGCGACGGCTGCTTTCCAGATCACTGATGAGCGATATCCACGCGTTGTATACCTTGAACAATTTTCGCGGCGAAAAGGCGACGCTGGTGGAGGCCTTTATCGGCGACAACGGCATTCCCACCGGTACCGGCGATTGCTGCGCACCCAAGCTGCTCAATTTTGCCGCTCGCAATAAGCTGCGCCCTCTTGGTATAAGTGAATTTTTCTGGGGCAGAGAGAACCGGTCGGGTAGCCGGCAGCATGGGATTTTCACCTCCTCATGCGCGGAAAAATGTCAGCCGGTGCTGGGGTTTATCTTATGCGGACTCGATTGTATACAGACGAAAACCAGCACGAATGGGGTAATAAAACAGATATGAGCTGGCAGAAACCAGTGGATATTGTGCCGGAAATCCTCTATCAGGACCGAGATATCGTGGTTATCAATAAGCCTGGAGGGTTTCTTGCCGTACCGGGACGAGGCCCTGACAAACAGGATTGCGTGGTCTCAAGACTACGCCGCCGCATGCCTGAGATGATCGCCCAGCCGGCTGTGCATCGCCTGGATATGTATACTAGCGGGCTGATGGTTGTTGCCGTAACCACCGCAGCCCATCGATTTCTTTGCGCGCAATTCGAAAAACGAGCAGTGGTTAAGAAATATACCGCGGTGGTCGAAGGGATCATCGAGGCGGCAGGCGGAGAAATTCATCTGCCTTATCGCCTCGACGTAAACAATCGCCCGCGGCAGATATTCGATCCGGTGCATGGCAAAATGGGCAGTACCCGCTGGCAGCGACTGCACAGCGAAGGCGCGACAACCAGGCTTGAGCTTACGCCGCTCACCGGGCGTACCCATCAGCTTCGGGTGCATACCGCTCATCCACTCCCTTTAGGCCTCGGCGCACCAATCGTCGGCGACAGCCTGTACGGATCAGGAAAGGAAGGCGATCGGATGCTGCTGCATGCGACCTCTCTGCAGTTTCTCCATCCGGCAAACGGCCGGACCCTGCAGTTTTATTCGCCGCCGACCTTCTAAGAATTAAGAAATCCTTCCTGCCTTAAAAGAAGCCAGATATCTCCCTGAACCCAGTTGTCCTTTTCCTTACGCAACGACGTTCGCAGGCTTCTCGCCACACTCCAGCCGGTTTGTCCGGCGAGCCCATGGATATAGGCAGGCGCATGCGCAAATCTGCCGGTCGGCTGCAGTCGATAACCGGTGCCCTCCCAAGCCTCGGTGGAAAAGCAGAACAGCGTCTCTTCGCGGGCATGCCCCCGTAATAGAGAAAAAGTCTCGGCAAGATCACCCACATAACCAAAGACATCGGCAGCGAGATAAAAGTTGTAGCTCGCCTCAGACGATTGCAGAAAGCTGTTGATATTGTCGGCATACAGGCGACGATAGATGTTTTTTGCTGCCGCCAGCTCGAGCATCTTCGGCGAGAGGTCTATGCCGTCTAGGGCATCGATTATATCGCCAAAGGCCTGGCCGCTCAGGCCGGTGCCGCAGCCAAGATCGAGACCCTGGGCATACCTTTTTTTTACCCCCGGACTTTCGTCCAGCAATTGCCTGATTATCGCCGGAACACGGTAATTAAGGTGTTCCACCAGAGCTTGTTCATACTGCAGTGAATAATTATCAAAGACCTCCCGGACATAGGAATCCGGCGAAGCGGTAGCCTCCGCACCTTTGAGCGCGGCAAGCATATGCTGCGCCGCCTGATGATCCGGCTTATAGTGGAGCACCTTTTGATAATAGAAAACCGCCATGTCACTCGCCCCGGTAAGGTGATAGACATAGGCCAGATTGTTGTTCGCCGCCGGATGTTCCGGCTTTCTTTTCAGCACTTGCAGGTAGGTTTCGGTGGCTTTTTCATACTGGTGGTCGTCTTTGTAGCAGCCGGCAAGATTATACCACACGTCGACACTTTCCGGCTGGGCCTCCGCCACCTTTTTATAGACAACAATCGCCTCTGCCAAATCACCACTCTTCTTGAAGGCCAGAGCCAGATTAAAGAGGATATCCAAATCCTCCGGAGAAAGACTTGCCGCCTTGATATAGCAATCCCTGCTCGCAGTAAAATTCCCCGATGCATAGTAGAGCGAGCCGAGACAGGAATGCAGAATCGGTGCATCAGGGAAATAGTGCAGCAGACGCAGATAGCCGGCTTCAGCCGAATCGAATAGACCCTGCTGCTGATCTTCCCCGGCTTGTATAAAAATCTGATTTAATTCGTTGTCTGATAGGTATGGCGGTTTCTGCATTTTGCACCCGTTTTTTTAAGAACACCTGGGACTGTGTCGGATAACATTTTTTCTCAAATGAAAGCAGACTCTAAAAAATTACCGGAGGCATAAAGTTAATATTCCGAGGATAATACTTTCGATTTTAAAGAAGATAAGAGGAAAAAGTGCATCATCCGATAGACTCCTGGCGTTGTGTAACTCCCGTAAATGATTAACATTGAATTCTAGATGGTACCACAGTTGAGGTACCAAAAGAATAAACAACCCGTGCAACACTCTACACTATTACAGGTGACAATTGGTACTACCCTATTACAGGAGAAACAATGTACACATTATATACTATTCCCGGTTCTTGCTCTTCCGGCATCACAGTTCTTTTTGAAAAGCTGCAAATTGAATATACGCCGGTTAAACGCGAAGACGTAACCAATTATTCCGACATCGTGCCAACCAACCAGGTGCCAGCCCTGAAAACACCTGAAGGGCAGATTATTACTGAAGGCGCGGCAATTGTGCTCTACCTGCTGGAAAAACATAAATCACCGATGCTGCCCGTCGATCTGGGCCAAAAAGCTGAATTTTTCCGCTGGTTGATGTTTGATTATGCGACGCTGCACCCTGCCTACGGCAGAATGTTTGCGATTCAGTATAGAGTAAAAATTGATGAACAGGAGAAAATCAGCGTGCTGCAGCAACTGGCGACTTCTGTCTCGAGTTTATGGGCAATTCTCGATAAAGAACTGGAAAAAAAGAAATTCATCACCGGCGATCAACCAACCGTTGCCGATTATCTGGCGACGATCTACTCGAGCTGGGGGAAAAATTTCCCAGGCATTGACATCACCCTTGGCAAAAACGTGACCAGACTCATTGACCAGGTATCGGCCCTTCCAGAGTTTCAAGCCGGTTATAAAAAAGAAAATATCGAATTCAGCAAAGCTGGATAAACGCATCTCAGCCTTCATGATGGACTCATTAAAAATGCTTGATACCCGAGTCCATCATGTATCGATCGAAAAAATTACCGGAGGTATATAATTAATATTCCGCGGATAATTTTTCCGAGTTTAGCCAAGAGATGGGGGAAAAGGGCATAATCCGACAGGCTCTAGGTTCGATGGACTTTCGCGGACTCAACTTTCGTGTCAAGAGGCGGCAGCGCGGGCGAAAAGCTGCAGGAATTTATGCGGAATTTCCGTTTCAAAGCGACACAGGCTGCCGGTTTTCGGATGGGTGAAGGCGAGTACCTGGGCATGCAGCCCCATCCTGCGCAGAGGGCTCTGGGACGAACCGTATTTTTTGTCACCGATGATAGGGTGATTGATATCCTGCATATGTACCCGGATCTGATGCTTTCTGCCTGTCTCCAGATTGATCTGCAGGAGAGAATATTGCTTGTTTGCGTTCAATTTTTTATAATGGGTAACGGCTTTCTGCCCTTGCTGTGAATTTTGCGAGGAATAGACGGTCAGGGCCTTGCTTTCATGCAGCCAGGAGACGATCGTCCCCTCCTCTTGCAGCACCTCACCCTCCACCACTCCGACATAGGTCCGCTGATCGATGGTGCTGGTCCAGTTCTCCTGGATTTCTTTTTTGATTGTTTCGTTTTTGGCAAACATAAGCAGGCCTGAAGTTTCTCGATCGAGCCGATGGATGATAAAAATTTTATTTTCCCGATTGACAAGCTTCACGTAACTGCTCAAAAATGCATAGGCGGTCCTGCGCTTTTCCTTATCGGTGGCAACCGTCAGAAGACCTGATGGTTTATCGATGACAATCAGGTCCTCATCTTCAAAAACGATATTTAGTCCATGGGGTTGCGGCAGGGCACTCTTTTTCTGCCAGGATACTGCCACCCGTTGACCGAGGCGCAGGGGATGATCAAACTGACTTACCGGCCGGCCGTTAATGGTGACCTGACCATCACGCAAAACGGCTTTAACAACATTGCGGCTTTTATGGGGGAAAAACCCCAGCAGAGCGGCAAGAAGCGTATCGTTTTTTTCGACAACAAACGAGTCGATGGTCGTTTTTTTCTTGCCCGAACCAGGGCGATAAGGGGTTTTTTTCATTATCTTCTCGGCAGTGATTTAAGGCGTGAAGCGTGATTGATTTTCGCTACCCTACCTTTTTTCTCGACTCACGTCGCCAACATTTCGTATCCATTCACCGGAAAACGAACCATGATCGGATGATAAAAGTTGGGAGAAATTTTGCCATTGGGGGTATTATGCACATATGAAACTCCATTTGGTGGAGACGCCACCACATACTATTAGGCCTGCACTGACCGGAACATGAACGAGATACTTTTTTTACTCCATGAACTTATCACCTGGCAGGCGATACTCGATATTGCTTTGATCAGCACCGCCTTGTTCTTCCTTTACCATACCCTGGTCCGCCTGGGTACCTGGAAGATCGTGGTCGGTATCCTCGCCGCCTTTCTGGTGATCGCCCTGGCCAATATCCTCAACCTGGAAGGGATCAAATGGATCTTTCAGAACGTCAGTAATGTCGCCGTTATTGCGCTAATTGTCATCTTTCAGCCGGAATTACGCAAGGTTTTTGAAAAAGTCGTCTCCCTGCAGAAAAAAAAGACGGTTTCTATCGATGACAAGATAACCGACATGGTGGCCTTAAGCCTGTGGCAGCTGGCGAAACAGAAAAGAGGTGCGATAATCGTTTATCCAGGTAAGGAACCGGTGATTGAACAGCTTTCCGGTGGTCACCGCCTGGTGGCAGAGCCAAGTCTGGCGCTGATTATGAGTATCTTCGATCCCAATTCCCCAGGCCATGATGGGGCGATGATCATCGAAGACAACAAATTGACCAGTTTTGGCGTACGCCTGCCGATTTCGCAAACATCTCGCCTGACGGAAGATTATGGTACGCGTCATCATGCGGCCATGGGGCTGGCCGAACAGACCGACGCTTTAGTCCTGGTCGTCTCCGAAGAACGGGGGATGGTCTCAGCCTTCAAAGACCGGAGCATGAAACCCCTTGGTTCAGTTGCCGAGATCAGTGCCGTTATCAGAAACCATAACAACGAGAAAGGCTTTCTCGATATGGAACTGGAGAGTCTGCTGCACCGAAGCACCTTGATCCCGGCCGGGGTCAGCCTGGCCATAGCCATTGTTTTCTGGTCGACGCTGGTGACGGTTAACAGACAAGTGGTCGAAAAGGTCTTTCCTTTGTCTATCGATTATATTCCTCCCGCCCAAAATCTGATCCTGGTCAACGAAAAAACCGAACAGTTGCGGGTCCATCTTGCCGGCCCCAAGTCGGATCTTGACAGCTTCGTCATGACGGAGCCGACGGCAACAGTCGATCTGTCGAAGATGGTCAAGGGCAAGCAGACAATCCTCATAACCGGCGACGACCTGCGGCTCCCCCCCAGCCTCTCTTTTCGCGGCAGTGAACCGGCGAAGATTGAGGTGACGCTTGCCGAAGTTGTCAAGAAAACTATCCCGATCGTCCCGCAGCTGGTCGGCAAACTGCCGGCTAATCTGAAACTCAAGAAGGTTCAGCTTATCCCAAGCGAAGTAGCGGTACTGGTACCGGCGCCAAAGCGAGGCGAAAAACAACTGTCGGTGGCGACGACTCCGGTCTATCTCGATTCGATCCAGGGTGACATCCGTATTTTCTGCAAAATCATCGCCGATCCAACTATTCAGCCGGTATCCAAACCCTGGCAAGATGTCGAGGTGATTATCGAAGTGGAGAACGGCAAGTAAGGTGGCGTCGCAAAGAGAAGGCCTTTACGAGTCCACCAGTAAAGGCTGACGAGAATATAATCGTTGCATTGCGGTGTCCGGCCGTGGTAGTTTCCAGCCATTTTTTTTTGGCGACTATGATCCATTTAACCAATATTCATTTGCAGCACGGGACGCAGATCCTGTTCGAAAACGCCAGTCTGCAGATTCTGCCCGGCACCAGGACAGGTCTGGTCGGTGCCAATGGCACAGGCAAGACTACTGTCTTTCGCCTGATAACCGGCGAGGAAACGCCTGACAAAGGCGATATATCCTGCGCCAAAAAGACCGTAATCGGCTATTTTTCTCAGGATGTCGGGGAGATGGACGGTCGGTCGGTTATCGCCGAGGTGATGTCCGCCGCCGGTGATATTGTCGAACTCGGAGTCAGGATCTCAGCCATGGAGACAACCATGGCCGAGCCGATGACCGACGAGGCCATGGCTGAACTGTTGGAGCGCTACGGGGAATGTGTCGAGCTGTTTGAAATACGCGGCGGTTACGATCTCGAACCACGCGCCCAGGCCATTCTGAGCGGGCTCGGCATTGCCCCGGAGGATTTTTCCAGCCCGGTCTCAATCTTCAGCGGCGGCTGGAAGATGCGCATTGCCCTGGCCAGGATTCTGCTCATCAACCCGGATGTTTTGCTGCTCGACGAACCAACCAACCATCTGGATATAGAATCGATCCTCTGGCTCGAAGAGTGGCTGCGCAGCGAATTTAAAGGTGCCCTGCTGATGACCTGCCACGATCGGGAATTCATGAACCGAATCGTCTCCCGGATTATCGAAGTGGCCAACGGCACCACCACGACGTACGGCGGCAATTTTGATTTTTATCTGCAGGAACGCGAGACCAGGCGGCAGCAGCTCGAGGCCAGCTATCGTCGGCAGCAGGAGATGCTCGTTAAGGAAGAAGAATTCATTGCCCGTTTTGCCGCTCGGGCCTCCCATGCTTCACAGGTCCAGTCACGCATCAAAAAGATACAAAAAATCGATCGTATCGTTTTACCCGCCGAGCAGAAGACGATCAAATTTAATTTCCCGGTGCCGCCGCGAAGTGGTGACGATGTCCTGCACCTCAACAATCTGAGCAAAACCTGGATCGGTCATGACGGCAGGGAAATACCGGTGTTCAGCGGTCTGTCCGGTACCATCCGGCGCTTGGAAAAAATTGCCCTGGTCGGCGTCAACGGTGCCGGAAAATCGACCCTTTTGAAGACCATCACCGGCCACACCGAACCGACCAGCGGCGAATTAAACCTTGGCGTCGGCGTTACCACCGGCTATTTCAGCCAGCATGCCATGGATCTTCTTAACGCAGATCAGACCGTTTTTGCCGCCGTGCAGGAACACTTTCCCCAGGATAACATCGGCACCATTCGCAATCTCTGCGCCGCTTTTTTATTTCAGGGAGATGATGTGGAAAAACGCATCGCCAACCTGTCCGGCGGTGAAAAAAGTCGAATAATTCTGGCTACCCTGCTCGGTCGCCCATTGAATTTTCTGGTCCTCGACGAACCCACCAATCACCTGGATATCCAGTCGCAGGAAGTGCTGCTCGCGGCCCTGCAACAGTTCGAAGGGACAGTGATCCTGGTCAGTCATGACCGGCATTTCCTTCACGCCCTCGTCAACCGGGTCTTTGAAATCGACCACGGCGAGATGCGGATATATGAAGGTGACTATGCCTATTATCGACGCGAAAGCAAAAAGCACCAGCCTTGAGCACTTTTACCTGACAATTAATGGTGGTGATTCGGCCGGGCTGCTCTTTGTTATTTGCTTGTGCTCCCGAGAGATATAAGGTATAGCCTGTTAATATATCTTCACGTCAATCCGATCACGCATAGCGTTTCTCGCCAGTTATCATGCAGTTTCCTGCATTTTTATTGCCGGTAAAAATTCTTGCCGATCATAGTCCCAGGGAGCAACAGGTTGAAACTCTTTATAGGCAACTTGCCTTATGATGTCACAGAAACAGAAGTTCTCGAGTTATTTACGACTTTTGGCGAAGTAGTGAATACAAATCTGGTTATCGACCATTTCTCAGGACGACCGAAAGGGTTTGCCTTTGTAGAGATGGCTACCAGATCGGAAGGCCATCGCGCCATGGAAACGCTCAATAAGCAGGATTACAAAAATCGTCAACTGGTCTGCAATGAGGCCCAACCCCAAAAAAAAGGCAAAAAGCGCCGCTAAATTAATAGCGCGCCTGAGTCGCGGCTGGAACCATATAAACACTAACAAAATTTGCTCATGCATTTAATAGACACGAGCACTCAATTCAGTCTGCACTGCAGATTGATGCCTGAGGCCGCACACGGCACTCAGACAATTAAAAAAGGGGCCGATACGACCCCATTACCCAGGAGTAGCAGCAATGGCAGAAGGAACAGTAAAGTGGTTTAATGATGCAAAGGGCTTTGGCTTTATCGAACAAGATGGAGGCCAGGATGTGTTTGTCCATCATTCCGCTATTAAGGCCGACGGATTCAAATCGCTTTCCGAAGGCGAGCGCGTCAGCTTTGAAGTTGTAGACGGCCAGAAAGGACCGGCTGCACAAAATGTTGTAAAAATTTGACCAAAAATCAGCGATACGGCAATCTCGTTTCTATAATATACATGGGAACGAGGTGCGTTATCGCTGTTTTTTACTCCTCGCTCAGATCTCACCCGGCTTCAGCCGATTAGATGTTCCGCCGTATCTCGTTAGAGAGATTCGATAGTAAAGGTTTTGCGCGCCGATTGACAATTCATACATCCTCCACTCGGATTAATGGGTTTTATAGTCTGGCAAGAACTATCCTAATGAGTATTTGCAGGCATTTCTTGGACATCTCTCATGCAGAACATTGACAACATTCTCCGCACCACTTAACTTTGTTAGAACAAGTGCCCCGAGAGTGCCAGGAACAATCATATTATTGCACATCATCAAAGCGACACATCCAATAACGACAACGAGAGATATCGATGAAAAATTTGACACTGTTACTTTGCGCAGTGGTTCCAGTTCTGCTGTTCTCCGCGTGCACCCCTAACAACCGGGTCACCTCCTCCTGGATTGATCCTTCTTTTTCAGGCTATGGTGCAGATAATATCCTGGTTCTGGGAGTGAGCAGGAACGAGATACATATAAAACTGTTCGAGAATGTTTTCGTCGATGAGCTGCGCAAAAACAATATCCATGCGGTAGCAAGTTATAAGGCGATCGGACAGGTACCTGAACCAAATCGACAGATTGTTGAAGCCGCGGTGGCGAAAACCGGTACTTCCTCAGTTCTCATTACCCATGTAGTTAATCGCACGTCGACTACCCAGGATTTTCCGGGGTCCATGCATTTTATTCCGGGGGGCTTTTATGGCAATATGTATGGCTATTATAATCAAACGTACCAGGCAATATACCATCCACCCTCATCAGTTACCCGGACCACGGTGCATCTGGAGTCAAATCTTTATGACGTCGCAACCGCAAGTCTCGTGTGGAGTGCGCAATCCGATGCCATTGATCCAAAACTGTTGCGAACGGATTTCGAGCGTATTGTCGATGTATTGATTGACGATATGAAAAACAAAAAGGTATTGAAAGAATAGGCAGGGAGTTCATCCCGGAGATGGTTAATTAATTTACAGGAGAATTTCATGAGTGATCTCGTCGTCATTGCTTTTAAAGAAGAACATACCGCGTTTGAAATGCGCGCAAAACTGGTCAAGCTTCAGAAAGAATACCTGCTCGAGATGGAAGACGTGGTAGTCGTGACGAAAGACGAAAAGGGCAAGGTCAAGCTTCATCAGGCAGTAAATCTTACCGCTGCGGGGGCAGCCGGGGGAACGTTCTGGGGGATGCTGATCGGCCTGATATTTCTCAATCCCCTGGTGGGTGCAGTCATCGGTGCGGGAGCCGGCGCCCTGTCCGGCAAATTATCCGATATCGGCATCAATGACGATTTCATGAAAGAACTCGGAAAAACCCTTACTCCGGGGGCATCGGCGATTTTTGTATTAGTGCGGAAAGTGACCACCGATAAGGTGCTGGAAGGCATTAAGGAGTTCAAAGGAAAAGTCCTGAAGACTTCGCTGACCATCGACAAGGAAGAAGCTTTGCAGAAATTTCTCAGTGAAGAGTGATATGGATGCAGGTCAATCGAACCCATTGACCTGCGCGTACAACATCGCTCAAACATGTCACTTTTTCCGCCGGGACGGGTAAACAATCTTCCAGTCCTTTTGCATATCGACAGGAAAAAGCGGCGGTTTTGAGTATTCTTCCAATAGTTTTCATAGTTTCAGATGTTCTCCTGGAATCATCTCGATCCCATGGGTCACAGGGGATCGAGATCACACGACTATTTCGAGATTGGTGTGGTCAGCGTTTCCATCGCCTTTTCCAGATTGAAACTGCCGGCCTTCTGGCGGGGTGGAAATTCCTTAAAGGTTGCCAGGAATTTTGCGACATAATCATTGGCGGGAAGCAGCACATAAGCTCGGTCCAGCATCCAGTCATAGTAGGTATTGGAGGTAAGCTGCGACTTTTCATAAGGATCTCGGCGCAGATTAAAAATCAGCGGGACCCGTAAGGTGGTAAAGGGGTTCGCCCACAGTTTCAATGTGCCGGTGGCCCGCTGCTCCATGAAAACGGCCTTCCAGTCATCATAGCGCAGGGCAGCCAGATCACCGTCATCGGTGAAATAGAAGATCTCATGACGTGGGCTTTTCTCTTCCTGGCCGGTGAGATACGGCAGGAAGTTATAGCCGTCGAGATGCACTTTATAGGTTCTCTCAAGGGCATTGACTCCACCCGCTTTGAGTTTTTCTTTGATATCCGGTTCACCGGCGACAGCCAGCAGGGTCGGCAGCCAGTCCATATGATGCATAATCACATTCGACCATGTTCCAGCCTTAATCTTATCCGGCCACCGAACCATGGCGGGCACGCGCCAGCCACCTTCCCAGTTGGTATTTTTTTCACTTCTGAAAGGAGTCATCCCTGCATCCGGCCAGGAGTTCATATGCGGGCCGTTATCGGTGGAATAAAAGACGATGGTGTTGTTGGCAATGCCAAGATCATCAAGGACTTTCAGGAATTTACCGATATGCATATCATGCTCGAGCATGCCATCGGCATATTCATCTTGACCGGAAATACCTCGCAGTTCCGGTTTTACATGGGTTCGGAAATGCATCCGGGTCCCGTTCCACCAGCAGAAAAATGGTATTCCTGCTTTTACCTGGCGCTCGATAAAATCAATTGCCGCGGCAGTAGTCTCGTCGTCAATGGTCTCCATCCGTTTTTTGGTTAGTGGACCGGTATCTTCAATCGCACCGCCGGCCGTCGATTTAATAACGCCGCGAGGACCATATTTCTTGCGAAACTCGGGATCTTTCGGGTAATCCATATTTTCCGGCTCTTCTTCAGCGTTGAGGTGATAAAGGTTGCCGAGAAATTCATCAAAACCGTTATTGGTAGGCAGCATTTTATCTTTGTCACCCAGGTGATTTTTACCGAACTGCCCGGTTGCATACCCTTGAGCCTTGAGTAAACCGGCGATGGTCGGGTCTTCCACCTGCATACCTTCTTTTGCTCCAGGCATTCCCACCTTGGAAAGACCGGTTCGAAAAACCGACTGACCGGTGATGAAAGTAGAACGACCGGCGGTACAGGACTGTTCACCATAATAATCGGTGAAGGTCATGCCTTCATGTGAGATACGGTCAATGTTCGGCGTCTGGTAGCCCATTAACCCATGGGTGTAGGCGCTGATATTCGATTGGCCGATATCATCACCCCAAAGAACCAGGATGTTAGGTTTGGCAGTCTCTGCTGCGTTTAGTAGCCCGGCTGACCAAATCATCACGGCTAACGTCATTCCGACAAGAAAACGGTGGCCTTTCATGTATTCCCCCTCCATATGTTGTCCAGCATTAAACAAATAAATATTTCTCTATTTGCGAATGAGAAATATTATCAATAAGGAGATGAAAATCTATTCCTTCCGTTTTGTCAACTCTCTAACAAAATAATAACTTTATTTGATCTCCGCATTCGCTACTGTCGGTCCCGGTTAAGCAGCCGCAGAACCTCTCGGGCATCGGCGTGGTCGGGATAAAGAGCCAGTATTTTTTCGGCCAGCAGCCTGGCGCTCTCTTTCTGATTCGTCCTGAGATAAAGATCAATGAGTGTGACGAAATACTGTTGATTTTGTGGATCCACCTCCAGCGCCTGGAGAAGAGCTTTCTCACCATCCTCCCACCGCCGCAGCTTCAGCAGCGCCAAGGCCTGGTTATAGCGTGCCCGCGAATAAATTGGCATGGCATCGGCCGCTTTACCGAGAAAGGTTGCCGCTTCGGTATATTCATTCATCTCCGCCAGCAGAAGCCCCAGGGAATAAGTAACTTCGTCGAGTTCCGGATGGTCCCTGAGCACTTCCCGAAACAATTCCTCGGCCTTTTTATTCTCCCCCTTGCTGTTATACTGCATGGCCAGATGCACCTTGGCGGGATAAAACTGGTCGTCGATGCGGATTGCCTGCTGGTAGTACTCCTGCGCTTTGTCACCATTGCCAAGTGCGGCGGCAAGATTGCCCAGGTTATATCTTTGTGCGGCAAAATCAGCATTATAGAGCATCGCTTCACGGTATTCCCGCAGGTTTTGCTGAAATTGTTCCCGATCGGCCGAGCGCAACGCCGAAACCGGTAGCGAAGCGAGCAAATAGGCTGCTTCAATCCGTACTGCCTTGACCTTATCATAGAGTTTTGGCGCGACCAGCCGCAATTTCAGGTCCTGCGGCATCTGGGTCAGGTTGCGTAAAGCGGTATAACGAAGCAGCGCGTCATCTTCTTCCAGTGCGGCGGTGAATACACCTATGGTCTTTGGTCCCGGATAGTTTTGCAACAGCGACAGAGCCGTTGCCCGAACAATAACCGGCAGCAGACTGTCCGCAGCCAGCGTCCTTAAGGAATCCCCGGCGCCAGGATCGCCGTTGCGGGCAAGGGTAAAAATTTCGCCGTAATGCGGTTTGCGTTTTTTGCCGTACCATTCATCATAGTGACTGACAACCCAGTCCAGCGGCTTATCGCCATGGCAATCGGTCGTTGAGCAGCTGTTGGGGGTGCCGATCGTTTGAGTTAAATCCGGCCGCGGAATGCGCAGGCTGTGGTCCGGCCGGTAATCGATGCCCATATAGGTTCTCCCGGGCATATGACATTTGACACAGAGATAGCCTTCACTTGGTTTGCCCTGGTACTCTTTTTTATGGAAATGATGACTGGGCGTATCATAGTCTTCCGCCCGATGACAGGCAGTGCAGAGTTTATTCTTTTCGCTGTGCAGGTGCAGGCTGTGCATATCATGGCAGTCGCTGCAACGTACACCCTTGTGGTACATTTTAGACTGGATAAATGATCCGTATACATAGACTTCCTCGAGAATTTGCCCGTCAGCATAATACAGCCCCTCCTCAAGCAGGGAAGGGACCATTTTATCCAGCAGCCTCCCTTCTCTGTGATCGTTGTCGCCTAACTGAAACCGTCTGGAATGGCATGGAGCACAAATGGCGACCTGTTTTTCCGGGGTGAGCTGTGCTGTTGCAACACTCAGTCCATAGTCCGCAATTGGCGGCCGGGCAAGAGGCGGTCGATTGGCCCAGGCGACATGGTCGGAGCCGGGGCCGTGGCAGGCTTCGCAGCCGACGTTTATTTCAAACCAGCTGGTGGCATAGCTGTTGGTGTTTATATCATAATTCTTTTCCAGCCTGGTTGAATGACATTCGGCGCACATGGCATTCCAGGTTTGGCCGCCTTTAGTCCAATGCAGCCAGTCACCCGGACCTTTGACTTCATAGGGCGGTAGACGGTACCAGGATTTTTTTTCTACGTCCCAGGCAATATTCAGACACTGCAGTCTCCCCCCCGGGAATGGGGCCAAATACTGTTGCAGGGGATAAACGCCGAAAGTATGCGTTATCGCAAATATTGCCGGACTACCACTTTCGCCTTCGGTCTCGACATAAAACTTCTGGTCTTTTTTGAAAAACCGACTGGTCACATTATTGTACGGATCATGAAAAGTCACCCCGGAAAAATCGCCAAGAACTGTTTTCTCGGTCGCCACCGCCATAGCTTTATCGTGGTCCGATCCCTGCCACCTGGCAAACACTTCTTTGTGACAATCACGGCAGGAAGAAGTCCCGACAAAATGGGTTGCCGGCGCCTCTTTGACGAATATTGCATGATCAGCCCGAAAAAAATAGAGTATCGGCGCAAGCAGAATTGCACAAGCAGCAAGGATGCCCGCACGTTCCCATCCGTTTAATGGCATCCTTTTTGTTTCTGGTGGCTCTTGTTGCCGGTTCTTGGCCGTCATCTATATTTTCACCGTCTGCGAACTGCTGAAAATCTGCCGTTTCTGCGCTTTGGAAATATCCACCCTGATCAAGCCGTTTTCCAGGCGAACAGGAAAATAGTCCAGCGGGCGAAGCGCCGGGGGGGTAAGGACCGTTCCGGCAGCATCAAAGGTTGAACCATGGCAGGGGCAGATAAATTTCTTTTCGCTCTCATTCCACGGTACCGAACAGCCAAGATGGGTGCATGTCCTGGATAAAGCAATAAAACTGCCGTCGGCGAGACAGGCCAGATAAAATCGGCCCTGAGGGATCGCCTTGACGGTACCTGGTTGAAAGTCAGCGGCCATCCCGACATCGATAATAGTGGTCTGGTCCTGTTGCTGTTTGGTTTTCGGCGATTTCAGGATGGAATTAGTTATCCAGGCAAATTCAATACAGGCAAGAGCGGCCAGGGACGCCCATATCCAGTTTAAAAAAGATCGGCGCGATACGCGTCCTTCCTGACCATGTTTTTGTTCAGTATCCATATCTCACATTTAAGATTTTACGAGTCCATCAAAATTCAGAATCTGATTACCCCTCAACTCACACCCTGGTTCAGTAGCTGAACATTAGGGTCATCAGAGTTCAGAAGGGCCAGACAAGTTTCATTCCTGCCCCTCGAAACCAGATACCAATGACGGTCAGCCCAACAATAATCGCCAGCTGCGTGACAACAACTGCCATCGTCGCCTCGGCACGAGTGTAACCAGCCATCCTTCTCAGACTAAAGTACAATCCGATCTGCAGCAAAAGTACAATAAAGAGAGGCAGAATACCGCGAAAAACAAAAAGATTCGTGGCATTACTAATACTTTGCGACCGCAAGAGGATTTCGTCCCCCCATGCCGCAGCAATGGTCAAAACAACACCGACCAGAAAAACCAATACAGCCGGCTTCAACCCTTTTCGTCCGCCAAACCAGAGTCCTTCAGGCAGATTTGCCTTCTCTATAAAAGGCAGGGCAAGCAAACCGGCAAGCATAAGCAATGGGATGATAAAAAGAGCAAACGATGGATGGAAATGAAGGAGCAGTTCCTGCAACCCCATGAAATACCAGGCCGCTTTGGCCGGGTTGGGACTTTCCCCTGGGTTGGCCGGCTCACTCAGCGGCGCATCGATAAGAGCAGAAAAAATGGTCAAAATGGCCAGGAGAATTAGGGCAGTGGCTATTTCTTTGACGATCAGGTGCGGATTCACCGGCATCCTGTCGAGGGATCGATCCTTACCAAGGACCAGCCCGCCGGCCTTTCTGATCAGCCAGAAATGGCAAACCAGAAGTATAACCAGCAGAAACGGCAGGACACTTATATGCAAGGCAAAAAAAATACTCAAGGTCGCTGATCCGACCTCACTGCCGCCTCGAAGCGTGGACACAAGCCAGTCGCCCACAACCGGAATAGACGCCGCCATATTGGTAAAAATAGTCACCGCCCAATAGGCAAGCTGGTCCCAGGGCAGCAGATAGCCGGTGAAATTGGCAAAAAGCAGCAAAAGAAAAATAAAGATCCCGAGAATCCAGTTTATCCGCCGAATCCCGGACCAGGCGCCGGTAAAGAAGACCCGCAGAAGATGCAGCACGGTGACGATGACCAGAAGATTGCCGGACCAGAAATGGATGTTTCTGATAAAGCCGCCAAACACTCCCGGGCCATACATCCGCTCTATGGATAGATAAGCCCCCTCCGGATTTGGCACGTACTGGAGCAACTGCAGCAGCCCACTAGCCACCATGACCAGAAACAGGGTGGCCGCCATGCCGCCAAGGCCAAAACTGAGGGTAAAGCGGATTGTTTCCCGCGGTACCGTTCGGGGATGCAGGTGCAGTAAGAAGGTCGCAACAAAGTTCTTCATACCCTTACCTCGCCTGGTATATTCAAAAAAAACAGCTTGATTTCTCTCCTTTTCATCAGCGACAATACTACCATCAACCGTCAGTTGTTTTCACAGAAATCTATTTTTAAACTGAGATAAATCGTCATCAGGAGAAAGAGCGCCGAGCAGAAAAACAGTATTTTATAGGCGTCCTGCTGCATAAAGGATAAAGTATCGAGTAATTTACCGAAAAGAAGCGGAAAACCCGAGCCGACCGGGATGGTCAGAATCGGTGCCAAGGCAAAATATGCGGTGGAATCACTCTTGCCGGATAATCTTTTGACCATCGGCGGATAGACCATATTACGTACCGCCCGGACCAGGCCAAGCATATAGCTGATCAGGAAAAAAGACCATGTTCCCGGTAGAACTACCAGCAATACCAGTAATAAGAAAGTTATCACTTTTGCCAGTATGAATTTGTGCTTCAAACGAAGCAGATTCAGGGCGCCCAAAAAAATATTTACCGTTATCGACCCGCTGTAAATGCACGCGACGAAACCCCCGGCAGCAATCGCTGGGTGCACCCCATAATAACCGGTTGCATAGTTGGCATAAAAAGAAAGCGTGGTGAGAATTACATAAAAATCGAGATCCGCCGCCAAAAACCTGAGGAATCGGCGATTACCGAGAATCTCGGTAAATGACTGCCGGGTATGACGTAAAAACGACAGCGTATCCCGCTTCGGATCATTGGGATCGGCAATCTCTTTGGTCAGGAAAAAACACAGAGAGCCAACAGAAAAGAGTAGTCCGGTGACGATAAAAACAAAAGCTGAAGAATGAAGAGAAAAGGCATATTTCTCGACGACTTTTAAGATAAAAATACTCGACACGACCTTGCCTATGTTTTGTGCCAGCATCATATAACCCAGGCCCGGCACTGTCTTCGCTACGGAAAAAATCCGCACTAAGAAATTCAGCCAGATCGGGATAGTCAAGCCCATACACAACGAGAAGATGGTGTAGAAGAAAAAGAACAGCGGCAACACCTCGGTACTGTTCCTGACCACCAGCAGGGACAGACCAAGGCAGACAATCGACAGCCCGGAAATAAGGTGGAGCAGCGCGACCAGCGGCTTTTTAAAGCGGTGGTTGCGTGAGAGATACGTGGAAAAAAGAGGAAAAGTCGAGACGCCAAAGATAAACAGTGCCGGCACAATCCCGATAGTAAAACTCGATGCGCCGAGTTTTTTCAGAAACAACTGTAAAAATGTCGACTCCAGGACTATGGGAAACCCCAGCCCCCAGAAAAATTCAACAATAGCTACGCCAAAAACATTTCTTTTGAAATAGCTATCTTTTTGTCTTTCCATAAAAATCAGTTTATTTAAAGGTTCTGCACGCAGTACGTTGGAATGAATCAGCCATCCTCTGCCGGGATAAAATAATTTATCCCGGCGCGCCTGGCAATTTATTCTTCATTGACGATTCTTAGCTGGTGCAGTTAGAATTAATTTTCCTGTCTTTTTGGTAAGAACAAGGCAATCACAACCGGCCACTGGGAGCCGACAAAAATCTTCATAACCTCATAACTGTAAACGTTCGCCGAACCATGCCACACACTTATTATCACCCGCAACACCATTCTAATTTTTTTAAGCGTCTCTGCCTTATCCTGACATTGGTGATTACAGCCGTGTCCTCTGCAGATGTATCGCATGCACAAGAGCCACTGCAAACCGAACGACATGATGAAAAGGGGATCGATGAAGCGACAATCATCGTCGACGGCATAGCGCTTTTTCGCGTAGCCGGCTCCCCGACCGTCCCTGCCAGAGCAAGGGCAAAGGCAATTACCAAGAGAATCAGGCTTTTGGCCCAGGACAATGCCTTCGATCCCAATACTTTGGTCTTGCGTAAGGTGGACGACACTCTGGTAAAAATTTTTGCCGGAGAGCAACATATTCTTGATTACTTCAAGGAAGATGCCCAGTTAGAAGGGAACTTTTCTCCCATAGATCTAGCTGAAGAGCTGGTTTTTCCAAATATTATCAAATCGATAAATAATTACCGCAACGAGCGGAAGAGCAAGGTTCTCCTCGAAAAATCCATACGGGCTCTTGGTTGGACAGTTTTTTTGTCTGTACTGCTCTTTATGCTCTTGTGGTTTTTTAAAAGAGTCGAAATATTTATTGAAAAGCGTTTTAGCCGCGAAATCGACAAGCTGGAAGCAAAGTCTTATAAGCTTTTGAAATCACAATATATATGGCGAGTACTCGAGACCATAACCCACTTGATCCGGGCAGTGCTTATCCTTGGGGTTGTCTATTTCTTCATTGACTCGGTATTAAGTCTTTTTCCCTGGACCCGTTATGTCTCGCAGACCTTGCTTGGCTATATAGTCACCCCGTTAATATCGATGAGCTGGGCAATAATTGACTATCTGCCAAACCTGTTTTTCCTGGTTATCTTTTTTTTCGTCATCCGCTTTGTGCTGCGCCTGACATATGCTTTTTTTGACGGTATCAATCAGGGCCAGATAAGGATTTCCGGATTCGATGCCGAATGGGCATGGCCCACTTTCCAGATTGTTCGTGCCCTGATGATCATTTTAGCGTTAGTGGTTGCCTACCCATACCTGCCCGGGTCCGGATCGGAGGCTTTCAAAGGGATAACCCTGTTGCTTGGGGTGCTGTTTTCAATTGGCTCCTCATCACTTATCGCCAATATCATTGCCGGTTATACCATGACTTACAGACGCGCTTTCAGGGTGGGCGATCGTATCAGGATCGGCACCAATGTCGGTGATGTCACACGCATACGCTCCATGGTCACCCATCTGCGTTCCTTGAAAAATGAAGAAGTGGTTGTGCCCAACTCGACAATCCTCAATGGGGAAATAACCAATTACAGTTCCATGGCCGATAAATATGGGCTGATTCTGCATACCAACGTCGGCATAGGCTATGAAGTTCCCTGGCGGCAGGTCGAGGCAATGCTGCTTATGGCGGCGGAACGAACCGAAGGCCTGCAGCCACGAACAGAACCCTTTGTGTTGCAGACAGCCCTGGAAGATTTCAGTATTAGCTATGAATTGAACGTCTATACCAGAAAAGCGGATCAGATCCCGAAGATTTATGCCGAGCTGCATCGAAATATACAGGACGTGTTCAACGAATATGAGGTGGCTATCATGACCCCACATTATATCAGTGACACCGAATCTGCCAAAATAGTCAAAAAAGAGCATTGGTATGCCTCCCCGGCACAGTCACCAAAAGCTGAAACCCCAGAGACAAAGAGCGAATAAAGAATTCCAGGAAACAATTATGAAAAAAATGGTGCGGCTAATATTACTGCTATTGCTGATTTTGCCCGGATGTGCCCAAAAAGCTCCGGAACCCATTGCCGTAGAGCTTCCCAGCTACCCTGTCAATTACCTACATGAAGTCAAACCCATCCTGGATAAACGCTGTGCCGTCTGCCACTCCTGCTATAACTCCCCCTGCCAGCTCAAACTGAACTCCTACGAAGGTATCGATAGGGGCGGCACCAAAAACGCGGTCTATAATGCCACCCGCCTGACTCCGATGGATCCAACAAGGCTGTTTATCGATGCCCAGACGACGGCAGAGTGGCGCCAGAAAGATTTTCATACCGTCACCGAAAACACGGCCGGCAATGGCTTCAACAATTCGCTGATGCTGCAGATCCTGCAGCATAAAATGAAAAATCCACGGATCACCGGCAACTATTTCTCAGAAGCGGAAGACCTCACCTGTTCGGCCACCAGCATCGAACTTGGCGGTTATCTCAGCAAGCACCCGAATAACGGCATGCCCTTTGGCTTCCCACCTCTGAAGCAGAAAGAATTCGAATTGATCGCCGGATGGCTGGCCCAGGGAGCAAAAGGACCATCGCCCGCCGAACAGGAGAAATTAACCACCCCGATGGCCGCCGATACGGTGGAGATCGCCAAATGGGAAACTTTTTTAAATAATAAAGATCCCAAATATGCCATGACCGCCCGCTATCTCTATGAGCACCTGTTTCTGGCCCATATACAATTCGCTCCATCGACCAACGAATTTTATGAGCTGCTGCGCTCTAAAACTCCGCCGGGCAGTCCAGTCGAGCTGATCGACACAGTTCGACCCTATGATGATCCCGAAGTGTCGGACTTCTTCTACCGCTTTCGGAAAATCCACTCGACCATTGTCCATAAAACCCATATGGTCTTTCCCTTTGATGACCAGCAGCTGGCCCGTTTCAAAGAGCTTTTTATCGAACCGGAATGGCTGCAGCACCCTCATCTGATGGGCTATAACACCAAAGAGAGCGCCAACCCCTTTGTTCTGTTTGAACAAATCCCACCCCGCTCGAGATACCAGTTCCTCCTCGATAATTCCCACTATATCATTATGACCTTCATCCGCGGACCGGTATGCCGCGGACAGATCGCCGTGAATGTCATCCATGATCAATTCTGGGTGATGTTTTTAGACCCGGCTCACGACTTGAGTGTCATCAATCCGGCTTTTCTAAAACTGCAGAAAGATAACCTGATCATGCCGATTGAAAAAGGCAGTCAATTTCCTGTAGTCGATATTATCGGCAAGACCTACCACAAGGCAAGAGTCAGCTATTACCGTGCTCGACAGGAATTTTATATGGCCAATAATTATCTTGGGCAGGGCTATGACAGCATCTGGAAAGGCGACAAACCGGGCGACGCACCGCTGCTTACCGTTTATCGTCATTTTGACAGCGCCTCGGTGCATAAAGGCGCGCTCGGTGGTCTGCCCCGCACGCTGTGGGTGATGGATTATCCTCTCGTTGAAAGACTCTATTACGCCCTGGTCGCCGGCTTTGATGTTTACGGCACCCTCGGCCATCAGCTGGCGGTTCGACTCTATATGGATGGCCTACGCAAAGAAGGGGAAAGTTACTTTCTCGGTTTCATGCCCGAAAAAGACCGAGAGGCCATGGTCGAATCCTGGAACATCGGAGTGAAATTGAACAAAATTGCCTACTATGATGCAGGAATCCCGACTAAAATCTCCTACCAGACCGACAATCCAAAACAGGAATTCATCGAACATGTGGTCAAACAGCATCTCAACCCCGAGACCGATATCAGCTTCGACCGGGTCAACTACCTGCCGGCAGGCGCAGTATATCCCCCTCTGCCTGCAAAATATGAAACTCTTGCTGACTACCTGCAGGCCTTTCGGGCAGTATCCAGGCCGGGAACCGCTTTTTTTTCGGCGGTGAGAAGCTTCAACGCCAATTTAGTCTATATTCGGATTCGCAAAAACAATGGCGATGATGCGGTAGTGTCAATGATCATTAATCGCTGGCACGACAACGTTGATTTTTTATTCGATGAGAAGGCCACGCTCAGGCCGGACAAAGACAATGCCGATTTTATCCCCGGGTTCCACGGCTCCTATCCCAACTATTTTATTGATATTGCCCAGGACGACCTGCCGGATTTTTTTAACCTCCTGACCAATTTCGATAAGATGACTGCAGCAGAAGACCGACAGCGCTTTCACCAATACGGCATCAACCGGGCCAACGAAAATTTCTGGGAATATTATGATTGGTTTCAGGATAGATTTAACAAGGATGAGCCGGTGCAGTCGGGTCTGTTCGATTTGAATCGTTACTATCATCAGGCGAGTCAATAAGTAGCCATTAGAAGGGAGTGAGATACGGCCACACAGAATGCTGCAAGATGAAAAAAAAGAGGATCAGCGACAACTCATTTACGGTATCGCTGATCCCTCTTCTTGTTACAATCCTTTTAATCCCCTCAACAAAGACCACTCGTGCAACAGGTTTTTCTGGTTTCTGTCATTGCGTTTTCTCTTACATCGGCTGAAAGGTGAATTTTTGGCCGCTGACTGAGAACTCTGCCATCAGACCGCCCTTGGCGTGTACAAAGGTGGCCATCCCTTTGGTATACTTGGTTTTCGCCTGCACACCGGTCTTGGGTCCGGCACTGGCCCCGGCACTACTGCCGGCAGTTCCAACCTGGGCGTCAGCTCCCGCTGTTATGGCGATGGCTTGAACGGTCGCATCAAATTCAAAATTCCCACTGGTAAATTCATCATAGGCGCGTTTGTCCTCAAAGAAAACGATCTGACTGAATACCTTGCCGCCCGCCTGAAATCCGATAGATCCCTCAATAACCGTTGTTGTACCGGTTACTTTGCCACTTTTATAAACCTGCCCTTTACCATAAGAACCACCTATGACAAACCCCACCTTGCCGATGTTGGGGAAGACTGCGTAGCCATATGCATTATTGAAGAATGTTTTTACTGCGGGTGAAGACTTAAAGACATTGATGGTGGATGAATAATCCTCCGCGGTAGCCGCAACAACAACGCTCGAAAACCCAAAAAGTAAAGCAAAAAATAATAAAACCGGTGTTTTTTTCATTCCAATCCTCTCTCTGATGTTACAGTTTTGCCGAATCTATGATTCTCAAAACCAAATTAGCCTGTTAAGCACTGCATCTTCTCAAAGGTGTTGAAACGATGCATGCACGTCAACCGGCAATTGACGACCCACAATAAAACATCCATTTAAGATTTTAAACTCAGCTTCAAAAAAAAGTCTCTTCCTAACTTCTTATTCTTTTTTTCATAACTGATAAGTAGAATATTAAGAGGAGTTTGGATCCTGTCAAGAAGACTTGCAGAAGCCGGAATATTTATTTTTCCTGGCTCGCCATGATATCCCATGTATGCAGAACCAATGAGAGAAAATAGTCATCATTTTTTTTCTTCTTCCGCTTTCATTCTCTCTGCCTCTTCCTCGGCAGCCAATACCGCAGCCACCGCTCCGCCGGCCTGCAGGGCTTTGGCATTGGCCTGCTGGTCTACCGGGGTTTTCTGGACGCTGTCCGGAAAGTCAACGATAACTTTGCGATGGGCGTAATGAATGCCTCGTGCTTTTAACGCTTCAGTTATCAGCCGGAACGCTTCTCGTTTGATGAGGAACTGTTTGCCGGGCTTGGCGGTGAATTTAACCCGGATAACCATCACCGAGTTGCTGATATTATAGACGCCCTGGGATTTAAGGGGCTGGAGAAAAGCATCGGCCATTTCTTCGTCTTCCATCATATCCTGGCCGACCTGTTTGATAATCTTGCGCACCTTATCGATATCGGTATCATATGGAAACTCAAGAGGAAATTTTATGACCATACCGCCGCGCATAAAGTTGGTAACCGCCCCAAGGTCGCTGTGCGGCACTACCTGCAACATGCCGAGATGGTGCCGGAGCATGACATTTCTTAAAGTGATGGATTCGACAGTGCCTTGAATAGAGCCGGTCTTAATATACTCGCCGACGCGAAAGGCATCATCGAGAAGAAAAAAGAATCCCGACAAAATATCCGAAACAAGCTTTTGGGCGCCAAAACCGACGGCCAGACCAACAACCCCGGCACCAGCCAGGAGCGGGCCGATATTCACCCCAAGAGAAGACAGAACTATCAAAATGACCATGACGACAAGAGTCGAACCAATCACTTTGCGCAACATCGGCAACAGGGTATAGCTTCGCCCTCTGGCGACTGCGCCACCGAATTCATCATCGACATCCTCTTCGTTCTTTTCATGAGGTTCCACCACCTCGTCTATTTTCCGAGCAATATATGCCGATGTAAATCGCCAGGCGACAAGTGCCAGACCTATCACCACCAACGATTCGAATATTGCTCTGACCGCCCGCTGAGCAAATGGAATTTGGTAGCCCCAGAGAGAGAACAGCCAGATGGCGAGCACCACGGCAAGGACCAGCCGAAAAATCAGTATGGTTTTACGGACAATTGCCCTTTTGCGGATGATGATCTGCTGTTCATGGGCAGCATTTCTCCCGGCCAATTCATGATCAGCCGGCGGAAGTGTGCCAAGACCGAGGGAATCGATAACGGCGGTGATAACTATATACCCGGCATGACTTAAAACCAGGTAAAGCGGGACAATGATCAGGCTGATGAGAAAGGACCCGTTATTAGGCATGGTCCCGGTAATCTCTCTAGCCAGAAAGACAAACCAGACAAGCAACAGATAAAACAGCGCAACCACATGCCAGTACACAGCCAGCTGTTTGACCAACCAGCCGGTCTCATCAACGCTGTTATCGGCCTGGAGGGTGGCGGCAACCGGCCGGCGCAGATAGACGACCAGTCCAGCGAAGACACCAATGACCATGGTACCGAGAAGTATCGCCACCCACGTGACTGTTTGGGGCAGAGCTCCCAGCTCCCGAATGAGATACACGAACAGCATCCCCGACAGGAGAACCATAGCCGCGGTAATAAAGGCGCGGTACAGCGGGATGGCAATCTCATCTCCTAAAAGAAACGGACGAACGCTCTTGTCATCGGGAGCAAAGATAATCAACCCGATAATCCGGCAGGCGAAACCAACCATTACTGTCCCCAGAACTACCTGAAACAGCATTCTCGCCCCTATGGAAATTTCTCCGGCCAAGAACAAAAAAACCGCGATCGCCGTAACCGTCAACAACACCAGGCCGGCTAGAGCGGGGATACTCCGCAAGGCTCCAACCCATAGACAGGAAAAGGTGTCATTGGCCGGGGCAGTAAGCTGTTCAAATTGCGATACGCTCCTATGGGCAATACGCCGCACCCCTGATACTACCAGCAGGGCAAGGCCGATAGCCACAATTGTTCGCCAGAAAACTGCCCACAGGCCGGTTTCGCCGGGATCCTTGGAAATCATAAAAATTCTCGCCAGATCTACGGGCACCTGCGGTGCAAAGGCCATAACGCCGATGGTGTCAACTTCAGCATTCTCAAGGCGATCGAGCATATGCAGCCATCTAAGAAGAAAGTCCAGGCGGGGCTGCCGCTTTGCCGCCGGCGATGCCATTTTAAGTGTATCGCCCGGATTGTGTTTCTGCACCACGGCAGCATCCGGATGACTGACAGGTGGTGTTTGTTGACTGGTGTTGCCAAAAGATGATGTTTGCAGGAAGAGCTGACAGAAAACCGAGAAAACCAGAAATAAAAAAATACATTGAGATTTCATACCGCAATTCTCCCGACAACATATTAATTTATGAAAAGAAGCTGTAAGATTAACCAATTATATCTTTTGCCAATGCTTATATATTACCTTATCTGGGGAGAACCTGACCGTTAGTTAGTTTAACTTAGATCATGATGTTCGGCAATCAGTAATCGCCTTGGTAACAACATCACTCGGATTTAAGCACCTCTTCCTGCCTGGCAGGCTCTCCCTTTTTTTCTTTCGTTTTTTCAACGACAGGGGAATGTGGTTTGGCACGTACTACGTTGAACACCCCATCTTCTCCCGACAGCAGGCCGGGTCCAGGTTTTGTATCATTGGCCGAACTATAATCATACGCAGTTCCGCCACAGTCGGCTACCAAAAAAGCCAGGCCGGCTACAAGCAGCAAGTTGCGGACCTTTGGCATCAGAATTTCACCCGGGCACCGGCCAGGACGGCATTGACATCATCAAAGGATGTCAGATCGCTGTCCAGTTGATAATTGCGAAAAGCAAGGTACACTTCGGTGCCCCAGGAGGACATATCCTGAACCGCGGCAACCGACCAGGTTGTAGCCGTCTCGCCATTGTTGGCGATATTCTCATTTTCCCCATAATCAACAGAAAATGAAGTCTTGCCAAAGGAGAGGAGAGCAGCCCGATACCCAAGCTTGGCATACCAGAAGGTGCCGTCATCGCGAGTATCACTCATCATATCGCGAACGCCCGCAGAAACGGTGGCATTCAGCCCATTGCCCAGCAGAACAGAGAAGGAGCCATCGTATTGATCATCGGCATCGGGGTAGATGTCTCCGGTTTTGGCCCAGGCCAGTGCTCCAGCCATCTGGATAGAGCCAAACACCCGGCTATAGGACAGTACCGCATCGTAGGCATCACCGGAAACGGCAGAGCCGCCGATGGAGAATCCGGCCAGGCTCGGTGTATCGTAGCGTATCCGGTCGTCCCTGCCAAGACCATCAAGGTCATTAAAAACACTTTTAACCTGCAGACCCGGCAGGTCATCAGTTTCGGTATCGTACCAGTACTGTCCGCCGGCCAGGGCGGCAACGTCCGCATAGGCGACAACGCTCGTCCCCGAGAGATCAACCTCAGCGGAGTTGTCCGATGCGGTGCTGCCGTAACCCAGCGAGACCCTGCCAAAGGTCGTGTTGTTAATAAAGATGTCGGCATGACGCAAATTCCAGGTTACCGAGGTAGCATTGTTTGAATCTTCCTGACTGACATCTAATGTTGCGTTGGATTTAATGCCGTATTCTATTTTTCCACCGATCTTCCACTCTTCGGCAGGATCGACGGATACGTTGATACCTATCCGTGATTGGGAGTTGCTATTGTCGACAAAGGCGACTGTACTGGCGTCACCGGTGTCAGCGTACAGGACGCCCTTATTAAGTTGACCGTAAAGATTGATATCAACATTTTCAAAAGTGGAGACTATCGCCTTATCCCCCACCGGTTCCGGTAGAGGTTCGCGTGGCTGGTTGTCTCCCCCGCCCTCAGGAACCTGGACCAATTCCTTGAGACGGGAAATTTCTTGGGCTTGTTGATTAATCTGCTGCTGCTGCTGTTCGATCATTTTTTTCAATTCCAGCAACAAAGCCCTATCTGTCTCCCCTCCGGCTGAGGCGCCCCCTGCCATCATTACAGCCAACATTGAACCGGCAACGACCTCTTTTATCTTTCTCAATGTTTCCTCCCTTTAATAAAAACCTATTATCCAGACTTGCTGAAACGGTTCCGCAAAACTGCCAACTTCCTGATCAGGGCCCACACCAGCAAAAAAGAGTGTCATAGGGATAGCCGTTCTAAGATCTCACAGTTTGTGGTAATTACTAGGCGCCTGTCGTCGTTCAGCGTGCAGGCTGGAGTATCACGGTCTCGTCAAAGATAGAGGTCTGTTCCGGATAACCGGCTTTAACCCAGGCCTGGCCCCCGGTGTCGACGGCAATTGCATTAGGATACCCCAGATTGTTGAGAGTTTTCGTTGCCAGAGCCGCTCGTGCTCCGGTCTTGCAACAGACGTATGTTTTTTCCTGCTGGCCCGGAACAGGCGACCACATTGAGAATTCGAGGAGGCCCCCAGGTACTTTGACGGCATCGGATGTATTGTTTACTCCTGCCACCATTACTAATCAAGGTTGTTATTCCGATACCACCTCGGCCATCGCTTCTTGGCAACGCTTTGAAACATCTTTGGCATTTTCATCGAGACAGGTTAACAGTCGCCCTTCCCCAGCCTTTATTCAACCCGCACCCACGTCTTGTCAGGATCGAAAATCGTCATGCTTTTGGCAACTTTTTCGGTATCTACCCCCAGGTCTTGTTGATAAATAACACCGTCATGGTTGACAATAAAGGTCATGACGCCAGTATTGTTGTACTGCGCCGGATAGGCGACAACGGCAAAGCCGCCAATCATATCGCCGCCGATCATATAATCGTAAGCACCTCCGGGTGCGTTACTGCCCTGCTGCAGCAGTATTCGGAAGTAATATCCGTAATAGGGTTGAGGTTTATCAAGGGAGTCAAGCTCGGTATATCCTTCTTCCCAGGCCTTTGCCAGAAGTTCCCCCAGTGGACTCGGCTCCTCACCTTTTGCCGTCGGCCAGTAGAGACCATTACGCTTTCCGGGATCACTGATAAACTTCTCCGCATACTCAATAATCCCATCACCGTCACTGTCCATCATCGCGAATTCGCGTTGGGCATCAACAATAGCCAGACAGGTTTGAATGGTGAACAGCTCATTCCTGCCGATCCTTCGGTTGAGGATCTCTTCTTTGCCCTCGCCGGTATCAAAGTACCAACCTTGTTCTTTCTTGATAATCGGGATGGGAAAGGGCCACTCATTTTCACCGACCAACAGGATTGCCTTCGTCGGCCCATCTTTCTCCAGCGCGATCTTTTCTCCAATCTTTTGCAAAAAGTCATCCTTTCCCTGTTGATCTGCTATAGGATCACCAGAGTTCAGAATTGACTCACCCTCAGGACCCAGTATGGCCATGAGTTGCTTCTGGTCATTTTGGGTAAGAGCGTCGATGAATGCCGACACCGCTTCCGCCGGTGAGGCAAATATTTTCTGGGCCGAAGCAGCAGGTACATGCCCAACCAGAAGTATGGAGCACATCATTATCAGGGCAACGATTGGTGTTTTCTTATGTCTATTCTCTATAGGAAACATTTTTCCCCCTTATTTGTGATCATAAAAGTAAACTTTCAGCGGCCGGATCCCACCTGGGCTACCTGCGCCCACCGCCGCCTCCTCGACCACCGCCACCACCTCGCCCACCACCACCGCCACCGCTATACTGCCTGCTTGAGCTTCCACGACTACTATAATTCTTTGTCGCACGGCTGTTGTTGACACCGGAATATGCGCTGCTACTCCGGCCGGAAGAATTGCGATTGCTCACTTTTGTACCACCGGACGCACGATTGCGCACATCTTTGCCACCGGCTGCACGATTGCTGACATCCCTGCTACCAGATGGACGATTATCGACATTTCTGCCGCCGGAATTGCGCTGTTCCTTATTCTGCCCTCGGAACTGGTCGGCATCGCCTCGCTGGAGGCCCTGCCTTCCTGCCTCGGCTTTACCACGGTACGCTTCACGTGATCTTGCAGCTTCACTCCCAGTCCCTCGGTTATACTTTTGGGCAGTTCGCTGATCCCGGTAAGAGACCCCTCCACGATGGCTCGCGTTATGCTGCCACGTGCCTTGATACTGGGCCTTATATTTGTTTCTATTTATATTGCTGTTAATATTGATATTTCGATTTACATTGATATCGACATTACCACGACCCCAGTTACAATGCCCCCACGCATACCCCCAGGCAACACCAACGGCAACACCGGTTGCGAAAGCAAAGGTCGTTCTCGCCGCATAACCCGGTGGATAATAGTAGTACGGCGGATAGGAGGGATACCACCATGATCCGTACACTACGGTTGGGTTATAGGTAGGGACGTAGACAATTTGCGGGTTGGCAGGTTGGATGATTATCGTTTCTTTCTCGACGATAACCTTCTGTTCCTTGGTGGTCTTGAGATTGCCCTCCGCCTCCGCTTTTCTCCGGAGACTCTGGACCGTGTCCATGACTTCCTTTTGCTGGGCCAGGAACGCGTCACCCAGCTTCTGTGTCCAGTCAATCTTCTCGTTCATCATGTCAAGAACCTGAGGAAAATTCACCAGAGACTTGACGCTCGGATCCCATGTCTGGCCTTCAAGGGCCTTTGCCAGGTTGTCACCGGTAAGAGCCTTGTTCTGCTTTGCCCATCGATCCGCCTGAACGATCTCAAGCGGGTAGGTGGAAGCCATCAGTATCTGGGTAAGCAGCGAGTCCGGGTACAGCGCAATGGGTGCAAGAATCTGATCAAGTTCTTCTTGCTTGAAAACATGTTGAGCTCCTTCCTGTCCATATGTTCCCGGCGGAATTACCAGCATGATCATCAGGAAGAGGACCAGAACTCCAGAGCATTTCTTTTGTATTCCTCTTATGTTCATAATATCTCCTTTCAAACTCCTCTCTCACAACAGATTGATTCCAGACAAATACAGACAATTACAATCCGAAATAGTCACAAATGTTTATCATCTTCCCTATTATTTAATCACCTAGACTTTTCCCTCCAGGCATGCGCTGAAAGCTTTATTTTATTTCCGTTGGTAACTCACCAACACCGCATCACGCTGCAGTTCATCAGTCGTGAAAGCCAGCCCAATTTCCGATTGACGATTCCGATACCAGTTTTTCAGGCGAGGCTTCTCATCCATAACACAAACCTCCTGCACAATAGATTTTGACGATACCTCTACCATTGCCTGCACCGGCAATTTAAGCGGGGGACTATCTCACCATCATATTGGGCTAAATTATAATCCTGCAGGCTTCAAATTAATCTCCAGATCACTGAACAGGAGTCGCGTATTTTGTTGCGGCTCCTGTTCGGGCGTTTATTTCTTTTTATCTTTCTTGCCTTTTTTATCTTTTTTCTTTTTGCTCTTTTTCTCGTCTTTTTTCTTACATTCCTTCTTGTCGCATTCTTTTTTCTTGTCTTTTGCCATTTTTTTCTCCTTAGAAGGTGCGGGAAGTGTCTGCACCAGGGGATAGTTGCCCTCTTGCCTGCCTGCTAAGAGGGAGCTTCGCAGAACAATTACATACTGTTCTGCGGTCTTAGGCCGATAATGGAGCTAAAAATATAAGCCCATTCGGCTAAACAACCAGCCTATCAGCTGCGGGGCGGTGGTCATGTATGCACCGTCTTTATGCAGACAGACTGATATTATTTTACATTATCCATAAAAGCGGCAAAATCATCACCCGAAAGTTGTAAAAAAGTCCCCTTGGCCAGTCAAATGGTTTTTGCATTTTCACATCATCATTTTAATGACCAGGAACTACCGAATTGTATGTATTTCTATAAAAAAGAGCGGTTTAGATTTCTACAAAAACTCAATCCCAATTGGCATAACAGATGAGGGAGGTAGCTCAGTCAGGTATTATGGTAAAATCGAGATCGATATTAATCTACGGAATAAAGTTATCCGCAAACTTATATCAAAAGGACCAACACTCCGATGTGTTTATGAGGCTGGTCCTTTTCTTGGTTATCTTCTTTCAGAACATTCAAGCGGTGCGCGAATGAAAAAGATTGCATATTCCCGGAATTCGGGAAAGGCCCGACTAAAAACGGAACCCCACCCCCATCATAAAACCATAGAATTCGAAGTCCTGTAAAAATTTATCATCTTGATCGTATTTCAAGTATCTGTAACCCAGCTTGACGTCACCCCAGGAAAACATGTAGCCTATTCCAGTATAAAGCTGATAGGTCAGGTCTGAGTCACCGGCACCGATGTCGGCATAATAAGGCAAAAACAAGTGCTCAGACAGCATGATGCTGCCTCTTACCCCGACGACGGCATCCACCAGATCAGCGGAATGAGACAGGGAGGTCTGCGGGTCTAAAGGACCTGATCCAAATAGACTTAAATCTGTATCCGAATCAATTGTGAAATAGCGCAGCCCCCCAATAGCAGCAAGTCGCACCCGATCGTTCTGTACCACATCATAGCCAACAAGACCTGATAGCATCCAGCCCTGTAGGTTGAGATCTGCATGGACATTCACCGGCACCCCGCCTCTGAAGGTGGTTGTGTCTTTGTCGTTGTTTAAGTCCAGATAAATCACATCCATGCCAAATGACCATTTATTGTATTGGGTTACAAAGTTGCCCATAAAGGTCATATTAAGCGAATCCAGGATGTCGGAAGTATCGATGAGAACATCGCCGCCATCCCCGGGAGGTGTATACTTTAAGTCGCCGTCAATGCTGGGAAGCCAAAGATAGAGAGTGAGTTCGTTTTGCCATGTGTCTGTTTCCAGTGCAGCTGCGGCATTGTTCACCAAGCACAACATCAGCAGAATAAGAACGGCAGCAGCCAGGGATTGTTTTTTAACCAATTGCGTTGAATCCATATTACTCCTTATTATTTGTTATAATTGACGTTCGAGGTTCTTGAAGTTCTCCCTCTGTGGATAACACTAATTCTGGTTATTGTCTTATTTTGCACCTCCATCTTGTAACGTTTTGGTCCAGCGTCCGCTGAGCTCTACAGAATTCTCATCCATAGGTTGCAGCAGCTGTCTTTCTCCTGTAGCCATGTGAGTAAAACCTGTCCAATTCTTCATGCATTCGTTGACGACATACGAAAGTGCCGCGACAAACCTTTTAAGTCGGTAGCAGCACTCCTTTATTTTTTATCTCTTTATCGCTCAATGATTTCCGTATTAAAAGTCTCGTCAGGATAAGGTGAAGACGACCGCCGGCCACAATAATATGCCGGTTAGACCTCCTGTAAAAGCCGACATAAGCGAGATACAGCGTGACGGCCACGCCGTAAATCAACATGCCCACCAGCGACTCGAGGCGCCCATCAGGGTTTCGACTCCGAAGCTTCTTAATCAGCCCCCGAAATTCGGATCGGGTGGCGGCAGCTGCTGTCCACCGATGGTAGTGGTAACATTGGGTGAACCCAACACGCCAGTGACTTGCTGAGCGAAGCAAATGAACGAACAGAAGACAATGATAACAATTGAAATCGCTAATGCGGCAAACAAGCTGACCGCTTTCATATGATGTTCCTTCATTATGTTATGTTTATGTTACACTTTCTATAGAAAAATCGTACCCCATGCACCCGTGGTTGAGGCAATGAACATTCTTTTTGGGATTAAAAGGGACCCGGCCAATGATTCACTTGAATCATGCCGGGTCCTGTTTTCTCGAACCATAAAGAAGATGTTGCTCAAAAGCTCTTCACATCCCTTGACTCTGAACGTATCTGCCCAAGTAGACTGTCCAGAGATGGGGATTCGGAAAGCCCTTAGTAGACGCGATATGCAGTACGCCGGACCGAACGCCGCGCCACCCCGGCATAGCTCACCGGGGTAAGCGGACGGCCGATAATTGCTTCAGCAGACGGCACCAGATACTGCGCTCCGGGAACCGAATACTGCTCGGCTATCTCGCTTCCGAAGGTCAAGATGCTGCCGACGACCAATACCATACCGAGTATTTTTAACATTTTCATTTTGCGTCTCCTTTCTTGAAGTTATCTGGTATAACACCTGCTTCCTTAAGGTCCTTCAACTCAACCTTTGCGGCTTGCGTTGTATTCTTAAAACTATAATCGATTCCTGCAACCTCGCTCCCAGTCTTCCAGTCCCTTACCTGAATGGCATATTGCGGTGCACCGCTAATCTTCTTTGAGGTGATGGTATATCGGCAGGGATAGGGGCGCTCTCCCCGGGCAATCCAAATCTGCCAGTCGACGTCCTCGGTTCTAAAGGCAAGATAATCACATGCAATGCCGCCTATTACTCCGCTGCCAAGGTCTTTTACGTCGACGACATCGGCCATCAACAAATCATAGGGGTTGGATAACAGTAAATCTGCTGCAGGTAGCGGTCGGTTGTAAGTGGTATGCAATTCATTTATCAGATGATCGATAGTGCCGGGAATTTCAATCTGAGCGTAGAGATTGAGGTTTTTACCGAGTAAAGTCATAGTCTTTCCGTCAAATAATAGCTCGGTGTCGGCAAATCCACCGGAGCGGGTGGCCCGGATCTTGTCTGGCTTATTGAGCGTGACGGTACCTGAACTCGCAAGGGCGAGTTTCTGATCTTCTGTGGTGACAACCTCCAGGGTGGTATCGAATCCAAACGAGATGGACTTTTGTGCCGTCAGATAATCGGACATGGCCTTGAGAATCCTCTTGGCATCCGCCTCATCGGCTTTTACTGCCGCGGCTGCGCCAAAGAAATAGGTCGCCGACAACAGGGTGAGCATACAGTACAAAATGGTCTTCAATGATTTTGAACGTGTGTTCTTCATTTAATGTACCTCCGTGCATTGATGTTTTTTCTGAGACGATTTCATAAATATGATAATCGCCACGCCTTGTTTCCTTTATTACTTTAGAAAATTAATACATTGAAACAGATTTTTCTGAACCTCCTGCATTCTGCGATATCACCATGTCACCGCTTATCCCCTGCGGGTAAACATCACATTGGGGAAAGGGCATTCCGATTCCAGCCCAAGGTGCTTGAGAAGACTAACACTGGTTTCCCAGATTTTCAGCAATGCACCGGCCCGAAAAATTGATGACAGAAGGCTGGGTGAAAGCGCGGAACGCCTGGATCTGGCCAAACATTCTGCTGGGGCCGGTATATGGGATTATGATTATCGAACACAAATATTCTGGGTCACGAAGCAGATCCGATTGATGTTTTCTTATGATGAAAATGAGCAGATCAGTCTTGCACGTTTAAAGCGGTCCCTATATCCCACGGATCTCCCGCACGTTCAACAGGCCTTGGCTAAAGCCCTTGCAACGACAACTGCTATCGAGGTCGATTACCGAGTCCTTCAAAAAAATTACACTTTCTCACACTTTGGCATTTGGGGCCAACTCTGGTCTAAAACAGCAATGGGATCGAATGTCAGATTGTCGATTCAGGCAGTCAATTTACATTACAGGAGTAAAAACAACTCTTCTATTTTTTGCTCGATTTTCCTCTGTATCGTTAGGATAGGCAGGCCTGGTCTCTCCATACCCTACGGCACTCAAGCGACTTGCGTCAATACCCACTGTTTTGATCATATAATCCATGACAGCTTTTGCGCGTTTTTCCGACAATCTCTGGTTATATGCCTCAGATCCGGTACTGTCCGTGTTGCCGGAAATCTCCACTTTCATGGTTCGATTCTGGTCGAATGCGCTTTTGGTATCATCTAACACCGGATAGAATTCCGGCTTAATCACCGCGCTGTCAAAAGCAAACAACAATCCGTCCGAGAAAGCCCAGCAGCCTCTCTCGTTCACCACTACTCCTCTGGGTGTATCGGGGCAGTCGTCGTTTGTATCCGTTACGCCGTCCCCATCACTGTCCGCCGGCATGGCCGGTACCGCAACCAGAGCTGGGGCGGCCACTGCAGGCAAAGAATATGCACTGAGAATCGTGGCCCACTCATCTTTACTATAAGCCGTCGATACATCGGAAAAGGTAATTGCATCATTTTTAACAATCGCATACGAAAGGTTAACCAATTTTTCATTCACCGCTGTCGGTAAGAGCTCAAGACCATAGGCGGTGAGAATGGAGTGATAATCGGCAGGAGAATAAGCAATTGAACTGTCGTTGAACACAATTTTATCATCGACAAGTTTAGCATAAGACGATGGAACGCTGGAAACCGCCTTCGGATCCATTTTCAGGCCATATGCCTCAAGCAGGCTGTTAAACCTGAAAGACGATGAATAAGCTGTCGATGAGGAGTCAAATATTGGCTTGGCATCCTTGGGTAAATCAATGGCCAGGGCAGGAATCGCCAAAGCGAACATGGCCAACAAAGCAACTGCTGCTTTTTTCTGCATAATTTTCTCCTTAATGAACAATTATAAATAACCATACGACGCATATGAAGCGGATTACATCCGCAATCGAGATGTCATAAATATCGCTCCTACTTAACACGAAGATAGGCAAGAAGACAACAATACGTACTATTCGGCCCCGCTTAAAATATCCATCTGTGTGTCAACCTCAATGCCGATGTGCTGGAGAAGAATTCTTCGGACTTCTTCAATGGTAAAAGAATTTTCCTGGCTGGAGTGCGGCGAACGGACGACAAATTCCGATTCCATGCCCGGCAAATGGGCACTGCTGTATTCAACCACCCCGTCATTGCCGGTTTCGATGTCCATTCCTTCTTTGACAGCAATGATCGAATTGCCAACCACACCCGGTTCAAGTGGTAATGCAGCCAGAGCCTGGAGCACCGGATTGTCGGCCGACATGCCGTCTATACTCGTTGGAACGGCATTGCGCATGGAGGCCGGGATTTTCATCCCGGCGGTAAGAATGTTCAATTCATTAATATTAAGGGTCAGAATGTTCACCGGAATAGCGATGATTTTTCGAACCAGCTCACGCACCCAGTTTTTCGTCAGGTAGCTGCCCCTGTGCGGCGTGGAAATAAAAACCACTCGTTTGACAAAGGGCAGCGGTTTGAAGAAAAACAGCTGTTCGAGCAGTTTTACATTACTCTGGCTAAGCCCCATCTGATCAGGCTCTTTATCGCTGACTGCCCGCCAGAGAGTCTCGCCGGGATCAACAGCGGTCAGCTTAGTCAAAAGTCCGCCCTGGCTGTGGCCGATAACAACCATTTCCTGAAGAGTGGCATCCTGCTGCCGTGGATCGAACTGCTTGATGGTCTCCACCAGCGTTTTCCGCAAATCCGCGGCGGAGAACAGGATCATGTTGCTGGTGTTGTACTGGTAAAACCAGAATTGAAATTTCTGCCGGATGAGCGGGTCGGCCCGCAGAGTATTGAGCATTTCCGCCCACCACACCGGACTGCTGGCGGTGCCGTGGACAAAAACCACCGGAATTCGACCAGGCGTATAGGGCTGAACAAAAAGCATACGTTTTTTGACTGCACCGCCGACGAGAAATCTCGTGACCCCGATGTTCCATAAATTGGTGCTGTTCAGAACGTACGCTAAAGGGGTTGTAGTATCGGTTTCCAGGGGAACCAGCAGACCGTTTACCTCTATATCGGCAGTTTCAAAAGCAGAATAAAACTCCAGATCGACGATGGAATTGTCCGCCAGAATACCATTGGTAGTCGCAGGAAGGCGCAGAAAAGCGGTTATCGGCAAGGTACCGCCGTCAGGCGATTCCTTGGTTTTAATCGTCTTGCCGATCAGAGGCAGACCAAGTCCGGGAGTACGATTGGTTACCGAGAAACCGAAAGGCTTGTAGGCGTCGGCGGGAAAGATTTCGACGACCTGGGTTGGATCCCAGTCGTTATTTTTTAGTTGCACAGCTACCTGCAGGCGAATGCCGCCGGGCAACCTGCGGACCCCGGGAGCAATAGTCAAACTATGGTCGGGCTTTTCCGGAAAAGCCTGCCACAAGGCTCGATTATAAAGATCACAGGTCTCTCTGAAGCGGATATCATACGCGGAAGGCAAAGCCTCACGTCCCTCGCCAAACAGAAAAAGATAGGCATAGACGGCCGATTGCAAAAAAGCATCCGGGGCAAGACGATTGCTCTCCCAATTCGAACTTTCCCTCATCTTCGTACCATAGAGATAGCTCACTTCTGCAATGGCAAAGAGAAGATCGCGACGATCGTCTCGAACAATGAGGTCATGGAGAATCTGGAGGGTCTTTGGCAAGTCGGCAGTAGATGTATCCTGGAGATTATACCGATGCAGTACGGCCAGGGAACTGTTACTGAGTTCTTCCTCACTCATCGGGTTGACGATAGTATGCTGATAGGATTCCTGTGGGGAGACACGAATCACACCTACTGGATTTGCACAAGCTGAGAGCAGGACGAGAAAAAATAGGCCCATCACGGAAAAACCGAGACAGCCGGAGCAGTAAGACGGCTTTTTCTTCTTTGGATATCTGATGGTAATTTTATTCATTCGTTTATACCGGGGATTCCTTGACGAATAAGGAGCGAAAAATCCTGGTCCCGGGATATCGCCTGGGCTTTTGGGTTGATATAACTCAGTCGTTTTAGTTCGGCAAAGGGCAGGTTATCGACGACAAATCCTCGCTGATAGATCATTTCATCGAGATAGCCGTTGACGATAAGCCGCCAGTCAAATTTCGCATCGGGATTATAGGGTACGCTATGCCGACGCATGCTGGTCGTGCAGTTGGCGGTCAGCGCGTTATACCACTCCGGCGTAGTATTGAGCGAGTTGACCGAACGGAGATAATCGAGGAAAACCTTTCGCGCAATGGTCGGTGAGATCTGCAGGCGGTACAGGAAGACATCTTCTTTGCGAAAGTTGGTCCGCAGCCGGACGACATCCCGCTCATCGGCGACAATATACATCTGCTCGTACTGGCGAAAAAAACCTTTGACCGTTGAATACTCTTCTCCCTTTTCCTTTCGTGTCTCAATTGAAAAACAGATATAACCGCCGTCGGCGAAACCAAAGCTTAACATAGTGTGGGCGATACTCGGCGCCCCCCAATAAACCAGAAAGAGATCCACGGTCTGCAGCGAAGCCAGCGATACAGTCTTGTCATAGTAACGGCAGGTGAAATCGGTTTCAGTGCGGTAGTCGCAAAAACGGATATTGCGCACAGTTATCGAATCGCCGTTAATCTGAGCCGAGGCAAGCACCGTCGCATCGGTTTGCCAGTCCCGGGTGTTGGAGGGAGGCAGCAGGAAAAACCAGCCGACAACCAGCAAAAAAAGCACCAGGAAGACCAGAATGCCGTATCGACGAGGACGAACGATCAGCGGCAAGAGCAGTGATATCAACCCAAAGACGACGATAATCGGCACTTTGACGCTATTTTGCGGCAAGGTAAAATAGAGCGTCAAAACGGCCCATAACAGCATGCCCGCGAAAAGAATAAGGAAGACTGTCCAGCCGACAATGGTGAATTTTGATCTTCGGGTTTTCGATCGTAATGTTAAATTTTTCATTTCAGGCAGCGTCCGACAAGAGACGCATCAACTCGTTGAGTTAGGATTTTCCGCTGCGCGCGTCTTTTCTCCAGAATAAGGTGGATTTCCCCATATGCGGGTGGCAGCAGCCTCATCCACCGAACGAAGATGCAGATCAGTCTGCGGAAAGGGTATTTCAATTTTGTAGATGGAGAACTCATTTTCAATATCCTGGTTCAGATCACTTAAGACCTGCATCTTATCGAGAAATTCCGAAATCCATACCCGAAGCTCAAAGTCGAGCGAACTGGCGCCAAAAGCCAGAAAAAACGCCTTCGGCTTAGGGGTACTGAGCACTACCGGATTGGCATCAGCGCACGCTTCAAGAATTCTGATGACCTCCGCAACCTCGCTTCCATAGGCCACGCCAACCGGGATTCTGACCCTTACCCTTCGTTCGGCAAGAGTCCAGTTGGTGACCTGGCCGGTGACCAGATCGGAATTAGGCACGACGATTTCAGCGTTATCAAAGGTTTGGATGATGGTAGCGCGCAAGCCGAGATTTTTGACCTCGCCGATTTCGGTACCGATCTGGATGGTATCGCCGACCTTTATTGGTCTCTCAAACAACAAAATCAGACCGCTGGCGAAATTATTGACAATGGCCTGCAGACCAAAGCCGATACCGACGCCCAGTGCGCCGCCAAGCAGAGCGAGTTGGTTGAGCTGAAAACCCAGCACCCGGAGCATGATCACAAAGCTGATCGTCAAAATGGCATAGTGGGCCAGTCGCGTGATCGACAGCTGGACTCCTTTTTCCGCGCCATATCTCGGCAAGACCTTGTTTAACAGAATGGTCTGGATGGCTTTCGAGGTAAGCAGCGCGGCATAAATGACAAAGATAACGGTAAACAGAAATCGAGGGGAAATATGCAGATCTGAAAAAATAAAGCCCAGGTTGAAAATTCCGGCAAGTGCCTCATTAAGATTGGGGAAAAAATCCCAGATAACCGCCTGGACGGCAATCAATAGAACCATCTGCATCCAGGCGACAATCGGCTGCAGGCTGCGCAAAATAATTTCCCGGTTTTCAATCAAAAGAGTAGAGGGCTGCACGGTGATAACCAGATCGATAATACCCAGAAAAAACAGGTAAAACATCCACACAATAAGGCAGGCAGTGATAGCCGACAGCACGGTCGAAAAAAGAATCACCGCGAATTGATCATACCCGGAAATACCCAATACTAAAATCGCCGCCGGAAAAATACCCAGGAGCCTAGAGAACCAGGCTTTGAAGTCAGTTCTGCCCCTGATACGGGCAAGCTGATAAAAATAATAGACCAGAGCCAGCACCGACACATAGAATACATAGAGCAGGATCAGCATCTGCGGCAAATTCAAAACGACCATAAACATCGCCATAGCCATAAAAATTATCAGCCGGATAAGCAACTGCCGCCGCCGCTTGTCTTCTATAAGATCTTTGGTCAGCCGGGTTGCGGCCAGCATAGTCAGGATATGCAGCAATGCTTCCCACTGCGGAGGCAGATCGTATTTGACCGGCATCATGGCGATTGACGTGTTAACGCTTGAGGCGATAAAGACGGTCGTAGCCAGTGGATTGACTGCGAAGGGATACCAGCGTGATGATGCCGGAACAAGCGTTCTCGTGCGGTATACCCCGTAATATATCAGGCATAAGATAAACAGACTGAGTAGGATGAATTTTCTGTTTTTCTGCACATTTTTGAGCTGACCAAGGACAAACTGCCTGGTGTTTGCATAACTTTGCTTAAACAGCTCGAAGTTGATCCTGGTATAAAACGCACCGGAAAGTATCGAGGGCGAGGTCTGCTTGATGGAAATCGCGCGCAATCGATTATCCATCGTCTGTAAATCACTGTTCGTCGAATAGAGCAGAACCTGGAGATCGCCGATTACCTTCCCGACCGACAACACTTGTTTAAGCCGATCACCGATAAGCTGCAGCGCCTTGTCAATGGTTCCCACCAGTTCTCTTTGCTGCTCTTTGGCCAAGGCCAGCGACAGGGTCTCTTTTTTGTCAAAATCCGCTATCTGGTCTTTCTTAGCCTGCCATTCTTTTCTTTTTGCCGACAGACTGGTCATGGCCGCAGTAATCGGCTCGCTGATGTTTTTCAGCCGCGTCGAAATTTTGTAATTCCTGGCCTGAAATTCTGTTACCTGGGCAGTCTGCAGCTCAGGAGCTTTTTGCGCCTTGGTAATATCGGCGCGCAATTTTTCGGCCTCCTCGGTGAGAGTAGTAACTTCTGTATCAATGGCAGCGATTTCATTTCTTTTGCTCAGAGCGTTTTGCAGGTCAATCAACTCCTTAGGCAGGATAGTCGCCCAGGAATATATCTGAATGAGAGTCGTTTTCTGCTCCTTCGCCGGTGGGGCGGCAGTGGTCCCGTCGTTGGGTTTTTCTTCGGCGAACAGGCAAAAAGGCAGGAGACTGAGACTTATAACTATCAGAAACATCCTGAGAAAATAGCGAAACGTGCAAGGAACCCGCATAGAACAAAAGATCCTGAAAAAAGTTGACTTAATTACCAATAAAAATGCAATATCAAGACCTCACTATCCTAGCTTACTTCCTGGCAACTTGACAACCTTTTCCAGCGATTCTAATATAGCTGATTATTTTTCTGCCGCGAAAAAAATTATATGAGGACCAACAGGAAATAAAGATTCACATAACTTTCAAGAGGTTTTATTGCTCCCTCTTATCATTCTGGTATAATGCGCTCCATGAAGACCAACTGGAGCTATAAACATATCATCGATCTGGAATACTTCCGGCATCTGGATGCAGATATTAATGACCATATTCTGCACCAGCGCGACAGAAATATTTTTCTCGACACCCGGCAGCAACGAAATTTAACCGGCCATGCGTCCAGCCGGCAGTTGCTCGGCACGTGGCTGCAAAAAAGAATCGACAAGAACTTCCCCCCACCTGATCATAAAAGCCCGGGCACGCTCTTTGCCGACGCCTATCTTCTCATCCGGAGCCTGGCAATTATTTTTGGTATCTTGACTGGTTTGACGGCTGGGTTTTCATTTTTTACCTACACCGGTACCACCCCGGTCAACGTTTTTCATTTCCTGCTCCTTTTTGTTGTCTCGCAACTGGCCCTTGTTGGCCTGCTTCTCGGCACCTTGCTGCTTCGCTTACTGCTGCCCAGCTTGAAAATACCCTCTTTTTATGCTCTGCTTCTGCGTAAAATGATCGGCGGTATAATGACCTTTTTCCATAAACATCTGCTGCACACGGCAGCGGCGGAAAAGAGGGCCGGTGCCAATCATGCCTTAGGTATACTGAAGGCGCACAGCAGGACCTACGGTTCGCTTTTCTACTGGCCAATTTTTGTATTCTGCCAGCTTTTTGCTATCGGTTTCAATGTCGGCCTGCTCGCGGCAACCCTCATCAAGATCTCCACCAGCGATTTGGCCTTCGGCTGGCAATCAACCATGCAGTTCAGCACTGCCGCTATCCATAAATTTGTCATGCTTGCCGCCACTCCATGGTCGTGGTTTGTTTCTCAGGCTACCAGTTATCCAAGTCTTGCCGAGATAGAGGGCAGCCGGATTATCCTGAAGGAAGGAATATACCACCTGAGTACCGGCAACCTGATCGCCTGGTGGCCTTTTCTGGTTTTGTGCCTGCTCTTTTACGGTCTCTTGGTCCGGCTGATTCTTTTTCTGCTGGGCAAGGTACTTGAGCGCCGGTCCCTGCAGAATATTAAATTCGATACCCCGGACTACCTGGCCCTTATCAGACGCATGCAGACCCCTCTGGTAAGCTCGCAGGCCGTGCCGGAGAACAAGCGTGTGCCACCCACAGGCAATGACCGAGACCTGCCGCAGCCGGTGCCCGACCTTGCCTTCCACCTGGCACCGCAGGTGGTGCTTATTCCAGATGAGATCTACCCTCTCTGCCCGCCGGAAAGACTTGAGCCTCTGTTACAACAAAAAGGTTTGACCATAGTGGAGTCGCACCGCTTTATGATCAGCTACGACGATGACCGGCAGCTGCAACAACTCCTCGCCGAGCGCGATTGGAAATCGGGCGAGGGAATCTTTATCCTGATGGAAGGATGGATGGTGCCGCTAGTGGATTTCCTAACTTACCTGAAGGAACTGCGCAACATTCTCCCGGAAAAAAGCATCATCCATGTGGGATTGACAGGACGCCCCGAGGGGGCGGTATTTACCCCGACAGCTTCTGCCGATCTGCGTATCTGGCGCCAAAAAACTGAGGCCCTCGGCGATCCCTATCTCACCCTCTTTCCACTCATTTGATCACAGGAAAACCCTATGACACCGGAATTCGCCATCCTGGGCCACCCCAATGAAGGTAAATCTTCCGTCCTCTCCACCCTGGCGGAAGATGATTCGGTACGAGTCAGCGCAACCCCCGGCGAGACCACAGAATGCCGCACCTTCCCAGTGGTAATCGATGGTCGGGAAGTGCTCCGCTTTACCGACACCCCCGGTTTTCAAAATCCGGCCAGGGTCCTCAGTGAAATGAAAAAACGAACCCTGACCGATGAGCATCCGCTCGCGACATTCAGGGCCTATGCCGCAACCATCCCGGAACTGCACGATGACTGCGAACTGCTGGGCCCGGTTGCAAGAGGTGCCGGGATCATCTATGTGGTCGATGGTTCACGACCGGTCCGCAATGTTGATCGGGCGGAGATGGAGATCCTGCGGCTCACCGGAAAGCCCCGGATGGCTATTATCAACTGTAAGGAAGACGGAGACAACCATCTTGATGCCTGGAAAACCGAGTTCCGCAAGAACTTTAATTCCAATCGGGTGTTCAATGCCCACCGAGCCACCTATGCCGAACGGATTCTTCTTCTTGAGGCCCTTAAATCAATCGACCAGGACTGGCACGAAGCGTTGTCGGAGGTGATTGCCGCTTTCAAAAAAGACTGGGCGGCAAGAAACAGCGCCACCGCCGATACTATCGCAGGGCTGCTCAACGACAGCCTCTCCCTGCAGTTGACCGTCAATGTCGATGCCGAAAAAGATGCGGAAGAAGCTCGACGAAAGCTCTTTCTCAGCTACAGCGAGTCCATCAGTCGGATGGAGCAGAAAGCCCATCAGCGCATCCGCAGTTTGTATAAGCACAATATTTTTACCTATGACCTGCCGCCGCATTCGATCCTCAATAAAGACCTGTTCGACGAGCAGACCTGGCAGCTTCTGGGTCTTACCCGGCAGCAGGTCATCATTGCCGGAGGACTTGGCGGGGCGGCCATCGGCGCCGGTCTGGAAATAGCCGCTTTCGGCCATGGCCTTGGTCTGTTCACTGCCGTGGGCACCTTGGCCGGGGCGCTTGGCGCTCTCTTGGGCGGCGAAAATCTCTCCGACAAGATGAAGTTTCTAGGCCTGTCGCTGGGCGGAAAACAAGTACAGATCGGTCCGGTAAAATCCATCGACCTCCTATTTATCCTGCTCAATCGCTCCCTGCTCTATTATCAGCATACCATCAACTGGGCGCACGGCCGCAGGAATTATAAAAAAGATCGGCCTGCCGAACTGCCACAACCAGCCGATGCGTCACCCCAGGGGTTTACCCAGAACTGGTCAGCCGGAAATATCAAAATATGTCATGATTTTTTCAAGGCAATTCGCAATGAGAAAACCGGCCAAGGCCACAAAGCCGTCGAGAAATTCCGCGAGCTTCTCCTTACCACAATGCAGAGAATATCAGAGAGTGAGTAGAAAAAGAATGTGCTGGTTTTTGGAACTAGTCACGCGCTGATTCCTGCATTAATGTGTCACTCATCCGACAGACTCCCAGCAGAGATCTAAGCTTAATAAAAAACATGCCCATGGAGGAACAATGGCCCAGGTTATAAAAGGCGTTTTCCCGCAAAGCACGAAAACCGCCCCCGAAGCCAAAAAAGACGAGAAGCAGGCGCCAAGCTATATCCTGCATATTTCCATAACCTTTTCGGACCCGCTCATCTGGCGACGCGTCCAGGTCCCGGGAACATTTACCCTGGCGCAACTCCACGACACCATCCAGCAAAGCATGGGTTGGAGCGATTCCCACATCCATCAGTTTCTGGTCGGCAAGATCAGCTACGAACCGGCCATGAAAACCAAAGTCCCTCGAGAGGCCAAACGATTCGACGAATATAAATATAAGCTGCACACCCTGGAGGAAGGTATGCGGTTCATGTTTTCCTACATTTATGGTGCAGGAGAAGGATGGGAGCATGAAATTCAGCTGGAGGAAATAATACCTTCGACCCGCCGGCTCGAACATCCTATTCTGCTTGCCGGTGAAATGGCCTGCCCGCCGGAGACAATCGGCGACATTCATCAATACCAGAAGTTCTTGTCCGACCTCGAATCAGCGGACCGTATGACAGCTGACAAACTGCTGGAGCTTACCGGCCGCCCCGATTTTGATCCGAGTTATTTTGATCTGGAAGCGACCAGGAAAAGAGTGGTCACGGGCGCTGTGAGGTGACAATCCTGCGATTGCCGGCGGCAATGCTCACTTGCCGCTTTCCCCTTCCGTCTCTCCCCCCGCCAGGCCGTACAATTTGATTTTACGCCAGAGAGTTGTCCGGGGAATCCCGAGAATCTGAGCAGTCACCCCCCTATTGTAGCCTGTCCGCCTGAGCACTTTCATAATATATCTCTGTTCCATTTCGGCAAGCGAAGGAAAGCCATCGCCCGCCAGAGTATCGAATTCCAGATGCTGCAGATCCTTGGGCAGATCCTGCGGCCCGATTTCCTCTCTTTCGGTCAGGGCCAGTGCCCGTTCTATGATGTTTTCCAGCTCGCGAACATTACCCGGGAAGCTATACTGCAGCAGGATATTGAGTGCCGGCTCCTGAATTCCGGTGACCTGTTTATGAAAGGCCAGGCTGTATTTCTTGATAAAATGGCGGGTCAGCAGCGGGAGATCCTCACGCCGGGCCGACAGAGACGGGACGGCAATGGACACCACGTTGAGACGAAAGAACAAATCTTCGCGAAAGGTGCCTGCCTCCACTTCATGCTTGAGATCCTTGTTGGTCGCGGTGATAATCCGGATATCGAGATCGATCGATCTGGTACCGCCGACGCGGAAAATCTGCCGCTCCTGGATGACATGAAGGAGTTTTACCTGCAAGTTGAGCGGCATCTCGCCGATTTCATCAAGAAATACAGTGCCGCCGGCAGCCGATTCGAGCAGTCCTATCTTGGTCGTCACGGCACCGGTGAAAGCCCCTTTTTCATGGCCGAAAAGTTCACTGTTGATCAATTCATCGGTAAACCCACCGCAGTTGAAGGTGACAAAAGGGTGGTCTTTTTTTTGGCTCAACTGATGAATTGCCCGGGCGACCAGTGCCTTTCCGGTGCCGCTTGCACCCTGGATAAGCACATTGCAGTCAACCGGCGCCACCTTGCGAATCAGGGCGAACAATTCCTGGATAAGCGGACTGTTGCCGATAATCGAGGCGAGGCCGGAATCCCCCTTGAGCGCCTCTCTGAGACGCAGATTTTCCAGGCGCATGGAAATTTTGTCCCTGGCGCTCTGGGCCAGCAGGCGAATCTCCGCGAGATTGACCGGTTTGGCGACATAATGATATGCCCCGTTGCGCATGGCCTCGACGGCGGTTTCGACGCTTTTATGCCCGGTGATGATGATCACCTCGGTTTCCGGATGCAGCCCCTTTACCTTGGATAGTATTTCCAGGCCGTCGAGATCCGGCAGACGCATGTCTAAAAAGACGATATCAAAGGCTTGCTGTACCATTCGTTCAAGAAAAGAACGGCCCATAATGAAGGCCTCTACTGCATAGCCCTCACGGGACAGGACTTGACTGAGCCGACGGCAGACAATTTCTTCGTCATCGACAATCGCAAGGCGTAATTTCATCCGACACTCCATCCGGCAAAATCTTTGAGGATTGCCGGCAACAGGATAGAGATCTTCGTTCCCCGATCAGGCGCGCTGACCACCTCGATTCGGCCGCCATGGCGCTTGACTATGGCAAAACTGACTGCCAGGCCAAGCCCCGTTCCTTTGCCGACTTCCTTGGTTGAAAAGAACGGTTCGAAGATCTTTTCCTGAATGTCCGGCGGGATGCCGACACCATTATCTTCCACGGTAAATTTAATAAAGCCGGCAATATTGGCCAAACCCGCGTGGATGCCGATTTTTCCGCCGGCAGGTGTCGCCTGTATCGCATTGACCAGCAGATTAGTCAGGACCTGTTGCAGGTTGCCCAGATTGCCTTTTATCTCCGGCAGATTGTCGGTGCAGGTCGTTTCCAGCTGCAATTCGGCCATCTTTAACTGGTTTTTAATGAGATTCACGGTGCTGGACAGGATGAGGGAAGGGGCAAGGTGGGAGAATTTCGGATTTTCCGTGCGGGAGAAATCGAGGAGATTCTTGACGATGTCTGCAGCGCGTTCCGCCTGGCTTTGAATGTCCCCAAGCATTTCCGCACAATTCTCATCGATATCATCGCCGTACTCTTCACTTAAGGCTTCTGCGGTGAGGGCAATATTATTGATCGGGTTGTTTAATTCGTGGGCAATACCGGCAGTAAAAGTGCCGATGGCAGCGATTTTTCGCGTCTGGATCAGATCTTCCTGGTTTGTTTCCAGTTCTGCAGCCATACGATTGAAGGCCTCGATAAGACAGGAAATTTCCTCGAGACGGACGCCGTGATAATCAATGGGGCTGAAATCTCCCCGGCCGACCGAACGGGTTGTTTCCATCACCACATCAAGAGGGGTGAGCAGGCCTTGGGAAATAATTCGAAAGACCAGCACCATAAGACCGAGAAGGATGATCAGCACAAAGAAAGGGATAGTCAGGATTCGGACAATAGTCGCGTGGATACGTTTTCGCTTAATCAGTCGAAAATGGTCGGCGGCATCGGTGAGCGTCTTGCCGAGATTGCGGATTTTTTCCGGCGGCAGAATCTCTCCCACGCTGACGCGATCGATAAACCGGCGATAGTCGACCAGATGGCTCTGGAAATTCTGATAGGCCAATATGCCGTCAAGTAGCGGCAGATCCTGGGCAAGATCGGTAAGTAAGACATCAATACGATTGAGATACTCCCTGCTTTCTACGAGGCTCTCTTTGTCGGCATAAATCAGATAATTTTTCTCGAACCTGCGTACTTCCAGAATATTGTTCAGCAAATCGTCATACCGCTCACTGAGCTCAAGGCGAGTTTTCAGCGTTGACAGGTTCCAGTAAGCTAACGCGGTCAGGACTCCGATCAAGATAAAAGTCAGGGCAAAAACGACCAGAATCTTGCCTTTAATTGATCCCAGGTGCAGCCCCTTCCCCTTCAACTGAGACAATTGCCAAAAAAAAGAGGAGACAGGTTTACCATTCATTATGCGACTCCGATGGATAGGAATTCGATCAATATTTCATATTGAAACATTTTTTATCGATTATAACCAATTACGTTTCAATATGAAATGGAAAAGAACCGGGATAATGATAGAGACCATCGCATAATATTGAAATAATAGCTTTTTATCATTTCACACAACCTGGCATTTACTTTGCTTTAAAGGATAAACGAAGGAGATCAATGGAAAAGATACTTGTAGCAATCGACAGCAGACGCGGCGTTTGGGAGGCACTGTCCCATGCATGTTCCCTCGCCGAGAGAATAGATGCCGTCGTCAACGTCCTTCTGGTTACTCCACCCCACCGCCAAAGACCCAGCGCTGAGTCAAGAGAAGTGGAAGAGGCCATCAGGAAAAGACTGCTGCTGCTTATCGAGGCGGCCCAGGCCAGGGGCGTCAAAATTCATTTTTTTATCACGGAGGGCGAATATGAACAGGAGGTGATCACTTTTATCAACGAGAATAAGATTTCGCTTTTTATATATGCAGTTGATGCCGGCAAGATTCGCCCCGGCGGGAAGGACCAGGCCTATTCAAGCTCTCTTCCCCACCGGATTTCATGCACGGTGGAAATAGTTTTTACCAAGAAAAAAACAGCGTAAACAACGAGAGGATTCCATGAGTTTTTCAATGAATTTGTATCTTCCCATAGCCGGCAACAGTATCAATTGCGTGGCGATACTGGGCCTCGGTGGAGTTGTCGGTCTGTTATCCGGCATCTTCGGCGTCGGCGGGGGGTTTCTAATGACCCCTCTGCTTATTATGATGGGTATTCCGCCGACGGTGGCGGCCGCTTCCGATTCCAATCAAATTGTCGGGGCATCGACGTCTGGAACACTCGCCCACTTTCGAATGGGCAATGTCGATATCAAGATGGGTCTTCTTTTACTGGTCGGCGGAATAGCCGGCGGTACGGTCGGCGTGCAGATTATTAAAATTCTCCGCCAGCTCGGCAATGCGGATTTCCTGATCAGCGTTACCTACGTCCTTATGCTCGGCTTTGTCGGGGGTTATATGTTTCTTGAAAGCCTGCAGGCCATGCGCAAGGCAAAGCAGCCGACCACAACCGAAACGGCTCCCCGTAAAGAATCCGCTTACGCAAAAATGATGCGCAGCCTCCCCTTCCAGATGGATTTCCAGCGTTCCGGTATTCGCATGTCCCTGCTCATGCCTTTGGTGCTCGGCACCATGGTCGGGGTGCTTGCCGCCATCATGGGGGTCGGCGGGGGGTTCGTCATGGTGCCGGTGATGGTGTATCTGTTGCGTATGCCGATGCATGTAGTGGTTGGCACCAGCCTGTTCCAGATCCTGTTCACCTGTATCAATGTGACGATCATGCAGGCCTCCCAAAATCACACGGTGGATTTCATCCTGGCCCTGCTGCTGCTGATCGGATCCGCCCTTGGGGCCCAGGTCGGGGCAAAGGTCGGCAAAAAACTCGGCGGCGAGCAATTGAAAATCGCCCTTGCTTCACTGGTTCTGGTGGTGATGTTTAAGATGCTCTATGACCTCCTGGCCAGACCGGATATATTGCTTAGCTATATGGGAGGACACTGAAATGAAATTTTCGCGCTTTCTATCATTGCTCCGACCGGCTTTGCTGCTTTTCGTCCTTTTGCCCGGCGCAGCCCTTGCCGCCGTCCCTGTGGCGATGACCGTCACTCCGGCAAACATCCATATGGGTGCCCGGTTTGACGGCACCACCCTCACAGTGTCCGGTACGGTCCCTGTCGGCAGTGATGTCATCCTACGTTTCACCGGCGCGCCGGAGGATCTCCATCTCCGCCAAAAAGGCAAGGTCTTTGGCCTGTTGTGGATGAATACCGGCACGGTGCACCTGAAAAACGTGCCCAAAATCTGCCTTCTCGATTCGTCGCGTCCTCTCGCCGAACTGGGCGCAGTCGGGTCGTCCCTGCAACTTTCCGGCCTCAAATCCGCTATTACCGTGGAAAAAGTCGGTAACGCCGAGGAAGACGATGTGATCCATGAACTGCTGCTGCTGAAGAAAAACGACCACCTGTACAGCGAGCGGGCCAACACCGTCACCCTTGGTCCGGATACGGCAAGCGGCCGCAGCTTTACCGCCGGGATACGCATTCCTTCCGCTGTCGCTCCGGGCCACTACAGCCTGGAACTTTTTGCCGTGCAGGACGGGGCGATAATAGGCCGACAAAAAGCCGATGTAACCGCTGAACTGACAGGCTTTCCCAGGTGGCTCAGCACACTGGCCTTTTCCAATGGTCTGCTCTACGGCATACTGGCGACCATCATCGCCGTAGTCAGCGGTCTGGCAATCGGCCTGGTATTTCAAAGCAAGGGGGCACATTGAAAGCGTGAATCCCTATGTCTGCTCTCTCTAAGGTCATCAAAAAACTGCTCGCTTACCCGCGGCGCCGGGATCAGGTTTTGCCCTTTACGGTGCTTTTTAAAAAGTTTCAGTCCATCCTGGAGAGCAATAATCAGGTCCTTGAACTGATGGCCGATATGGGCGACAAACTGGGGGGTGAGTATGTTTTTGACCGGCGGTATATTGAGGATGCTGCGGAAAAGGTCGGCGACCATGTTTTTAAGCTGATATCCGGTCTCAGTATCCTCACCCAGCGTAAAAATGTCGAACTTTTTGTGGCGTTTGAGCGTATCCGGCAGGCAATCCAGGGCGAGTTGTCCGGCAATCATTACCTGCCGACCGGCAACCTGGTCCTGCCTCTTCGGGAACTGAGTTCGGAAATGAGTGAGCAGGTGGGCGATAAAATGGCCAAGCTCGGCGATATCCACAATCGCCTTGACCTCACAACACCTGATGGTTTCGTGATTACCACCCAGGCTTTTTTTGAGTTCATGAACAAGACAGGCTTACTGGAAAAAGCCGCCCGGGCACCGCTGCTCCATCAACAAGGCGACGATGCAGCCCTCGAGCAGCTTGCCGAGACCATGCAGCAAAGTATTCTGAATACGCCGGTGCCGCGGCACCTGAAGGCCCAGATTTTTGCCCAGTTCGATTCTCTTGCCGGACGGCTGCAGCGCCCGCAATTGACTATGGCCGTTCGCAGCAGCGGCTGGGGCGAAGGAGAAGACACCAGTTTTGCCGGGCAATACACTACCCTGCTCAATGTCATGCCCGAGCAACTCATCGACTGCTACCGGCAAGTGGTGGCCGGCGCCTATTCGTTCAAGGCGTGGAGATATCGCCTGCACAAGGGTTATCTGGAGCATGAAACGGCCATGGCTGTCGGCTGCCAGGTGATGATCGACAGCTGGGTCAGTGGTGTCCTCCACACCTATGCCCCGGATGCGGCCGATGGGGCGATGCTGGTCAACGGGATGTGGGGTCTCTGCGCGCCGGTAGTCGAAGGCAGTCGGCGAACCGACACTATAATTATTGATCGCCGACCGCCTTACCCCGTCCTCACCGAGACCGTCGCGGCAAAACCGCAGCGGCTGGTCCTTACCCCGGCAGGCGGAACGATATGGCAGGACACCCCGGCTGACCTCCAGGAAATACTCTGCCTGACCGCCAGTCAACTGCAGGAACTCGCCCAGACTTCCATGCGGATCGAGCGTTACTACAAAAGACCGCAAGAGATTGAGTGGACCTTTGACGATAGCGGCCACCTACTCATCCTCCAGGCGCGGCCGCTGCGATTCCGGGAAACGCCCTCCATTCCCAAGCCACAACTGCTCGAGGCCACCCGCGATGCGGAGATCATCCTCTCCGACCGGGGTTTTGTCGCCCAGCGCGGTATCGGCATCGGCAAAATCTTTCGAGTGGACAATGATAGCGACCTGAAAAACTTCCCTTATGGCGCAATTATGCTGGCCAAATATACCTCACCACGTTATTCGTCGATCATGCACAAGGCGCGGGGTATCATTACCGACGTGGGTTCGCCCACCGGCCATATGGCATCGCTGGCCAGGGAATTCAGGGTGCCAACGATAGTCGATACCGAGGTGGCGACGTCTCTTTTGCAGCCCGGTGATGAAATTACCCTCGATGCCACCCAGAACATTGTTTATCGCGGCAGTATCATCGCTCTGGCTCGTTTTGATTTGATTGAAGACGAGGTTTTTGAAGATTTTTATGAATATCGCCTGCTGCGCCGGCTACTCAAATTTATCAACCCCCTGCATCTCCTTGATCCGCAAGGGGACAACTTTACCCCGGCCGCCTGTCGCACCTATCATGATATCGCCCGCTATATTCATGAAAAAGCGGTTGAAGAGCTTATTAACCTGAGCGAAAGAAAAGAGGCGCAGTTTCTTTCCGCCCCCAAGCGACTGATAGCCGACCTGCCGCTCGGCTTAATGGTTATCGATGCCGGTGCCGGCACCAGTTGCGCACCGGATGCCCGGGTCGTCACGCCGGAGCAAATACGCTCTCTGCCTCTCCGTGATTTCTTGAGCGGCCTCGATGAATCGGGCATGTGGACAACCACTCCGGTTCCCGTCAATCTGGGCAGTTTCATGGCGAGCCTCACCCGTACTTCCATGGCCGGGCCAAAAGACCTCGGCCGCAACCTTGCCGTGGTCCTGGAAAACTATATGAATATAAATATGCGGCTTGGCTATCATTTTACGGTAATAGATGCCTATATTTCAGATACAATCAACGACAATTCCATCTATTTCAGATTTCTCGGCGGAGTAACCGAATTTATCCGCCGCTCGCGACGGGCAAAATTTATCGCCCAGGTCCTCGCCCATTTCGACTTCAGGGTCGAAGTGCACGGTGATCTGGTGATCGGCCGGGTGAAAAAACTCTCCCGGCCGCGCATATCCGAACGTATGCGTATCCTGGGCGGACTTGTCGGCTACACCCGGCAGCTGGACGCGCAGATGCACTCGGATAAAGATGTAAACCTGCACACGCAACAGTTCATCGATGCCGTGCATAATGTGATGGGAGGAGTATAATGCAACAGGACAGCAAGCAAAAACCATCCCGACTGCGCATCCTCATTTTGGATGATGAACCTATCGTCTGTAAACGATTGAAACCGGCTTTCGACAAGAGAGGCTATGCGGTCGAGACCTATACCGACAGCGCTTCGGCCTTAGCCCGCCTGCGGGAAAGGGCATTTGATATCGTCATCACCGATCTGAAAATGGAAGGGGTCGATGGAATGCAGATACTGGCCCAGGCCAAAAAAATCGGCGCGGACACTCGGGTTATCATTATTACCGGCTTTGCCACTCTGGAAACGGCGCGGGAATCCTATCGCCTTGGGGCTTTTGATTTTGTCGCCAAGCCTTTTAAATTACGGGATATACTGGATTGCGTCAAAAAGATCGAAGAGCAATTGCGAATCGGTCAATGAAGGTCATGCACAAGTATAAGAAAATTTTCTACTTTGCCCGGCATCAGGCGGGGGCCTAAGCATGTGGCGGAGGCTCTTTGGCAGGCGACATCCTAAAGCGGCGGACACGGCCGAAATAAATATCTGGCGCCTCCAGTCTTTGTTTAATAATTTCAGGAGAATCCTCCAGTTAAACAACGCCGTGCTGGCCAATATGGCTCGAATGGAGCAGGCCCTCGGCGGCGAGTACATCTACGACCGGGCCTTTCTGGAAACGACGGTGCGGACTATCGCTTCCCATGTTCACCATGTAACGTACAACCTCAACGCCCTGACCGGCAATGCGTATATATCCTTGTATGACCGATATCAGGATATCCGAACCATCCTTGACGACATCCTCTCCGGCAATACCCGCGCCCTCGCCTGTCCGCCGGTACTTCCATTGGCGGATATCGGCTGGGAAATGGAGCCGCTGGTCGGTATCGACCTGGTCTGCCTGGCCGAGCTGCAGCACCACCCGGGCATCCATGGTCCAGCCGGCTTTGTCGTTACTTCCGAAGGAACACAGGCACTTACCGGCCGGCTCAATCACGACGGATCAGGAATAGTCCCCATCTCCGGCAACAGGGTACGGACCGGTCTTGCCGAACAGCTGGCAATTCTGCTGCCGAACTGTAGCACCAGGAGGTTGTCGGTCGTTGTCACCCAGGTCGACGATGATGAGGAAGTGGCCAGGGAGCTCGGCAGATTCATGGTCATGCCGACTGCGGACCGGTCGGTTTTGAGCATTGTCGAAGACACAACACATCCTCTAAAGCCTAATACCGCAGGGGATACCACCGATACGGCGGCTGAAGAAGATGAGACCGTTACTGCCACGCCCAGACACGATCAGGAAAACTCCATCCACCTTTATGTCCGTTGTCTGGAGCGTATTGTCCACACTATTTTTGTCCGTATGCAGAAGGCAGGAACAGACAAGGTGGTGCAGTATGCAGTGTTCGTCCGCTGCGTCCCCGACGTCGCCGCCACCGGGCTAATCCAGAGCCGCGCCGCGTCCACCACTTCCTATGACGTCCTGTCGATCACTGCGACTCACGCCGAAGTGGAATACGGTACCGACACCTACCTCCTCAATCGTACCTATCCTTTCGATCTGATCCAGTCCGAAATCTCCGCCCAGGTCGGTGATAAGCATTTTGCCGATGGCGGTTTCAGCCGCTCGTCGGCAATCTTGACCAATAAACAGCAAAAATCATTGGCCGAAACCGCCATGTCATTGGAGCGGATGCTGGGCATCCCCATCGCCCTGACTTGGGAAATGCTCCCTGAGGCGACATGCAAGGTCACCCGCCTCCTTGCCCTGCAGTCGTCACACCGGGAAATTTCCATCGACGAACAGACGGAAGAACAGGCCAAAGCGAAAATTCTATGCCGGGGCGGCCAGCTGGTGCAGTCGGGTGTCGCAGCTGGCCACGTCGTGCATGTTAGCGATACTATGGCTGCGGCGGATTTTCCGGCCGGGGCGGTGGCCGTGGCCCGAACCGCCTCACCGCAACTAACGCCGATCCTCCAGCGGGCCGCGGCAATACTGACCGAATACGGCAGCGCCGCCGGCCACCTCGCTACCGTGGCCAGAGAACTGCGCCTGCCGGCCGTCTTTGCCGTACCGGGCCTGTTGAGCCTGCTGCCGCCGGGTACGGAAGTGACGCTCAACGCGGGAGAAACGACGATTTATCAGGGTGTTCTGCATACTATGCTGCAGCATGGCGACGCGGGCATGGAACTCACCCCGACCGATCCGGAATACCGGGCCTTAAGGCGCCTGTTACGGTTTATCATGCCTCTCCATCTGATCGATCCGGAGGCCGTCGATTTTACCCCCGAAGGCTGCCGCAGTTTTCATGATATTATCCATTTCTGTCACGAACGGGCGGTTGATGAGCTGGCCCATTTCCAGGAGCGTCGACCAGGCCTCGGCTCAATCCGCACCAGACGGATGCGCCTTGGTGTACCGATGGATATCCGCGTACTCGATACCGGTGGAGGAATGATAAAAGATGCCGCAGACGAACCGATCGGCACCGATATCGTATCCGAACCCTTTGCAATGTTCCTGGACGGACTGCTCCAGCCCGAAGCCTGGACTGCTGACCTACCTTCTCTCGGCGTGGGTGATATCATCTCCGGCATGCCGCACAGCATGAACATATTGGCCGTCCCGGCTGAGCAACTGGGGCAGAATCTGGCTATAATAAGCAGCGATTATATGAATCTCAGCCTCCGCCTGGGCTATCATTTCAGCGTCATTGATGCCCATCTGGGCAGTGATGAACAGCGTAACTATGTCTATTTTCGCTTTGCCGGCGGCCTTGCCGACCCCGAGCGAAGGGGGCGCAGGGCCACATTTATCAAGGATGTCCTTGAGGCAATGGCTTTCAAGGTGTCGGTCAACGGCGACCTGGTCATAGGCCGACTGAAACTCGTGGAGACAGGGCTGTTGCACTCAGCAATATTTATTCTTGGAGCACTGACCGCATTTTCCCGGCAACGAGACACCGGGCTCTACACCGATGCCGACACGAAAGTGCTGTTCAACACCTTTGCCGCCGCCTTTCTCAACCGCTTTGACTGGGACCTCAGCAATTCTTTTTCGCGCAGCCAAAACTCGGCGAAGTCGGTGCGGGAAACATTATGACGAGACCACCGTCCTTACTGCGATCCTTATTACACCCTTTCACTGAAAGGCGGCGACAGCGCGAACGTAATGCCCTGCAGGACCTGAAGGCACGGTACCATACCTTCCGAATCTATCTGGAAAACAACGGCTGCGCCCTGGAGCTTATTGTCAGTCTCGATGGTCATCTCATTCGCGGGGAGGATTGGCATATCCGCAGTTCCATCGAGGAGTTGCTGGTCGTCACCGGGGAACTGGTCGACGGCTTGAATCTTTTGTCGGCAGACAGCCACGTCGATCTCTATGCCCTGCACGGCAGGATGGCCGGCGAAGTGATGCAGCTGCTGGAAAAGATGGCTGAGACGCCTCTGCACACGACCTATTGCATTGACCTCGACGATGTAGACCCCGATGATTTTCTGCAGACTGGGGCAAAAGCGGCGAACCTCGCCCGGCTCCGGCGCATGGCGCTGCCGGTTCCCGACGGTTTTGTCTGCACAACCGAGGCATGCAAGGGATTTCTCAACACCGGCAACCTGGCGGGTTCTATTCGCCGGCTGCTGCGTGACGTCGAAAAAAACCGTAAAGAGGCAACCGCCGCCGCCGCGGAAATCAGGGAAATGGTTCTGCAGGCCCCGCTGCCGGAGGAACTGCGACAAGCGATTAAAGAGAGCTATGGACGACTCGGCCAAAAAGAAAAATCAGGTGATACAGCGCCTCTTGCCGTTTCGGTGCGCAGCAGCGGGGTATCGGAAGACGGCAGCGACCACTCTTTTGCCGGCCAATTCACGTCACTGCTTAATGTCATCGGCAGCGAGGCCCTCCTCGTCGCGTATCGCGAGGTTATCGCCAGCGGGTTCAGCGCCAGAGCCATCGCCTACCGACTCAACGCCGGTCTCTCGTCTGTTGATTTTGATTTGGCGGTCCTGTGCCAGGTCATGCTTGTCCCGCACTCTGCCGGGGTCATGCTTACTCTCGATCCGTCGCAACCGGAGAGTGGCCGGATGTTGATCAGTGCGGTACCGGGCCTGGGGACGATGGCCGTTGACGGCTCGGCCGCGGTCGATCTCTACCGTCCCTGGCGAAGCCGGCAGACAGGGGACAAACCACGCAAGACGCCATCAGGCAAAGGTGCCTCGCGGAGAACCATACCGGAAAGGCTTGCCGCACAACTCATGGCCGATGCCCAGATAGCCGATAAAACAATACGAGAAGTGGCGACGGCTGAAGGAGGACTCCGGCAGGAACCGGTTCCGGCGGATGAAGCAGCAAAGCCGTTATTACCGCTTGCCGCCGTGGCCGAATTGTTGCATTACGGTGAAACAATCGAGATCCTGACCGGCATACCGCAGGATGTGGAATGGGCCTACTTGGAAAACGGCAAACTAATGCTGCTCCAGGCCCGTCCCCTGCACCTGTCGGCAAGCAGAGGTCGCAGGATACGGCTGCCGTCGGTGACGGAACCATTGGTCTCAGGAAACTGTGCCGCTTCGGGCAAGGCGGTTGGTCGGATCAAAGCCTTTCATTCCGCCGCAGAGCTGCAACATTTCCGCGTCTCCAGTGCCGAAAAAGACCGGGGCGGACCATTCGTGCTGGTGTTGCCGCACAGTATCGTCGAGGCGGCTGATCTTATCCGCAACTGTGTCGGCGTTATCATCGAGGTGGGAAATCCAACCGACCAGCTGTCCTGCATAGCGAGAAAATACGGGGTGCCAATGATTACCGGGGCGAACAATGCCCTGATGAGACTAGCTCCCGGCCAATGGATTATGCTTGATGCCGACCGGGGAGTTGTGGTCGAGGCCCCGGAATCAATCCAGATCACTGCCGCCCAGGCGCATACAGAACAACTGCTGCAGTCTAAGCGGAACCCGCCTGATTGGGACAGTGAACAATCAAAGCAACAGAAACCAACATCACCACAGCGACAAAAACTGCGGGAACTGGTAGTACCGTTGAACTCGACCAATGCCAATGGCCCGAGTTTTTCCATCCAGGAATGCAAATCGATTCATGACATCGTCCGGTACACCCATGAAATGGCAGTCCTGGCCATGTTCAATAGCGGTGATTCGATCATGGAAGAAGCAGGAGGATTATTACGCCCACTGGAGATCGGCGTTCCGTTTGATTTTCTGGTCATTGATGTCGGCGGCGGCATTCGCCGGGACCCCGACATCTCCTGGCCTAGGCGCCTAACGGTGCATAAGCCGCTGGGCAAAGACGATATTCTATCTATCCCGCTACAGGCTTTCTGCGAAGGGTTGCTGACTCCGGATCTCTCCTGGCATTCCGAGCCAGGCCTCGACGCCCCTGCCGATATCTCATCAAGGACCCTGCTCGATTCCCGGACAACCCGCCCGGCAGGCTCCTACAACTATGCCCTGGCGGCCCGGGACTACCTCAATCTCAATGCCAGGGTGGAATTCCACTTTGCCATGCTCGATGCAATCTGCGGGAGAGATACCCATGCCAACTCTATCCGTTTTCGCTTTAAGGGCGGTGGGGCCGGCTTCCAGCGCGGCCGACGTCAGGCCGTCTTTCTTCAACATGTCCTGGAAAACAATGCTTTTTCCACGACGGTAGTCGGCGATTTGATCACTGCTTCGTTGGTCGGGGCATCAAAAAAAGTTGTCTATGACCGTTTGATTATGCTGGGAAGGCTGGTGGTCTTCAGCAGGTTCCTCGACGGCGTCATGACCAATCAAAACACGCCGCTGAAACTAGCCGAGGCATTTCTTGCCGGACACTACGATTTTCACAATACTACGTGAAAAAAAATCTGTCCCCTAAGCCTGAGTAGAAAAATGAACAAATATTGACAAGTTGAGATTCGCGACCTAACTTGAGTTTCACTACAAACTCCTCGGCCTAAATAACCTTCAGGAAAATTAACTTCCAACCTTGTAAACATCTACAATAACAAGTATTCTGGAGGCATCTGAATACTCTGTGGTCAGGAGTCTGCCATGGCGACTATGACGATTTGGTGGGCTGTACTTATTCACACCACATTTGCCTTTGCATGAAGGAATCGAAGGAATCACCCACTCTGAGCCTAATTATTTATTTGGATTCCAAATTATTTTAATTTTAGATAGCTTTCCTTACTACCGTATAAAACAAGTTAATCAGCTATCCTACTTGAGGGGAAGAATATGAAAATTGGCAAGATACTATTTGTAGTTGGCGCAGTGCTATTATCTCTTACTACGGTACTTGTATACAACGACACCAGCGCTAAGGATAAATTGCCGCCAACGCAGAAGATCAAGGAGGAACGGGCGCTCAGTCTTCTGAAGGAGATGAGCATAAAGCTGGCGCAGGCCCAAAGTCTTAAATTCGAGGTCCAGGGGCTGGTGCCGTTGACCGCCCCTTCAGGACAATTCATCAGCCTTTTTGCCTCGTCACGCGTGGTTATGCAACGACCCGACAAATTGTTCGTCGAGTCACGCGGAGATTTGTTCCCGAACGATCTCTACTACAATGGAAAAACCATGACGGCAATCGGACTCCAAAAGAAGTTCTATGCACAGCATGAAGCTTCCGCCCGCAGTATTGATGAAATCATCGGCAACATCTACCCAGGCGGGGACGTTTTAGATCTTTTCGCCGAAATGCTCGTATCCGATCCCTACGCCACCCTCACGGCCAGCTTAACAAGTGCGTTCTTGGTTGGGCAATCTACCATCAACGGAGTCAAGGCTAATCACCTCGCCTTTACCGGTAAAGGTCTCGACTGGGAGATCTGGATCAGCACCGAGGATAAGTTGCCGGTCCTGATGGTCGTTTCCTACCGAGAAGGTGACCGGCAACCAACCTTTACCGTGGAGTTCGCCGATTGGCAACTCAACGCACCGATCCCGGCAGAAACTTTCAATGCAGCTATCCCGAAGGACGCCATAAAAATTGAATTCAAACCGTTAACGTCTTCACGAGCTCAATGACCGATCGAAGGAGAAATAATAATGAAAAAACTCAACAAATATGTTGTTGGAATAGTTGTGCTGTCGAGTGTATTTTTTTCGCTCCAAAATGCCAACGCCTGGGTCGCTGCTAGAGGTGGTTATGGGGGACGCGGCTTTGTCGCTGCCGGGCGTGGTTACCACGGGGGGTTTTATCACGGGGGTGGTTATCATGCCGGCGGATGTTATGGATGCGGTGCAGCAGGTTTGGCGATTGGAGCCATGGCGGGTGCAGCCATCGTCAGCGCATCGAAACCCACCGCTGTCTACGTCCAGCAACCGGCCGTGGTCGTTTCCGGCAACTATCCGCTTGGCACACAGTTCGCTGCACTTCCAGCCGGCGCCAGAAGTATGGTGGTCAATGGCAGCAATTATTATCAAAGTGGGTCGGTTTGGTTCAAACCATATTTTGGCTCAAGTGGGGTATATTACGAGGTGGTGCCAGCGCCTTAATGCTATGCATCATTAACCTCGTACTGTCTTGGTTTTTTGATATTCGGCAATACCCATTTAGCGTTCCACCCAGCCTGCGGCCGGGGTTTATCATACAGAAACTTTGAACGGTCAAACAGTACTACAGACTTATTCTCAGGGTCTATCCTGTAGCTTAGGTGGCTTTGGTGCACGTTTATTAAAAATTACTCAATGTCAGCTTTTAGCTTCACGTTTCCATGAAACATTATCTCTTCAAGTCCCTTTCGTTGTTGCTCAAAGGCCTCACTGGTGTTGGTTTGCTGAAAAACAATTTTCTCGCCAAATCGCAGCACGACCTTACTGAAAGGTTTTGGTAAGGAAAACTTATCCCAACTTCGAGCATACCAGGCTCTATCAGCTCTGGTGTAAAATGGCACAATTACAGAATCGGTAGCGTGCGCAAGCCGTATCGCTCCCGGTTTTACAACACCAAAAGGTCCTCGGGGGCCGTCAACAATATGAGCGGCCAGTCTATGTCTGGCAAGATGATCAATCATGCTTTTTAAGGCTTCTAGTCCGCCCTTTGATGATGATCCTCGTACCGTTGTCCAGCCGGATCTGTTAGCAACGCCTGCAATAAATTCACCGTCTTTGCTCCGGCTGATCATGAGACCAGGTTTGTATTTTTTGTAGCGTTGGAAATAGCGAATAGCCGGGAAAAACTGCTGGTGATGAACACATAGGACAATACTACCATTGTTATGCAGAAAATCATCAAGCCACGCAGCCTCATTTTGTACTTCGAGTCGGTAAGTTAAAGAATATATGCGAATAAATTTATACAACAGCCATTGTGCCGGTTTTGAAGACAATATTTCATTTATTTTTAAAGTCATAGCTTGTCGATAGAAAAAGAGACTCAGAAAAAAGAACAATTTAATGAGATTGTTTTTAAAACAAGATCCATAACGTGGCTCGTTCAAATAGTAAACAACCTTTTTCAAAAAGCGACAGGCTGTAAATGAAAGGAACAGTCTCTATTGCTGAATTCTAGCCGAGATGTCGAGCTAAAGAGGCCGATCCTTCAGCAAATCGATCAGCGCTCCAAACAAGCAGAACAAGGCCAAAAACAATAGAAAAAGCAGGAATAAGCATTTTGTGCAAACCTCACTCAGTGAGGGAACATAAAGAACCGGATGAGTCGAGAAGTGGCAAGGGAACATTTACGAAATTGAGGTAGTGATGAAAGCCAGTCTTAGTGCTAAAAGGGACTCGGTGAACGTCTGGGTCGATGCTGATGCCTGCCCTAAGGCAATCAAGGAAATTCTTTATCGGGCGGCAAAACGAACTGGAGTCTTTGTGGTACTGGTGGCCAATCAACCACTTGTAACCCCACCGCTGAAAAATATCCAAACATTGCGGGTCGGCTCTGGATTTAATGTAGCAGATAATGAAATTATCAGAAGGTTGGCAAAAGGAGATTTAGTCGTCACCGCGGATATTCCGCTTGCCGCCGAGGTGGTCGCCAAGGGTGGATATGCACTGAATCCACGTGGCGAACTGTACACCACGGACAATATCCAGGCTCGTCTCAGCATGCGAGACTTCATGGACAGTCTGCGATCAACTGGCTTAGAAACGGGCGGCCCATCCGCGTTCAGCCAAAGCGATCGACAATCATTTGCCAATCAATTGGATCGTTTTTTGTCCTCTCATCTTCTACACCCCCCAAAACAGACCTTTAGGCCATGATCTTATTGTGTAAGTGTTTAATTGATGTTACGCCCAAGAGAACACAAAAGTGTTGCGAAGGATCGTCTCAGATGGAGAACGACCAGGAGTAATGTTTAACCGAGCGTACTTTGAAAAATGCAACACAATGAGATATTAACTCCAGCGGTGGTCGACTTCGATTTGCACGGCCACAAATCATGGCCGGTCATTGATATGCTTCGCAAGCGAGGCCAAAGGTCAGGCCCTGGTCGATCCGTTTCAATACCTTGTCTTTATCACCGGGAAACTGATAGCCTTCATATTCATGAGTAAAGACCAAGTCGCCTTTGGGAGTGCGCCAGTGGTTACCGGCGTGATCGAAGCAGACCTTTGAGGTGACCTCCAGGGCTGAAATCATAAGTTTAAGTTCCAGGAGCTGTTCTTTTGGGGTGAGCAGAGTTAAATTCCCCGCCCGGACCTGATCATCCATCGGAGTACCAGGAATGGGTCTAAAGGGCCGGGACCGGATATAGTGGGGATTGATCTCATTGAGAACCCTGGCCGTATTGAGGGCATGCTGCTCAGACATCTCTTTTCCACCCAGACCAGGCATCCAGTATTCTGAAACCTGGAATCCTGCTGTCATGGCTTTTCGGCCCCCGGTTATGTGCCCATGAGCATCGACTCCCTTTTTGATCTGTTTGAGCAGGTCATCATCGCCAGTTTCGAGGCCCAGATGGACTCGGTCCAGCCCAGCTGCTCTAATGGCTTGCAGAGTTTCCGAGGATCTTTGGGCGATGGTTCTTGCCCGGGCATAGGTGGTGATCCTGTTGATGGAGGGAAAGGTGTTTTTCAAATGCGTCAGGGCCTGAATCAGGTTCCGGGGGTTCATGATCAGGGAGTTGCCGTCCTGAATAAAGGCGGTTTTCCCGCCGGCAAGCAGCCATTGGATGAGCATGTCAATCCCTTGGTGAAAGTTGAGCTCAGGGGAGCGGTCAAGCAGAGCCATTATGGTTTCCCTGGTAATCCGACCATTCCCGTCCTGGCGAATGGATTCTGCTTTCAGGTCATTGGCCAGGGCAGCCATCGCATTGATATCCGATTTGATCTCCGCAAGAGGCCGCAGCTGGAACTTTTCTTTTTTGTACATGGTGCAGAAGGTACAATGGTTCCAGGGACAGTTGCGGGTGAACCGGACGAGAAGAGAAGCGCTTCCTCCTTCGCTGGGGGGACGGTAAATTCCTGTTTCAAAATGATAATCGTTGGGCTTCATGGATTCTCTCTTTTACGTTCAGCTTCGCTGAGACCGGCAACATACTCGGCCATACCGCGCAGTGAATTGCCGATAAACTCACGCTCGCGTTGCAGTTCGTCCAGGGGAAGTTGTTTGATCAGTTCGTAGTTTTCATCTCGTGCAATCAGCCAGTCATAAAAGGCCTGTACCCGTGTTTCACCCAAAGAGAAGATCGTCAGCCAGATAGCAACAATGGTGCTGGGCGTGACCGAGTGTCTTGTGGCAGCGGATACCGATATTGTCGATCTGTTCGAGACAACTGATTTTTCTGAGGGGAACACCCTGGAACAATCATCCAGAAATTTAATCTGTCTCCCGGACAAAATCAACTCGCTTGCTGCACTCACATTGAAACAAAAGCGAGCAATCGGGTAGCCGGGCAGTGAACCACTGCTCCACGATTTCGTGAATAATAAAAGCCCCTCTTCAGCCAACCATTGATTTGTCATACCTGACCATGCAGCCAGGTTTTCTTACCCCCGGCGGCAGTCTCCCCCTCTAAACATAAGTGTGCTTACTTTCACCTTGAATTATTCAAACGAGTGTTTTACATACATGTTTAAATCGTACGTTAGTTTCCGGGAGGCACCATGTCCGAACAAACAATCCCAACCAAACAACGGATTCTTGATGCAGCCGGCATCATATTTGGAAAAAACGGCTATAAGGATGCCACTATCCGAATCATCGCCCAGGCGGCACAGGTAAATGTTGCCGCCATCAATTATCATTTCCAAGGTAAAGAAGGCTTGTATAGGGCTGTTCTTGAAGATGTTTTTCATATCGGTTTCAGCCGTTTCCCAGCCACCCTGGAAGTCGGCGCCGATGCCGCCCCCGAACAGCGGCTCCGGGCGTTTATCAGGGCAATGTTCTATCGCCTGCAGAGCCGGGAAGGCTGGGGCGGCATGGCTGGCCAGGGGCGGCTGATCGCCAGGGAACTTATAGATCCGAGCCCCGCTTTTACCTTGATTCTCGATAAATATGTGCAGCCGCATAAAGACCTGCTGCTCACCATTATTAGTGATATTATGCGGATTCATCCCGGTCCGGACAAACTTAAGGCCTGCGCCGTATCCATTATCGGCCAGTGCATCTACTACGCCCTGGCGTCAACGGTTATCCGCAGAGTCTTTACCGATACCTCGCCCGCAGACGACGATCTGGAACTTCCGGCAGATTCCGTCTGGCTCTTTTCTCTTGGCGGCATAGCCCGGATCAAAGAGGAATACCTTTTATCATCAAAGGCTGAATCATGAAAAAAAGAGTGCGCATCATTCTCCCGCTTCTTGTTCTCATCATTATCGGCGTTGTGGTCTTCAATGTTTTCAGGCACCACGAAGACAGTTCTTCGCTGCGGTTTTCCGGCAATATCGAGGTTACTGAAACCCAGATGAGCTTCAGAATCCCTGGTCGCCTGCAGGAGCGGCAGGTGGAAGAAGGTGATACGGTCATAGCCCTGCAGCCGATTGCCAGGCTCGATAAAAGAGATCAGACCAGTGCTCTCGCTCAGGCTGAGGCGAATCTGGCCTACACCCGTTCAATCCTGGCGGAACTGGAAGCGGGCAGCCGCAAGGAGGATATAGCCCGGGCCGAGGCGGCTGCCATGCAGGCTCGCCAGAGTCTGACGGAACTGCAGAACGGCAGCCGGATCCAGGACATCGAAAAGGCCCGGGCTGCTCTTGACAGCGCGAAAGCAGCTGAGAGGTCGGCTCTGGTCGAATTAAGCCAGGCGAGAATCGACCGGGACCGCTATATCAGTCTCTACAAAGAGAACAGTATCAGCAAAAACACCCTGGAAACCTTCCAGACCAGATATAAGACCGCCGATAACCGGGCAAAAGAAGCAACCGCCCAGACCAAAGCAGCGGACCAACAGCTTGAACTGCTGAAGATCGGACCGCGCATTGAACAAATGCATAAAGCCGAAGCGGCCTTAAAGCAGGCGGAGGCTGAGTATGCCCTGATCAAGGCGGGCCCGCGACAAGAAACCATCGACCAGGCGAAAGCCAAAGTGCGCATCGCCGAGGAAACAGTCAAGCAGGCCGAGCAGCAGCTCGACTATACCGAACTTGTTGCGCCCATGGACGCGGTGGTGCTCAGCACCTCTGCGGAAGTCGGAGAATATCTCAACCCCGCCTCACCGGTGTTGACGCTTGGGCAGATGGAGAAACCGTGGCTGCGCGCCTATATTAGCGAAACAGATCTGGGCCGGATCAAACTCGGCCAACAGGTTACGGTGACCACCGATACCTTTCCCGACAAGACCTATTTGGGACGGGTAAGCTATATCAGCTCGCAGGCCGAATTTACTCCCAAAACGGTCCAGACCTTCGAAGAACGGGTCAAGTTGATGTACCGGATCAAGGTCATGCTTGACAATATCGACCACGAACTCAAACCCGGCATGCCCGCCGATGGGCATATAGAGTTAGGTGACCGGTAAAATGTCATCTCCTGCAATAGCCGCGAAAGGTCTGACTAAAAAATTCGGGACCCTCACGGCGGTCGACAGGTTGCAGCTCACCGTCTTTCCCGGTGAGATATTCGGTCTGGTCGGCCCGGACGGTGCAGGCAAATCAACCAGCCTGCGCATGCTGGCCACCATCATGGACAGCGATTCCGGTACAGCTCGAATCGCCGACTTCGATACTGCCGGCGAAGCCGCCGCGGTGAAAGATCATCTGGCCTATATGAGTCAAAAATTCGGCTTGTACCAGGACCTCACCGTCGGCGAAAATATCGTTTTCTATGCCGATCTCTACGGCATGAGTCGCAAAGGCAGGCAGCAGCGCATTGAGGAACTGCTCGATTTCAGTCATATGCGACCCTTTATAAAGCGCCGGGCCGGAGATCTGTCCGGCGGTATGAAACAAAAGCTCCAGCTGGTCTGCGCCCTTATCCATACCCCGAAAGTCCTGTTGCTGGACGAGCCGACCAATGGCGTTGACCCGGTAAGCCGCCGGGATTTCTGGCGAATCCTCAATCAACTTCGTGAACAGCAGGTAGCGGTGCTGCTCACCACCGCCTACCTCGATGAAGCCGAACGCTGCGACCGAGTCGGCCTGATCGATAAGGGCAAGCTGATGGCCGTTGGTACTCCGGCTGAGATGAAGGAGTTGATGGATGGCCGAATACTGGCGATCAGCTCCCGGCAGGCGAGAAAAATTGTCGACCTGCTGAAAGACCAGCCTTTTACTAAAAGTGTCAATCTCTTTGGCGCTAAGGTGCATCTGGTTTGCCATGACAGCCAGGAAACAATGAAGCAGGTCGTTAATCTTCTGCGCCGGGAAAAAATCGACTATAATCAGGTGCGCGAGACGCAGCCGTCCCTGGAAGATGTTTTTGTCAGCCTGCTCGGCAAAGGCGAACAGGCTCTCCCTGAGGCTGCAAAAACCGCCCGGATGACCACGGATTCGGCCAAGATCATTGCTGCTAGCGCAGTTACAGTGGAGCACTTAACCCGGAGGTTCGGCACCTTCACCGCCGTTGACGATATCGGCTTCCAGGTAAAAAAAGGCCAGATTTTCGGATTTCTCGGCCCAAACGGCGCAGGCAAAAGTACCACCATCCGCATGCTCTGCGGACTCCTCAGTCCTTCTTCCGGCACGGGAACAGTGGCCGGCTTTGATATCCTCAGCCAAACCGAGCAGATCAAGCATCATATCGGCTATATGAGCCAGAAGTTTTCTCTTTATGAAGACCTTACAGTAACCGAAAACATCAGCTTTTACGGCGGCATCTACGGTCTTACCGGTAAACTGCTGGCAGAGCGCCTCGACTGGGCGGTGGCCATGGCCGGCCTGGACGATCATCGTACCAGCCTGACCTCCATTCTTAGCGGCGGTTGGAAACAGCGACTGGCCCTGGCCTGCGCCATTCTCCATGAACCGCCGATTATTTTCCTGGACGAACCGACCAGCGGCGTCGATCCCTTGAGCCGCAGGCAATTCTGGGACCTTATCTACTCGATGGCCGATCAGGGCATCACCATCTTTGTCACCACCCATTATATGGAAGAGGCGGAGTACTGCGACCGAATCGCCCTTATCTATGACGGCAAGATGATCGCCTCCGGCTCCCCCATGGAGTTGAAAACCAGGTTCATGCAGGATACGATCATCGATCTGCGCTGTCCCGACCCACAGTCCCTGATCGCCCCGCTTAAGAACTTGCCTGAGGTCCGGGATGCGGCGCTTTTCGGCTCCGGTCTGCATATTGTCGCCAAAGACGGCAAGGCCGCGACAATCGCCATCAAAAAGCTTCTGGGCGATCGAAGCCAGAATGAAGACTGCACCATCGAGACCATCCTGCCCAGCATGGAAGATGTCTTTATCTCGCTTATCGAAGAGGTCGACAGGAAAAAACAAAACGGCAACAATGATGCGCAAAAGGTGGACCAGCCATGAATTTAATGCGTCTCACCGCGGTTGCCCGCAAAGAATTCCTGCACCTGCTGCGCGACTGGCGGAGCCTGTTTTTAGCCCTGGCTATTCCATTAATCCTTATTCTGCTCTATGGTTACGCCCTCACCTTGGATCTGCGCCTGGTGCCGACCGTGGTCTGGGACCAGTCCCGCACCCCCGAGAGTCGCGAACTGCTCAGCCTTTTTGAAAGTTCGCCCTATTTTGCCATTAAAGGCCACTACAACGATTACACCGGCCTGCAACAACAGCTCGATCGGGGCAGCGCCATCGTCGCCCTCATTATCCCCGGCAATTTCGCCGCCAAAGTGCAGGCCGCAAAGCCTGTAAAAATACAGATTATCGGCGACGGGAGTGATGCCAACACCTCCCGACTGGCGATGAACTATGCCGCAAACATCTGCACCATCTATGCCCTCTCGGTCGGCACAAACCAGATGCAGAAAAAGGGCCGTGGCGAGTTGAAACAGCCGATGGCCCTGGTTCAGCGCTCCTGGTACAACCCGGATCTGCGCAGCCAGAACGTGCTCATCCCCGGTATCATTGCCCTGGTCATGATTGTCGTCGCCGCGCTGTTGACCAGCACCACCATTGCCAAGGAATGGGAGACAGGCACCATGGAACAGTTGATCAGCACCCCCTTACGGGGTCCCGAGCTGATATTCGGCAAGGTCATTCCCTATTTCTGTATCGGCATGATCGATGTGGCCATGGCGGTGCTGATCGGCAAATGGATTTTCGATGTGGCGATCGTCGGCAACACCGCGCTTCTCTTCGCTCTGTCTGCGGTCTTTCTGACCGGCGCTTTGTTTCTCGGCATGACGCTCAGCATCAAGCTTAAATCCCAGGTCCTGGCTAATCAGCTGGCTATTATTATCGGTTTTCTGCCAACACTGATACTGAGTGGATTTGTTTTTGCCATCGAAAATATGCCGGTGCCTCTGCAATTTCTTACCTATATTGTCCCCGCCAGGTATTTTATCGCCATTTTGCGCGGCATTTACCTAAAAGGCATAGGTCTGGAAATACTCTGGCTCGATGCTTTGTTTCTGGCACTCTTTGCGCTGTTGATGATGGCCCTTGCCCATCGTAATTTCTCCTTCAAACTGGAGTAATCGATGCTGCAACGCCTGTACCGTATGCTCATCAAGGAATTCTTACAGATGCTTCGCGATCCGCGGATGCGGGTGGTTATTTTCGGCATGCCGGTTATTCAGTTGACCATCATGGCCTTTGCTTTAACCACCGATGTCAACAATATCCGCCTGGCGGTCCTCGATATGGACCGAACGCCGATTTCAAGAGAGCTGATCAGCGCCTTTACCGGCTCCGACTATTTCCGGATCTCCCACTCTCTACTGTCACAAAAAGAGATCACGCCCCTGCTTGATCGCGGCGACGTGCGGGCGGTACTACACATCCCGCAAGGGTTCAGTAAAGATATTCTCCATGAGCGCACCGCCGAAGTACAGCTTATTACCGACGGTACCGACAGCAACAGCACCTCCATCGTCCTGGGCTATGCCGGGGTCATCGTCAGTGACTACAACGACAGGCAGCAAAAAGAACGACTGGGCAGAAAAGGGAGAACCATCTCCCCGATCCAGATCACCACCGAAAGCCGTGCCTGGTATAATACCAACCAGGAGAGTAAATTCTATTATGTCCCTTCGCTGATCGCCACCATGCTCTATATCTTCAGCCTGCTGTTGACCAGTATCGGCATCGTCAGGGAAAAGGAAATCGGCACCATCGAGCAGGTAATGGTCACCCCGATCCGCGGCTTCGAATTCATCCTCGGTAAAACCATTCCCTATATGATCACCGGCTATATCACGATGACCTTTATGCTGATAGTCGCTTATTTGCTCTTCGACGTTCATGTAAAGGGCAGCCTGCTCCTGCTCTATGGTCTGACCGGGATCTACCTTGCCGGCAACATGGGTATCGCTTTGCTCATCAGCGGCAGTGCCGCGACCCAGCAGCAGGCCTTGCTGACCAGTTTTCTGATTTTGATGCCCTCGGTCATGCTGAGCGGCTTTTTGTTCCCGATCAGTAATATGCCCGATCCGGTCCGTTATGCCACCGTCATCAACCCGATGCGCTGGTATTTAGATATCCTGCGCGGAATTGTTATGAAAGATGTGGGGATTTTCGCTCTCTGGCCGGCAATTCTCGCCCAGATCGTCCTGGCGGTCACCTTTCTGTCGCTGGCTATAGGCCGCTTCAAAAAGACGCTATCGTGATGGTGTCGTAAAAATTCTTCATCTTCCTCGTTGTTGCCCCTTCAATATCACCACGACGTACTCTAGTGCGCCGAAATAATAATAAAATTCGCAGGCCTCAAATATGAAGTTTTTTACTTACCCAGCGAAGATCTTAGTTTTTGATATTTTTGGCTGATGGTCAGGAGGTTGTAATGGTCAGAACAAGTTATCAGGGGGCCAGGCGTTCGATGGCCCAGTCGTTTATCTGGGCCTTTCTGGTGTAGAGAAAGCGATCGTGCAGGCGGTTTTGTCTGCCCTGCCAGAACTCGATCTCCAGCGGTTCAACCCGGTAGCCACCCCAGAAAGACGGCAGCGGCACCTTGCCTTCACCAATTTTTCTCTTCATCTCGTCAAATTTTTGCAGCAGCATCTGCCTCGACGTTAAAACATGGCTCTGGCTCGAGACCCAGGCGGCCATCTGGCTGTCTTTCGGCCTGGTCATGAAATACCTGGCTGATTCAGCAACTGACACCTTGGCGGCAGTGCCGTTGATCATCACCTGACGCTCCAGATCAAGCCAGACAAAGAGCAGGCTGACCCTGGCGTTATCCTCTATCTCCCGGGCTTTGCGACTCTCGTAGTTGGTAAAAAAGACGAACCCCTTATCATCATAGTACTTCAACAGTACGGTTCTCTGGTGCGGCTGACCACCACTGCCGACGGTAGCCAGGATCATGGCCGTTGGATCGGCTATTTCAATTTTTTGCGCCTGCTCAAACCATTCGGTAAACTGCAATATCGGATCAACGTTCAGGTTGGCGCGAGAGAGCCCTCCCTGTAAATATTCCCGGCGAAACTGACTAAGATCCACGAACTTCCACTCCTATAAAAACGTTATTTTCAGAATTGCTTCGTAGGGCGCAGCTATGTGTGTGACCATCAGAAATATACAGAAAAAAAGGGCACACACATAGGTGTGCCCTACGGTGGTTGCAAAGAAGAGTTTTTACTTTTACAGCGCCATCACCCTTCCTTTATGCCTTCCAGCTTCCAATCCTCAGTGCCGACCGGTCTAGCCCATGTCCACTCTTCGTCAAACTTGATCGGATTCGTCATACTCCCCTCAATCAATTCACCGCTTTTATCATCTACAGTATAGTCGAGCAGGTTGGCCGAAAAATGAACGGTAACAAAATCTTCCCGGCCATCACTTCCTGCCTGGACAATCTCCAGATTACGAATAGCTATGGATTCGAGTTTATTGATATGCCCTTTACTGCGCATTTCCGCGAAGTGCCCGGCATATTCCCCAGCCAGTTGCTCGCCCAGCAAATGTTTATAGGAATCAAGATCCCGGCGCATCCATCCGGCCTGCACCTTAAAGAATACGTCGGAGGCTACTTCAATAAAATATTTGGGGTCAAAATTTCGGTCATGTTCGCGAATCTGGTCAACCCCTTCGGTTAATAGATTGCCGCCGATATCCGGCGTGGCAGGAGGTGGCTGCGCACCATTGCCGAATGCTCCACTAAACATATTTGACGGGCTCTGTTGGCCGGGATTTTGCTGATACTCCTGATAGCCATTTTGCCTTGGTCTGGTCGAAAATCTTTTATAGAGAAAATAAGCGAGTCCGCCCAGAATCAGCAGCGGCAGTATACCCATGCCCGAGCCACCGGCGCCGAACATGGAGCCAAAAAGCATACCGCCTAGTGCGCCACCAAGAAGCCCCCCGGCCAAGCCACGACCAAAACCCCCTCCACCATTGATTGATTTCGTCGGCTGCATGCTCTTGCTTGGCGCTCTCGGTGTCATCTTGAAGGACCTGCCGCCGCGGAACGACCGGGCATCAGCGTAATCTGCCGTCAATCCAGCTTCCACCAGCGTAAAGGCCATAAAAAGCATGACTATCGGGGCTATTTTTTTGCAAAAAATAATCATAATTCACATCCAGTTGATTTTTTATTAACGATAATCTACAAACCAGCGCTACATTATAGTACACCTCCGGCAAGAAGCTAGAAAAAGTGAAAATTATTTATAGGGAATCTTGTATGCTGCTTGTCCATCCCCCCCTGACCAAACCCTGCGAGCCGCCGGCGGCACTGGCCTACCTCTCTGCTGCCCTTACCGCCCATGGCCACTCCTGCACGATCTGTGATATGAATGTCGAAGGTTTGCATTTTCTCTTTGAGACCGCGCAGCCGGCGGAGGATACGTGGTCGAAAAGGGCGTATAAGCATTTGCAAAAAAATATTTCGGCACTTAAAACGAAAGAAACCTATGCCAATACGGACAAATATCGCCGGGCAGTAGCGGATATCAACCGCATCCTGGAAATGGCCGGGAAAAGGTGTGGCATCCAGCTGTCGCTCGCCAATTATCAGGATGAAAGCAAATCTCCTTTACAAAGCGTTGATCTGCGTCTGGCCGCTCAATCATATGCGACCAATATTTTTTTCCCCTACTTCAGTAAAAGACTCGATGGTCTGCTGGCCGCCGACAATTCCTGCTATATTGGCTTTTCTCTGAATTATCTCAGTCAGGCCTTGTGCACCTTCGCCATGATCGGATACCTGAAGGCAAGGCATCCGGAAGTGAAAATCATTGTCGGTGGCGGCCTGATCACCACCTGGTTGAGCCAGACAAATTGGCGCAATCCTTTTGTAGGGCTAGTGGACCATCTGATTGGCGGCCGCGGGGAACAGCCTTTGCTGCAGCTACTGGGGACCCCACAAAAATTGACGAATGTTTGTCCCGATTTCACTCTCTTAAAGAACAACAGCTATTTTGCACCGGGATTCATCCTTCCCTACACCAGCTCCTTTGGCTGTTTCTGGAAAAAATGCAGTTTCTGCCCGGAAACCAGTGAGGACAACCCCTATCAGCATACTGCCCCGACCACTACCATAGCCGACCTGCAGACCCTGACCGCAGCGACTTCTCCCGTCATCATTCATCTGCTCGATAATGCGATCAGTCCATCAACACTGCGAGCCCTGGCCGATCATCCGCCGGCTGCTCCCTGGTATGGCTTTGCCAGAATCGACATGCTCCTTGCCGATCGCGAATTTTGCCGTAGCCTGCATGATTCAGGCTGCACAATGCTGAAGCTTGGTCTCGAATCAGGAGACCAGGAGGTGTTAAACAGGATGCATAAAGGAATTGATCTGAAACTTGCGGCAAGAGTACTGGGAAACCTGCATGAAGCCGGTATTGCAACCTACGTCTATCTGCTGTTCGGCACACCGGCTGAGAGTCACCAGGAAGCTCTGCGAACGCAGTTTTTTGTAGAAGAACATCACCAGGCTATCAATTATCTTAACCTGGCGATCTTTAATCTGCCGGCCGACAGTCAGGAAGTTGCAGGCCTTGAAATCGCTGATTTTTATGAGGGAGATCTGTCAATTTATCGCAGTTTCCATCATCCTCAAGGCTGGAACCGGGGAAAGGTGCGGCGTTTTCTGGACAGCTCGTTCAAACGATCCCCTGACATTGCCGCTATACTCCGCCGCGATCCCCCTTATTTTACTTCAAACCATGCGCCGTTTTTCTCGTAACTTAAAGAGTACTTTTTCCACCCGATGTGGTAGATAGAAAAGAACAGCAAACAACAACGCTTCACCCGAACAGACAAGGACAGCGACCATGTTATTCAGGAAAAAAACCAGCCTCGACGCCCCTCCTCCCGAGCAGGCGGAAAAGGAGGAATCACCTCTTACCAAGCTGCGGCAACAGATCGACACGGCCAATCTCCCCCAGCACGCGCTAGATGCCGCCAATAAAGAACTGGATAAACTGGCCAACACTGATGCGGCGGTCGCCGAATATTCCGTCGGCCTCAATTACATCGAACTGATCAGTTCTCTGCCCTGGAATATTTCAACCAAGGGAACCCTGGATATGGCCCGGGTCCAGTCCATTCTTGATGGTCGCCACTGCGGGCTGGGTCAGGTAAAACAGCGCATTCTTGAATTTCTGGCGGCAAAAACCCTGCGCGGCAGTGCCCGACAGAATATCCTCATCGTCGATGATGAAGATATTGCCAGGACGAATATGGCCCATGTCCTGACTAAAGACGGCTATGACTGCAAAACCGCCGAAAATGGTATCGTCGCGTTAAAGGTACTGGCGGAAGAGGACATCGATCTGATCATCAGCGATCTGAAGATGGATAATATGGATGGTCTGGAACTGCTGCACGAGGTCAATCACAGCTATCCGGAAATCCCAGTCATCATGGTGACCGGCTTTGCCACGATCAATTCGGCGGTGCAGGCGATGAAAAACGGCGCCGCCCATTATCTGGGCAAACCGGTCAATCTCGATGAATTGCGCAAAACCGTACGCGAGGTGCTAGACCAGAAACTGACCAGTGAAATGGGGAAGGGCCCGATTCTCTGCTTCACCGGCCCGCCGGGCACCGGCAAGACCTCGGTGGGCAGAGCAATTGCCGAGGCCCTGCAGCTCCAGTTTATCAGAGTCTCCCTGGCGGGGCTGCGCGATGAAGCGGAACTCCGCGGTCACCGGCGGACTTACGTGGGGGCCATGCCCGGCCGGGTCATCATGGAACTCAAAAGAGCGGCGGTAAACAATCCGGTCTTTATGCTCGATGAGATTGATAAGATCGGCCAGGACTTTCGCGGCGATCCGGCATCGGTCATGCTTGAAGTCCTCGATCCCGAGCAGAACGTTAAGTTTATGGATTCCTATCTGGATATTCCTTTTAATCTGTCGCGGATCATGTTTATTGCCACCGCCAATGATGTATCGCTGTTACCTGGTCCTCTGCTTGACCGAATGGAACTCATTGAATTTACCGGCTATACCGAAAAGGAAAAATGTAAGATCGCCCGGGATTTCATACTCCCCCGCCAGCTCAAAGCGGCCGGCCTGAACACCCTCGGCATTGAATTTTCCGACGCAGCCCTGTCGCGGATTATTGGTGATTACACCAGAGAATCGGGCTTGCGCAACCTGGAAAGAGAGATTGCCAATGTCAGCCGGAAATTGGCTCTTATCTATCTCGACTCAAAAAAAACCGTGCTCGACACCAAAGTTGAAGCAGACACCGTTACCACGCTTCTTGGTCCGCGCAGATTTATCCGAAATATTGCCCACAGCGAACCGAAGGTGGGAATCACCACCGGTCTCGTCTGGTCGACCATTGGCGGCGAGATCATCAGCGTCGAAACAGCGTCCATGGAAGGCTCCGGCAATCTCCTGCTTACCGGCTCTTTGGGCGACGTTTTGCAGGAATCAGCCCAGGCAGCCTTAAGTCTTATCAGGAGCAGATCGGCTGAGTTCGGCATAAAGGAATATTTCTTTAAAGACATGGATATTCACATCCATTTTCCGGCCGGCGGCATTGCGAAAGACGGCCCTTCCGCCGGAATCACCATCTTTGCCGCGCTGCTTTCGCTGCTGACCAACCGAGCCGCCCGAAGAGATATCGCCATGACCGGAGAAATGACACTCAGTGGACGAATCCTGCCTATCGGAGGTATCAGGGAAAAACTGCTGGCGGCACAACGGGCAGGTATTAAGACGGTTCTTTTACCCTTGGCCAATAAAGAAGAGGTGGAAATACTGCCACCCGATGTGCTGGAAAATCTCCAGATAGTGCTGGTGGAAAATGCCGACGAAGTGATCCCCCGGGTACTGCTTGAAGGTAGTGGTTCACTAAACCAAGAAGAGTGATTTACGACTCCGGATCGTCCAGGCCATAGCGCTTGATCTTGCGCCATAAAGAAACCCGGTCGATATCCAAAATTTTGGCCGCCTGGGATTTATTGCCTTCGGTCTCATCGAGGACTTCAAGGATGTAATTTTTCTCGTGTTCCTCAAGAGATGGCCAGGATTGTTGCGCCACCCGGGAAGAGGTCACCGAACTGCCGTGCAGGTCCTCAAGGAGATGGGATGCGTCAATAATCTCGCCGTCACACTGGAGCAGCAATCGCTGGGCAATATTCTCCAGCTCCCGGACATTGCCCGGATATTCGTACTGCTTCAGGTGCTGTACCACTTCCAGCGACAACCGCGGGACAGTTGCCGAAGGCGGGGAATGTTTGGCCAGAAAATGGTTGACCAGAATGGGGATATCCTCTTTTCGCTCGGTGAGCGAGGGCACCTTTATGGTCAACACATCGAGCCGGTAAAAAAGATCCAACCGAAAGGCGCCGCTTTCGGCCTCCTTTTTCAAGTCCTTATTGGTGGCGGCGAGAACACGGATATCAACGGGAATTTCTTCGGTACCGCCGACCCGCATCAGGGTCCGTTCCTGGAGAACCCTGAGCAGTTTTACCTGCATCGACAGGGAAAGCTCGCCGACCTCGTCAAAAAATACCGTGCCACCTTCAGCCAGCTCGAGAAGGCCTTTTTTTATTTGCGACGCGCCGGTAAACGCGCCTTTTTCATGGCCGAAAAGCTCGCTGGAGATCAGCTCTTCGGTAAAAGCACCGCAGTTAAACGCGACAAAGCGATGGTTTGACCTGGGACTGAGCTCATGGATTGTCCGGGCTACCAGTTCTTTACCGGTCCCCGTTTCCCCCTGAATCAATACGTTGCAGTCCAGCTGGGCGACCTGCATGATGCTCTCGCGCAGCAATTGAATTTTCAGACTCTTACCGAGGATTTTGGTTGCGCCGGTGGTGGAGGAGACCTGCTTTCTCAGTTCAATGACTTCTTTGCTCAGCACCCTTTTCTCCAGGGCTTTTTCGACCAGCGCCAGCATCTCTTCTTTTTTTACCGGCTTGGCCAGATAATGATAGGCTCCTTTCTGGATTGCCTCGACCGCGGTGTCGACACTGGCATAGCCGGTAATGACAATCACCTCGGTCTGCGGCCATAATCCTTTGCAGGCACCCAGCACCACCATCCCGTCCGGTCCTTTCATGCGTAGGTCGGTCAAGACTAAATCAACTTCCCGGTTCTCCAGCAGGGCAATCGCCTCCTGTCCATTAGCAGCGGTAAAAACTTCGTAGCCGCCTTTTTTCAGGATATATTCGACATTGTCGCGAGCAATCGCCTCGTCGTCGACGACCAGAATCTGTTTTCCGCTCAAGACCGCTCTCCACTGTCATGATCCCACGCCGGCAAAGATAAATTGCCCATCAACCAACTCCTATCCACAACGGTTCTCCCTTTTCCTGGTCCGATTCTATCGGCAGATGAATGAAAAAGGATGCCCCCTTGCCCGCGTCACTTTCGACAACTATCCTGCCGTTGTGCTTCTGGATAATTCCATAGGCGATAGACAAGCCCAGCCCGGTGCCCTGCCCTTCTTCCTTGGTGGTGTAAAAGGGATCAAAAAGCCGATCCTTAATCTCATCGGAAATTCCGGTGCCGGTGTCGGTGATTTCAATGATCGCCTCATCGTGTTCCTTATTAAGCGCAGCCGAAAGCGAGATCCTGCCTTCACCAAGGATAGCCTGAGACGCATTGATGATCATAATAATCAACACCTCCTGCATTTTCTGCACATCCATTGGAACAAACAGTTTTGGGGGGATATCGACAGCTATATGAATTGCCGAAGAAACATGACTCTTCACCAGCTTTACCGATCGGTTCACCACATCCTGCAGATTAGCCGGATGCAGCTCAAACTCCTTGACTCGGGAAAACTCCAGCAGTCCCTGGACCACATCTCTGGCTCGATAGGTTTCATGCTCGATGTTCTGCAACATCTTTTTAATAAACGCCGGATCGCCGGTATCAAAATCATCGACCGCTATCTGGCAGGAGGTGGAAATATTATTCAGCGGATTGTTTAACTGGTGGGCAATGCCGGCGGTAAGAGTACCGATTGATGAGAGTTTCTGCGACTGCACCAGTTGGTCCTGTCGACGTTCCAGTTCCCGCACCATGGTATTGAAAGCCTCCATGACCTGCTGCATTTCATCTCTGGTATCAAGGACCTCGATTTTGCTGAAACGGCCGAGGGCTATATCCTCTGTTGCCTCTTTAATTATGCGCAACGGCTTGAAGATACGAAAAGACATGATAAGCGGAATAAATATACCCACCGCAATCGCCACCATAGACCAGACCACAAGACGGGATACCAGCTCATCGAGAATAATACGTATCTGGTTATGTTCAAAAATGACCAGCTCCTTGCTGAGCTCGGTCATTTCCTGTCCCTGGTAGCGAATTTGATCTGCCGGTTCGCCATGCACTGCATCCCTGTTGACCACCCATTTTTTCGACAGGTCGGCCATGCCTTCCTGGTAGGCAACAGTCAGGTTTTTAAGTTTGATGAGCAGGGGCTGGACTTTAAATTTAGCGGCCCGCTCGGAAATGATCGCCATTGTCTGCAGGGCCAGGGTCAGTTGCCTGCTGTTTTCTTCCAGGGCCTCTTTTGTCCCGTAGAGAAAAAAATTCTTTTCATAACGGCGGACTTCAAGGGTAATACTGTTGAGGGTATAGGCGAGCTCCAGGGTTTCCAGTTTTTCTTTAGCCGTAAAAAGGTCTTCCTGAGAAACAATGAACATGGCCAGAATACCGAAGATATAACATCCCAGGATGAAGAGGATCTTATAACTGAGACTCATCGATGGTATTGTAAATCTGCTCATTTTCCCCACCACATCCTATTCCCTCAGCTCCACTGCAAGACGAGGCAAACATGTTCTGCCGGATTGACGCTTAGCGCTTTTCACCATATACCAAGACGATGGCGAACACAACCAAATCGTTGCCCCGAGATCCTCCAATCCAATAGCTGCTCCTACAAAGAAGCGCCGCAATATTGTTGCACCGCAACTCGGCCGCGGCATATCCCTAATCATCAGTAATTAATGTATATATCGATTGTCTTCAAAAAAAAATGCCTTATAAGTGTTGCACGGTGTTGGCACGTCTCAAGCTGCTTTCATCCATATTAGAGCCCCCCTTTACTTCTTTATGGATCCGGCTCTGTCGATACTCTTTCACCATCGGAGAGCTGAAGCCCATATTTGCCAAGGGTCACCGGGTACTTGTCGGCTGGTGCACCTGCCGATGGAAAAAAGTCGGGGGATTCGACAAGCGGGTATTTTTTCTGGCATAGAGGTTGCTATCACAGAAGAGTGACAAGTAGGCAGGAAACAGCAGGACGGCAATTTTGAAGTCCGGTATACATTCATTATTTTCAATTCACGAGGGGTGTTATGACGAAGAATCAGCGGATTTTTTTGTTTGCAGCGTTGATGGTCCTGACCATTGGCGTGTGGCTTGAACCGGCTTGGGCCGGTAAACTGCAGGACGCTATTGCGTCGGTTCCGGAAGGAACCGGCAAGGGCCAGATTGATCCCACTCAACCCGCCGGTTTTCTTGGAATTCCCGGCGGCCCCCAGGTGAATCTGATTCTCGCCTTCTTCTGGGCGGTTTGGGTGGGCTGGATTTTTTCTACCGTAGGCGCTTTCGGCGGCGTAATGGCCGGCGTGGGTCACATGAGTATTTTTGGTCTTGGTGGCTATGCTAAATCTTTCAAGGAAACAGCTCCTGCATTAAATAAAGCTATCACCGACTCCATTCGCGGGTCCAACCAATATCTGGTCGGGCTGTCGGCTCTTATCTCTTCTTTCAACTATTACCGTATGGGCCGCCTCGTCGTGCCATTGGCCGTGTCTTTAGGACTAGGCTCCATTCTTGGTGCCTGGGGTTCCGTAACGCTTTCGGCCGGCAAGATCTCTTTTTCCCAGTATCAGGGATATTTCGGTCTTTTTGTTTTGGCCCTCGGAATCTATCTCTTCTACGAGACCTCCTCTAAAGGTCAAGCCAGCAAGAAGAAAGCCAAATCAGCCGCGCAGGCTTTCGAGGCAACAGTAAAAAAACAGAAAAGCGGCGAGAAAATCGATACCGCTGCTCTGGGCGTAAAAGTAACAAAGTTTTCCCTGACGGAAGTCCTGTTCACATTTTATGGGGTTGAGTTCCGGTTTAATCCCTTAATTCCTTTTGTCGGCGGTATCGTCATCTCCGCCGTTGCGGCATTCCTCGGCGTGGGCGGCGGTTTTCTGCTGGTCCCCTTTCTGACCAGTGTTGCCGAATTGCCGATGTATCTGGCTGCCGGAACTTCGGCTCTTGCCGTACTGATCAGCATGATCACCAGTATCATCACCCTCATCTCTAAAGGGGTTCAATTCGACTGGATGCTGATCGGCCTGGAACTCGTCGGTATCGCCGTCGGTTCTATTATCGGGCCCAGAACATCAAAATATTTCTCCGATCTCTGGCTCAAGCGCCTCTTTATTGTCCTCGCATTGTACGTTGGTATTGACTATGTTCTGAGAGGTTTCTTTAATTACAGAATGTTCGGTTAAGCAGCAAACAATCCTGTCTTTACAGGCTCCGGGCTAATCCCCGGAGCCTCTATTATGAACTCACTCAGCCCGTTTTTCCTGGTGCTTGACCCCTGGCTCATCGCACCCTTTCGCTGGCTGCCGTCAGCAACTGCCGGATATCTCCTGGGAGTAGTGGTGCTCGCCCTGTACTGTATTATTGTCGGCGATCTCTCCGCTACGCTGGTTACCTATTTCAACACTAAGTATATCAAGAAGATCCAGGCAAAAATGGATCATCATCACCATCTCTCGGAACAGGCCCTTATGCAGGGCGACAAAGAAAGCTATAAAGCGGTCAACAGCCAGGCGCTTGATGCTTTCGGTCACTCTTTCTCGCTGGGTGCGGCAATTTTTTGTGTCTCCATCTGGCCTATGCCTTTTGCCCTCGCCTGGCTGAATATACGCTTTGCCGACGCCCCGCTGGAACTTCCCTTTAATTTGCCCTTTCTCGGCAACACGATCGAGTATTTCCCTTCGTTTCTGCTCCTCTATATTGCGACCAGAATGACCTACTCCTGGATTGTGCGCAAAATGAGCTGGTATTCCGGACTGAAAGCAAGACTCTCCGGGCAGGCTGCCTGAGACTTGGCGCCCTGAACCTGTCAATGATTAGCCCTTCGCCAGGAAAAAAAGATTCAACCGGCGTAAGCCGCCTCTGGCGATACCGGTTGATGGAAATTTTTGCGCCGGGGAAGTTGCTTCACCATAAATACGCCGCCTTTCGTCAGGTCTTGCATCTCGACAGTCGGGCACTTGATCTTCTGGCCGACCTGGAGTCACATATCTTCGGCCAAAACCCGGCTGATCAATATCGGATACGCCTGCTCTGCTATCAAATTATCGATACGGTCGGTGCCATGGCGGACCAGCTTCAGGCGATGAACCCGCCGGCTTACCGGCAATTACTCGAACAACATGGGGCATTAAGTGCAGCAATCAAGGCCCTCCTGGTTGTGGCTGACCCGCAAAGCACGCCGCCCTATATACTTACGCTCCAGGAAGCTGCCGATCATCCGGAGCTTGCCGGTGGCAAAGCTGCCAACCTGTCGACCGCCGGTCGGGTCGGTGTGCGTATTCCCCAAGGTTTTGTTATTACTGCAAGTGCCTTTCATCGCTTTATTTATGACAATACCTTGGAAAATGAGCTTGAAGCGCGGCTCCAGTTGGTGCAGGCCGACGACAATGCCACAATTATCCAGATCACCGGCGAATTGCAGGAGCTTATCCTGAATGCCGAGGTTCCGGCCGACATTGCCGCCCAGATTGAACAGCAGACCAAAGCCCTGCAGCCCGTTACGCTGCTCGCCGTTCGCTCCAGCGCCCTGGCCGAGGACGGCCAGGTGTCATTTGCCGGCCAGTATGCAAGTGAACTTGACGTTGATCCGGCAGAAATCATCGCCGCCTACAAAAGAGTCCTTGCCGGAAAGTATTGCCCCCGTGCCATAAGCTACCGCATCCGCCATGGCTTAAGCGATGCGGACACCGCCATGGCAGTGCTGGTCATACCGATGATCCAACCGCGAACCTCCGGGGTAGTCTATACCCTTGATCCGGCAACCTCGACGGCCGGAAACATGGTTGGAATTTATGCGGTGGCGGGTTTGGCGGAAGGTCTGGTCGATGGCTCAAGAACGCCGGCAGGATACCATCTGCTACGATCAGAAGAACTCATTTCACCACCCAGGCATGCGGCATCTGCTGATCCTCTGGTCAGTCCCAACGAATTGCAGCAGTTACGACGCTGGGGATTGCAGCTTGAGGCCCATTTTGGCTGTCCGCAGGACGTTGAATGGACCCTCGATGATGTCGGCTTGACTGTTCTGCAGAGTCGACGACTGCATCAGAAAAAGGATCCGCCTCCGGCAGCAGTGCAGGCCGTTGACCTCGATCATCTGTTGTACAGCGATCTACATTGTGCTTCGGCAGGAATTGCCTGCGGTCCGGTGTTTCATGCCCCTACCGGTCGCACTTTTACGAAAATTCCCGCCGGATCGGTGGTTGTTGCCACCACACTTCGCCCGGCCCTTTCCCAGTTTCTTGACCGGGTGGTCGGCGTCATTGCCGAGAGCGGCAGCCGGGCCAGCCATTTTGCCTCGGTGGCTCGAGAGCGAAACATTCCGGTACTGGTCGGTAGCGGGATTCGTCTTGAGGAAAATCAGGTGGTCACCGTCGACGCCGCCTCGGGCAGAATCTTCAACGGCTGTGTCAATGCCGTGCTGCGTAGTGGCAGCCTCAACCCCAATAAGGATTTTCCGCAAGAAAAATATACCGGACTGGCCAGCCATTTAACGCATCTGCATCTTACCGATCCGGGCAGCGACAATTTCACGCCGGCGCACTTCCGGTCCATGCATGACATCGTGCGTTTCTGTCATGAGAAAAGTGTCCAGGACATGTTTAACCTCATCGGACGAAAAGGCAGAGGCTTAGGCAAAGCTCGCAAGCTGATCACTGATCTGCCTCTGATTCTCTACGTTCTCGATCTCGACCAGAGATCGCCTGCCCGGACAGGCACCACAATCAGCCTGGAAGAGCTCTCGAGTCTGCCCATGCGAGCCTGCTGGCAGGGAATGTCCGATTCCCGAATACATTGGGATACCAGCCAACACCATGTCGACTGGGAAGGCTTTGATCAACTCAGCGGCGGCATCTTTTCTCTGGATTCCCAGCTTTTGGCCAGCTATGCCATTGTGTCTCGGGAATACCTGCATCTCAATATTCGTTTTGGCTATCATTTCTCCGTTGTCGATGCCATCTGCAGCGAACAGGCCGGCAGCAACTATCTGAATTTTCGGTTCAAGGGTGGCGGTGCGGCAGAAGGGCAAAAAGCTTTCCGTCTCCAATTCATCGATCAGGTCCTTACTGCTTTTGGTTTTGAAACCTTAAGCCGGGGCGACATGCTTGATGCCGCTTTCGCCCGCGCGCCTCAGGCCGAAACTGCCCGCGCCCTCACCCAACTCGGCATACTCCTTGCCGCCACAAGATTGATGGACGTGCGCCTGACCAGCACCCGACAGGTCGCCGAAGAAGTTGAAAAATTTATCAATCTTGCCGAAAAAACAACCTGACCACTGCCGCAAAATGTAGTTTTCCTTGTAATTTAAAGACAATTCCTGACTTTTTTTAAAAAATCTGGACAAAAACAGCAAAATAACGATACGATATTTAGTAACCGTTATGCTGTCGAAGAAAAATTTAATGAGGATTACTATGAACAAAATGTGCCCCCCGTTGCCCCTTTATCGGCTTTTACCAGCAGTGGTTCTTTGCTCTTTTCTGATCGCCGGATGTGCGGCTTCCCCCACAGAAGTCAGGTATGATGACCGGATGAAAACAACTACAGCCAACCAGTACGAAAAAGTGACGGCCCACTATATCCTCCGGCCAGGAGATCGGCCTGATCTCAAACCACAGGCAAAAGGGGCGACAGCTGACTGCGGTCAGCTAATTGCTCAGCCGGCCGCTACGCAGCGGGCCGATCTGCAACTCGTTCTCGATGCATCAGACATCCTGTTTGCCTTCGATAAGTGGGTTATCCGAGCCGAAGTCGTCCCCGAGTTAGACTTGTGGGCCGACTACTTCCAACATAATCCCCAGGTAACGGCTGAAATTGACGGCTATACCGACAGTACAGGTCCATCTGGGTATAACCAGACCCTGTCCGAGCGACGAGCCGAAGCGGTGATGAACTATCTGATCAAAAAAGGAGTTGACCCGAAAAGGTTTGTGACCAGGGGCTTTGGCGAGACTCATCCGGCAGCATCGAACTCTACCGCCGAGGGACGACAGAAGAACCGGAGGGTTGAGCTGAAGTTCTAGGCGAACTGTCGGATTATGCCCGCTTTGCCTAATCCGACAGGCTCCCGATTAGAAGGCTTCTTAAGCATGAAAAAAACGGAGCGCGGGTAACTCTACTGCGGTCAGCATATTGCCATACACAGCACCAGTATCAATACCAATACGGTCGGCCAGAAGCAGGGGTGAAGCAAAGGGAATATGCCCAAAGACAATAACAGTATCGATATCAGTCGTCTGTTCCTGGGCTAACCGTCTACTGGAAAGCAACCCAGTTTCCATAATATAACGCTGCATCCTCCCTTCCGACTCCTTCATAGGACAGCTGAGCATCTTTTTGTTAATGTCGGCGTGAATAAAAAGATAGTCATCTTGGAGATGGAAAAACTTAAGAGAATGAAGAAATTCCCGATGCTCCAGCGGGAAACAAGCAAGCCCTGCCAGGGAATGTACCCTGGCGCCATAGCTTTCAACCGTTGCCTCGACCCCCATCCCCCGAAGCGCCCGCAGGGAGTCCATATGACCGGAGGCACTGTATTCAAGGAGCTCTTGTTCGTGGTTACCCTTGAGAAAATGGATATCTGCACAGCCCTCCTTCAGCTCAAGCAGAATATCGAGCACAGCTCTTGAGTCAGCGCCACGGTTGATATAATCTCCAAGAAATATCAGCGTATCATTTTTCCGGTCGTAGGGTAAACGACCAAGCAGTGTGGAAAGTTGTGCAGCGCAACCATGAATATCGCCTATGGCAAAGATTTTTCGTTGGACCACTCTCTTTATCCTGATAAGCAGTTCTTCTTCTTTTTGTCTGATATTATCGGGCAAAAGGAGCTTTTGAGTGGCGTTCTGAATACTCAATAAACGCCTCATATTCTGCCCGTATCAAGCCTCTTCCAATTGATTCCACCCTGGCGCAATACATCTCTATTTCAGGATGATGTGAGCGGAGTTCTATGAGCTTTTCTCGATGGGGCCGGTAGAGCTTTTTATAGGCTTGCAGCTTATTTCCGAACCAGGTGATACCCAGGGATGAGCCAACCAGAGTGCCAATTGCCCAATTGTCCAAATTCTGGTAATGATGCGTGTCAAAATAGACAGCGAATACTGCAACACCCACACTGACACATGCCCCCGCCAAAAAGAAAGCAAACCAGAGCGCATATTTTTTTCTGTCACGGAAGATGTCCGGATCGGGCTGGTCTGAGATTTTAATTTTCATTTCAGTCACTAACCTCCTTAAGTTTCATGGAAAAGAACCCATTTCAACGCAGGAGTGTAGTACAACTATCCTGAAATTTCTGCAACAGGATCCGTCTTGATGACAGGTATGGCTCTGATCAGGATTCTAGGCTCTCAAAGTTGGCCGCTGGTCACGATTAGACTTTACCCTATCGGCAGGCTTTACATCTTGACTTTGCTTTTTCTTGGGTTCTTTTCCATAGAGATCAGCGCAACTAAAGAAAACATACCAATCGCTTCGAACAGTTTTTTTAACCGAGTTTCCTGGTGCGGTACGTTGCCCGGGACTGCTCTTTGCCCGCCATTTAGCGACGTGCTCTGATGCCATTCCAACAAGGTGAACAGCACACATGCCTAATATAAATTCAGCAAACAATATTGAAGGTTCCATCATTCACTCCTTTTGTGTAAGAATTCCATGAACCTCTCAGTCGATTCACTCTACATTTCCGTTCTCTTTAAGACTTTGCTTTTAACGACCTGAACCGGGCAGGTGGCAAGAGCAGCGACCCGTTCGACCACACTGCCTAAAAGGCTATCACTCACACCGGGATAGCCGCCTTTTGAGCCCAAAATAATATGCTGAATATCATTTTTTTGAGCATAGCCTGTCAGACATTTTCCGGGAGAGGCTTCCTGCAACTCGGTCACGACACGTAAGCCAAGCCGCTCTCCCTCCCTGGTGAGAGCCTCCAGAGCTTTGAATCCCTTTTGCCTGGCGTCTTTTAACACGCCGTAACGGAGACTCTGCTCAGTCGATACATCGATAGCAGTAACTGCATGAACCTCGCTGCCGTAGCTCCCGGCCAGGTCGAGTGCTCGCAGTCCGGCTGCTTTACTTGCAGGTGTTCCATTTATTCCAACTAGAATTTTCCCAAAGCGAATTTCCGATATCTCCGGCACAAGCAGAACGTCACAGGGACTGCCGGCAATTACTTTCGAGCTCAATCCCCCGAACAACACCAGTTCTACCTTCGAACGCTTGGCATTGCCAAGAACGATCAGGTCAACGCCTTGTTCCGCCGCCACTTCAACTATTTCCTCACTCGGTTCACCTGTCCTATGGATGGTCTGAACCTCAAATCCTAAGGACGCTGCGTAGGATGCTGCATCCTCAACACTCTTTCGAAACGGTTCACTGAGCTGTCTATTTGCATCTTCAATTTTCAGACGGCTCATATTTCCCTCATATTTGGGAGTCACACCGACAACCAACAATTTTGCACGCATCGATGACGACAAAGCCAAGGCCTGTTTGAAAGCTGACCGACTGACATGGGAAACATCAACGGCTACCAGTATTGACTCCATCATCGCACACATGGGTGTCCCTGAGTCTGTACTCTTGCAAGTGAGTTCTCGTTACTCTTTGCGCTGAACATGTTCACCAGGATTATCGCAGCTTTCGTCATAAATTCGTGCATAGTTTTCTTCTCCTGTTGTGCGGCGAAATCTTATGCCCCTGTTTGAATCCGCGGTTTGCTATCCGAACGTTTATCAATGGATTGAGATTCTTCAGCCCCCTTCACAACAGTAGCCTTTGAGCCAACGACCCCAAGAGCTGCCCATAAATTATTAACGAGGGTTTTCAGCAAATAGCTTTTCTTGTTTGCCGATGTGGTGTGTCTTACTTGTCGTGATTTTTTGTTTGCCTCGCGATTGTGAATCGTCTCTCCCGTTCGCGAATCAGTGCAAACGATGTTGAAGACCGGAACAGGTGAACCAAAAGCCGCTTCTTCAATTTTTATTCCCTGATCAATAAGTACGAACTCGATTCTCTTTACAATGCGGCACAATCTGCTGATAATTTTACTTATTTTTCCTGATTCCTGGACGTACTCAAAGTCCACTCCTCTGACAACCGCCTTCTCTTTAAATTCTATGGCGTTTTGCTCAATTGCTGAGGCAAATTGTTTATGATACAAGTCGCCGTTGCCAAAAAGTGGCGAAGTATTTACATAAGTGGCCAATATCTTGCACTTCATTCTATCAGCTACGTTGACTGCATAGTCCATCACCGGTTCGGCCAGACGACTCCCCCTGGTAACCAGTAGGATGCAGGACTGTTTGGCCAGGCTGCACTGTTGCGAAACATCGTCGGCATCGTCGATCTTAGACTTATGCAGAACCGTTAGTGGTGTAACGTTGCGATGTATTTTTTCATCCATAACCAACCTTTTGCTTTATCCACTCATCTCAGGGACTTTGCTACCTCCTTGCAGGCTGCTGAACCGAGCTCCCACAAGGAGGTAGCATCTAGAATTTGGCCTTTCTTCTTGTTTTACCGCGGAGTTATATCTCTATCATTTGTTGACATGACTGTTTATCAACCGACGGCCTCTTGCGCGGCTTGTCCCTTTTCCGCGCGATCCAGAACCATTCCTTTAACCATTGCGGCCGTAATTATAATACCGGCCACACCTAGAGCCACCATCAATGCCCAGAAACTTACGCCATCAAGAGCAACCAAGAGTTGATGCTTCAAGCGAGGAATAAGATCCAGGTCAGCGAGATAAATTGGGACCTTGGCCCCTCGGGAAACAGCGACAATCAGCATTACCGCTGCCATGACCAGCTTAATCGTATAGTCTTTGACATAAGTCGTCCCAAGTGCCCCCAATTGTACGCCGATCAGTGATCCCGCCAGAATGAGCAAAGTCATGCGAATATCGATAAGACCGGCAATCCCCCACTGGACAGAACCAAAGGCGCCCATGACAAAGGCGACAACAAGCTCAGTAGCACTGGCGACCATGGCCGATGCACCAACCACATAAATCATTCCCGGCACCCCGATAAAACCACCCACCGCAATGGTTGCTGCCAGCATTCCGGTAAAAAGACCAACGGGAACCGTTATCCAGGCAGAAATACGTACTCGCGCCACTTTAAACTCCATCATCGGCCAGAGTTCAATTTTTTGCAGTCGCAAGGCTAAATTAGATGTTTTGGCCTCGGTCGCTCCTTTAGTCATAGTCAAAGCGTCACGCAGGATGTATCCCCCAACAATGGCCAGAACCAGAACAAAGACCACGCTCACATAAAGATTAGAGCCTGCGTTGCCCCAATGATTGAGGATCTTCTGTTGAATTCTAATACCAATCTCTACCCCAATAATTGCGGTCACCGCCATTACCAGACCAAGCTTAATGTCGACTTGACCATATTTCCAGCGCTTATAGGCGCCAACCATGGCCTTTGGAAACTTGTGGCACATATTGCTGGCCACCGCCACCGCACCTGGGGCTCCCAGAGACATCATCGCCGGGGTGAGAACGAAAGCTCCACCGGAGCCGATGAACCCGGACAGCAGACCGCCGATAAGCCCGATGATAAGCAGGGCAATAACCTTGGTGACGGTCATCTCAAAAAACATCAAAGAGATATCTTTGATCACATTTGGTCCAGCATTGGGATCGAGGCTGACCATAACTTTTTTATCGAGAACTATCTTGTCGATCTTCACATCCGGACCGATATTCAGGACTCTTAAATCATCATGTCCATCAACTTTTATAGTTACCGTTTTGGCCGCTGGATCAAGCTGGGTGAAAACACCTTTCATTACGTTTTTGGGCGGTGGGCCGCCTGCATAGGCACTGTGTACCAGTAGGGTGCTTATCAATACTGTCATTAAAATAGTTAGATATTTCTTCATGTTTTCATTTTCTCCTGCTTGCAGTGATAGGTTAGGCTTCCTGTTAAATTCAAGCTTTCTTTGGCTCAAGTCCCAGAACGCTGAGAAAATTGCTGGCAAAAGCACCGTGCACAAAAGAAAATAAGAAGGCCGTACCAACTGGAAGCACTGCGTACCACCCCCCTAGGGTAAAAGTATCTGTAACGAGCTTCATGTTGGATAATAACAGGGCGTAAGCACCCAAGGACATGGCGCCAAAGAGAACCATTTTACCGACTGGCTTTTTCTTGCGATAAGTCGTTTGGTTCGCTTTTCTTGTAGCAGGAGTTTTACTGACACTGCCGGTGGTTGATTTGCGAGTAGTTTTGTGGACTGACAACTGCGTTTGGTAAGAGTCATTTTGTCTCATTTCCATTTCTCCTTTAAAATGAATAAAAAGTTACTGGGTTTATTTTTCAGCCAACAGGCAATTGTGTAGAGGAGATGACGCTGAGCCTTTCCTGAAAACAATGCAAACTTGATGCCAACCTTTAATGTCAATATAAAACAATTATTACAGCTAGATACAGGACAAACAATAAAGGCGATTTTCGTTGCAATATGCAACAAATTACCGATAAACTATCAAATATATATTGAAATATTATACGGTTATCCGGATATTTTCAGGATTCTCCCAGGGTGTTGCATAAAGCAACCCGAGTTTATCTTTCAAGACCGGAATTAATGGGGATTCAACACGCTCTTCATACGCTCGAAAAAGTATCTAGGAAACTGTTATCTCATGTGTTATTTAACCTCCTTAAAGAAAAATTCCGGCCGAAACGAAAATGAGTACCAACCAGACACCAAGGTTTCGGTGTACAAGACGTTACATTACGCAACAGTCCAATAATCCTGATGAGATCCGTAGAGCTTTGTCCCCATTTTGGCGGGCAAACACTTTCATCACAACAAAGAAGTACTTATGGGTAAAATGTGGTAAAAGTAACCGGAAGAAGAATGCAGTTGTTATAATCCGACAGGCTCCTGGAGCAACGGGAAGGCAGCCCGCCAATAGAAGTCTCAGGCAGGAGAAGCAGGCATGTGGCCCCACCTCTTTCGTAACAAAAAGAATCAGCCCGCGAGTGGAGTACAGGAAATTGATATCTGGCGGGTCAAGGCTCTTTTCAATAATTTCAGAAAGATCCTTCAGCTCAACACTCTGGTATTTGAGCACATCTCAGCAATGGACCGCGCCCTCGGTGGAGAATATATCTTCGACCGAAACTTTCTGGAAAACTCGGTCCGTACCATCGCCAGTCATGTGCACCATGTTACCTACAATCTTAATGCCCTGACCAATAATGGATATGTACCCCTTTATGACCGTTACCAGGAAATTCGGGTCATCCTCGATGACATCCTTGCCGGCAACACCAAAGCCCTTTCCTGTCCTCCGGTTCTCCCCCTTGAGTCACTGAGCTGGGAACTTGAACCTCTTGTCGGCATTGATCTTGTCTGCCTTGCCGAGCTGCGCCACCATCCAGGAATCAAAGCCCGTGACGGCCTGGTAATCTCCAGCGATGCCGTTCGGGCCATACTGAACAGAACAACCTCCGCAGCTTCATTAGATACAGGACTGTCCTTCGAACTGGTAGCAGGGAGTCTTGGCAACTCTCTGCAGCCAATGCTGACGGAGAACCGCAGCCCACTGCTGTCCATCTCTGCTACCCGTCTTAATGGCCAGCCGGATGACCCCCGAGATCTTGGCGAATTTTTGCTCAAAGAAGACGACAATGACAGCTTGGTCGTGCTGGCCGACGATGCCCCTCCCCTTGAACAGGCAACCGGCAGTCCCAGTCCAAGCTCACCATCACCACAAGAAACAATTATAAGAGATACCAAAGAGACCTCCCACAATGAGCTATTCCTCAAAGGGATTATTCGTATCGTTGGTATCGTCGCGGAGCGGTGTCACAAACTTTACCCTGAAACTGAACCCCATTTTGCGCTCTTTCTTCGAACGGCATCTAATGCTCTTGCCCGCGGCACCATCACTACCCGAGCCACCATCAAGGCTGCCACACCAATGCTGACTGTCACTTCATGGCTGCCCGGCCATCGACAGGAAATGGATATCCACCATTTACGACGCATCTTCCCCTTTGATTTCGTCTCTTCGACATTAACCCCAAAACGCCTGGAGCAGACCTTTCCTGATGGGCTGCAGGCCACCCATCAAACCCCGCAACAAAGACATTTCAGACGTGGTTCCGCCACTATCCTGCCCATGGAGATCCAGGCTCTTGCGGAAACAGCCATGACTCTGGAAAGGATCATGGGGGTTCCCGTGATCATGCACTGGGAGTACCTGGAAAATGACGAATTCGTGGTTACCCGGCTGTTCCCCTTCCTTGAAAAACCCGTGGAGCCCACTCTCCTTGAAATCGAACAAGAACAAGAGAACGCCATTGTCCTTGGCAAAGGGGGCCAGGTCATCCAGTCTGGTGTTGCTGCCGGTACAATTTTCCATGTAACACAAGACACCAACCTCAACGATTTCCCCATCGGTGGTGTTGCAGTAGCGCCAATTGCCACTCCGCAGCTCACTCCTATTCTGTACAGGGCCTCAGCTATACTCACCGAACATGGCAACCCCATCGGCCATCTGGCTACAGTGGCGCGGGAACTCAGTTTACCGGCGCTGTTCGGTATTCCCGGAATTCTTGAGCAGCTGCCTAACAGCACGGAAGTCACGGTGGATGCCGGGAATTGCCGTGTCTATAAAGGAGTCATGAACCATCTTCTGCAGCAGGGCAGCAGTGACAGCAGCTTCTCTCCCATAGATCCTGAATATCGGGTGCTGCGCAGGTTGTTGCGATTCATCTCTCCGCTCAAACTCGTCAACCCGGATGACCCTCATTTTTCAGCGCAAAACTGCCGTTCCTTTCATGACATTATTCATTTCTGCCATGAAATGGCAGTTGATGAGCTGGCTCATTTCCAGGAGCGACGTCCAGGGCTGAGTGGCATTCGCACGACACGGCTCCATCTGCCGGCGCAGATGGATATCAACCTGCTGGATATTGGTGGCGGCCTGTCGGATAGCTTGATGCAACAACCGGGGCCCGCCGACATTCTCTCGGAACCCTTTGCTATTTTTATTGATGGATTACTGCATCCCGAGGCCACAGGCGAGGAGTTGCCGACACTGGGCTTGCGTGATATCATCTCTGCCATTCCCAGAACATCGCGACTCAGCAGCGTGTCTCCCGAGATGTCCGGTAATAACCTGGCCATCATCAGCCAGGAATACATGAATCTGAGTCTGCGACTGGGCTATCATTTCAGTGTTATTGATGCCCATCTCGCCAGCGACCGGCACCGCAACTACATCTACTTCAGGTTTATTGGCGGTCTTGCCGACCAAACCAGACGCACCAGACGAGCACTCTTTATCAGCGATGTTCTGGGTGCCATGGATTTCAAGGTCTTTTGGAAAGGAGATCTGGTTGTCGGCCGGATGAAATTTGAAGAAAAGGATGTCCTCCGCTCGGCTCTTTTCGTCCTCGGAGCCCTGACCACCTACTCCCGACAACGGGATACCAGCCTCTATAGCGATGCGTTGGGCCGAGAACTCTTTGATCGATTTGCCGATACCTTTCTTTTGCCCTTCAGCAAAACATCGGCGACCCACCGCAGCCTGCGCACCGCGGCCGAATCAAATCCAGCCGGCAGACGGAGGAAATCGCCGGGCTCCATTCCAGAAGGACTGCAAAAGGGAGAAGAATCATGAAACTAATCAATCCTCTCACAAAAGTCATTGCAGCCTTCCAGAATCATAAAGAGCAGAAGGAAGCCTACGCTATCCATAATCTCAAAGCTCGTTACCATGCTTTTCGTATCTTTCTCGAAAATAACGGTATTGCCCTGGAAAACATTGCCCAAATCGACACTCTGTTGATCCGGGGAGAGACCGACGAGGTGCGACGGCTGACAACAGAGCTGATCAGCACCACCGCCGAGCTGGTCGATGGCCTCAACCTGCTGTCAAACGATGCACACTCGTCTCTCTACCGATTTCATGGTCAACTGGCGGAAAAAACCTTCGCTCAACTAGATACCCTGCAGGATACAAGGCGGGAGGGGTATTGTATTGCCTTGGACACCCTGCGCAGAGATGCAGCGGGGACAGCCGGAACAAAAGCTGCCAACCTGGCCCGACTGCGACGGCTGACCCTGCCGGTCCCCGATGGATTTGTCTGCACTACCGCAGGAACCAGGCGTTTTCTTGCCATGGAAACACTAGCCGCGGATATCCGCAGACTGCTGCGGGAAATGGACCGGGGTCTCAGTGATCTCAACTTCGCCGCCGACCGTATCACCAGAAAAATTCTTGGTGCTCCGCTGCCGGACGACCTGGCCCGGGACTTGGAAAACAATTACCGTCTCCTTGAAAAAAGGATGGGGCAGCAACCTGGAAAATCGTCTCCCCCTGCTATCTCCGTACGCAGCAGCGGGGTCTCCGAGGATGGGCTGGAACGTTCCTTTGCCGGACAGTACACCTCGATTCTCAATGTCATTGGCAGCCAATCACTCCTGGTGGCCTACAAGGAGGTTATAGCCAGCGCTTTCAGTGCCAGAGCCATTTCCTATCGAGTGAATGCGGGTCTCCCTCCTTTGGATATCGACCTCGCTGTTCTCTGCCAGCTTATGGCAGATGTTGACTGTGCAGGAGTCCTTTTTACCGTTGACCCCTCGGAACCGGAAAATGGCAGAATGCTGATCAGCTGTGTGCCGGGACTTGGTACCCAGGCTGTAGGCGGCTCATCACCGGCAGATCTTTACCGGCCCAGGCGCACGGTCCTGCCCATTGAAACAGAAACGATCAAAGACGCAGGCAGGGTGAAGACCCTCGACATAAGCAGTCTCGAAGCGGAGATCATGGACCAGGCCGAGATAGGAGTCAAAACTGTCCGCGAGGTGGCAAAACAAGAGGGCGGCGTCGAACTGGAACAACTTTCTGCCGATGAAGCCAATCAGCCGCTTCTGGAAATGTCTACCATCTATGATCTGATGCGATATGGGCAACTCCTGGAGAATATCTGGGGCATGGCCCAGGATATTGAATGGGCATTTTCAAGCACCTCCGGCTTATCGCTTCTCCAGTCAAGACCTCTCAGGCTCGCCTCCAAAGGACGTCGTAATCCATCCCACGATACGGCGAAACGCCTGCTGTCCGGTACCTGTGCTTCCTCCGGCAAGGTCATCGGCTGTGTGCGCATTGCCCTCTCCCTGGCAGATCTTGTAGCACTCGATAAAGATAGAAACAATGAACTGGATCAACAGCCGACCATCCTCGTTCTCTCCCAGAGCATTGTCGATGCCTCCCATCTCTTTGCCCAGTGCAGCGGCGCCGTAGTCGACATAGGTAATCCGACGGATCACCTCTCCTGTGTGGCAAGAGAACTGGGAATCCCCATGCTCACCGGCACCCGGAACGCTTCCACAACCCTGGTCAAAAACCAGTGGATCATACTCGATGCAGACGATGGAACGGTACGCGAGGCCCCGGAATCAGTGCGTGAGGCAGCCTATCTGGCCTTTAAGAATCGAAAGGAGCGGGCCAAGGGCAAAACCACTGATCCGCTCACCAGCCTGCGGGCAGAAACCATCTCTCCTGAGCGGGAGGCCTTACGCAAGTTGATAGTCCCGCTCAATTTAACAGATGCCTACGGTTCGACCTTCTCTCTGCTCGAATGTCGCTCTCTGCACGACATCATACGTTATTCCCATGAAATGGCCGTAATGGCCATGTTTGACACCGGGGACATGGTTATGGATTTTGCGGGCAGCTTGCTGCGCCCCCTTGACATTGGCGTCCCTTTCTCTTTTTTGATCATCGACCTTGGTGGTGGACTGCGGAGGACAGAAGAGAGTTTTCTCAGAAAACAACTGGCCTTCCACAAACCTCTTGGTCGGGAAGATGTCCTCTCCATTCCCCTTGCAGCACTGTGTGACGGGCTGATGACTCCTGAGCTGAGCTGGCATTCCAGCCCTGATGGCGAAGCAATGGGCAACATCATGTCGCAGACCATGTTGAGTGGTCGAGGACCCAGGCCGGCCGGATCCTTTAATTACGCCCTGGCAGCCCGGGACTATCTCAACCTCAACGCCCGTGTTGAATTCCATTTTGCCATGCTGGATGCGATCTGCGGTCGGGATACCCATGCCAACTATATCCGTTTCCGTTTCAAAGGGGGAGGAGCAGGTCGGGAACGGGGCCACCGCCGTGCCCTTTTCCTCCAGCAGGTGCTGGAGAAAAATGGGTTTTACACAAAAGTGATAGAAGACCTTATCACCGCCACTCTGACGGGGGCATCGAAAGAAATCGTCCATGAACGGCTCATTATGATCGGACGATTATTAGGTTTCAGCAGATTTCTTGACGGAATAATGAACGATGACGCCACTTCGACGCGCCTGGCAGAAGAGTTTTTGGCAGGCAATTTCAACACCAGGAGCTTGTCCGAGAAGTCTGTCGGATTATAGCAATTTTATTCTTCAGCAACTTGTACGGAGAGAGCACAGGGACGGGTTGAGAACCCGCCCCTCGATTCCTGCATCTTCGAAGATATGGAAAAAGGGCATATTCCGATCGGTCCCAGCAGAAAAAGTCACTTTATCGTTGATATTTAAGTCTTACGGATTTTTTTGACGGTCTGCTCGACAGATAAAAAGCGAGAATACCGGCCAGGGCCAGACCGGCTGCCAAACCAAGAAAAAACATGCCCCAGCCACCGCCTGAAGAAGGTGCTGCCGCCTCGTTAGCTTCAACTGGTACAGCCGATGCAGTCACTTTATTCTCAGGCTCCGACAGCGTTGGGGTGTCGGTTTTTTCCGGAGCCGGTTCAGGCGTGCTTTTTATTGCCGCAGGCTCAGGCCTCGGGGGCACCAGGGCAAACCCTTTAGCCAGAAGTTCTTCCGCCTTGGCATCACGGACTTTCCGGTCTTTACTGCCCATAACGATGGCAATTATGCGGACGCCGCCTCTTTTGGCAGTCGCCACTATCGAAAACCCTGCAGCCTGAAAATAGCCGGTTTTAAAACCGTCGCAGCCCGTGACCTTGCCGAGCAGATGGTTGTGGTTACGTAAAATAAATTTCCCATCGCGAATGGGTCGTTCCGTGGTACCGGTGTATTCGAAAATATCCGTTCTCCTGGCCAGCTCAAGGCTGAGTATGGCAAGATCCCGAGCCGATGTCCGATCGACTTCCTGCCCCTTGGATGGAGGCAATCCATGCACCGAATAGAAGTGGGAATCCTTCATGCCCAACTCCGCAGCTCTTTGATTCATCAGGGCGACAAACGCCTCGGTTGATCCGGCGACATGAATAGCCAGGGCAACGGCGGCATCGTTTGCCGACTGCACGGCCAAGGCATAGAGCAGATCCTGCACCGTAAACTGCTCCTTGGGATCGAGATAAATCTGTGAGCCGCCCATCTTCGAGGCTTCAGGAGTCACCTGCACCATTGCATCCAGTTGCACCTTTCCCTGTTCTATATGCTCGAGAATGATCAGCATATCCATCATCTTCAACACGGAGGCCGGATAGACCGCCGTTGCCGCATGATCTTCAAACAGCACTTTACCGGATTCAGCATCGACAACCAGCGCAGATATATACGGATCACGGGCAATATCTTCTACTTTAGCGCGCGCAGCCCACACCGTCTGGTTGCAGAGAATGGCAAGAAACACCAAAAGAGCGATACGTTTCATAAACTTCCTTTAGAAAAGACTTCAGGCCGGGACTACCAGGCACATGAATAAATAAGAGAATTAAAGCGGACGTGAACGAGGAGTCTGGTGAGAATCGAGGATTGTGAATGTAGCAGACTCTTTGGCCTCTGTAAAATGAAATATGGCGGAACGATAAAAAGAAGTGGCCGTAAGACCAACTGTAGGGGGCACACCTCTGCATGGCCCCTACAGGGTAATTCTAACAATCACGTTTTCACGAAAACATCACATTCGAAACCGATCAGGGTGCGGCGAATTCAACCAGCTCTATCTCGAAGGTGAGATCTTTGCCGGCAAGAGGAGGATTGGCATCGAGCGTAATATGGGTGTCGGTAATTTCGGTGACCACCACCCGGAGGATTTCACCATTGGCGCCACCCATTTCCAGCCGCATTCCCAGCTCCGGCGTAAGGTCGGGCGGTACTTGCTCGATAGGCGCCTGAATGACCAAATCATCATTGCGCTCCCCATAGGCTTTTTCCACCGGAATATTGAGGACCTTTGACTCACCGACCTGCATGCCGACAACACCTTCCTCAAATCCCTGGATGACCTGGCCGCTGCCAAGGGCGAAGGCCAGCGGTTCTCCTCCTTTCGAACTATCAAAAACGGTCCCGTCCTTCAGTTTACCGGTATAGTGCACTTTGACATTATCGCCTTTTTTTGTTGCAGTCATCTTTCTCCTTCAAGCACATGGCTTTATTACTTATTGTCATTTACCTTGTTCTACACTTCAACGGGTAAATTTAAAATATGACCCGTTATGGAATCCGATGATTCTCCGGCAGGCAAGAAATTCCGACATAATGCCGGTTATCTTGCTACTTTTATACATTATTGGCCACTTTTCAACCATGGCAGCGTCGCAAAATTCTTCATCTTCTTCGTTGTTGCAAATTGTACTCTCACTACGTCGTACTTAGTACGCCAAAATAACAGTAAAATCCGTACGCCTCGAATATGAAGTTTTTTTCTTAGCCATCGTAAATATCAAATTTTTACGCCACGAACAAAATTCTCTGATGTGTTTTAGTGGCTGTTTATCAAAAATGGGGTAGTGGCAAAGGCAACGAGAATGCTTATAGCCTATGGCAGGCCATAAATAACAACCTCTGCCTGCAGATAAAATGAATAAAACAAATAAGACAAAAATCGTTGCCACTCTTGGCCCGGGTACCAGGAGTAAAGAAAAAATCGTCGCCTTAATTCGGGCCGGGATGAATGTAGCCAGGATCAATCTCTCCCATGGCGGAAGGGACAGTCATGCTGAGTTTATCGAGCTGGTCAAGGAGGCGCGACGCATTGCCGGGACCTATTCGGCGATTCTCCTTGACACCCGGGGACCCGAAATTCGAGTAGGCGACCTGCAAAAGCCGCTGATGCTCGAGACGGGTGCGACCCTGATTATCAGTGCCAGACCGGTGAACGCCTCCGGAAATCGAGTCAGCGTCAATTATCCCGGCCTGATCGATGACGTGCAGCCAGGTAATCGAATTCTTCTCGATGATGGGAAACTGGAACTACAGGTCGAACGAATAGCCGACGGCGAGGTATATACAACCATAGTGGTCGGCGGCAGGCTCTCCAGTCGCAAACGGGTCAGTCTGCCCGATTGCGACGTCAACCTGCCGTCACTGACCGAACAGGACCAACTGGATATTGCTTTCGGGGTTGCTCAGGAAGTGGATTTTATCGCCGCATCCTTTGTCCGCAAAGCCGAAGATGTCTGGGCAGTGCGAAAAATACTTGAAGAAAACGGCGGCAAGCAGGCGATAATTGCCAAGATTGAGAGCAGACAGGGGGTTGCAAATCTCGAAGAAATCCTTGAAGCCGCAGATGGTCTGATGGTGGCCCGTGGCGATCTCGGAGTGGAAATGCCTGCGGAAGAGGTTCCGGTCATCCAGAAAAAAATAATTCGCGCCGCCAATCTTGTCGGCAAACCGGTCATTACCGCCACCCAGATGCTCGAATCGATGATCAACAGCCCCACCCCTACCCGGGCGGAGGCAAGCGATGTCACCAATGCCATCTATGACGGCACCGACGCCGTCATGCTCTCCGCGGAAACGGCGGTAGGTGCCTATCCAATCGAAGCTATCAGATTTCTGGTTCGCTGCGCTAATATTGCTGAAAGCTCCCTTGACTACGAGGCAATACTTGCCGCCGGTTTGAGGCATAAGCGCCAGACCATAACCGATTCGATTTCTTATGCCTGTTGCGCCACCGCTGCCGATCTCGGGGCCACGGCGATCATCACCTCCACTACTTCCGGATCCACCGCCAGAATGGTCGCGAGACATCGGCCCAAAGCACCGATCATCGCCGTCAGTCCGAGCCTGGAAAGCCTTAGAAAGCTCCAGCTTATCAGGGGCGTTACGACCATTTTTTCCGATTGCTTCGCAACTATGGATGAGCAGTTGGATATATCGATCCATGCAGCCCAGCAGGCCAGATTTATCGACAATGGCGATCTGGTAGTCATCACCGCCGGGATGCCGATCGGGACAACCGGCTCAACCAACATGCTGAAGGTCCGTACCGTTGAAGATGTCTGTTACACCGGCCAGGGAGCAGGCGGCAACATTGCCGAAGGAAGGATCCGCATTATCGGGAAAGAGATCGACTGGCAGGATCTTCCCCGGGAAGCCATCGTCGTCGTCTCTGCCACCGACGACAGAATGCGGGAACACCTGCGTCGGGTCCGAGGAATTATCGTCGAAGAACCCGGCCTCACCTCCCACGCAGCGATAGTCGGCCGGGAATTAAATATTCCGGTCATCGCTAATGTGCTAAACGCCACAAAGATTTTTAAAAATGGCCAGACAGTGACTGTCGACGGGACTGCCGGACATATTTCCTACGGCAGCGCTTCTACGCGATGAGTGCGGGGCCGACGATCATCATAGGTGGCGGTGCTGCCGGGCTGATGGCCGCAGGCAGGGCAGCCCAGGAGGGTGCTAAGGTTATCGTCCTGGAAAAAATGGCCCAGACCGGACGAAAAATCGGCATCAGCGGCAAGGGTCGCTGCAATCTTACCAACGATGCCGAACTTGACGATTTTCTAGTCCGCTTCGGCCGGAACGGACGGTTTCTCCGCCAGTGTTTTCAGCAGTTTTTTGCCCCGGAGCTGATGACTTTCTTCCAAGGCAAAAACTTGCCCTTAGTCACCGAACGGGGCGGCCGGGTCTTTCCCGAGAGTGGTCGCGCTCTGGATGTAGTCAGAGTACTGAATAGCTGGCTGCAGGCCCAAGGAGTCACCGTGCGCAGATCGGCCGAAGTTTCAACCATCCTGGTCAAAAACGGCCGGGTGACCGGAGTCGTCTGCAATGGAGCGACGCTTGCCTGCAACCAGGTTATTCTGGCCACCGGCGGCAAATCCTATCCCAGAACCGGCTCAACCGGTTCCGGTTACGATCTTGCCGAAAGCCTTGGCCATACCATCGTTTCCCTGCGTCCTGCCCTGGTTCCACTGGTAAGCCGTGATCCGCAAGTTCATCGCATGGCCGGACTTGAACTGCGTAATGTGCTGGTCCGGGTCTCCATCGACGGCAAGCGCAAACTGCAGGATTTCGGCGAACTGTCCTTTACCGGCTTTGGACTGACCGGACCCGTTATTCTCACCCTTAGCGGCGGCATTGTCGACGCCCTCGACCGTGGCAATAAAGTAATTTTATCACTTGATCTCAAGCCGGCCCTGGATGAAAAGAAACTGGACAACCGGTTGATCCGTGATCTGACCAGCCGCGCCGGAGAACCGATCGACAGCATTCTCCGCGGGCTTTTGCCGCAGCAGATGGTAGGGATATGCTTGGACTCCTGCGCCCTGCCAGCTGATATTGATACCAGGAATTTCCCCGCCACAATGCGTAAACGCCTAGTGCAATGGTTGAAGGATTACCGTATTGCAATTGATGGATACCGCGGCTACGATGAAGCAATTATCACCGCCGGAGGAGTACATCTCAAGGAAATTGACCCCAGAACCATGGAATCAAAGCTTGTCAGAGGTCTGTATATTGTCGGTGAGCTTCTCGATCTTCAGGCCGATACCGGTGGCTATAATCTGCAGGCCGCCTTCTCCACCGGCTGGGTTGCCGGCGCATCGGTGCACAGGGCGGACACATAGGTCCGCCCTGTTGTTGACAGAAATGATCAGGCCCTTTATGATGACCGCATATCTTCACATAACCTCTGAAACTCCTTCCTTACTCTGCTGCCGACATGGTTCTGCCGATCAACGCTAACGTCTCGATTCCACTTCATGAAATTACTCTGACACCGATTCGAGCGCAGGGTGCCGGTGGCCAGAATGTCAACAAGGTAGCGAGTGCCATCCATTTGCGCTTTGATATCCACAACTCCTCCCTGCCGGAATTTTATAAAGAGCGCCTGTTGGCACTCAGTGACAGCCGCGTAACCGACGAGGGGAGTATTGTCATAAAAGCGCAACAGCATCGGACCCAGGAAAAAAACCGGGCAGCCGCCCTGCAGCGCCTGGCGATGCTGATCCGTAAGGCCGTTCACACCGCCAAACCAAGGCGGCCGACCCGTCCTTCCGGTGCCGCCCGAAAAAAACGCACCGATGCCAAAACCAGGCGGGGACAGATCAAGAACCTGCGAAAAAAAATATCAGATCCCTGATCGTCGGCCTTTTGCTCGCTGTGTCTCCCCATATAGCGACAGCGTGGTATTTCGCAAGCCTCCGTTTAATACATTGCAAAGTATTCCCCCTTCTGGTATACAACGTGGTTTTTCGCGTACGTGTCAGACCAGAACAAAGGTTTATTGGGGAAGTTGCGCTAAATCTGGACAGACACGAACATATCGACCCATAACTATCAATAGATGGTTTCTTATTGCCGGTCGATTTTTCTTTCCTGGGCAGGCTTTGGACAACGAGTTTTCTTGTGGAATCAACCCAATTTATCTATAGGAAGTATTATGTCTTCTGAGTATGCATCGACGCCGTGTTCTTTTACCGATTTTGACCTCTTAGCTCCTCTTCTGCAAGCCGTAAACGACGCCGGCTACGAAACCCCCACCCCTATTCAGCGGGAAATGATTCCGCATGTCCTGCTCGGCAGGGATGTGGTCGGCCAGGCCCAGACCGGTACCGGTAAAACCGCCGCTTTCGCCCTGCCGCTGCTGTCACGGCTGCAGCCGAACAAGAGCAAAGACCCGCAGATTTTAGTGCTCGCCCCGACGAGAGAGCTCGCCCTGCAGGTAGCGGAAGCTTTTGCCGATTATGGCAAACACCTGAACAACTTCAATGTACTGGCCATTTTCGGCGGCCAGGACTACAATATTCAGCTCCGCCAGCTGCACAAAGGCGTACAGGTCGTGGTCGGCACCCCTGGCCGGGTAATGGACCACCTGCGCCGTGGCACACTTAAAGCTGAGAGCATTCACAGCCTGGTCCTCGATGAGGCTGACGAGATGCTCCGTATGGGTTTTCTCGACGATGTCGAATGGATCCTCGAACAGCTTCCAGGCAGAAAACAAACCGCCCTTTTTTCGGCAACCATGCCACCGAATATTCGCAAAATCGCTCAGAAATATCTGAGCGACCCAGTCGAAATAACCATCAGGGAGAAAGCGGTTACCGCCCAGACCATCAACCAGCGCTGCCTGGTCACGGCAGGTGGGTTTGCCAAAAAAATCGACGCGCTGTCGCGCATCATTGAAGCCGAAACCGTTGACGGCATCCTGGTGTTCGTGCGGACCAAGATCCAGACGGTCGAAATAGCCGAACAGCTGGTCGCCCTCGGTTTCTCGGCGGCACCGCTTAACGGCGATATCCAGCAAAGCCAGCGACTGCGCACCGTCGAACAGCTGAAAACGAAAAAAATCGATATCCTGGTGGCAACCGATGTCGCCGCCCGTGGCCTTGATGTGGAGCGGATCAGCCACGTAATCAATTTCGACATCCCGTTTGATACGGAATCGTACATTCATCGGATCGGCAGAACCGGCCGGGCAGGACGCAGCGGTGAGGCTATTTTGTTTGTCAACCCGCGCGAGCAGTCAATGCTGCGCTCCATTGAACGGGCGACAAGACAGAAAATCCAGCTCATGCACCTGCCGTCCGTCGCCGATATCAACAACAAACGAATCGACCAGTTTAAGGAAAAAATCACCACCGCCCTGCAACAAGATACTTCTTTTTATGAAAAACTGGTCTCTGACTATCTGGGAGAGAACCAGGCAGACCCCTTGCAGCTGGCAGCGGCTTTAGCCCTTCTTAGCCAGGGATCCACGCCTCTGCTCAAGGCCGAAGCAAAGTTTCACGACGAACCGGCCCAGGCCAAATCCCACACCCGGCAGCCGGCCAGAACCAAACGTGCTGCCCGACCCGCTGAACCAAAGCCCAAAACCAGAAAAAATATGGCGATGCAGCTGCCGCCGGAAGAAGGCATGGAACGCTTTCGCATCCAGCTCGGCAACAACGAAGGGGTCAAACCGGGAAATATTGTCGGGGCAATTGCCAATGAAGCGGATATCAACAGCAAATACATCGGGCGTATCGCCATTTTTGACAGCTACAGCACCGTCGATCTGCCTTTCGGCATGCCGGAAGATATCCTCCGCGTTCTCCAGCGGGCCCGGATCGGCAGCAAGGCGATGAAGCTGCAAAAGATTGCGGGCACAACGCCGGCTGATAGCCCGACGCCAAAGGCCAAAAGAAAAACTATCGAAACAAGAAAAAAAGACCGCCCCCAACAACCGGCCGCCGGCACCAGCCTGTAACAGGAGAAAGTTTGCTGCAGCATACCTTCTGCCATATTCCCGGAATTGGCGCGAAAACAGAGCGGCAACTGTGGGCGGCGGGCATTACCAGCTGGAACCTCTGGCAGGGTGATCCGCCCATCCGGCTGTCGGCTGCCGCCAGACATGAAGCAGTGAGTGTTTTGCAAAGATCACTCACTGCGCTGGATGATGATCCAGCCTTTTTCATCGACCAGCTCGGGAGCACCGAACCCTGGCGAATCTTCCCGCATTATCGAGATCGTACGGTTTACCTCGATATCGAGACGACCGGCCTCGACGATTATGCCGAGGTAACAACCATCGCCCTCTATGACGGAAGAGAGGTATTTACCTATATAAACGGCCACAATCTCGAGGATTTTGTCACCGACATAGAGAAATATCAGGTCATCGTCAGCTATAACGGTAAAAGCTTCGATATCCCATTTCTGGAGAGATTTTTTGGCATCCGCCTGCACCATGCCCAGATCGACCTGCGCTATGTTCTGGCCCGACTGGGCGTAAAAGGGGGATTGAAGGGATGCGAGAAACAACTGGGACTGCACCGCGGCAACCTCGACGGCGTCGACGGCTATTTTGCCGTACTGCTCTGGCGAAGGTATTGCCGGGAAAATGACGCAAAGGCCTTGGAAACGCTTCTCGCCTATAATATTGAAGATACGGTCAACCTGGAAAGGCTGATGATTGAAGCCTATAACCGCAATGTATTGACTACGCCTTTTGCCGAACAACTGCTCCTGCCCTTTCCCGCACCGCCGCCCAATCCCTATTGCGCCGATTACGACTGTATTGAAAGGATCAAACGCACGCTCTATTGATGGTTTCATCAAATAACTTCATTACAACCACTGTAGAGGCACACCTGCATGTGTGCCTCTACAGTGAAATTCTGAGATCAGGCTTCTTACAAGCCCATCAAATCTCAATCTCCATCCCTTCTCTGGCAAAAAAGACCTCGGTCTTGCCGTATTTGCCGGGCTCGCAGTAGATTTTCGCAAATTCATCCAGAGTTGCATCGCTGCGGTCGGGGTCATGGTGGAACATGGCCAGCTTTTTGACGCCGGCCCGGTTGGCGGCACCGATCGCATATTCCATCGTCGTGTGTCCCCAGTTGATTCTGGCGCTGTATTCGGCGTCAGTATACTGCGAGTCGCAGATAAGCAGGTCGGCGCCGGCAAAAAACTGTTCAACGGCCAGGTTCTGCTCAAGGGCCACTTCATTGCCTTCGATAGCCATGGCCTCATCATAGCCGGGATCGGTGTGATCGGTGATGAACAGATTGCGAAACGGTTCGGTATCGTAGCAGGTGCAGACCGCCTTGCCGTCATATTCAAACCGATAACCGAGTGCAGTGATCGGATGGTTGAGCAATTTGGTTGCCAGGCGCAAACCGTTGCCCAGGTCGATATTCGGGTCTTCTTTTACCCGTATGTACTCGATATCGGAGGCCAACTCACCCAGGTTAATTGGAAAGTAGCGATATTTCATCTGCCCACCGACCACCTCTTCCAGGGCATCTTCTTCAAAAGATACCGGCCCGTGCACTTTCAGCCTGGTACCAGGAATGTAAATAGGCGTAAAAAAAGGATAACCCATGATATGGTCCCAATGGGTATGCGACAAGAAAATATCTGCTTTAATCGACCCTTGAGGCAGATCGGTAGCCATAAGCGAATTGCCGAGTGAGCGGATTCCCGAACCGGCATCGATAATTACCAGCCGGTTGTCCGGTCCGACCCGAAGCTCGATACAGGCGGTGTTGCCGCCATATTTCTGCGTGGTTGGACCGGGACTGGGAATTGATCCCCGTACCCCCCAAAAATGTACCTTCATAACCGTTCCCGCTTATATTTTTAAGAAGATCTCGGCTTTCTTTATCTCTTCGACCACCCGATCGCCGATACCGCAGAATTGCTCCCAGGAAAGGCCGACGACGCTCAGCAGTCGACCGACCTCTTCTTCCGCCGGATACGGATTGCCGGCGTAGCCATGATCGACAATATTACTGTACAGGTTGCCAAGAGCGACCAGGGAGACCAGGCCTCCAAGCGTACCGGAAAGGGTATCAACCTGATGGTGACTGCCGATGCAGGTGGTGATAACCTGGTTGAGTTTCCATTTTTCCGCTATCATCAGACCAACTTCCTGGTGATCAATACCCATCACCTCCAACTCAACCTGATGCAAGGGCCTTTGTTCCAACCCGGCACTTCTCAATACCGCAATATATTCATCACCAAAGGGTACCTTGCCGAGATCATGCAACAGACCTGCAAGAAACAGCTCTTCTCGTTCCATAACCGGCATCCCTTTAAGCTCACCGAGCAGCTTGGCGCTCACCCCCGCACCGATGGAGTGGGCCCAGAACTTGGTGGTCGGCAGGGCTCTGGATTTCTTGGCTCCGGCAACACTGCGGATAATGGCGGTACTGAGGGCCATATTTTTGACCGTATTCATCCCGAGCATGGTAATCGCCCGGGTAAGCGAGGTGACTTTATTGATTAAAGAATAATAGGCCGAATTAATGAGCTTTAACACCTGCCCGGTCAGAACCGGATCCAGGGAAATAACCTTATTAAGTTCATTGGGTGAGGCATCGGTACGGCTGCAGATTTCCATCACCTTACCGACAGTGGTCGACAGGCTGGGCATCTTATTGATAAACCTCTCAATATCCCGCCGTTGCCGTTCTTTATCAACAATCATACTTTCAATTGGAAATCATGTATTTGGACAAAAGAGATAGTGTATATCGTACTGAATTATTCTATCGAAACAGTTGCACAAAATCAAGGCAGGCAACAAATTAATGGCGGCAGAAGGCAACGGCTTCTTTATAGGCAAGACCTTGACCACCAAAGATATCCAGAGAGCTGCCGACGGTGACATCAAGTCTGTCACCTCCTCTTTCCTGCAGCAACTGCAAGTCATGCAGATCACGTATGCCTCCGGCATACGTGGTAGGCAGAGGGGCCCAGCGGCCGAGTTTTTCCACCAGATCCTCTTCTATCCCGGCGCATTTGCCTTCAACATCCGCGGCATGAATAAGGAATTCGTCACAATAATCGGCCAGCTCATCAAGGATCTGCTCGGAGATAATAACATCGGTAAATTTCTGCCACCGGTCGGTGACTATATAATACCTTTCATTTTTCTTTCGGCAACTTAAGTCCAGCACCAGGCGTTGTCGCCCCACCGTCCTCACCAGCTGTCTGAGCCTGGTCATATCGATTATCCCGTCTTTAAAGACAAAGGAGGTGACAATAACATGGGAGGCGCCCCTATCCAGCCACCTGGCGGCATTTTCGGCATTGATGCCACCGCCCAGCTGCATTCCACCCGGCCAGGCGGCAAGCGCCTCTTCGGCAGCAAGCTCATTGCCGGGACCAAGCATAATAATATGGCCGCCGGCAAGATTGTCGGTGCGATAGAGCTTCGCAAACCAGGCGGGCGGCTTACTGGCGATAAAATTGGTGGACACCGCCTCCGGCGCGTCATCGCGCAGCGTCGATCCCACAATCTGTTTGACCACTCCTCCGTGGAGATCGATGCACGGCCTGAATCGCATTTATTCCCTCCTGATATAGAAAAAGCGGGATGCTTCGGCAGCATCCCGCTTTGGTAAATCAACGAACTTCCACCGGTACCGAGCACCTGGCACTCATACGGCGCATGGGCACCGAACAACGATGGAGATCTGGCTTTTTACGAGTCCATCAACACTGTTTAATGAGCATCGTCGAGGGATCGAGCATCAATACCGCGCCGGGATCGACTGAACAGGAATCACACTTGACGATATTCAGTTTCATGTCATCGCCCTCGGGCTTGATCAGCAGGACGGTCTCAAACAGGCCGGCAACCTCATGACAGGGAGCCGGGACGCCGTCGGCACTGACCCGTTGGTCACCACGGTGACTGACTGCGGAAAACCAGATCATCCTCAGACCCCGATCTTTCATGAAATCGCGCAATTCTTCCAAGGATTTTTTGTCATTGTTTTCAAAATCGTAACCATCGATAATCAGACATTCCGGCTTATAGATATTCTGCTTGACCAGATCGTCCAGCCTTTCTTCCAGTTTTGCCTTGGAAAAAGAGCTCTCTTTAAAAGTCATGATCATCCGGTTTTTCATAACTTCGGGGATCGACTCGATCTTCTCTCCATCGGTCAAGACAGAAAGGATATCGTCATACCAGGCGCGGGTCTTGTCGACTCCTTCGCCGATTGAGACATGAAGCACCTTATTACCAAGCAGCATACAATCGAGGGCAAATTGCACTAAAATAGCAGTCTTACCGAGTCCGGCTCTGGCCATAACCAGGCCCATCATCGACTGAACAGTTCCACCCGCCTTTCCCTCAAGCCCAAGGGCTCGAAGTGGATTATTAACTATCAGATCGTCTTCCATGGCAATTCACCTTTATTATTCCTTTTCATCCGGCATTTTTCGTGCCGTCATCATATTTTTCGTACAGATAGAATCTTAATTTATAGTAGTAATCTGAAGCTTACGGTTTATCAACCGTTCTTCTTTTCGTCTTGATACTTTTTAACCAGCTCTTCACTCACACCCTTCGGCACCGGTTTGAAGGTGGCGAATTCCATGGTGAATTCCGCTTTGCCCTGGGTCAGAGAACGGAGCGTGGTCGAATAACCGAACATCTCGGAAAGTGGCACTTCCGCTTCAACGACCGAGTAGTTGCCTTCTTCAGTAGTACCGATAATCATACCGCGCCGCTGGTTGATCGAACCCATTACCGAGCCTTGAAATTCCGAAGGCCCTTCGACGGCAACTTTCATAATCGGTTCCATAATCATCGGTTTTGCTTTCAGATACCCTTCCTTGAAAGCGCCGATAGAAGCCAGCTGAAAGGCTATGTCCGAGGAGTCAACGGCATGGAATGCGCCGTCGTTGATGACACAGCGAACGCCGGTAATCGGTGCCCCGCAGAGTGACCCTTTTTCAATTGACTTCTGGAAGCCCTTGTCGCAGGAACTGATATATTCCCTGGGAATGACCCCGCCGACAATCTTGTCGACAAATTCATATTCTCCCTCTTCCATTGGTTCCAGAAAACCTGCCACCCGGCCATACTGCCCCGAGCCGCCGGTTTGTTTTTTGTGGGTATAGTTGAAGTCGGCCCGCTGGGAAATGGTTTCGCGATAGGCAACCTGCGGGGCACCGACATTGACCAGAGCGCCATACTCCCGCTTCATCCGTTCGATATAGACCTCAAGATGCAACTCGCCCATACCGGAGATGATAGTTTCGCCGGTCTCATGATCGACAAAAGTCTTAAAAGTCGGATCTTCCTTGGTAAAACGATTAAGCGCCTTGGACATATTAATCTGCGCTTTATTATCGGCAGGAATAACCGCAAGAGAAATGACCGGCTCGGGAATATGCATGGAGGTCATGGAGCAGGAGATATTCTCGGAGGTAAAGGTATCACCCGAGGCACAATCAACGCCAAACAGGGCGACGATATCTCCGGAGCCGCAGGCTTCAATCTCTTCCATTTCATTGGAATGCATCCGGCAGAGACGCCCGATTTTGACTTTTTTCCCGGTCCTTCGATTAAAAATGGTATCGCCTTTGGCAAGCTTGCCCTGATAGGAGCGCACATAGGTCAGCTGTCCGTACCGTCCATCCTCGAGCTTGAACGCCAGCATAACCAAAGGATCGTCAGGGTTGTTGCTGACCGGGAATTCTTTTTCGCCATCGTTGAGATCAAGGGCCATATTAGTGACGTCGGTCGGACAGGGCAAGAAGCTCTCAACAGCATCGAGCAACGACTGGATGCCTTTGTTCTTATAGGCGGAACCAAGCATTACCGGGGTAAATTCCAGGGCAAGAGTCCCTTTACGAATGGCGTCATAGACCAATCGGGTATCTACCTGGCCTTCTTCAAGCAGCGCTTCCATCAAGTCCTCAGAAAACATGGAGACTTCTTCCAGCAGTGCGTCATGGCGCTCTTTGGCTTCTTCCTGCATGGGGGTGGGAATCTCTTCAATACGGAGAGTATCACCATTGGGGCCGTCAAAATAAACCGCCTTCATGGTGATGAGATCAACGATACCGTTGAGTTCACTTTCCAGACCAATCGGCATCTGTATTAAATGGGCATTGAGATCAAGTTTCTCCCGCAGCTGGCGGGTTACCTTCTCTGGATTGGCGCCGGTACGATCACACTTATTGATAAAAGCGATACGCGGAACATTATACCGGGTCATCTGCCGGTTGACCGTGATTGACTGGGACTGCACCCCGCCCACCGAACACAGCACCAGTACGGCACCGTCCAGAACCCTGAGGGCCCTTTCGACCTCGACAGTAAAATCAACGTGGCCGGGAGTATCGATGATGTTGATATCTATATCCTTCCAGGAGCAGTAGGTAGCCGCGGACTGGATGGTGATGCCACGTTCTCTTTCAAGTTCCATGGAATCCATTTTTGCTCCGACGCCGTCTTTTCCCCGTACCTCATGAATCGCATGAATCCTTTTGGTATAGTACAGGATACGTTCGGTCAAGGTGGTCTTTCCCGAATCGATGTGGGCGCTGATACCTATATTTCTTACTTTCGACAAATCCTTACTCATGGCTGCTGTCCTCTGCAACGTTGCAACCGGCTTCCATCCGGCGTCGCTTATAAAAAGCTATGGGAAAATAAAAAAGTAAGGAGTTACAGCAGGCTGTAACTCCTTACGCAACTGACTCGACTGATACATCTCGCACGTAAAAGGCCGCATGGGAAATCGGCCCGCTCCCCGTGGAGAAATAAATAACCACTCTTTTTACACTAAGCATCCCCTAAAAGCTAGAGAAAAAATTAAGGCTATCAGCTTTATATTCCGTGATTCTTGAGACTGCGGCCGGCAACAAGCCGTCAAGGGCGGAAAAAGAAAATAATCATTGACAGGTGCAGACTCCTTATGTAAATAAGAATCATTATTTATTGATAACTGATACTGCTGTACCGATTCCGGTATAGTCCATTTTCAATCCAACTCTTATGGAGGTCTAGATGAGCAAAACCATTGAAAACTTAAAGGCTGCGTTTGCAGGAGAATCCCAGGCACGCAACAAGTATACCTTTTTTGCCAAGGTTGCCCGCAAGGAAGGTTATCACTATATTGCCAGAATCTTTGAGGAAACCGCGATCAACGAAATGCGTCATGCCAACGATCACTTTAAGCTTCTAAATGGAATCGGCGATACCGCAGCAAACCTTAAAGAAGCTGCCGATGGCGAAGATTACGAAACCGTGGAGATGTATCCTACTTTTGCCAAAGAAGCAGAGGAAGAAGGCAACATGGAAGCATGCATGCTGTTTATGCAGATCGGTAAGATTGAAGCACACCACCGTGAGAGATACAAAAAACTGCTGGAGATGGTAAAGGGTGGTACGGTTTTCACCCGCAAAGAACCAATCAAGTGGAAATGCTCACTCTGCGGATACACCCACACCGGCACTGAGCCACCAACCAAATGCCCGGCCTGCAAGCATCCGAAAGAATATTACGAGCCTGCTGATATGGATATATGATGGCATAGTAAGAGCTTTTCTTTACAACCGCCGCAGGAGCACACACTTCGATGTGCCCCTGCGATGCAATTCTGAAAATTGTTTATGGATACAGCTTCTTGACTGATAGAAGTCGGACCAACAACGCATCATTATCTTAGCCGTATATTTCCTTCACTCTACCCACCGCCCCACTTTCCAACCGCACCTTAATGCCATGCGGATGAGTTGCTGAATTGGTCAGGATATTTTGCACCCTGCCCTTGGTCAACACTCCCGTACGCTGATCTTTCTTCAAGACAATGGCCACGGTACAGCCCGGTCGAATATCCGTCCGTTTCTTTCCATCCATAATCTTTGCTGGTGTTTTGGCGCCGTCTCCGGCTGCCTTTTTGGGTTTCTTTGGTTTTTTTGGTTTTTTTGCTTTATTCGCGTAGACCTCCGAAAGCCGCGTTAACGGCACACTATGCCGGGGAATAAACCCATCCTCCACTTCGCGCACCAGAGGATGGCCGATCAGGCTTTCGATCGAACTCAGAAGCCCGACTTCATCGGCACTGACCAGCGCAATCGCCTCTCCCGGCAGTCCCGCTCGCCCGGTACGGCCAATGCGGTGGATATAATCCTCGGCAATTTTGGGCAGATCGAAATTTACCACCTGCGGCAGTTCATTTATATCAATCCCCCTGGCGACGATATCGGTTGCCACCAGGACCCGGATCGCGCGCGCCTTAAAAGCAGCAAGAACGCGAGTTCGCTCACCTTGACTTTTATCGCCATGAATCGCCGCAGCACCAATATCGTCACGGATCAATCGCTGGACCAGGCGGTCGCTGCCCGCTTTAGTCCGGGTGAAAACCAGCACCTGGGTCCAGCCCTGATGAGTGATAAGATGACTGAGCAAGGCCCCTTTACGCGTTTTATCGACTTCGTAGAGCCACTGCCTGACGGTTATTGCCGCGACGGCTTTCGGGGTGACATCTATCTTGACCGGATTATGCAGCAGGCTCTCGGCAAGCTCTCGAACGTCCGGAGAAAAGGTGGCGGAAAAAAGCAGATTCTGTCGTTTTGCCGGTAACAGTTCGAGAATTTTAGCAATTTCGTCTAAAAATCCCATATCAAGCAGCCGATCAGCCTCATCAAGTACCAGGGTTTCGAGCTGGGAAAACTTCACCGCATTACGCGCAAACAAATCAAGCAGGCGGCCGGGTGTCGCCACCAGAATATCCATCCCTCCACGCATTTGCATCATCTGTGGATTGATCTTAACGCCGCCATAGATCACTGCCGATTTGACGGGGAGTGAATTGCCATAATCCCTGACACAGCCTCCAACCTGCATCGCCAGCTCACGGGTCGGCGTCAGCACCAGGACCCGGATATGGTTAGGTCGCACCTTTGGTCCACTGCCAAGCCGCTGCAGGATCGGCAGGATAAAACCAGCGGTCTTACCGGTGCCGGTTGCCGCTGCAGCCAGCACATCTCTGCCGGCAAGTACCGCCGGTATGACCTTGTTCTGAATAGGGAAAGGAGCAGCATACCCCTTGTCGGCAACAGTGCGCACCAAGACTTCGCCAAGCCCAAGACTGGAAAATGTCATAAGTGTTAGAGCCCTGCGGCCTTAACCATCAGCCAGCTCAGATCATCGCCCGCGCCGCTATAGTCACTGTTTTTGCGGCAACCGCGGATATGTTCCAGGATCTCTTTGGCCAACACCTTGCCAAGCTGCACACCCTCCTGGTCAAACGAGTTGATATTGAGAATAAAACCCTGCATGACGATTTTGGTCTCATAAATGGCCAGCAGGGCTCCCATGGTATACGGGGTCAGGCGATCGGCCAAAAGGATGCTGTTGGGTCTGTTGCCGGCAAAACGTTTATTGGGATTGGCGTTATCGCGGCCCGTCGCCATAGCGAGCGACTGGGCCAGCAGATTGGCCAGCAGTTTATCCTGGGAGGTGGTCTCTTCAATAACGATATCCTGTTTATACTGGCTTTGCCGAAAGCCGATGAACTCAACGGGCACGATGGTCGTTCCCTGATGCAGCAACTGATAAAAGGCATGCTGCCCGTTCGTTCCGGGTTCGCCCCAGACGATGGGTCCGCTCTGCACGGCAAGCGGTTTGCCCTGACGGTCAATTGATTTGCCGTTACTTTCCATATCGCATTGCTGCAGATGTGCCGCAAAGCGAATCAAGGCCTGACTGTAGGGAAGAACGGCAAGGGTTTCATGACCCAGAAAATTATGGTTCCAGATACCGATCAAGGCCATCAGCAGCGGTATGTTCCGGCGGATATCGACTTCTTCGGCGGCCTGATCGATATCATTTGCACCGCGCAAAATCTCCAAAAGCGCGTCAAAACCAAGAGTAAAACCAAGCATCACCGCGCCCACCATGGATGTTGCGCTATAGCGGCCACCGATATAATCAAACATATAAAAGGATCGAAGGTAGCGGGAAGGATTATCCATCGGGCTGCCCTTGCCGGTAACTGCAATAAAATGTTTGCCCGGATCCAGGTCGGCAGCGACAAACGCCTCCCGCACCAGTTCTTCATTGGTAAGGGTCTCAAGGGTGGTGCCGCTCTTGGAGACGACATTGACCAGAGTACGACTGAGATCAACCTCGCCGAGGATGGCAGCCGCATCATCGGGGTCAACATTGGAGATAAAACGCACCGTCCTCTCCGGCAGCGCATAGGCGGCCAGGGCAAGATACAGCGCCCGCGGGCCCAGGTCGGAACCACCAATGCCGATCATCACCATCGTGGTAAACTTTTGCCCCACCTCATTGACAATACGCCCGTCGGCCAGTTCATTGAGAAAACCATGCAGTTTATCAAGCTCGTCCTTGGCCTGCCGGCTAGCTCGCTGATGGGCCGGTTGGGAAAAGATATCCCGCGCGGCGGTATGTAAAACCATCCGGTCCTCACTCTCATAGCCATCAATCCGGTTAATGACTTTGCCTTCTTTCATCTCTCTGAACTGCCGCACCACCTGGCTTTCATCGGCCAATTGCTGCAAGACGTCAAGAACATTGGCATCCAGGCGCTCAGTCCCATAGAGCAGCTTAAACTCCTTTGTCCGACAGATAAAAGAGCGTAGTCGGTCATCGGTCAAGGCCTTTTGCCCAATCAGTGAGAAAGGATGTTCCGCTAGTTTTTGGAGCGATAGGAAGGCAGGATGAGATGCTAAACCTGAATAATTCATCGTTTTTCCTCCTGGGTTGAATGGTTGCTGATTCGGATTATGCGTACACCTGCTTCGTTCAGATGAACGATTTCGATTATTTTACACAGCACAATGCGATTATTTACAAGAAAAGCAAGCAATGTATGTGGTATTTAGTAGACAGACCAGCCAATTCCCCAGTCACTCTTCCCCTGCAGGAGAAACTCCATGAACGCTAAGATCATCAGCAGAAGAAACTTTCGCATCGACAAAAAAGACCAACTCATCCCTTTGCTTAAAAAGTTGCGCAAATCAGCCGAGCAGCAGAAAGGTTTTGTTTCGCGCTCCACCTATTCAAGCCTGAACGATCCGGGTGAATATCTGGTGATCAGTGAATGGGCAACGGTTGACCATTGGGCCAAGTGGATGAACAAGAAAAAAACAAAACAGATCCAGGGAGATATCGACTCCCTGATCGGTGAGAAGACTTTTTTTGACGTGTATAAGCAGGAAGAATTCTGATGGCGTCTCGGTCTGCCCCACCCTCCTGTGAGCAAAGCTGACAGGAGGGTGGCCGATAGAGATACAGCAAGCTCAAGCCTTATGCGGCTCGGCGAAAATCGGGTTTATCGTTAAGTGGCGTCTCCGGCGAACGATTTGCCTCAAAATCAAACTGGATAAGCTCTCCCCGCTTTTTCTCCTCGGCATCGTACATCGCCAGCTTTTTGCGGACCTTCAGCATCATAATTAATGCCACCGCCACCACCCCGCTCAACCCGGCGCAGCCCCATTCCAGAAATCCCGGCAGAGCATCTTCCATGAAGGCTTTGGAGCAATAAGCAATCCCCATAACCAGAAATCCCAGGATTAGTGGGGTCAGGACATTGGCAACCATCCCCTCTCCGGCCCAAGACGGTCGGACAGGGTTGCGCGCGCCAAGCAGAGTGACCGCGAATAAAAGCGCAGTAAAGCACAGGCACAGCACACCGTATAAGAGAAACATGGCAAACCTCCTTATTGCAACGCGGACATTACCGCGGTCGGCCGAATGGGTCGGCTCGCCCCAGCAATGGGGGTGGTTAAGGCTTGCGCCGCGCCATACTTCCCATGGCACATTGTAGGCTTATATAATATGTATGAGAAAAATTATCCGCAACAGGAATTATTGGTCAGTTAACATCTACGATGGCTAACTAAAAAGCTTTATATTCGAGGCGTGTGAACTTCACTCTCCTTACGGCGCCATCAGCAGACCTTTCTTGGCCTGGGCTTGTATAGCTGTAATTGCCACCGTGTTGACTATATCGGTGACGACACAGCCGCGACTGAGATCGTTTACCGGTTTATTCAAGCCCTGCATGATCGGACCGATAGCCACTGCTCCAGCAGAACGCTGCACCGCTTTGTAGGTATTATTGCCGGTATTGAGATCGGGAAAGATAAAAACCGTCGCCTTGCCGGCGACCTTACTGTGCGGCATCTTCGTTTCGGCAACCGTCGGATCGACTGCAGCATCATACTGGATCGGCCCTTCAATTAAAAGATCCGGCGCCAGCTGGTGGGCGATCTCCGTCGCCCTTTTCACTTTCTCGACCTCTTCGCCGATGCCGGAGGTTCCAGAGCTGTAAGAGAGCATGGCGACGTAGGGTCTGATGCCGAAGAGCTCTGCCGTTTTCGAGGATTCTATGGCTATCTCGGCCAGTTGTTCAGCAGTGGGCCGGGGATTAACCGCACAGTCACCATAGGCCAGCACCCGATCTTCCAGACACATGAAAAAAACCGATGACATGATGGTGCTCCCCGGCTTGGTTTTGACAAATTCAAGAGAGGGCCTCACGGTATTAAGAGTGGAGTGGACCGCCCCGGAAACCATGCCGTCCGCATGCCCCTTAAAGACCATCATAGTGCCAAAGTAATTAACCGCGGACATAACATCACGGGCGTTATCAGGAGTAATCCCCTTATGCTTGCGCAGGGCAAAATACGTGGCGGCATAGTCGTCAAGCAGCTCGGATGCCACCGGATCAATAATCCTGACCCCGTCAAGGGCCAGACCAAGGGCTAAAATCTTGTTCTTGATCGCCGACACCTTGCCGAGCAGAACAATCTCCACCACATCGCGGTGGATCAGAATTTCCGCCGCCCGTAAAATCCGCTCGTCCTCCCCTTCGGGCAGGACAATGGTCTGTTTAAAGGCGCGGGCACGATTGACCAGGCCAAATTCAAACATTTTCGGGGTGGTAAACAGCAGGCTGTAGCCGACAATTTTCCGGCGCAACTCGGAGGTGCGGACATGGGATTCAAACAAGCCCAGGCCCGAAGCGATCTTCAGCGTTGAATCAGGGGTAATACTGTTATGGATGGCGGTAATTTTCATCGCCGTGGTAAAAGTGTCATCCTCTACTTTCAGGATAGGTACAAGGTCATCCATCCCGTGGAGAAGATTGCGCAGCATTTCATCAGGTTGCAGATACCCGGTGAGGACCATGCCGCCGATATTGGGCATGGTCGACGAACGATATGCCGCGAGCAAGCCGAGAATAACATCGATCCGATCAATCGGCGTGATGACTAGATTATCGTTATCGAGTCTTGGTAATAAATTTCTCAGATTCATCGCCGCAATAACAAAACGGGAAACCGGTCTATTCAACTGCGCCTTGCCATAGATAACTTTTGCATCAAGCGCCCTGGCTATCTCAGCCATAGTCGGACGATCAAGGGTTTCTTCAAAGGGGATGGAATAGATGAGCTTGATTTGCCGCTGTAGTTTCTCCCGCAGGGCCCCAAGCATTTCCTCCTGCAGGTCGACCGGGGTCCGGTTGACGATAAGCGACAATATACTTGAGCCCTTTTCCTCGAAGGATTCAATAGCAAACCGGCATGACCGGACTACGCCCTCGATAGACCCCTTGTGGGCATTGGCAATCATCAATACCGGGCAGCTAAGATTATTGGCGATTTCAACGTTCAGTTCAAATTCAAAGGCCGCCGAATCGCTCTCAAAATCGGTACCCAGACACAGCACAAAATCGTTATCGCTCTCAAGAGCCTTATAGCTGTCCAGAATTCCTTCGAGAAGCTTATCGTATTTTTTGTCGGCAACGAGGGTTCGCGCTTCATCAAAGGTATAGGCATACATCTGACGATAGGGGATATCCAGTTTATAATGCGTAGAAATGAGATGGATAATTTCGTCCTTACCGCCGGCATTGTACTTGGTGTTAACGATCGGACGGAAAACAGCGACACGTCCCAGATTGCGGACCAGAAACTCCATAACCCCAAGAGCCACCAGGGAGATGCCGCTTTTGGGTTCCAGCGCAGTGATATAGATATTTTTCGACATGCCTTGTCCTTGGAAAATTCATAACAACGAAGCAGATAAGCGCAGACTTCGGATGAAGATTTTTTACGACATCATCTTGTTTTGTTTTTTATCTATATGCTAATCTATGCAGATATCAATACCAAATGAGGACATATGGATTTATTTATTGCAAGACAACCGATTTTTACCGCACACAGGAAACTCTATGGATACGAGCTGCTCTATCGCGGGACAAAGACATCATCGTTGAGTAATACCAGTGGCAACAAGGCCACGACCAGCGTTTTGTCCAGTGCATTTTTAACCGAAGGCATCGAGAAAATCAGCGGCTTACGTCCCTGTTTTATCAATTTTACCCGTGATCTGCTGTTACAAAATCTGCCTGCATCTTTTCCTAAAAAACTGATTGTGGTGGAGGTCTTGGAAGATGTACCGGCAACACCGGAAATTATCGACATCTGCCATAAACTGCGCAGTAACGGATATACTATTGCCCTGGATGATTTCGTCTATGATAGAAGCCTGGCACCACTGCTCGAGATCGCCGACATTATCAAGTTTGATTTTCTGTTGACCCCCATCGACACCCTGCAAAAAACACTCTATAAACTCTCTTCGTATAAACTCAAATATCTTGCCGAAAAAGTTGAAAGATACGAAGAGTTCCACCAGGCAAAAAAACTGGGATTTTCCTATTTTCAAGGCTACTTCTTTAGTCGACCGGAAAAAATCCGCATCCGGGAGATCGATTCTGCCAAAGTCAACCTGGTAAATCTTCTGACGGAGGTCAATAAAAAGACCACTACCGTGCAAAAAATTGAAGAAATCTTTATGCGGGATGTGGCGATGGCCTATAAACTGCTCCGCTATATTAATTCTTCCTATTTTTATCGCCTCAACAGGATCGATTCCGTCGCCCACGCCGTAACCTATCTGGGGGAAAACGAACTGCGGCGCTTTATCATCCTGGTATTAATCTCCGAACTCGCCTCCGACAAACCCGGCGAACTGGTTCGATTGGCCCTGGTCCGGGCGAAGATGGCCGAACTGCTCGCACTCGAGACCCCCTTAAAGAGTAAGGTGGATGAGGTTTTTCTGCTCGGTCTTTTCTCCCTGCTGGAAGCCCTGCTGGACACCACGATAGACTATATCTGTGAGCAACTGTCGCTGAGCGAGCCTCTGCAAAATGCCCTGATAAGCGGCAGTGGCCCCTACGCCCCCTTCCTGAATCTGGTCCTCAGTTACGAGAAACGCGACAAGCCCGCCTGCCTGGAAGCCACCGGCAGGATAGGGGTCCCTGCCGGCAAACTGGCAGCAATGTATCTGGAGGCAATCACCTTTACCCATTCCGTATTAGATTGAAGCTGAGTTAGATTGTGTCTCTGTATAAACGAGGTATTTTTCTCTAAACAGAGGCGCTCGATGAATCTAACCACAGCATATGTAGATGTTACGAGGATTAAATTTTGACGCGACGAGTAGTCAGGGGAAAATAGCCATTTATGGAGAGACACTAAAGAATGTCCTTGATGGCGGTACCTTGAGTCGCGCGGATCTTCTTCAGGTAGTTATAGATGGTAAAATTGGATACCCCGAGCCGCAAAGCCACCTGGCCGACCAGACCTTTAATTTGAAAGGCCCCTTTTTGCTCGAGGATTTTAGCCACGGCATCGGGGCGAATTTCCGGTTTCCATCCCCCTGTCTGAATCATCATATTGTGCCATGATTATCCATCATTGCCTGAGAAAGCTTATTTGCCTCAGTGGTAATTTTTTGCTCATCAATACCCGTCAGCCGGCCTTTATCGACCACCACCCTGCCGGCCACAATGGTATACTCGGTGGCATGGTTAAAACCTGAAAAAACCAGGGCGGCGACCGGATCAGACAATGCCCCGGCATATTCCATCCTGCCGACATCAAAGATGGCCAGGTCGGCGGCAAAACCTGGTTTTATTTCGCCGACCCCGGCAAAATTCAACATTTTCGCCCCGTTTTTAGTCGCCATACCCAGCACATCGGCGGCATTAAGGCAGGAGGCACCATATTTTACCCGCTGCAGCAACAGCGCGTTGCGCACCTCACCGAGCATATCCGAAGAATCATTGGAAGCAGCCCCGTCCACACCAAGCCCGACATTGATTCCCATCTCGCGCATCTCCGTTACCCGGCAGATACCCGAGCCAAGCCGCATATTCGACGTTGCGCAATGGGCGATATGGGTGCCGGTCTGTTGCAGCAGTTGCAATTCCTGGTCATTAAAGTGAATGCCGTGGGCATAGGAAACATCCTCGCCTAAAAAATCGCAGTCGGCCAGCAATTCCAGAGGACGCTTGCCATATAATTGCAGACAATAATCATTTTCATCGATCGTTTCCGCCAGATGGGTATGCAGATTCACCTTATATTTTCTGGCCAACTGTACCGTCTCACGCATAAGCTCTTTGGAAACGGAAAAAGGGCTGCAGGGAGCAAGAACAATTTTACGCATCGCCAATTCCGAGTCATCATGAAACTGGTGGATCACCCGTTCGGAATCAATCAGGATCTCCTCATCGGTCTGCACCACCGAATCAGGCGGCAGGCCACCGTCTTTTTTACTGAGCGACATTGAGCCACGGGTGGGCGAAAAGCGCATCCCCAGGATATCTGCGGCCTGAAACTGGGTGGCCATTATATCGCAGGAGATTGCCTTGGGATACAGATAGTGGTGGTCGGTGGACAGCGTACAGCCGGTCTTCAGTAATTCTCCCATGGCCAGCAGCGAGGAATAATATATCGCCTCTTCGTCGATATATTTCCATATTTCGTAGAGATAGATCAACCAATCAAACAGCTTGGCGTTCTGGACCGCTGGGATGTTTCTGGTCAGGGTCTGATAAAAATGATGATGGGTATTAACCAAACCAGGCAATACCACATGGCTTGAGCAGTCGATTGTCCGGCCGCTAAAGAAATTGCTCTCCGGTGCGGATACACTCTTTTCATCAATCCGTTCGATACGGCCGTCGTTAAGAAGAATATCAACGTTTTTTACCGCCTGCCGACCACTACCCGGCCAGACAGAGAAGCAGTTTTTTAATAAGATTGGTTCAATCTGCATAAGTTATATCTTACAGTTTATCAAGCAGTCCGGTTCTTTTGTTAAAATCTTCAATCAACGCGTCTATTTCGTCGGTTTTATCAACAATTGAGCTCCAGTACGATTCGTTGTACCATTGCTCCTGAATTTCGGCGTAGGTCTTGCCCTGCTGTTCGACCCAGGTGTAATATTTCAGGTTGTGAATCCGTTTTTTGCCGTAGTAGGTCAGCTCTTCCATGCTGTCCATGGTCAACCCTAAAAGATCCCTCTGGTAAACGACTTCCGCATCCATTGCGGTGAAGCTGCCGCACTCGGCGGTCAATTCGTCCAGCCTGCTTTTATAGAGGTCCATCGAGTCGGTGAGTATGGTGACGACGATATCTTTTTCGCTCAGCTCATTGTACTTGGCAAACTTGATAGCCGAGGCAACATTTGCCGCGCCGGAAATACCCAGCAGATCGAGATTATCGACAATACCAGCCGCCACACCTTTTTGCTGTAACAGCTCTCGGCCGGCCGGTTCATTAAAGAGACGGATAAGGTTGATCGGCACATTGTCATCCATGGCCACGACAAAATCGGTGTTTTTTGCGTTATGAATCCAGGGAATATGCTTGTCACCGATCCCTTCAATGCGATGCGAACCAAAGCCGTTTTGTAACAGCGTCGGACATTGCAGCGCCTCGCAGGCGACAATTTTGCACTCGTGATACTGTTTTTTCAGGTAATCCCCCGAAGCGATGGTACCACCCGAGCCGGTTGCCGACACCAGACCGCGGACCTTGTCGCCGCCGTTTTTAATATTTTCGATAACACTCTGGATAGCCGGTCCGGTGATTTCGTGATGCCAGAGATAATTGCCCGCCTCATCAAACTGATTGAAGATAACCAGATCTTCGCCGGAATTTCGCAATTCCCAACACTTATCAAAGATTTCCTTGACATTGCTCTCCGAGCCGGGAGTCTTGATGATCTCCCCGGCGACATTCTGCAGCCATTCAAAGCGCTCGCGACTCATTTCTTCCGGCAAAATGGCGATGGATTCACAGCCGAGCAGGGCCGAGTCATAGGCGCCACCCCGGCAGTAATTACCGGTCGACGGCCAGACCGCTTTCTGCCGGGTCGGATCAAACTGACCGGTCACCAGGCGCGGTACCAGGCAGCCGAAAGCGGCACCGACCTTATGCGCGCCGGTGGGGAAGTATTTACCAACGACGGCAATAATCCGCGCTTTAACGCCGGTAAGACTTTCCGGCAGTTCAAGATAATTGACATCGCCATACCCGCCGCCGAGGTCTTTGGGCTCATTGTGCCAGGAGATACGAAACAGGTTGAGGGGATCAAGATCCCATAATCCGACATTTTTCAACTTGGCGACAATCTTTTCCGGAATCAACGACGGGTTTCGCTGCTGCTTGAAGGTCGGGATAATTATATTTCTTGCGCGGGCCAGCTCGATGCTTCTCTGCAGCGGCTCGGCAAAAATTGTTAAGTCTATCATTGTAGATCTCCTGTGATGATGTGGCAAAAAAATCTTCATCTTCTTCGTTGCTGCGAATTTTGCTATCACTACGACGAACTCTAGTACGCCGAAATAATAGCAAAATTCACACGCCTCGAATATGAAGTTTTTTACTTAACCATCGGAAAATGAAATTTAACGAGATTGTCGGCTTTAGAAAGTGATTTCTTGGGCAATTTTCTTAAAGTCTGCCAGATTCGGCTCCACCGTAAATGATCGCAGGCCGACACGCCCCACGGCGTCCATGGCGGAATTGATATCTTTCAGGCCGCTGCCGGTGTTGATCATCACCACCGTTTCCGTCCCCTGCAGCAGTCCTTCCTGGGCGGCTTTTTGCAAGCCTGCCCAGGTCGCAGCCCCAGCCGGCTCGGCGAAAACGCCGGTTTTCCGGGCAAGATCGGGAATGGCGCGAATAATCTGGTCGTCACTGACGGTAAGATACGCCCCTTTCGTTTTGGCGACGGCATCAAGCGCCTTAATCCTGTCTCTAGGCAGTCCGGCACTGATACTGTCCGCCACAGTTTTGGCGGAAATCGGTGCTTTGGTGACAATATCTTCCCCGCTGCGCCAGGCTTGAGCCATATAACTGCTGCCCTCTGCCTGCACGCCGTAAAGTCGCGGCATTTTATCAATCCAGCCCATGGCCGAAAGGTCTTTGAGTCCTTTATGGATACCGCCGATAATGCACCCGTCACCGACACTTACAAAGATGGCATCGGGAGCCTGCCAGCAAAGCTGCTCACAGATTTCCAAAGCACAGGTCTTCTTGCCCTCGGTCATATACGGATTGTAACCGGTATTTCTATTGTACCAGCCATACTCATTCGCCGCCTGCATGCACAGCTCAAATGCATCATCGTAGGTACCATTAACCAGGATAACCGTTGAACCGAACATCAACAGCTGGGCAAGTTTGGCCCGGGGGGCGCTGGCCGGGACAAAAATCACGTTCTTCTGCCCCACCGAGGCACAGATTCCACTGAGCGCAGCAGCAGCGTTGCCGGTACTTGCCGTGGTGATAACCTCAGCTTTTTGTTCCTGCGCTTTGACCACGGCAATGGTGCTGGCCCGGTCTTTAAACGATGCCGTGGGTAAACGTCCATCGTCTTTTATCAGCAGGCGTTTAATACCAAGCTCTTCACCAAGGATGTCGAATTGCAAAAGAGGGGTGTTGCCGACAACCATTGTCGGGGCCGGGGAATCATGCTCTACCGGCAGAAGAGGTCGGTAGCGAAAAATCGAGAGATCGGTCGACGCGGCCAGATCGGCTTTGGTAAAAGCCTTGCCTATGGCTTGGTAGTCATACTGGATATCAAGAATCCCTTCATTACCATGATCGGGACATATATAACCAAATCGCCCCTCCACATATTTTTTTGCGCAGATCATGCATGTTGCGTGACTGACGTAGTTCATTGAGACTCCCGGCGGATAGATACGGACTCAACCGATAAGAAGAATTTCGAAGATAAGACAATATGCACTATGTCGGCATTATAAAGAATTCACGAAGGCCGTCAATATTTACCAGTTCATTTAATCAAATTTTTTAGATTACGTTCAATTAATTTGATTTTCTTGATGTAATCCTTAAAAAACTGCTCGCGGCTCCAGCAAATGAACACTCAACCCCAGCCTCTTTTTTTGATTGCAGGACAGGATACAGATTCCGTCCGGGAGCCTCACCAGCCCAGGTCATAGAATTGTTTGACTTGACAGGAAAAAACTTCTCATTTAGAACCGTAATAATTGGTTAGAAAACGCATCAATCCTGACAATTTCATATTGTGGATCGAAAAACTATCCCAACGCCTGTCAATTGGCTGAAAACTTCGAGCTGTCCAAACGGACCGGCCAGAGAGATATCGAATTCTTCCGTGACCGGTTCAACGCCCCACTGGAATACAATTACTGCAAACGCGGCTACCGTTATACCGACGCTTCGTATGAATTGCCTTCCCTATGGATCAGCGAATCGAATATCCTGGCCCTGAGTCTTGCCGTGCGCCTGGCCTCGACTATTCCCGACCAAGCATTTAAAGACCAGCTCTGCCACCTGATCGCCCGGATACCGATGAGGATCGGAGACAAATCTATCCCATGCCTGGAAAAGCTGAGCGCCAAAGTCTCGGTCAAAAACATAGAATACTCGCAAGTGGATCGAGATATTTTCCGGCAATCGGTCGAAGCCCTGTTTGCCGGGAAATCGCTGGAAATCGTCTATCATTCACCCCACACTAATACCACCACCGCCAGAACCATCCATCCCCTGCATCTTATGCACTATATGGGCAGCTGGCATCTCATTTCCTGGTGCGGGGTGAAAAAGGAACTCCGGAATTTTGCCCTTTCGCGCATCAGAACAACCAACCCCGCCACTGAAAATCTGTCCTTTCCCGACAATTTGACCGACTTGAAGGAATACACCAGGCAACACTTCGGTATCATGCAGGGCAGCACCACAGCAGAAGTCGGCCTGCGCTTTTCCCCGAGAATTGCCCCGTGGGAGAGCGAACATATCTGGCATCCGCAGCAACGTCATCAGTCGGCCTCGACGGCAGTCTCACCCTCCATTTTCCAGTCGCCGATTTTCGGGAACTGATGAAAACGATACTCAGCCACGGAGCGGATATCGAGGTGCTCGGACCACCGGAATTAAAAATGTCGGTCAGAGAAGAAATCGCCAAGATGACAAAAATTTATTGTCAGTATGACATCGCCTGACATAGTGGATGTGCTATGATGATTTTATTAATAAATAGTAAAGAAATCGAATGAGATCGAGATATGTGGAAATAAGATTATCTGGTACATATGGCATATGCATTCAATGACTTTTAGTCATCTTCATATCTTTTTTATAAAAAAGAATTTTTCCAATCATTTATGCGTAAATATTATGCTCATTCTACAGAAAACGTAGACAAATCAGACTGGCAGAGTCTCTCCGAGCATCTGCTTAAGGTTGCCAAATTAGCAGAAGGCTTTGCTGATGCTTTTAACGCAGGTGTTTGGGGTAAATATGCCGGACTGTTTCATGATGCAGGGAAGGCAACAGAAACCTTCATTGGAAGGCTTGAAGGAAAACCACAAAGAGTAGACCATTCGACTTTTGGAGCGCGCCTTGCAAAAGACAATGCCGGAAGACTTGGCCTGATTCTCTCTTACGTTATTGCTGGACACCACGGTGGACTCCCCGATGGTGGCAACCAGGAAACAGAACTTCATTATCGTCTCAAGAATAATAAAATACCTCAAGACGTTGAATTGCTCCCAGAGGTGGATGTCAAAGACAATTTAAATTTGCCATTCAAATTATCTCACGAACATTCAATGTTTAGTCTCTCTCTTTTTACGCGAATGGTTTTCTCCTGCCTTGTTGATGCTGACTTCTTAGACACAGAGGCTTTCTGCACCCCTGAGAATACAGAATATCGTCAATTAAATAAAACAGATGGAGTGCTACCCCAGCTCAACAAAAGCCTCCAAAATTATCTAAAAATAAAAAATCAACAGGCAGAACAAATACCTGTCAACATATTACGACGAACCATCTTGGCCCAGTGCCAAGAAAAGGCAAAGCTTCCTCGACAAGTTTTCTCTCTCACCGTACCCACCGGCGGCGGAAAAACTTTTTCTTCAATGTCCTTTGCTCTTGAACACGCAGTAATCCATAATATGCAACGGATTATATATACCATTCCTTTTACTTCGATAATTGAACAAAACGCCAAGGTTTTTCAAGACGCGCTCGGGCAGGAGTATGTGTTGGAGCATCATTGTAACTACAAAGAAATTGATGCGCCTGAAGCACGGATATATAACCGTACTCGAGGCCTTGCTTCTGAGAATTGGGATGCTCCCATCGTCGTGACGACCAATGTTCAGTTTTTTGAGTCTCTTTTCAGCAATAAAACTTCAAGGTGTCGGAAACTACACAATATTGCACGCAGTGTGATTGTTCTGGATGAAGCTCAAGCCGTTCCTGCTGAATTTTTGGAGCCTTGTCTCGCAGTGTTACGAGAATTGGTAGAGAACTATGGTTGCACCGTACTGCTATGTACCGCGACTCAGCCTGCATTCGATGATGCGAACAGTTTACGAATGGCCTTCCCGGCGGTAAGAGAAATTGTTGATGCTCCGGATAGTGTTTTTAAGGAGTTGCGGCGTACCGAAGTAAATTTCATTGGAAAGCTTACTGATTGCGAGCTGGCGAACGTCCTCTCAAAAGAACGGCAAGCGTTGTGTATCGTTTCCACTAAACCTCGTGCCAGATTGATTTTCGAACAAATCCAAAAAGAAAAGGGACTGTTTCATTTGTCTACAAACATGTACCCGATGCATCGGAGACGAGTACTGGATAGCATTCGTGAACGACTCAAAGAGAAACAAAACTGCTGCGTTGTTTCGACATCCCTTGTCGAAGCCGGTGTCGATCTAGATTTTCCTGTTGTTTATCGAGCCATGGCAGGTCTTGACTCCATCGCCCAGGCCGCAGGACGTTGCAACAGGGAAGGCAGGATGGATACGCTTGGGCAAGTGTATGTTTTTGACGAAGAAAAACCGGCGTCCATGCCCTGGCTGAAGCGATGTATTACCAGAGCCAATGAGACATTGCGCACAATGCCGAACTCTGATCCGTTGGACCTGGAGGTGATGCGTCGATATTTTGAGCTGCTTTACGACGTACAGGATTTAGATAACAGGCAGATTTTAAAACTGCTCAATCCTAAAATGGGTAAGGATTTACATATACCGTTTAAAGAAGCGGCTCAATTATTTCGCTTTATTGAAGATGAAAGTATCGGGTTAATAGTGGCAATCGAAAACGAAGCCAGGGAACTCGTTCAAGAACTGCGCTACACGGAATATCCGTGCACGACTATTAGAAGATTGCAACAATATAGTGTTGCTGTTCGTTCCAAGGACTTGGCGGTATTAGTAAAGTCTGGGGCGGTCGAAATGATCCATGAAGAGTATCCTGTGTTGTGCAACGAAAATGCCTATGATGATGACGCAGGGTTATGTGTCGATCTTGGTGAGAAGTGGGATATTGAATGCTTAATCAAATAAATTTTCAACTTACTTAATTTGTAGAAATATATTATTGCCTCTAACTCCTATTTGCTGTAGCTTGATTCAAGCTAGTGAGCTAAGATTAGCAAAAAGAAGGTGATGCAAATGCGCTTTAAAGCGTCAATATCACTCTTTGGACGGGAGATAATTGATATTGAAGTAAGTGTTGAACCACCATAGTAACAGATGCCCTCGTCTTAGGCAACAAAGACGAGGGCATCACGGGCAATACTCAGTCACCTATAGAAGGTGTGGATTGAAACTACAATTTAAGAAAGCTGAATGATCATAAGGGGGGGGAGGATTGTCTGCTATGATAATCCTTTTCTCCCTAGAATGAAATTAGGAGAGCTTATGGCATATGGAATTAAGCTACGCATCTGGGGAGATTACGCCTGTTTTACTCGTCCGGAGATGAAAGTGGAACGCGTCTCCTATGATGTCATTACCCCTTCTGCAGCACGGGGTATTTTAGAGGCTATTCACTGGAAACCTGCGATTCGCTGGATCGTGGATAAAATTCACGTCCAACGTCCGATAAAATTCGACAACGTTCGGCGCAATGAAGTAAAAGCAAAAATCCCGAGGCCCAACCCTGCAAATATTATGCGCGACAAAAAGCAGCTTTTTTTTCTTGTCGATGCCGGTGACAATAGACAACAGCGTGCTTCGACAGTCTTAAGAGATGTCGAATATGTTATTGAAGCACATTTTGAATTGACTGACAAAGCAGGTTCCGAGGACAACGAAGGGAAACATTTGGATATTTTCCGTCGCCGCGCAAGAAACGGACAGTTCTTTCACCAACCATGCCTTGGTTGTCGAGAATTTCCCGCTTTTTTCGAATTATTGGAGGATGAAATTCCGGCTTCATGCTATTCAGGCCATACTAAAGAACTGGGCTACATGTTGCTGGATATTGATTTTGCGAACAATATGGCACCATTATTTTTCAAAGCGACAATGCAAGATGGCATTATCAACCCGCCTCCCCCACATTCTCTCGAGGTGCACTCATGATACTTCAGGCTCTCAATGGCTATTATGAACGGATGGCTAATGACCCTGAATCCGGGATGCCTCCTTTTGGAACAAGCATCGAAAATATTTCTTTTGCTTTAGTGCTCGATACAGATGGTAATCTTAAAGATATTGAAGACCTGCGTGAACAGGAGGGTAGTAAGTTACGTCCCAGAAAAGTACTCGTACCCGCAGCAGAAAAGAAAGCCAGTGGAATTAAAGCCAATTTTCTGTGGGATAACACTTCTTATGTGATCGGACTGGACGACAAAGGGAAACAGGAGAGAACAAATAAATGCCATGCTGCATTTGTTGATCTTATAAAAAGCACCTGTACAGCTAACGATCCCGGACTAAAAGCTGTAGTTGCATTCTTGGATGGTAAAAAATACAGGGATATCCCTTCAAGAACGGACTGGGCTCAGATTTGTGGAACAAATTTGGTATTCAGACTGGAAGGCATGTCAGGTTTTATCCATGACCGCTCCGCAGCTCGCGAAGCATGGGAGTCAAACATAAATGATCAAAAAGCTGGAGCTGTCGGGCAATGTTTAGTAACTGGCAAAACACATCAGTTAATTGCCCGGCTCCATCCTTCGATTAAGGGAGTGAGAAACTCGCAATCAGTAGGAGCGTCCATTGTTTCTTTTAATCTGAAGGCATTTGAATCATACCAGAAAGAACAGTCGTTTAATGCTCCGGTCTGCGAGAAAGCCGCATTTGCATACACTGCCGCTCTGAATTCATTGCTCTCTCGTAAATCACATCAAAAAATCCAAATTGGTGATGCCACTATTGTATTTTGGGCTGCATGTCCTAGCCCAGCAGAAGATTTTTTTGCCGATTTGTTCGATCCTCCTTTCGAATCCAAAAAGGAAACTGGTGAGGAGGATGATCGGCAGTCCACCGGAATAATACGAGGTTTACTCAAGGCCATCCGTGATGGCAAAAATGCAGCTGATATTATACCGGAATTGGATGAATCCGTGCAATTCTACATCCTTGGTTTATCACCCAATGCTGCGCGCCTATCTCTTCGGTTTTGGGAAGTTAACAGTATTGGAAACCTGTTGTTGCGGATTGGGAAATATTATGAACAGGTGGCTATCGTCCCTCAGTTTGACAGCGAACCCGAGTTTCCACCTCTATGGCGGTTACTCAGCCAAACCGCCACCCTTGGAAAAAATGAAAACGTTTCACCGGTGTTGGCCGGAGGTCTGGCAAGAGCCATTTTGACAGGCGCGCTCTATCCACAAAGCCTACTGACTACATTGTTGGGGCGTATCCGGGCAGAACACAACGTCACCTATTTTCGAGCAGCTTTGCTCAAGGCATTTCTTATTCGCAACAAAAAAATGGAGGTTTCCGTGAAACTTGATCCTGATAGAACTGACCTGCCCTACCTTCTTGGGCGTCTTTTTGCTGTTTTGGAAAAGGCACAAGAAGAAGCAATACCAGGTACCAACGCTACTATTAAAGATCGTTATCTCGGTTCTGCCTCGGCTACTCCAGGACAAATCTTCAGTATGTTGTTAAAAAACTCGGCGAATCATCTCGCCAAGTTACGAAAAACCCCCGAGAAAAAAGGCAGGGCAATACATTACGAAATTATTATCCAAGATATTATTGCTAAATTTTCAAACTTTCCCACCACCTTGTCCGCAGAAGAGCAGGGTTTGTTTATGATTGGCTACTACCATCAGCGTAAAGACTTTTATACCAAAAAGACCAAGGAGGATTAACCAATGCCTGCAATTACCAACAGATATGAATACGTCCTGCTCTTTGATGTGGAGAATGGCAATCCCAACGGTGACCCTGACGCCGGAAACATGCCGCGTATTGACCCGGAAACCGGACACGGCCTAGTCACTGATGTGTGTTTGAAACGAAAAATCCGTAACTATGTGTCGCTCGCAAAAGAAGGTGCTGAGGGATTCAATATCTATATTCAAGAAAAGGCAGTACTGAATCGAACAAATGAACAGGCGTACAAAGCATATGAATTAAAATCGGAAGCAAAGAAACTACCCAAAAAACTTGAAGACGCGCAAAAAGTCACAGGATGGATGTGTTCTAATTTTTATGATATCCGAAGCTTTGGTGCAGTCATGACTACTGAAGTGAATTGTGGACAAGTTCGTGGGCCGGTCCAACTGGCTTTTGCGAAAAGTGTCGATCCTATCGTGCCCCAAGAGATAAGCATCACCCGTATGGCAGTCACCAATGAAAAGGATTTGGAAAAAGAGCGCACAATGGGACGTAAGCACATTGTCCCCTATGGCCTGTATGTTTCTCATGGTTTTATCTCTGCTCCTTTGGCAAAAAAAACCAATTTCAGTGAAGAAGATCTGTCTCTTCTCTGGGATGCACTAGTAAATATGTTCGAACATGACCGCTCGGCTGCCAGAGGGATGATGAGCAGTCGCAAACTTTTTGTCTTTAAGCATGACAAGAAGATGGGCAATGCTCCGGCTCATAAACTTTTTGATCTCATTAAAATTGAACGGACTGAAGGAGCAAAGGGGCCGGCTCGTTCCTTTAAAGATTATGCTGTAAGTGTTGGTCAAGTTCCGGACGGTGTCGTCCTAGAAGAAAAACTTTAATAAAAACAAATCAATAAACAACGTCCTTTGGTATCGATACAATGCAAACAGAGCTCGGCAACATAATCCTATACAAGTCCGAAGATGGTCAAGATGTTGTAGATGTCCATCTTGCTGATGAAACAGTCTGGTTGAATCAGGCCCAAATGACAGAACTCTTTCAACGTAACAAACGTACGGTGTCTGAACATATCCATAATGTTTTTAAGGACGGTGAGCTTAAAGAAGAGGCAGTTGTCCGGAATTTCCGGACAACTGCAGACGACGGCAAAAGTTATCAGACAAATTACTATAGCCTTGATGTCATTATCTCAGTCGGTTATCGGATTAAATCAAAGCGCGGCACCCAGTTCCGCATCTGGGCGACGTCCGTTCTCAAAGATCACCTGGTTCAAGGCTACACCCTGAACCAGCGTCGCTTAGCGGAAAAAGGTCTCCTCGAAGCGCAACAGGTGTTGTCATTGCTGACAAATACTCTGGAGAATCAGAATCTCGTCAGTGATGAAGGCCGATCCGTACTCGGTATCGTCAACCGGTACGCCAAAACCTGGCAACTCTTACTGCAATATGACGAGGATAATTTGCCGCCTCCCAACGCCAGGCAGATTAGTAGTAAGGAGTTGGGTACTGAGCGCGCACGAAAGGCCATCAACTCACTTAAACAGGAATTGATGGTGAAGAAGGAGGCAACCGATCTTTTTGGTAATGAGCGGAGTGAAGGTCTTGCCGGGATTATCGGCGCCATCCACCAAACCTTTGGCGGGCAGGACCTTTATCCAAGCATTGAGGAAAAAGCCGCCAACCTCCTTTATTTTGTTATTAAAGATCATCCATTTACCGATGGAAACAAACGAATCGGCACCTTTCTTTTTCTTCTTTTCCTCCAGATAAACGGACAATTAGGGAAAAAATATTTTGATAACAAGGCACTGGTCGCTTTAACTCTTTTAATCGCCGCAAGTGATCCCGGCCAGAAGGATCTCTTGATCAGGTTAATCGTCAACCTTCTTTCCGACGAGTAGCGGAGAATTACGGCATGTTCAACGAAGATAATCTGGTCATGATCTCTGCCTTGCAGCACCTGCTTTTCTGCCCACGCCAGTGTGCACTGATCCATATCGAACAACAATGGACGGAAAACAGGTTAACCGCTGAAGGACGAATCCTTCACGAAAGAGTACATTCCGCAGGGAGGGAATCACGCAGCAAGATTAGGATTGAATTTGATGTACCGATTCGTTCCCTGCATTTGGGACTGATCGGTCGCGCTGATATTGTCGAATTCCATCTGCAGGAAAATGGGGTTTGGCAGCCATTCCCGGTGGAGTATAAACGAGGACGTCCCAAAAAAGATGATTCAGACCGGGTGCAACTTTGTGCCCAAGCTCTCTGTCTTGAGGAAATGCTCAACCGTAAAGTAACGGAAGGCGCGCTTTACTATGGCCAGAAGAAGCGACGACAAAATATTCCCTTTGATGCTGAATTACGGCAAATTACTGCCGATACTGCAAAGAGACTCCATACCCTTTTGGAATCCAATAGCACACCGTCACCGCAGTACGAAAAGAAGTGCGAGAGCTGTTCGTTTATCTCGCAGTGCCTGCCGAGAATCGCCGGAAAGAAAAAAGTTGCCAATTACCTGAAGAAAATAGAGACGCTATGAAGAAACATCTGAATACACTCTTTGTCACAACACAGGGTGCCTATCTGGCAAAAGATGGTGAAACCGTTGCGGTGCGGGTGGATGGCGAAGTCGCTCTTCGCCTACCTGTCCATACTTTGGACGGGATTGTCTGCTTTGGTAATGTCGGCTGCAGCCCTTTTCTTATGGGCTTTTGTGCCGACCGGGATGTTACGTTGAGCTTTCTTACTGAAAAAGGTCGGTTTCTGGCACGGGTCCAAGGTCCGGTCTCAGGGAATGTTCTGCTGCGGCGGGAGCAATATCGCCGTGCCGATGATCCGGTTTTTTCCGCGATGATTGCCAAACAATTCGTTACCGGAAAAATTGCCAACTGCAGATATGCCATGCAGCGGGTCCTGCGTGATCATCCTGAAAAAGTTGAGACAGTTGCTCTGGAAAATACCATCAATCGATTGACAGCATCACTACGGCGCCTTCAAGACGACCTGGCACTCGACGAGGTTAGAGGGATTGAGGGTGATGCCGCCCACGTTTATTTTGGCGCATTTGACCATCTGATAGTCCGAGAAAAAGAGCATTTCTTTTTCAGGGAGCGCAATCGCCGACCACCACTTGATCGCATGAATTGTCTTCTTTCCTTTTTATACACCCTATTGATGCACGATGTCCGCTCGGCTCTTGAATCGGTCGGTCTTGATCCCGCAGTGGGATATCTCCATCGGGATCGACCAGGCAGACCGGGATTGGCGCTCGACGTTATGGAAGAATTTCGACCAATGGTTGATCGTCTGGCGGTATCGCTGGTTAATCTTGGGCAACTGAAAACCAAAGATTTCACCTTCAGTGAAAGCGGTGCTGTGCGAATGACGGATTCAGCGAGAAAAACCGTGTTGGTCACCTACCAGAATAGAAAACAGGATGAACGAGTTCACCCATTTCTTGAAGAAAAAATGGCAATAGGTCTGTTTTGTTATGCCCAGGCATTGCTTCTCGCCAGATTACTGCGAGGAGAACTTGACGGTTATCCTCCGGTAATTTGGAAATAAAATATAAGGAAAAGGCATGTTTGTCCTGGTAAGTTATGATGTCAAGACGAGTGATCCGGGCGGCAACAAGAGGTTACGTCGAGTCGCCAAAGCCTGTAAAGATTATGGCCAAAGAGTTCAGTACTCGGTATTTGAATGTATTGTCGATCCTGCACAATGGACGATCCTTCGCCAGCGTTTGATCGATGAAATAGACTCGGAAAGCGATAGCCTCCGGTTCTATTTCCTGGGAGCGAACTGGCGACACAAATTAGAACATATCGGGGCCAAGAAAACATTTGACCAAGAAGGCCCCCTGATTGTTTAAAAATGTTTGCGCGAACCGTCCATAGACAGAAAAATACTGGGGGTTCGCAAGCACGCTAAATCCGCTGAAAAAACATGATTCCGAGTTATCAATGACGTTGAGAAATCAAATTCGACAGCGTGTTCGCGGAAACTGCATTATTTGTCCTTTTGTATCAGTGCGTTACAAATCGACAGTCGCCCCCCACACGGGGGCGTGGATTGAAACCTGTCATGCCATCTTCAAAGACGCTCGATTGTACCCAACCGTGTCGCCCCCCACACGGGGGCGTGGATTGAAACTTATTCGAACAAGAATCATCGCCTATTGTGGCCAGTCGCCCCCCACACGGGGGCGTGGATTGAAACACAGAATACCTAGTCCCAGGACGAAAAACAGATAAACTAATCGATGTCGCCCCCCACACGGGGGCGTGGATTGAAACTATCAAAACTGGAACGGCTGTTGGACATATGCGTATGTCGCCCCCCACACGGGGGCGTGGATTGAAACTTTCCTGCTGAATAATTGGAGCATATCAAGCCAGTCGCCCCCCACACGGGGGCGTGGATTGAAACCCATCAGGCATATATTTAATGGTATTGCCGTTTGGTCGCCCTCCACGCGGGGCCCGGGTCTCTGCAGCCATGGACGGCTGTATGAGCTACTTCGTCAATGTCTGTTCAATAAAATCGACAGCAGTTGGTGACAATCTTTTCCTTTTAACAATTCGGTAATTCTACTTTAAAGCAGTATTTGTTATGTACAGGCAAGACAAACACGATTAAAAAGTTAGGATCAGATCCTTTCCTCAAAAACAAAGAAGCATCATGATCGAAATCTGCAGGGTATTGTTTTTCCTCTTTTTAGTTAACAGTCTGCCGCCACTTTTCTCCGTAATTCTGGGAGATCGATACAGCTTTGCCGTAGATGGGGGGAAATTGTGGTTTGATGGTCGACCGATCTTCGGCAGCCATAAAACAATCAGGGGCATTGCTGCCGGCGTAGCGGGTGGCACCCTGTTTTTCCCACTGCTGGGCGTGAGCTGGTGGGTCGCCGCTGCTGCTGCCCTTCTGGCCATGTGTGGAGATCTCGTATCCAGCTTCATAAAGCGCCGATCAACAAAGGCCAGCGGGGAGGAAGTGGTTTTTCTTGATCAGATTTTTGAATCTCTTTTTCCCCTGCTGTTTCTCAACCAGTATCGAGTACTGAATCTGCCTCAGAACCTGGCTATCCTCCTGCTCTTTACCATATTCGCCTTTTGGAGTTCTCGTCTCTGGCTGCACCTTACCATGCGCCCGCTGCCCAACAAATATCCACGGGTTATTCGATCCAATATCCGAATTCGTGAATGGCGCGCCTGCCATGAACCTCTGGCCAGATGGCAGAAATGGTTTAATCTTACCAGTTTTCTATCTGAACAGATTTTTCTCACGTGGTTTTTCAAGCTGACCGGGCTCTATGCCCGTGGGACGAAGAATGCTCTCGATATTAAAATTGTCGAAAAAACATTTTCCTTCAAGGACCTGCCCGATACATTCGACGGTTTTCGTTTATTATTCCTCGTCGATCTCCATCTGGACGGCCTGGAAGAGTTGCCAGACAAAACAGCAGCTTTGCTAAGCACGATAGATGTCGATCTGTGCTGCATCGGCGGCGACTTCCGCATGAAAACCTATGGCCCGAGTGCTGGATGCATAAAGAAACTGCATAGCCTTATGCAGTGTGTTCGAGCTCAATCCGGAGTTCTTGGCGTGCTCGGCAACCACGATTGTATTGAAATGCTGCCGGAATGTGAAGATGCCGGCATAATTATGCTGGTTAATGATTCGTGGCCGATTGACAAAGATGGAGCGAGGATCTGGGTTATGGGGGTTGACGATCCGCATTACTACCGACTGCATGATGCACAACAGGCGGCTCAAGACATTCCTGCGACGGATTTTTCTATTTTTCTTGCCCACTCACCCGAGGCTTTGGCCGATGCCGCTGCGGTCAATGCCAATCTCTATCTGTGCGGCCACACCCATGGCGGCCAGATCTGCTGGAAGGATGGTACGCCGATACTAACCAACAGCCGGGCCCCGCGTTCTACCGCCGTGGGAGAGTGGCTCTATCAGGATATGCTGGGCTATACCAGTCGCGGCCTGGCACCCTCAAGTATTCCAGTCCGTTTTAACTGTCCCGGCGAGATAACCGTTATTACGCTGAAGAAAAAAAGCTGACCGCTGCAGCCGGAAGTCAATGCAGGGGAACACCTGAGTGTTTGCTTTACCTAAGATTTATCGCAAAAAAGGGCACACACTCAGGCGTGCCCCTACGGAGTAATTTTATTTTACCGCTTCGAGAAATGCACCCATCATTTCTTCGCCCTCAGGTCCGAACTTTTCGACAATCAGGGCTTTCACAACCGGAACCGCAGCCTTTTTAAATTCTTCTTTCTCAGCCGGAGTCAGGGTGTTGACTTCCATCGTCTTGGACAGCTCGGCGAGGCCTTTGTCAGAGGCTTCAATCACTCGTCCCATGCCCCGACCGGCAACGATTGCCGATACGGCCGCAGAACTAACAACCTCTTTTTCACTGTCGGAAAGGCTGTTCCAGAACTTTTCGTTCATGGCCCAGACATAGGGAGCAAAAAGATGGCCGCTGAGGGTGAGGTATTTCTGTACTTCCTGGAACTTGGCAAAGGCAATAATCGGAATCGGGTTCATCTGCCCATCGGCAACACCCGTCTGCAGCGCTGTATAGACTTCCGACCAGGAGATGGCGGCCGGCTGTCCACCCATTGCGGTGATAATGGCTTTATGGGTATCAAGCCCCATGGTCCTGATTTTCAAACCGGCCATATCCGCCGGGGTATGAATCGGCCGCTTGGAGTTGGTCAGGTGAAAGAAGCCGCCGGAATCCCCAAATCCGAGAACGTGCAGGCCGGTCTTCTTTTCAATATCGGCTGCCAGTTTCTGGCCGAACGGGCCGTCAAAGGCAGCATAGGTCTTGCTTATATCAGGAAAGGCAAAAGGAATGTCCAATACCCCGATAAGCGGATAAATCGACGCAAAGCCACCAACAGAAAAAATGCCGCTTTCAATAACTCCGGCTTTTACCTGCTGCAGCACATCCTGGTCTTTACCAAGCTGCCCGCTGGGAAAGGTCTGGACCATAACCGCACCGTTAGTGCCGGCCTCGACCAGACTTTTAAAGACGGTGGCCATAGCCCCGGTGGGATTGTCAAAAGGATCATCCTTATTGAGATGATGCAGTTTTATGGTTTTTGCAGCGAAGGCTGTTCCGGTAACACTTATTACCGCAAACAAGCTCGCCATTAGAACAACCGACAACATTTTTTTTATTTTCATTTTACTCTCCCTGGTAATGGCAACTCATCTGCCGTTAGGTAGCGCTCATCCATCTCAGGACAGACACTAGTTGATACATCACATAAGTAATCTTGGTAGGAATAAGGTCAAGTCCTGCCAGAATGCGACTAAAAAGAGTATGGCTATTTCCACGACCAAAAACGGAATCAGGGCATAGGAAATTTTTTCAATCCGTTCTCCGGTAACCGATGACATGACAAACAGGCAGGCACCAACCGGCGGGGTCATAAGGGAGATATTCAGAGTCAGGACGATCATAATCCCGGCATGAACCGGGTCCATGCCGATGGTGGTGGTAAGTGGTCCCAGGACCGGCGCTAAAATGATCAGCGCGGCATTGATGTCCATAAACATCCCCACGACCAGGAGCATAACCAGAATCAGGGCAATGATGACATTGGGGTTGCTCGACAGAAACAGAAAAAATGCGGCGATTTTCTGAGGAATCTGCATAAAAGTCATCCACCAGCTCAAGATGGACGCGCTGGCGATAATCAAAAAGACTATGCCGGTGATTCTTGCCGTGCGAATAAGCATCTGCACAATATCATGAAAGCTCAAGGCCCGGTAGACCACGCCGCCGATGAAAAGCGCATAAAATACCGCAATAGCCGCCGCCTCCGTAGGGGTAACGATGCCAAACAGGATGCCGCCCAGGATAATCCCGGGCATAAGGATGGCAAGAAAACTTGATTTAAACGCCCACAGTATGCGCATCAGGCTGAACCGGTCTTCACTTTTCGGCAGGTTCAGGCGTTTACCTAACAGAGCGATAACCGCCATGCACAAGACACAGATCAGCAGTCCAGGGATAATGCCTGCGGCAAAAAGACCGGCAATGGATACTCCCATCAGCGAACCATAAATGACCATCAGGTTCGACGGAGGAATGGTTGGGCCGATGATCGATCCAGCTACGGTAACCGCACAGGAAAAGGGGCGCGTATAGCCTTGTTTGACCATAGCCGGCACCAGGGTGTTGCCGAATGCCGCCGTATCGGCAACAGCCGCACCGGTCATTCCGGCAAACAGCACCGAAGCAATCATATTCGAATGCGCCAGCCCACCGCGCAGATAGCCAACCAGGGCATTGGCAAAATCGGCAAGTTTTTCGGTGATGCCGGAGCGGTTCATAATTTCTCCGGCCAGAATAAAAAACGGCATGGCCATAAAGGTAAACAGATCCAGGCCCTCAAAGTAGCGTTTGGGCGCCATCATTAAAAAATTTTCACCACCAATCTGGACCAGTCCGGCAATTCCGGCAACTCCAAGAGTTACGCCAATGGGCAGGCCAATAATGATAAAGAAAAAGAAAATCAGCAAAACCGTGATCATGGCAGCTCCTTATTGCGTTGGGGTCATGGCAAACCCGGCCGGCTCGGAAGTACGGAACATGGCGGCAAAAATCTGCAATGCGGTCAGAAACGAGGAAATCGGCACCGCCGCAAACGGTACCACCATGGTCATGCCGAAAATGGTTGCATACTGGCTCATGCCGGCCCTGGCCATTCCCAGCCCATACCAGGCAAGAAAGAGAAAAAATGCCATGCTTACCAGGTCAAGGCTGATCGACAAGATCCGCGCACCTTGAGACGGCAGAAACCTCTTGACGATATCCAGGCCAATATGTTCGCGGTAAAACGCCCCGCAGGATACCGCGAGCAGAGCCGCCCAGATCATGACATATCGCGATAACTCTTCCGTCCAGGTAAAGCCCAGATGGAGGACGTATCGTTCGACCACGCCAAACCAGATCACCATGACCATGATGCCTACCAGCAGGGCACAGATGCGCTCAACCAGCCAATTTATTCGCCGGGCAATGGCATACAGCAGGGATTGATCTTCTTTTTGCATAGCTAGCCTCGCGGCGGGGACATAATATGCCTGTTCCCCGTCAATTGTTGATGTAGATGGTGGGATTACGATCGGTCCCGTAAGCAGTTGTTTGCTCTTTCAAAAACTGATTACCGTAGATTTTATCGTTAAACGACATTATTTTTTTCGTTTTGCCTTTTTTAGTTTCTCTTTGAAAATAATCAGCTTACTAATTACCCATACCTTGGCGGTAAAAACAACAATGATATTTCCAACCGGTATTTTAACCGAAATATGTCAAGAGGATCAGAACTATGAAAGACGTTGTCATCGTATCGGGATGCAGGACTGCCATCGGCGCATTCGGTGGAACCCTTAAAGATTTGAACGGTGCCATTCTCGGCAGTATCACCATGAAAGAAGCCATTCGCCGGGCGGGAATCGATCCGGCCCTGATCGACGATATTCGTTATGGCTGCTGCATGGAATCGGCCGATACCTTAAATGTAACCAGGGTTGCATCACTGCTGGCCGGAATCCCGGAAACAGTGCCCTCCGTCACCATAAACCGGGTCTGCATCTCTGGTATGGAGGCGGCCGTCTCGGGAATGGCGATGATCCAGGCCGGAATGGCCGACATCATCCTCGCCGGCGGCACCGAACATATGTCCAGCGTCCCCTACTCGGTTCCGGCAGCGAGGTGGGGTTGCCGTCTGCAGGACCAGGGGTTTGTCGATGATTTAATCCATGCGCTGCACTGCGGCTCGCATCTCATCCCCCATCCCGAGGATGGTCCGGTTGACGCCAATACACCACCGCTCAGCCTGTTTGTCGGCAAACCTTATATTATGGGGCATACGGCGGAATTCATCGCCCAGCACCTGGGTATCACCCGGCAGGAAATGGATGAGCTCGCCCTGCGCAGCCATAATTCAGCGGAGCGCGCTACCCAGGACGGATCCTTTGCCGAAGAGATAATCCCGGTCGAAGTCCCCCAGCGCAAAAAAGCCCCGCTGATCTTTGATAAAGACGAACATTTCCGGCCCGGCATGACCATGGATATGCTCCGCAAACTGCCGCCGGCTTTTGTGCCGGAAATCGGCACGGTGACCGCTGGTAACTCAAGCGGCATCAACGACGGATCGACCGGCATGATCATCATGTCCGCCGACAAAGCCAAGGAACTGGGCGTGGCACCCATCGCCAGGATCAAAGCTGTAGCCAGAGGAGCCTGCCACCCATCGGTCATGGGGCTGTCACCGGTTCCGGCCGTGCGCAACCTGCTCCGCTCATCGGGTCTCACCCTCCAGGATTTCGAGCTCATCGAGGTCAACGAGGCATTTGCCGCCCAATACCTGGGGTGTGAAAAAGAATTGGGACTGAACCGCGAAATCACCAACATCAACGGCTCGGGCATTGGTCTTGGCCATCCGGTGGGCTCAACCGGTGCCCGGATCATGGTCACTTTAATGTATGCCATGAAAAAACGGGGCAAATCCTTAGGGCTGGCTACGCTCTGCGGCGGTGGCGGCGTCTCTATGGCCTGTGCTATCGAAATGATATAGAAGATCTGTATGATTACGGCTGGCTATACAGGTTCCTGATGGTCTCGGGGATTTTACCTTTGGCAACCAGACGATGGTCGGCACCAACCGCATACAGCCCAAACCATTCTTCCGGGTCCTGGTGTTCATGGCGGGTTGAATCGGTTGGGTCTTCACCGCTCTTCCACCATTCGTCCTGCAGCTCAAAAAAAGAGATGCCACAGAATTTTTCCTTGCCTTTGGCAGTGCGGATATCCTCCCAGACTGCGGTAAAGGCTTTGGGTATTTCTTCGACCTTATGACCGCCAAAGCCGGGAACCCATGGCTTTGGCTCAAAAGGCGAGGTAGACAACCCCACCTGGGTGACAAAGATCGGTTTGTCGGCGCCGGCTGCCAATTCTTCCAGATACCCCTGGTAGCTGGTGCCGGTCACTGAACCGGGCGGCGAGCTGCGTACGCCTCTGGCGTAGGTGTAGACGTTCAGGCAGACCAGATCGCCCAGATCGGGGTTCAAGGCGTTTTCTTTTGATACCTCGAGATCGGGGCGATCACTGATCGGGCCAATATGGGTCCAGCTGGTATGGCAATAGAGATGCCGCCGACCATAGCGGCTCAACTCGTAGTCCATGGCCCCGTCTATCAGCCGGGCGAGAGCAATTTCCGTCGGCGTCCGGTTGCTGACCTGCAGATGCTTACCCGTATAATTGCGTACTTCGGGATGGCGGCTATCCGTTCTGATCACCCCTTCAGCCTGCAATTCGTCGCCAATGGAGAAAAGGACCAGCCGGTCCGGCCGCCCGACCCTGTAAACATGATCGATCGCCGCTTTGACGTTTGCCATGGTGGTGGCGAAAAACGACTCAGCCAGAAAATCCTCTTCATAGGCCCAGATCCAGATATCCTGACCGTAGACCAAATCGGTCTTATCGAGGGCGGCAAAAAATTTGGGCGGCATCATCATCGGAAAGACATGAAGATAGTTCACGGCCATGTCCTGCACCAGGCCAAGATGCTCGGCATAGCGGTCGTCATTGCCGGGGGGATCGCCATAAATCGGAGTTTCTCCGGGCAGATAGGGAGAATAGCCGATAGCCTTAAAGAAAACCGGTGCGTTTGTCTGCAGATCGATAATTTTTGTCCCGCGCGCCACAAATCGCGGGGGATCAGGAGTATTTGCAGCAATGGTGCTGGTTTTTACTCCAGTCTGGCTGGTGATAACAGTACAGCTTGTGAATGGTGAAAAAACCATCCACAAAAATATAATGAAAAGTATTCTATATGACATGAGAATGTTTTCAGGAAAAAGAAGAATCATAGTCCCAATTAGCTCTTATTTTTGATAATCTCGTAAAAAACTTAAATCTACGATGGCTAAGTAAAAAACTTCATATTCGAGGCGTGTGAATTTTGCTATTATTACGGCGTACTAGAGTACGTCGTAATAATAGCAAAATTCACAACAACGAAGAAGATGAAGAGTTTTTACGACGCCATCATTTGTCAGCCTTACCATAAAACTCATCTTGCCCCAACCGAAAGATATGCCGACTCAACTAAAAACAGAGTACTTTTCATCTTTGTTGTGGTAAAAATGCCAACTTAATATGGATAACAGGAATGTAAAAATGATAGGAAGCGGGATTGTAGTGGTGCGCGGCGGCGGCGACATTGCCACCGGAACTATTTGTCGGCTCTCCCATTGCGGCTTCCGGCTGCTGGTTTTGGAAACAGCCAAACCAACGGCGATCCGCCGCAGGGTTGCCCTATCGGAAGCGGTATACGACGGCAGCCAGACGGTGGAAGGCGTGACGGCAAAAATGGTGGAAAACATCGCCGGATGTGCTGCCGTTTGGGCCGAAGGCAAGGTTCCGCTCCTTGTCGATCCTGCTGCCGAGTGTCTGCGGGAGGTACAACCTATTGCCCTGATCGATGCAATCCTGGCTAAAAAAAATTGCGGCACGACCAAAAATATGGCACCGATTACTATTGGTCTCGGCCCTGGTTTCTGCGGCGGCAAAGATGTCCACGCGGTTATCGAAACAGCACGCGGGCATCGTCTGGGCACCATAATTTATAACGGATGCCCACTGGCCAATAGCGGCATTCCCGGCACCATCGGCGGCTATACTACCGAACGGGTTCTTTATGCCCCGCAGGCCGGAAAAGTTGAAATAATACAGGATATCGGCGGCAAAGTGACCAAAGGTGATCCGGTTGCCTATATCGACACAGCCGAACTCTTAGCCCCAATAACAGGTCTGGTTCGCGGGATGATCCGCAACCACTCCATCGTAACAAAGGGTTGTAAAATCGGCGATATTGATCCACGTATCGATGAAGTGGAAAACTGTTATACCATCTCCGACAAGGCTCGCAATATCAGCGGGGGGGTTCTGGAGGCTCTGCTCCATCTGGCAAAAAAAGCAGAACCATCCTTACCGAGTACTCTATAAGACCGATCAATGAAAAACGATTCTCCTTACTTAATTGAATTACAAGGCATGACCAAGACCTTTCCCGGGGTCCTGGCCAACGACTCAGTTGATTTAAAGCTCAAGCCCGGGGAAATCCATGCCCTGCTGGGCGAAAACGGTGCCGGCAAATCGACCCTGGTAAAAATGATCTACGGTATCCTCAAACCGGACGCCGGCACAATTTCGTATAATGGCCGACGGGTAGAAATCGACAGCCCGGCCCATGCCCGCGATTTGGGTATCGCCATGGTCTTTCAGCACTTTTCGCTGTTCGATTCCCTTTCGGTGGTGGAAAACATTTCTCTTGGCATGAACAAGGCGGTCGATATGAGAAGCCTCGCGAGAGAAATTACCGAGGTATCAAAGCGCTATGGCCTGCCTCTCGATCCGTATCGCCATGTCTATACCCTCTCCGTCGGCGAGAGGCAACGCATTGAAATCGTCCGGTGTTTGCTCCAGGAACCAAGGTTGCTGGTGATGGACGAACCGACCTCGGTCTTAACGCCCCAGGAAGTCAAAAAACTGTTTCAGACCTTAAATCGACTGGCGGAAGAAGGCCTGGCGATCCTCTATATCAGTCATAAACTCGATGAAATAAAAGAGCTTTGCCATCAGGCGACTATCCTCCGTCTAGGCAAACGGATCGGCATTGTCGACGTTGACGACGAGAGTACCGCATCGCTGGCGATGATGATGATGGGCGATGAACTGGAAAAAAATGAGCGACGGCAGCTAGCCGAGGTCGGGACAATACGCCTGCAGGTATATAAGCTGAACATGCCGGCAACCGACGGCACCGGTATATCCCTGAGCAATATCAACCTGGAAGTTCACGCCGGAGAAATCGTCGGCATCGCCGGCGTGGCCGGAAATGGGCAGGATGAATTACTGCGAGCACTTAACGGTGAAAAGTGCTGTCCGGATGCCGCAGGTATTCTTATCGACAATCAGCCTGTCGGCAGACTCGGCCCCAATCCCCGTCGCCGCGCCGGCCTTGCCAGCGTGCCGGAAAAACGACTGGGCCACGGGGCGATCCCGGATATGGATCTGGTCGACAATGCCTTTATGACCGGATTTTACCGAATGCGGCTGCTTGCTAAAGGGATAATTGATTATCCGAAAACCCGCAATTTCGCCCAGAAGATCGTAACCGATTTCTCGGTCAAAACTCCCGGCCTAAGCGTTCCGGCAGAGAGTTTATCCGGCGGTAATCTGCAGAAATTTATTATCGGCCGCGAACTGATCCAGCACCCGGAAGTCCTTATCGTCGCGCAGCCTACCTGGGGTGTCGATGCCGGTGCCACCCAGACGATACGCCGATCTTTGCGCCGGCTGGCGAGCCAAGGCGCGGGCGTGCTGGTTATTTCCCAGGATCTCGACGAATTAATGGAGATGTCCGACAGGATCGGCGCGATTTGCGGTGGTCGGTTATCACGTTTTTATCCAACGATCGAGATGACGGTTGAAAAAGTAGGCCTGCTTATGGCTGGTGTCTCGCTGGAAGAAGGAGCAGCCAATGTGGCCTCGATTAATTAAGCGCCGGATACCGTCGAAGCTGATGGTCTATTTATCGCCGGTTCTGGCGCTCTTTCTGTCTCTTTGCGCCGGGATCATTCTGTTTATCATTATGCACGTGTCCCCGGTCGCCGCACTCCATGCCTTTTTTATCGAACCACTGTCATCCATCTATGGCCTGGCTGAATTAGGCGTCAAAGCCACGCCGCTGATTTTGATCGGGGTGGCCTTATCGCTCGGTTTCAAGGCCGGCGTCTGGAACATCGGCGCGGAAGGCCAGTTGACCATGGGCGGCCTGTGCGGTGGTGTGGTGGCACTGTATTTTTATGATCAGCAGGGCTTTTATATAATCCCGTTAATGCTGTTTGCCGGAATTCTTGGCGGCATGGTCTGGGCAGCCATCGTCGCTTTTTTACGGGTACGCTTTAACGCCAATGAAATCCTCACCAGCCTGATGCTCAGTTATGTGGCCGGGCTCTTATTGAACATGCTGATGCATGGCCCCTTAAAAGACCCGGAGGGTTTTAATTTCCCGGAATCCAGGCAATTCAGCGATTCCGCAGTGCTGCCGATACTGTTTGACGGAACTCGCCTGCATATCGGCTTTCTCATCGCCCTTCTGGTGGTCGCCCTGGGATGGACAATCCTGTCCCGAACGCTGGTCGGCTACCAGATTAAAGTCGCCGGATCGGCTCCTGCCGCCTGCGAACATGCGGGTTTCAGTACCGCAAAGATTATCTGGACCACCCTTCTGATCGGCGGCGGCATAGCCGGTCTGGCGGGAACCATCGAGGTTTCAGGACCAATCGGCCAGCTCTTACCCAATATTTCTCCGGGCTATGGGTTTACGGCAATTATCGTCGCCTACGTCGGTCGCCTGCATCCGCTTGGGGCGCTGTTTGCCGGTTTACTGCTGGCTTTGACTTATCTGGGAGGTGAAACCGCCCAGATAAGGCTCAATTTACCGGTGGCGGTAACCGGCGTGTTTCAAGGCCTGCTGCTGTTCTTTTTGCTGGCCAGCGATGTGCTTATTCACTATCGTATTCGATTCGGCAAGCCGGCACCGGCTGTGGAGAAAAGCTGATGGATTTTTTTATTCCGGCAATGCTGACCATTATTACCGCCGCAACTCCCCTGCTCTTTGCCGCCCTTGGCGAAATGGTTACGGAAAAATCAGGGGTATTGAATCTGGGCGTTGAAGGCATGATGGTGATGGGGGCAATCGTCGGCTTTGTCGCCGAATATCATTTTGGCAGCGTCACACTGGCAATAGTAGCCGGCATGCTCGCCGGGGTTTTCATGGCGGCCATTTTCGCCTTATTTGTCCTGAATTTCCATGCCAGTCAGGTACCGACCGGTCTTGCCCTGACCATTTTCGGCATTGGTCTAAGCGCGCTTGTCGGGCAAAGCATGATCGGCATTGCCTACGAGGGAATGCCCAAGCTGGCCATCCCGGTGCTCTCATCACTGCCGATTGTCGGCCCGTTACTGTTTCAGCAGGATTTTTTAGTCTATTTATCAATTTTCATGGTAGTTGCCATCCATTACTTCTTGAATAAAACCCGGGCAGGCCTTATCCTGCGGGCGGTAGGCGACTCCCATGAAGCGGCTCATGCCATGGGCTATTCGGTAGTCAGGATCAGATTCCTGGCGATCTTGTTCGGCGGAGCGATGGCCGGTTTAAGCGGCGCCTACCTGTCGCTGGCCTATTCGCCCATGTGGGTCGAGCAGATGACGGCGGGACGCGGTTGGATTGCTCTCGCCCTGGTAGTATTTGCCTGTTGGCGGACTTTGCGCGTTCTGCTTGGCGCATATCTGTTCGGCGGCATTTCAATTTTGCAGTTGCATGCCCAGGCGCTGGGGATCGGCATCCCTTCCCAGGTCATGTCGATGCTGCCGTATCTGGCCACCATTGTCGTGCTGGTGATCATTTCACGAGACGTATCGAAAATTAAATTAAATGCCCCGGCTAGCCTGGGCAGGGCGTTTCATCCCAGTCGTTAATGATGGCTAAGTAAAAATTCTTCATCCGAAGTCTGCGCTTATCTACTTCGCCATCTGGAAGTTGAAGTTTTAATTTTTTTTACCAGAAACAGCTGAAAAGGAGAGAAAACATGTTGCGAAAAACAGTAGTTGCACTGGCACTGGCCGCCAGTATTGCGGTGGCCGGCAATGCCGCTGCCGAAACGAAAGTCGGTTTTATTTATGTGGGTCCGATTGGCGATCATGGCTACAGCTATCAGCACGATCAAGGCCGGTTAGCAGTTGAAAAAGCCTTTGGCGACAAGGTCAAGACTTCTTATGTGGAAAGTGTTCCGGAAGGTGCGGATGCCGAGCGGGTCATTCGTCAACTGGCAACATCGGGTAATGATATTATTTTCACCACCTCTTTTGGCTTTATGAATCCGACGCTTAAAGTCGCCAAAAGCTTCCCCAAGGTCAAGTTCGAACATGCAACGGGCTACAAGAGGGCGCCTAATGTCAGCACCTATTGTGCCAGGTTTTATGAAGGGCGTGCCATCCTCGGAACCATTGCCGGTAAGATGACTAAATCCAACGTGGTCGGATATATCGGTTCTTTTCCTATCCCTGAGGTTATCCGCGGTATCGATGCATTTACCCTGGCTCTGCGTAAGGTCAATCCCAAGGCCGTGGTCAAGGTTGTCTGGGTGAACTCGTGGTTTGATCCGGGTAAAGAAGGCGATGCGGCAAAAACGCTGATCGACCAGGGTGCGGATATCATCAGCCAGCACACCGACTCGCCGGCGCCCTTGCAGGTTGCGGAAAGTCGCGGCGTCTATGGTTTTGGCCAGGCCTCTGATATGAAATCGTACGCCCCGAAAGCCCAGCTCACCTCGATCGTCGACAACTGGAGCAACTATTATATCGAAAGGGTTCAGGCGGTTATGGACGGCACCTGGAAATCCACCGATGTCTGGTATGGCCTCAAAGAGGGCATGGTGGAGATGGCCCCGTATGGCGATGCCGTCCCGGCGGATGTGCGTAAACTGGCTGACGAAGTAAAAGCGTCCATTATCGACGGCAGCCTCCATCCATTCCAGGGACCGATCAGGAACCAGAAAGGTGAATTGGTGGTCAAAGCCGGGGAAGTGGTCTCCGACAAGGAACTGCTTGGCCTCAACTGGTATGTTGAGGGAGTTGAAGGCAGCATCCCTAAGTAAGAGATCGCCAGATGATCCTGCCGATGGTTCCCATGCAGGACATGGGAACCAGAATAAGCCCAAATGTTACGATGGTTACGTAAAAAAAATCCATGACCGACCTGTCTTTCATTGCCAAATTACCCAAGGCAGAACTGCATCTGCATATTGAGGGAACCCTGGAACCGGAATTAATGTTTCAGCTGGCAAGGCGCAACGGTATTACCCTGCCTTATAAAGACATTGTCGCCTTGCGGGCCGCCTATCAATTCGGCAATTTGCAGGATTTTCTTGATTTATATTATCAGGGCATGAACGTACTGCGCACGGAACAGGATTTTTTTGATCTGACCTCGGCGTACCTGGAGAAAATCAGCCGGCAGGCCGTGCGTCATGTGGAAATATTCTTTGACCCGCAGGGTCATCTCACCAGGGGGATTGCGTTTGCAACCGCCGTAAACGGCATTCACGCGGCCCTGGTACAAGGGCAGCAGCAATACCATATCAGCTTCAGCCTGATCATGTGTTTCTTGCGTCATCTCTCGCAAGACGATGCAATGGCCACCCTGGATATGGCTCTTGCCCATAAAGATAAGATTATCGGTGTCGGCCTGGATTCTTCTGAAAAAGGCAATCCACCGATAAAATTTCAGCAGGTTTTTGCCAGGGCGCGGCAGGAAGGTTTTCGGCTGGTGGCCCATGCCGGAGAAGAAGGGCCGCCCGAATATGTTTATCAGGCACTCGATCTGCTCAAGGTCGACCGGATCGACCACGGCAATGCCTCGATGCAGAATCCGGCCTTGATCAAACGACTGGTGGATGAGCAGATACCGCTGACCGTCTGTCCGTTGTCAAACACCAGGCTGTGCGTCGTTGGCGATATGCAGCAGCACCCATTGCCGCAGATGCTTGCAGCCGGGATCAAAGTGACGATCAACTCGGATGATCCGGCTTATTTTGGCGGCTATCTCAACGAGAATTATGCCGCCGTCAGCCCTCTCTTGAACAATGATAAAAAATTACTGGCGCAGCTGGCGAAAAACAGCTTCAGCGCCGCTTTTATTGACCAGGCACAACGCGATAGTCTGGTCGCCGAGGTGGATGCCTATCTGCGCCATGCCAACACAGGATCTACAGAATCCCCAGCAGCATCTTCGTAGCGACAACATAGAGCAACAGCGAAAAGATCCGCTTCAAACGATCAACCGGCAGACTGTGCGCCAGCTTCACCCCAAGAGGCGCGGTCAGCACACTGACCGCAGCAATACCTAAAAGAGCGGGCAGATAGACATACCCAACCGAATAGGCCGGCAATCCGGCCACATTCCAGCCATTCAGAATATAACCGACGGTTCCCGCTACGGCAATCGGCAGGCCGATCGCCGCCGAAGTGCCGACGGCATTATGCACCTTGATATTGCACCAGAGCATAAACGGCACCGATAAAGTCCCGCCGCCGATGCCGACCAGGCTGGATACGACCCCGATAATATTGCCTGCCGCGAACATCCCCGCCTTACCGGGCAGATCACGGCCGCCTTTGGGTTTTTTATTAAGCAAGAGCTGGGTTGCCACGAAATAGAGGAAGATAACGAAAAACGCCTTGAGAAAATTGGTCGACATTGCCGAGGCAAAAAAGGAGCCGAGAAAGGTTCCGGTCAGAATGCCGACAACGATTTTTTTTACCACATCCCACCGCACCGCCCCACGTCGATGATGGGCCATAAAGCTGGACACCGAGGTGAACATAATGCTCGCCATGGAGGTGGCCAATGCCACATGCATGGTCAATTCGTGCGGGATATTATTTAATGCAAAAACATAGACCAGCATAGGCACAATCACCAGCCCCCCGCCAATGCCGAGCAGACCGGCGAGAACGCCGGCGATGGCCCCAACTGCGCAATACGTCAGAAATGTTATCAACATAATTTACTCTTTGGCATAATCGATAAACTCATAGGGTTCCCATGCAGCGCATGGGAACCAGGAAACCAGGGGACATGCAACGCATAAGCACCAAGGACATGGCACTTTATCGCTGGTGATGGATATTTGCAAGCAGCAGGTAAACCTTTACCTGTTTTAGGGTGACATCTCGTTGATCGATCATTAGTATTGAGAGCAAAATAAAATTTGATAGCGTCGTAAAAACGTGATGTTCATCATCGCCTCGCAAGAGCACGCATACAGGTGTGCCCCTGCGGAAGTGGTAATGAAGAGCTCTTACGGCACCATCAACAGCAGGCAGGCAAAAATCTTGAGCAAAGCCAGATCCAATAAAATAAATGCCGAATCCGGACGGGTTCCATGGGCACAGCTGCGCGAGCTGCTTCTGCCGACCTTTCGGCAGCACCGACTGCGCCTGGCTGCGGGATTTAGTGCCCTTATCCTGGTTGACCTGCTGCAGTTGACCATTCCCCGGTTTATCAAAAGCGGCGTCGATGGCCTGTCGAAAATGACTATCACGCCGGGAGGACTGCTTCGCCTGGCCGCGATTATTCTCTCTATCGCCGCAGCGGTAGTCATCCTGCGGTTTGCCTGGCGCTATCTGATCATCGGCTTTTCCCGGCTGCTCGAACGCGGGATCCGCAACCGCATTTTTTCGCATATCGTCAAGATGGATGCACCGTTTTTTGAAAAACATACTACCGGCGAGCTGATGGCCCATTCCACCAATGATCTCAGCGCCGTGCAGATGGCCTGCGGCATGGGGATGGTCGCCGCTGTGGATTCCATGGTCATGTCTGTTGCGGCCATCGGTTTTATGATCGCCATCCATCCGATGCTCACCCTGATGGCTCTGCTGCCGATGCCGATCCTGGCGGTTACCACCCGCATCCTTTCCGGCAAACTGCATAAACGCTTTGCCACCGTCCAGGAGCTGTTTTCCTCAATGACTGAATTTTGCCGGTCAACACTTATCTCCGTAGGTCTCATCAAGGCCTATACCATGGAAGATTTTCAAACCGATCGGTTCGGCAAACTCGGCCGGGAATATGTGACCAGCAATCTGCGAGTCGCCTCCATTCAGGGCTTAATCAGCCCCGTGGCAACTCTGATAGGCAGTCTCGGCATGCTGATGGTGCTCTATTTCGGCGGGGGTCTGGTAATAAAAACCACCATCACCCTGGGTGATTTTGTCGCCTTTATCACCTATCTGTATATGCTGATCTGGCCGATGATGGCCATCGGCTGGGTTGCCAATCTGGTGCAGCGCGGACTGACCTCTCTTGGCCGAATACACGAGTTGGTCACCAGTCGGACCACCCTGCCCGATCCGGTGCTGCCAAGAGAACCGGCGATGCTCATCCACCCCGGTTTCAGACTGAAAAACCTGAGCTTTCAGTACTTATCCGCATCGACTCCCGCCGTCAATAACCTCACCCTGTCTTTTGGCCCCGGCATTCATGGGATAACTGGACGGACCGGATCGGGCAAGTCGTCGCTTTGCAAAATTCTCGCCCGCCTCTATCCGGTTGGTGACGGGCAGCTCTTTTTCGGCGATATCGATGTCAACCAACTGCCTCTTGACTATATCCGCGGCCATATCGGGTATGTCGGCCAGGAGCCGATCCTCTTTTCCGATACCATCGCCGCCAATATTGCCCTTGGCCGAGCAGAGGCAAGCCGCGAAGAAATCATCCAGGCGGCAGTCCAGGCGGCAATCCACGAGGATATTTTAGGCTTAAAAGATGGCTATGACACCATGACCGGCGAACGGGGCGTCAAACTCTCCGGCGGTCAGCGACAGAGGCTGGCGCTGGCCAGAGCCCTGCTCTGCGATCGACCGGTACTGCTTATCGACGATGGCTTATCGGCGGTTGATGTCGCCACCGAGCATGAGGTATTTGCCGGGCTGAAAAAACATTTTGCCGGTAAAACCGTGGTGATAGTGTCCAACCGCATCAAATTGCTGTCGATGACCGATAGAATTATTATCCTGGCCGATGGTGCGGTGCAAAGCGAAGGCGATCATGAACAGCTGCTATTGGAAAACTCGCTTTACCAGTCGATGTACGCCAAGCAGATGACCCAGGACGCCCTGCAGGAGCCGGTTGTGCCATGATGAACTATGGCTACAGCGAAAAGGGGCAGGAAGGCTCCTTGAGCGATCTCCATCTCTGGCGCAGGATTTTACAGTTTTCCGCCCCCTACTGGCTGGGCCTGTCGTTTGCGGTGATCATCTCCATGCTCATCACCTGGGCCACGCTTACCCTGCCGCACCTGGTCCAGACGGCGATCGACCAGTATATTACGGCGACCGAACTGAAAACCGATGTGCGCCTGGCCGGGCTGAGTGCAACTGCACTGCATTATGCGGTGCTTATCTTCGCCATCTTTTTTGCCTCCTTCTGCCAGATCCTCGTGCTTGAATGGGTGGGACAGTCGGTCATGCACCGGGTCCGCCAGCGTCTCTTTCGCCATCTGCTGCACCTCGACCTGCCATTTTTTAACAGCAATCCAACCGGCAGGCTGGTCACCCGTCTGACCAACGATATTCAGAATATGAACGAGATGTTCACCTCGGTTATCGTCACGCTGTTTAACGATCTGCTGCAGCTGATCGGTATCCTCGTCCTGTTGTTCTGGATGAACCCGAGGCTGGCCGGGGTAATGACTATCTTTATACCCCTGGCGCTGATAATCACCATTTTTTTCGCTCGTCTGGCGCGGGAACAGTTCCGGGCGATACGCATCCAGTTGGCGAAAATCAACAGTTTTTTGGCCGAAAACATTGCCGGAATGTCAATCATCCAGCTTTTTGGCCGGCAGCAATCGAACCGGCAGACCTTTGCCGATTTAAGCGAGGGTTTTCTGCACAAAACACTCAGCCAGATCAAATTGTTCGGGACCTTTATGCCGCTCACCGAATTTATGAGCACCGCGGCCATCGCCCTGATCCTCTGGTTCGGCGGCGGCGAAGTGGTGCAGAAACGGCTGACTCTCGGTGAACTGGTAGCCTTTATTTCGTACATGCGTCTGTTTTTTCAACCGCTGCGTGAGCTGGCCCAGAAATATTCCGTAGTCCAGTCGGCGATGGCTTCGGCGGAAAGAATCTTTCAACTGCTCGATACCAAAAGCGCCATACTTGAGCTGGAGCAGCCGGTACAATTACCAAAGACCCAAGGCAAGCTTACATTCAGCAACATTCATTTCGGCTACCAGCCGGACAATCCGATCCTGCACGATGTATCTCTTGCCCTCTATCCGGGGCAGACCGTGGCTCTGGTCGGCACCACCGGCTCAGGGAAGAGCACGCTGGTCAGTCTGCTGCTCAGGTTTTATGATCCTGAGAAGGGAACCATTCGCATCGACGGCATCGATATCGCTTCTCTTGAGCTGCACAAACTGCGCACCCTGGTCGGCGTTATCCTGCAGGATGTGTTTATTCTCCAGGACACTCTTTTTGCCAATATCGTTATGGATACCGGCTGTTCCAGGGAAAAAATTGAAAAAATACTCAACCAGACGGGGATGAACCGCTTTGTCGATAAACTGCCGTCGGGCTTGGATACGATCCTTGGTGAAGGTGGACTCGAATTGTCCACCGGCGAGAAACAACTGCTCTCTTTTGCCAGGGTACTGTGCCGCAACCCGGCGATTCTGGTCCTCGATGAAGCAACCGCCGCCATCGACACCGAATCAGAGAACATCCTGGAGACGGCCATCGCCGACAGCTTTAACGGCCGGACTTCGCTGGTGATCGCCCATCGGCTGTCAACGATCAGGCGGGCCGATCATATCGTCGTCATGGCCCATGGTAAAATTGTCGAACAGGGCAGCCATGAAGAACTGCTGCAGCACAACGGCCACTACGCGCTCCTGGTGGCGATGGATCTGCAGGATGGTCAGGAAACACCCAGGTAGGCTTTCTGCACCTCTGCATTATCGCGAAGATTGGCCGCTGTATCGGTCACGGTAATCTCTCCGGTCTGCAGGACATATCCACGGTGGGCAATGGACAGAGCCATCAGCGCATTCTGTTCAACGAGCAGGATGGTCGTCCCCTTTGTGGCGTTGAGGTCCTTGATTATATCAAAGATCAACTCAACCAGAATGGGTGCCAGTCCCATAGACGGTTCGTCAAGCATCAACAGGTGCGGATCCATCATCAACCCGCGGGCGATAGCCAGCATCTGCTGTTCCCCGCCGGACAGGGTGCCGCCGAATTGATCGATACGCTCTTTTAACCTTGGGAAAAGGGTAAAGCCGTAGTCCATCCGTTCTTCGATAAGCCGGGTATCGGCCACCGTAAATGCGCCCATTTCCAGGTTCTCTTTCACCGTCAGCGTTGGGAAAATTCCCCGCCCTTCCGGGACGTGGATCATCCCCGAATGGACAATCTCATGCGGTTCTTTTTTAGAAATATCCTTACCGTTGAAGGTAATTTTGCCTTTTTTCGGATGCATCATCCCGGAAATGGTCCGCAGGATGGTGCTCTTGCCCGCACCGTTAGAGCCGATCAGGGTGACAATCTCCCCCTCATTGACCTTGACGGAGATGCCCTTTAATGCATGAATCTGGCCGTAATAACTATGAATCGAATCAACTTCCAACAAACTCATTGCATTTTCTCCTCATGCTGTCCGGCGACTGCCCCCCGGCCCAGATAGGCCTCGATAACGCGCGTATTGGCGCGGATTTGATCAGGTGTTCCTTCCGCAATCTTCTCGCCATAATCCATGACGCAGATATCTTCGGAAATATTCATAACCACTCGCATATCGTGCTCGATAAGCAGAATAGTCATGCCCATGTCCGCTTTTATATTGCGGAATAACCGGACAATGTCCTCCGTCTCCTGTGGGTTCATCCCGGCAGCAGGTTCATCGAGCAGCAGCAACAGCGGCTCCGCCGCCAGGGCCCGGGCGATCTCCAGTCGGCGCTGGGCACCGTAGGGCAGGTTCTTGGCCAGTTCGTTTTCCACCCGTTTCAGGCCGACGTACTGCATTAAACGGGCGGCTTTTTTTTCCGCCTCATCTTCCTCTTTTTTAAACCCGGGCAAACGAAAGAGGGTCTGAATCGGCGACTGTTTGAAGTGAATATGCATACCGACCAGAATATTCTCGATCACCGTCATATCCGGAAACAGACGAATATTCTGAAAGGTCCTGGCGATGCCACGCGCAGCGATCTGGTCCGGCCTGAGTCCCACCAGCGACTTGCCGTTGAAGGTGATGGTCCCGCCATCGGGTTTATAGATGCCGGTCAGAGTATTAAAAAAAGTCGTTTTGCCGGCGCCGTTGGGACCAATGATCGAGACAATACGCCCTTTTTCCAGGGAGAAGGTGACGTCGCTGATGGCCTTTAAGCCACCGAACACCTTGGTCATATTGTTAATTTCAAGCAATGCCATTGTCTTCTTCTCTCCCTATTTTTCTTCCAGCTCGATTTTACGCTTTCGCCGGACGGCAGGAATCAATCCAGCTGGTCGGAATATCATCATGAGGACCAGAATAAGACCAAAAAGCATCCGTTGGTATTTTGCCGGATCGAGCTGGTTGGACAGATCTTTCCAGGCAAAATTTATAATCGGGATAACCGCATCGCTTTGGCGCAGCTCGTTGAGATACAGGGAAAATCCCTGCAACACCTGCAGGTTGAGGATGGTCACCGTCGCCGCCCCGAGGATAACGCCGGGGATACTCCCCGCGCCACCAAGGATGACCATGGTGAGAACGCCGATTGACTGCATGAAGGAAAAGGATTCCGGGCTGATAAAGGTTCGGCTGGCGGCCAGCAATACGCCCATGACCCCGGCAAAAGATGCGCCGACGGCAAAGGCGGCAAGCTTCATTCTTACCAGGGGAATCCCTTGCGCGATAGCCGCGGTTTCATCTTCGCGTACCGCAGTCCAGGCCCGGCCGAGTTTCGAGTCATCTAAGCGGCGCGTGACAAAAATGATAATAATGATGACGATCAGGGCGAAAATATAGAACATCAGGTTATACATAATCGCCGGGCTGACGTCATGGCCGACCACCCCGCCGAAAATCGAATTAAACCAGTCGACCACAAAATCCGGCATCGACGGCCGCTGGATCGGGGTAATACCCTGCGGGCCATTGGTAAAATTAAGTGGTTTATCGAGGTTATTGGCCAAAACCCTGATCACTTCGCCAAAGCCGAGGGTGACGATCGCCAGATAATCGCCGCGCAGCCGCAGCACCGGCAGCCCAAGCAGAATACCGGTAATGCCGGCGATAATGACCCCGACCAGTAAAAACATATAAAAGGCATCCCCCGGCAACAAAAAGGGCAGATCCGCCGGCTGGGTGCCTGGGGCGAAGTGCAGCACATAATACTGCTGCGAGCCGAAAAAAGCCCAGAGGTAGGCACCCACCGCATAAAAGGCCACATAGCCCAGATCGAGCAGGCCGGCAAAACCGACGACGATATTGAGGCCCAGGGCCAAGGCGGCAAAGACACTTATCTGGAAGATAACCTCCAGGTAAAAAATATTTCTCGCTCCGACAATCGGAATGATAATCAAGGCGAGGAGAGCTCCGGCAATCAGCTTAAAGCGCAGACTGGTGGTGAAAAAATACAGGGACATAAAAGAGGTCATAAGCACCAGAAAAGCGAGATTGGATCGCGGCTGGCTATAGACCAGGTAACTGCCCGTCACAATATGCCCGATGACAATCACATACGGCCAGAAGCCACGATTTACCCGGTTAAACAGTTCCTGCAAGAACGACGAAATCATGAGACTCTCCTATGCTTTCTGCACGACATGTTTGCCCATCAGCCCCTGAGGCCGGAAAATAAGAACCAGGATCAGAATACTGAAGGCAAAAATATCCTTATATTCCGAGCCCGCCGCGCCCATAGTAAACACGCCCATATACGATCCGGCAAAGGTTTCAAGCATGCCGAGAACAATCCCGCCAAGCACCGCCCCGGTCATATTGCCGATTCCACCGAGCACCGCCGCGGTAAAGGCTTTCAAACCGGGAAAGAAACCGACGAAGGGATCGATCCGGGTAAATTTCAGGGCATACAGCACCCCGGCGGCACCACCAAGCAGACCGCCGACCAGAAAGGTTAAAGAGATAATCCGGTTGACATTGATACCCATAAGGCTTGCCGTCGGCCGGTCCTGGGCGACCGCCCGCATCGCTTTGCCGACCCGGGTGGCATTGACCAGGTAATTCAACCCCACCAGCATCAGCACCGCTGAGCCGATAACGATGATCGACTTGACGGAAATTCCCAGAGTAAGCTTGGAGGTGCCCATGGCAATTTTGCCGAAGACGATGCGGCTGTCGAAATTGCCGAAGGTGGGCATGATCCGATTGAACTGCCCGCTGGTCAGGCTTTCCGTCAGCCGGATAACATCCTGAAGCAGAAAAGAGACGCCGATTGCCGAGATAAGCGGCACCAGCCGGGACATCCCCCGCAGGGGCCGATAGGCAATCCGTTCAACGGCAACCGCCAGCCCGCCCGCAGCTACCATGCCCAGCAAAATCGCCAGGATAAGGTAAAGATAGGCCATGACCAGCGAAGCGCCGGAAAGAATGCCCATGCCATCCAGGGCAATAAGAAACTCCACCCCGACGAAGGCGCCGACCGCGAAAATCTCACTATGGGCGAAGTTAATGAATTCAAGCACCCCGTAGACCATGGTGTAGCCCAGAGCAATGGCGGCATAGACAAAACCGATGGTCAGACCGTCGATGATAACCTGGGGAAGATTGAGCATGGTATAGGTAAAGAGGCTGACATTGTACTTATCCATCAGGCTCACACCGACAGTGGTTCCATCTAAGGCTAAGGCAAGCGAAATAGCAATAGCCGACATAAAGGCCGCACTGCCCAGGGAAAAAACGACCATCTGCCCCACGGGTCGCACCAGTTCATACACATTTATGCGCTTCAGGATTTGTATCATGTTCACTCGCTGTCGTTAAAAATCGCAACCGTTCACTGATCCGGGTTTGCGGTCACCAAAAAACCACAACCGGCCCTTTGTATGAACAAAGGGCCGGGGCTGAAATTGCAGAAATCGTATTACTTGGGAGGGGCAATCTCAAGAGTCTTGACAATCTTATTTTCGCTCCATTTACTTGGGTCTGCTGATTCTACCTGGATCACAAAATACTGGGCTTTTTCGGGATCGCCGATATCATTAAAGGTAAAGGTGCCGGTAATACCTTTGAAATCTTTGAGATCACGGACGGCCTCGGCGACGGCTTTACGGGTCGGGACTTTATCGCCTGCTGCTTTGGCCGCATTTTCAATAGCTTTCAGACAGATTGCCATACAGTCATAGGACTGTGCGGCAAAGGGCTGCGGGGTGGAATTGTATTTTGCCTGGAAGTCTTTGAGAAACTTGGCAGTTCCTGGATAGACCGAAGCCGGACCGGAAACGGTTGAATAAAAAGTTCCGGCGCCGGCGATCAAGGTGCCACCACCGATTTTCGCGGCATCGGAACTATCAAAACCGTCGTCGCTCAGGAACATGCCTTCATAACCCCGCTCACGGGCCTGCTTGAAGAGAACGGAAGCCTGGAAAGCCATGCCGCCGAAGTAGACGAGATCGGGATTACCGGCAACAACCGGGGACAGCAGCGCGTCAAAATTGGCTTTTTCCTCAGTTCCTTCAAAGCCCAGAACCTTCATGCCGTTCTCGGTCGCTTTTTGTTTGAAGAACTCGGCAATGCCCTGACCATAAGCGGTTTTATCATGAACGACAAAGACCGTTTTAACCCCTTTACTCTGGGCAAAATTAGCACCGACAACGCCCTGCACATCGTCACGACCAACGATGCGGTTCACTTCCAGATAGCCTCGGGTGGTCACCTTCGGGTTGGTATTGGCCGGGGAAACGTTGACCAGACCGGAGGTATGGTACACTTCTGATGAAGGGATCTGCACGCCGGAATTATAGTGTCCGACAATGGCCAGAATTGCCGGATCGGAGACGATGCGCTTGGCGTTGGCGACCCCGGTGTCGGGATTAGCCTGGTCGTCAAAAGGAGCAAGATCAATCTTAAAACCCATGGCCGTCAAGGGTCCGCTCAATTGCTCGAGAGCCAATTCTGCCCCTCGTTTAATATCTACGCCAATGACCGATTGATCGCCGGACAGTGGAGACTGGGTGGCGATTTTTATCGATTTCTCGGCAGCTCCCGCTGAACCGCAAAGCGCAAGCGTCATACCTGCAACTACCATCAGTGAAAAAACAGAAAACTTTCGCGTCGACATCTTTTTTCCTCCCTCGTAAAACTGCTTTTGGGTTCAGTTAACCACGCCGGGTGATCATGGACATAAACCAGCTGCCCCGATCAGTAAGGACCATGGCTCCATCGTTGGTTACACTACGATCATACAAAGGGTAAGGAACACAGTTGTCTTAAGCAGTTTATACACTCAAGATACTCCCATGTCGACCCTGCTCTTTGACGGCAATATGCTAGCTGATAAGCACAGCGCACGCAACAGATTTTGCGGTTTTTTGTGATGAATACTTTGTTTTTTACAATATCCTACAAAAGAGTAGCACGCTTGTTAAATTATGCCAATTTTGTGAAATTTATAAAATAAACAAGGAGAACAATATACTATCTGGAAATCCAGGGGAATAACCGGACGAAAGTGGGGATATAACCGGAGATTTCCGGTTATACATTGTGACGGGTAGGTTCACCGGAACCCAATAGATCAAAATACTATGGGATCGGTAACCGTCCAACCAGTGCTCCAGTTTCGTTGAAGCAGGCCGCCGAGCAGATAAGCGATCAGAGAGAGACTTCGATAGTTGGCTATGTGAGGGGGCTTGAGCGGTCGAAAATGGGGTGCTGATGAACTGTTACAATGTTACACCGGGGCAAAGACGACCTGAAACTTGATGCCCTCTTTATTGATGATAGGCAGGAACCAGTTTTCTCCGGACACGAAATATTGCGTCTGTTCGATAAAAATCGCTCGGGCACCATTGGGTAAAGACGAAATGACCGCCCCGACGGGGAGCGTCTCTCGCTCCGAGCTGATCTCTTCCCACATCCTGTCATCGGCGTCGGCATAATAGTACCAACCATAGCCGGGCGTTGCATAGACTACAGTCAGTAGAAGAGCAATAGTCATACCAGCACAAGTATCCATAAAAATTTTCATAATCATCTCTCGCGTTCATCGTGTCGTCGGTTGTTCCGGACAGGGACAAGGAAGCCCGGTCTTTCCGATAATAATTAATGCAAAAAATGAGCCGGAAGCATGCAAACAATTTTTGATATCCTTTCAAAGGATTAGCATGATCTTTTATAAAAAAGCATCTCTTAAATCCGTAAAAGTGCGCAAATTCTGCACTGTAAATGGCGTTTTTTGCCCTTTTAACCTTGATGGTTTTGCCAAAACTTTTCTTTGCAATCTCCGTAGGAGCTCACCTATGTGTGTGCCCTTCTAAAGCTCGGCTTTTTACCAAACCGTCACTATTAACGGTAAAGAAATACATATTTTCCCCTTGCCTTTCCAGGCAAATCAAAGCAAGCTGTAGGGCAATATTTTTCCGATTTCAGCGGTTTTTTTCAATTACATTACACCTCAGCACGGCTTATGAAACCACCGACCAATAAAGTCAGCGACCAGGACCTGAAAAAAGTCATTGCCGACTTTCTCGCTCAGGGGCACGTCGATAATATCGTGGCAATGTTCCGCCGAGAACCAATATATTATTCCTGGACAGGGGAAATCCTCACCGACCAGCGGTTCAGTGTACGCCTGGGGGTCTCGGTTCTCTTTGAAGAGCTGCAGGAAATTCAACCTGACAAACTGGCACTGGCAATTCCTTCGCTGGTCAAGCTCCTTCAATCCAAGGAACCGTTATTACGGGGAGAAGCGGTGTCGGTGCTGGGCATAATCGGCACGAAACAGGCCATGACTGAGATTGGTCGGCTGGCAGGCGACCCCGATGCGCAGGTGCGTGAGATGGTCCAGCTGATATTGGCGGAAGCCCTATGACAAACCAGAAAACAGGAAAATCATCGGCTGCCCGCCCCGCGCCTCGCTTGCCCTGGTGGATATTTATCATGCTCGCCATCGGCAGCTACTGCACCTTGAAATATTTACTCCCAAATCTCCATTTCACCAATCCTAACCTGCAAAAATTCATCCAGGCAACACCGACTTTTGCCCCGCCGATCAGCATTCTTTTTCTATTACTTGCCGCCAAAAGGCTCTACGACACCGATCGCGACAAGGAAGACACAAACCAGCCAGATGACGCTAAACAATAACAGCAGCAACTTTTTTCCATCGAATCGCTTGTTATTCCAAGGAGAAATCTGATATCATTCTTGCTGACCCAGTCAATCCAACTGCAGCAGAAAACGATAATACGATCAACTCCCTTGGATAAATAATGCAGGCGACCAGTAATGATATAAGGCGAATTTGGCAAAAGACCTGGATTCCTTATGTGGTTCCCTTTGTGCTTTTTTTACTTCTCACCGAACCCGCCAGATTTTTCCCCGCCGTATCCCCTTATCTCTATATAATAAAAACCATCCTGGTCGGCTCCATGCTCTGGGCCTGGCGAGGCAAATATTGCGCCGACTTCTCCCATGGTCTTTCCAGTGGTGAAATAATGACCGCCGTTCTCTGCGGGCTTGTCGTCCTTATCATCTGGATTGCCCCGGAGAAATTCCTCTTTCAGGTTGGCCAAGGCGCGGCATTCGATCCTCACGCTCTCGGCCAATCGCAGACAGCGGCTATTGGCCTGATCACGATGCGGCTGTTCGGTTCATCGGTGGTGGTGCCTGTTATGGAAGAATTGTTCTGGCGTTCTTTTTTAATGCGCTATCTGGTTGACCCCAAATTTCACTCGGTGCCGATGGGAGCCTTTACCTGGCTATCATTTATTGGAACCGCGGTTTTATTCGGCCTCGAACACCACCGAGTGGTTGTGGGGATCATTGCCGGCTTGCTTTACGGCGGCTTGCTGGTGTATCAAAAAAACCTGAAGGGGGTTATTATTGCCCATGGCGTGACTAATTTTGGTTTGGGAATCTATATTGTGGTTACTGAAAGCTGGCTCTTCTGGTAATGAGTTATTAAAGGTGTTGTAAAAACCTGAGATCTACGATGGCTAAGCTCTAACCGGGTAACCAATCCTCATGCTTAATACCACTGATAAAAAAATCCTCAACATCCTGCAAAAAAATGGCCGCATCACCAATGCCAGACTGGCCCAGGAAGTTGGCTTATCACCACCTGCCATGCTGGAGCGGGTCCGCCGGCTGGAAGCGTCGGGGATTATCGAGAAATATGTCGCCATCCTTAACCGGCAACAGGCGGGCTTTGACATTCAGACCATTGTCATGGTCTGTCTGAGCCATCACCAGATTTCCTCGCTGCAGGATGTCAAGGAACGACTGACGCGGATGGAGGAAGTCCTTGAATGCCATCAGCTGACCGGGGAAGTCGATTTTCTGTTAAAGGTTGTGGTGAAAGATATGAAAAGTTATACCGATTTCGTCAACAACAAGCTGTCGGGGATTCCGGGGATACAGAATGTGAAGACGTCGTTTATTTTAGATACCTTAAAAAACTGCACCGCTTTGCAGCTGGTGGTTGATTGACACATGTTCCCATGGGGCCCATGGGAACCAGAGCCGGGGCGAGATTGCGCGTGGAAACCAGAACCGGGCGTGACAAAACAACTATTCCAGAGTATATGGGGGAAATAAAAAAATCCGCCCCTTTCTGCTTATTTCACCCCGGACTTATAAAAAATGAAGAACCAAGACGAGCTTATTGCGCAGGCTAAGGTCATACTCACCATGGGCGAAAAAGTCCTTGCCACGGAGGCCGGCGACGGCCAGGCAAAACCCATGGTCAACGAACAGAAATTCCACGATTTCAGAATCTCCGCACTGTCCTTTCTCAGTCGGGTGTTCGGTGAGCTCAGCCCGTACTACCAGAGCTTTCGCACCGAAGTCACCCACAATACATCGAGCCGCACCCGAAGAGGTGTGGCCATGCTTACGGCGGCGAGAAGGGAGCTCCAGGGCGACTGGCTGACAACCGCCGGAGGAGCCATATCCCGAGAGATTTTACTGGATATGCTGCACCTTGCCACGCAGCAGATAGAGCAGGACAGGCCCTGGGCAGCCGCAGTGATCGCCGGCGCAACCCTCGAAAAACACCTGCGCTGTCTCTGTCTTGCCGGGGGGATATCGCTGGATAATGATATCCAGGGCAAAGCGGTACCCAAGAAGGGGCTGCAGTTGACCGGCGAGGCCTATAAGAAAAAGCTTTACGACCGACAGGACAATAAAGCGGTTATTGCCTGGCTCGAACTTTGCGACAGCGCAGCCGGCGGGGCCCGCGACGCGATTGACGGTGATCAGGTCAAGAGCATGCTCAGGCAAATGCAGATTTTCCTGAAAAAGATAAAGTATTAATAGCTTTGTAAAAACTGTTCATTGACCATGCATTCCACCCCCCTACTTCGACCGGACACTCCACTTTTTATCTATTATATCGACGGCATCGTTCCCGCACTGCATACCATTGACGCGGAAAATTTTGTCGGCAACTGGGTTGAGGATGACTTCAGCTTTCTGTTTTTTACCCAGCCGGCAAAAGAGAGCGTACTGGCGGTCCTGGCTGATTTTCCCCAGCTTAAGCTGCTCGATGAATATGAAATGACCTATGCGCAGTGGCAGGGCGGCATTATAGAGCCGGTGCGCATCGGCCGTTTTCTGCTGAATCCCACCTGGATTAAAGCATCACCCGGTGCAGGCGACATCGCCATCACCCTTGACTCCGGCGTGGTGTTCGGCAACGGCACCCATCCGACCACCCAGGCCTGCCTTGAAGCCATCGATATCGCCTGTTCCGGCAAGAAGACCAGGACCATGCTCGATCTCGGCGCGGGTACCGGCATTCTCGCCCTTGCCGCGGCTAAATTGGGCTGTGAAAAAATTATTGCCGTTGACTATAACTATCTGGCGACCCGGACCGCCCGGCTGAATGTCAGCCTCAATCATCTGGATGAGCAGATCCTGGTGGTCAATGGCCGGGCACAAGAGCATATAGGCGTTGCCACCGATCTGCTGGTCGCCAATATCCACTACGATGTGATGAAGGATCTGGTGCGAACGGAAGGTTTTCTTAACCAGAAATGGTTTGTCCTGTCCGGTCTTCTGCGCAGTGAGGCAGAAAAAATCAGCGAATTCCTCGCCACCCAGCCGGTGCTTATTTTAAAACGCTGGAACCAGGATGATATCTGGCATACTATCCTGGGCATAACCAGGGGTTAGTTTACAGTTTACCATGCGGCGCATGGGCTATTGCTTCCCTTGGGGCCCATGGGAACAAGTTCCAGGCAAGGCTCTCCCCTTGCCTTTAAAGCTTCTGCAGGGCGGCGATCCGGTCCTCCAGCGGCGGATGGCTCCTAAAGAGCTCAGCCATACCACCTTTTTTAGGGCGGATACCAAAAGCCGCCACCTGGTCAGGCAGATGCGACGGCTCATGGTGGGCCTGCAGCCGCTGCAGGGCGTTGATCATTTTCTCCTTGTTGGTCAGATAGGCTGCACCTTTATCGGCAGTGAATTCTCTTTTTCGAGAAAACCACATGACAATAATGGTGGCCAACAGGCCAAGAACAAATTCCAGAAAGATGGTGACCGCCATATAGCCCATGAATCCCAGGCCGCCGCCTTCTTCATCACCTCGCAAAAAGTTGTTGATAAGATTCGCGGCAATACGGGAGAAAAAGATGACAAAGGTGTTCAACACCCCCTGAATCAAAGAAAGCGTCACCATATCACCGCAGGCTACATGAGTCATCTCGTGGGCCAGAACCGCCTCAACTTCACTCTTGGACATATTCTGCAGCAGCCCGGTGGAAACGGCGACCAGCGCGGCATTTTTATTCATCCCGGTGGCAAAAGCATTCAGGTCGGGAGAATCATATACCGCCACTTCCGGCATGTCCACTTCCGCTTTTTCGGCCATACGCTGAACGGTATCAACGAGCCATTGCTCCGTCGGGTTGGCCGGATGAAGGATAACCGCGGCCCCGGTCGATTTCTTGGCGATCCATTTGGACATGGCCAAAGAGATAAACGAGCCGCCCATACCGAATAATCCAGCCATGACCAGCAATCCCGAGGTTGACCTGGAATCAACGCCAAGAAGACTCATAACAATGCTCAGCAGAACCAGGATCGCCAGGTTTGTTGCCAAAAATAAAACGATTCGAAACACAGTATGCCTCCTCTCTTGGATAAGTGCAGTTTTCGGATGAAGCTTTTTTACGACGCCATCAGAATTGCTGTAATACTTTTTTCACAGTATTGCCATCGGTCGAACTGCCGAAATGCTGCATGATCGGCCTCATCGCCTGCATCTTGTTGCCAAAAGTGGAAAAATCGATGTTTTGTTCCACCCAGGCATAAATCTCTGCCTCACTGACCTGCTTGGGTAAATAGCCTTCCATAATCGTCAGAAAAGCAGACTCCTGCTGCTGTTGGGCGGCCAAAAGCTCCCTTTCCGATTTTATCAGTTTTTTAATAATGGCGATGACCTGTTCATCGGTCAAGATTTTTTCCGGCTGCCGGGCGAATTCGCCAATTAAAATGCGGATTGCTCCGGTTCTTTCCACATCTCTTGCCTTCATTGCGACTCTCAATTCCGCACTGAGAGATTCCTGCATGCTCATCATTTTCTCCTCAATAGAAATGCTTTTATGGTATATGATTTGAGATTTAATCATATAATTTACGACATTACCATTTTCGCGCATTTTTAAAAATGACAACTTCGTAAAAACCTAAAGCGGCAGAGCCGCATTTATTAATGATACCCTTCGGGTATAAGTACCTTGGGGGATCATTTCAGTTCTTAATTTCAAATACATCTCCAGGGTTTCTTGTTTTTTCTTACAGGCTTTCTGGAGTAAGGTACTAATATTTTCGATGGTTATCAAATTGCACGAAGACGCAGAAGTGACCTCAACCTTCGCTTTTTATCGCGACAATGCCCAGCAGTATGCCCGGGAAACCGTCGATCTGGAATATACAGCACCCATGCGTCGACGCTTTGTCGAGTTGCTCGCACCCAACAGCCTGATTCTTGATCTAGGCTGCGGTTCCGGACGCGACAGTCGGTTTTTTATTGAACTGGGGCATCGAATAGTTGCCATTGACCCGGTCAAGGAGATTGCTGCCTGCGCCGCACAATACCTGAACCAACCTGTCTTGATTAAAAAAGCCGAAGAAATAGAAGAGAAAAACACCTATGATGGAATCTGGGCCTGTGCCAGCTTGCTTCATATCCCAAAATCCCGGATTGAGAAGGCTTTGACCAGAATCGCCCAAGCCCTGAAACCAGGGGGAATCTGGTATATGTCTTTTAAGCAGGGAGAAAGCGAGGAATACGATCAAAAACAGCGTTTTTTCAATAATTATTCCATTGCTGCCATGCAGAGCCTGCTGGCAAGACTTCCCCGCCTGCATATTCTGGAACTCAGCGAATCACTATCAATGCTGCGGGGCGAGCGACAGACATGGATAAATGTTCTGATTACCAAATGAGAAAAATAATCCCTTTATAGCCCAATGCCAAATGGTTATGGTAGAAATATGGCATTGTCTGTGTCAATCTCATAAAAACCTGAAATCTACGATGGCTAAATAAAAAACTATGGCACTCCTACCGGCTATTGAATTAGAAACCCAGCCCAACCCGAACAGCACCGTTATCTGGCTGCACGGACTCGGCGCCGACGGCAACGATTTCGCCCCCATTGTTCCGGAGTTGGACCTTCCGGCAGACCTGGCCGTTCGGTTCATTTTCCCGCATGCCCCCACCATGCCGGTGACCGTCAATGGCGGTTTTGTTATGCCTGCCTGGTACGATATCAAAGCGATGGACATTGATAGAGAAATTGATGTTGCCGGCTTAATGCAATCGGCCCGGGCAATCAGTGCCTTCGTCGACCGTGAGCTGGAGCGGGGCATCGACAGCAGAAAAATTATCCTTGCCGGGTTTTCCCAGGGAGGGGCGGTGGCCTACCAGGTAGCACTCAGCTATAGAAAACCGCTGGCCGGCCTTCTGGCCATGTCCACCTATCTGGCAACCCCCGATGCCGGCGACTCCGGCGAAATTAATAAAAGTATTCCCATTATGATCCATCATGGCCTCTATGATCCGGTTGTCCCCGAACAGCTCGGACGCAGGTCGATGGACCAACTGACCAGGCAAGGCTATAAGGCCGAATATCTGACATATCCGATGGAGCACGCCGTCTGCCCGGAACAGATTCATGATATTTCGCAATGGCTGCAGGCAGTGTTGCAGACAAATTCTTGAGACGAGGACTGGTTATGGATTCACTGGCATTTATCGCCGAACAGAGAATAGCCGAAGCGATGCGGGAAAAAGATTTGAACTCCCCCAAATGGAAGAACAAACCCCTGCCCCTGGAAGACGATCGGTTTGTCCCGGAAGACCTGAAAATGGCCTATAAAATTTTAAAGAACAGCGGCTATCTTCCCCCGGAAATAGAGGAGCGCAAAGAAATCAAAAAACTCGAAGACCTGATCGCCTGCACCGAAGACGAGCACGAACGGCTGAGACAGATGAAAAAACTCAACGTCCTGATGATGAAAATCGATGCCAAACGCCCCTCGACATCAAGCATAACCAGCCAGCACGACTATTACCGCAAGGTGGTCGAAAGAATAACCGTACGCTCTAAGCCCGGCAAGAAATGAAAACCATTGTCCCCCGTACCAACCTTGGATAACCTTGGTTAGCTCTCCTTGGTATCGAGGGTCGTCTTCAACAGAAATAGCGCCACAGGGATGGAGGAAGCCAGGGCAAGAGCGGCAATATTGGCAAAACCGATCTCGGTTTCCGGCGAGTAAATAAGCAGATAGGCCACCAGAACCGGCATTTTATCAAATTGAAAGAAGGTGAAGAAAGCGAGGACAAATCGCCGCATCAGATCCGGATGCTTTTCCGAGCTGCCTTTTGACGCACGATAGAAGAGATAGCAGGAGATAGAGACCCCGACCAGAAATAACCCGGTGCCGATAAGGGCGTCTCTTGTCAACGAAGCGGGATCGGCCGACAAACGTCTGGCATCGGAGGCAAACCAGAAAATAGAGGAAAGAAAAAGGCTGCTCAGGTAGCCGCCGATGCCGCCGGCAAGGAATTTGAAATGCACGGCGGAGACCCGCTCTTCGTCTACCGGTTTGGTTTTCAGCATAAAAAGAGCCACGGTTATGGCCGTCATAATTATTCCTATCAGGAAATAAGGCCAGGCCGGCACCTTGTTGTATACCGGAAAAAACGCTCGCTCGGCATCAATGGGCAAGACAAATAGAACACCGAAAAAAAAGGAACAAAAGGCGCTGAAGCCAAGCAGCAATCCAGTCATCATTTGCGCCAGCCCGGTCAGATAACTGAATCCCGCCACAAACGATGCAAAACCTGCAATAAGAATTCGTACCACCATTACGTGAGACTCCCCTCGCCAATCAATATGATTGGAGCATTAATGACCGTTTCATAAAAACCTGAGATCTACGATGGTTAAGTAAAAAGCTTCATATTCGAAGCGGGTTAATTTTTACGACACCATCGTTATACATAACTCTTGTCCTCCCAACCGGCAACTTTTTCCAGGAAAAATACCCAGTCTTGCAGCCACGTAGTGGCATGCTTAGTGTTATCAACAGGATTGACAATTGGTACAAACATTTCATTACCATCTCCGTAGGGGCTCACCTGTGTGTGGGCCCTTCTAAAATTCACAGCAAAGATGGGCACCTCCACAGGTGAGCCCCTACGAAAAATTCTGAAAATCACGTTTTTACGACAGCATAAAAATGGAAAAGGACCAGCTCATGAATATGCCGCTTCGCGACCAACATCTTGAATCCCTCGTTTTCGATAATAATTTTGTCCGCCGGCTCCCGGCCGACCCACAGCCGGATAACTCCCGCCGCCAGGTGAGCAAGGCCTGCTATTCACGGGTCAAGCCAGCCAAAGTCAGCGCACCGCAGGTGGTGGCTTGCAGCCGGGAAGTAGCCGCATTACTTGATCTGCCGGAGGATATATGCCAATCCGAGTTGTTCCGGGATATTTTTGTCGGCAACATGCTGCTGCCGGGAATGGACCCTTTTGCCATGTGTTACGGCGGCCATCAATTCGGCAGCTGGGCCGGGCAGCTGGGCGATGGCCGGGCAATCAACCTTGGCGAGGTCCTCAATAAACAAAAAGAACGGTGGATTCTGCAGCTCAAAGGAGCAGGCCCCACCCCCTATTCCCGCCGCGCCGATGGGCTGGCCGTGCTGCGCTCATCAATCAGGGAATTTTTATGCAGCGAAGCGATGCACCACTTAGGGATTCCAACAACCCGGGCTCTCAGCGTTATTACCACCGGCGAACTGGTAACCCGGGACATGTTCTACGACGGCCACCCGAAGGACGAGCCAGGGGCGGTGGTCTGCCGGGTCTCGCCGTCATTTCTCCGTTTCGGCAACTATGAAATCCTCGCAGCCAGAGGCGAAACGGCCCTTTTGCAACAGCTGGTTGATTATACCATTCGAACCGACTTCCCCCACCTGGGTCAACCGTCAGTTGCCGCCTCTATCAAATGGTTCCAAGAAATCTGCCAGACCACTGCGGCAATGATCATCCACTGGATGCGGGTCGGCTTCGTCCACGGGGTGATGAATACCGACAATATGTCCATTCTTGGTCTGACCATCGACTACGGCCCGTACGGCTGGCTCGAAGGCTATGATGCCAAATGGACCCCCAACACCACCGATGCCCACGGTCGGCGATACTGTTTCAGCAACCAGCCGCATATCGGCCAATGGAACCTGCTGCAACTGGCCAATGCCATTTATCCGCTGATACAGGCGGTGGAACCTCTGGAAGAGGCGCTCAAAACCTACAACTCCCTGTTTCTTACCGGATGGAATGAAATGATGGCCGCTAAACTGGGCTTTATCAACTTTTCGCCGGCAAGCGACGATGCGCTTATCGGTGAACTTATTGATATCCTGCAGCTCGTTGAAACGGATATGACGATTTTCTTTCGTAATCTGGCACAAATTTCAACCGATACAATCTTGTCGGAGGCAGATGAGCTGCCGACTTTTCTTGACCAGGCACACTATACAGAAGAAGAAATAACCGAGAACTACCGGCAGCGCTTGAATAAATGGCTGCGGTTATATAGAGAGCGGCTCCAGCGCGACCAGCTGCCGGATTCGCTGCGTCGGCAAAAGATGAACAAAATCAATCCGAAATACGTCCTGCGCAACTATCTGGCCCAGCAGGCGATCGATAAAGCTGAAGCCGGCGACTTCACCATGGTCGGCGAGTTGCTTGAGTTGCTGCGCAAGCCCTATGACGAGCAGCCGGACAAGGACCATTTTGCGGTAAAACGTCCGGAATGGGCTCGCAACAAGGCCGGTTGTTCCATGCTCTCGTGCAGCTCGTAATATTTTCAATGTGGTCTTTAGTGATGGTGGGTTAGAACGTGATTTTCAGGATTGCTTCGTAGGGACACACCCAGGTGTGCCCCTACGGAAGTTGTAAATGAAGAGTTTTCACAGCGGTTCTATCAATTCCAGATGACTTGATTTTCTAAATATTCCTGCCTTTCTTTATGGTTCAAACGACCTAAGTCCTCTTTATCACCCTTCTGCCTGTTCAGGGCACAGACATACTTCTTGCCGTCTTTGACCTTTACTAATATATATGCTTCGTATGTTCCTCTCATCAATATACTCCTTTATAGATTCGAGTAACGCTCTTTTCTCCTCGCTCGTTACCTGTTTCAGGTTATGTTCGACATCGTCATCCATTTTCCCCAGGAGCCTGTCTTTTGCTTATTATATGTCAGCTCCGAGTTAAGAACCAGTATTAAGTGATGCCCTCTAAAAATTAAAGCAAAAGGACAAAAGAAAGCGAGAAAAAAGCCAGAAGAGTCGAGAGAACGATGGCCGAAGAGGCGAGTTCGGTATCGCTGTTCATCTGCGAAGAAAGCACATAGATGGCGGTAGAAGCGGGCAAGGTCAGGAAGATCATCCCGACCTTGAAGGGAATGCCGGTCACGTTAAAAAGATAAAAATAGAGCCAGCCGATCGCCGGTAAAACGACAAGTTTTAAGCATGCCGCGAGACCAGAGAGCGACAAATTTTCTTTAACCCCGGCAAAGCTGAGGCTGCCGCCGATGGAGATAAGGGCAAGGGGCAGAGTAACCATGGAGATCAGACTGAGAGAATTATTCAAAAAAACAGGAAAGCCGCCAACCAGGCTGGAATAGGCAATCCCGACCAGACAGCCGAGAATCAGCGGATTGGCGATAAGGGCTTTGGCCGCAATCGCGATACGTTTGCTGAGAGCGATTTCTCTTCCTGAAAACCAGATAAGCAAAGAGACGGCAAAGACATTGATAAGTGGAATAGCAAAGCCGATGACGATGCCAAAGTACTTCATCCCTTCCGCACCAAGACTGTTGAGAATAACGGCCACCCCGATATAGGTATTGAAGCGGTAACAACTCTGGGAAAAAGAACCGGCCTGAAAAGGAGATATACGAAATAACCAAATGACCAGGGTGCTGAGCCCGAACATGGTCATCAGGGCCAGAAGCGAGGCAAAACAGAAGTTCCAGTCAATGCCCTGCTCAAAAGACGCGCCGCCGATTTTCCAGAACAACATCACCGGGAAAAAGAAGTAATAGATAAGCCGGTCGCTGGTTTTCAGAAAAAGGCTGTCGGTGAGGCCCCATTTTTTTAGGACCGACCCCAGAACAAGTAGAACAAATATGGGAAACAGCGAGTTGAGTACGATCATAAGATTCTCCAAAAGTACAGAATTCAATCATGCCAATCCCATACACCTTTTCATAACAATGCACAATGGTTGCGACAAAGATCGACCTGTAGAGATACAAAAATCTTGCGTTTTTTCCCGACCACCTTACTATGGCTTTGCTGTACAAGAAAAAAGATTACCGAGACAGGATTATTGAAGGAGAAAAAAGTTGGCACAAAAGACCATACAACACCAGGGCTACCATGGCTCAATTGAGGTAGACACCAAAGATTATTCCCTCTTTGGCAGGATTTTATTTATCGATGAAGACCTTGACTATACCGGACAAAGCTTTGCCGAGCTGGAAGAAAATTTCCGCCGGGCGGTTGACAAACATATCGAAGACTGCCGAGAAAAAGGCATTGAACCGCCTTTCTCGGAATAGCCAGCGGAGAGACAATGGATACTTATTATGTAAATGGCCAATTTGTCGCCGACGAGCAGGCACATATATCGGTCAACGACCTGTCAGTCATTCGGGGTTTTGGCGTCTTTGATTTTTTGCGAACCTACAATGGCATCCCCTTCCATCTTGACGACCACCTCAAGCGACTGGAACGCTCCGCTCGCCTGATCGGGCTGAAGCTGCCCCATCCAACGGCGGAAATTGGCGAGATCGTCCAGGCGACCTTAGCCCGCAACCACCATCAGGAGAGTAATATCCGCATCGTGGTCACCGGAGGCTTAAGCAGTGACGGCATCACCCCGGGCGACTCGCCCAAACTTCTGGTTATGGTCACCGGTGTCAGGCCGATGCCGGCCGAATGGTACACTGGGGGCGTAAAAGTTATCACCAGCCATGTCGATCGCTTCATGCCCGGGGCAAAAAGCATCAACTATATTCCGGCCATTCTCTGCCAGGCGGAAGCACGGAACCAGCAAGCCATTGAAGCCTTGTATGTCGATAGAAACGGCTATGTACTGGAGGGAACGACCTCGAATCTGTTCGTCTTTATCAACGACACGCTGGTTACTCCGCCGTGCGACAGGGTCCTGCCCGGCATTACCCGGCAGGTGGTTCTGAGCCTTGTGAAAGGTACCTTTCCCATCGTTGAACGGCAGCTGCATAAAGATGAAATCCGCCTCTTTGATGAAGCCTTTCTTGCTTCGTCGATACGGGAAGTAGTGCCGATTGTGGCTATTGACTCGGTCAGGATAGGCAATGGCAAGCCCGGACTCAAAACCCAGAAAATAATGCAACTCTTCCGGGATATGACCAATGCTCATGGATGAGGGCTCCCATGGGGCCCATGGGAATTTCGTAAACCTGAAAGCGACGATGGCTAAGTCGATAAGCGCAGACTTCGGATGAAGAATTTTTACGAGGCCATCAGGCCAGAGCACGCAACCTGGCATAAGTGGCCAGAAGGACGGTTTCTCCATGGTCATCAAATAACACGGTGAGCCGTCCCTGCTTTCGATCTTTTATCGCCATCACGGTACCGGGACCAAAAGCCCGATGCCATACCCGCAAACCTTCCCCTATTTCATGAATTTCCAGTATCTTGTCGGTTGGTTGCCGAAGAGCCTCCGTCTCTTTTGCCTCCTCGGTGAGCTGCACCTTGGCGCCAATTTCGGCAAGATACTGCCTGGCGATGGTGGTATCGTCGGCGGTTATCCGCCGATTCTCACCCGTATCTGCCAGCAATTCCCCCAGGCGAACCGACAGTCCGGGATTGGCTTCATAGAGAAAACGACTGGCCCGTATCGCTGAGCCGGGCGTCTTGCCGCAATGCACGGCGATACAGCGTTTCAGTTCGGCATCGGCTGGATGGATACAAACAACCTGTTCAATCGCCCTGGTCAGCGCCACATAAAAGAGCCGACGCTCATCCTCCAGATCGTCTATTGCATGATCGCGATCCCGGTAAAAAGGAAAAGCCCCTTCTTCAAGGCCCGGCAGAATGACCAGCGGCCACTCCAGCCCTTTGGCCCGGTGCACTGAGGTAATCAGCAAGGTGTCCTCGGCCGGTCCGTCCTTCAAAGCTTTTAATTCAGTAATCTTGACAATAAGCTGCTTAACGGACAGGTTTTGACCGGCGGCGAAATCGATAAAAGCCTGACAGGTCTTGATCCGGTTTTCGGCAGTGACCGATCTGGCCGAAAAATTATGATAAAAGTCATAGAGATTGAGCTTTTGCACAATCCTTTTCAACAGGACGTCAGCCCGCCCGGCAGATGAACTTTCGATCAGCCATTGCCAGTTGTCCGCCGCTTCGGCAAATCTTTTACGGATGAAAGAGGGACGATCCGAGGTACTCCACTCGCGCAGAACCGCCACGGCGGCATGAGGCTTTTCGGCGATACCTGCCACCAATCCAGCCATATCCTCTTTATTAATTCCCAGATGCGGCTGGCTCAGCATGGCCGTCAGTGTTTTATCCCGGTCGCCAGGCTCCTCTTCGGCCAGAGTCCCTAGAACGAGCTGCAGGTAACCGGTCAGCGCTAAAACCTCGGAGCAGTCGAAGACCTGGGCATTGCCCTCCAGTCGATAGGCAATGTTCGCCTCGAGAAGGGCCAACTCCACCGGCACGCTCTGGGCAAAAAGCCTGACCAGCACCACCGCCTCGTGCAGGGCGCGTCCTTTACTGCGCCACTCGGTGAGCACGGCGACTGCCGGATGTTTTTTCTGCTCTTCCAGGCAACGTATGACAGTCTTGCCGTTACCGGCGTGGGAGATGCACAGTTTGCGATCCCGCTTCCTATTGCCGGCAATCAGATGATTAGCCGCAAGAGACAGTTGATGACCATAGCGAAAAGTGTAGGAGAGCTGGTAATTATTCGGCTGGGTAAAATCGAGCTGGAACCTGGTGGTGATATATTCCGGCCGCGCTCCCCGCCATTCATAGATGCACTGATCGACATCGCCGACCACCATCACCTTCGCCCTGCTCCCGGCGAGGATTTTTAACAGCTGCTGCTGGGCCTCGTTGATATCCTGATACTCGTCAACGATTATATGCTCCACCCGGTCAGCCACCCAGGCGGCAAGGGCTTCGTCAGCCAGCATGGCCAGCAGCGGTTCATGGATGAGGTCGGCATAGAAACGGATCTTCCGCTCCTGGCGCACTTTTTCAAAGAGTTCATAGGCCCGGATAAAATAGGCATAGCGCGACGCCAGATGCAGTTTATTAAAAACCTGCGCAGCATCGCTCACCGTCGACTTAACCCGGTCGATAAAGGCCAGGAATTCTTCCACCTCTTCACCTGCCGGCCAGCCCTCGTTTTCTTGCTCCTGCCGATACACCTCCCCTGCGACCTGGCGGGCGAGTTTTTCCAGGATATACTCTTCGGTGACCAGACGATACTGCGGCAATGCGCCCCGCCGGGTAAAGCTGTTGACCAGACGCAGGCCAAGGGAATGAAAGGTCCGAACTTCGGGTAACTGGCGGGCGCTATGCGATAGCCGGCGGTGCATTTTTTCGGCAAAGCAGTCACGGGCCGATTTATTGAACATCAAAACCATGATCGTATCGGCACTGGCACCAGTGTGCAATAAGTGACCAATCCTGGCTACCATGGTCGTGGTCTTGCCCGATCCGGCGACCGCACTGACCCGGGCATGGCCGCCGCCATGGTTGATAATATGCTGCTGTTCGTCGGTCAGATGCATGATTTACGGCGCGAACGTGCTACTTTTTCTTCGGCGGCAGTACATCGGTAATCGAGCCATCGACAATTTCTGCGGCAAAGGCTAACGTCTCGGCCAGGGTAGGATGGGCATGGACCGTCAGGCTGATATCCTGGGCGTTGGCACCCATCTCGAGGGCCAGAACCGCTTCATGAATCAGTTCCCCGGCATTCTGGCCGCAGATGCCCGCGCCGATAATGCGACCGGTTTTTTTATCAAAGAGTGCCTTGGTCACCCCGGCCGATGCCCCGGCGCTGAGCGCCCGACCGCTGGCCCCCCAGGGGAATTTTCCCTTATCGAAATCAATCCCCTGCTGCTTCGCCTCTTTTTCGGTAAGCCCCATCCAGGCGACTTCCGGACTGGTATAGGCAACCGACGGGATAGTCATCGGCGTAAAGGCCGCCTTATGCCCGGCAATCACCTCGGCGGCGACCTTGCCCTCATGGGTGGCTTTATGGGCCAGCATCGGTTCGCCCACCACGTCGCCGATGCCATAGAAATGCTCCACATTGGTTTGCTGCCGCTCGTTTACCTGCAGAAAACCACGTTCATCCAGCTTCAAGCCTAAGGCCGTAAATCCCATATCGGCGGTATTCGGCTTTCGACCAACGGCTACCAGAACCGCATCGAACTCGGCGCTTGCCGGTGCATCTTTGCCCTCCAGGCTGACTTTGATAGCGTCTTTTTCAGCGGTGACTGCAGTAACTTTAGTCTTGGTCAAGATCGTATATTTCTTTTTCAACTTCAAATAGAGCGGCTGCACCAAATCTTTGTCGGCGGGCGGAATAATCTGCTCGAGCATTTCAACCAGAGTTATCTCCGAGCCGAAGGCACTGTAGATCTGGGCCATTTCCAGACCGATAATACCGCCGCCGATGATCAGAAAACGTGGCGGAACAGTACGCAGCTCAAGTGCCGCGCTGGAATCCCAGATACGGGGATCATCGGGAATATTCGGCAGCTTGAAGGGACGGGAACCGGTGGCGATGATTGCATCGGTAAACTTTACTTCCTGTTCACCATCCGGTCCGGCAACCTTCAGAGTACCGGTATCGGTAAAAACGCCCTTGCCGGTGAGCCGGGCAATTTTTCTGGCCTTGCAGAGACCGTCAAGTCCCCCGGTGAGTTGTTCGATCACCGCATTTTTCTTGGCCAGAACCCGCTCAAGGTCAACTTTCGGCGAGGCAAAGTCCACCCCGAATTCGGCTATCTCGACGGCTTCTTCGATAACCGTTGCCGCGTGCAGCAGGGTCTTTGAGGGGATGCAGCCCACATTGAGACAAACGCCGCCCAGACGCTGTTCTTTTTCGACGAGACAGACGGAAAGTCCAAGGTCCGCCGCACGAAAGGCCGCAGTATAACCACCCGGTCCACCACCAAGAACAAGCACATCATATGTTGTTGTTTCGCTCATTGCCCGCTCCTATAATAACACTCGTTTAAGATCTTCAATATTCATCCGCAAGGCCCTGCAGAACCTGGCCGCCTCCGCTCCATCGACGATCCGGTGATCATAGGAAACGGAAAAAGGCAGGATCAGACGCGGCGTAAAACGTTCGCCGTCCCAGGTCGGTTTCATAAAGTTTCGTGACAGGCCGAGGATAGCCACCTGGGGACTGTTGATAATCGGGGTAAAACCGGTGCCCCCGATACCACCAAGACTTGAGATAGTAAACGTCGCCCCCTGAATATCCGGGATGGCCAGTTTACCGGCACGGGCACTGGTACTCAGCCGCTGCAGCTCCGCGGCAATATCTTGCAGGCCGCGCTGGTCGGCATCTTTTACGACTGGAACGACCAGTCCTTTGGGAGTATCAACGGCGATGGCAAGATGATAGTATTTTTTCAGGACAAGTTTCTCACCGCCCGGCACCAGAGAACAGTTAAAGAGAGGAAACTTCTGTAGAGTCGCGGCGACCGCTTTAATAACGAACACCAGGGGGCTGTAAGACGGCTGATCTTCCGGCAGAGTGGCATTCAATTCTTTTCTGAACTGTTCCAGTTCGGTAATATCCGCCTCATCAAAATGGGTCACATGAGGAATGCTGATCCAACTCCGATGCAGCTGCGGCCCGGAGATTTTCTGGATGCGTCCCAGCGCCATCTCTTCAACCGGACCATATTTGCTGAAATCCTCCAGGGGCGGCTGCTCAAAAAAAGAACCTGCCCCAGGCCTCTGCCCTGCCCCAAGGATGTCTTCTCTAACAATGCGATTATTGGGTCCGGTTCCGGATATGGCAGCCAGATCGATCTGTTTTTCCCGCGCCAGGGCCCGCACCGAGGGAGTGGCATGAAATACCTGTTCGGATCGTTGGTCCTTTTTCGATTTTTCAGGTTCTTTCTTTTCATCAGGCTTTGCGGCTTTTTTTTCGACAGGCTTTTCTGCCTTTTCGGCAACTTCTTGTTCAGACACCTCTTTTTCTTCCTTTTGTTCTGGTGCTGCCGGGGCCTCCTGTTCTTTATCCGCGCTCTTTTTTTTAGACTCGTCGGCTGGTTTTTCTTTCTCGTTGTCAGCCGATGCTTCTTTTTCCCCAGTGTCGCCGCCGGTATCAATCAACGCAATGACATCACCGCCGGCGACCTCATCCTCTTCCTTGACCAGAACCTCGGTAATAATCCCGGCAAAAGGCGACGGGATATCCATAACCGCCTTCTCACTTTCCAGGGCGATCAGTGAGGCCTCTTCTTCGACCTTATCACCGGCGGTTATAAAAACCTCAACCACGGTAATTTTCTGCACATCACCAAAATCGGGAATGATAATTTTCTCGATGGCCATCTGGGTTTCTCCTTAGTGGCTTAGAAAGATTTGTTCTTGCAGTATTATCTGTTAAGGGCGTGGGGTTCTTCCGGATTAATGCCATACTTGGTCAAAGCATCAGTAACCGCAGTGTACGGGAGTTTATCGTCATCGGCCAGGTTTTTCAGGGCGGCAACAACAATATGGTATCGGTCGACCTTGAAAAAATGGCGCAATACCTCGCGGGAATCGCTTCGCCCAAAGCCATCCGTACCGAGAATGGTCAGGGGACGCTTAATAAATCGCCGCAACTGCTCCGCATAGGCCTGGACATAATCGGTGCTGATAACGACCGGTCCCTCATGTCCCGCCAGCTGTTTTTCGACATAGCTTGTTTTCTGCGGCTGTTCGGGATGATGGCGGTTCCAGTCCTCGATCAGCGTTCCCTCGCGGTGCAGTTGATTGACGCCGAGGATCGACCAGACATCCGCTGCCACCGAAAAATCCTCGCGTAATAACTCGGCGGCGGCAAGCACTTCGCGCAGGATGGTGCCGGAGCCCATCAGCTGCACGCGCAGCCCATCGCCATCTGTTCTGTTGCAGAGATACATCCCTTTATGGATGGCTTCCTCCACCCCTTCCGGCATCTCCGGGTGCGGATAGTTTTCGTTCATCAGGGTTATATAATAAAAAACATCCTCACCATCCTGAAACATTCGTTCAATACCCTTTTGGATAAGCACGGCGACTTCATAGCTGAAGGTTGGATCATAGGCCTGGCATGTCGGATAGGCCGAGGCAAAGAGCAGCCCCTGGCCATCCTGGTGCTGCAGCCCTTCCCCGTTCAAGGTGGTCCTGCCGGCGGTGGCGCCGAGGATAAATCCTCTGGCCCGGCTGTCCCCGGCCGCCCAGAGCTGATCACCGACGCGCTGAAAACCAAACATCGAATAGAAGATATAAAAGGGGATCATCGGCACCCCGTAATTGACATGGGCGGTGGCCGCAGCCAGCCAGGACGACACGGCCCCGGCCTCGGTGATCCCCTCTTCGAGGATCTGCCCCTCGGGATCTTCTTTATACCAGGAAATGGCCTCGGCATCCTGCGGCTCGTATAGCTGTCCGGTGGGGGCATAGATGCCGAGTTGACGAAAGAGGCCTTCCATGCCGAAGGTTCGGGCCTCATCGGGTATTATCGGCACTATATTGTTGCCGATATTTTTATCTTTGATCAGGGTGCCAAGCAGCCGGACAAAGGCCATGGTGGTCGACAGCTCCCGTTCCTTGGACGACTTGAGCAGGGCGCTGAAAGCGGACAGCGGCGGCGCCGTCAGGGCATGATGGACGAGTGTCCGAGAGGGAACGGGGCCTCCCAGCGCCGCCCGGCGCTCCCTGATAAACACATCCTCCGGGCTGTCGGCCGGCGGTCGAATAAACGGCAGATCGGTCAACCGGTCGTCTTCCAGGGGCACGTGAAACCTGTCCCGAAAGGATTTCAGCGCATCGATATCCATCTTCTTGACATTATGGGCAACCATCACCGACTCCCCGGCCTGTCCCATGCCAAAACCCTTGATGGTCTTCACCAAAAGGACAGTCGGCTGCCCTTTATGCCGCAGGGCGGCCGCATAGGCGGCATAGACCTTGCGCGGGTCGTGGCCGCCCCGGGTCAGCTGCCAGAGCTCCTTGTCGCTGATATCCTCGACCAGGGCCGTCAGCCTGGGGTCGTCGCCGAATACCTTTTCGCGCAGGTATTCCGGACCACGGGCCCGGATGGTCTGAAAATCGCCATCGACCATGGCGCCGAACTTTTTGATGAGCAAGCCCTCTGTATCGCGCTGCAGGATGACATCCCACTCGCTGCCCCAGAGCAGCTTGATAACATGCCAGCCGGCGCCCCGAAAGCGTCCCTCGAGTTCCTGGATGATCTTGCCGTTGCCGCGCACCGGCCCGTCGAGCCGCTGCAGGTTGCAGTTGACCACGAGGATCAGGTTGTCGAGATTCTCCCGGGCAGCCAGCGAAAGAGCACCGAGCGACTCCGGCTCATCGGTCTCCCCGTCCCCGACAAACACCCACACCTTGCGATCGCCCATTTTTTTCAGGCCGCGGCTGTCCATATACTTCATAAAACGGGCCTGGTAGATCGCCGCCATTGGTCCCAACCCCATCGACACCGTGGGAAACTGCCAGAAATCCGGCATCAGCCAGGGGTGCGGATAGGACGACAGGCCGCAGCCGCCGACCTCCTGTCGAAAGTTCTGCAGCTGTTCCTCTTTCAGGCGGCCTTCGATGAAGGCGCGAGCATACACGCCGGGCGAGCTGTGTCCCTGAAAATAGATCATATCAGCGCCGTACTCAGCGTCCGGGCCCCGGAAAAACCAGTTGAAACCGACTTCGTACATGGCGGAAACCGAGGTATAGGTGGAGATATGACCACCCAGGCTCTTGCCGTTCTTATTGGCTCTGGCCACCATGGCCATGGCGTTCCAGCGCACGTAGGCGGCCACATTCCTGGCGATAAGCGAATCGTCGGGCATGGCCTCTTCTCGTTCCGGTTCGATGGTATTGCAATAGGGCGTCAACAGCCCCGGCGACGTAGATACGCCAAGACTCCTGGCGATTTCGGTTAATCGACCGAGAAGATAGTCGGCTTTTTCCCCGCCTTCCTGCTGGATCACCCCCTTGAGGGAATCAATCCAATCCTGTGTTTCCTGGGGATCCTGATCCTTAAAATACGAGCTCATGGGATACCTCTTTATGGTTCTATGCGAGAGCCTGACGGATTGTTATTCCTTCCGGCCATACCGGTCAAAACTTAAGCGATCATAGAGCAGCGAAGATCCGGCGTGACCAGGCTTGTCTTCTGCGGGATACCCGATGGCAATCACGGCCTCGACCATCAGATTATCAGGCAGGCCGAGAAGCTCTTTAACGTATTGATCCGAGGTCGTCGCCGCATCATGCTCACGCAGGCGCAACTGCACCCAGCAGCTGCCCAGGCCAAGATCGGCGGCGGCCAGATGCGCGATGAGGGCGGCAATGGAGCAGTCCTCGACCCAGACATCACTTTTTTCCGCATCGCCGCACACCACGATCGCCAGCGGCGCGTTTTTGATAAATGATGCTCCATGGGGTTTGGCGCGGGCCAGATCAGTCAGGGTCTGCGGCTTACGAACCACCACAAACTGCCAGGGGTTCAGGCTTCGTGAAGACGGCGAACGGAGGATCGCCTCGATAAGCAGTTCGAGCTTTTCCTGTTCAACAGGTTTATCTGCAAATTTTCTGACACTTCTTCTTGAACGTAAAAGATCCAGCAACATTATTGCTCCTTTTTAATGGGTGGGATTGATGATTAATCGTAAAGTATAGGCATCAGATGGGAGAGTGTGAAGCATTCTGTTCTACGGATCGTGAAAAAGTGCTCCGTGCAATAAAATATCCATACGAACAAAGCAAAAGGCTGTATATTATTTGAGACTCATTTTTTGCTAAAGCGGCAGAGCCGATTTCAAATACATCTCCAGGTTTCTTGTTTTTTCTTACAGGCTTTCTGGAGTAAGGTACTAAAAGGACAATGATGGATCTTCATACCTTTATAACCTGTCTTATCGCTGTTACGCTGCTGACCCTGACTCCAGGGGTGGACACCATGCTGATCATCAGGAACAGCGCGCGCGGCGGATGGATTGACGGGGCGGTCAGTTCGCTGGGTATCTGCAGCGGTTTATTTGTTCACGCGACCGTCTCGGCGCTCGGGATATCGATTATCCTGCTGCATACCGCCTGGGCGTTTAACGCCCTTAAATTTGCCGGGGCCGCTTATTTGATATGGTTAGGACTGGCCAGCTGGAAAAGGGCCGTCGATGGCAGAAAAAATATCTTTGCCGGGAAGGCAGCGGCAGAACCGGGCAGCTTTTTATGCAGCAGATCTCTTCGGGAAGGTTTTCTGTCCAATGTGCTCAATCCCAAAACAGTGATTTTTTATATGGCTTTTCTGCCCCAGTTTATCGATCCGAGCAAGCCACCATTACTCCAGTCCCTGATGGTGGCCGGGATCCATTTTTCTATCGCCATGCTGTATCAGTGTGTTTTGGCCGCCATGGTCGATAAGGCGCGAAAATGGCTGCAGCGTCCTCTGGTCAATCGGATCTTTGATAGTTGTACCGGTTCGATTCTGCTCTTTATAGGCTTTAAAATAGCCACCGAGAAATGATGGACAAAAGAACAGGGACTATTGTCGCCCATTACGGCGTGGCGGTCGAGGTGCTGTTTGCCGAGGACAATATCCGCGAGATGATCCGGGTGAAACGCAACTCCGGTCATGTCGTCGGCGACCAGGTGATGGTTCAGGAAGATGTCCTGACCCGGCTTAAGCGGAGTTCGGAGCTGTCGCGCATGGACGCTAGAGGCGGGCGGCATACGGTCGGCGCGAATCTCGATGTGCTGTGCATTGTCGTCTGCTGCGAACCCCTGCCGCCGCCCGGCTTTATCGATCGAGCGATCGTTTCGGCCAGGGCAGCACAGCTGCGGCCGGTGCTGCTGGTCAATAAATCCGACCTCCCCTGCTCTGCCGACTACCAGGCAGCGATCGACCAGGTCTACCGGGAATCGGTGGTTATTTTTACCATGAGTGCGGAAGACGGCACCGGCCTTGGGCCGCTCGGAACGTTTTTCAGCGAGGGGCATAGAGGGATTTTTGTCGGCCCGACCGGCGTGGGTAAAAGCTCCATCCTCAACGTGCTGCTGCCGAAAATCAATTTGAATACCGGGGAGATCAGCGAAACCAAAAAACGCGGCCGCAACACCACCACCGTCTCCACCCTTCATCTGCTCAAGGATGGCGGCGAACTGATCGACTCTCCCGGTTTTAACGACTTCGGGATGGTAGATATTTCCGTCGAGCAACTTTCGGCCTACTTCCCCGGCTTTGAAAAGGCGGGCATGCAGCAATGCCGCTTCAGAGACTGCAAACACCGCGAAGAACCGGAATGCAGGGTTATCGCGCTGGTCGAGAAGGGCCTGATCGATCCCGCCCGCTACACCATCTATCTGCAGATGCTGACTGAGGTTGAGGCCTTAAAAAGCGTCCCGGATTACCGGGAGCGCCGACACCGCCGCAAGAAGAAGTAGTCTTTCAGTACATTGCCAACCGATGTTGCTTTCCTGACCATCATACATATTCTTGTATGCAACGGGCATCCGCACATCAATCCCTCTGTCCGTTATCCCGCAGATTTCTCAAAGAGCAAAACCAGACAAAAGGAGGTCCATTATGCCATATCTATTCGTATTGTTATTTGCGACACTCTTCAGCACCGCCTGCCTCGCCGGGGAAAATATCACGTATTCAGTAGATGGCCGGTCGTATGAAGGTTATATCGCTAAAGCCAAGCCCAATGCCCCGCTGGTTGTTATTATCCATGACTGGGACGGGCTGACCGATTATGAAGTGCAACGGGCGCAGATGCTGGCTGATCTCGGCTACAATGTATTTGCCGCCGACCTCTATGGTGCAGGAGTACGGCCGACCACCATCGAAGACAAGAAAAAGCAGACCAGCGATTTATATAAAGACCGCCCGATGATGCGCAAACTGCTCAGTGGCGCCCTGGATGCGGCAAAAGCGCAGGGGCTCAATACCGACAATGCGGTGGCCGTCGGCTATTGTTTTGGCGGGGCGGCAGTTCTGGAACTCGCTCGCTCCGGTGCTGATCTCAAAGGCTTTGTCACCTTTCACGGCGGCCTGGCCACCCCGGAAGGGCAGGATTATTCCTCCGCCAAAGGCAAATTCCTGATCCTGCACGGCAGCGCCGACAGTTCCGTTACCTTAGACGATTTTGCCGCTCTGGCCAAAGCGCTCGAGGCCAATCATGTGGAGCATGAAATGATCACCTATAGCGGCGCGCCCCATGCCTTCACCGTTTTCGGTGCTCCCTCCTACCGTGAAGATGCCGATAAAAAGTCATGGAAAAGATTTACCGAATATCTCAGCGAGACATTATAAGCTGAGAATTGCTTCGCAGGGGGCTCACCTATGTGGGTGCCCCTACCCTTACCCTTTGCTTTGTCGCAGCGCTTCTTTGTACTGCTCGCGCATGGTCCTTTTCAGCATCTTGCCGGCGACATTGGTCGGAAATGCCTCCATGAAAACGACGTCGCGGATACGCTGAAACTTGGCATCGACTCTGGCGTTGGTCCATTCGATCAACTGGGCCGGAGTCACTTTTGCATCCTGGACCAGCACGACCGCGGCAATGGGAACTTCACCCCATTTTTCATCCGGCACGCCGATTACCGCTACATCGCGGACGTCGGGGTGCCGGACCACGACTTCCTCAATGTCCTTGGGATAGACATTGACGCCTCCCGATATAATCAAATCCTTCATGCGATCGACCAGAAACAAAAAGCCCTCCTCATCGACATAGCCGACATCCCCGGTATGCAGCCAGCCGTCGACCACCGCTTTTTCGGTCAACTCCGGCTGTTTATAATATCCAGCCATCATCATCGGGCTTTTACCGCAGATTTCACCAATTTCACCGACACCGCATTCCTGCCCGTCGACATCCTCGATACGCAGCTCCATAAACGGTGCGGGCACCCCGACCGAGCCGACCTTGCGGATGGCATCATGCTTATCAAGGACGGTCATAAAACCCTCGGTCAACCCGTATAACTCATAGAAGCGACCGGGCAGAACTTTATTGAGGCGGTGTTTATACTCAAGCAGCAAAGGTGCACCAACATTGTGGATCATCTCCAAAGAGGCCAGTTTTTCCGGCGCGAAGGCCGGGCTGTTTAAAATGGCGATGATCTGGGCCGGGACCATGACTACATGGGTTACCTGCTCTTTTTCGATATCGGCGATCACCGTCTCGGCATTAAAACTCTTATGCAGGATATACTTGGCGCCCAGAAACATCCACGGCATCAAATCCAGCATGGCGCCGTTAAAGACAATAGCCCCGGCGTGCAAGGCGACACTTTCCGGCGTCATTCTCCAGCAGGCAGCAAAAATGGTGCAGTACATAGCCCGCACATAGTGGGTGTGAATTATTCCTTTCGGGGCACCGGTAGTACCGCTGGAATACATGATATTATACATATCATGATCATCGATAGGTACGTCCGGCGGGTTCTCTTCACTCATCTTGTCGACAAAATCCTGGTAGCTGCAAAACCCCGGCATCTGCTCCTCACCACCCACCAAGATATATCGATTTTCGGCAATGCCCGGCAAATCCTGCCGAATAGTCTGCAGGACCCCGGCAAAAGAGGCATCGGCCAGAACCAGAGCGGTATCGGAGTTTTTCAACAAGGTGAACAAGCCGCTTTCATTGAGCATGGTGCTGCTGGGGACAATGACCATACCCGTCTTTGCCGCCGCCCAATAGGCCGCCATCAGCTGGGTGCAGTTGGGCAGCACGGTGGCGAATTTATCGCCCTTGACAAGGCCGCTGGCGAGCAGGGCGTTGGCCAACTTATTGACATAGGCGTTAAACATCTTATAGGTAAATCGTTCCTCACCACAGACAAAGGCCGGATGATTGGGACGATACCGGGCATGGCTGGGTAAAAGGCTGCCGATATTCATTGATGCTCCTCTATTGTTGAAGGGGTTATTGACGAACATACATCTGCAATAAGCGAAAACCTCACCAAATCCTCATGTACGTTGCTTTGGCAATATACTACATTATTTTTTAAATTCCGAGAGACTCCTGACACGGCAGTAAATCCTGTAATGGACAAATGAAAACCATTTGCATCTTCATATAGATGAACTTATTGTGAGTCTGACAAAGTGGGTATCTGTAGTTTAACCGGCGGAAGATTTCTGATTATAGAAAACAATTAGCGCATAAGGAGAAAAAATTGAAGGTTAAAAAAATTGGCATAATATTTGGCATTATACTGGTGACAAGCACGGCATATGCCGCAGAGCCAACGGCGTTGACAAACCGTTCAGATAAAGAGAGCTATGCAATCGGCATGGACATCGCCATCAGCCTGCAAAAGAACAAGGTGCAAGCCAATGCGGACGTTCTTGGCCAGGCGATCAAGGACGTTCTCACCGGTCAAAAGACCCAGTTGACGGAGCAGGAGGCCAAGACCATACTCGGTGAGCTGCAAAAGGAAATGGTGACCAAGAAGCAGGAGGAATACAAGGCCATTGGTGAAAAAAACAAAAAGGAAGGGGCTGCCTTTCTGGCGGAGAATGCTAAAAAGGAAGGGGTGAAGACTCTGCCCAGCGGTCTGCAGTACAAGGTGCTCACCGAGGGCTCGGGCAAAACTCCGGGTCCAACGGATACGGTGACGGTCCAGTATACCGGACGACTGATCGACGGCACGGAATTCGACAGTTCCGTTAAACGGGGGCAGGCCGCAACCTTAGCCGTGAATTCCGTCATCAAGGGCTGGACCGAAGCGCTGCAACTGATGAAGGAAGGCAGCAAATGGGAGATTTTCATTCCCTCCGAGCTGGCCTACGGCGAAAAAGGCGGCGGCCCCATCGGCCCCAATGCCGTGCTCGACTTTGATGTCGAGCTGGTCTCGGTGCAGGAAGCAAAATAACCGCCCGCCTCTTTGGCTGCTCGAAAGAAAAAGATCATTGGTCCAATAATGGGTGGCCGCAACCCGGCCATCTTGTATGGCAAAGCCGATCTCCATGGTATCGCCGCAGTTGCCCACCACCTTGGCGATACCATCGGGATTTTCCAGCACCGGATTGGCGAAATAATAGACCACGAACCAGGTGAGTCCCACCACGAACAACACCACAAAAGCCATGAAAATGGTAAATATTGACATCCAGCACTCTCTGTTTTTTAAGAAAATACGGCCCGTATAAACGGCTTACCAGAACTTCCAGTCGCTGGTAAAATCCAGGGAAGTGATAAACTGGGAATTTTGGTAACTTTCTCCGCTTAACCCCTCATTATAAAAGAAATATCTATGTCTGAACGACAGGCTTAAATAGCTGTTGAGATGGGCGGATATGCCGTTGTTAATTTCACTTCGCGTCTGCCACTGACCGCCTTCTTCATCGAGAATACCGGTGAAGGAATCGAGATCGAAGCCATAGGTAAAATGGGAGAGAAACGGAACCCGGGCGCCAACGATAAATTCAATACCGTACATGGCCGCCTCGGCAGGATCCTGAACCTGTTTTTCGAACCCGAAGCCCAGCCTGCCGGTGACATATTTATAAACGGCCGAGATGCCCATGGTCTCGCGCAGAAAACTCGGCCGCTGCCCATCTACCGATTCGACAACCGTATCATAGCGAAACTTGTTATAGGGCCGGAACCTGTCCGAGAGGCTGTAGTCGTACAAAAAAGTGCCGCGCAAAATATTATTCATCAAATCATCGTCCTGACGGGAATAAAATATATATGGCGTCAACATAAAACGATGATATTTATTGTAAACGCTCAGATTGACGGTATCTTCAAGACCCCATTTGGTATAACTTTTTGACGGCTGACCGGGGGGAGTATCAATACTTCTGCCTTTGGTGACGTTGCTGTTATCAATAAAGTTGGACAGGTAGGCATCGATTGTCGTGCGAAAACGCCTATCCAGATAATCAAAGTCTTCACGCAGGATAACCTTCTGGTTTTTCAGGTCGTCAACCAGCAGGTCGGTAACCGTCATCCAGGTGTTGCTGGAATCGATCTGCCGGCCAAGCAGGCGCTGTATTTTCTGCATCGCCAGCTGCGAGGCTGCTACATGATAGATCCGGGCATCCACTATTGACGAGCCCTGAATTTCCAGATCATTGTCGACTTCAAGACCGGCGATAACCAGACCTTCCGCCCCATTATAGACTGTTTTTATGTCATCTCCGGTCAAGGAAATAAGAAAAATATTGTAGTCCCGATTGACCATGCCTAAAAAATCCGCCTGCCGGATCGCTTCTTTGACCGACACCTGATTGACGGTGTTTTCTTCGACCACTCCAAGCTCGCAATTAAACCGGTCACGCAGGAGCTGACCGAAGCTGAGATCACTCACGCCATATTCCGTATCGCTGAGCTTGGCGACCAGGCGGCCCTCCTCTTCACCGAATTTTTGCTTCCAGAGAGTCAGACGATCTTTAAATTCCTGATAGGCATAGCTTTGTACGGCAACAGGCTCAGCCCGCCTGGGTTCGAAGCTCTGCACCTGCAGGGTATCGTCAATCTTCAAGTCAAGCCGATAATAGTCGACACTCTGGTCGGCCATAACAATCGATCGGCCATCGCTTAGATCGATCCGCGACGCCTTGCCACCCAAAAACTGGTCGGTATAATCACCGCCACAAAGCGCTACATTAATCTCCGGATAGCTCTGCAGCAGGTTAGCCGTCTCCTGCAGCGTCTGGCCGGAGAGAAGGACAATATGCTTGATCCCGGCAGCCCGGATTTCCTGCAGCTGTGGTGCCAGCGCCTCTTGTGCGGCAAGCAGTCGATAATCATAGAGATCTTTTTCCGCCATATCGAATCGTACCTTCGGCGAGGATATACCGACAAAGGCAATGCGTGTTCCCGCCATATCGGCCGCAAACCAGGAAGAAAAGAGCGGTTTATCAGCCTCGAAAATATTGGCCGACAAAAAGCGGACCTTTTTATTTTTCTGCAAAAACTGCAGATTTTTGATGCCGACCTGCATGTCCTTGGAGGATACTAAAACCGCCGCGCAGGAAAAATAATCAAGAAAATCAATCATAATCGAGCCGGAGCTGTACTTCGACAAAACTCCGGGATACAGGGCATTGCCCAGATCAAGGTAGAGATCGACCGGTTTTTTCCGGCGCTCATCGATGATATTCCGGGCCAGAATAAGTAAGGGATCGGTATTGTCCTGATTATCAGTGTTTAGAGAAAACTTGCCCTGCAGATTGGAGGTGACCAGGATGGATATCGGCGTTTGGGCTCCAGCAGAGCCCCAGAACAGGAGCACCGTCAACAACGCAGCACCAGGATACGTGCAGCAGATTTTACGACATATCAGCAAGAGCATGCGAATCTTTTGGCGCAGATCCATCAGGAGCGCCCCGTTACCGGTTTAAGTGATTGACTTGGCTCTTGATGTTTTTTGCTGGACAGGTTGCGGGACAGCTCAGCGATTTTTTTGTTTAATTCCGCGTTGGTCGTTTTGATCGATTCCATCTGAGCCAGATATTCACTTCTGGCTTTTTGGCCGGCAGCCTTGATCGAGGCAAGCTCCGCCTCGGATGCTTCCCTTGCTTTGGCCAATTCTGCGGCTAAGACGTTAGCCTTGGCCAGCTTCTCCAGTTGCTGCACAGAAGCAGCTTTCTGCCTCGCCAGCTGATCAGTGTACTTCCGGCTCTGCTTGTCCATTTTTTCTTGTAAAACTTTGTTTTCGGCGAGAAGGATATCGAGAGTTGCCCGGTTTTCCTGTTCAATCTTCTGCACAGTATCCTCCAGCGAGCTGAGTTGCTCCTGACCAGCAATCATATCGCTTTTATACTGCTCGCGCAGGGCAGCAAGATCGCCAGCCAGTTGCTTATTCTCTTCCGCCGAGTCGTGAAGCTTGACACGAAGCTGCTCGTTCTCTCTTTTCAGAACATCACTCTCCCGCTCCATCAACGGCAGGCGTTTTTTCATCATACTGTTTTCCGCCTGCAGCTGGGTGCTCTGCTGCTGTCGACCATTATTGGTTGCCGCAGTGCAGGACAGAAGAAACACCAGGGAAAAAAACAGCGCACATATATTCAAGGTACGCGCCCGGCTCTTTATTGTATACGACGCCATCAACATTAGTCCCTTACTCCTCTTCCTGTACCAAAACGGCATTGCCGTATTTGCGCAGCTTGCCGCGAAATTGATCATAGGTCAAGCCCAGACGTTTGGCGGCTTTTCTCTGGTTATGGCGGCAGGCAGTCAAGGCCTGGCGCAACATGTCTTTCTCCAGTTCGGTTATTGCCTGTTTCAGGGTAAAGCCTGCAGCATGAGCAATTGCGCCAGGGGAATCGATGCTTTTTGGAGCACTTTCGGCAAAAGGTGCCGGCGTTGTCTGATAGGGGGAGATAAAGGGATTAAACATCACTTCATCGATAACTCCCCCCTCCGCACGGTAGACCGCCCGCTCCACAACATTTTTTAATTCCCGAATGTTGCCCCGCCAGATATTTTTCTCAAGCGCCCGGACCACCTTCTCGGAAAACGTCGGTATCTCCTGTCGACCAAGCTCAAAAGACATCCGGGCGGCGAAATGATTGGCCAGCAACATAATATCTTCATCTCTATAGCGCAAGGGCGGCAAAAACAGGACTTCAAACGACAGGCGGTCGAGAAGATCCCGTTTGAAATTTTCCTTTGCCGCCATTGCGGCAAGATCGGCATTGGTTGCCCCGACGATACGCACATCGACGACAACGGGTTGGGAGCTGCCCACCCGTTCAAAAGAGCCGTACTCCACTACCCGGAGGATCTTTTCCTGTGCCTCCATGGGGATAGCACCTATCTCATCAAGAAAAAGCGTACCGCCGTCCGCTGCCTCAAAACGTCCGGTCCGGCGGCTTTCAGCGCCGGTAAAGGCCCCTTTTTCATAGCCGAAGAGCTCGGATTCGATCAACGAAGGTGAAAGCGTCGCACAATTCAAGGTTATGAAAGGCCCCTGCCAGCGCTTGGAGAGAAAGTGCAGGCGGCCGGCTGCCAGCTCCTTGCCGGTCCCCCGCTCGCCGATCAACAGCACCGGTCTATTGACCGGCGCAACCCGCGACAGAGCTTCCTGAAAGTTTAAAAAAATTTCCGACTGACCAAGGGCTTCAACGTTAGACAATATATTTACCTACTATTGGTTAAAATTACCTGACACTAGCAATTATAGGTGAAAACAAAAAATTAATCAAGTTTGCAAGTGACTGTTTTTACAGTTTTTATTAATATTTCATCCGACAGGCATACATCCTGCTTTAGAATGGTAAACCACTACCACATCAATAACACTTCAGGAGGTTAGACATGGGAATTTTTACCCGTTTCAGTGACATAATCAGCGCCAACATCAACGCCATGCTCGAAAAAGCGGAAGATCCCGAAAAAATGATCAAGCTGATGATCAGCGAGATGGAAGACACGCTTATTGAGCTGAAATCATCGTGTGCCGGAGTTATCGCAGCTCGCAAGAAAATAGATCGAAAACTCGAAGAGATGCAGGGCAAGCAAGATCTTTGGGCGGAACGGGCAAATCTTGCCGTAGCCAAAGGTCGAGACAATCTGGCCCGTGAGGCACTCATTGAAAAGAGGCGCTTTGCCGCCATAGTCGATACACTGACAAGCGAACTGGCGGAATACGGTGGACTTATTACGCAATACCAGGAAGATATCAACGAACTGGAAGGCAAGCTCAACAATGCCAAGGAAAAAAAGAGAATCCTGGTGCAGCGCCACAAGCGGGCTTCGGGGAAAAAACGGGCCCAGGAGGAAATTAGGCGGAGCGACAACAGCGACACCATGGCCCGGTTTGAAAAACTGGAGAGCAGAATCGAACAGATGGAGGCCGAGGCCGAACTGGTGAATATGCCGCACAAGCCGACTGTCGAAGAAGAATTTGACAACCTCGCCGCTGATGATGAAATTGAATCGGAACTGGCCAAAATTAAAGCAGCCCAAGACAAGGCCAAAACCGAAACAGTCTAGAACTACCGGCAAAACCAGCGACCACTGGATTGGAGTTAGCTCAATATGCTTACTATCATCAGCACTGTCATAGTTTTCGGCTCTCTTATCGCTCTCGCAACCCTTATCTGCGGGACCATACTCATCATTATGAAAACCCGTGGTAACCGGAGTTCCAGTGGGGCAGCCGACAGCGAAGAAGCGAAGATCATCCAGGAAATCTATCAAAGCCTGGAAAAACTGGAAGAGCGCATAGAATCCCTTGAAACAATCCTGGCGGACGATCAGGAAAAGGATGGGTATAAGAAATGACACAACATTATGAGAAACAAGGCGGCATCTACCGTTCCCGAAACGGCGTTTTCCTGGGCGTGTGCCGGGGAATCGCCGAATACTTCGATCTTTCCGTTTTCTGGATACGGATCGCCCTGGTCGTCGTCTTTATTTTCAGCGGCTTCTGGCCGGTCATCGGCGTCTACCTGGTCGCCGCCTTTTTTATGAAACCAAAACCGGTAAAGCCGATAGAAAGTGAAGGAGAGCGGGAATTTTACGACAGCTATGTCCATTCACCCAAAACCGCCGCCCAGCGGCTGAAGAAAAAATTCGACGATCTGGAGCGACGAATTCGCGGCATGGAAGACAAGGTTACCGGTCGAGAATATGAATGGGAACGACGGTTTCGCTCATAAATAATATGGCCGCCAAGTACAAAGCGGTTGAGTGGGCTTGCTTTTTCTTTTTTCCTTGCAATAATTTACGCCAGCGACTATCGCTCCTGTCTCATTCAGGGTAACTGTGCACAGCACTATTTTCGTAAAAACAAGGAAGTATGAATATGGCAACGCAATACCAGACAATTCTCTTTACCTCAAATCTCTCCACCGCCAGTCGCGCCGCCTTCAAACAGGCGGCGATGCTGGCGAACCAGTTTGGCGCAAAACTTGTTTTGCTCCATGTTATGGAGGGACGTCCTTCCGGCAGCTATGAGGGCTATGTATCAAGCCTCTTTGGCCAGGATAAATGGCTGGAAGTATTGAAAAATAACCGGGAAGAGGCGAAACACGCCCTCATCGGTAAAGTAACGCCCAAACAGATGGTCCGGACCGCCCTCAGTGAGTTCTGCAAAGAAACCAAAAAAGAAGACGAGAACCAGTCAATTGCCGATTATGAAATTGTCGTCAAGGATGGTGATGTGGTCGACGTCATACTGAAACAGGCGGCCGAAAGCAAATGCGATCTGATTGTCATGGGCGCCGGCGAAGGCTTACTGTCCGGGGTGTCCGTCGGCAACATTATCAAATCGGTAATGAAAAAATCGAAAGTCCCGGTGCTGGTCGTACCTGGATCTCTTGGGTAAAAAACCCAAGTGGCTCGTAAACTCATCGTCAGTCTTGCCCAGACCCTTATCTCCCCAGATCCAAGGGTAAATCTCCAAACCGCGCGGCGGTTCATCCAACAAGCTGCCGCGCGCAAAGCCGACCTTCTCGTCTTCCCGGAAATGTTTATGGCCCTGCCGCAAGCGGGATGGTCCTTGACAGAAGTTGCCGAACCGATTGACGGCCCTTTTATCAGCGAACTGTCGGCAATGGCAGCAGAATATAACATTGCCTTAATCTGCAGCCTCTGGCAGACAACCAAAAGCGATAAAGACAGGGTGGCCAACGTCGCGGTAGCCCTTGGCCCGGACGGGGCACTGCTGGCACGCTACCAAAAAGTGCATCTCTTTGATGCCTTAAATGTTCGGGAATCCGAGTTGATGCTCGGGGGAGACTCACCACCACCGATCTTCACGTTGCAAGGCATACAGCTGGGGCTGGCGATCTGCTACGATTTACGTTTTCCGGAGCTGTTCCGAAACCTGGCCCTGCGCGGGGCAGACGCGGTTATTGTCCCTTCAGCTTGGTACGCCGGTCCAATGAAAGAAGAACATTGGTTGACCCTGCTGCAGGCCCGGGCCATCGAAAACACCATGTATGTCTGCGGAGCCAACCTCTGCGGCGAGAAATTCGCCGGCCGAACCACCATCTATGATCCCTTCGGCGTCATGCTTGCCGGCGCAGGCGAAGGGGAAGCCCTGGTCACCGCACAACTCGAACGCGCACGACTCGATGATGTCCGGGCAAAGCTGCCGGCTTTGCGCCATGCCCGGATGCACCTGTTCAACCCTTTAGGCAAATGGCCCCTAACTGATAGCGGTCAGCCCATTGTCTATAATTTCCAAACCCGTCGCAAGTTGGTCCTCGGTAATCACCAACGGCATTAATAACCGGATCACATTGCCGTAGGTGCCGCAAGCCAAAATGATCAGATTTCTGTCCATACAGAACTGCACAAGCTGCTTGGCCTTTTCGGCTGCGGGTGTTTTTGCTTTCCTGTCGGATACAAGCTCCATGGCGATCATCGGACCAAGTCCCCGAACATCACCGATGAGCGTATGTTTCTCCTGGAACCCCTTCAAAGTGGCGTGCAATTTTTCGCCCAGGTTTTTTGCCTTGGTAAGCAGATCTTCCGACTCAAAGACATCAAAAACTGCCAGAGCCGCCTCACAGGCCACTGGGTTGGCACCGTAGGTTCCGCCAATTCCGCCTGGATGCACGGCATCCATTATTTCCTTTTTGCCTACTACAGCGCTAATCGGCATGCCGGCCCCAAGACTCTTGGCCACGGTGGTGATATCGGCCTCCACTCCATAATACTCCATGGCGAACATATATCCGGTCCGGCCCATACCACTCTGGATTTCATCGGCAATCATCAGGATCGAATTTTTTTCGCAGATTTCTTTCAATTTCTTAAAATACTCTTTAGGAGGGGCGATAAAACCACCTTCCCCCTGGATAGGCTCAATAACGATTGCGGCTGTCTGCTCGGCGCCAACATGACCGATAAGGAACTCCTCCAGGTGATCCGCGCAAGCTACTTCACAACTTGGATACTCTTTGCCAAATGGGCAGCGATAGCAGTTAGCATAGGGCATTCGGTACACTTCAGGGGCAAACGGACCGAGACCGTATTTGTACGGCTTGATTTTTGAGGTGAGTGACATCCCCAGCAAGGTGCGACCATGGAAAGCACTTTCAAAAGCAATTATGGCTGATTTCTTCGTGTAGTATCTGGCAATTTTCACCGCATTTTCGACCGCTTCGGCGCCACTATTGACAAACATGGCGGCCTTTTTCGATGTCCCGGGGACTGCTTCGCATAATTTCTCGGCTAGTTTGACCGGCGATTCGTAGGGGACAACCATAAAACAGGTGTGAGTGAATTTTTCCGCTTGATCCTTTATGGCCTGAACCACCTTTGGATGGGAGTGACCGACATTCATCACGGCAATACCTCCGGCGAAATCGAGATATTCCTGACCTTCGACATCGGTAATAACCGCCCCTTTGGCGTGGGCTACATACTTGCTGGTGGAACTGCCGACACCTTTGGCGATGATATTATTGCGGCGTTCCTGGAGGGCTGCATTGGTTTGTTGATCGGCCATTTTTTACTCCATGTTATATTTTTAACTGACGAGATCTCTTTTTTAATAGGTAAGCAATAATTCTACCACGATCGCTAGTGGCGTTATTTAATGGAGTTTCCAGATTTGGTCATCTTATTTTTCCGGGATCTGGACCATCACCGCCGATCCTTCAGCACACAGCTTGCCGCTCGCCGAAAGAGTAAGATCCATCAGGACCTTGCGTCCTTTGATTTCGGTAACCTTGCCGCGGATCTCGAGTTCGGTATTTATCGGCGTTGGCGCACGAAAATTAACCGTCAAGGATGCGGTTACAAATCGGCCAAGCGGTTTATCCTCGGCCCGGGCCTTGGCCGCCGAGGCTGTCGCCGCCCCATGGCAGTCCAGCAGGGAGGCTATCATGCCACCATAGAGAAAGCCCGGAAACCCGCCGGAATATTTGGCATCCGGAGTAAAATGGCAGACGGTCTCATCGCCGTCCCAGTAACTCTTGATCTGCAAGCCCCCCGCATTGAGCCGGCCGCACCCATAACAATGAGCGAATTCATCAGGATAGTGGTCTTGAAAAGCCTTTTCAATCATTTTTTTCTCCCATTGATTTTAGAAAATAGGGGACAGACCACGTTTTTCTTTCCATAAAACGTGGTCTATCCCCTATTTCTCTATCAGTGATAATCTTCTTCCCGTTGATGGCGTATCGCTAAGATGGTGACGGTCTTGCTGTCCTCGATTTCAAAGAGCATGACATATCCACTTTGTCCAAAAGAGACAAGCATTTCTCGTAAAAAGGAATTGTCTGAGGATGCCTTGCGGCAGGAAAATGGGAATTCCTCAAGGAATTTCATGGCATTTGCGATTGCATCTTTTGCCCTGATAGCGGCGTGCCGATCCCGTGTTACAAGAAAGCTATAAAGGCGTTTGATGTCCTCCCTGGCTTGTTTGGTATAGCGAACATGATAGCTCATCTTTACTCTTTACTAACAAGGATGGTTCCTAACTCATCAAGTATGGTGTCAGCGTCAAAATATTCCAGGGTTTGTTTGGCCTCCTCGCGGGACGTTAGACCACGAGCAATAAATTCTTTCTGCAGTCTGCGGCGTCTGACTTGAGCCCTGAGGGATTCTACGACGAAACTCGAAATCGTCTCATTGTCGTGTAAAGCATGCTCAACAGCATGCCGTAATTCCGGGTCAACCCTAAGTGAGGGGATTGTAGCTGTTTTCATGGTAACCTCCAGAGTATTTGGTGCGTTGCATTTGTAGCACAAATTTTACATTATATCCGTAAGACATGTATTACAAGAAAAAAGAGAAATACTATTTCTCCTCCGGGGTCCGGCCCAGCAGTCTTTCAACATAGAGGTATTGCACGACAATCTGCATGCACGCCAGCAGCGGCGCCGCGACAATGATGCCCAGCACGCCAAAGAGGGAGCCAAGGACCGCCTGGCCGAACAGCAGGAGCGCCGGGCGAATGGCGACGGCCTCCTTCATTATCAGCGGCTGCACAATGTACCCCTCGAGCACATGCACCCCAATATAGACGAGGCAGGCATAGAGAAAGTGCTGCGGCGACTGCGCCAGCCCAATGAGCAGACCGGGCAAGGCACTGGCGATTGCGCCCAGATACGGGACAAAGGTGCCGAGAAAAGTAAATATGGCCAGCATGAACCAGTTTTCAATGCCGGCAATCGCCAGTCCCACCCCGGTAAAAATACCCATCAGCAGCATGGAGGCCAGGATTCCTCCTACCCAGTGCTTAAGCCCCACGCTTAAGCGATTGCAGGTCTCGTTGAATATGCTTTCCCTGTTCCTGGGCGTCAGGTTTCGCACCCCGTTCTTGTATGCTCGAGGCTGGTAGACCAGAAAAGCGGCAAGAATCAGGATAAAAAGGGGCGTCGCAAAAGTCTCAAAAAGTCCTTTTGCTGCGGGAATGAATCCTTTGATGCCGGACTCGAGAAGTCCGCCAAACCGCTTGCCCAGGGGGTCGATAATTTCCTGGCCCGCGGGAAGCTGTGGAACCGGCGGGCTCCTTGTAAATTTGGCGTATACCTCTTCCAGCTGGTCAATCGCGTCGGGAAGCCGCTTCATTACCGACTGAAACTCCTCGGTGACTTTGGGAATGGTCAGGGCTCCCAGCGCGCCAATGCCTGCCAGCATGAGTATCAAGGTGAGAATGACAGCAATGCTTCTCGGCAGTATCCGGGAAAGAAAATTTACCGGATAACTCATCATAACCGCCAGCAACACGGCAATAAAGCTCAGCAATAAAACATTTCTGACCAGAACAGCAACTGCGAGCAACAGAAGAAACGCAATAATCCTCAAGCTGATGGCGACTTTTTCGTGCTGGCTGCGCTGCTCTGCAAGTAGTGCCATAATGCGCGACGCTCCCTGAGTCCGGCATGGCTGCTATCGCCGCGTCATCTTAAAAAAGCGGCTGGTTTTGCCGTCCTGGCTTTTTTCCTGATAGAGAAACTGCAGGTTTTCCTGGTCAAACTTACTGAAAAAGTCTTCCCAGCTTATCTGCTCCAACTGTTCTTCACTGCTGTACTCGGGAAAATGAATGCGGAGCAACCCGGCTTTTTCCGCACTGCCCGAGGTGCCTTTTACCGTGGCCGGCACTCCGCCCCGCTCTTCTGCCCAGGCCCGGATCTGCTGGTGGTCAGTGGTGCTTTTTGATTCATGCTGCGACATGGCCTTGTCCTCCTTCTCGGTATGCCGCCTCAAATCTAGGTTGTTCCTGGATTTGAGGCGGCGGTTAACATCCGGCGACGGGCCGACCTCACCCGGCCGGCCCGAGGTTGTGCAGGGGTCGCCCCCCTCGCCTAGTTGATTTTGGTGTTGATGGTCGACTCAGCCAGCTCGGTCAATTCCCGATCCGTCTCCGCCGCATGAGCACTCTCAGCTGCGCTGGGCGTCGGAGAACGCCGCCCTGCCGCTTTTGTCGGGCGACAGGCAGGCAGCCTACAGAGGTGATGCCAGATGCATGCCAGTATGCAAGCTTAGTTGCATTAAGGCGCGTCACCTAAGCGTCCGGCGCAATGAAAGGCTGGACAGCCAGTAAACAAAGGCACAGCAGAGCATAATCAACCTCTGTACCAGGTCACATCCGTGCGCGCAGCAATTGAAGAGACCAAGGCGGTCAACCGACAGATCAAGCAGAACCCCAGTGTCCAAAAAGTTCTGCAAGGCGGGAGGGAAAATGTCCTCTTTTGCAGGACAGCTCCTGAGAAATCGGACGTGGCGGTGAGCCTCCCCCGGACTCCCGACCGCCGCCTCGCCGCGCCCTCTGCTGATGTTGCAGACCCGGGGTTTGACAAATCCGGATCACGGCCTATTTTTTTCTGATAGAGACAGACAAAGGCAAGGAAGGAGCTGGCTATGAGAAGAGACAAGGTTATTGATCGGGCGCTGGAAATTGCCGGCAGCAGCCTGCTGCTGGTGGCGACAACCGACGGCAAGGGCTTGCCGCACCTGGCGGCGGCCAAGACAATTGACAGACCGCAGCCGGGGCGGATTGCGGTCACCGACTGGTTCTGTCCCGAGACGGTGGCCAACGCCGTCATCGGCCGGCCGGTTTCAGTGGTTATCTGGGATGCTGCCCAGGACGAGGGGCACCAGCTCATCGGCTATGTGGCGGCGCTGGAAGCGCAGTCGACAATGAATGGTTTTCTGCCGGGTGAGAACGTACATGCGGCCCCGCCCCAGCAACGACATCGTCTGCTCATCGATGTGAGCAAGGTCATGGCTTTTCACCAGGCGCCCCACGACGACGTGGAAGAAGAGTAGAAAGAGCGGAAAACCGGCATTGGGAGATGCAGCAATGAAAACTTTTCGAATTAAAATCAAATACTTTTTTGTTTTTTCTCTACTTATTTTGATGTGGTCAACCACAGCCACATTAGCAAGTGCCAAGGATTACACCTTTACCTGGACGGCAAATCCGGAACCTGTCACCGGCTATAAACTCTATTATAAAAAAGGCGGCACTGCCACCCCACCCTTCAACGGAACAGATTCTCCCCTCGGCCCCTCACCAATTTCTGTCGGCAAAAAAACAACGTTTACCATCACCGGGCTGCAGGACAACACCACCTACCACTTCGCCCTGACGGCCTATGAAGGCACCAATGAAAGTGGATTTTCTCAGGTCATCACTGTCTTGCCGGATGCCGGCCCTTCTCTCCCCCAGATCCCCGCTCCTACTATCCTCGATATCCATGAAAAATAGTAACTTTTTCCTTCTTTCAACAAAAACCGAGCCTGCAGCAGCTTGGTGCCGCTATGCCCGCCACTCTTTTCCTTCAGCTCTTTTAAAAGTGACTGGGCTCATCAAACTTCCCCCGGTCAATATAATAGCTGGCAAACGCCGCCGCCAGATCCGCATTATCCGGGATGTCGGTCCGCGCTTTAACCAACACCTGCTCGTCTTCATCGTTTTTGCCGTTTTGCTTCAAGTAGTCATAAAGCTGCAGCCGAACACGAGCATTCTTTGGCTCAACAGCAATTACCTTCGCCAATTCCGCCTCAACCTTCTCTATCTCCCCCGCCTTGGCAAAATAGCTCGCCTGCAGGAGGTGAGCGCAGGCATCGTTTGGAAATTTTTGCGCAATTTCAACTAAAAGTTTCTGAACTTTATCCTTCTCCCCCCTCGTGTCATAGAAAAGCACCAGATTTTTATAATTGGCAAAGTCGGCTGCATCGATGGCTATAGCCTTCTGAAAGGCCTGCTCAGCTCCTGCCCACTGTTCCTGAGCAACCAGGATGCGTCCTTTAAGATTCTGCAGCTCGGCGGATGCATCAAGCTCTGCACCTATTTTTTCAAGCGTGCCAAGGCGTGATCATAATTTTATTCCGTGAATTCAAGCTGCGCTAAAAGCGCCAGGGCATCCCGATGTTTCGGATTTTTACCGAAAATACGGTCGACCCGCTTGCGGGCCTCTTCTTTTTTTCCGGACAGCATATAGATAAATGCCACCTTCAGACTCGCATCGAGGTTATCGGGGAGCAGATCCGCCGCCCGAATCAGTTCGTCAAAGGCATTCTTGGCCTGACCCCAATTACAGCGGGATAGATAGCACTAAAAAATGGAACCAGATTTGCACAGACTGTTTCACAATTTTTTGTAGAAGGATCGAACTGGGAAATTTCCCGACAACGGCAAAACGCTTCCCGAAAGGGCGTGACGCAAAGCCTCCAGCCTACTTTTTTCGAAAAGAAAAATAAGGCAGCGGGGCTACCGAAAGAGACAGCCCATGACAATATGTAAAAATGCCCAAACCTTTGTTTTTTCAATTGTGTATAGAAGGATCGATTGGGTTTTTCCCGACAATGGCAAAACGCTTCGAAAGGGCGTGACGCAAAGCCTCCAGCCTACGTTTTTCGAAAAGAAAAATATGGCAGCGGGGTAAACGAAAGAGACAACCCATGACAATATGTAAAAAAGGCCAAACCTGTGTTTTTTCCACCTTCCTGCTCTTAATAACAGCTCTTGCCGCCCATGGAGCTGAAGCAACCTTCAGCTGGACAGCAAACACTGAACCGACGCTTTCCGGTTACAATATTCATTACGGCACCAGCAGTCGCAATTACAGTTTTGTGGTTGACGCAGGTCTGCCTGAAGCAGTAGATGGCTGGATCGTTCATTCAGTCGATGGCTTGCAGGAAGGAATTACATATTATTTTGCGGCAACCGCATATTCGCCAACCGAGGTGAGTGATTACTCGGACGAAGTCGTCTACACTGTGCCCGGCGCAGCAACTACACAGCCACCAACCGTCGGCAATATTTCATTGCAGGGCAGCGAAGATACTCCTCTATCCGGACAACTGGAGGCCAGCAGCTCTGGAGGCACCACTCCGACATTCACGGTAGTTTCGCAGCCAGGGCACGGAATGGTAACAGTACAAGACAATACCGGTTCATTTAACTATACCCCTATCCCCAATTACTCTGGTGACGATGCATTTTCCTACACAGCTGCCAATAGTGCCGGAACATCAAGCCCGGCAACCGTAACCATCCATTTAAGCCCGGTTAACGATTCCCCAGTTGCAAACAGTATCGCTTTTTCTGTCAACGAAGACGGTAATTATTCAGGTACCCTGTCGGCCACGGATATTGATGGAGATACTCTCGTTTATTCGCTCGCCGCCCAACCAAATAAAGGGACAGCAACGATCTCTGCTATTGGTTCTTTCACCTACACCCCGGGGCACGATCTCTTCGGTTCCGACTCTTTTACCTTCAACGTCAGTGACGGAAGCACTACTTTAGATACGGCTACTGTCAATGTTACCATAAATCCTGTTAACGACCCCCCTGTTGCAAACAGTACAAGCATCTCCGTAACTGAAAACACTTCGTATACTGGTCAACTCTCGGCAACAGATACTGAAAGCAACAGCCTCACTTACACTTTAGTCGCTCAAGCTGCTAAAGGTACTGTCAATATTACCGCCAGTGGGCAATTCTCCTACATACCGCAGCAGAACACCTCCGGTTCCGACTCCTTTGCCTTCAGGGTCAGCGACGGCAGTAGTACTTCAAATACCGCTCAGGTGAATGTTACCATACAACATGTCAACATCGCTCCTGTCGCCCAGGGTAGCAGTTTCTCTGTCGATCAGGGCGCTTCGTACAGCGGGCAGCTTATTGCCACAGATGAAAATGGAGATACATTACATTTTTACATAGCGAAGGCTCCCGAAAAAGGCATTGTTCTTATTACCGACAATGGTTCCTTTACCTATACCCCGGATGTCGATGCTTCCGGAGCAGACCTGTTTACCTTTGTAGCATCAGACGGATCCCTTACTTCCAACAATGGTACTGTCAATATCCTTATCAATGAAGTAGCTAGTGAACTTGCCTTCGAATTAGGTGAGCTGCTGGTCACATCAACTTGGCAACATGTTAATTTCAGCACTGAATATACGTCACCATCGGTAATCGCCAAATCAACGACCATGAACGGTCTTGAGGCAAGTATAGTGTCCATCCGCAACCTGACCAGCCAAGGTTTCGACATCCGGATCCGTAGTGGAACAACGCAGATGGTGTCAATCCCGAAGAGATAGTCTCCTTTATGGTTATGGAACGGGGCTACCACCAGATAGCCGATAACGTTTATGTCACCGCCGAATGTACCAGCGTATCTGGTCTTAACACCTTCCAACCTATACATTTTACAAATTCTTTTGCCAGCCAACCGGTCGTTTTATCGTCGATTGTGACCGAAAACGAGATCAACGCGGCAATTCTCAGGACGAAAGAAGTAACTCTCCATGGCTTTTCCATCACCATGCAGGAACAGGAAGACAACGATGGGAGCCATGCTGAAGAGACAGTATGCTACATTGCCATGGAAAAATGGTCCGGCGCGGTCGATGGTCTAATGGTCGAGGCAGGAACAACCGAAACCATTCTCACCGATGAGGTATCAACAGTTTCCTTCAAACAACAATTCCCCATCATCCCGTTTGTATTAGCTGATATGCAAAGTGCCAATGACATAGACACGGCAATAATCGGCATGAACAGTCTCTCTATCACCGACACCAGGTTGACAGTTCTTGAAGAACAGTCAGCTGACAGTGAAGTCGTTCATCCCGCAAAAGTTGGGGATACTTTGCCATCACCCCTTTTTAATCCGGAAGGAGATAGTGATAATGATGGACTGACTGACGGTGAAGAACTTGCCCTCCACACCCATCCAGGGCTTTATGATACTGATCGAGATGCGATAACTGACGGAGATGAATATCTTTCCTGGCTCAATTCCGGATTAAATCCAGAGATCGACAGTGACGGGGATGGGCTAGCCAACCTGATCGACGAAGACTCAGACAATGATGGGATTCCTAATGGGGTAGAGATCTTCACGAAATTTGATCCGACTGATCCACAATCTTCTCCAGCTCCTATTTTTGAAACCGGTGAAATTGCAGTGGGCAATTCTCCTGTTTGGATAGGTTTTCAAAACACCTACACGCAACCGGTAATTATTGCCAACACCATCGCCAGAAATGAGACATTCCAGAATGTCATCAGCGTCAGCGATATTACTGCAGAGGGCTTCAATATCCAGGTGCAGCATAATGATTATCCGGACAACACCAACAACACGGATACAGTGAGCTATATAGTTGTGGAATATGGCAATTATACATTACCTGATGGGACTCTGGTTAAACCCAAAAGGTTCAACGTAAATACGGTGTCATCCTTAACCACCCTGTTCAACGAATTAATATATCAAACCAGTATTCCCGGGAAGCAAAAAAACCCAAAAAAATATGGAAACAAGATACTCATTCGGGTCAGAAACCTTGGGGAGAATTACAGAGCCCAAGAGTCCAGGGAATGAGTATTAAAAAAAAAAAAAAAAACTTCTCAAGGGCACTCCTTCGGGCGTGCCCAACAAGATGAAGATTTCGATCCCCCTCAAGGGGGGACTAAAATGAGTGCCCTTTGGGTATTGCTATGCCCTTTTGGGGGTTTTTACGACTCCATTTTACTTGACCACCTCAGCTAAACTCGGCACTATAACTCCCTAACTCCGCCTCGCCGTGCCCTCTGCTGATGTTGCAGATCCGGGGTTTGACAAATCCGGATCACGGCCTATTTTTTTCTGATAGAGACAGACAAAGGCAAGGAAGGAGCTGGCTATGAGAAGAGACAAGGTTATTGATCGGGCGCTGGAAATTGCCGGCAGCAGCTTGGTACTGGTGGCGACAACCGACGGCAAGGGCTTGCCGCATCTGGCGGCGGCCAAGACGATTGACAGAGCGAAGCCGGGGCGGATTGCGGTCACCGACTGGTTCTGTCCCGAGACGGTGGCCAACGCCGTCATCGGCCGGCCGGCTTCAGTGGTTATCTGGGATGCTGCCCAGGACGAGGGGCACCAGCTCATCGGCTATGTGGCGGCGCTGGAAGCGCAGTCGACAATGAACGTTTTTCTGCCGGGTGAGAACGTACATGCGGCCCCGCCCCAGCAACGACACCGTCTGCTCAT
>CAVPXN010000008.1:0-272521 GCA_963709745.1 uncultured delta proteobacterium
GGCTGACCACCAGAATTGTCAAATTGAGGTTGAGTTCCTGCAATAAATTGAAGAAATCGGTCTGTCCTTTAGTGTCAAGGCTGGCCGTCGGTTCATCGAGTACCAGCAGCTCCGGTTTAGTTACCAAAGCTCTGGCGATTAAAACCCGCTGCCGCTGACCGCCGGACAGATCGGTAATCTTGCGGCCGGCAAAATCAGCCATGCCGATCTGGCTCAGCGCCTCCAGGGCCTCCTTTTTCTCCTGTTGTTTATTGCGAAACAAGGAACGTTTGGCCGGATCGTATTTGCCCATCAAGACCACATCCATGGCACTGGCCGGAAAATTGAGGTTATGGTTGATAACCTGCGGCACATAACCGATCACCGTACCATTTGCCGAAGGTGCTCTGCCCTGCACCAGAATAGTCCCTCTGCCTGGCCGCAGCAGGCCGAGAATCAGTTTCAACAGGGTCGTCTTGCCGCCGCCGTTGGGGCCGATAATCGACACAAAATCGCCTTTTCGCACGGTCAGGTTGATATCCTGCAGTACTTCCTGACCATTGTAAGAAAAATACAGGTCTTCGATCTGCACTACCGGGTTATTCATTTGATTTTTGTCTCACTTGGCCGCCTGCCTGAATTTTTCCGCAACTTCTGCTAAGTTATGCAGCCAGTCTTCCGCCAGAGGATCGGCGAAAACGACCTTGCCGCCAATTTCTCTGGCGACAACTTCGGCACTTTTTCGCGAAAACTGCGGCTGCACAAAAATAATATGAATATTCTGATTTCTGGCATTCGCGATCAGTTTGGCGAGCTGCGCTGGTTTGGGAGTTTTCCCTTCAATTTCAATCGGCACCTGTTCCAGGCCATACTGCCGGGCAAAATAGCCCCAGGACGGGTGAAATACCATAAACTGCAAGCCTCTACTGCCTTGCAGCCGTTCTTGCAACAGGTTGTCAAGCGTATCGATTTTCGCTAAGAATCGCCGGTAATTGGCATCAAGCTCCGCCGCATGCTCAGGAACAATCGATTTAAGGCCGGCTAAGATCACGGCAGCCTGTTTTTTAACCAGAACCGGAGACAACCAGATATGCGGGTCAAGAATTATATGCCCCGCCTCTTCTTCTTGTTCCATTTCCTGTTCATCATGGTGATGCGCGGCCATGGCTATTTTTTCTATGTCGCTGTCGGTTCGGATAATGGGCATCTTCCGATTGACCGCAGCTATCTTGCCCAACCAGGCTTTTTCAAAAGGAACATCTATGGCGAAATACGCTGCTGCGCCGGCAAGCGCGGCCATTTGCGAGGGCTTAGGCTCATAGGTTGCCGGGCTGGCACCCGGTTGCACCATGATTTCGACCTGCACCAGATCACCGCCAATCTGTTGCACGAAATATTTTTGCGGTACAATACTGACAAAAACAATCGGCCGCTGGTTCGCCTGACCAGGTGCCGCCAGAAACAACGTCAACAATATGCTGAGTTTTAAGAGAAATAATTTTATTTTCATGTCTAACCATAACAAAAGAGAATACATTCATGCCACCGCCACATGCCAATGCAACTATATTGCATCTGCAGATATTTGCAATCGACCTCTTTGTTCTTGTACCACAAACTCCCCATTTACATTCATTTTTGCTATACTCTCACTAAAGAGCATGTGCAGCCAAAACCTCTAACAAACTCAATGATTATTTGTGGGATACATGAAAAGCTATAGCAACAAGCGCCCAGCATCTGCGGCAGACATGCCGGGTAAAAAAGAGCCGCAAATTGCTGCCGAACAAAACTTGCAGTTGTTTGCCAAGGTCTTTGAAAATGCCTTAGAAGGAATTGTCATCACCGACGAAAAGGCCAATATCATTGCGGTTAATCAAGCATTTACCAACATTACCGGATATGAGGCCAGCCAGGTTTTGAACAAAAATCCACGAATCCTAAAATCTGCCCGGCACGGGGCTGATTTCTACAGGGAAATGTGGCAAAGTATTCATGAAAAAGGGAGCTGGGTAGGTGAAATCTGGAATCGGCGCGCCAGTGGGGAAGCATTTCCGGCACGTCTCAGTATCAGTGCCATCTATGACGGCAATGGGAAAACAACCAATTTCGTGGCGATTTCTCACGATATAACCGACAGTAAGCTGCGAGAAGATCGGATAAGGCACCAGGCGTACCACGATAGTCTAACCGGTTTGCCCAATCGCCTGCTGGCCAGAGACCGCCTGCATATGACGCTCACTAAGGCAAAACGTAACAGGAACGAAGTTCCCGTTTTTTTTATGGATCTGGATAATTTTAAATATGTCAACGATACTCTGGGCCATCCGTTTGGCGATACCCTGCTGCAGCAGGTGGGGCAAAGATTATTGGCCGAGGTGCGGGAAGAAGATACGGTCGCTCGCCTGGGGGGTGATGAATTTCTGATTATTGGTGGTGATATCTCCTCGGAAAATAATGTTATTGCGCTGGCAAATCGTCTGCTCAGCGGCCTTGCCGGCCCATTCAGCATAGAAAAGCATGTACTCGCCGTCACCATAAGTATTGGGATCGCCATCTATCCACGTGACGGGGACAATGCCGATACACTGATAAAAAATGCCGACATTGCCCTGTATCAGGCGAAACGTCAGGGGAAAAATAACTATGTCATCTTTCAGGGTTCAGGTAATTAAGGTTCTTATTATATCCCTTTTACCTATCACGCCAACCAGCGAGTCATCGCGCATGACCGGCAGGGTATGGACATTCTTTTCCGCCATCAAGGTGGCTATCTCGTCGATCAGCGTTTCTTCGGTTACCGTGCGTGGATTTTTGGTGTAAATATCTCCCACCGTTGCTCCGGCAATTTTCTTCATTTCCTTTTCCATCTTGTCCGGGTTCTCAAGATAAAAAACCGAATCAAGGATAGTTATAACGGTCGGAATATGGATCTTCTTTTTCTGATCGATCAGGTCATTTTCCGTCACCACGCCGACAAGAGCACCGGAAGAATCAAGGACAGGGGCACCGCCGATGCTGTTCGAGGCCAGCAGCAGGGCCAGTTCGGTTACGGTTGTCTCCGGGGTAACGGTGATAACGTCTTTGGTCATTATATCTGCGGCCTTCTGCATGCATTCTCCCTGTTTTTATTTTGATGGGTGACAGCGGAAAAAATAATCACTTCCTGCTGAAGATGAAACGGTAAAGCGCACCTTCGCCCTGAAATCCTTCTACCCATTTTTTATCTTCGACGTTTCCTCAACCCGACGAAAGAAAAAACTTTTTTCCCGAAAATCGTGCCAGTAATGGTGCAATGTCTTTGCAATGACCGGGAAAGCGATAGTGGACCAGGGGATATCTTTCTTGGCAAATAGCCTGACCTCCATGGACTCCCTGGTCGGATGAAAGTGAGGAGCTTCAAGCCGGGCAAGAAACATCAGATACACCTGGCCGATATGCACAATATCAAAGAGACGATAAGGCTGCAAGCCGACAACCACCGCTCCGGTCTCCTCCGATGTCTCGCGCCTGGCACCGGCTTCCGTGGTTTCGTTGCACTCGAGATATCCTGCCGGCAGGGTCCAGAACCCCTTTCTCGGCTCAATGTTTCTTTTGCACAGTAAGATACTGCTCTCGCCGCTGTTCTCCCATATGGGGATGCAACCTACCACTATTTTTGGGTTCCGGTAATGGATTTGACCGCAGGAAGTACAGATAAATCGGGGCAGATTATCGTCCTCTGGGATCAGAGAGACGACCGGTGCAGCACAATGGGAGCAGAAATTCATATTGCGAAAACCGAATTATAAAGTTGATCCGCCTCTTTACTGCAACGGATGAGCGGAAAATTATCCAGCAGGGAATTATTTTATCGTACCCTTTGCATACTGGACGAGCAATGGTTTGTTTACGGTAATTTTCCACCGGGCAAATTAAGACACAGTGCTTATCGTTCGAGAATGTTATCGACAACAACCAGATCAGATGTATGCATGTAAAATAAAATGGGGAGGATTCAATTTATGACTCAACACACCAATCAAAATCGTCGTATTGTCTTGGCGTTACGCCCGGAAGGTGCACCGACCGATAAAAGCTTTCGCCTGGAAACAACGGCTATAACGGAGCCCAAGGAGGGCGAAATACTTCTGCACACGATTTATCTATCTCTTGATCCCTACATGCGGGGAAGGATGAGCGATGCACCTTCCTATGCCGAACCGGTCAAAATCGATGAGGTCATGGTCGGCGGGACGGTCTGCCGCGTTGCGGCCTCTCATAATCCCGATTACCAGGAGGGCGACTGGGTCCTGGCGAACAGCGGCTGGCAGGACTATGCCGTCTCGGATGGCTCGGATCTTATCAATCTGGGGCCAAAGCCGGAAAACCCGTCGTATGCCTTAGGAGTATTGGGCATGCCCGGTTTTACCGCCTATATGGGGCTGCTCGATATCGGCCGCCCAAAAGCAGGCGACACCCTGGTGGTCGCTGCCGCCACCGGACCGGTGGGAGCGACGGTGGGACAAATCGGCAAATTGAAGGGGTGCCGGGTGGTTGGGGTAGCCGGCGGCACGGAGAAATGTACCCATGCCCGGGAAGAGCTTGGTTTTGACGCCTGCCTCGATCATTATGCAGTCGATTTTGCCGAACAATTAAAAGCAGCCTGCCCCAAAGGAATCGATATCTATTTTGAGAGCGTCGGCGGCAAGGTTTTCGATGCAGTTCTGCCGCTGTTAAACACCAGCGCCCGGATTCCGGTATGTGGACTGATCTCCAGGTATAACGCGACCAAGTTGCCGGACGGCCCGGATCGTCTCTCTCTGCTCATGGCCAATATTCTCATCAAACGCCTTACGGTGCAGGGTTTTATTATTTTTGAGGACTACGCCGATCGCTATGATGAATTCGCCCGGCAAATGACCGAATGGTTCAAGGCCGGCAAGATCAAATACCGTGAACATATGGTCGAAGGGCTGGACAAGGCACCGGAAGCCTTTATCGGACTGCTGCAAGGTAAAAATTTCGGCAAACTGGTCGTACAGGTTAATCATCCGGAATAAGGTGGACAATCGCGGGTAGCAGACAGCAAGGGGATGACACCAGATCAAAATCTCCTTGTCTTGGCTTTCATACCTTTAAATGCCGGCAGCAAGCGCGGTCGATCTGCGAGGATCGGCCGCGCCGTACATCACGCCATCTTTTACCATGATGGACTGAATAGCCCCCATAGCCTCCTTCTGTTGCACGTCATGGCCCATTCCCTGCAAAAGCTTGACGGTATCGGGACTGATACCTTCTTCGATCCGCAGTTCGTCCGGCAGCCACTGGTGATGGATGCGCGGTGCCGTTACGGCACTCTGGATATTTAGGCCGTGATCGATGACATTCATGATCACCTGCAGGGTGGTGGTGATTATCCGAGAGCCGCCGGGGCTGCCGGTAACCAGAAAGTTTTTACCTTTATCTTTCACAATGGTCGGTGACATGGAGCTGAGCATCCGCTTGTTCGGCTCCACCTTGTTGGCTTCACCACCGAGCAGGCCATAGGCGTTCGGCACCCCCGGCTTGGCGGAGAAATCGTCCATTTCGTTGTTGAGCAAAAAGCCGGCACCCTCAACCACAATGCCCGAACCGTAACTGAAATTTATGGTATAGGTATTGGAAACGGCATTGCCGAAGGCATCGACTATCGAGAAATGGGTAGTTTCATTGCTTTCGTAGGGCTGCGGCTTGCCGGGCGCAATGGTGTCACTTGGCGTCGCTTTTCCCGGGTCTATCGATGCGCGGATTTTTGCGGCATAGTCTTTGGCAATCAGCCCTTTGAGCGGAACCTTGACAAAATCGGCGTCACCGAGAAAAACCGATCGGTCGGCATAGGCCCTTCTCATCGCCTCGGCCATCAAGTGGATGGTTAAAGCCGAATTATGGCCATACTCGGCGACCGGGTAGCCTTCGAGGATATTGAGGATCTGCACCACATGCACCCCTCCCGAGCTCGGCGGCGACATGGAGTAGATATCATAGCCACGATAGCTGCCATGCACCGGTTGTCGAATGGTCGGGGCGTAGGATTTCATATCCTCCATGGTGATAAGCCCGCCATGGCCGGTCATCTCCGCCACCAGCATCTCAGCGGTTGTGCCTTCATAAAACTCTCTCGCACCCTTGTCGGCAATGCGCTGCAGCGTTGCCGCCAGCTCTTTCTGGACAAAAACCTCTCCGGGTTCATAGGTGCTGCCATCCGGCTTATAAAAAACTTTCGCCGACGAGGGCCATTTCTTGAGCATCTCCTGTTTTTCTTTAAGGCCGTCGCTAAAATGCGGGGTGACGACAAACCCCTCACCCGCCAATTTGATTGCCGGTGTCATCGCTTCTTTTAAGCTGATTGTGCCGTATTTTTCCAAGCTCAGAGCCAAGCCGGCAACGGTTCCGGGCACACCGGCCGCCAGGTGGCTATACCGCGACCGCTTGCTGTCGGCATTGCCCTCTTTATCAAGAAACATATCGACGGTGGCCCCCGCCGGCGCTTTCTCGCGGTAATCGATAGCAACCACCTCATTGTTTTTTTCCGAGGAAATCAACATGAAGCCGCCCCCGCCGATGTTGCCGGACCTGGGCTGAGTCACGGCCAGGGAAAACGCTGCGGTAACCGCCGCATCAATGGCGTTGCCACCTTTTTTCAACACCTCCTGAGCGGACTCGGTCGCCAAAAAATGGCTGGTAACCACCATTCCCTTTTTGCCCTGCACCGGGCTCATCCGCTCCCCTTCAAGAATCTCTCCTGAATGGGCTGCCATCGCTGTCAGCAGAAATATCCCGCCGAGCAGACCAACAAAATACCGGGGTGTGAATTGAAGCAATTTTGCCCGCATAATACCTCCTCGGTTTTTGATTATGGTTTTCGTGCCGGCACTTAACGAAGTCGACTAAGCAGGGCCCGCAACTCCTCAAGCTCATCGAGCAGATCAAGGACCAAAGCGGCCCCCGGCAGATTGATCCGCAGGTCGTTCTGCAGGCGCATGGTCACCTGGATTCTTTTTACCGCCAGACCGTTAAACCGCCAGTTTTCAGGTGAACTGCCCTCCGGAATCACCAGGCCTTCGTTGACCATTTCGTGCACCAACTCATTTTCCACCCGGCACAGGGTGCAGATCTCGGTTATTCCCCATGTGGTGCTGTCGTCCAGGACGATGCAGGAATATTCTTCTTTCATGTTCAACCTCCAAAGCCGGTCCGGGGATTATACGGCATCAGTTTCCCCATCTTTTCATACAGTTCTTTTTGTTCCGCCGTTTCCGCCGGCGGGGTATGGACGGCCAGGGTCACATATTGATGGCCAACCTGGTTTTTCGACGAAAGGCCACGGCCTTTGAGACGCAGTTTCCGCCCGGTCTGGGAATTCGCCGGCAGCTTCAGGTCGACATGGCCGCCCAGAGTCGGTACGGCAATAGTTGCCCCCAGGGCAGCCTCCCAGGGGGTCACCGGCAGCACCAGGTGAATATCGCGTTTATTAACCGTGAAGTGGGGATGTTTTTCGAAGACAATTTCCAGAAAAAGATTGCCCCGGGGCCCCCGCCCGTAACCAACATCACCCTGGCCTTCCAGCCTGATCTGCTGCCCCTCGATGACCCCCTTGGGAATGGTGACATGCAGCGACTGCGGCTGAACACTCAGGCCGCCATTGCCGTCACCCACCGTTCTGTTTAAGGTGATAGTTCTTTTCGTCCCATGATAACTGTCTTCCAGGCTAATGGCTACCTTTGCATGCAGATCATTACCCCGATCGTACTGCTGTCGGCCAAAGGATGAAAACTCTTCCGGGTTGCCCCTCCCGCGTCCGCCACCAAAGAGTGATTCAAAGAAATCACTGAATTGCTCCGCCGAACCATGCTGCGAGGAGAAACCGTCCCGTTGGGCATGCCAGTTTGGCGGTGGTTTGAAGTCCTGACCGGCCTGCCATTCGCTGCCGAAACTGTCATAGGCCTTACGTTTTTCCGCATCGCCGATCACCTCATTGGCTTCATTGATTTCCTTGAATTTTAATTCCGCACTCGGGTCTTTGTTGACATCAGGGTGATATTTCCGAGCCAATTTTCGATAGGCCCGTTTGATTTCGTCCTGTGACGCGTCTTTGGCCACGCCCAAAGCCTTGTAGTAGTCCTTATAGTCCATATTTTTCTTGCCGGTGTCACCGGTCCACTTATTGTTTATTGCCGCAGATGGTAAAAATCGTCAGTTCAAATATTTGTCAGAGTTTAATATAAACACGCCAGCTCCATCGGTATAGTGAGACGAGGCAAAAAATTGCTGACATGGCCGGACCATTCGGGAAAAATGAGCCCGCAGCAAGTGCCTCCTTTTCAGCACAATTTGGCTCCCAGCGGCGCCTCCTTATCGGGCACACACAGCACCACATCTCCCTGTGCATCATGAAAACCAGTGATTAAACATTCCGACATAAAGGGACCAATCTGTTTCTTGGGGAAATTGACGACGCCGACGACAAGTCTGCCGATAAGGCTCTCAGGAGAATACAACTCGGTAATCTGCGCGCTTGATTTCTTTATACCCAACTCCTCGCCGAAATCCACCTGGAGGATATAGGCGGGTTTTCGAGCTTTGGCATACACTTCCGCGCCAATAATTTTACCTACCCGCAATTCAACTTTAGCAAAATCCTGCCATTCAATTGTGTCCATTCGCCCTAAATCTCCTGCCATTTACCAAAAGAGTTATTTAAATACCACTGCACCTTGCAATTATATTTGCAATACTATACTCATTGACCATACCATGAAGGTGTCTTTATCGATCCTGACGCTCCGACTTTGACTCCACACTTACACCCTTAATAACTTATAATACTATTCATGATTAGAAACATCCTCTTTGTCGATAACGATGCGATCCTGAGCAATGCTGTGACGGAGAGTCTCGCACCATACCGGGACAGCTTTGCCATGCTGACCGCAGGCGATGGTTTTGCGGCAGTACAGCAGCTTAAAAAATTCCCCGTGTCACTGGTTGTTTCCGAGTTGATCATGCCCCGCATGGACGGGATGAGTCTGATTGTCCATCTCCGCGAGCAATATCCGGACATTCCAGCCATTATTATTTCCGCCAAAGATGACGCCGAACTTCGGGCAATTGCCAGGAATGAAGGTATTATCGGCTATCTTAAGAAACCTTTCCAGACCGACAAGCTGGTCACCGCCATCAACAATGTTCTGCAGCTCGAGGCCGCTGCCGGCATCATGCATGATATTTCTCCTCCGGTGTTCCTCCAATTGATGGAGATGGATGCAAAATCCTGCACCATCCGAATCATCGATAAAGCAAGTGGCCAGGGTGGAATACTGTACTTTCACGAAGGACAGTTACTTGATGCAAGAGTAGGCGTAAAGCATGGGATTGACGCAGCGTATGAGGTTTTCTCCTGGGACTTGGCAACAATATTTATCCGCAACGAGTGTGAACCAAGAGAGAACAACATCAACAGCGAGCTTACGCCAATTATTATGAAGGCCGTAGGCATGAAAGATGAGGCCGAACCACAGCCGGAAGATTCTGCCCCGGTCCCGAATGCAGGCTTCCCAGGGCAGCAGGAGATCAATTCCGCGGCTGCAGCCGCAATAGAATTATTGCAAAACACCTTCGGCAAGGAACTGGGCCTGAAAAAATGCTACCAGGACGCGGAGGTGACTCAAGCGGTACAGCACTTGATAGAGATCGCCAATAAAGACAGTTATGGCGGTTTCAATTTTGCGTTGGTAAATCACCGCAGCAATCACCAACTTATCTTGTCAGGGGAGCCTGCGACAGTACTTGATATCGTCCCCGACTGTCCGCCGGGCAAGATTGTCGAGCTGCTGGCGACAGCGACCAGGACAACTTAGATTACCGGCTTAGTGCTTTTTCCCCACGGCCTGGGCAACTTCGGCTGGACTGAGGGTCTCTGCAAACTCCATATGAATAGTGTAGTCGTTACCGACAAAATCATGACATTGGACCGCCTTTACCACCCCATTGCGCTGGAGCTGATCAGCGGAGAGATCGGTGCGTACGCTGACCCGCACCATCTGCCCCAGTAAGGCGACGGCATTCTTCTTTTTCGTAAACCGCAAACTAAAGGCCAGCCCCCCCCGGGAGATATCCTGCAGCGTACCTTTCGTGCCGAAAGGACTCTCCCCACTCTCTTCACCTTTGGTTTTGAGCAAGGCAACAACAACCTTCCCTGATACTTTCGTCCTCTCAAATCGCCTTCTGGTGATACCAACCTTGTCAAAAGAAATATTGGTCAGCTTAAACCGACTGCTGAAATCCATCAGCTTGTTGCGCAGCGCGGGAGTACTTTCTTTCAATTGCAAGAGACGTTCCCAGTTAAGAAGGGAGATATCCGCCCCAAGACTTCGTGCACTCATCGTCCAGATCGAGATATCAAAAAAGGTTTCAACACCGAATATTTCTCCCGCCTCAATGACTTTCAGGGCGTACTCTCCGGTATGGCCTTTGGAAAAAAGCTGCACCCTGCCGCTATCAACAAAGAATAAGCTGGAAACAAATTGCCCCTGGTCGACCACAATTTCCCCATTGCGAAAGTGTTTATGGTCCATGGCATGGTAGAGCGAAGAAAACTCATCCGTCGAAAGCTCCGCACCCAGCTTGCTCCATACAGCGCGATGGGCTTCACTGATCGCGGCATTTTTTTGTTCCTCAATTATTTCTGCAGTCCGGATTATCTCACGCAGAGCTGACGAATCAGCCTGGATAAGCCATTCACGCAGCCGCTCGGCCATATCGAATTGTTTCTTGTCGGCACAGGCCTCAATCTGCTCAACCATAAGGGCGATTGCCATAGCTTTCTGCCCGCCCTGCAGCAAGGCTTCAATTTTCGGTTGTTCCGGCATCTGGGGCGGGCTTTTATATGCTACAGCAGAAGATGTAGCCCTTACATCGACCTTCGAGGCGGCGGGCAGCACCTTCACGGGGCGATTGTCAACCGGCGAAGAGGTTGTAGCTATTTCAGGCGGCAAGGCGAGCTCGAGATGGGCAACCGCCGATTGAGCCGCTTTTTTCACCTTTTCAGTTAAATCCCCTGCTCCTGCTTCACGGCCCTGCAGCATCTTCTGCAGTACCTGCCGCGCGACATACGATCGACTTTGGCCGAGCACCCGGCAAATATTGTCCAATAGTTTTGCCCGTATATCGGGCGAAAATTGCCCACTCTGCCGAAGCAGGACAACAAGTTTTTCTGCAACTTCTTCATCCGCATAGGGCAGCAGAGTCAGAACAAACTGCGGTTTGCTCGTCTCGTCGGCATCCTGCAGCATGCGAAACAAAACTTTTTTACAAATCGTCGCATCGCTCAGTTTTGTCTGTAATTGCGCACAGGCAGCTTTGATACTGGCCAAACGGTCAAAGCCATTCATGCCGATGATAAGATAGCCTATCTCGTTGGAATGGAGATAATAGCCGCCATGTTCAAAAAACAGCTCGGCCTCGATGGGCGTATGCAACTCGCTAATAATCGCCTGCCATAAAGAAGCCTGTCGGGCAACATCGGCCACGACTTCATCGGCAAAAAGCACCTCCCCTTGAGTCGACAGAAAGAGCACTGTCCGTATGGAAGGAAGTTGCGCTATTTTAGTGAGAAAGGTATTCATTCACAGAGAGCTTATAACCAGATGTATCGGGTACCGGAGATTTCCGGTAAAAGTCCAGGCATATTGCCGGCCGCTTACCTGCCCAACAGTATTGTGAGCAAAACCTATATGGATATTGCCGGTCTTGCAACATTAATCGCATCGGTATGATCGTCCTGCACGAAAAGCGCCGGTGCAGGCTGCCCTGCATTGATTAGCTGCGGGGAGATTTTTCCAGCGCTTCGGCCAGCAATTCGAGAATATGCACCGCCCGAATCCGCAGTCCGGCGTGATTGATTGTATCCTGCAACTGTATGATGCATCCAGGACAGGCAGTGGCGATCAACTCGGCCCCGGTGGCCTTGAGACCCGGAATTTTCCTCGCGCCAATAGCTTTGCTTTCTTCGTAATGATACACCGAAAAAGTGCCCCCCAGCCCGCAGCAGGTCGACGCATTTTCCATTTCGATAAAATCGACGTTGGGCAGAGCGCGCAGCAATTCTCTGGGTTCTTTGGTAATGCCCTGAGTCTTCAGGTGACAAGGGTCATGATAGGTCACCTTGCTTCTTTTGGTCCATGTCTCCATTTGCGCCAGTTCCGTAAAAAGCCCTGCCTGCTTTAAAAAGACACTGAAATCGACAACCTTGCCGGTGAAGTCGGCATAATCAGCCTTCATGGTCTGATAATATTCGCCAATCCCACCATTGCAGGAGGCGCAGGCGGTAATAATATACTGTACTTTCTCTTTGGTAAAGGCTCTAACATTGTTTTCGGCCAGCTCTGCGACGAGCCGGCCGTTGCCGGAAGAAAGAGCAGGAATACCGCAGCATTGCTGCGCTCTCGGCACATAGACAGAATATCCCATCCGCTTGAGAATACGCACCATATTCTCCCCTGTTTCGGGGTAGGCATAGGTAATCGAGCAGCCGGCAAAAAAGCCGACTACCGGTTTGTCGGACCGTCCCTTTATAAATTCAGGCACCCGGTCAAAGAGATTGCGAAAGGCAATCTTCGGCACGCTCCGATCATTCATGATCGGCGACGGGAACCTGAGGCGCAGTCCGCTCGATTCCGGTACTTTTTTCAAGACCAGCGGCGAAAGCATTGCACCGCCCTTGCTCAGAGTTTTCATCAGCGCAGGCGAACCCAAGAGCGTTGAAACGCCCTTGCCGACCAATGATAAGCCTTGGTTGTCGGTAATCTGCCGACGAATAGCACCGACTATTTCATGGGTCGGCACCTTGTTGGGACATTTAGCCACGCAGGAACCACACATCAGGCACATGCTGACATCCTGCTGCAGCCGCTCTTCCAGCCCGGCTTCACCATCGAGCAGGGCTGCGGCCAGGGCAATCTTCCCTCTGGCAACCGCTCCCTCTTTTTTGCTCACCTGGTAGGTGGGACAATGGGCTTGGCAAACGCCGCACTTAACGCATTCCCGAATGGCTGTGCTAAAATCCGTTAATTTTTTATTCTTTGTATCGGTCATAATTATGTCTAATGATGTCCTATAAACTCACTTCAACCCGATGGATGGGCTCTGCAAAAAGTTCGATATCCGAGGCCCATCAACTTTCTATGAAGATCTTGCCGGGATTAAGGATATTATTCGGGTCCAGAGCCGCTTTAATTCGCTGCATATAGGCGATAGTCGCGACATCAAGTTCCATCTGCAGATACTTTGCCTTGGCGGTGCCAATGCCATGTTCGCCGGAAATTGCCCCTTTAAGCTTGACCGCGGCGCTGAAAACCTCATCCATGACCTTTTCTATTTTTGCCGGCATCCCCTCCTGCTGTAAATCGACCATCACATTGACATGGATATTGCCATCGCCGGCATGACCGAAATTAACAATCGGTACCCCATAATCACGGGAGATTTTTTCCAGGGCGCGGATCATATCCGGCACCTTGGACCTCGGCACGACGATATCTTCATTGAACTTGTCGGGGTTGACCTTACGCAGGCTGGGACTGACAATTCGTCGGACCTGCCAGATCTCCTCTGAGTCCTCCTCGGTTTCGGCAATCCGGGTGTCGACAATGTCAAACGCTCGGATGATAGAGAGAATACGTTCAACCTGTTGATCCAGCACCTGGCTGTCACCATCTACTTCAATGATCAGCAGTGCTCGGCAGTCTTCAACGATAGGTAATGCGCTGGCGCCACGAATGCAGTCGATGGTGGCTGCATCCATAAATTCCAGGGTAGTGGGAATAATTTTGGCGCCGATAATGGCCGAAACCGACTGCGCCGCCCCGTCAATGGAACTAAATTGAACGAGCATGGTCTTTTTCGCCGCCGGTTTGGGCAGCAGTTTGACGATGATCCTGGTTGCAATCCCCAGGGTTCCCTCCGAGCCGACGAACAACTTGGTCAGATCATAGCCAACCACATTTTTCAGGGTCCGGCCACCGGTCCTGATAATGTCGCCGGTCGGCGTGACGACCTCAAGGCCGAGAATATAGTCTTTGGTCACGCCGTATTTCACGCAGCGCGGACCTCCGGCGCATTCCGCTACATTGCCGCCCATGGTGCTGAACTCTTTGGATGCCGGGTCAGGTGGATAGAAAAGACCCAGTTTCTCGACCTGTCGCTGCAGTTCGGCGGTAATCACTCCGGGTTCGACTTCGGCGATAAGATTGTCGGTATCGATATCGATAATTTTATCCATTTTGGTCAGCACCAGCACAATGCCGCCCTTAACCGGCAGCGTACCGCCGGTAAAGCCGCTGCCCGCTCCCCTGGGCAAAACCGGGATCCTGTGGCGATTGGCCAGCTTTACCACCCGGCTGACCTGCTCGGTAGTCGCCGCATAGACCACAGCGTCCGGTAAATAGCGCTGCTGGGTGGCATCGTAGGAATGGGTAATTTTATCGGCCATCGCAGTAGACACGTTATTTTTTCCTGCAATATCTGAGAGTTCTTTGACTATCTGTTCGTTCATTAATGCTGTTCCCCTGGTAAGAATTCCATTTACTTACGACACCATAAATAATAAGGCGTATAACGCAAATGAAAAGCGACTCTTCACTCAATCCCCGTCAATACGGCGTATGTCTTGCAAATTACGACCATATACGTTTTTATTTAAACATCTTCTAACATTTTTGAGGCCCTGACCACTATGTCTGATGAAAAAGTATACTCCGCATTTGAACAAACCAGAACGTCCAATCGTCCGGCGATACGCGGCAAAAAACAGCTGGTGGTATCGGGTCACCATCTGGCCACCCAGGCGGCAATGCGGATACTCGATGCCGGCGGCAATGCAGTTGATGCAGCAGCGGCAGCGGGACTCTGCCTGACGGTGCTCCAGTCGGATATGGTCAATTTCGCCGGGGTGGCACCGATGATGATCTATATTGGTGCCACCGGCGAGACGACTACCATTGATGGTCTCGGCGTCTGGCCCCAGGCAGCAAGTGTCAATTTTTTCCACAAGCACCATAAGGGTCAGATTCCCGACGGCATCCACCGCTGTATTGTCCCCGGAGCACCTGCTGCCTGGCTGCAAGCTCTTTGCCGATACGGGACTATGAACTTTGGCCGGATCTGCGCTGATGCCATTGATCTCGCTGACAATGGTTTTCCCATGCACCAGTTTATGCGCAACTCGCTGCATGAACTGCAGGATAAATATGCCAGATGGCCGGCTAATAAAGCGATCTACCAGCCAAACGGCAGACCACCGGAAGTCGATGAAATATTCTACCAGAGAGACCTGGCTCAGACCATGCAGCGGATGGTTACTGCGGAACAACAGGCTGCTGTTCGTGGAGATCGCCTTGACGGTCTTCAGGCGGCCCGGGATGAGTTTTATAAAGGATCGATTGCCGCGGATATTATCGCCTTCAATGGGACCCATGACGGGCTGATGCAGGCAACCGATCTGGCGGGATATAGCTGCACCGAAGAAAGTCCGGTCAGTATCAATTTCGGCGATTATACCATTAAAAGTGCCGGCTTCTGGTGCCAGGGCCCGGTATTGCTGCAGGTCCTGAATATTCTTGCGCACTTTGATCTCAAGGCCATGGGGCATAACAGCGGCGAGTATATCCATACCATCACCGAGGCGCTCAAACTCGCCTATGCCGATCGGGAAAAATTCTACGGCGATCCCAAATTTGTCACCGTGCCGATGCAGGGTTTATTGGCCAAAGAGTATGCCAGCCAGGCTGCCGCGCGAATTTCGTCCACGGCCTGTCCGGTTATGCCGGATCATGGGAATCCCTGGCCCTTTAACGACACGCCCCAACCGGCGGGATATGAAAAAGCCGACAAAAACATTCCATCCAGCACCGAGGACAACGATAACCTTGATACCAGCTATATCTGCGTAGTCGATGCGGCAGGCAACTGTGTTTCGGCGGTACCAAGCGATATGTCGTTTTCCGGACCGGTGATTCCGGGTACCGGCATAGTGGTTTCCACCCGCGGTTCGCAATCTTTTGTCGATACGCACCATGCCAGCTCGATTGCAGGCGGTAAACGACCCCGCCTGACCCCCGCCCCCTTTATGGTCTTTAAAAACAACCGACCCTGGATGCTTATCGGCACCCCCGGCGGCGACACTCAATGCCAGACTATTCTACAGACGCTGTTGAATATAACACTCTTTGAAATGGACGTGCAGACAGCCGTGGAGCAGCCAAGATTTGCCACGTTCTCCTATCCTAATTCTTTTGCCCCCCACGACTATCACCCCAACCTGCTCAGAATAGAGCAACGCGTCAGCCCCGAGACGACCAGAGAACTAAAAGAACGCGGCCATCAGGTAGCCACCTGGCCCGACTGGGCCTGGAAGGCGGGCGGAGTCTGTGTCATCGTCATCAATGAGAAGACCGGGACAATGACTGCCGGTGCCGACCCAAGAAGGGAATCCTATGCTCAGGGCTGGTAAGATGGCGACACCAACTTTAGCTAAAAAACTTACCATGCAGCGATTACTTAACCGGCCCGCAATGAATGAGCTTTTTATTGATGAACTCCAGAATCCCCAGATGCGATAACTCTCGACCCCAGCCGGAATTTTTTGTGCCGCCGAAGGGCAGCTCCTCGGAAGAATTCGTCGGTTGATTGATAAACACCATTCCCGTATCTATCTGCTCGGCAACCCGCCGACCGCGAGCTATATCTCTGGTATACACTGAGCCTCCCAGACCATAAGACGAGTCGTTGGCCAGAGCAATTGCCGCAGCTTCGTCCTTGACGGCATAGATTGTCGCCACCGGCCCGAACAATTCCTGATCAAATGTCGGCTCGTCCGGTTTTATGCCGGTCAATATAGTCGGGTTGAAAAACGCCCCCGTCCGCTCCGGTCGATCGCCGCCAAGTACAACGGTGGCCCCCGCCTTGATCGCCGACTGTACCTGCTTGTTGAGGCGGACGGCAGCGTCTTCTGTCGACAGCGGGCCGACCTCGGTGTTTTCGTCCATCGGATCGCCCATGGTCAATCCCTCCATGGCTTTTTGCATGGCAGCAGTAAAATCTTTTATGAGGGGTTCGACGACGATGAATCTTTTGGCGGCAACACAGGACTGGCCGGTATTGACCATGCGCCCTTTGACCGCAAGAGGTATCACCTCTTCCAGATCGGCGTCCTCCAGGACGATAAACGCATCATTGCCGCCGAGTTCGAGTACCGTACGCTTCAGGTTTTTTCCGGCCAGCTCAGCCACCGAGGCCCCAGCCCGTTCACTGCCGGTGAGCGAGACTCCCCGCAGCCGTTTATCGGCGACAATAGGTGCTACCAGGTCTTTGTCTATCAAAAGATTGGTATATACTCCTGCAGGCAGACCGCAGGCGTCAAAGAGCTGTTGAATTTTTTCGGCACACTGCGGCACATTACTTGCGTGACGCAGTAATACGGTGTTGCCGGCCATGATATTGGGCACGGCAAAACGAACGACCTGATAGAAGGGAAAGTTCCAGGGCATAAAACCCATCAGCACACCGATTGGTGCATACTGGATATAGGCATCCACTCCTTCAAGATCCATCGGCTTATCGGCAAGAAATTTTTCGGCACCTTGGGCATAAAAATCGGTTATATCGGCGCAAAAAGCAATTTCCTTACGGCTTTCGGCAATTCTTTTACCCATCTCCAGGGTAATAAGCGCCGCACATTCCTCACTTTGCTCGCGCAGCAGCCGGGAAAATTCACTCAACCTGGCCTTTCGTTCAGCAAAATCGGTCTGTCGCCAGTCGGTAAAAGCTTTCTGAGCCTGGTCAATCGCAACGAGGACCTGTTCTTTTTCCATTACGTTATAGCTCTTCAGTTTTTCGCCGGTTGCCGGGTTGATACTGGTAATAGTCATGGTCGACCTCACTGGTTTGAAGTTAACAGATCATTTTGATTTTTATTTTTTTTCCACCCAACGGCCCTGATCGTTTTTATGATACTTTTTCTTCACTGCCGACCAGGCCACTTTATGAGCGATTTGCTCGCGGGTATCGTCACCACGCCGATCGTCGCTTTCGGCATACTCATCCCAGGCATTATTAAAGGCCGCCTGATATATTTCCTGGCCATGCCGGGGTAGAGTGTCTCGTACCGAATCAGGAAGATCGGATATATTTTTGTAGGGCATATTTTCCTCCATCTCTGATTTTTTTTTTATCCAAGGTTGCCGCACTCTCTCTATTCCATCTTCGCAGGACTCCTCCTATGAAATCGGACAGAGGTTTCCGGCAATTACTATAATTCAAATTTAATTATTTTTATTGATAACTTACGTTGTAAAATATCGCTGATTTTTCGGTTCGTCTTAGCGGCTTGCGCTCATTTATAAAAGAGCAGAATCGGGACGTTTATAAGTATTTTGCATTTTTTATGCCCACAATGGTCTATAATATAACAACTTGAACTGGAGAGATTATTGCAGACTTTCGATTATGGTGGGTGCAGAGGAGCTTAAACAAAGCTTGTTTTCCGCCGGCTGGTTAGACCCTTTTGATTGGATTAACCTCAAAAGTAGTTTACTATTACTTCCGATAATTTAAGTCTTAACGGTTATTTAAAAATCAATATCAGTCAACAGAAGGTATGGAAGAATCAGCGGAAATCACGACTGCGCTTGATCAGAAACTGGCGGCATTACAGGCGCAGAACGCTCGTCTTATCGCGGAAAATGCCCTATTGAAGCAACTGTATGTCACAGCACCGTTCGCCTATCAATCCCTGGATGCTACCGGCTGCCTGCTGGAAGTCAACCAGAAATGGCTGGAGACCCTCGGCTACAGCCAAGAAGAGGTCGTCGGCAAGAATTTCAGCGCATTCCTCCACCCGGCATGGCAAGAACATTTCCAGCAGAATTTCCCGCAATTCAAGGCTGTCGGTGAGGTTCTCGGCGTCGAGTTCGATATGCTTAATAAAGATGGATCGATTATCCGCGTCTCCTTTGATGGTAAGATCGCCAGGAACCCGGCAGGCGATTTTCAGCAGACCTATTGCGTATTCCAGAATTTAACCAGACAAAAGCAGGCAGCGGAAATACAAAACGCATTGGGAGTGAGTGAAGAGCGCCTGCAGTTGGCCCAAGTCAGCGCCAGGCTCGGTATATGGGAGAGAAACATGGAGGATGGGTCGCTGAATCTCAGCCCGGAACTTCATGAGCTCTATGGTCTGCCACCCGACACTGTCACCACTTATGCCCAGTGGCGGGAGATGGTCCATCCGGAAGACCTCGCCAGAATTGAGGCAGCGCGCGATGAGTTCACTACCCCCCAATCGTCATTTACGGTGGAATATCGCACCCGTCACGCCGCCGGTCATTATCTGTGGATTTCCACCAAGGCCCGCATCATTTTTGATACAGCCGGTAAACCAATGCGAATTTTGGGAGTAAACGTCGATATCTCCGAGCGAAAACAGGCCGAGCAGGCGCTCGCGGACAGTGAATCCCGTTTTCATACAATGATCAACGCCATTCCCCAGCTGGCCTGGATGGCCCATGCCGACGGGCATATCTTCTGGTTTAATAAGCGCTGGTATGAATATACCGGGACAACTCTGGAACAGATGGAAGGCTGGGGCTGGCAGTCGGTTCATGACCCGGAAAAGCTGCCGGAGATACTTGAACATTGGCAGACCTCTATTAAAACCGGAAAACCCTTTGATATGACAACTCTCCTGCGCGGCGCCGACGGCGAATTCCGCCCTTTTTTGACCCTAATCATCCCTATCAAGGACAGTGCCGGCCAGGTACAGCGGTGGTTCGGCACCAACACCGACATCAGTGAGCTTACCCAGGCCATAGAACAGGTTCAGGCTGCACTTGCCGAAAAAGAAGTCATGCTCCGGGAGATCCATCACCGGGTGAAAAACAACCTCCAGGTAATTTCCAGTATGATCAGCCTGCAGGCGGGCAATATGACTGATAGGCGAATACGGGCCGAACTGAACGATGTGCGTGACCGCGTCCGATCGATGGCCCTGGTCCACGAGCAGCTTTATCAGACCGGCAACCTGGCACAATTGAATTTTGCCGAATATGTGCACAGTCTGCTGCAATATCTGTGGCGTTCGCACAGCACGATGGCCGAACAAGTGCAGTTGAAACAGACTCTCACCCCCATGCCAATATCGATTGAGATGGCGGTGCCCTGCGGTTTGATTTTAAACGAACTGGTCAGCAATTCGCTCAAGCATGCTTTTCTTCCCGGCAGCTTTGGCGAATTGACGGTAGACCTGAACCTGGACACCACGGCTGGGCTGATCCGGCTGTCGGTGAAAGATAACGGCATCGGGCTGCCGCATGGCCTCGACTGGCAGCAATGCCCCACCCTTGGCCTGCGGCTGGTGCAGATACTGACCAGGCAACTCGACGGTACAATAAAAAAAGGAACCGGTCCCGGCACCGCGTTTACGATAATATTCCCCAAGCAAGGATTGGAATCATGAACGTCACGTCCATTCTAATCGTCGAAGACGAGGGTATCGTCGCCGAAGATCTCGCCTGCAAAGTCCGCCAGCTAGGTTATGACGTGGCCGGAACAACCGGCACCGGAGAAGAGGCGATCGAGCTTGCCAGGCTGGAACAACCTGATCTGGTGCTGATGGACATCCGCCTGGGTGGAAAGATGGACGGTATCGAGGCAGCGCAGCACATTCTTAAGGAGCGTAAGCTGCCGATTCTTTATCTGACCGCTCACTCCGACACCACCACCGCTCAGCGGGCGCAGCAGGCCGATGCATACGGCTATATCCTCAAGCCGTTTGATGATCGTGATCTACGGATCCAAATCGATATGGCCCTGCATAAATACCGGGCGGAAAATCTCTTACGCGAAAGTGAGGCACGTTACCGCCTGCTGGCGGAGACAATGCTGCAAGGAATTGTCCATCAGGACGCCACCGGAAAAGTCATTGCCATGAATCCCGCCGCACGCAGGATCCTCGGCAAAACCGACGAACAGCTCCTGGGCAGCAATTCAGTTGATCAGGAATATCACACCATCCGTGAAACCGGGGAGGTTTTCCCCGGTACGGAGCATCCATCAATGATCGCCCTGCGGACCGGACAGGAGGTGCGAGATGTAGTTATGGGGGTGTTCAACCCGAAACTTAAGGAATACCGCTGGATCAGTATCGCAGCGGTGCCGGTATTTTTTAAGAAGAATTCGGTACCGACGGAAGTGTATACGGTATTCGAGGATATCACCGAGCGGAAAAGATCCGAAGAGATGCAGGGACGCCTGGCAGCCATTGTCACCAGCGCCGAAGATGCAATAATTGGCATGGATCTGAACAATACCATTCAGAGCTGGAATACCGGAGCTGAAAATATTTTCGGTTATACCGCCCTGGAAACAATAGGTAAAAATATAAATGTGTTGCTACCTCCCGGCCATAAACACGAAATTGACGAAATTCTGCACAAGCTGGCCAGCAACGAGGAGATACAAAAATTCGAGGCTTTGAATCTAAAGAAAGACGGCACGATTATTCCAGTTTCTCTGGCGGTTTCGCTTATCCGTGATGCCGATGGCAAGGTGATCGGCGCATCGAAAATCGCCCACGACATTAGTCGGCGAAAACAGGCCGAGGCCGAGCGCGAAGCAACGATTGAATGCCTTCGTTTTATCAATGAAAGTACAACAATCAAAGAATTGATCCATACGGCGACAACCTTTTTCAAAATGCTTTCCGGGTGCGAAGCGGTCGGCATTCGACTGAAAAACGGTGACGATTATCCTCTTTGCGAGGGGCTCGGCTTCCCAGAGGCTTTTTGCGCCGCCGGCAAGCCAATTTTCAACTGCCTGTGCGGCAATGTCCTCGCTACCGATATCGCCCACGCCGGAGCCTGTTTCACCGAAAAAGGCAGTTTCTGGTGCAACAGTGCCGACGAACTGCTGTCGTCGATGCCCACGTCGGAGCACGCCGATCGGTCCCACAGATGCTGCATCAGAGAAGGTTTCGAGTCAATGGCTTTGATTCCTTTCGGTCTCGGTGAAGAGCGATTGGGGCTGCTCCAGTTAAACGACCGGAGCCAGGGACGAGTTACTTTGCCGAGTATCTTGTTATGGGAGAGACTGGCCAATTACCTAGCCGTGGCCCTGGCTAAATTTCAAGCCGAAGAGGCGCTTGTCGCATTGAACGTAGATCTTGAGCTGAAGGTAAAACAGCGAACCCTGGAACTGCAGGAAATGCAGCAACTTTATCTACATTCAGAAAAACTTGCGGCGATCGGCAAATTGTCTGCGTCTATCGCCCATGAGTTTAATAACCCCCTGCAGGGTATTATGTCCATCTTGAATGGAGTCAAAAAACGGTCGACGATGGAGGAAGAGGATGCGGAATTAGTTGATATTGCCATCGGCGAAGGGAAAAGAATCAGCAAGCTGATCCGCAGCCTGCAGGATTTTAACCGGCCATCGTCAGGTGTGTTTGCGATTATGGACATACACCAGTCGCTTGACGCCATCATCCTGCTGCACAAAAACGATTTCGCCAAAAAGCGGATTGAGGTGAAAACCTACTATGCGCCGGACTTGCCGCCGATCACCGCCGTTGCCGATCAAATCAAACAGGTGTTTTTCAATCTGCTGACCAATGCGGCTGATGCCTGCCAGAACCGCGGCGGCATCATAACGATCAGCACCGTGAGGGAAAACAGCAAGGTGACCATCGCCATCAAGGACTCCGGCGTCGGCATTGCACCTGCTGACCGGGACAACATTTTTCGCCCCTTTTATACCACCAAGCCTGAAGTCAAGGGGATTGGCCTCGGTTTGTCAATCAGCTACGGCATCGTCAAGAAACATAAGGGTGAAATCCGCATTGACAGCATGCCGGGTAAGGGCGCAACGTTTACCGTTGTGCTCCCCATCGAGAGTGACCAGGCCGAGTGTTTTCTCGCCCCTGGTTCATCCTCACGGTAAGACTGGCATTATCGATAAAGGCCAGGCTCTGCTCTGGCTGCACGCAGTTAAGAAAGTTATTGACGCGCTCATGCGACCAACGCTCGACGCCGATTAGCTGACAGATGGCATCATCAAGAGCGGTCACCATCACAATAAGGATGCGCTGCCGTTTGGTCATCATTGCCAGCGCCGTCCCGCCATTGCCCTGATAGCTGCGGGACAGTTCGGCAAATGCGGCAGCAAACGAATCCATCCTGAACCACGGCAGAAAGGTTGTCGAGCCGATACCGTCTCGACATTCACCATAGAGCAGCAGCAGTCCGCCATCGGCTACGAACATCGCCGCGTTGTGCACCGCCTTGTGGCTCTGGATAAAATTAATATCCTTCGGATAGCCGCCGCAGGAAGCAACCACGACATCAAAATCGGGCGCGCTGACCTCACAATTTTCCCCATGCTGTCTGCAGGCTGCGAGAAAGCTCGGCCTGCCCTTGCCAACCAGCAGGTCGCAGAGACGACCATGGGAATCGAGAATACCGTGAATAGCCAGGTCAACCGGTAATTTTTCTTCAATTTCAAACAGATCCTCCGCCAGCGGGTTACCGTCAAGGATACCCGGCCGGCAACCGGCGGCGATGGTGCCGGCAGCACCGTCCAGATACAATCCATGATTGGCGTAGATTGCTTCGCGCTCGCCGCAGCCTGGGAAAACAAGCTTTCGCCCGCCGCCGTAACCGGCGAAATAGTGGTGCGACACCGCCCCCATGCTGATTATCGCACTGGCGGACCGCAGGTCATGGCGAAATCGGATCGGCGTGCCACTACGCGTTACGCCGCAGTCCTTAAAACCCTCGTTCATTGTACAATCGTGGTGGATAAACGGATACCGGTCATAGCTTGACCCATAAGCCTGCCGGCATTCGGCATCACTCTGCCGTGCATGGGTGCCGTAAGCAATGATAATTCTCAGGCGCTCCGCATCCATCCCCTGCTGCTGAAGAACATCAAGCACGGTGGGCAGGTAGTCAGGGTAACCGCAGAGTCTGGTTTTATCGGCGACAACCAGCACCGGGTCGGTAAGGTCCAGGGGATTTTGGCTGCAGAAATCGCTCAGCCGCTCCTGCAGCAGAGCCGGGGTGATACCCCGCTGCGGTTCTTTTACCGACAAATGGACGGTATGTTCCGGCAGGCCAAGCGTAAGACGATCATTGCCATAGGCGATGGAATACAGAGTGGTGTGGTTCATGGGGTTGGAGAGAGCAGATTATCAGCCGGCGGCTGCTGCCTGCAGTTCATGATAAACAAAACAACAAACAGCACCGCCGCAGCACCATGTACCCAGATCGGCCAAGGCGCAATAAGAAAAAAAGCCAGAATCAAAGAAAAAATACGCACGAGCAGAGGCAGACGGTTTTCGAGAAAACCCTGAAAACCTCCGGCAAAAGCATAGAGACCGATGAGGGCAAAAAAGAAAATAACACAGTCATCGATCCAGTTGCCGCCCAACATCGGCGTATAGGCGAAAAGGATGGGCACGATGTACAGCCCCTTGGCCAGTTTCCAGCTATAGAGGCCGGTCTGCATCGGCGGGGTCTTGGCAATAGCTGCGGCAGTGAAGGCGGCAAGACAGACCGGCGGGGTGACATTGCTGTCCTGGCTGAGCCAGAAAATAATCATATGCGCCGACAACAAGGCAAATGTCGCGGCATGCGGCGTGATCGACATATCGCGTACGGTGCCCATCAGATCAAGCGGCACTGCCTTGAGAATGGCTCTGGCCTCTTCAATAGGCATCGCCTGGTTCAGTGCCGCCATTTTTTCCGGCAGGGCAAGCATAAAGATGGTTTTGGTCTCTTCCGAGAGCAGCCCTTTGGCGATGATGTCGGTGAGCTGCGAATCAACGATCAAATTATATAGGGCCGGTGCCGAAAGCGTGCCCAGCACGATATAGGCAGCCGTAACCGGCAGGCCCATGCCTAGAACCAAAGAGGCGAGAGCGATCAGGGCAATGGCGATGAGCAGGCTGCCGCTTGCCCACTGGGTTATCATCAGCGAAAAGGTGTTGCCGATACCGGTGGTGGCGATGACATTGACCATCAGGCCGACGCTGCACAGCAGAATACCGGTCATGATCATATTTCTCGCGCCCAGGGCTAAAGCCTCGAGGATTGCCGTTATCCCCATTTTATTGGGGGTAAGCCAGGAGGCAGCAATAACTGCCAGAATGGAGATACCCGCCGCATAGGTCGGAGTAAAGCCGTAGACCAGCATACCGATCAAAGCGCCGATGGGCAGCAGAAAAGGCAGGCCGCCCTTTTTCAGCACGTCGAGCAGTTTGAGATCCGCATCGTCGATCACCGTGACATGACATTTCTTGGCCTCGATCCGGACATAAAAGGCGACACTGGCAAAGTATAAAATGGCCGGCAGGATGGAGGCGGTGATGATCACGGTATAGGGAATCTGGGTATAGCTGGCCATGACAAAGGCGCCGGCCCCCATAATCGGCGGCATGAGCTGGCCGCCGGTGGATGACGCCGCCTCGACCCCGGCGGCGAAACGGGCATCGAAACCGGCCCTTTTCATCAGAGGAATGGTTATGACCCCGGTGGATGCGGTATTGGCAACGGCCGAGCCGGAAATTGTTCCGGTCAGGCCGGAGGCAAATACCGCCACCAGCCCCGGTCCACCGATGGTTTTACCGGCAACCGCCCGGGCCAGATCGACCACAAACTCTCCGGCGCCGGAACGGAGCAGAAAGGCGCCGAAGAGGATGAACATAAAGACAAAAGTCGACGAGATCAGCGCAATATTACCAAACAGCCCATCATCGCCATAGATCGAGCGAAAGAGCAGGGTTTCCGTACTCAGCCCGGTAAAGCGGAAAACATTGTCAAGCAGGGCCCCCCACCAACCGACATAGGTGAGGGCGACGACGATAAGAAGAGGAATGACCCAGCCGGTGGTCCGCCTGGTAAATTCCAGGGCGGTGAAGAGCAGCACCGTACCTGCGACCCATTCGCTTGATGACAGGTGGACACCTCGGGCATAAATGGCATCTTCCATGGCAATCATATAGATCGCTGTCGTCGCCGCCGAAACTCCCAGCAGAAGATCAACAGCGAGCAGCCACTTGTTTTTCCGGCGACGGCCGCCCAATGGATAAGCCAGACAACAGAGCAGCGCAAACCCCGAGTAGTGCAGCGCATTCTGCCAGAGGCTTGGTAAAACGGTGAGAATATTGAAATACACATGCAGCAGGGAGACCGCAACCGCCAGCACGAAGATAACCTTCTCCTTTGCCCCCGATCCTGCATAGGTCTGAAATATTTCCTTTTCTGCCAAGACCGTCACCATTTTTAACGTTTTGACCTGGAAATAGCTTTATTTCCCGATGGCTGTTACGCGATGTTATTTGGCAATGAGATTAGCGGGTATGGTCAATCCAATCTCCTTATAGTAGCGCGCCGCCCCGGGATGCAGGGGCATTGGCAGACCGGCCAGTGCCTTATCGGTGCTCATGGCTGTGGTCGCCTTATGGATCGCATTCAAGAACGGCAGATTCTCATAGATGGTCTTGGTAATAAGATAGACCGACTCCTCGTCGATATCCGCCCGGACCGCCAGAAAATTCGGCTGGGCAATGGTCATGACATCTTTCTCCAGTCCGGGATAGGCGGTGGCCTTGATGAGATAAGGGGTCCAGAGATTCAGTCCGCCGTCGGCCTGCTTGACCTGCTCGTCGGTAAAACTTAGCAGCGTCGCCTTGCTGCCCATTGAGGCCAGGGCCCTGGTCACCGCGCTGGCAGGGACTCCGGCAGGGGTAGACATGGCGGCGATCTGACCATTCTGCAGGGCATCAGCGCTCGGCCCGTAGCCGACATAGACCAGATCGTAATCTTTTTCGATATTGACCCCGAGATTACCAAGAATCACCTCATTCGATCCAAGAGTGCCGGAGTTCTTTTTACCCAGAGAAACCCGTTCCCCTTTCAGGCCGGTCATATCGGCGATGGTGCCGGTCTTGGCCTTGTCGGTCAAAATAGTAAAATGTTCCACATTCTGCCAGAGCATGGATACGGAACGTAGGTCCTTCTGCGGACCGTCCTGGGCAAGAGGGCCCTTGCCGTTCCAGGCGTAGTAGCCGTACAGGCCCTGGAGGATGGAGAACTGCACCTCATTGTCACGCATCAGTTTAATGTTCTCACCTGAGCCGGCTGAGTTGATCGCCGACATGCTGATGTTATGATCAGGCTGCAGTTTCACCTTCGTAAGAGTGGAGAGAGCCACACCCACTGGATAGTAGGTGCCGCCGGTGCTCGCTGTGGCCAGCAGATAATTTTTATCCCCCTCCGCTTTAACCTGTCCGGTACAAAAAAAACTCACTGCCAAAGCTGCGACCACAGAGTACTTCAGGTACGATATTACCTTCATTCTTATCTCCTCTGGTTGAAAAATTCTTAAAAAAACAGACCATTGGCACAATTCACCTGTTAATTTCCCAGGTACGGGCTCATTGTAGCAAGAAAGTACAGCAAAGGAGAGACTTTTTTATCAATTAGCCTCCTCTTAAACATAAGCATGAAAGAATATCCCCGGCCACTTCTCCGCACCACCTCTTCTATCAATTTGTTAGTGCAGTACAATTTGACAATACCATGTCAATTGCCTACAGTTTAGAGTATGATTGGAATGAATTCCGGTAGCCTGTCAATGACCTCCTCCAACCCTTAAAACTATTATGGTTTCTTTTTTGTTTAGATCGCCGCGGATAAATGAGGAACTGACGATGCACATCGGGCTGCAGGATACCGGGAGCGGTACTGCCCTGCCCGGTTTGCTGAGCGCCACCGTCATTAATTTCTCCCGCTGGGGCGCGGGTTTAATCCTGCCGACACTCACTCTAGGCGACAGGCATGTCTTCTACGAAACTCTCAACAGCGAAGATTTTACTTTGCTTTTGTATCCGGAGGGATTGGCGGCCGAAGAGGAAATCCCGCCGATCGCCGCCCGGTCTATCTGGATGAATTCCTGCGAAGGCAGGGAGCAGCCTGCATTCACCATCGGCATCCAGTTCCTGGACGATCAGAAAAGACTCTACAAACTTCTTAAAAAAAGACAGTAACCGCAGCGTCATTGCTAAAAGGTGCGGCGATGCTTAATGGGTATAGTAAAGATCGGATCATCCCAAAGAGTTTCACCTTCTGCCATGAGTCGATTATGCAACTTCATCTCTTTCAGACCCGGATATTGAGCTGTCTGGTATTTTTTATCATAGTATGGCTTGCCGCCGGGTCGCCGTCGGCCGCCGAATATCAAGAAGAGGTCTCGACCGAGAAATATCTTTTCGCCAAAGGAATAATCCATTCAGTCGGCGTTGCCGAGCAAACCGTGACAATTAAAATCAATAAAGGACCGAAGATAGTCCTGTCCGTCGATCAGGATACTCTTTTTGAAGGCTTCTATAAGCTGGATGAACTCAAAGCCCGCCAGATAATCAAGGTTTGGTATCAGCCTGGCGAGCCGACCAACCGGGCACTGAAAATCGTCAAACCGCTGGAACTGGGCTGCTGAGTAAAATTGCCGGAGCAGCGTTGGCGGCATGGGGAACAGCAATGAAAACAATTCTTATTTTAACAATTTCGATCTTCTGCTTGACTATCTTCGGCCATGCCGAGGAACCAGGCACGGCAAGAAATAACAGCGCCGCACTGAGCGGGTTGACGGCCGCCAAAGCCTATTTCGATGTCACCGTCGGCAATCCGAAGCCGCTCCTTGTCCGGCTGCAGCTTATCGAAAAAACCTACAACCAGCTTGCCGCCGCTGGGGTACGACCGGCCTTTATCGTCGGCATTCGCGGCAAGGCGAGCAACTTCTTTACCAAAGGCACAGACTACGTTCTCGATACCGACCTGGCGGACAAGCAACATATCGCCGTTATAGTCGCAAAATTTACTGAGATGCACATCGTCATTGAGCAATGTCTTATCGCCGCCGGATTCCAGCACATCGACGCGGCCGATTTCCTGCCCCAGATGCATCTCGTCGCCAATGGCTACGTCTCGATGATCGGCTACCAGTCACAGGGATATGGATTCGTCCCCATGGACTGAATTTTCCCGTCGGTTATACCTCAACACCACTTACCTGATACTGCTTATATTTTTATGCACGAGTCTTTTCTGCACCATGGCGATGTACGCCTTACTGCGAGACCTGGCAGCGCGGCGACAACGGATTAATGAAACAATGAAATTTCTGCCGGGCCGGGGAAGATCCGATAATTGCCACCAGGTCGCCCCGGCGAAACCGAAAAGAAGGATCCGGGTTGGGCTGCAGGGTGCCGGCACGAATAATACCGACAATCGACACCCCGGTAACCCGGCGAATTCCCGCCTCGGCAATACTCAGATCGAGCAGCGGATTGTCGGCTTCAAGCTCAACCCATTGCAGGTCAAACTGCTGTTCGGCGGCCCGCATCTGGCCGAGCGTTTTATAGGCTTCTTCACTGGATGCAGAGCCGGCCAGCAGCTGGTGGCGCAGATTCTCGGTATGATCCTGGATCTCCGGCACCGGAATACGCAGATGAAGCAGCACCTGCCGAATCATTTCCAGGCCGGCTTCAAATTCCGGGTTGACCAGGTCGGTTACGTGCAGTTCTTTGAACACCTTGATGAATTCAGGGTCGGACATCCGGGCGACGACTCTGATCCCGCTGTTTACCTTGCGGGCATGGCTGATGATGGAACGGGCAACGACAATGCTTGGGATAGTCACCACCAGAAGCGACGCACGGTGAATGAGCAGTGCCTCCTGCACCACCTCCTGGCTGCCATCGCCATACACGATTGGATAACCCGCGGCTTTGGCCCGTTCAATACGCATCTGATCAAGTTCCACCAGGACAAAGGGGATTGCCAGCTGCTGCAGCATCGCGGCAATCTGTATGCCGACGCGGCCGCAGCCGGCAATGACCACATGGTGACGCAATTCATCCTCGGGAAAGTTGAGCGATTCGAGAGGTTCATGTTGAAACCATCTTTTTTTCAGGCTGTACAACCGCGATGTCTGGGACGAAATAAACGGCGTCAGAACCATGGTGACCAGGGCCATGGTCAAAAACATATTATAGAATTCACCGCTGAGCGATTCACTGGCCACCCCGATCCGGGCAAGGACGAAGGAAAACTCTCCGACCTGAAAGAGGCCGAGGCCGACTGCCAGGGGGATGACATTGCGGTAGTGAAAGACCCAGGCAAGCAGGGCAAAAATCGCCCCCTTGCCGAGGCTGACGACGATGACCAGAAACAGGATGAAGGTAAAATGATTGAGCAGAAAGCGAGGATCGAACAGCATGCCCACCGAGGCGAAAAACAGCAGGGCGAACAGGTCACGCAGCGGGATGATATCGCTTAGGGCCTGATGGCCATAATCGGACTCGCTGAGCACCATGCCGGCAATAAAGGCCCCGAAGGCAAAGGATAATCCGACCAGATATGTCACATAGCCGACGCCTAATCCGATGGCGGTAATAGCCAGGATAAAGAGTTCCCGGGAACCTATCTCGGCAATTATCTTGAGCAGGTAGGGAAGCAGCCTGGTGCCGAAAAAAAACATGGCACCCAGAAAGAGTGTGGCCTTGATAAGGGCAAAACCAAGGATGCCCAGTCCGGCTGCCGGATCGTTGAGCTGCGGCAAGATGATCATCAGCGGCACGACTGCCAGATCCTGGATTATCAGCATCCCGATCATTACCTTGCTCGACAACGTTCCCAGCCAGCCCTGATTCATCAGGGTCTTTAAAATGACCATGGTCGAGGACAGCGAGATTAACGAGCCAAACCACAGGGCGGTCTTGGGATCCCAGCCGAACAGTCGGCCAAGGATATAGCCAAAGCCAATGGTCAAGAGCATCTGCAGCGGCGTGCCGATAAGGGCAATATATTTGACCGGACGCAGATCTTTGAGGGAAAATTCCAGGCCAAGGGCAAACAGCAGCAGCGCCACCCCAATTTCGGCGAGCAGCTCGATATCGTGTATTTCGGTAATCGTCATGCCGCCGCTATAGGGCCCAAGAATGATGCCGGCGAGAATATAGCCAAGAATCAACGGCTGATGCAACCGCTGCATGATCAGACCGCAGAAGAACGCGGTAAGTACAAGAATAATGATATCGGCCGCGATACCCATACAACAAACCTCACCAGAAAAGGTTAAACCATCAGAAGATACACCCCGAATACAGCCACAAATGCCCCACCGATGGCCCGGAGGGAGACATGTTCCTTATAGATGTAAATGGAGAAAGGAATAATACAGATCGGAATCAGCGAAAAAAAGGTGGACGCAACACCTGTCGGCAGATAGTGCAAAGCCATAAGCGACATGGAGACACCGATAAAAGGACCGACGGTTGCGCCAAGAGCGGTAAAAGACACCGCTTTTTTGTTGGTCAGGGCTGTTTTGACCCGCATCCATTTGCCGGTCACGGTGAAAAACATTACAAAACAGCAGAATGCCGCCAGCGCCCTGATCTGGGTCGCAGAAAAAGCATCCAGATAGCCGGTCTCGGTCTGCATCCCGCTTTTACTGAGCAGCAGGCCTCCCGCCTGCCCCAGCATTGCCGCGAAAGCATACCCCACCCCGTTATAGGATACCCTGGCTACCTGTAGTTTTTCGGCAGGAGCCGCCCCCTTGCTTTTCTCCAGGATGACCGCAGCAACTCCGGCAAGGGTTATAGCCATGCCAAGCCACTGCTGCAGAGTATAGCTTTCGTGCAGAAAACCCCAGCCAAAAACAGCTGCCGTCGGTGCCGCCAAGCTCTGAATCAGCATGGTAATGCGTGGTCCGAGTTCCACCAATGCTTTAAAGAGAAAGATATCGCCGATAAAAAAACCGATAACCCCGGAGAGGCTGAGCAACAGCCAGGCACGAGCCGGAAAATCAACCGGAAGAAAAACCCCCTGCCGAAATAGAATCAGCGCGGTAAAGAGAACCAGTGCAACGAACAGCCGAATAATATTTACCGGCGTCGACCCGACTTCTCTTGAGGCAACAGCAAAAAACTGCACGCTGATGGTCCAGCACAACACCGTGGTCAGGGCAATGGCCTCGCCGATAAATGGCATAATGAGCAATCTTCTTGGGTAAAATTGATCGTGGCGTAGAAGCTCTTCTCATTCCTCTGGATGGTTTTATCGCCAAACCTGTTCGGCTGGAGACAACCACTCATAGGATTGACACAATTAAGCTCTGTATACTAACGAGTGTAGCTGTCTGAGGCAATGGAATAAGCAGATGACAGAGTTTGTTTTCATCGGTACATTGTCAGGAAGAGATCTTAATCTTTGTCCCATCCCCATAAAAATTGGAGCGCCCGTGAGCCGAAAAAAACAGCAGGATTCTCAATCTCCCGGAGCCGAGACTACCGAAGAACACGCCGGAAAACTCGGCACCTTTGCTGGTGTCTTTACGCCCAGTGTCCTGACTATTCTCGGCATCATATTATTTCTCCGGCTCGGCTATGTAACCGGTAGCGCCGGGGTCGGGCGGGCACTGCTGATCCTGTTTATAGCCAACCTGATAACTATTTTGACCAGTCAGTCTCTTGCGGCAATTGCCACCAATCTCAAGGTGAAAGGCGGTGGCGATTATTATCTTATATCGAGAACCTTGGGCATGGAATTCGGCGGCGCCATCGGCATCGTCCTCTATCTGGCGCAATCCGTTTCTGTGGCCTTTTACTGTATCGGCTTTGCCGAGGCACTCTTCGCCATCCTAGGCCCTGATTTTTTCCTTTCAGCCCGGCTGTTGGCCCTCCTGGCCACGGCATGTCTCTTTATCCTGGCCTGGCTTGGGGCAGACTGGGCAACCAGGTTTCAATATGGCGTCATGATCCTGCTGATGGCCGCTTTACTGTCCTTTTTCATTGGCGGTATTCCCCAGTGGCAAGGCTCAATGTTTCTGGCCAACTGGTCACCAGTCGAAGCAGCACCACCTTTCTGGGTTCTTTTTGCGATTTTTTTCCCGGCAGTAACCGGATTCACCCAGGGAGTGAGCATGTCCGGTGACCTCAAAGATGCCGGAAAGAGTCTGCCTTTAGGGACTTTCATGGCCGTGGGCCTGTCCATTCTAGTCTATCTTTCTGTAATCATTGTCTTTGCCGGCGTATTGCCCAACCGGGTAATGATGGAGGATTATCAGGCCATAAAGCAGGTTGCCCGCTATGATTTCTTAATCGATGCCGGGGTGATCGCCGCCACGCTGTCTTCCGCTATGGCCTCTTTTCTTGGCGGCCCCCGTATTCTGCAATCCCTTGCGGCAGATAAAATTTTTCCGATTCTTACCCCTTTTGCCAGGGGTTCCGAAGAAACCAACAATCCCCATCGGGCCATTCTCCTGACCGGTGCTCTAGCCGTGGTCGTGATTCTGCTTGGTCAGCTGAATCTCGTGGCGGGCATCGTTTCCATGTTCTTTCTCATTTCCTATGGCCTGCTGAACTATGCAACCTGGTATGAAGCGAGAAGCGAGAGTCCTTCTTTTCGCCCTCGTTTCCACTGGTTCAACAAATATCTCAGCCTCGCCGGCTGCCTGGTTTGTATCGGGGTTGTTTTAGCCCTTGATCTGCAGTACGGCCTTATCGCCATGGCCGTACTTACCGCGGTCTTCCAGTACTTAAAGCGCAAGGCAGCACCGCCCAGATGGGCGGACAGCGGCCGTTCCCATGCCATGCAGATTATCCGGCGCGAGCTGTTGACGACCTTCGGTGAACCGGAACATGCCCGGGACTGGCGACCCAATATCCTGGCTTTCACCAGAGATGCGGAGCGCCGTCTCCTCCTGCTCCGTTTTGCCGAGTGGATCGGCGGAACCACAGGGCTGATCACCGCCGTCACCTGCATTGAAGGAGAAAGGTTGCAGGCAGCCAGACAAAAAAATGCCGCCCTGAAGGAATTGAACAATTCAATCCGGGATGCCGCCCTGAAAATATTTCCCCTGGTGGTCTCCGGGCAGGAACTCATTCGAACCATGGAAATTCTTTTGCAGAGCTACGGTATCGGACCGTTAAAGGGCAATATCCTCCTGTGCAACTGGTATGGGGAGACGATGACCTCCTTTCCCGGACTTACCGCCATGAAATACGGTGACACCCTGCGACTGGCCTTTCACAGCGGCTACAACCTGGTGGTCTTTCATGGTGATCCACTGCGTACTGAACACCTCTTTGATCCTGACAAAAAAGAGCGCTGTATCGATGTCTGGTGGACCAATGATGCCGGCAGCAGGCTGATGCTGCTTCTCGCCTATCTGATGACCAGGAGCAAACTTTGGGCTAAAGCCACCATCCGATTACTGAGTGTCGGTGAATCTTCTGATCTTAACGAAAATATAACATCGGTGGAACAGCAGCTCGATGAGGCGAGGATTCCCGCCCAACCGGTAATCGTGCCCGATATGCTGCCGGAAACGGTAATCGACCAATCCGCCGAGTCCGACCTGGTCTTTCTTCCTTTTCGAATAAAAGAGTCGATGCTCACCGACACCGGCGGCCTGAGTCTTGAAAGGGTATTGACCCGATTGCCGCCGGTTGCGCTGGTCATGGCCGCCCGGGATATAGACCTTGATGCCGAACCGGAAGAGGGCACGGCAGGGACCATCGCCGAGGCGAGAGACGAGCTGCACCATGCAGAAAAACGACTTGCCTCAGCGATGGAAGAGCAACAAAAACTAGAGCAGCAACTGCAGGAAGCCAACGAGAAATTAGCAGCATTGGCAGAAGACGATGAAGAAGGCCGCGCGCAAGTAGCGCAGCAGCTTGCCGAAATAGAGGCGGAGATCAAGAAAATCTCCCGCAAGACCGCACGCGAGCAGGCTAAGGTGAGTGCAGCCGAAGTCTTCCTGAAACATCTGACTGAAAACAGCGATCCTCAAGGATAACCGGCAATCTCTGCCAAAATGGTTCCTAACGAATATCTAATCATTGTAGATGACTTAGAATGTTAGTGCGAAAAGTCAAAGTTAGCGAGAGGTTAACTTGATTTCGATGCGACGGTTTTGACGATATGCCGCCTCATTATCAGCCGGATCAATGGGATGGAACTTGCTGAAGCCGGCTGCAGCCATCCGTTCCTCAGGCACCCCTTGTTCGGCAAGATAGCGAACGACAGAAACGGCCCGGGCCATAGACAGTTCCCAGTTTGAGGCGAATTTTTCAGAACGAATAGGCACCCGGTCGGTATGCCCATCGACTCGCAGAATCCAAGGCAGATCGGCTGGAATTGACGGAATCAGCTGAAGAAGTACCGCCGCCACCTTTTTTAGCTGCTCCCTCCCCTGGCCACCAAGTTCCGCCGTCCCGGAGGGGAAGAGCAATTCGGCCTGAAGCAGAAACCTGTCACCTTCGATACGGATAAACGGATTGTCCCCGATAATTTTCCGCAACCGGCCAAAAAAATCGGAGCGGTAACGCTCAAGTTCGTTAACTTTCCTGGCCAGCTCCACATTAAGGCGATTGCCGAGGTCGCGGATTTTTTCCTGCTGCTCGGCCCGCGTCGCCTCAGAGGCGCTTAGGGCGGTGCTAATCTCCTCCAGTTGATCGTGCAGCTGCGCCAACTGCTGTTTGAGCAGCGCCACTTCAGCCCTGGCATCGGCGGTGAGACGCTGCTCCTTGTCAATGCTTTGCTGTTGTTCACCGATCAATGCGGACAAGGCCTGGATGCGGATATCGCTCTGTTCGATGTTCTGCTGGGCAAGCAGCGTCTTTTCCCGTTCATCCGCCAGAGCGGCCTCCAGGGCTTTGCTCCGGTCTCTAAGAGACATGGTCAGCTGTTGCTCTCGTCCCAGCCCGGCTGCAGTCTCGGCGATCTTTTGTTCCAGTTCCCGGCGCAGAGTCCGCAGGGCGTTGATATCCTGCTGCAGGCTGGCAATGGTTCGCAACTGCCTTTTTTTCTCCTCTTTCTGCGTTTCGTTTTGTGCCGTGAGATCGTCGACTTCACCCCGAAGTCTGGTCCGGTCCAGAGTGAGTACCTCAATCTGCGATGACAGGGAAGCGACCTGCTCCACCATCTGCTCGTTCCTGTTTCGTTCAAGGCCCAGCAATTCGGTTATTTCAGCTATACGGGCGTGCAACGATTGCAGCTCGGTGTTTTGGCCGGAAAGGATATAGCTCAGGATGAACTGAGAGAAGGTGAATATCAACAGGACGAAGATCACTACCATCAGCAGGGCCGATAAGGCATCGACATAGCCCGGCCATATGCTTGACGATTGTTGGGAATATCGGTGCCTGGCAGCCATCGTCTTTTACCGCTCTTGGTCGTTGCTGTTGGCATCCGTGGACGAAGCAGCTTTCTCCTCTCTCATCCTTGTCGCCTGAAGATCATTCATCCGCCGCAGTTCCTCCAGCAAGGACTCGAGCTGCAGCTGTCCTGGATTGATTGGAGTCTGGCTGTCCTGATCTCCGTACGTCGTCTTTTTCCTCCGGTCAACGAGTTGCGTCACCCCGGAAAGCCACTCTTCAAGCTCGTTGAAAAAGCGATTTTGCGCGTGGTTTGCCTGGATATCGAGAAAGCCGAGTACCAGGGAGCCACCCAGGCCAAAGAGCGAAGAACTGAACGCAGTGCCCATGCCCTTCAACGGTTCCTGCAAACCGGCTTTCATCGTTTGAAACATCAGATTGAAATCGCCGGAGCCGACTTCCAGCCCACCGACCACCGAACTTACCGCGCCAATGGTGCCAAGCAGCCCCCAGAAAGTCCCAAGCAAGCCAAGAAAAACGAGCAGACTTATGAGATACCTCGAGATCTCGCGGGATTCATCCATCCTTCCGCGAATGCCATCAAGGACAGTCTGCAGCGACAAAACCGACAGGCTGAAGCGATCCCGGTGCATGCCCTCAAGGTGCTTAGCCAGCGGCCTGAGAAGCTGTGGACTCTCAGCCACCGACAGCCCGGAAGTTCCAGTTCGGAATATTTCAATCCAGCTTATTTCCGGCCCCAGGACCACCACCCGGCGAAAGTTAAGGAAGATGCCGATGGCCAGTGCCCCAAATATTAACGCATTGAATCCCCAATTGGCCAGAAAGGCTTGCCGAAGAGGAAGGTAGAGAAGAAGGCATACCCCTGCAACCAGGGCTATAAAAAAAATCATTATCACCAGGTAATAACGTGGTTTATTCATGACTTTTCCCCCGGATATGTTTGATATCTAAGGTCTCCCGTTTATTTTGTGACTTGGTGCCATCTCATTTTTTTCAGAGCATTGAAATAAAAGAGAATACTCATAAGCAATCAGCCTGTAAACGACCATTTGTATGCAAGACATTTAATCATCTACCCAGATGTGATGTAAAGGTTTTTCCCTGGAATACGTTGAAATGCTGGTGAACAGTTATGGAAGAAAATCAGTACAGAAAATTGACCGAGCCTCTTTAAAGCATTGATTCTGCTCTTACCGCCGAGTCGTTTTGACTGCTTTCTCTTAACACCTGTTTTTTTTTGACCTATATTTCCGCACACTGTCGTTATCTGTCAGTTTTACGGTGAATTCCCCGAACGGCTCCTGCCTTTAAGGTGCCAAATGTGCGTTGGGAGAGGACATTATGGCCTGTCGAATCTCTCTTTAGAAAAGATAACTATCCGTTTTTTTGTTAAATATTTATGTGGAATGGTTTTTGCTCTATTTTTGTTGCACGAGATATGCATCCCCATGAAGCAGTAATACGTCAACCACACTCATCTCAGCTTAAAAAAGGAAGGTATCATTATGGCAATTCGAGAGGAAGTATACGGTTATTTCATTCCCAGTGTAACCCTGATAGGTATTGGTGCGGCAAAAGAGATTCCGGCCAAGATCAAGGCCCTTGGCGGCACTAAACCACTTATCGTCACCGACAAAGGTATTACCGGGGCCGGCATTACCAGGCAGATTACCGATCTGCTCGATGGCGCCGGCATGGAATACGTCGTCTTTGACGAGACCATTCCCAATCCCACCGATAAAAACGTTGAGGACGGGGTTGCCGCCTATGAAAAGAATTCCTGCGACAGTCTCATTACCCTTGGTGGCGGCAGTTCCCATGACTGCGGTAAGGGTGTCGGCCTGGTCATCGCCAACGGCGGCAGGATTCAGGATTTTGAAGGCGTTGATAAATCGACTAAACCCATGCCCCCCTATGTCGCGGTAAACACAACTGCGGGAACCGCCTCGGAAATGACTCCCAAGATGGACCGGTTTGTCAAGATCGCCAGACTGATGGGTGAAAATGTCGACGGTCTTTCCCCGCGGCTCGCAGCGGAGCGGGCAATTGAAGCCATCAAGACCCTGTCTACCGATATCGGCATTCCGGCCGGTCTTATCGACCTGGGTAAAAAATATGGTAAAGAGGTGAGCGCCGAGGATATCGACACCATGACCGGCAACGCCCAGAAAGATGCCTGCGGAGCGACCAATCCCCGCACCCCGACAGACGATGATGTTAAAGCTATTTATAAATCGGCACTATAATTCCTGTAGGCTGTAAACCGCTATTCAACTTCATATATTGCGGGGTATGGATCCGTCCGTATCCCGTAATTTTTTAAATACCCGGAGAATTGCCATGAGTGATAAAATATTTCGTGTAAACATGTCTGATCTAACCACCAGGGTGGAGGACGTTCCTGATGCGTGGGCGGGGCTGGGTGGTCGCGGTCTTACCTCCAATGTTGTCGCCGCCGAAGTGGAACCAACCTGTCATCCGCTCGGCCATAAGAACAAACTGGTGATTGCGCCGGGGCTTCTTTCCGGCACCCAGGCCGCCAACTCGGGCCGTCTTTCCTGCGGCGCTAAAAGTCCTTTGACCGGCACAATCAAAGAAGCCAATGCCGGCGGTACTTCAGCCCAGATGCTGGCAAAACTGGGAATAAAAGCCCTGATCATCGAAGGCAAACCGCAGGCCAATACCTGGTATAGTCTGCATGTGACCGCAGACGGCGTCTCCATCAATGAGGAAACCGAGCTGATAGGTAAAGGAAACAACGACGTAGTTGAAACCCTTAATACCCGTCTGGGCGACAAGTTCGGGATAATTAGCATCGGTCCGGCAGGAGAGATGAAGATGGCGGCGGCAAACATCTCCATCAAAGATCCCGGCTCAAGAATCCGTTCCAGCGGTCGGGGTGGACTGGGTGCGGTGATGGGCGCAAAACAAATTAAATTCATCGCCGTGGCCCCTACCGACAATAAGGTTGCCATCGCCAGGCCCGAGGAGTTCAAGGTAGCCAATCGTGCATTTGCCAAGGCGTTGATAGATCACCCCGTCAGCCAGGCCCTGGGGCAGTACGGTACCAATGTTCTGGTTAACATCATTAACGAAGGGGAGCGCTCCCGACCCGGAACTTCACCAGCGGCCAGTTTGCCGGACACGAGGAAATTTCCGGGGAAACCATGTACGACACCATTTTAGCCCGGAACGGCAAACCGAAACACAACTGTCATCCGGGATGTGTGATCAATTGCTCGCAGATCTACAATGATAAGGATAAGCAATACAAGACCTCGGGTTTTGAGTATGAATCCATCTGGGCGCTCGGCGCTGATTGCTGTGTAGACAACCTCGACCATATTGCCGAAGCCGACTATATAATGGATGATCTGGGTCTTGACACGATCGAGACTTCAGTCGCTTTCGGGGTTGCCATGGAAGGCGGACTGCTTGAGTTTGGCGATGGTGCCGGGGTGCTGAGGGTCTTGCGGGAGGATATCGGCAAAGGAACGCCTCTTGGCAGGATTATAGGGGGTGGCGCAGGTAATGTTGGCAGGGCTTTTGGGGTCACCAGGGTGCCGGTAGTAAAAAATCAGGCTATTCCTGCCTATGACCCTCGCGCGATAAAAGGTATCGGCATCACCTATGCCACCTCGACACAGGGCGCCGACCACACCATGGGCTATACCATCGCCACCAATATCCTTGGTGTCGGCGGCTCCGTTGATCCGCTCAGCCAGGAAGGACAGGTGGAGTTGTCGCGCAATCTGCAGATTGCCACCGCCGCCATTGACTCGACCGGGATGTGCCTGTTTATAGCCTTTGCCGCCCTCGACAGTGCAACCTGCCTGCCGGCACTGATTGACATGATCAACGCTCGGTTCGACTTAGCGCTTACCGCCGATGATGTTACCAATCTTGCCATGAGTATTCTGAAAACCGAACGCGCATTCAACATCGCGGCAGGATTTACCAGCCAGGACGACCGATTGCCGGAATTCTTCAAAGAAGAACCGATTGCCCCGCATAATGTGGTCTGGGATGTCGATGATAAAACCATCGATTCTTTTTGGGAATTCTGATATTTATCATACCCTTTCTCGCAGCCGACCTTATCCTTTTAGAAAAGGATAAGGTCGGCTGTGATTCGTCCCCTCTTTTTCTAAGATGTCCCGAATTCAACACCTTCAATGTGGCAATATTAACAACACTGTCTCGACAGATGCGGGCTTTGCCGGTGATGATGCTCCTGTGCTTCTCATTTTTTTCCATCCAGGACTTTTCTGATCAGCTTAGCAATATCCTTCTTTGCTAGAGGTTTCATAGCAAATCCTTTAATTCCCATGGTTTTCGCTTTCTCTTCAGTTATAAGACTACTATATCCAGTACACAAAATGATGGGGGTGTCAGGTCGCATCTGCAGAATTCGCTGCGAGAGGTCTATACCGGTCATTATCGGCATAGTCTGGTCGGTAATAACTATGTCGAAGATCTCCGGTTCATTTTGGAAAGTGGCAAGTCCCTCGACACTGCCCATCACCGCGGTTACTTCGTAGCCTAATCGTTCGAGCATTGTTCTGCCCAGCTGAAGAAGCATCTGCTCATCATCAATTAAGAGAATGTGTTCCTTGCCAGTCGGGGTCTGTTCTACAGGTTCTTGTCCATGCAAAGCTACGTCATCTATTGTTGGAAGGATGACACGAAAAACTGTACCCTCTCCAAGTTTGCTGTTACACGTAAGAGCTCCACCGTAGGATTGTACTATACCGTGAACCATGGCGAGTCCCATGCCTGTCCCTTGTCCAACCTTTTTTGTGGTAAAAAAGGGCTCGAATATCTTCTCTTTAATCTCGGGCATGATGCCCGAACCAGTATCCTGGACCGATAACTGAATATAACTTCCTGGTCGCAAATGCAATGTTGCATGAAGATCTTCCGTGGTGAGGAATTTCCTGTGCAATGAAACCGTGAGCGTGCCACCCTCCGACTCCATGGCATGGAAAGCATTGGTGCAAAGATTCATAAGTATCTGATGAACTTGGGTTGGCTCGGCTAGAATCATTCCGACATAAGCATCAATATCCTGCTTGATGACAATAGTTGTCGGTAGCGAGGAGCGCAGCAGACTGAGCGCTTCTTTAACTATACTGACAGGCTTCAGAGGAACGAGCTCAGTTGCGCCCTGACGGCTGAAGGCCAATATCTGTTTAACAAGATCTTTGGCCCTGCTACCAGCTTTTAGAACCTGGTTGATATCGTGATAAGTGGCCGAACCAGCTGGACAGTCATCCCGAATCATTTCGGCATAACCAATGATGGCTCCTAGAATATTGTTAAAGTCATGGGCAATTCCTCCTGCCAAAGTGCCGATGGACTCCATTTTCTGGGCCTGGGAAAGCTGTTTCTGCAGCATTTTCCCTTGTTCTTCCTGCTGTATACGTTCAGAGATGTCACGCATTATTCCCAAATTTCCCAGCCATCTCTTATTCTCATCGAACAGCTTGGCCCTAAACGTTTCACCAGGAAATTCCTGTCCGTTATTTTTCCGATAATAGGTGAGGTAACGATCGTCTCTTTTTTGTGCATTTTGGCCAAAAACAGCCGTTCCAGTATGCCGATAATTATCCTGATTGGCATAAAGCATTGCGGTGGTTTTGCCCAACAATTCACTCGGTTTATATCCGAAGGTGTCTTCCATCCCTTTATTGGCGAGTTGTATTTCACGGTTTGTATCCGTAATAACAACTCCATCTGGGATAGTATTAAACATAGTTTCGAACAGCTTCTTTTGTCTTGCGAGTTCCTCCTCGGCCTGCTTTCTTTCAGTTATGTCGCGGACACTGGCAATAAGCCCATTGATGGCCGGTTCATGGAAAAAGCTTTGAGCAATGGCCTCCGCAAATACCCAGGTCCTGTCTTTATGAATGTGTCGGTATTGCACAGTGACAATTTTTTCTGGATGTTTGACAGCCTCCTGCCACGCTTCCTCGATAACTTACCAATCGTCTGGGTGAATGAGAGTGTCGAGGGGTCTGCCTTCTAGTTCTGATGTTAGAAAGCCAAAGATTCTCTGCGCTGCAGGACTCACATAACTTTGACGCCTGTCAGCATTAATGACAACCAGGGAATCGGAAGAATTTTTGACGATAAAATGAAGTAACTCTTCACTCTCTCGTTGTGCGGTGGTCAACTTTATGATTTTGGTGCTCAAGCGAGCAACCAGGAAATAAAGCAGGACTGAAGTAGTAAAGATGAAGAGCGATCCCTTGACTATGGAAAATCTGATTATAGTATCTGGATCTCTGACAAACCAATCCAGTATTATGTCAGACAAAAAAATCCATGGGCAACCAAAGACGGCATATATAATGACAACGCTACTGACTTCTTTGTGTGTATTAAATTTTTTCACATTTATAAACACTTTCTTGACAAAGAATAAGAATCATTTTCAGTATGTTATTTTCAGAATTTCTTTTCAATGAAATGGCGTTACCCTTTATCCAATGCTTGCCTGATTTTGCGAGAAAACAGGTATATACACGTGAAAAACAGCGCCCTTGTCAAGGTGGTTTTCTACCGTGATGGCACCTTCGTAGGAGCGGATAATGCCGAGAATCACCGATAATCCCATACCCCGACCGGTGAATTTACTGGTATAAAAAGGATCAAAAATCTTTTCAATATCCTCGTCCGTTATTCCACAACCATCATCCCGGACAGACAGGCAGGCGTAATTTGTATCCTGTGGTTGCCATTCAAGCGGGAAACGATGTCTCCTGGCAATTTCTGAAGATTGTGCAATGGAGATGGTAAGTTTTATACTGCCCGGTTTGTCCTCCATTGCCTCCCAGCCATTAATAATCAGGTTCGAAACAATTTGCTGTATTTGCTTCCTATCTACCCGAACCCACGGACCCGGTGAGGGAAAATCAGTGGTTATTACTATTTCACTTGGTTTGACTAGTTTAATCTGGTGGATATTCTGATGGCAGATCGACGAGAAGTCGACAGGTTGCCTATCAGACACAGACTGCCCCAGGTAGGTAAGCATAAGGCTGCTTATTTCTGACGCTCTCCAGGCAGCTGATAAGGCATTTTTAACGATCGGTTCAGCATTTTCCGCGTCTTGCAGCATATCCAGAGCAAGATCAAGATTCCCGACGACCACACCGAGCGTGTTATTAAAGTTGTGAGCAATGGCTCCTGCCATAACCCCAAGACTTTCCGCTTTGGCGATTTGTCTCAACTGATCCTGAAGGGAGATCTGCTCTTTTTCGAGTTGCTTACGTTCAGTAATATTCTGGTGGGCCACAACCACCTTTCCATAAGTGATATCTGATATTAATTTTGTCGCTGTCCCTATAAACCAGCGCTGTTCGCCTGGAGAATGGCATGGGTATTCTAGAGCGAAGGTCTCTCTGTCACCCTTCAAAATTGCCCGGATTCCAGCAGCGAAAAGGTGGGCGCACTCAATATCCTCTCCTTGAAGATTTTCACAGACAGCCAGATAATTTGCCCCTTCAGCAAGATTGTCCGGGGATGGCGGTGAATTCTCAACGGCAAACCGCCTCCATGCTTCATTGACCAGCAGAATGGTTCCTTTTTCATCAAGAACACAGATATGTGAGTCCAATGAATCGATAATAGCGACGATGAAATCTTGTGATTTTTGTAGAGACTTTTCAGCTTTTACACGAGCCGTTACATCGGTGACAGTAATCAACAGTTCATTTTCTATGTCTTCCACAATTTCTTGCCTGTTCTGCATTGCAGCCGCTAAATCAACATATCGTTGAACGTTCTCTGCTGATTCTAATTGCAACTCGATATGTTTGTCGACAGGCTGTTTGAAAAATGATTTCAAGCGGGCACGGAAAATAGCTTGGTCATCGGTGACAAGGAAGTCGGCAAAGGGCTTGCCGTCAATCTGTCGATTTTTTACGCCTACCATCCTGGCAAAAGTGGCGTTGCTTTCTTTGATCATTCCTGCTTGATTTAAAACCACATAGCCCACCGGTGCATTATGGTAAAGCTTCATATAGCGGGCACGATTTTCTTCAAGTTTGGTCTGAACCTGACGCAGTTCTTCATTTTGCAGCTCCAGTTCAATCTGGTGTACTTGAAGTTCCTGGACGAGCTGTTGGAAGTCTTGTGCTCTGATTCTGCCCTCGTTATCTGGGAGCTCGTTAAGCAGCGTTTCGGCTCTCTTGCGAAGTGTGGCAATGGTATCTTCTTCTTTTTGTGTCATAGCGTCGTGATTAACTTGGAGTCGTAAGTGGAGAGAACTACCTCTCTATTTTTTCACCATCGGCAAAAAGACCGTAACGATCAGTAATATCTTCAAAAGTTGAATATACCTGGTATGGCAGTTCCTCATTTTGATGAAATTGTGGACTTGAATTGACAAGAATCCACCTTGGTTCTGAAAAGGCAGGGCTGTGTACCCCCATGATAAAACCGAAGACCGGTTGGCCGGTGCAGAGAGCGACCATAGCTGGATGCTTGTCTCCAGGCAGGACTGAACCATGCTCATCGATAGCTTGCCAGCAGGGATCGATGGAGCCAATTCCACACATCTGCTCTGAGGTCAGCCCCAGGATCCTCTCGGCAGCGGGGTTGGCCGAAATAACTCTTCCCTCTCGATCCTGATAGACCACTCCCTGAGCCATAGTTTCAAAGAGGTTGCGGTATTTGCGCTCACTCTCTTCCAAGTCACCGCTCATGCGCCGCTGCTCGGTTGAATCTTCAAAGCTTACTGCCAATCTGTTTTCCGGCAGGCGAAAGATATGTATCCGATATGATCCCTCCAGCTGGTCATCTGTGTATTTATAGTTATCCAGATAGCAGGTTTCACCAGTTGCCATCACTGTATGCAGCTTGTCGACAAGCCCATCTTGATCAGCTGTTGGCCATATCTCCTCGAAACGTTTTCCACCCCATTTTTCAAGGTTTTTTCCAGTTATACGTTCTGCTTCGGGGTTGCTCTTTTCGAGCAAAAGTTCCCCTTTATCGTTTCTTTGATATATGAACAGGCCGGCAGGCATATATTGGCTGATATCCAAAGTTGTTTGTCGGCTGCAGGCGAGATTATCACTAATGACTTGTGCTTCAGTTATATCTATGAAGGTTGATACTATACCAGAATATGCATTGGGACCGATAGCGTAAGGAATGAAGCGAGCCAGATAGCGGCGGCCGTTTGAAGCTTCAACATCCTGTTCGATCATCTGGTTTGTCTGCTGAACCTTTTTAATCGTTTCAGTAGGAACTATATTGGTCAAACGATGGGCAATGTGGCTTACCGGACGCCCGATATCTTTTTCCATGATATGAAAAATATTGCTTATCTCAGGAGAGAACTTCCTGACCTCGAGATTTTCATCGAGCAGGAGAGTACCTATACCGGAGTTAGTCAAAAGGTTATCCACATCGTTATGGAGCTCGGTGAGTTCTATGATCTTATTCTGATGTTCTGCATTGACCGTATACAACTCCTCATTAGTGGATTGCAGCTCTTCATTTGTACTTTGCAATTCCTCATTGCTAGAAAGAAGCTCTTCGTTAGTAGCCTGCAGTTCTTCATTAGAGGTTTCCAGCTCTTCGATCGTTGCTTGCAGATTTTCTCTGGCAAACTGTAATTCCTGTTCTAAATCAGTGATACGCTGCTGCGCTTCTTCACCGACATTGTAACTGGTGACCTCATCTGCAGTAATTGGTGGTCTGCTGTCTGCTTTCTCAAAAAAGACAGCTACCAGAGGATCATAACCTTTCGTCTCCGGCATGGGGATTATACGGATGCGGAGTGTCTGGTCAGCTTCAGATCGCCGTAATCTGATATTGGTATAGTTTAGAGGTTTACCCGTGCGAAAGACTTTTTGAATTCCTGTAGAAAGTGGTATTGCCAGTTCTTTTATTGCCATTTTGGTAATACTATATTCAGCAGGCCCAGAGGGGAGTTTAAAATACCCTTCCGTGTCACCGACAATGTGAACTATTTCCAGTCGCTCGTTGGCGACTACGGAAAGAGGTAAATAATTCTCGGCTGCTATATCCAGATATTGTTTAATAACCCGGCCACTATCGCTATCGGTTCTTCGCCTATTTCGATCTCGATAGGTGAAAGGCTGGGGTGGGGAGACCTTGTCTTGTGGTCTTCGATGGAGAACATTTTTTTGCAGAGACTGAGATTTGCCTGTCGATTTGAATATTTTGTGTTTTTGATGCAGAGCTGCAAAGCAATCATCCATATCACCGACGCTTTCACTGGATCCAAGATACAGCAGCCCATCAGGGTTCAAAGAAAAATTAAACATCTCGAAAACCTTCTGCTGGAGAACAGGTTGCAAATAGATCAGGAGATTGCGACAACTTATCAGGTCAATATTGGTAAACGGCGGGTCTTTAATCACGTTGTGTTGAGCAAAGACCACCATCTCGCGTAAGTGTCTTGCAATCTGCAGCTTTTCTTCTTTGTGGTAGAAATATTTGGCGACAATCTTCGGATTCAGGTCGCCAACAATGCTCTCCGGATAAATTCCCGTGCTTGCAGAAGTCACTGCATCTTTATCAATGTCAGTTGCAAAGACCTTAATGTCTCGACTGACTGCCAATTTTTCCATAGCCTCTTTTGCCAGGATGGCAAGGGTGTAGGCCTCTTCACCTGTGGAACAACCTGCCACCCAGAATCGTATTTCACGGTTCTTGCAACGCAGAAGCAATTCCGGGAGCCATTTTTCTTCCAGCTCATGCATAGCATCCGGGTCGCGGAAAAAGTTGGTAACACCGATCAACAGATCCCGGTAGAGTGCAGTCACCTCACCAGGATAATTTTGCAGATATTCAACATAGTTTTCAAAATCGCTGATCTGATTAACTGACATACGGCGTTCGATGCGCCGAGTAATGGTAGTTGGCTTATAATAGGTGAAATCGACTTTGGTTTTGTCCCGTAGTTCAGCGAACAGCCGGGTCAGGGCGTCGGCGTCTTTGAGCAGCAGATCAGATTGTTTTTTTCCTGAAATATATGGGTGAGCTATATATGCAAGGAGCTGTTCCGGCATTTTTTCAGGGGGCAGAATGATATCAGCCAATCCAGTTGAGATTGCCGCTCTCGGCATACCATCGAACTTAGCGCTCTCTTCATCCTGTACCATAACCATGCCGCCAAGCTCTTTGATTACCCGTACACCTCTGGTCCCATCACTTCCTGTTCCTGAAAGAATTACAGCTATGCTACGTTCAGCCTGGTCTTCGGCAAGTGATTTGAGAAAGATGTCAATCGGCAGGTTGATGCCCTGGTTAATTTCCTTGTCATTTAAGACAAGTTTACCATGAAAGATAGTAAGATTCTTTTTCGGGGGGATGAGATAGACATTTGCAGCCCGGACTTCCATGCCGTCTTCAGCCCGATGAACCGGCATTTCGGTTTTTTTCGAAAGAAGTTCGACCATCAGACTTTTATAATCAGGAGAAAGATGCTGGACCACGATGAACGCCAAATTATTTCGGGGCGGCATATGCTTAAAAAAGGCCTCAATCGCCTCAAGTCCTCCGGCTGAAGCACCTATGCCTACATAGTGACTGGGACTGTGAGAATTCTCCTTTTTACTCCTGGGCGCCATAGCATTCCTTTTGCAATGTGGATCAGACGTATTGGTGCTTTACAGATTATTCTTCGTTCATGACAAACTAGAAAAATAATCTGTAAAAGATAGTTGTCCCCCTTAAGGGCGGGACTAAACAGAGTATAACCATGAACGTTTTTAGTATCTTGACAGCAAAAAACTCCCTTCATTAATCTCAACTTTAATAATCTTTCCCATTCTGCCAAAAGAGAAGGAATTTATCAAGACATCTGGTGTTACATCACATCTCAAAGCCAACACGTTAGCCTCTCAGCGCTTTTTCGTGCGGTTTGCGTCAGCGCTGGTTACATCAGCGCAAAGGTAATGGTTCACCGTAACGCAATAGACAAACGTATAACCCGGATCTGTAAACGTTCAACCATTGCTCCAGTTTCGTTCAAGCAGGCCGCCGAACTATAGCTGGTTATGTGAGGGGGCCTGATCGGACGAAAATGGGGTGCTGGTGAACGGTTACGCGCAAAGGGCTCTCCTGGGAATCTAAACAGTGATGAATTGGAGGTGTTTGAGAAAAATTACAGATGAAAGATTTGCCCTGCCTGCATGAAAGATTTGACAGTTTCATCAGGTTAAGCTTGTAGAGTGGGATTTACTATAAATTCGAATGGATATAACCGCTGTTCTGTAAAGAGAAAGAGGAAGAACAGCGTCTTTATTTAATCCTGACTGGTAAGAGGCTGCGGCCTAACGGTGCGGTCGAAACGCCAAAGGGTGCAGCACCATAAAAAAACGCTGCACCCTTTGGCGTTACCGGATTATCATCTTATAGTGCCGATTTATAAATAGCTTTAACATCATCGTCTGTCGGGGTGCGGGGATTGGTCGCTCCACAGGCATCTTTCTGGGCGTTGCCGGTCATGGTGTCGATATCCCCGGCGCTCACCTCTTTACCATATTTTTTACCCAGGTCGATAAGGCCGGCCGGAATGCCGATATCGGTAGACAGGGTCTTGATGGCTTCAATTGCCCGCTCCGCTGCGAGCCGCGGGGAAAGACCGTCGACATTTTCACCCATCAGTCTGGCGATCTTGACAAACCGGTCCATCTTGGCAATCAGGTTGAAATTACAGACGTGGGGCAGCAGGATGGCATTGCACTCCCCGTGCGGCAGATCATAAAAACCACCCAGCTGGTGGGCCATGGCATGGACGTGACCCAGGCTGGCATTGTTAAAGGCCATGCCGGCCAGATACTGGGCATAACACATACCTTCACGGGCGACGATATCCTGGCCATTGGCAACTGCAGGACGGAGATGGACGGCGATCAACTCTATCGCTTTTTCCGCGGCCGAATCGGTCATCGGCGTGGCGATGGTGGAAACATAAGCCTCCACCGCATGGGTGAGGGCGTCCATGCCGGTTGCCGCAGTCAACGCCGGTGGCATGCCCATCATCAGCAAGGGATCATCAACGGCGATACCCGGGGTGCAGCGCCAGTCGACGATGGCCATTTTTACCTTGCGGCTGGTATCGGTAATAATACAGAAACGAGTCATTTCCGAGGCGGTTCCGGCAGTTGTATTTACCGCAACATAGGGGGGCATGGGTTTAGTCGATTTATCAACGCCTTCAAAATCCTGAATCTTGCCGCCGTTGGCAATGACCAGGCCAACACCCTTACCGCAGTCATGAGAACTGCCGCCACCAAGGGTAATGAGACTGTCACAGGAATTTTTTTCATAGGCTGTAACTCCCGCCTCTACATTCTTGTCGGTAGGGTTGGGAATGGTCTCGTCAAACACCACATACTGCATGTCGGCCTGATCGAGCAGATCGGTAATCTGCTTGGTAATGCCGGCACCGCTAATACCTTTATCAGTGACAATAAGTGGTTTAGTGCCGCCAAGGGCCTTGATCTTGGCCGGAATTTCTTTTGCCGCACCGATACCTATCAAGGTCACGCTGGGTATGAAATAGCCATATACTTCTTCTCGAATTGCCATAATAGTCCCTTCCTTTTATACGTTGAGATGAGTGTTACAGAGGCCTCTTGCTGTCTGTCTTGCGCAACCCTTTATTTGCAAGCAGTGTGCCAAAGAAATTTATTCCAATGTATACAGACATTTATGTTAATATTACAAAAAGAGACCATGCCATTTTGTCCGATGGCAGCGGCCTTGATGATCGATCAGAAGGGTTTGGGTGATACAGTCTACGCCTGAAAGAGGCAACTGCTCTTGGTTTCCGGGAGGACGGGTCAAAAAGAGACAAAGACACCGGGAAATACGTCAAAACGACTCGCCCCACGAATCAGGGGTGGTCATATTTGGCCAATTTTCGATAAAGAGTTTTTCTGCTGATACCCAGGTGTTCCGCCGTTTTCTGCCGATTATTATCATAAAAACGCAGCATCTTTACTATATGATTCTTCTCGACCGACTCCAGGGTCAGGTTTTCCTGGTTTTCTTCAGCTGTTGAGACCAGTTCTCGCGGCAGGCAGCGTTCGGTGATAATGTTATTTTCCGCGAGGATAATCGAGCGCTCGATAACATTGCGCAGCTCCCGGACATTGCCGGGCCAGTGGTAGCGCAGAAGACAGTCAATGGCTCGATCGACGATCCGGTACGAGGTATTATCCGGACTCAGGCGCATGAGAAAAAAATTGACCAGCAGGGGCAGGTCTTCCATCCGCTCCCTGATCGATGGAATATGAATATTAAAGGCGTTGATCCGGTGAAAAAAGGCCTCATTGAACTGGCCTTTTTCCACCTCCTCGGCCAGGTTGCGGTTGGTAGCATAGAGAAAACGGATGTTTACCTTTCGTTCTTCTTTTTCACCGACCCGCCGGTAGGTCTGGGTCTCGAGAATACGCAGCAGCGAGGCCTGGACCCCAAGGGGAAGCTCGCCTATTTCATCAAGAAACAGGGTACTGTCGTGGGCATAGGCCATCAGCCCCTCACTGGACTCGGAGGCGCCGGTAAAAGAGCCTTTCAGATGGCCGAACAATTCACTCCGGGCCAGATCTTTTTGCAGGGAGGCGCAATTTTTTATAATCATCGGATGCGCGGCACAGGCCGAACGCTGATGAATCAACCGGGCGACTACATCCTTACCGACCCCCGACTCACCGGTCAGCAGCACCGGAATTTTGGCCGGAGCGACTTTATTGATCAAAAACTTGATATCGCGCACCACCTGTGAATTGCCGATAAACTGCACCGATTGCTGATCAATGGCGCTGTTATGGCGTAAGATGGTGTTTTCCCGGGAAAGCAGAACGCGCTGATGGGCTTTTTCGACTACCAGCTCGAGGCGATCCAGGTTGAATGGCTTGCGGATAAAATCACAGGCGCCAAGTTTGATGGCCTTAACGGCGATGTCGATATCCCCGTGACCGGTGATCATCACCACCTCGATATGCGGCACCGTGTCTTTTATCTCGATCAACAGATCCAGGTCATGGATATCCGGCAGTCGTAAGTCCATAATAATGACATCGAACCAGTGCGTCCGCAGCATTTCCATGGCTTCTGTGGCATTGCCCGCCGTCAGGACCTCGCGGCGGTCGGTGGTGAGTTCTTTTCGCAGCAGTCTTCTGATCGCTTCTTCGTCATCGATTGCCAGGACGTTGTATTTTTCCGGTTCCATTGCCACCTTTTTCTAGAGCTTTATTCCCGGAAGAGAAACTTTAAAGGAGGTGCCCTGTCCTTCTTCACTGGTCATGGTGATTTCTCCATTATGATGCTTGACAATAGAATAGCAGGTGGAGAGACCGATACCGATCCCTTTACCGACCGGTTTGGTGGAAAAAAACGGCTCAAAGAGCTTATCGTGCAGCTCGGGCGGCACCCCGCAGCCCGAATCCTCGACGATCAACTCAATCCCTCCGTTTGGCCCGGCATTGGTAGCGATCCGAATGAAATCACCCTCACCGGTCGCATCGAAGGCGTTGGTAAAAAGGTTGATTATCACCTGCTTCAATTGCGATTCGTCACCCATAATAAATGGCAGCCCTGCCTGCAGTTCGGTGGTAACGGCTGTATTATGCTGCTCTTTAAAATGATGCTTCAGAATAAAAAGGGTGTCGCGCACACACTGATTGATATCCACCGGCGTCAGACTTCTCGTGACCGGTCGGCTAAAGGTTAATAAGGTTCGGACGATATCCCGGCAGCGCAGACATTCCTTGATGATGGTAGCGGTATATTCACGAAAATCGTCAAGAATTGCCGGCTCCACCTTTTCCTCTATCCGACCAATCCGCCGTTGCAGGCCTTCGGCAAAACCATTTATTGCCGTCAGAGGGTTGTTAATTTCATGAGCCACTCCGGCAGCCAGGGCACCGACTGTGGCCATCTTTTCCGCCTGATAGAACTGGGCCTGGAATTCTTTTTCCCGTGTCACATCACGCTTAAAGAGCAGCACATTGCGTTCCACGGAGCTGCCGGTTTTAAGCGGCGAAGCGATAATTTCAAAATGACGGAAGGTATCGCCCACCTTATAGATACAGAGATCCTTGACAATCTCATCAAGTTCGAGTGAACGTTGCGCCGGACAGTCTTCACACCGACTCTGTTTTCCTCGAAAGAGCTGATAACAGGTCCGGCCGATGGGATCGATGCCCGGAAACCATTCGGAAAATACATGGTTGACCCGCTGGATTTGCAAATCCTCCGACAAAACCAGCATCAGGTCGGTAATGCCATCCAGCACCGCCTGGATTTCCTGCCGTTTTCTCTGTAATTCCTCGTTGGAAGTTTTCAGCTGTTCAACTTTCTGCTGCAACTCCTGATAAAAACCAAGCTTGGAGTGCTCAATCCCGATCAGGTCTTCCAGGGTGGTGATTTTCATTTACCAAACCTCCTCACAGATCTGCAGCAACTCCTGCCAGGAGGGAGGCCGGGGATTGGTCAACACGCAGGCGTCATTGACCGCCATCTGGCAGATCGGTTTCAAAAACTGTTTATCCGCCTCATTTATTTCGTCCCGCAGTCTTTGCGACACGGCAAACGAACCAAAGAATTGTTCCAGCTTGTCAATCCCGGCATAAGCGGTATCGTGCATTGAGCCGACCTTTTTCCCCAACACCACCTGGCCGATGTCGGCGAGCTTTTGTTCCGCCCCCTGCATATTAAACCGCATCACCGCAGTCAACAGGATCGGGTGGATGACTCCATGGCGCATATCAAAGTGGCCGCCCAGCGAATGGGCCAGGGCATGTTCCGCACCGAGGCTGGCATTGGAAAAAGCCATAGAGGCGGCAACTGCAGCAATACTCAGCTGTTCCAGGGAGTCAAGCGATTTTGTCGCCACCGCGCAGGGCAGGTTTTTGATAATGAGATCAATGGCCTTTAACGACTGCATTTCGGTAAAAGGGGAGGCAATCGTTGAGGTGTAAGCCTCGATCGCATGGGCCAGGGCATCGATCGCTGACTGAATGATGAGGGTTTCACTTTTGGTCTTGAGGATAAGCGGATCGACGATGGAGATATTGGGCACTAAGGTGCGGGTGATAATCGACATCTTCACCGCCCGCTCGACATCAGTTATGATGCAGAACTGGGAGATGTCGGAGCCGCTGCCGGCGGTGGTGGTCAGCAGCATCATCGGCGGCAGCGGACGACTGACCCGGTTGGCGCCTTCATAATCCCTGATCCTGCCGCCATTGCTGGCGATAATGGCAATCCCTTTGGCGGTATCCATCGGGCTGCCGCCGCCAATGGCGATAATCACATCGGCACCGTTGTTGCGGTAAAACTGTGCCCCCTGTTCCACCTCGATATCCCGGGGATTGGACGTGACGCCGGAATAGTACACCCATTCAATCCCTTCTTTTTTCAAGATATCCATCAGCTTTTGCACCCATCCGGCTTCCTCAATCCCGGCATCACTGACCAGGAGCACTTTTTTGGCACCGAGTCGCAAGGCGCATTGTCCGGCGTAATGAAGACTTCCCCGGCCAAAAATTATTTCCGGGATGGCAAATTTTGTTATATCCATATTTTGCTCTCAGTTAGCTGGGTATAATAAACCTCATCTCAATACAACAATCTATGGCGGAGTTGTTTAGGGGCATGCGCCCCGATAGAGGCAAAGATAAATACCGCCGTTACCGTCATCGATGCCGGCAAAAAACCATGGTAAGCAACGCCAAGAAGGAGTAGTTTTATGAAGGTGACAAGTCCTGAGACCTCCCGGCCGATCTGCCGATGCCGCAGCCATTCGGTAAAGAATAAGCCCACCCCACTGCCAAGGACAATGACCAGATACATTGCCGGCAGGGGTACAACTGTCTGCAGCAGATAAGAAGCCAAAAAAAGTGCCGCCCCAACCTGATGCGCCGCCCTGATACCGACTGAAAGAAGCAGCACCCAATAGGATCGGTGACCAATCCGCCCCATCTTGTTTTCCTCGCATCCTTCAGCGTTTTGTATCCTCGCCATGGCGTACACTATTCCTTTATTCCACACTTTTTTTCAGCTTGCTGTAAGCGACATTGGATGACCCTCTTTATCAATACAATTTCCGAGAAAAGGAGGCTAGAGTTTTTCCTAAAAAGATCAATCAGCGCTGCAGCAGTAGGGGTAAAAAAAGATCAGGAGAGCATCGGCGGCTGGAGGCAGGATAAGAGGAGTGAACGGCTACGCTCCGGTCGGCTATAACATTAAAACCAACCGAAGAGCCATTGCAGCAAAGCAGGCCAGGTGACGCCCAACCTGCTTTATGGGTGCGTATTACATCAAGCCGGCTTCTTTATAATACTTGACGGCACCATCATGCAGCGGCGCAGAAAGGCCATCCTTGATCATCTCTTCTTTTTTCAGATTGGCAAAGGCGGGATGCAGTTTCTTGAAATCATCGAAGTTTTCAAAAACGGCTTTAACAACTTGATAGATAGTATCGGCAGGTACTTTTGCCGAAGAAACAAAAGTTGCGCCCACGCCGAATGTTTGCGTGTCCGTGTCGCTGCCGCGGTACATACCACCAGGAATCACTGCGGTACGGTAATACGGATTAGCGGCGATGAGTTCGTCGATTTCTTTCCCGGCGACACTGACAACTACCGCGTCACAGGCAGTGGTGGCTTCCTTGATGGAGCCGTTTGGATGTCCGACCACATAGACAATGGCATCAACTTTATTATCACACATTGCCGAGGCCTGCTCGGAGGCTTTCAATTCAGAAGCAAGCTTGAGATCGTCCATCGTCCAGCCATATTTATCCATAACCACTTCTATTGTCGCACGGGTACCGGAACCGGGGTCGGTGACATTGACGCGCTTGCCTTTCAGATCCTGAAAAGTCTTAATTCCGGAGTCGGCCCTGGCTACTACCGTGAACGGTTCGGGATGAATCGAGAAAACTGCGCGGAGATCTTTATTGGGGCCTGCTTCGGCAAATTTACCCACTCCTTTGACTGCTTCATACTGCATATCGGACTGGGCTACTCCCATATCCAGCTCTCCCCCGGCAACGGCGTTTAAATTATATACCGAGCCGCCGGTGCTTTCCACCGAGCAACGAATTCCATGTTCTTTCCTGCCTTTATTGACCAGACGGCAGATAGCCCCGCCGGTCGGATAATACACCCCGGTAACCCCGCCGGTACCAATTGTCACAAAAGTCTGTTCGGCCTGGACGTCCTGCGCGACAGCGGTCATAGCGAATGCACAACAAGACATGATGGTTACTGCCAGTTTGCTGGTAATTCTCATACGATATCCTCCTTTTAAAACTTATTAACAGCCGATGTCCCGAAATGGACACCATCTCTCACCTTACAATCCTTCATGGATTCCACAGACAGAGATACTATTGCAAAAAGCCACGTAGATCAAAGAAAAAGGGGCATTCGACCCATTTTTCTTGAGCATTTCTCCATTTCAAGCACTTCTTAGGGAGCTGTCCGGGAATATTTCTTTCAGATTCAGGCAAACTTGAAAAATTACCGGAGGCATATAATTAATATTCCGGGGGGGCAATTTTTTCTGGTTTAACGAAGATATGGGAGAAAAGGGCATTCTCGGACAGCCACTTCAGGCTCTTCTCCAGGCATGGTACCATTGCATCAGGCGCAGAATCCTGTCCGGGGCATGGGCTCTTTTCCACTCGCCTGCGGTGTATTTCGCTGCTTCCGAAAGAGTTGGATAGGTATGGATGGTACCGAGAATCTTATTCAGGCCCAGGCCGTGTTTCATGGCCAGAACAAATTCCGCGAGTAAATCGGCGCCATGATCGCCGACCAGGGTCACCCCGAGAATCTTATCCCTGCCGGGAACGGTAAGCACTTTGACAAAACCAAGGACGGCACTGTCGGCGATGGCCCGGTCCAGCTCGGCGAAATCAAAACGAGTAACTTCATAGTCGATATTTTTTTCGGCCGCCTCCTGCTCGTTCAAGCCGACCCGGGCTACTTCCGGATCGATAAAAGTGGTCCAGGGCAGCACCGAATAATCGACCTTGAATTTTTTCCACATCCCAAACAAAGCATTGACCGAGGCATACCAGGCCTGGTGGCCGGCAGCATGGGTGAACTGATAGGGACCAACCACATCGCCTGCGGCAAATATATTGGGATAGACGGTTTCCAGATACTCGTTGGTTCGCACGGTTTTTTCCGTATCAACGCCGATATCTTCCAGGCCATAGCCGGCAAGACGGGCGGACCGGCCCACGGCGCAGAGCAACATATCGTAATCGAGGCGTTTTTCCATTGCCCCCTGCTGCACTATCAACGCCTTACCGATATCGTCCTGGACGCAGCGCACTGCAGAATGGCCGATAAGCAGACGCACCCCATCTCGCACCAGGGCTTGCGCGGCAAGTTCCGACACCTCCGTATCCTCGCGCACCAAGATCCTCGCAGCCCTCTGCACCAGGACCACCTGCGCTCCCAGGCGAGCAAAACACTGGGCCAGCTCACAACCGATCGGACCGCCGCCAAGTACCACCATACGCTGTGGCACACTCTCATATCCGGCCAGGACATCCCAGAGGGTGTCGCTGGTCAGATACCCGGAGACTTCAATTCCCGGCAGGGGCGGCACTGTGGGACGGGCTCCGGCGGCGATGATAATTGAGCGGGTACTGAGCTTTTTCTTTTCACCACCGGCAAGCTCTACCTCAACCGTCCACGGATCAATTATTGTGCCATAGCCCTGCAGGACCTCCACCCCAAGAGAAGTATAGCGTTCCACGCTATCGTGGGGAGCCACCTCACTGATAATTTTATCAACCCGCGCCATTACTTTTTTAAAGCTGAATTGCGGCGTACTGTTTTCCAGGCCATACAGTGCGCCATTGTGCATATGGTGGATTATTCGTGCACTTTTGATCAGCGCTTTACTTGGCACACAGCCGTAATTCAGACAATCCCCACCCATTTTATGTGCTTCAACCAGGGTAACCTCGGCTTTCACCGTGGCGGCGATATAAGCACTGACCAGGCCGGCCGCGCCGGCCCCGATGACGACAAGATTACGATCATATTTTCGCGGTTTCGTCCATTTGCCGTAAACCTTGCGCCGGTGCAACCATTGAAGCAGCTTTTTGGCGATAAGGGGGAAGAGCCCCAGCAGGGCAAAGGAGACCAGAAGTGCCGGGGATAAAATCCCTTTCAGCGATTGAACGCCGGCAAGCTGGGTGCCGGTATTAATAAACACCGCGGTACCGGGAAGCATGCCGAGCTGACTCACCCAATAATAGGTGATGGTCTTGATCGGTGTCAAGCCAAGCAGAATATTGATGAGAAAAAACGGGAAAATGGGCACCAGCCGCAGGGAAAACAGATAAAAAGCCCCGTCACGTTCCATGCCCTGATTAATCGTTTTCAGCCGGTCGCCAAAGCGCTTCTGCACCTTGTCCCGCAACAGATAACGAGCGACGAGAAAGGCCAAAGTAGCGCCAATCGTCGAGGCAAAAGAAACGATCGCAAGACCCCAGAAAAGGCCGAAAAGCCCCCCCGCGGCAAGAGTCATTATCACAGCTCCCGGCAAGGAAAGCGCAGTAATCAGGACGTAGGCGAGAAAAAACAGCAGGCTGACCAGGATTGGCGAGCCGTCACGCCACTGCTGAAAATCGGCCAGGCGGGTTTGCAGCGTCTCCAGCGTGAAAAAGCGGTGCAGATCAAGAGCAAAAAAGCCGCCGATTACCCCGATAATTACTATAAGAAGAATAAATTTTTTCATCGAATCACAACCATAATCATCAATAATGCGGTCCGGAGATAATTTTATTTCGCAGAGAACGGGAGTCTCTCATCCAGCCTATTTATTACTTGTAACAATCGACAGAAGAAATATAGTAAACTTTTGCATGCAATCCGATTCTTCCTGGCGCAATAGAGCAAACAACCGGCCGATGAAAGACTACTATAAAATATTAGGCGTCACTGCCGCAACCACTGATGAGGAGCTGCGTAAAAGCTATCGCAAACTGGCGATGCAGTACCATCCGGATAGAAACCCGGATAATCCTGCGGCGGAAAATAAATTCAAGGAAGTCGCTGAGGCCTATGGCGTGTTAACCGACCCGGTTAAACGGCGAGCGTATGACTCCTGCCGGGTCAGCGGCAAACCCTTTGCCAGTGGTCAGGCGAGTGGCGATGGTGATGGTTTTACCTACAGCCAGGAAGACATTCTCCGCGACCTTTTTAAGGATCCCCGTTTTCAACAGATGTTCAGTGGTATTCTTCGCGAGTTTCAACGCTCCGGCTTTCGCTACAGCAGTCAGTTCGTCAGGAAAAGTTTTTTTGGCGGCAAGGGCGGAGTTTTTGTCGGCGGGATCTTTCTGCTTGGCTCTCTAGCCAAACCTTTGCTGACCGGCGTCGCCCGAAAAAATCTGTCGGGCAAATCGTCGAAGCTCAAATCAATCGGCCATGCGTTCGGCTCGCTAATTGACCGAGGCAAAAATAAAAATGGCGGGAGCAGCCAGGAGAGCGATACCCCTCCGCAGGCTCACCATCCGGATCTTGATACCACCTACCATACACCACTTACCGAAAGCGAACTGCGCCATGGTAAAACCGTCCAGGTCCTGGTGTATGGTGCAAATGGGGAACAGACCTTGAAGATCAGCATACCACCCGGCAGCAAGAATGGTCAGAAGCTGCGCATCCGCGGCAAAGGCCGATCGGGTCCAATGGGCCGAGGCGACCTTTATCTGCGCCTGGTACAAAAAGATTCCTGATCGGGCTACGAATTTTTTGTACACTGCAGAATAAACATCGCCGCAAGAACAACCAAGATACCCGGGATAACGCGAAGAGGCGGCAGCCCATGACCTAGCGCCAGATCAATAAGCAGAACCAGGGCCGGATAGAGATATGAATAGGCAGCCACCCGGGTGGGTCCCAGATAAAGCACTGCGTACTGGGTCAGAAAAAAAGTAGTGATTGTGGTAAAAATAACCAGATACGCGATCCCCGCCCAGGCAAAAATCGGCACCGCGGCCCAGTCCACCGCAAACATCCGGTTGCCGGTGATAAGCAGGAGCCAGAGGCTGCCCGTCACCAGTACCCAGAAGGTCATGATTGCCATCGATTCGCCTCGATGAACAAGTTTTACCAGCGGGGTGTACAGGCCCATAGCCACACATCCGCCAAAAAAAATTGCATCGCCTTTATTCCACTCCATTGCCAGCAGCTGTACGATATCGCCGCGAAAAATCACCCAGACCACGCCAAATAAACCGCAGGCAAGAGCCGTTAACTGCTCTTTTGTCAGACGCTCGCGGAGAAGAACCAGAGCATAGAGCCCAGAGATGGAGGGGACAAGAGCAAAAATCACGCTGATGTTCAGGGCGCTGGTAAAACGCAGCGCCAGAAACATGGCATAGAAAAAAATAACCAGACAGGCGCTGATCATGGCGCAACGACCAAAAAGCGACCATGAAAAATGCAAACCATATTTATAATGGACCCAGGGGCCAAAGATGCAGGCGGCCAGGGTAAAACGGACCAGAGTCAGAACAGCCGGGTCAAGTTCTGCGGTTATCGCCGCACCAACAGTAAAAGAAGTGGAAACAAGCGTTGCCGCCAGCACCATCAGCAGATGAATAAACAGCAGAGAGTGCCTGGTCGTCTTATCGGCATTACGGTTCAAGTGCGCATGCGGATTTCCGGTTTATCGCCGAGATCGTCCGTTCCCTTCTTGACATGCTGAAAAGTTGCCATCGCGGTGGCCACCATGCTGCTCATATCGTTGAGATTACCGGGGATTATCATAGTGTTATTTTCTTTGGCCAGCTTACCGAATTCAGTGAGATACTGCTTGGCCACCTCAAGGTTTGCCGCCTCTTTTCCCCCGGGAGCGGCAAGGGCTTCTGCCACCCGTTTGATGCCCTCGGCAGTCGCCTCAGCCACCTTGAGGATTTCCATGGCCCGGCCTTCCGCCTCGTTGACCCGTTTGATCTTTTCGCCCTCCGACAGATAAATCGCCTCGCCCCGGTCCCCTTCGGCCCGGTTTAAGGTGGCCTGCTTCTCACCTTCGGACCGGGCGATTTCCGCCCGTTTCTCCCGTTCGGCCTTCATCTGTTTTTCCATCGCATCGAGCACTGTGCGCGGCGGCTGGATATCTTTTATTTCATATCGCAAGACCTTGACGCCCCAACTGGCCGTTGCTTCATCAAGGGCCATAACGACCTGGCCATTGAGGCTTTCCCGCGCCTCAAAAGTGTTGTCGAGGGAAATTTTGCCGATCGCCGAGCGCAGACTGGTCTGGGCCAGTTGGGTCGCGGCAAAACGATAATCATCGATGCCATAGGCGGACATTTTCGAATTGACTACCTGCAGATAGAGAATACCATCAACCTCCAGGGTAACGTTGTCGGCGGTGATACAGGTCTGCGCGGCGATATCTATCGGTTCCTCCTTTAAGATCCGCCGATAGGCAACGACATCTAAAAACGGAATAAGAATATGAAAACCGGCTTCAAGAGTCGTTTTATATTTGCCCAGTCTTTCGACCACATATTCCGAACGCTGCGGTACCACCACTGCGGTCTTCCACAGGACCACAACGAAAAAAACCAGGATAACTACAAGAGCTATAAGGTTTTGTTCCATAATATTCTCCTTCCTCAAGACAAGGTATATGATCAGGCAACAGGCAGGCGACGGTGGAATCAGATTTTTTCTACATGGACAACCAGATCTTTCTGATAAACGACGGCAACAATCTCGCCCGCCTCGATTTGCTCATCGGCACTGGCCCGCCAGGACGTGCCGGAGTATTTAATGCGTCCTTCGGCAGGAGGCACGATGGTCATGCTGACAACTCCCTTGTCACCGGGAATGACACGCACTACATCCAGATCGGCCCTACCCTCTTTCTCGACAGGAGTAAAAAATTTATTTTGCAGAAACTTTCTTAACCCCAACACCAAGACCAGCGACGTACAGATAAACAGCGCCAGCTGCCAGGCGACACTGATCGGCGTCATCCAGGCGGCAAGGGCCGTCACCACGGCTCCCATCCCGAAAAAAAACAGGATGAACCCCGGTACGGCCATCTCCAGAAAAAACAACATCACGCCGATAACCAGCCAGTACAGTGCCGGATCAATCATCGCCATACACTTCCTCCTGCTTGATCAGGTAAACGAAAAAAGGAGGGCGACAGGCCCTCCTTTTTTCAATTCTGCCGGACGACTTGTCCGTAGATTTGCCTCATCCAACGCCTCGTCAATAATGCTGCGTCAGGACAGCGCTACCATAAGTTTCGATCATGAAAATAAGGCTTCTTTGATTTTTGTCCAAATTTTCTTTAATGCAGCACCAAAAGAAACTGGGGCATTGTCTTCACTGTCGGCATCGGTATGTGCTTCCGGGGTCTTTACCTCCTGCTCCGTGTTGGTATCGGCACTCTTCACCGGTTCTGCAACCGGTACGCAATCCGGGCAGTAGAGCTCGCCGTCGCTGGTGATAAAAGGCTCGCCTTCGCTTTCATTTTTACCGCACTGTCGGCAATGCTTCCGATCGGTATTTTCGCCACTCTGCATCGGCGTGGGTTCAACCACCTCTTGTACTTCCGGCTCACCAGCTTCTGGTTCTTCAACAAGCTGAACCGCATCTTCGCCTGTTTCTTCGATATAGTTGTCGGCGACGGCGGCAATTTCCGGGGCAACCGTTTCCCCGGCGGTGGGTTGATCAAATTCCTCCTCAAGAGAACCAATATCTACTGGGCTGCCGTCGAAAATTTCCTCCGGTTCGACAGCAGCTTCACCTGCGGCCATCTGCATTTCGATTTCAGCGGCAATATCATCTAAATTAAAAGAATCATCGTCAAGCGCCGATTGTTGAGCAGGCGGCGCCATCGCCGAGCCCGATTCGGTGACATCATCCGCAAAATCAAGCATCTCTTCAGATGGCTCCCCTGATAGAGCGGCGATTGGTCCGGATTCATTTAAATCTTCGTCATCGCGCGCGCCTGATGCCTCCTCTAACGGCTCAGGAGATACGGGAGTAGCTGCCGCCCTGGAGAATGACGCAGGGGCTTCGGGATGCTCCGCCGAGTTGTCACCAACAACCTCAAAAATACCCTGGCATTTTGGACATTTCACTTTTCGCCCGAGGTATGAATCATCTGCAGAACCTTTTACTCCGCAGTGGGGACAAAGTAATTTCATCAAACTCCTCCAACTCTATTAATCTTTTCTTTGCCGTAAGAGATTCGTTCGTTCAGCACCCTCTGTGCATTCCGGCTACCGCTTCTCCTGCAAGGTCACATAAAAAATAATTTGAATTATGTTTATACTCTGCGTATTGTCTAATGGAAATTGATGCAAATACATTATCTTTTCAGTTATTCTGCCATTAAATAGAAACTGATTACAAATTTTTTTTTAGTTATTCTGCCGAAATAATCTCAAATGGAAATTATTCTCATCGCTGCAATGGCCCGTAATCGAATAATTGGCAGAAATGGTAAAATGCCCTGGTATATCCCCGAAGAGCTGCGCTTTTTCAAGAAAACCACGATGGGATACCCAATGATCATGGGCCGAAAAACCTTTGAATCCTTTGCCGCCCCCCTGCCCGGCAGACGACATATTGTTCTCAGTCGCAATAAGGACTATCGGCCTCGAGGCGGCGAATATGCCGCCAGCCTGAGCCAAGCGCTGAAAATGTGCGAACCTGCGGACAAAGTGTTTCTTATTGGCGGCGCAGACGTTTTTGAACAGGGCATGGCAGTGGCTACCACGATTCTTTTGACTCACCTGGAGCGTGATGTCGAGGGTGATGTCCACTTTCCAATTTTTGATCCAAGTCGCTTTGTTGTCGTGGATCGGCAGCATTACCCCCACGGAACAGAGCCGTATACGGTGGTGACCTACCAGCGCAGGGACTAAGCTGGAGATAGAACAACAATTTTTAAAAGGCATGAATCAGTAATGGACGTTCCAATCACCAGATATGTCCCGAAAAAAACTCAGGGACTTATTGTTGTCATCACCGGCTATGGCAAGGGAAAAACGACTTCGGCCATGGGCATGGCCTTACGGGGATGCGGGCACGGGCTGAAAACCACCATCGTGCAGTTTATGAAAGGGGATCTCTATTCCGGCGAATGGGATGGGGTCAGAAAGCTCGAACCACTGGTAAAATTACACCATACCGGCAAGGGCTTCTGCGGCATCGAAGGCAATCCCTACGCCCATTCCGAACATCGCAAAAATGCCCAGGAGGCAATAGAGCTGATCACCGGCATCCTTGCCGCCGATGACTGTGACACCCTTATCCTTGACGAGATTAATAATGCCCTGCACCTGAAACTGATCGATCTCGAGCAGGTGAAAAAAATCATTTCTTTACGTCCTGCCCATATGCACCTCATCCTGACCGGCAGAGATGCTCATCCGGAAATCATCGAACTGGCCGATACGGTCAGTGAGGTAAAAGAAATAAAACATGCCTACAGGAAAGAGATCGAACCACAACCGGGAATCGATTTCTGATCAGCGGTTGCGAAAAGGCCGGTTCACTTGGCAAACCGGCCTAATATGAGGAAAAATTAATTTTATTTTTAACTCTTCCTCACCTAATCAGGAAATTTCGGCCGGCTTGCAGAGTTCCGATCCATCGGCGGCAACTCGACCACAGGACTGGCAGGAAAATTTCATTGCAGCAAGTTTTTCTTTACAAACATGACTGGCTGCGACATCAGTTGCTCCACAATAGGAACAGGACAGCGATTCAACGGTGGGATTGCAGAGATGACCGGGATCATCGGCCACAGCCCCACAGCTTTTACAGGTATGAGCCATAACATGCCTCCTTGAATGAACACTTTGACCCGATTGCATGAATGTTTCTTACAATCGACTTATTCTTCTCGAAATGCGTATCAGATCGATTACATGATAAGAATCTCAAAAACCCTCCAGGTGCGAGAAGAAATATAAGGGTGCGTCCGGCAGTTTATCAGATGCATCCGCTCAAAGAATGTAAGTAAATTATGGTGATTGTCAATGTCTATGCGGACCATACTTGTTTCCCTTCCCCTCCTGACTACACTTCTTTCCTGCACTGTCAACCCGTCGGTCGGTCAACCAAAAGACGGCGCTCTACGTCCCTGTCCGAATCGGCCCAACTGCGTCAACAGCGACAGCAACGACAACGGTCACGGCAAGCAGATTGCCCCAATCAGCTTTACCGGAAGTCCTGAAAAAGCCTGGCAACGGATACAGGGGATAATCAAAAATATCGGTGGGGAGATTATGGCAGATAAATCCCCCTACCTCTGGGCTACCTTTACTTCGGCGGTTTTTCACTTTGTTGACGATGTTGAGTTGCGCATGGTGCCGGAAGAAAAATTAATCCATATCCGATCCGGTGCTCGGGTTGGTTACTGGGATCTGGGGGTGAACGAAAAACGGGTAGAAAAAATTCGCCGCCTCTTTATGGAAGAGCAAGACCAGGCCAAGACGTAGCCTCGACCTGGGATTGGAACATATTTTTTATTTAATGAAAGGCCTCAAGAGTAACCAATACCTCGACATCCTTCCCGACCAGTCCCATCTGGTAAAATTTTCCGGTACCAACTTTATAGGCCAGCCGGTCAAGGGTCAACTCACCATTAAAACCGATAATCTCTTTCCCCTGCATCGCAGGATGCTCCTTGATTCCAGCGAGTTTGAGAGGCAGGGTCAAGTCATAGGCCACACCCTTTACGGTAAATTTGCCGGCCACCTCGTAAACATCATCGCCGACAGCGGTGATTTTGGTCGAGGTAAAAGTCATCAGCGGAAAGGTATCCGAATCAAAAAAATCACTTGATTGAAGATGCTTATCCCGTTTGGCGATATCGGTATTGACCGAGTCGGTCTCAATCTCAAAATTGAAGCTGCCCTGCTCCGGATGGGCCGGATCGAAGGTAATCTCGGCAGAAAAATCGTTGAACTTGCCGTTTACTTTGGAATAAATATGATCGATGCGAAAATAAAAATTAGAATGCGCCTTGTCCACTTCCCATCCCCGGACTGCCGCGTGTACCGTCTGTCCGGCCAAAACCAGGCAAAACAGGGTAATTACCTTACATATGGATTTTTGCATGACATTCTCCTTGTGAAATGTTGGCCATACGCTTATTAGTGCTGAAGTCTGTATCATTGCTGCAACCCCGGTGCTTTTTTACTCATTAGCACTGCCGCTACTACCCCGGCAAAGACGACGAGGAATGCTGTTCTTGGCACGATTAATTGAAAGGATTCACTGACAAACAGCACATGCAGACCGATAAGCATCAAGATAAGATACCCAAAGACTTTATGAAACAATCGCCATCGCTGGTAGTTGAGGCGCAGTTGCCGCCGCCACTGCGCAGAAATGACCAAGACCAGGATAATGCCGAGCAGCAGCATGCCAAGCATTTCGGGCCAGTATTTTATGCCGATAGGCAGGTTGGTCAGACCTTCAGGAAGCAATACCAGGAGCATATGGCTGCCTGCCAGAAGAGCGATAATGATGCCGTTGACCCGGTGCCAGCGCATCAGGGCGGCTGCACCGTAGAGCTGCTGTAAGAGTCTGCCTCGCGCACCAAGCAGGATCTGGACCATCAGCAGGACGACAGCCGCCAGCCCCAGCATCTGAGCGCTTCGCAGCGTAAGCTTGTCAACACCGACCTTATACCAGAGAGTCTGAGTTTCATAGACAAAGGGTATCGACAAGGCGGCACCCATGACCATAAGCAGAGCGCCAGGAAGCAGAACCCGGAAAAACCTTCCGGGTGTCGTTGCGGATGTGGTTGACGAAGCCACTCTTTTCGCCATAATGCCTCTCCTTTTCTGGGGTTGCACCAGAGAATAATACACTACAGGTACAATGGCTATGATGCAATTGCTCTCCACGTAGCAATGCAAGCGACTATCTTTTACTAAAAATGGTAAGATAACCGTAAATGCTTATAGTCCTTCAGTTATGCGGCTTTGGTTTGTTTTCCGGTGAAAGGATGGAGATAACCAGCTAGGTTGTAAAGCACTCGGACCATTACCTTATTTAATGACATTAACCGTCGAGGAAGACCATCTAATGCCGGCAAACAACCGCCCTAAAGGCAAACTTATACTCCGCACTCTGGCCATGCCTGCCGACACCAACCCCGACGGCGATATTTTCGGCGGCTGGATCATGTCACAGATGGATATCGCCGGTGGGATCATGGCTCGGGAATACACCTGTTCCAGGGTCGTTACCGTCGCCGTTGAATCTATCACCTTTATCAAACCGGTACACGTAGGCGATGTAGTCTGCTGCTACGGCGACGTGATTAAAATCGGCACCACCTCTATCGCTATTAATCTCGAGGTCTGGGTCAAACCGTCTCTTACCAGACCGGTTGAGGAGGAGGTAAAGTTCCAGGTAACTAAAGCCGCCTTTACCTATGTCGCGCTTGACCACAACGGCAAAAAACAAGTCATTAACCGCGATTGCCGCTGTTAAAACAAGTTTTGCGCAAACGATGCTGCCGTCCAGGCCGGAGCGGGTGAGTTAGGCCGGTCATGAGTGCATCGGTCATTTGGTCTTGGTTTTGTTATTGTCTGGACCTAGCGGAATCGCCAGCGTGACGAACACCTATTTCGGAAAAAGGAATTGCAACTGAAACCGCAGGCTCCAGTCTGCACCGTCATCGGGAGTTTCCACGTTATAAAAGGCCTGCAACTGGGCATTCATCGCCTGTTTGCCGATCTTGAAGATTTTGCCTAGACCACCACCAAAGGGAACAGTCCACTCGTTGCCGCTTTCAGCCTCCCAGTTTGCGGTGATGGAAGGCGAGGAGGTGAGGTACCAGCCTTCAGCCATGTTGTAATTAATGAAATACTGAAAAAGGAACTGATTGACATCTTCCCGATCACTATCTCCGGCAAAAGACCAGAGGTTGTTGACCAGTCCGCCAATTACCCAGGGGCCATGCATCGTCAAAGCAACGGCGGAAGGTCCGGCACTCCATTTGCCGGTACCTAAAACATCGTCAGTTGCGGTTGGCATAGAAACAATTGGCCCGAGCCCCCATATAAGCTTTCCCGGCTTTGCCGGTGAGAGGAACACGGTTTCATTGATATCTCCCAGACCGAACTCACTGCTGGTTCCAGGTGCTGTCTGCGGCTGATAAATGAGGGGCGCTATGGTTCGGGTTATAAGGTTCCATTCGGTATTCAATTGGATTGGTATTACCGGCTGGATATTCAGTACATTCTGTACATCGTCGTCCGGCCCGACACCAAAATTAGTGTTGTTCTGAAATGGCAGGCTGATCATATCAGCAACCGGGTTCTGCGCGGCTTTGGCCAGGTCGGCTTTTTCCTCTGCACTTGCTGGCTGTGACAATAATATAGTTGTACTCAGGAACAGACACATCGCAATGTAATACCCAGAAATATTGTATGGCCGCATCTTCAATTGTCTCCTTGTTGTTTTTGATTTTTCCGGTGAAATCTTACCTTTGCCAAATCGATCTTCATGTAATAGGGTGAGCGAGCACATTAATTTATCGCCGGTTCAGAAAACTCTCAATAAATATTTATCCTGAATAGCACCTTAAATTGCAGTATGATATGACATTGACCGAGTCAATAGGCCTGAAACTAGTACTAGTGTACTAACATGTCAATTAATAGCTGAATAAAAGCGTCAAAATGACCAATAAAATTGAACAAGACGACACATCTGCAGCCTGTCCGCCCGGCAATGACTTGAACGTTAATCTACACCCAACTGTTCAAATCATCCTGAGCAGCGCACTTCAAGTTTTGTGCAAACATGGACACGCTGGTTTTACTACCCGTCGTGTTGCAATTGCCGCCGCTATCTCACCAGGCAACCTTACCTATCACTTTCCCAATAAGCACCTGCTTCTCCAGGCTGTCATAAATATGCTGATAGCAGACTACTCAAGCAGAATCGTAACATTTCTGGCCAATACTGACACTTCTCAGGGACTGGAATTGGAGAACATTGTCCACTGGTTATTGATGGATTCGATCACCGAAGAGACAGTGCTTGTATCCCGGGAGCTTTGGGCAATGTCTTTGCATGACGAGGTTATTGAGCGGGCAGTTGATGACTTTTACGATGCCCTTATGGAGAATATAGTTCAGATGTTGCTGCGTCGTTACCCGAAAGCCGATAAAGTGTCGATTCGTGAGCTGGTGCAAATTTTAGCAATAATGTCGGAGGGTGCTGTTGTGCTTTACGGAACTCGCAAGGGAACGTACGATAAAATTTGAGCGCATTATTGCACTTGCAACACCGCTTCTCAAATCATTTTCTCCGTACATTTAATATCTCAAAGAGGTTACCTGTGGGTTTCTGTATTCGGAGCGGAAACTTCACCTGATACCCCTTGTAGTCCTGGAAGAGATGCAGTATAAATTATTTTTTTAATATTTTTCACTACGCTTTCCGAGGTTCAGCCGGCAATGGTGTCGGGCAGCAACCACATCGAAAAAAAGGCCTTCACGGCAATTGTGTTCTGAACAGGGCATGGGGTGACTTTCCTCCTTCCAGCCGTATCTCGATATTTCAATTTGATGGCGACATTAGACCAACTACCACTACATACAATGCTTGATGCGGTGATATCTGCCGTAAAAAAACACCGCGCTTCTATTGCGCTCTGGGCTCTTCCCAAGCGACTAGGCTGGAGAATGATTGTTTCTTTTCAACCCCTTGGTGTTGTTGCGGGGCAATCGCTTATCGACAAAAGGGGCTTTATTTTCAGTCCGTTCAAGGCGCCTGATACCGGCCACTGCCATGACCGTCTGTCTTTTATCGAGTGTGAGGCAGAGCTGGTCCTTGATGAGAGTGGGTTTACATTGCACTGGCCTGGCGATGTCGATCCCCTCACCCGGCGGGCTTTCGAATCCTGCGTGAATCAGCATGTTTTATCACATTCCCGTTTTTATCATACGGACGACAGAAGGCACGGAGGACCGGCCTTACAAGACCGCGGCCATTTTCTCGCCATGGTCAGCAAGGCTATCAGCAAAATCAATGAGGGAGTGCTTGACAAGGTAGTGCTGGCACGTAATCAGCTTGTGCAACTTGCCCCCTCCACGAGTTGTGCTGATATTTTTTTCTCTCTTAAAAGACTTTATCCCGACACCCTTGTCTCTCTGGTTTCCACCCCGGAACACGGCACCTGGGCAGGTGCCAGTCCAGAACTTCTGCTCGAGGTAGACTTCCATGATCAGGCGCATACCATGGCCCTTGCCGGTACCAGGCAAGTGCAGTCAAACGGGACAATGCCTGCGTGGAAGGAAAAAGAATATCATGAACACCATGTGGTAAACGAGTACCTGCAGGGCATTGTGCACAGGATGAATCTGGGCAACTATACGGTAGACAAGGTAAGATCGTACCGGGTCGGGGATCTGGTTCATCTCAGGCAGGACCTGCGATGGCAGATAACGGGATACACTATGGAAAAAGGGCTGGAAATGATCAAGACCCTGCATCCCACCCCCGCTGTTTGCGGCCACCCCAAGGAGGCGGCGACAAGATTCATCCAGAGCCACGAAAAATTTTCCCGTGACTACTATGCCGGGTTTCTGGGACCGGTGAATTTTGAGTCGAAAATCGCCGCCTTTGTCAATATACGCTGCATGCGACTTGGCAAAGAATCGGCGGAGCTCTTCGCCGGAGCGGGAATCACCGCCGGTTCGGTACCGGAGCATGAGTGGGAGGAGATCGATGCCAAGCTTAAGGTGATGCAGGACGCCCTGCTCTACGGACGCCGGTCGCGACAAGAACTCAACACCGGGGTATCCTTATGCGTTGCCCGGAATTAGCGATCGCCGGGCTCTGTGCCGAGAAGGGTGTCCGGCATGTCGTGATCTCCCCGGGCTCCCGCAGCGGACCGCTGACGGCAGGGTTTGCACGGTGCGGAAATATTACCGTCCATATCTCCCTTGATGAGCGCAGCGCCGGTTATCTCGCCATGGGCATCGCCCAGCAGAGCGGGACGCCGACAGCCTTGGTGTGTACCTCGGGAACCGCCGCCCTGAATTATTGTCCCGCCGTTGCCGAGGCTTATTACCAGCAGGTGCCTCTAGTGGTGATTACCGCCGACCGGCCGCCGGAATGGATCGGCCAGCAGGACGGCCAGGCTGTTCACCAGCCAGACGTTTATGGCAAGCATTGCAAGAAATGTTTCAACCTGCCGGTGGACACCGAACACAGGGATGGGCAGTGGCATTTTTTTCGGTCGATTTCCGAGGCACTCAACCTCGCGGACGAGGGGCCGAAGGGACCGGTGCAGATAAATGTTCCGATCCGCGAGCCGTTCTACGACGCCCTGCTGAGCGGGGATGGCAGCCAACCAGACTACCGGATCATTCAAACAGTCGGTGCAGACCTGGCTCTCGCCCCTGCAGTATCTAACGAGCTGCGGCGAGAAGTCGGACGAGCGCGGCGAATTGTTGTGCTGGTCGGACAATCCTGCCGGTGCAACATCTTTCGTGCCTTGATCGTCCCCCTCGCCGCAGCCGGTAGAACGGTTGTCGTGGGCGACGTTCTCGCCAATCTGCAAGGGATCGAAGGAGTCATCCACAGTGCGGACGGGCTGTTGAACAACACTCGCTGGTCTCCGGATCCGGAGTTCGATCTGCTGATCTCCTTCGGCCGTTCGGTACTTTCTAAAAATCTCAAGAACTATCTAAGGTCCTGCCGGATACAACAGCATTGGCATGTTCAGCCATATGGGCAAGCGGCGGATACCTTCCAAAAATTGACCCGGGTGATACGCCAGGAACCTGTCGATTTTGTAAAAGCTGTGCTCTTAACTTCCGAAGGACAGCAGGACGAGAACAGCGCCGTTGATCAGCATTTTGTACATAAGTGGCAACTTCTTGGTGCAAACTCAGCTCAGCTTGCCGGCGATTTTTTCCAGCAGCCGTCCGAAAAGAAGGAACAAGGTTTCGGTGAATTTCAGTCAATTTTCCGTATTATGGAGGCACTCCCCCAGGGAGCCGTTCTCCACCTGAGCAACAGCATGACGGTTCGATACGCGAGCCTGATAGGAATTGGCGGCGGTGTGGCCGAGGTATTTGCCAACCGTGGAACTTCCGGCATAGACGGCTGTCTCAGTACCGGCCTCGGCCATGCTCTGGCAGATCCGGGGCGTCCACACTGGTTGCTTATCGGTGATATCGCTTTTTTTTACGATCGAAATGCACTGTGGCGCACTGACTGGCCCGATGGCAGGATACCTGCAAACTTCACCATCGTTGTAATCAACAACAGCGGCGGCGGGATTTTCAACATGATCGCCGGGGCGCGGGACCTCCCCGAGGCCGAACGTTACTTTGTCTGCAGCCACCGCCAAGACGCAAAGCGTACGGCTGAAGACTTTGGTCTTGACTATATCCGTTGCGCCGACGATGCTGCTCTCTCGTCACTCCGGCAGCCGGCAGCCGGCAAACCGAACCGCCCGAGGCTGATTGAAATTTTCAGCGACAGGAAAGCTGACAGGGAAATTTTTTCTCGGTTTCAAGCTTTTTGCAAGGCCTACTGATTCGACGCAGAACAACTGTAATCCAGTTGTCTCGACGATCTGGCTGCAGTCGGCCGGAAGCTGGTCGCAATAAAGAGTAACAACCTGTTTATCTGGGGACCGCCATGTACCGGGCCAAGTGGAAGAGAAAATCGTTGAAGTTTATCAAACCGGCAGGGACCTCAAGGGGAGTGCTCTATGCCAAGGACACCTGGTATCTGCTCCTTTATGACACGGACTCCCCCAGGCTCCTTGGCATCGGCGAGTGCAGCCCAATTGCCGGTCTGAGTATGGATGACGTGACCAGGATCGAGCCTGTGCTGAACGAGATCTGTGCCAGTATAAATCGCTACCCCGACCATGCCGGAGCGGTTACCGATGATTTTCCCTGCGTCCGTTTCGGCCTGGAAGCAGCTCTTCTTGACGCCCGGTCTGAGCACAACGGCATTCTCTACCCTACGGATTTTACCGCAGGGAAAACAGGTATACCTATTAACGGCCTGATTTGGATGGGCGACATCGATTTCATGCAGGCACAGATCGACCAAAAGCTCGCCGAGGGCAATTCCTGTCTGAAACTGAAGATAGGCTCGCTCGATTTTGATTCAGAGTGTGAAGTCCTGCAGAAATTAAGAGCCAGATATGATCGACGTGATCTTGAATTGCGGGTTGACGCCAACGGCGCCTTCCAGCCGGCCGAGGCCCTCAAGAAACTGCACCGGCTCGCATCATTTGACCTCCATTCAATTGAGCAGCCGATCAAGCCCCGCAATTGGGAAACCATGCGCCGCCTCTGCCTGAAATCACCCGTACCGATTGCTCTCGACGAGGAGTTGATAGGGGTTGACGACCATGAGAAAGAGACCCTGCTGTCAGCGCTGCAACCACACTATATTGTTTTAAAACCATCGTTACTCGGTGGTTTTGCCAGGACGCGGCAGTGGATCGAACTAACGGAAGGCAGGAAAATTGGCTGGTGGGTGACCTCGGCTCTTGAGTCAAATGTCGGCCTGAACGCCATCGCTCAGTGGGTCGCCGGCATGGATACGAAACGGCCGCAGGGCCTCGGCACCGGGAAAATCTACAGCAACAACATCGACTCACCTCTTTATATGCAAGGGAGCGTACTCAGGTTTGACGACTCCAGACCATGGGATTATTCGGATAGTACCTTCATTGATGCATTGCAGGACTGACAGTGAAATTTACCGGCCTGACCATAAACGGGACACACTACAACAACCAGGAGCTTATCGGGTTGGCGAAAAAAGGTGACCAGCCGTCAAAAGAAACGCAATGGCTCATGCCGCTCTACCGATTCATCGGTCAATGGCTGGATGATTCGCCGACTGTCAGACTGCAGACATCGGGCTCGACGGGTAAACCGAAAATCATCACCGCACCGAAGAAGGCTCTGATAGCCTCTGCACAGGCAACCGCTTCTTTTTTCCGGTTCAAGAAAGGGGATACGATTCTTCTCTGTCTGCCGGCAGATTTTATCGCCGGCAAGATGGTAATCGTCCGGGCCTTCGTTTCCGCTCTTGACCTGTTTGTCATCCCCCCATCTGCAGATGCACTCCACCATCTGGTCGAGGCGGAAATCAAACTTGCCCCCGTTGTTCCCATGCAACTCGAGAGGCTGTTCGACGGCAGCTACCCAAAGAGTGATATTGCCGGTATTCTGAACAGGATTGAAAACATTCTGGTGGGTGGGGCAGCATTGAACAGATCACTCTATAACCATCTCGTACGCTCCGCCCCACCATGTGACTGCGCCTGCTATGTGAGCTACGGTATGACGGAAACCTACTCCCACATCGGGCTGCAAAAAATCGATGGGAACGTAAATGAAAAACTGTTTACCGCCATGGATGGGGTCTCTTTCGCAGTCGACCACGAGGCACGGCTAATAGTCAGTGCACCCCATCTGGGAATTGACCGACTGGTCACCAATGACATCGCCCGTCTCCACTCAGTGACGCAGTTTGAACTGCTTGGCAGGGCTGACAATGTGATCAACTCGGGAGGCTTGAAAATTTACCCGGAAAGGGTCGAAGAAAAACTGGGACAGATCCTGCAGAATTGCCGCTACTTCATCCACGGCACCGCCGACCCCGTGCTGGGACAGATAGTTACACTATTTATTGAGTCCGCCGCCGATAAGAGCATCGAGTCCGCCGCCCTGCCGCAAAAAATCAGAGAAGTGGTGGGCGAGTATGAGAATCCCCGAAAGATCGTCTACCTCGAACGGTTTTATCTCACCTCATCGGGCAAGATACAGAGGCGAAAAACCGTGGAGAGTGCTGGTTGTAAATAAAACCGACAAGGAGAAGATTATGATTTCTGAAATATTTTACGAAGAAGACTGGAACCCTGTTACGGTGTTTGATTTTGAAGATATTACCTACCATGAAGCAAAGATAGGCAGAACGGTCCGGATCGCCTTCAACCGGCCTGAGTGCCGCAACGCCTTCAGACCGAAGACGGTGGATGAACTCTATACGGCTATGGATCACGCCCGAAAAAACTCCGCCATAGGGGTGGTTATTCTTACCGGTAACGGCCCCAGCCCGAAGGACGGGGGCTGGGCATTCTCCTCGGGAGGAGACCAGCGGGTGCGGGGTGCCGATGGATATCGATATGAAGAAGAGAGCGGTGAAATCCCGACAACGCTGGGTCGCCTGCATATTTTGGAGGTGCAGCGGCTGATCCGCTTCATGCCAAAAATCGTCATGGCGGTGGTTCCCGGTTATTGCGTCGGCGGCGGCCACTCCCTGCACTCGGTCTGCGACCTCACTCTTGCCTCAAGGGAGCATGCCGTGTTCCAACAAAAGGATGCCGATGTAGCCAGCTTTGATGGCGGCTACGGCTCTGCCTATCTGGCGAAGTCGGTGGGGCAGAAACGAGGTCGGGAAATCTTTTTTCTTGGCCTGGAGTACAGTGCCCAGGACGCTTTTGACATGGGGATGGTGAACAAGGTCGTCCCTCATAAAGAGCTGGAGAAAGTTGCTCTTGAGTGGGCCTCTATCGCCAACGAAAAATCACCCACCGCCCAGATGATGCTGAAATACGCCTTTAACCTGGTCGACGACGGCATGGTGGGCCAGCAGATATTTGCCGGGGAGGCTACGCGTCTTGCCTACAATACCGAGGAGGCGGTTGAGGGACGAAACGCTTTTCTCGAAAAACGAAAAGTAAACTTCAAGAAATTTCCCTACCACTATTGAGACTCAACAGACCGCCGTCTGCCCGTAAAGAGATCCCTGCTGCTTGGGCATTGGCATGCCCAAGCCATAAAGCAACTTCACACGGATCTTTAGTTGCCTGCTCACTCGCCACTGATGAAGGCAAGGAGTGCCGTCCAATATTCGGGGAACATGTCGATGGTGCCGTGATCGGCTTTTTTAATAAAGACGATTTCTTTCTTGCCGCCGAGATGTTCGATCAAGTTTTCTGTGCGCGCGGCAGGGACCACATGGTCCTGTCCACCATAAATGACCAGCAGCGGACAACTGATCTGCGCCACGACCCGCAGCGAATCAAACCGATGTTTCAGCAGCAGGCCTACCGGCAGCCAGGGATAGCTCGAACTGGCAATATTGACGATACTGTCATAAGGCGTCACCAGGACAGCCCCATCGACCTCTCTTTTCGCCGCTGCATAACAGGCTACTCCGGAACCGAGGCTTCTGCCGATCAGAAAAATCCGCCGCGGCGCATACCGTCGCTGCATATCGTCAATCACCGCCAGGGCGTCGGCAAAGAGGTCGGCCTCTGTCGGTCTGCCGTCGCTCGGTCCGTAACCCCGATAAGCGACCAGCAGCGAGGCTGCATTAACATCCTTTAACTCTTCGATATTATGAAAAATATCCTCTCCATTACCGCCGTAATAGACAAGCATTTTGTCCCGTACCAGCCGTGGATTGACCAGCCAGCCCCGCAAGGTGACGTCTCCCCGGCTCAGTTGATAATCGACAACATCGGGATAATCATGGGCATCGTGTCGCGCCGTCGGCGGAAAAAAGAGAAACGCCTCCTGGCGCAGATACATAAAAAGAATGAGCGCCCCATAGACGACCAGCAAGAAAAAAAATAACTGCATCGCAAGCGACATCTTCATACTCCCCCTCGAGTTGCAGAGACAGTTTCTGCAGGCCAAGCAAAATATTTTGCCAACTCCTTACCCTATTTTAAAGCTATATGGTAATGTCTGCCAATGAACATACAAAATTTACAGCATAAAGAGCTGTCCATAAAGGAATTGGTGACGGCCCCAGGTCAGGTATGGTGTTTTTTTGGCGAAAATAACTCCGGCATTGATCGGATGCTCGAGCTGCTGGCCGGCACCTTGACCAATTTTTCCGCCGATACACTTCAGTTGCCCGAACAATCTGAGATCCTTTCTTTTCAAGCACAGCAGGAAATCTATGAAGAAGAGATGCGCAACGATGACACCGACTTCATGGGCAAAATAGATCCCGGAACGCTGGTCTGCGAGTTTCTTCCCAACGCCTCTTCCCACCTGCCGCTGCTCAACAGTTTTGCCATGGACCATTGTCTGCAGCAGGGGTATCGCCAACTGAGCTCAGGGCAGACGCGAAAGCTCCTCTTTCTGCAGAAAATTACCGGCGGAGCCAGATCCCTGATCCTGCAAAACCCTTATGACGGTCTCGACGAACGAAGCTGCCGTGAGCTTGATCTAGCCTTGCAGCAGCTGCCGAAACAAGATATCGAACTGCTCCTGCTGGTCAACAGTGCAGGCGACATTCCCGCCTGGTGCACCCATCTGGCTCGAATCAGAGCTGGACGGCTGGAAAAAGCCGGGCCAAAGAAACAGGTCCTGCCTCTCGTGCATGGTTTTCAACCAGCAGAAAGCAGTGCGGCTGCGCCTTCAATCGAAAAGAGTATACCCCAGACAGTTCCTGATGCAAGGGTTACCCAGGAACTCATTTATCTGCAGGATGGTTATGCCGGCTATGGCGATAAAAAATTATTTTCCGGGCTTGAGTTGCTCGTCCATACCGGCGATCATACCCTTATTACCGGGCCCAACGGCTGCGGAAAATCGACGCTGCTGGATATTATCACCGGCGATAATCCAAAATGCTATGCCAATATACTGCAGATATTCGGCAAACCCAGAGGTTCCGGAGAATCAATTTGGGAGATTAAGAGACATATGGGCATCGTCTCTCCGGCATTGCATCGGGAACACCGCATTCCCGGCAGCGCTCTGCATATTATCCTCTCCGGTTTACACGATTCCATCGGTCTGTACGCCAAGGTGTCCAGCGCCGAGATTAAAACAGCGACGCGCTGGCTGCGCTGGCTTTCCCTGGCCGAAAAAAGTGACGTCCCCTTTAAACGCCTGAGTTTTGCCGAACAGCGGCTGGTACTGATAGGCCGGGCACTGATTAAACGCCCCAGGCTGCTCATCCTCGATGAGCCGACCCAGGGCCTCGACGATGTCAACAGAAGAAAACTGCTAGATCTTCTCGAACAAATCGCCGCGCAACAGCTCTCGACTATCCTCTTTGTCAGCCACCGGCGCGACGAACATCGACCTTTTTTTAGACAACACATCCATCTCGACACCTATGGGCCATAATGGTACATTGACCCGGTCGGTTACAGACACGTTCCAACTCAAAAAGGAAGTCCGAATATGGCAACCGAAGAAGATAAGGGCAAAGAGTACCTGGACCAGCTTTACCGACTGACCGGCGGAGATACTCAAGCACAGGTTTCCATGTACGAGGTTGGGGCGGCAATCGGCCTGGAAAAAAATGCTGCCGGCAGCCTTGCCGAAGAATTAATGGTGCTGGGCCAGGCAGATCTGCGCACCCTCGCCGGTGCTATCAGCATCACCTTGGACGGCCTGGCGGCAATCGGCATTACGGTTGCCGCACCGCAGTCAACAGACAGCGGTTTTCACCTTGGCAAGGGTCCGGTGGCCGATGATCATGATCGAAAGACTATGCAGCAGGTCGTAGAAGAAATCAAAAAATCCGTTGCCGGATTACAGCTTGAGTATATTCTGCTTGAAGAAATTGTTCTTGACTTGAAAACCATCGAGGTCCACCTACTCTCGCCCAAACCTAAAATATCTATTCTGCGGGAAATAATACGCTCGGTTCACGCAGCTTTAGCAGCAGCCCATGCCGACGAGACTGCGGCGTTGCTCAAAAACCTTATATAGCTGCAGATGAAAAGGTGCAGGGAGAAATTATGAAGAGTATCGGCCTGCTGGGCGGGATGAGCTGGGAAAGCACAACCCACTACTACCAGCTGCTCAATCGGGGCATCAATGCGCGCCTGGGAGGGCTCCACTCAGCCCGGATTGTTCTGATCAGTGTGGATTTTCAGCCCATGGAAAGCCTTATGCGGCAGGGAAAGTGGACCGAAGTGTCGGAACGTCTGGCCGATGCGGCGCAGAAGATCGAAAAAGCCGGCGCCGACTTCCTGCTTATCTGTACTAACACCATGCATAAAGTTGCTCAGACTCTCACCGATGCCGTCGATATTCCACTTTTGCATATTGCCGATGCAACCGCCGAAAAAATCAAGGCCCAGGGTATCCATACCGTCGGTTTACTCGGCACAGCTTTCACCATGGAAGAAGAATTTTACCGCGGCAGGTTGTCGGAAAAACACGGCCTGGAAGTAATTATTCCTCTGCCTGAGGATCGTAAAAAAGTCCATGATATTATTTTCGAGGAACTCTGCCGGGGAAAAATCAACGACACCTCACGACAAACATATTTGCGTATCATCGACACCATGCACAGACAAGGGGCAGAAGCAATTATTGAAGGATGCACGGAAATCGCTATGCTAATCAGCCAGAAGCATACTCCAGTCCCGCTGTTCGATACCACGGCCCTGCATGTCGAGCAGGCGATAAACTATGCGTTATCGTAACGAAGATGGTATTGTTAAACCATGTTAAGATCGCGATGGCGAAGCAAAAAAAAATCATCTCAGCTTCGGAGATGGGCTTTTCACGAGTCCATCAGTTGTTGATTTTTACTGCGTAGATGGCCTGATCCCTGATCACGCCCATCACCTGCACATTTTTACCGACAAACGCGGTCGGTTCCGCCCCTTTGAGCAGGAACGTTCCTCGGTTGGTGGTGATGGCGATACCCCGACTGGTTTCCAGGACCAGTCCGGAGAAGACACTCTGTTCATGCAAAATCAGGCGACTCATGGTCTCACCATATTCCCGGGAATCGACTGGACCGGATTTTTCCGCCACGGCCATCATGCCAAAGGCGCAGAGACTGGCCACAAGTAAAGCGGTTACAATATGTTTCATAAATATTTCTTTTGGTAAAAAACGGGATCCATCTTGCCTTGCCAGCCGACAGCTGAGAGACTGTGGCTCAAGCGAGGGGTAAGCAATTCACTTTTACTTATTTTTCCAAATAATTAACCATTATATCGCATTTTCCCCTCGTGGTTGCAAATAAATTTTTCCCCTGGCAGAAAAGCTGCGAAAATTCATACCATATTTTTTATTTTCAGCCAACACATCTCCACTTTATTGGTGGCAGATATAAGCAAGAGACCTGAGAACAAGATGTTGCTTTAACTTTTTTAATTTCAGTCGGCAGATAGCACCCGGTATTGCTTTTGCTTAAATTGTATTCATGGTATGCATCCTTTGGCTGTTTTCCGATGAACGGATACAATGGCATACAGTTTGCGGTATTTTTTTGACGAGAAATCAATGGGCTTGAAACTCGGTATACAGCAGAAACTTGCACTGATTTTTTTTCTGTTTTTTGTTATTTTTTCCGGAACGGTTTCTATTCTTCTTTTTAATGTCCAGCGGATGGTGGAGACTACGGAAACCATTGTCGCGAAAAACAATAAAATAGATGAACTTACCGAGATATTAAAAGCCAGCCTGGTGGATATGGAGGAAAACCATAAAAAACTCAATATTCTTAAAAAATACCGATATTCTGAGTACTTCGAACAGGCCAAAAATACTTTCGAAGACGCCTTGCAGCAGGCGGTTCAGTTGTCACTGACCACGGAAAGCGATGCGTTGTGGCAAGACTTTGCGTACAGCTACAACCGCCATAGAACCGGTCTATGGGACAAAGGTGTTCCTCCCGAGATCGGCTCTAAATGGGTTACCGAGCAGGTTGTTTCCAACTGGATTGACAACATCAGCAGCATCAAACGCCTCAACCAGCAGCAGATTCAAAGTGCTATGCAGGGGCTCAACGAAAGGAGCCGTATCAGTGCCCGAAATGGTTTTTTTGGGTTTTGTATAAGTCTTTTGGTCGGCTTTGTTGGTATCTGGTTTATTACCAGATCATTTTTTACCCCGCTCAAGACCCTGGCCCGGGCTTTAAAGCGAATTTCAATCGATAAACTGCCTCAACAGATCAATCTTAGAGGCGGAGAAGATTTTTACGAGCTGGCCGCTTCGTATAACGATATGAGTCGCCAGCTGCATGAGGAGGAAAATATCCGCAATGAATTTATCGCCACCCTGAGTCATGAAATCCGAACCCCACTCTCATCCATCCGAGAATCGGTCAACATGATCATCGAGGAGGTCTTCGGACCGATAAACGACAAACAGCGTAAATTTCTCAGCATTGCCAGCATTGAAATTCAAAGGATTAATAAACTTCTCAATTACTTACTCAATGTGTCGGTCCTTGAATCCGATGTTCGCAAGAAGAAGTCCATCCGCCTGAATACCAGGGAATTGATCTCGAGCAGTACCGAAATTTTCGCCTCCTTTGCTGAAAAGAAAAAAGTAATTCTAGATGTTGGCAATACAGGGCATTGTCCCGATCTCTATGGAGTTCGCGAAGAGTTGCAGCAGGTATTCGTCAATATAATCGGCAACGCAATCAAGTATTCCCCGGAAGAAGGCTCGGTTATGATCTCCTGGATGAAAGACAGTAAAAGAAAATTTCTGCTTTTCCAGGTGACCGACACCGGGCCGGGAATTGCCGACGATGAACTGTCGCTGGTTTTCACCAAATATTACCGGACCAAAACCGTACGGGGCCATCTCGACGGGGTAGGTTTAGGACTGGCAATCTGTCGCAAAATCGTGACCAGTTACGGTGGTAAAATACAGGTGGTAAATAATAAGGGAAGCGGCTGCACCTTCTCCTTTACTCTACCCACAAGAGCCTAAGCCGAGTATGATTGGAAGCGAAACTAAAGCGCTCCGCCCTTGCCCGGGAATGTGGCCGGCGCGAGCCAGGCTAAGAAGAATCATGCTGATCTCCGACAGCGCTGCCGGGCTGCAAAAGCAGGAAGAATATGTGGAGTACCCAGTAATTATGGAATTCTATCAATCGTTGCTATGGCGATGGCTGCCGACCCTGTTGCTGAGTCTTTCGCTGCTGGTTCTCTGCAGCTCGTGCACGGAAATACAGTCCCGGAGCATTCCCGCGGCTGTGGCAGCCCCGGAACCGCACACCCACGCCCTTGCCGAACAGTTTTTTATGCTGGGCGATTATGAACGGGCCCTGCTCGAATACGAGCAGATATATGAAACAGCACTCGCTTTGGACGACAAGAACCATGCGCTCTATGGACTGGCATGCACGCAAATGATGTTGGCCCGTACCAAGGAGCAACTCGTTGAAGCAATCGACAACCTGCAAAAGTGGGACGTCAATAAAGGCACCGCGCCGTTTACCGAAAATCGACATCTCCTGATCCTTGCCTTAAAGCAGCAGGGAAACCTGTTGCTGGAAAAAGACCACACCTTTATAGATCAAGAAAATCGACAAAAATCCGTTATTGCCAACCTGCAGTCAAAGATTAGCGAGATGACTGCTGAAAACGAAAATCTGCAAATCGAATTAAAAAAACTGCAGAAGCAGATTGAAGAGATCGAGGCAATTGACGAAAATGTTCAAAGCAAAAGAAAACCTTTATGAAGAAAACTACCCACGTCCTGATAGTTGACGACGATTTGTCCATTCTAGAAGTTTTAGATGCCCGTCTGACTGCCGGCGGCTTCGTGACACATAAGGCAATAAGCGGTCCTGCAGCACTGCAAATCCTGAATAACGAACGGGTTGACGTGCTGGTCTGCGATATCAAGATGCCGCAGATGAGCGGCCTCGAACTACTGGAAAGGATCCGGCCGAATTTCCCCCAGTTGCCGGTGATCTTTCTCACCGCTTACGGCACCATCCCCAATGCCGTTGATGCCATGAAAGCCGGTGCCATCGACTATCTCACCAAACCTTTTGACGGCAAGGAACTCGTTCAGAAAATTGACAAACTTATCGCCGCCTCGGTACAGGCAGATGCTTCTCTAGCTCACGTTGAAGAAGGCATCGTCTGGGGGAAGAGCGCGGCCATGGCTGAACTGAAAGAACTGCTGCTGAAAGTCGCCGGCAGCAATGCCAATGTATTGATACTGGGTGAAAGCGGTGTCGGTAAAGAGTCGGTGGCCAGGATGGTGCACAATTTCAGTCCCAGAAAGAATAAACCTTACATTGTCGTCGACTGCGGCTCAACCCCATCAGGAATTTTAGAAAGTGAACTGTTTGGTCACGTCAAGGGATCTTTCACCCATGCCATAAGCGACAAGAAAGGTTTAATAGAAGCGGCCCACGGTGGTACCCTTTTTCTCGATGAAGTCGGTAATATATCGCAGGAAATGCAAAGCAGGCTGCTGCGCTTTTTAGAAGAGAGAACCATTCGCCAGGTCGGGGCTATCAAAGAAACCGATGTCGACTGTCGGGTCATTGCCGCCACCAACTCCGACTTGAAGGCCGACGCCGACGAAGGCAAGTTCCGGCTTGATCTCTACTATCGGCTGAAGGTTGTCACCCTTACCGTGCCGCCACTTCGAGAGAGGCGGGAAGATATTCCAGAACTGGCCCAGTTTTTGGTCGATACCTATACCGAAAATAACAGTCTGCCTCGTCTGCGACTGCCGCAAAAAACCACCGACTGGCTGCAGACCCTGTCCTGGCCCGGCAATGTGCGAGAGTTGAAAAACGCCTTGGAGACCGGCATAATACTCTGTAAAAATAATCAGATTCTACCTGAAGACCTGCAGCTGGATAATCAGTCATCAGCTCTTTTCGGCAGTGCGGACCCGAATTTTTCCATTGAACAAAGCGAAAAAGAGGCAATTATCCGGGCCCTGAAACAGACCAAAGGGGTAAAAAAAGACGCCGCGGAACTCTTGGGAATCAGCCGCCGGGCCATTCAGTACAAAAGCAAGAAATATGATCTCGATGCCGCAGATTTCAAAAGTTGATGAACTCGACAAATTAAGGGGGAGCAAACCGCAGCTTGCTCCCCCTTTTCAAGTGGACATGAGAACTTTTTTTGTTTTTCTCGGCTTACACTTGCCACCCTGTTGAGTGACTCATATCACCGTCTTTTCCGATTACAAAACATTCGCAGTCAGGCTGAGCGTTGATAAACTGCACACCGACAACCGGCTCCATGACAAAAACGCTGGTTGCCAGGGCGTCGGCATCCATGACTGTCGGGGCAATAACCGTCACGCTGCTGGACAGATGCGGGGAATGACCGGTCCGGCTGTTGATTATATGATGGAACAGCTTCTCGTTGTCATAGTAAATTTCATAATTGCCGGAAGTGGCAATCGCGCCATCTTTCATGGTGATAATATCCGGATATTCCCTGGATTTACCGGGATCCTGAATCGCCACCGTCCAGGCCTTGCCATGGGCGGCTAGGCCGCTGGTGCGGATGTCGCCGCCGGCGTTTATCAGATGGTTGGCGACTCCGTTGGCACGCAGCACGGTCGATGCCTTATCGACGATATATCCCTTGGCGATGCCATCCAGGGTAATACCCATATCACTGCCGGCTAACTGCAGGGAACCTCCCTGAAAATGGATATTATTGCTGCCGACCAGCTTCAAGGTCCGGTCGATTTCGGTTTCGCTTGGTGGCCGGTTCGTGCCGAAGCTGTCTTTATAGAGATCGATAAGCGGTTTGACGGTAATATCGAAGGCGCCTCTCGTCTCCCTATTATAGTAGAGAGAACGGGCGACGAGCTCAAGCATCTCCTGGGGTGCCTGCTCGATCTTGCCGGTGGCATTAAAAGAACCAACCGCTGAGGTTTTCTCAAAGTGGGTCAACATGGCATTGAGTCGATCGATCTCCTTAAATGCCAGCCCGATTGCCTGCTCCGCTTCATCCCGGGACGGATGGATTGCCGTCATGGCGACAAAAGTTCCCATGGCCAGTCGAGTTTCCGTCACTTTGTATTCTTTTGGGCCAAAAAACAGGGCCTCAGCCTTTTCTGCCGGCAGTAAAGCGGTTGAAGCAACACCAAGTCCCAGGAGACCGGAGAGTTTTAAAAACGATCTTCTTTTCTGATCAAAAGGAATCTGTAAGTTTTTCATATCTTTTTCCAAGTCTTGAGTAAATTATTAACCGACCATCTTCAGGCCATCGGCCGCGCTTCGTAAAAGAACCTGACGACCTGCGTAGGGGCGAAATATATTACGGGGACATTTGGTCACACACGCGGTTTCGCAGCTTGGACCGTAGGCAATGCATGCTTTATGATCGATTTTCACCAGATTATCTTCGTAAGAAACTGCATTTGCCGGGCAGGCTTTGACACACATCTTGCAACCGATACAGCCTACTGCACAGACCGCTTTGACATTCTTGCCGAGATCCCGGGTCGAGCACGGAACATATACCCGCGCCTTCAGGGTTTGAATCTCGATGACATGTTTCGGACAGGTCTTGACGCAAATGCCACAACTCACGCATTTATCGGGATTTATTACCGGAAAATTCTCGACCATCTCTATCGCATCAAAAGGACAGGCCTCGGCACATTCCCCCAGGCCGATACAGGCATACTGACAGGCCGAAGGGCCGCCGAAACTGAGATTGGCTGCGGTGCACGATGAAAAGCCGTAGTATTCGTGTTTATGACTGACCCGGCCTTCAACCCTCGAGCAGCGGACCACAGCCGCTTGATCTTCCACTGCGGTCATCTTCTTGCCGGTCAGTTCGGCAACCCTGGCAGCGACTTTTTCCTTGCCGGGAAAGCAAAGATTCGGCGGCACGTCAGGGTCGTTAACCACGGCAATGGCATAGCCTTCGCAGCCGGGATAGCCGCAGCCACCGCATTGAGCAAGGGGCAAAGATTCGACAACTTCTTCAATAAGCGGGTTGACTTCAACGGCAAATTTATGGGCGGCAATGGCGAGGCCGATACCGAAAAACAGGCCGATGCAACCGAGCAGCACCAGACCGCCTAAAGCTAATTTTACTAATGCGGGATCCATATTTCTTTACTCTCGAATGAATTCTAGTAGTTAAAACAATTGCAGCCCGGAAAAACCAAGAAAGGCCATGGCAAACTGTCCGGCGACAATGAAGGCGATGGGCAGCCCTTTAAAGGTTTTGGGGATATTCGCCAGCTGCATCCTTTCACTGACCGAGCTCATCAGATACAGGGCGAGCAGAAAGCCGCCGCCAGCCCCAAGCGCCAGCATAAAGGTCTCAAAGACGTTGTAGTTATTATTTGCCAGAATCAGCGGCACGGCAATAATTACACAGTTGGCAATAACCAGGACCAGGAACACCCCGAAGGAGTTGAACAGGATCGGATTGACCTTTCTCAGAATGGTATCAACCGCCTGTACCGTGAGGGAAACCAGGCCGATAAAAACCACAATCTGTAAAAAGTTCAGATCAAAGGGCACCAGGATGAAATTGTAAAAAAACCAGCTCATCAGGGCCGATACTACCATGACCAGAGTAAATACAACCCCCATGCCCTTGGCCGTGGTCTTTTTCTTTGAGGTGCCAAAAAAGACACAGAGCCCGAGATACTTGGTAAAGACAAAGTTATTGATCAACAGGGCGGAGATAAGAATTCCGAAAAGATAGCCAAGATATGATTTGCTGATCGTAAACGTCGTCTCATCGATCCCGGCCAGGCCCCGCACCGTTACCACATGGGTCTTGGCGGTATTCAATGGCTCACTAAACGACAACAAGAGGCTTTTGCCGTCATCGGCCAGAATGGCCGATTTTAACTGCAGTCTGATGTCGGGATCCGATTCTTCATAGACAGTATAATTCGCCACATCTTCGGCTACCGTCTTATCGACCGGCCCGGAGAAACGCACCTGGATCTCGGTATCAGATTTGAATTTCTGGCTGACGATGAGTTCTTCGGCGTGGACCAAAAGGGGCGTCATCAGTAGCATCAACGCCGCCAGCAGGATGTATCTGGGATATGAAGAGATCATTATTTTAACCCTCTTGAGCGTTTATAATAAATTTCAATCCAGTTGAAAAAGGCCATCATCAAACCAACCACGAAAAAACCTGCACTGGGCAGGATGAAGAACAAAAGTGGTTTGAAACCAAGAACATCGTAGCCGAATATGGCCCCGGAGCCAAGAAGCTCCCGGACGAAACCGATGGTCATCATACCGATCATAAAACCAAGCCCCATGCCGAGCCCATCCCAGAAAGATGCATTGACAGTTTCTTTACTGGCAAACATTTCAAGACGCATGGTGATGATGGCGAAGGCGACGATAAGTTTGACGAAGATGCCCATTTTAGCATAGGCTTCGGGGAGATAAGCCGCCAGCACCAGGTCGATCACCGTTACCCAGGTGGCGATGGTCAGGGTGTAGGTAGGGATACGTATCCTCGGGTGAATGACGTTTTTAAAGATCGCTATCGTCACGCTGGAAAAAACCTGCACAAAAAGCACAGCAATTCCCAGGAGAAGACCATTCATCACCGTGGTAGAAATACCCACCGCAGGACACATCGAGAGTGCCAGCTTGAAGATGGGGTTTTCACTCAAGATGCCTCTGCTTATCAGCTGCATGCTGGATTTGTCATTTGCCACGTCGACTTCCTCTTCCAAGTATTAAAACGAAACAGCCAGTTGCTGTCCTTTTAGCACATTATCCAAAACATTGATACGATAGGCAAATTTCATGACTATGCCTTTCACCCCGTTGCTCACCGCTTTGGACGATATGGTCGCACCGGTCAGGGCGTAAATGTCTTTATCTTTATATTGTTCACGCAATTTAAGGATATCCTGCTCATCCAGTTTTCCGATCAAGGCCATGCGGTAATCGTCGGGGAGAGGGGCTTTGACGACATCGATGTTTTTTAAGGCCTCGAGCGGCTTGCCCTTGAACTGATTTTTGAAGTAATCCTGTTCGATCTCCGCCCCAAGACCCGGATCTTCTTCATGTTCCAGAATCTCCAGGCCGACCAGGGTGAAGCTGGTATCGACCGCCAGCATGACATGCACAAAGGTTTTAAAGCCCTGGAACTTGCCGCCGAGCAAATAGGCGATGCGCTTGCCGTCATCGGTGACGATGATAATCCGGTCGGCAAAGTTGGCCACATAACCCGGCCCGACTGCCTGTTGTACTGCCTTATTGCGGGTATCCGCTTCCAATACTTCCGTTTCGCTCAGGTCTATCGGTTTTTTTTCTATCAAAGTACCGTTGAGGTCAATATTGACCAGGCTGTATCCGGCCTTTTTGCCTGCAGCATTTGGCACCAGGTAGCCGATCGACTGTTTGTCACTGCTGATGACATAGCGATATATTTCATGCAGGGCTAGCGACTCAGGGACTTTGGCGCCATCTTTATAGCCAAGCAGTTCGTACATTACCTGCTGCTCTTTGACGTGCTCGTTGTGTTTTTTCGCATTGCTGGTGAATATAAAGCACAAGCCCATTACGGTCGCAGCCAGCAGACAGGAGACGGTTAAGCGGATAACTATAGTCAGCATATCTTTCATTTTGCACCTCCTGCCGGCGGCGCAAAACGTTTTGGCTTAAACCAGCTGTCAAGCACGGTACTGAGCGGATTCATCAGCAAAATGGCGTAGCAGATACCTTCCGGGTAGCCGCCGCGCAGCCTGATCAAGACAGTAAGAGCACCGATAGCGATGCCAAAGACAATTTTGGATATCCTGGTTGACGGACTGGTAACATAATCGGTGGCCATATAAAAGGCGCCGAGCAGAGCACCGCCGGAGAGCACGGCAAGCAACGGATCGCCGCTGAAATATGTTTCTCCGCCGAAGATCCAGCTCAGCATGGCAATGGTTCCCAGCAGCGACACGGGAATATGCCAGGTGATATAGCCGCGATAGAGAAGATACAGGCCGCCGAGAAGGATCAGAAATCCGGAAGTCTCGCCGATACACCCCGGGCGCCAGCCAAGAAAGAAACTGGTATACAGGCTTGCGCCGCTGCCGAATTTTTCAACAAAGGCGGCCATACCATATTCTTTCATTACCGCCAGAGGCGTTGCCGTGGATACGGCGTCGATATTGCCGCTGAAATAGGAAAAGATGCCGTATCCAGCTCCGGCATAATCAATGGGTGCCAGCCAGGCGGAGGTCATCGCCACCGGAAAGGAAGCGAGCAGAAAGGCGCGTCCCAACAGGGCGGGATTAAAAAAATTATAGCCGATACCACCGAGAAGATGCTTACCGATATAGATGGCAAATACCGCTGCCAGAACAGGTAGCAATGGGGAAACCCCCGGCGGAATGACAAAGGCAAGCAGCATCCCGGTTAGCACCGCGCTGCCGTCATGTACCGTGACTCTTCGGCCCAGTGCTTTCTGGCTCACGGCCTCTACCACAACGCAGCTGATAACGGAAACAGCGGTAATCAAAAGCGTTTGAATACCAAACACAAAAACCGACAGAATCAGTGGCGGCACCAGGCAGGCCACAACCGTCCACATAATTTTCTCGACCGACTCATTGCTCTTGACATGCGGCGAAATGGAAACCTTCCACAGGCCCGCCGGGGCAGTTGTCTGGTCCTCCAAAGCTTGCTGATTGCTCACGACTCTCCTCAAAACATCCTGATTAATGCATAAGCCCTGGAACGAATCAGGGCCGTCTCATCTTCGTATTACGGTCTCTTCGCCTTCAACTTGGCCAGACGGACAAACTGCACCAGGGGGCGTTTGGCCGGGCAGACATAGGCACAGGAGCCACATTCAAAACAATCGAATACGCCGAACTGGGCAGTGTCTTCAGCCCGGTTGGCCTCGACATAGATGCCGATCTCTTTTGGCTCAAGTCCCATCGGGCAGGCATCAAGACACCAGCCGCAACGGATGCACTGCGAGTGCGGCCTGGTATCGACTTCGTCCTCGGTTAAGAAAAGTATGGCTGAGGTAGTTTTGGTAACCGGCACATCAAGGCTGGAAATGGCAAAACCCATCATCGGTCCGCCCATGATGACTTTTTCAAGACCAGGCTGCAGGCCGCCAAGATAGCTGACGATATCACTTATTTTCGTGCCTATTTTTACCTGCAGGTTAGCCGGCCGGGCAATCCCTTTGCCGGCAATGGTGACAACTTTTTCATAGAGGGGTTTGGCATAAACTACTGCGTCATAAATAGCCTTGGCCGTAGCCACATTCTGCACCACGACTCCAACCGCGGAAGGCAGGGCCATCGCCGGCACTTTGCGTCCGGTAACCGCCTGAATAAGCTGTTTTTCCGAACCCTGCGGATATTTGACCTGCAAGCTCTCTATGGCGATGGTACCGTCAGTCCCTGATGCATCGCGGGCGGCCTGGGACATTTCCCGGATGGCATCGGGCTTATTGCTTTCTATGCCGATATAACACTGACCAATGCCGAGAACTTTAAGGATAATTTTTGCCCCTTCGACAATCTCGGTAGCATTTTCCAGCATTTGCCGATGGTCGGAAGTTATATAAGGCTCGCATTCTGCGCCATTGAGCACCAGGGTATCAACCGGAGCCCCCGCCGGTGGATTAAGTTTCACATGGGTAGGAAACCCGGCCCCACCGATACCGACAATTCCGGCGTCATGTATTTTAGCCAGGAGCTCGGCGCCGGACAGGGTATGCCAGTCGACCCACTGATACTGTGCCGGAGCCGCTTCTTTATCCACTTCGATGGTAACAGACGGGCTGCTTACTCGAATGGGATGGGTGGAAGATCCCAAATTCTTGATTTTTCCGGCAACGGGGGCATGCAATGGCACACCCAGCCCTTTTTTCACCTCACCGATAAGAGCGCCCTCGGTGACTACATCCCGCTTGGCGACAGTCGGAGTGCATGGCGCGCCGATATGCTGGCCGAGAAAGAGTTCAAGCTCATCGGGGAGAGGCATCACTTCTACGGCTAAACCCTGGGTCTGAATTTTAAATTCAGGCGGATGCACCCCGCCTTTGGGAAATGTCAGCAACGATTTCATAGCTCTTTGATAATGGATTTAATGTAGGCGCAACATGATGGTCAAAGCATGTCTTTTAGTCGTTTTGTCCTTGATGAGAACGAGGTGATCAGGACAATCCTCCATAATGTTTCATAAACTGAGTTCTCTCGAAAACTGCCGGCTCGATTGCCTGTGTATAATTCAGATTGCCCCGGAAATCGGCCAGGCGGGAAAATGACTTTTGCTCCATCCATGTCTCAAGACCTTGCAGAATTCTGCCGATCTGAGCGGTCCCATTTTTATAGACGGTCGAGACGATCTGTACGGCGGCAGCGCCGGCCAAAAGCTGCTTGATCAAGCCTTCGCTGTCATGCACGCCGGTTGAAGCGACCAGATCCTTGTCAATCAATCCGGACATCAGGGCAATCCAGCGCAAGGGGCCGGATATTTCGGCAGGCGTGCTGAGAACCTCAGCCGATTTCACCACCATCTTGTCGATATCGATATCCGGAGAATAATATCGGTTGAACAGCACAAAACCGGCCACCTTATCGGTCCAGCTCAATTTGACGATAAGATTGGCAAGCGAAGCGGAATAGTGGCTCATCTTCAGGGTGAGTGGAATGGAGATCATGTCGCTCACCGCGCCGATGATTTCCAGGTACTTCTTCTCGTTGTCGACGCTGTTCATTTTCGGGTTGGAGGGCAGCAAAGAGACATTGAGCTCAATGGCATCCGCACCCTGCTGCTCAATAGATCTGGCAAAAGACACCCACTCGCTGGCAGAAACACAGTTGATACTGGCTATTACCGGAATATTGACGGCCTGTTTCGCACCGGCGATGAGCTGGAGATACTCATCAACTTCATTCCCTCTGGTATATTCACGAATGTAATCCGTCGCTCCCGGATAATCGGCGTTATAATTATCCAGATTAGCCGACAACTCGGCCTGGATCTGCTCCTCGAAGAGAGATTTCAACACGACAGCCCCGGCACCATGCTCAGCAAGTTCTTTTATTTTGCCAACCGAATGGGTAAACCCACAACTGCCAATAATTACCGGATTTTTAAGATCGAGTCCCAAATACTTTGTCGATAAATCTTTCATATCGTCTGTGGTGTTCCCCGTTATAGATATTCTGTCTTGCAGTAATAAAAAATTTGCGCATTGGGCACATGATTGTGCATACTATGCAACAAGAAGAAAAATATCAATGGATTTTCGCTAAAATTTGCAGTTAGAAATACAAAATTTTCATGAAAATTCAAACTCATTTCGCTTGAACTATATTTAAAAAATATATATCTATTTGTATTTATTGAATATAAATTTTATTTTCTGTCTTCGCATAATTTTATGATACGAATTTATCATTTCTCCCATCGCCCAGTGCTTTGTGCACATAATGATGGCAACGTTGCCTTTTTTTAATTTTTCAAACCCTCATTAAACAGTGCATATTTGCCGAAAGACCATTAACTTGCTGGAATTCAATGCGTGCTGTCCTCGACCTTTACTCTCAATCGATTGTACTGATCATCATTTTGCCTGCCCTTACCAATCATGTTCCCATCCCAGCTCCGGCAGTTACCAATATTACAGATACTCTGCGGCGCCTTTCTCATAAGTTTTTCCGGAATTTTTGTCAAGCTCGCCGATGTTTCCCCCACCGCATCGGGATTCTACCGGGTATTTTTCGGAACGATTTTTCTCTTTGCCGCAACCACGCTGGCGAAAGAATTCAAAAAACTCACCCCGCGAGAATGGCTCCTCGTTACTTTTTGCGGCTTCATTTTTGCCCTTGATCTCTTTTTCTGGCATGAGAGCATCATGTCTATCGGTCCGGGCCTGGCGACACTACTTGGCAACTTTCAGGTTTTTTTCCTCGCCGCCGTAGGGATACTTTTTTTAAACGAAAAAAGCCGGCGACGATTTTTTGTGGCCCTGCCTCTGGCCATAATCGGCCTTCTGCTGATTGTCGGCCACAACTGGAACGAGTTGGAGAGTAATTATCAAACGGGTATCTATTTTGGTCTTCTCACCGCGCTTTGCTACACCGGCTTTCTGCTCAGTCTTAGAAAAATCCGTACCGACGATACGCGTTCGCTGTTCTCCACGTTGCTAATCGTCTCGGCGACCTGTGCATTGTTCCTTAGTTTAAAAATGTTCTCTGCCGGCGATTCCTTTAGTATTCCCAACTTTAAGAGTCTTTCGGCCCTGCTCGGTCTCGGCCTGTTCAGTCAGACTATCGGCTGGGTATTGATCGCCCACGCCCTGCCGCAGATACGGGCCTCCCACGCAGGACTTATTTTGCTTTTGCAACCGGCACTGGCTTTTATCTGGGATGTTCTGCTGTTTGATCGGCCAACCAGCATCACAAACTGGATAGGCTTAGTGATCACCCTTGCCGCCATTTATATGGGCCTGACCGGTAAAGCCAAACCCTAAAGAGTTGCATTATCTGAAATTCGCTCTATTATTAATGAAGGTCAGCTTCAGATGTTTTTTAACCATAAAACATATCGAGATTACTATGAAAATAGTCAACTATAAAGATTCCCCGTCACATAAATTCGACAACGAAACGGCGAAGGGCGTCACCGGCAGAGTCGTAATCGGCAAGGAAGATGCCGCCGACAACTTCTGCATGCGGGTATTTACTGTAGCCCCTGGTGGCTTTACGCCAAGACACTCCCATGCCTGGGAACATGAAATATTTGTCCATTCCGGCAAAGGACAGGTCTATCAAAACGGCGAATGGCGCCAGGTAACCAGTGGCACCGTGGTGTTCATTCCCGGCAACGAAGAACACCAGTTTATGAATGGGGGCGGGGAAGACTTCGTTTTTATCTGTTTAATACCATCCGGGGTTTCCGAAATCTGATGGTCAAGCAAAAAACTCACAATAAAAACCAGAAAAGCAAAGCCCCGGACAGCCCAAAACAAATAGACGGGGCGATAAGTCTACGCCAGGCGTGACCTAGATCTGTTTCAAAATACTTGCAGGTGAGAACAAAACAGATATGAATCGGCGAGATCATTACGCCGGTGAAGCCGGAAAAGGAACCTAATATCAGATAGGGAACAATCTGGTCTTCCATGCCAAGAGAATGGAGGAGACCGATAAGCAGGGGAAACGTCGCCCCAACAAAAGCCACGTTGATACCGGCCACCATGCCGACCAGAAAGGGTAAGAATACCGCGGCGGCAAAAAGAGCGACCGCGCCGCCGGCACTGGCCGCCATCGCCCCGACAATGCCGGCCGCCTGCATAACATCCTTGAAAATAAAGATGGCCGCAATCACCATAAGCATGGTCCACAGACTCTTTTTCTGCAAAACGGCAAGAAGAAACTGAGCGCCAAGCTTATTCTGCACCATAATACAGATGATGGCCGCGATCAGGGCAATAATGACGCCCCACTCAAAAGAAATTCCCTGGGCAAACCTGGCCAGCAGCGATTCCAGTCCTATCGCCCCGACTATGGCGATAAGCAGCGGCAGTCCTTCTCTTATTACCGCGCCTCGTCCCACTGCACCGCAGCTTGTACCTTCCCGGATAACTGCCGTATTCAAGACCCCGGCTCGGAGAAAAAAGAACCAGCCGATGCCGAACATGGCGATAACGCCCGGCCAGGATTTGGAGATAAGTGTGGTAATCGGAATACCGGCCAGGGCAACGGTTAATATTATGCCGGGATAGAGTGGCCAGGCCATCTCCCAGACATGCCGGAACCAGTAGTTGATAACCACTTTATCCTCGTTGCCAAGGCTCATGTCAGAACTCACCGCCTTGACCATGGGCGCGGAAAATATTGCCCCGCCGGGCATGGGCAGAAGACCGATCAGGGCCGGAAAAAATATCAGGCGCAGGCGCGGCTTTACCAGATAACCGGAAAGTGAGGCCATCAGCCGGACCGACTGCCCCGATCGCTCCAAGGCATCGGAGAGGATGAGAATCGAGCCGACGATCGTCACCAGAAAAAGGAACTTTTCCTGCACCAGCGCCAGGCTGCCGGTCTTTAGCAGGGCGGGAACAGAAAGACCGAAGACCAGTCCCATAAACAGCCCGCCGAGTAAAATTGACAGAGCCAGACCCAGCTTGTTTCTGATGCCGATCAACATCAGGCAGAACGCCCCGATAACCTTAGCAAAAGGCAGGGCCATTGTTATGAATTCCATAAATACCACTCAAGGGCAAAGCGCAGCAGCAGAAATCTTCAGGCAACAACCCGATAAACTCCTGTTATACCGCAGTTATTTTTATCTTTCTGGTCATTCAGTTCCTGAAACTCAAAGATACCATCAAGGATCGAGTGGGTGTGTTTTGATACATAGATCAGGCCTCCGGGACAGATAGATTCAAGCCTTGAGGCGAGGTTGACGCCGCATCCGAGTACCGTATAGTCACAAAACTCTTCCGAGCCAATAGTACCAGCCACAACTTCATCGGTATTGATACCGATGCCCAGCATGATATCAACACCTAGCTTTTGTCGCCATTTCTTTTTGAGGCTGTCCATCATTGCTTGCATTTCTATCGCCGCTTCGACCGCTTTTTCGGCATGATTTGCAAGCGGCGCCGGGTTGCCCCAGACGACCATCATCGAATCGCCGACCAGTTTATCGATTGTTCCGCCGTTGTTTCTAACAATCGAAATAAGCTTACCGAAACAATCGCGAAGCATGGTGATAAGCTGTTCCGGGCCAATCACCTCGCAGAGTCTGGTAAAACCGCGCAGATCGGCAAACATGATGGTCACAATCTTTCGCTCCCCATCCTGCTTGAGCAGATCGGGGTTTTTCAACAGGTACTCGGCGACACTGGGCTCTATTAACGAGCCAAGCGTTTTTCTGATGGTGTCTTTTTCTTCGGTGACAAGACTGTGTTCCCAGGCGAGCACCCGGATGATAGAAACCATGCAGCCGATCAGCGGCGCAGTCAAAGGAACATACAGGTTGTAGCTTGAAGTATAGGAATGCACCAGCACCCCATAAAAAAACCACGAGACAACGGTATAAATTGTCCCTTTGACCGAACCTTCTTCGAGGATAATGATGCCGGGGAAAATGGTATGAAAGAGAATAATCAGCACCATCACCATAGTCGGCAGCGGACTATACTGTTTTTCCGGGTCAAAAGACAGCAGATGCGAATCAACCCCAAGAAATATATTGACAAACTGCATCAAACACAAGGTACAAGCGACGAGGATGGACACCACGAGAAACATTTTCAAGCGTGAATAATTGTGCTTCAGGTCAAGATGCATAGTAAAATTACATGAGATATAGTCGGAGAAACGAAGAGAAGTCCTTGGGAGCAGTCCGGTGCCCTGCCGTCCCAGCACGGTGTTCTTCATAGTAGCAAAACGACGGCGGAGAAGTCAAATCAGGTACAGCCGCTATCATTTTTGCTTTTGCCGCACAATCCAGGTATTATGCGTTCTCTTTCCATGAGTGACAATTATGAGTACCATGACCAAACATCAAGGTCCACACGATCAGTGGGCCAAATTGCTGTTCCTGTTGACTTGCAGCCTTATCATACCCGCCTTCCTGATGCTGCCGGGATCGTGCCTTGCTGATAAAGAGAAAAAAACCGTCCTCTATCTCAACTCGTATCATAACGGCTATCATTGGTCGGATGGCCTGCTGGAGGGAATCCGCACTGTTTTAAATCAGAGCCGTTATAAAGTGGATCTGCAGATCGAGTATATGGATGCCAAGAAATACGACTACAATCTTATCGCGGGCAATCTCTACGCACTCTATAAGGAAAAATTCAAGGATGAGGCCTTTGATGTCATTATCCTGTCCGACAATGATGCCTTAAACTTTATCAACCAATACCGTGACGATCTTTTTCAGGGCGTTCCCGTGGTTTTTTGCGGGGTAAACGACCTTAAGGACGAAGAAATCGCCGCCGGCAATATTACCGGCATCGTCGAGATTTATGATTTTATCGGTACCCTCAAGGCCGCTAAAAACCTGCACCCAACCAAGGACCGCCTGGTTTTTCTGATCGATACCTCGACCACCGGCACCGCAATCCGGCACCAGGCGGAAAAATTAATCCAGGACAACAATCTGGGGCTGCAGATCGAGTTCTGGACCCAACTCACCCTGGAACAAACCCAGAAAAGAGTCAGTGAGCTGCCGAATAACACTTTTTTGTTTATTGCCCCATATTATCAGTCGATCAATGGCCGATTTTACACTGCGGAAGAAGTCACCCAGGCCATCTCGCAGCACAGCTCCCTGCCTATCTATTCTTCCTGGGAATTTATGGTTGGCTACGGCACCGTAGGCGGCAAAGTCCTCTCAGCGATAGAAGACGGCAGGACCGCTGGTAAAATGGCCCTGCAGATCCTTAATGGCACGAAAGCGGATGCCATCCCCATCGTCAGAGAGACTAACCGAGGTCTGTTTGTTTTTGATTATCAGGTAATGGACAAGTTGGGCATCAACCAGGACCTGCTACCGGCAAACAGCAGGATCATCAACGCCCCGAAAGCCATCTATTCGTTGTCAAAAGAGCTCTTCTGGACCATGATGGTCAGCTTTGTCATCCTGTTTCTCGCACTGGTTTCGATGGTTGGAGCGATGCTTGAGAGGCGCAAGGTCGAGCGCAAGATAACCGACCAGCTGACCTTTCAGCAGACCTTGATGGATACCATCCCACAGCTGGTTTCGTGGAAAGACATGGAAGGAAGATACCTTGGGGCCAACCAGGCCTTCATGGATTTTTTCGGCATTGACGACCTTGACCGGGTGGTTGGTAAAAATACCGGTGAAATACTCAACGACAAAATCTACAGTGAATGGTCCTTAGAAGTCGATACCTCGGTCTTATCCAGGAACCAGCCGTTTCGTAAAATGCGCCGCAAAGTGAGTGATATACAAGGTGCTGAAGCATGGATTGAGGTCAACAAAGTGCCGCTGATAGGCCAGGGAAACAGGCTGGTAGGAGTTCTCACCACTGCAGAGAATATTACCAAGGAACAGAACCTGGAGAAACAGCTGCTGCAGTCGCAAAAATTGGAGGCAATCGGCACCCTTGCCGGTGGCATCGCCCACGATTTCAACAATATCCTCACTTCGATCATCAATTCAACCGAACTGGCCATCGGCGATGTCGAAGCTGGCAGCCGGACCGAGACGGACCTGGCCAGAGTTCTTAAGGCGGCTAGGCGCGGCGGCAGGCTGGTGCAGCAGATACTTTCTTTCAGCCGTCCGTCCAAGGAAGGTTTTCGGCCAACGGACCTGAGCCTGGTGATCCAGGAAGTGATTCAGTTACTGGAGGCGTCCCTGCCGGCTAATATCACCGTGCAAAACCGCGCTCTGCCGGAGAAAAATTTCTTTGTCCATGCCGATCCGACCCAGATGCATCAGGCAATCCTCAATCTGTGCACCAATGCCTTCCACGCTTTGCGCATGACCGGCGGCACCATCGATCTCGATCTTAAGCGGGTGATCGATGAAAAAACGATAGCTACGCCTGACCACGCTGCAGGTCGGCGATATATAAAACTCTCGGTATCGGACAATGGACCAGGGATCATTCCGGAAATACTTGATAAAATATTCGACCCTTTTTTTTCGACTAAAAGTAAAACTGAAGGAACCGGCCTTGGCCTCGCGGTTGTCCATGGTATTGTCAAGAGTCATCAAGGCTCAATCCAGGTGCGTCCCGGCGATACAGGCGGCGCAGTATTCACCATTGTTTTGCCTGAGGCACAAGCCGGTATCGATTTCATCACCGGTAGTGCATATGGCGGTGAGCGAATCGGCGGTCATATCCTTTTTGTCGAAGATGATGAAGATCAATTGCAGACAACCCCCCGGCTGCTGGAAGAAATGGGCTTTCAGGTCACCGCTCTCAGCGAACCGAAAGCGGCAATACGCCTGGTGTCCAGCGGCAGATATTCTTTTGATGTGCTGCTTACCGATTTCGATATGCCGGTCATGAGCGGAACCGTCCTTGCCGGACTGCTCCCTGAGCTGCCAGTCATCCTCATCTCTGGTCGCGATGATGCGCGACTCGCCGCCCGGGAGCAGCCGAATATCTGTCAGGTCTTAATCAAACCCTACCATAAAAAAGATCTTATGAAAGCTCTCCACGAGATTCTACGCAACGGGAGAAAGCATGCCTGAAATCCTTATAATCGATGACGACATTGAAGCCTGTGAAACAATGGCCAGCCTGGTGACCAGGCTTTCGTATCATGCCGACATGGCCCACACCATGCAGGAGGGACTTCGCCTGGCCGGACAAAGGGGCTACGACGTGGTCTTTCTCGATGTCTACCTCCCCGATGGCAACGGACTTGACTTCCTTCCTTCACTGCTCGCTGGAAGCGACCCACCGGAGGTGATTATCCTTACCGGCAAGGGCAATCCGGACGGCGCCGAGCTGGCAATAGAGGGCGGGGTGTGGGATTACCTGCTTAAACCAACCTCCATAAAAGACATCACCCTGACACTCGACAGGGCGCTTAAGTACCACAAAGAAAAAAAAGGGAATCTACCAGGTGAACTGGTTCCCATGACTGGAGTTGTCGGCAGTTGTCCGGAAATGAAGGCCGTCATGCAGCTTACCGCCAAAGCTTCCCGCTCAGATTCCAATGTGTTGATCACCGGGGAAACCGGTACCGGCAAGGAATTATTTGCCGGTATCATCCACAAGAACAGCAGCCGCGCCTCAGGAAATTTCGTGGTGGTTGACTGTACTTCACTTACCGAATCCCTCGTTGAATCCACCCTCTTTGGTCATCTCAAAGGTTCCTTTACTGATGCCCTGTTCGATCGCCAGGGGCTGGTTCAAGCCGCCGATGGCGGAACGCTCTTTCTCGATGAGGTGAGCGAAATGCCGTTGTCGACCCAGAAAATTTTTCTGCGGGTCTTTCAGGAACGACAGTTTCGACCGGTGGGGGCAGTCAAGGAACAGAAAAGCAATTTTCGCCTTATTGCCGCAACGAATCGGGATCTTGACGAGTTGGTCGCCGGCGGACACTTTCGCAATGATCTGCAGTTCCGTATCAATACTGTGCGCATCCATCTCCCTCCACTGCGCCGGCGCACCGGCGATATAAAAGAGTTGGCGACCGTCAGGGTTGCTTGGCTGTGCAGCAAATTCGGAGTAAAAGACAAGAACTTCGGGGATGATTTTATCCCGGCGCTAAAAGAGTATATCTGGCCTGGGAATATCCGGGAGCTGTTCAATATTCTTGAACGGGCGGTCATCGATGCCGGAGAAGAAAAGACTCTCTATGCCATGCATTTGCCGAGAAGCTTGCGTATCCAGGTGGCCAAGGCACAGATCTCCCAGCATACCGGTACTCAAGTCGATGTCACAAAAGATGAGAATCCACTTATCCAGACAGTTGGCCAAAAAATCTTTGCCGATATCTTCGACAGCCCCCTGCTGCCACTCAAAGAATTTAAAAACACCGCGGAGAAAACCTATCTCGGTGAGTTGATCCGCCAGTGTGACGGCAATATCCAGCAAATAATGCAGATCTCAGGTCTCTCACGCTCGCATTTTTATGCGCTTTTAAACAAATATAAACTGTCTCTCTAATGTTGTCTTTTTTTTAGGATTAAACGATAGTACTGTCTTATTTGTCAGACAAACAGACCAACTTTTGTCCTTTTTTCCAGACAGTGCAATGCTTCCTGCTTTTAAAATTGCTGTAACTTACAATTAAGGTATTGAATTATGGAAAAAATATATCATTACCGGTATATGGCACAACAATTGCTCACATCCTTTCAGGTCAATGTATAGAGACCAGCAAATTTTAACGTTTAGGAAAGACCATGATGGATAATGTAACCGAACGCTTTATCGAATCAGCCAGACGGGTCGGAGCAGAGGTCCTGCCGATGGGCAGCCTGCAGGAGGCTGCCGGCTATATCAAAGATAAGACCAACGGCAGTGCACTGGTTCCAGAGACCCCGCTGGTCAGACGGCATCACTTGCGGGCACTTCTATCAGAAGTCGGAGCCAAAGTATTTACCGGCAAATTCAGAAATGCAGGACTCTTTCCCGGCGCCGGCATAACCTTTTGCAATTTCTGTCTGGCCGACACCGGAACAGTAGTTCTGGAGAGCACCGACGAAGAGATGCGATTGGCGACAACCCTGCCGGAAAAGCACTTTATCCTGGTCGATCCGACCAAAATTCTCCGCGACAATCTGGCGGCAGTCGAGCCGATGACCGCCTTCCACCAGGGCAATGAGCCAAAATTTATCGCCTATATTTCCGGCCCCAGCCGCACCGCCGATATTGAGCGGGTATTAACCATTGGCTGCCATGGGCCAAGAGAAGTGCATATTCTCCTGGTATCGGGCATCTCAAGTGATGTAATGGAAAATTGATCAGGCAGACAAGGAGACCAAATGGCCACCAGTGAAAGTTATAAAAGGAGCGTTGCAGCGGCAATTGCCAATCCAAAACTCAGTAAAGCCCTACACCTCTTTGGCGATGCCTACCTGATTGCTCGAGAAAACGCCTACCGAGGCCTTGATTTTGAAACGATGCGCACGGAACTGGCGGCAATAAAAGATGAAGTGCGGATTAATCGTCGCGAGCTTCTCGCTGAATTTATCAAAAACGCCGAAGCTGCCGGCTCAAAGGTCTTTCTCGCAAAAGACACCAAAGAAGCCAATGAGTATGTGATCAAGCTGGCTAAAGAAAAAGGCGCGCAGCACATCGCCAAGTCGAAATCGATGGTCTCCGAAGAGGCGCACCTGAACAAGGCGCTGGCAGCGCATGGGATCAAGGCCTCGGAAACCGATCTCGGTGAATGGATTATCCAGTTGGCGGGGCAGCGGCCCAGCCATATGGTGATGCCTGCCATCCATATGTTTAAAGAAGAAGTCGCTAAACTGTTCACCAAGGAGTCGGGCACCATTTTAGCGCCGGAAATCAAAACCCTGGTCGATCATGCCCGCCTGCGACTGCGCCAGGAATACTTCAATGCGGATATCGGGCTTACCGGCGCCAACTTTCTCGTCGCCAATACCGGCGGCATCGGGCTGGTCACCAACGAGGGCAATGCCAGACTCTGCGCTACCCTACCAAAAGTGCACGTGGTCTTTGCCGGAATCCATAAACTGGTGCGCAACATCGAAGATGCCATTAAAATAACTCGCCTGCTGCCGCGTAACGCCACCGGCCAGCTGCTCACCTCGTATATAACCTGGATCAGAGGCGCGGTGCCGGTAAACGGCGAGCCAAAAGAACAGCATATCGTGCTTATCGACGGCGGGCGCGAGGCTCTGTACGAATCAGAGGTCTGCCGGAACGCCCTGCGCTGCATCCAGTGCGGCGCCTGTGCCAATGTCTGCCCGGTGTATCAGACGGTGGGTGGCCATGTCTTCGGCTCTATTTATATCTCGGCCATAGGCATTATCCTCACCGCTTTTTACGAGGGCCTCGAGCAGGCCAAGGAGATCACCAGGGCATGTATCGGCTGCCGCTCCTGCGTTGCCGTCTGTCCGTCGAAGATCGATCTGGAAGAAATTATCCTCCATCTGCGCAATCAGGTGACTAAAGAATACGGCATGGGGGTCGTCAAAAATGTCGCCTTTAAGGCAGTGATGAAAAATCGCGGCCTATTTCACAGCATGGTCCGCGCCGCCTCCAAACTGCAGGGCCCCATTACCCATAAGAATACCAGTGACACGGATCGCCGAATCATCCGTCATCTACCCTTGCATTTTATGGACCGGGATTTTACCGAGTGGCGTGACCTCCCGGCTATCGCTCCCAAGTCTTTTCGCGACCAGTTCGATGCCATCCCGCAGCAGCTCACCAATCCAGAGTACCGGGTCGGTTTTTTTGTCGGCTGCGGCGCCGATTTTGTCTATCCAGAAGTTGGCGTGAGCCTCATCAAGGTGCTCAATGCCTTAAATGTCGAAGTAGTTTTTCCCAAGTCCCAGAACTGCTGCGGCATTCCGGCGCTTTATGCGGGGGATACCGAGACGGGCATCGATCTGGCCAAGCAAAGCGTGCAGGCCTTTACCGAGGCGGATGTGGATTATATTCTATGCATCTGCCCGACCTGCACCATGGCGGTCAAACGTGATTTTGTCGAACGGTTGACCGATCAGCCCCAATGGTCGGCAAAAGCCATGGCTCTTTCGAACAAAACCATGGATGCTTCGGCGTTTCTGGAAAATATCCTGGGAGCTTCAGAAAAGCTACAAGGCATAGGGGCGACAAAAACGGTAAGTTACCATGATTCCTGCCATCTCAAACGCGGCTCCAACGTCTGGCAGGAACCGCGGGCTCTTCTGCGGGCCTCCGGGCACCACCTGGAAGAAATGAAAAATTCCGACCGCTGCTGCGGTTTTGGCGGAACCTATTCCTTTCTCAGCCATCCGCAAATATCCCGGCAAATCACCAAAGATAAGGTTGCGACCATTTTAGATACCGGGGTCAAAACCGTGGCCACCGATTGTCCGGGATGCATGATCATGCTGCGAGGCGCTGTCGGTAAAGTAGACGATACCATCCGCTGTGTTCATACTATGGAACTCCTTGCGGAAGCGTTGGCGACAAAAAAATAACTGGTAGAACGGAGTACTTTTATGGATATACGACCCATTAAACCGATGCGGGTTTCCGGCATGGTTTTTGAGCAGCTCAGGGAACTGATTTATAAAGGCGATTTCAAGCCCGACCAGCAACTGCCAACGGAACGGGATCTTGCCGCGTCATTGCAGGTGAGCAGGACCTCGGTCAGAAACGCCATTGATAAACTGGTAAAGCTGGGACTGCTCAATCAAATCCAGGGTCAGGGTACCTTTGTCAGCTCTCCGGAGACCCGCGACGGTAATCCCCTGTCCGAATTGATGACCACCGATGAGGCCACCTACACCGATCTGCTTGAGGTGCGCATGGGACTTGAATGTAACGCTTCAAGACTTGCCGCCACCAGAGCCGGCGCCAAAGATCTGGCGTCCATGCGCGATTGTCTTGAAGAAATGGCGGCAGATCTGGCCACGACCAAAACCATCTCCACCAGTGCCGATACCGCCTTTCATATGGCAGTAGCCTTTGCCGCGAAAAACCCGGTCCTGCTCAATCTGACCAGAAATTTTTACGATTTCCTGTATATCGGTATCAAAAAGAATCTGGCCCGAATGAAAGAAAACGAACCTGCCTACCGCGAGGTGCTGGAGCAGCATTGGACAGTCTACCGTCATATCGCCGACCGTAGACCACAGCAGGCCCACGATGCCATGCGCAGTCACATCCTCTTTGTGCAGGATTATTTTGCCAGGCACGACTTCATTCTCGACGGTATCCCCATCCAGCATATGACCGCTTAAAAGAACGCGGAATGGCCGCGGCTATTTTTGGGAGCTGAGCAATGCCTCTTTCAAGCCTTTATTGACCGGTTTATCCCCCAGCCAAATCCGGAGCAGTGCATCATTGAAATCCTTGCCGGAGATAAGGCCTTTTTCCTCTTTGGCTACCGAGACTACAGTTCCCTGGTCAGGTATAAAATCCAGGACAATGAGATCGCCCTTGTGCACATCGACAAACATGGCATTGAATTGATCGATTTTTGCCTGCAATTGAGCTACTTCTGCTGCTTTGGTATTGCCGTTAAACCCTTCATTCCAACCCTCGATCAGTTTGTCTTTTTCTACCTTGTCATAGAGAAAATGCATGATCAGGCGTTTTCGCCCCACGTCCTCTATCACCGCAACTGCAGTATTGGCGGGGTGCTCCATATACAGCTCGGCCAGGTAGATATCAAAGAAAAATTTGGACCTGATCCCGGCACCATTGAGATGCAGCACGATGCCGTCAGCGGTTTTCAATGTTTCCTGTACCATCACTCCGCCAATCTCCATGGCATTTGCCGGTACACTGCACAAGAACAAACAGCAGAGAATAAGAATTCGCATGGTCATACTCCTTTGTATGAGGTTGAAAGAGAGCGGTAAAAGACAGCACCAATTGTACCCTCTTGTGACGAGTACGTAAACGTAATATTGCTTTTGCAAGAGATTCGCCTTTGCTCGATGTTTTTTCGTTAGTATAGTGGGTTATTGAATTTTCTCCGCCAATCATCATGTAGAGGAAACATGGCTGATACCATTGAACGAGTTATCTCAGAATCCGGCGATTTTTTTGGCGTAGCCTGCACCACCACCGAGTTGGTGAGCGAGGCCTGCAGACGCCATGATGTCGGACCACTTGCTGCTGCAGCGCTTGGTCGAGCATTGACCGGTGCCGCCCTTCTGGCTGCCCTGTTAAAAGATGACCAGAGTGTCTTGGTAAAACTTGAAGGAAACGGCCCCTTAAAAAAGATCATCACCGAAGCCGGCTATAATGGCTGGGTGCGCGGCTATGTCGCCAATCCTCACGCCGAAGTGCCCCTTGCCGACGGACGGATCGATGTGGCGGCAGGACTTGGCAGGGCTGGCTTTCTAACGGTCGTCAAAGAGATCGGCAACAATCAGAAATACCCTGGTGTCATCCAGCTATATACCAGTGAAATCGGCGAAGACCTTGCCTACTATCTCTCTCAGTCGGAACAAACCCCCTCGGCTCTGGCCCTGGCCATCCACTTGAAGCAAGATGGGACAATCGGGGCTGCCGGAGGTTATCTTGTCCAATCCCTGCCGCCCGCCGATGATGCCCTGCTTACTCATCTAGAACAAGAGATCGCGACTCTCGCGCCTCTGTCACAACTGTTGCTGGAAGGCAATGACCCGGCTGAAATCCTGTCCCTGCTGTTTAAAAAAGTCCCCCATAAAAAAATAGGCACGCGTAAACTTGTTTATACCTGCAGTTGCAGTAAGGCCAAGATGGAGGGCGCACTTTTCTCACTTGGGGAAGAAGATATCCGACAACTCATGGAGAACAAGGACGGCGCAGAGGTTCGTTGCGAATTTTGCCGGCAAAGCTATCGGTTCAATCGGCATGATCTGGTCAAGCTGCTGAAAAATGACCGGAAGAGTGCAAACTGAGCATCCGACTAATTTTACCTTGATGGCAATCCAGCAAAACCTGTAAACCTTTTCCCTTTTACGGTGCAATGGCGGGCGGCAAAACAAAAAATTCCAGAAGAGCGGCATTTCGCTTTAAACTGGCAAATAAAAAAGTAAGCTATATGGCTAAGGGCCAAATGGGCCGGGCAACGCTGCAGAATATCTCCACAAATGGCTGTTTCGCAACGAAAAACAATACAGACCTCGCAGTAAACGACGAAATTTTAATCGTTCTCGAGCTTGAGATGCGCGAGAGGCCACTCGAAATGAAGGCCAGGGTGGTGCGCGTTGGCGATGGCGGATTTTCTGCCCAGTTCACGCATATTGACGATAGTTTTCAGACTGAATTGTTAACCATGCTCGCCGCTGAAAACCGCAATTCCCTCTTGAACCAGATTCCGATCGAAAAATAATTTTCCATCCTCCTCTGGTAATCTTAAAAAAAATCACAGGGTATTCACTCTGTGATACCCCTGCCCTGTTATACTCCCTGCAAAACAATCAACAAGGAGGAATGGGCCATGAAGAACAATACAGAAACCGTCAATGAAGGTATGTTTACCTGTATCCCATCGGGCACCGGCAAAAGCTTAACGAGCAGCTGCAGCCAGCTGGGGCGTTTTGTCATCAGCGCTGTAAAACAAAAAATCCTCATCTATAAAAAGCTGCTACACAACTCAATTGCCGCTCTGGGGATCGGTACCATTTTACTTCTCAGCATCTATCTTTTTCTCAGCCAACTGGCGGAATATGGCTGGCAGTAAGCAATCGCCACGATGTTTGACGGTTCAGGCCGGAGATTATTGCCGGAATTCACTTGCCTGACGGATATTTTTATTATAAATCGACAGGAATTAATAAAGTGCACCGACTCCCCGGATCAGGGAACCGGTCAAACAGCGCTCCCGTTTCGTTCAGGCAGGCCGCCGAGCTATAGTTTGCTCTGTGAGGGAGCCTGATTGGACGAAAACGGGGCTACTGGTTAACAGATACTAAACAAACTGGTGGTCCATGAGATAGCCATGTCGTTTTATACGGAGACAGTAATGAAAGACATTCGCGACAATGCAAGAAAAATGATGCAACCCTTCTGTAAAGTCTGCCCGATATGCAACGGCAAGGCATGCGCCGGCGAGGTTCCGGGCATGGGCGGACTGGGCAGCGGCAGTACTTTTGTCAGCAACATTAAGGCACTGGCCCAAATCAAGTTCAACATGCGTCTTGTCCATGACGTTGTCGAACCGGATACCTCGGTTAGGGTGCTGGGTAAAAGACTTGCCCTGCCCGTCCTCGCCGCACCAATCGGCGGTGTCTCCTTCAATATGGGCGGCGCTGTCTCTGAAGAAGATTATATCCAGGCTATCATCAACGGCTGCAAAGCAAAAGGCATCATCGGCTGCAGCGGTGATGGGGTTCCAGATTTCATCCATCAGGCAGGGTTTAACGCGATAAAAGCGGCCGAGGGTCATGGCATCCCCTTCATTAAACCCTGGGAAGACGAGGAGCTGTTCCACAAAATTGATGCCGCCAAGGCCACCGGCACCAACACCATCGGCATGGATATCGATGCAGCAGGGCTGATCACCTTGAGAAAAATGGGCCGGCCGGTCTCCCCAAAATCACTCGAGAAGCTTATGGAGATAATCCGCAAAACCGGCACACAATTTATATTGAAAGGGGTAATGACCGTTGATGAGGCCGAACTGGCCGTTCAAGCCGGTGCCGATGCGATCGTGGTTTCAAACCATGGCGGCAGAGTTCTCGATCATGCCCCCGGCACCGCCGAGGTCGTCGCCCAGATCGCCGACAAAGTCAAAGGCAAGCTTACGATTCTTGCCGACGGCGGCATTCGTTCAGGAGGCGACATCCTGAAAATGCTCGCTCTGGGCGCCGATGCGGTGCTGGTCGGCCGGCCCTTTTCCGTCGCCGCGGTGGGCGGGCTGCAACCAGGCGTTGAAACCTATATCGACTCGCTTATGGCGGAACTCAAACAGGCGATGGTTCTCACCGGGACCGGTGCCGCTTCCGCCGTTAAGCGAAACATTTTATTTCAAGCTTGAGACAGTCTGGTCATTATATAGAATTGACGGATTCTCCCAACACTTAAACACACATTTGGAGATTAACAGTATGTTGAAATTAGGAGAAAAAGGGGCTATCCCCCAGAATGAGGCAGACAGTTATGCCATAGCACCGCATATTCCCTGTGGTTTTGTTACCCCGGAATTGCTCAGAAAGCTTGCCGATGTCGCGGAAAAATTTAACGCGAAATCCATAAAAATTACCGGGGCCGCACGCATCGCCCTGATTGGCCTGAAAGAGGAGGATATTGATCAAGCCTGGGAAGAGCTCGGCCTGGCCAAAGGTGCGGCGGTGGGCTTATGCGTTCGGAGCATTCGGAGCTGCCCGGGAGCAACCTATTGCCGGCTGGGCAAACAGGATGCCATTGGTGTCGGCATGAAACTGGATGCGACCTATCATGCCCTGCAACTGCCAGGGAAATTTAAGATGGCCGTATCCGGATGCAAACTGAGCTGTGCTGAATCATGGGTGCGGGATATCGGCCTGATCGGCGACAGGGACGGATGGATACTCACCATTGGCGGCAATGTAGGATCTCAGCCCCGAATCGGTAAAGAGTTAATCAGTGGTCTGGATGATGCAGCCGCCCAGCAGGCAGTTGCCGATGTCGTCAACTATTATAAGGACAACGCCAAAGGCGCTGAACGTCTTGGCAAAATGATTGAAAGAGTCGGCCTGGAGCCTTTTGTCGAGGCGGTAAAAAAGTAGCCCGGCGGGCAAACCCATACCCACTACCTGCGCGGCACACAGCCGGTCAGCTCCTGCAGAGAATCAATCGCCCAGGTTGGAGCTACCGGCAGGGAAGAAACCGGTGCCTGGCTCCACTTGACAAAGATGGTGTCAATACCGGCGCTGGCGCCGCTGCAGATATCATAGAGGGCATCGCCGGTAAAGACGGTGCTCGACTTATCGGCACCGAGCAGAGCAATGGCTTTAAGGGCTGGTTCGGCATCCGGCTTATGACGCACGGTGTCTTCCGGAGTTACCAGGACATCGAAATATCCGGCGGTATCTGTGGTCCGGAGGATTGTCTCCATGCTGAATCGTCTTCGCGAGGTGACAATAGCCAGCTTTTTTCCGGCATCCTTTAGTTTTTCCAGGGTCTCTATGACATGGGGAAAGAGCCCGATGCTGTCGTGCATGATGCTGAGCTGGTATTGCAGATAATCGTCGAGAATATGTGCATGGTCAAGTTCAGCCCCTAAATGAGTTATGAGCTGACTCTTCAGCGGCAGGCCTATACCATTGATAATGGTCCTGCGGTCCATGGTCTTGCCGGCATATTTCCCGGCAACATATTGAAAACAGGTACAGATAAGATCCACTGTATCAAAGAGGGTGCCATCGGCATCAAAAAGGTAGTTGTCATACTGTTTCATAATGTTATCTCCATCTATTGAAAAGTCAGCGGTGAGATTACACCATTGACTGAAGACAAGCAAATGCCTTCAGCAAAGACTGCGCCGGGTTGCACCAATGGCAGCAGAAAAAGGAACGTCATGACCGAAAAAACAATATGCCCGAAACACGGACCGGTTGCCGTCTGGATTGTCTGCAGCCATATTGCTGACGGCACTGCGGGGACGATTATTTTCACTGAGAATCAGGATGCTCTCTGCTTCGATTGTGCCCGAAATTTCCAGGATCTCACCGAGGAAAATGTGGTGGGTATGTGTAAAGAATGCCTCAAGGATTTCACGGCAAAACTCATGATAGATTCGCAAACCTTTGCCAATCTCCAGAATCGGATCGAAGGCATCAGGCATCTCAAGGGAAAATGGACTGATGTGATAAGGGGCGGCGATGTCGAACCAGGCTGATGATTCACAACCGGACCATTTTTATCTCTGGACAATCTTCTCTCGCAAATTATCTTGAACGTGATAATCGTCTTTTACGTAAAAATCTCTAAAGCCACTCTCACCACCCTGATATAAAGACACGCCTGAACCTTTACATAGAGGAGCAGACCATGCAGACAACCAGCCCCAACATCCTGGGCGATGTTCCCGACCAACCCGACAGCAGCAAACGGTATCTCTTTTATCTGCACGGACTGATTATCGAAGAGGCGGGAATACGACCCAGGAGTGAAGAGCACGGCTATTATGAATACCAGATGATCCTTGAAGAGCTAGCCAGAGAAGGCTTCACGGTAATCAGTGAGGCGCGGGAAAAAGGTACGCAGGTTATGCCCTACGCCGAGAAGGTTGCAGCACAGGTCAAAAAACTGCTGGATGGCGGCGTTGCGCCGGGCAACATTGTAATCGTCGGCGCCTCCAAAGGCGGGATCATCAGCGCCTATGTATCGAATATGCTCCAGGAAAAAGACCTGAATTACCTGTTCCTGGCTGGCCTGTTTGAAAAATGTCTTACCGATAAAAATCTTAAACTCTACGGCAATGTTTTGTCGATCCACGATCGATCCGATAAGCTTTCCATTACGCCGAATTTATACTTTCAACGCTCCGAAGGGTTGGGCCAATTCAAAGAGACCGTTGTGTCTTTAGATATCGGCCACGGCTTGCTTTATCGACCCTATCGGGAATGGATTGACCCACTTTTAGAGTGGCTGCAGATGAAATAATATTTTTGCGAGGCGAACATATATGGCACAACAACCAATTTTACACATAATCGGGATGCTTCATGGTGATATTATGAGTCGTGACGACGCTCCGAAGAATTTCGATGAATCGGATCGAACCGGCACCCTGGAGATATTTCCTGAATATAAAGACGGCCTGGAGGGCATTGAGGCCGGACAGACTATCGTGGTGGTGTTCTGGCTGCACCAGTCCACACGAGACACCTTGAAAGTCTACCCGCGGGGAGATAGATCGAGGGGACTGCGCGGCGTCTTTGCCACCCGCAGCCCGATGCGGCCAAATCCCCTGGCGATTTCGGAACTGAAAGTGCTTGCTGTCCATGACAATCATGTGCAAGTGAGCGGCCTTGATATCCTCGATGGCACGCCGATAATCGATATCAAAAAACAGATCAGCCGTGCTGTTGAAACCCAGTAAACGAGGTATTGCAACCAACACAAATGATTACTATTAGTCTCTGATAGAAGATATTGTAAAACATCTACCTGCTACCTGAAAAGATTGCCGTATCCGCCTCTTTATATGACGGCACAATCCCCATTGCCCAGGAGAATACTATGAGCGACAAAGCAACACTGAACATTGAAGGAAAGAGTTTTGAATTCGATGTATTTACCGGTTCAGAGAACGAAAAATGTATCGATACACAAAATCTCCGGGCTGAAACAGGGTACATTACCATGGACCCTGGGTTTGGCAATACCGGGTCTTGCTACTCGTCAATAACCTATGTCGATGGGGCCAAAGGTATCCTCAGATACCGTGGTTATCCGATCGAAGAGCTGGCTGAGAAAGCAATTTTTATTGAAACCGCCTATCTGGTTCTGTATGGCGAGCTGCCCAATAAAGAGCAGCTCAAAGCCTTTTCCGACCGCATCAAAGAGCATGCACCACTGCATACCAATCTGGAAAAACACTTTTCCGGCTTTCCCAAAGCGGCACCACCGATGGCTATCCTTTCGGCAATGCTCAACCTGATTGCCTGTTTTCATCCGGAAGTTCTCGAGGTGCCCACCACCGGGGCGGAGTTTGACCGCACCGCATCCCTGTTGCTGTCAAAGGTACGGACTATTGCCGCCTTTGCCTACCGCATGGCCGCCGGAAGACCGCTTAATCATCCAAACCCCAGTCTCACCTACTGTGGCAACTTCCTGCATATGATGTTTACCGACCCCTATCAGGAATATAAGGTGACGCCGATTATCGATAAGGCGCTCAACCTCTTCTTGATTCTCCATGCCGATCATGAACAGAACTGTTCCACCTCCACCGTCCGAGTGGTCGGCAGTTCGCGGGCGAATCTTTTCAGCTCGGTGTCCGCAGGGGTTTGCGCTCTCTGGGGGCCTTTGCATGGCGGAGCCAATGCGGCGGTTATCAACATGCTCGAAGACATCAAGAAATCAGGACGTCCTTTGTCGTATTACCTCGACAAGGCCAAAGATAAAGATGACCCGTTCAGACTTATGGGCTTTGGCCATCGCGTGTATAAAAACTTTGATCCCCGCTCGATAATTCTCAAAAACCGGGTCCATGATGTACTAGAGGCTCTGAAGGTGCAGGACAGTCTCCTCGATATTGCCTTGGAGCTGGAGGACGCATCCCTGAATGACGATTATTTCGTCTCGAGAAATCTGTACCCCAACGTTGATTTCTACAGCGGCATCCTGCTGCGCGCCATCGGCATCCCCCTCAATATGTACCCCGTCATGTTTGCCATCGGCCGGATGCCCGGCTGGATAGCCAACTGGAAAGAGATGCATGACCATAACCTGCGAATTTCGCGGCCTCGCCAGATCTATACCGGCAAAACCACCCGTCACTTCGTGCCCATAGACGAACGGTAGAACGATACCGCTGCGTCTTCCGCTGTTCGCCTGATTTCTGTACCCATACAGAAATCAGGCGTGAAAATCGAGGTCAGAATGTTACTGGCTCGATGTTGAATTAATCGGCTAGCTTCATACAGTCCGCTCAAGCGGTTGGTTGATTAACTTTTTATTTTAGGTAGGATTTAGTTACGGTGGAACTGTGCCGCCCCCCGGCCTTTAAAGTCGAGACTGCTGGCCGGTGAAGAGTTATGTGCAAATATGACCCTTTCTCGCAATAACCAAAAAATGCTTCGGCAATTCATTATAAATATCTACTTGTTTAAATCCGGCATGTATCAATTGTTCCTTAACTTGTTCAGGCAAACACCTGATTTTCGCCGGAGGCCCTTCGGGCATATCGTCTTTTTTCCAATCAACAACAAAGATAGTTCCGTCGGGTTTCAATATCCTCTTTGACTCTTCAACCATCAGGGATGGATTATCTAATTCATGATGCAGGTTTATCATAAACACCAGGTCTGCGATACTGTCAGCAAGGGGCACAGAATTTTCTTCTGTTTTTATAGGAATAATATTGGGATACTCTGAAGAAACATTTTCCTTTACCCAGTTGAGCATTACCTCAGATGAATCACAGGCATAGATTGTCGAACGTATGGATTTTTGGAGAAAAGCAATACTGAAAAACGCAGTTCCAGCACCTATATCGACAAATACTCCCGGTCTTTCCATGTGCAATTTTTGCCAGATATAATCTGGAGGGATATCCATCAACCTTTGTGGATTATTCAATTTCTGCAATTTTTTGGGATCAAATTTATTATCATTCATTGTACAATCTCTACTAAATTTAACACATAACGCTGTTAATCAGCCTCGAAGTTTTTTCGTCAGCTGAATGAGCCTGGTGGTGTAGGCTTGCTCACGTATCAAGCTCGCGTCCGGTTAACTTGACCATTCGGACGGTAAAAGAGCAACCCCATCGCCGAGACAGCCGCAAACGACGCCCCGGCGATAAATGTGGCCGAGGCACCGTAAATACTCCACAATGATCCGGCAATAATGCTTGCCAGCAGCAGCGCCCCACCACTTACCAGATTAAAAATCCCGAAGGCTGTCCCACGTAGCTCACAGGGTGCCGTATCGGCAACAAGTTTCGACAGCAAACCTTGGGTGCATGCCATATGCAGTCCCCAGACGGCCACCCCGAAGAAGGCAAGCGGAGGTGAATCGGCCAACGCTAATATGACATTGGCGACGACGAGTAATCCAAGCCCGGAGACTAAGAGCCTTCGCGCCGAAAGTCTATCCGACAACATGCCCGCTGGGTAGGCAAACAATGCGTAAACAACATTCATCACAATCATAATTGCCGGCACATAAGCAATAGCAAGTCCGACATCCCGAGCACGAAGAATCAGAAAAGCTTCACTGAAACGGCCAAGAGAAAAGACGGCTCCCAGCATAACAACAAGCCAGTACCGGAGAGGCAGACGTTTGGCGTCCCTCAACGTCAAGTTGTTTGTGGATTTTATAGTACCTTCTGTCTGCTCGGGTTCGCGGAGAGCAACAATCAGCAGAAATACCGCCATGAAGGCAGGAATCACCGCTATCCACAACACCGCTTTGATGTCATTTACAAACAAGATCATAAAGACCATCGCCAGCAATGGCCCAACAAAAGCCCCTGCCGAATCGAGTGCCTGACGCAGGCCATAGGCCGCACCCCGAAGCGGTGGTGGGGTAATATCGGCGATCAGAGCGTCACGGGGTGCTCCGCGAATACCTTTGCCAATGCGATCGACAAAACGTGCACCAAACACCCACCCAATGGTTGTTGCGAGTGGAAATATCGGTTTGGTCAAGGCTCCCAGTGCATACCCAATCACTGTAAGGAGTTTACGTTTTTTGAAGTAATCACTGACCGCACCGGAAAAAACCTTCGTAATCGCAGCAATCCCCTCTGCAAGTCCCTCGATAATCCCGATCGTGACCATCGATGCGCCGAGCACCGTTGTCATAAATATTGGCAAGAGACTGTGAACAAGCTCTGATGATATGTCCATAAACAGCGAAACGAACCCGAGCACCCAAACAGCACTCGGCAACCCGCGACCAACGCCCTTTACGGAAGATAGAGATTCAGGATTACTTGGTTGCAATATGGTCATAAGCGGTTTTTATAGGGTCCCAGCATTAGATCTCCAGCAAGCTACAGCGAGTCCACGCAAACGCCTGATTGTATACTTTTTTGTGAGAGAATAGTCTTCAGCTTCCTGCTACGTTCCGATGAACTATTACTCACTTCAATAATACAAAAACAGCAAAGGTCAATTTTTTCCAACCAAAAATTAACCCAGATGTCTCGATTTCCACAAATCAGGTTTACCGCACAGCAAATCCGCTGTCGCCAATTATTTCTTGTAAAGAATCAGCTTCGTGGTATTCTGCAAATCCATCATAGCCTATAGTGAAATAACAACACGTTATATCGAGGAATTTTATGGAAATCATCAGTTGGAGAAATGAATTTAGTGTTGGCGTCAAGGAAATGGACGAGCAGCATAAAAAATTGATCGGCATGATCAACAGGCTCATTGAAGAGCAGAAGGTGTTGACTGAACCCGAGACCATTGCCGAACTGTTAACCGAAATGACAGACTACGCCCAGGTCCATTTTCGGGCTGAAGAATATCTGATGGCTGAATACGGCTACGAACACAAAACCTTGCAGGAGAACCAGCATCAGGAATTCATTGATAAAACTATTGCCTTTTATTCGGCATCAGACCTCGGGCCTAATGTGCTTTCCACGGCGCTTCTCGATTATCTCAGGGTATGGTTGATAGGACACATCCTCAAAGAGGATATGAAATATAAAGAATTTTTCAACAGCAAAGGTGTGATTTAACAGTATGGAAACCACAACACAGCCCTCGGTGCAAGAGCATTCGAAAAATTTTCAGACCATGGTGGCCAGAGCGGAACGTTACGGGGAACTTGAAAGATTCGATGGCTATGGCAAAAGAACCGGGGATTGTGGAGATACGATCGAAATCTATCTGTCAGTTCATGCCGGGCAGCTGCGAATGGTCACTTTCCGGGTGGAAGGATGCGCCAACACCGTGGCCTGCGGCAATACCGTATCATTTTTAATGGAAGGTCGAACCCTTACCGATGCCTGGCGACTCACGCCGGAAAATGTCGCCGACTATCTGCAGACTCTGCCGCCGGACCATTTCCATTGCGCCGAACTGGCGGTTGGCGCCTTTTATAAGGCCTTGATCGACTACAACAACCGACAGAAAGAGCAGTGGAAAAAGATGTATCCACAACGCTGATCCATTTGATTCCCATGCTCCGAATGGGAATCAAATGAACACAATGATCCTCTGAATTTTACACCGTCATCTTAAAATACCTGGTCGGCAGACTTAAGGACTGCCGGGTCAATCACCAGGCCCATCCTTTCTGCCGCTTTCGGATTGACGGCCAAAACGAGGTCACTCTGGAACTCAACCGGCAGCGTTTCAGGTTTGGTACCGGTCAGAATTTTTTGGGCCATGCGCGCAGTCTGCCTGCCATGCCGGAAATAATCAAAACCCAGAGCGGCAATCACACCTTTTTTAACCGAGTCTATATCGGCACTAAACAGCGGCAGCCGGTTTTTCTCACAGACTTTCACCACCGCCTCAATGGCTGAAATTACGGTATTATCGGTCGGTACATAGATGGCATCAACCTTGCCGACCAGACTTTCGGCTACCTTGGCGGCGTTGGCTGAGTCAGAAACAGGGGCCTCGACAAGAGTAATATCTCGTTTAGCAGCGGCCTCTTTCAACCTTGTCACAGTGGCAACCGAATTGACTTCCCCGGCATTATACATCACCCCGAGTTTTTTCAGCCCCGGCTGAATCTGGTGAATCAAATCAAGATTTTTGTCCATCGACATCTGATCGGAGACACCAGTAATATTTGTTAGAGGAGGCGAAGTATTCTTCACCAGGCCTGCCGCAATAGGATCTGTGATTGCAGAGAACAACAACGGGGTATGGGCCAACTGCGGCGCTGTATGAGCGATCCTGGCACAAGCCTGGGCACTCGGTGTGCCAAGGGCCAGAACAAGAGAAGGTTTATCGGCAGCAATCTGGTTGGCAATCTGGTCGGCTATCTCCATCTTGCCTTTGGCATCGTATTCTTTATATTTAATCTTCATACCACTTTCGGTCAGATATTCTTTAAATCCCCACAGCACGGCGTTTAACGAAGGGTGTGGAATAAACTGATTGATGCATATGATGACTGTTTTTTTAGCGACGGGGTTCTTTACCGCTGCTTTTTTGGCATATACCGCAGTGGTGCAGGCCAACAGGATTGTCACGACAATAATTTTCAACGTTTTTTGCATATTTCTCCTCATACTCTTTAATTGACGAAGCTCGACAAATGGATCTATTTTTATTAGGTTTTTTTCAGCCCTACATTCCTCTTGACCTTTGTAGAAGATTATGAGAATTCATTCAAGTAAATAGAACGCCCTTATCCGACTATTCAAACTTTTCCGATCACCTGATGCTCAAAAGAAGGAGCCTTGCTTGCCCTTGCTATTTTCCTCCCAACCTTAAGGACAGCACCATGCCTGGAAAAACTGTCTCACTCTTTATCCAATGCCTTGTTGATTCCATGTTTCCAGCAGTCGGGGAAGCAATGATCAGGGTATTTGAACGACTCGGCATCCCGTACAATTACCCTACCGGTCAGACATGCTGCGGTCAACCGGCATTTAACAGCGGCTATACCCGCGAAGCTGCGGTCGCTGCCCGTCGTTTTATCGATCTTTTTGAAGACGCAGAGGTCATTGTCTGCCCGTCCGGCTCCTGTGTGCATATGGTCCGTCACCACTATCCCAAGCTTTTTGCCGACGATTTGGCACTGCACAGCCGGGCGCTGGCGATCGGGGACAAGACCTTCGAATTCACCCAATACCTAGTCGATGAGTTGGAGATAACCGATGTCGGCGCGGAATTTACCGGTACCGTGACCTATCATGACTCCTGCCATCTCAGCCGGGGCCTGGGCATCGCCGCCCAGCCACGGGCCTTGCTGCACAATATTCGCGGCCTGGAACTGATTGAGATGCACGACAGTGATACCTGCTGTGGCTTCGGCGGCACGTTCAGTGTCAACTATCCAGAGATCAGCATCGCCATGGTCGATGAAAAAATTGACAACATCCTTGCCACCAGAGCAAACACCGTCACCGGCTGCGACATCAGCTGCCTGATGAATATTCTCGGCCGTATTTCCAGGCGGGGAGAAAGCGTCCGGGTCCGGCATATCGCTGAGCTTCTGGCCGCAACTAATGGAGGCAGAGCATGAGCGACTACAGCGAAGCAGCCGCAAAAGGTCTGGCGTCACCCCGCCTGCAGGCCAGCCTGCATACCCTGCAAAATCGATTCGGCAAGGGTGCCATGGCCTTATGGGCCGAGATGGAAGATAAAGATATGCGCAGGAGGGTAAAAAAATCACGTTTGAAAAACCTCGAACACCTGGATATTCTCCTGGCTGAGCTGGCGGGCAATGTGCGCGCCCGGGGCGGCAGAGTCTATTTTGCCGAAACCGCCCAGGATGCCATCGATTATACCATGAAAGTCGCCAGAAACAACAAGGTGCGGCGGGTGGTCAAAGGTAAATCGATGATTTCCATGGAAATAGGTATCGATCCGGCCCTTGAAGAAGAGGGTATTGAGGTGGTCGAAACCGACCTGGGGGAATATATCATCCAGCTGGCCGGCGACAAACCGTCGCATATCATTGCCCCATGTATCCATCTGGACCGTAACCAGATCGGTGAACTCTTTGCCGAAAAACTGGGCATGGAATACACCAACGATCCCCCGGCCCTGACCCTCGCTGCCCGTAAAGCACTGCGCGAAAAACTGCTGAGCGCCGATATGGGTTTGACCGGCTGCAACCTTGCCATTGCCGAGACCGGCCAGATCAGCCTGGTCTCCAATGAAGGTAATATTCGCATGGCCACCACCATGCCGCCGGTGCATGTCGCACTGATGGGCATGGAGCGTATCGTCGCCACCCTTGATGAACATCGGGAAACCCTCCAACTTCTTACCGGTGCTGCAGTGCTGCAGAAATTATCCACTTATGTCAGCTTTACCGGCGGCCCCGGCAGCGCTGACGACCCGGACGGCCCGAAAGAATTTCATCTGGTCATCATCGACAACGGCCGCTCCAAAATCCTCGCCGACCCTGAGTTTCGCGAAGTGCTGGCCTGCATCCGCTGCGGTGCGTGCCTCAATATCTGTCCGGTGTACGGCAGAATCGGCGGCCACGCGTATAACAGCCCGTACTGTGGCCCGATCGGTGCGGTTGTAACACCACTCTTAGACGGGATCAACAAGCATGCCGATCTCTGCAAGGGGGAAACCCTGTGCGGTGCATGTATGGATATCTGTCCGGTGCAGATCGATCTGCCGCGGATGCTCGCCGCGCTTCGCGAAAAACTGGCTTATGCCAGCGACAGGTGGGATACCAGCCAGCACAATCCGGTCGAGGCATACGGTTTTATCCTCTGGCGGATGATTATAAGCAGGCAGTCGCTTTACCGTAAACTGGTAAAAATCGGCAGGCTCTGCCAGCGGCCCTTTATCAAGAAAAACAATATGATCAACCGCATGGTCGGGATTGCCGGCGGCTGGACCGACGGACGGGATCTGCCGCCAATCGCCCCAAAAACGTTTGCAGAAATATGGGACGAAAAATATCGCAACCGTGAGACTCCGCTATCTCCAGAGACCGAGGAGAATGTATAATGGACAACCAAATTTCTTTTTTCGCCACTATCCGAAGTGCTCTCGGGGAAGCACCGCAGAGCGAGCGCTTGAAAAACACCTTCCCAAAATTGTTTGCCGCCCCGGATCCGGCAAAAATTCGGCAGAAAATTCGGCGTAGAAGCCTGGTGGAACAAGACGAGCTGGTAACAATTTTTATGCGCAATGCCAATAAGTTAAACATAAGCAGCCATCCCGTCGCCTCGTTCACCGAGGCGACGGCGGTGATCATCGAGCTAATCCGCAGTAAAGAACCCGAATTCAGTCATACCAAACATGTTATCTGCCACGATCATCCGAATATAGCCGTTTTGAAACTGTGGAACCGCTTTACCCGAGAATCAATCACCGTGCATACCACCTTCAGCTCGGATGGACAGGTCAAAGAGAAAACCATCGCCTCCTTTATCGGCATCACCGCGCCCGATATCGGCGTTGCCGACTCGGCCACCCTGATCCAGCTCACTGCTCCCGGACGCCCGCGCTCTACATCTCTTCTCCCCTCCATCCATATCGCCATCCTGAGTAGAGACAAGATCGTCGCCGATTTATCCGAAGCCTATGCCCTACTGCTCGACCAGGACCAGCGGGACAGCATGGTATTTATTTCCGGGCCCTCGAAGACGGCGGATATTGAAGCGCATATGGTTTACGGCGCACACGGTCCCCGGGACCTTCACCTGGTTATTATCGCCGAACCTGCCGCTGCAAAAGCGGATACAGCGTTTGCTGAAGAAGTGTAAAACACCCTCAACTACCTCTCCAATATGAAACAACAACTGGTCAACAAAGCGACGCTCCTCGCTCTGGTCATCCTTATTTCCGCGGTTTTTCTGACCATGATTCATCAGTTTTTGATGGCAATTTTCATGGCCGGCCTTTTTTCAGCGATAGTCGCCCCTGCCCATCGTCTACTCACCAGAAAACTGGGCGGCAGGGAGAATCTGGCCTCAATTTTGACCGTTCTGAGCATTGTGCTGCTGGTCCTCATCCCGCTGAGCGTGCTGATCACCCTCATTGTCGCGCAGGCAATCAGCATCGGCCAGTCGGTCAGCCCCTGGGTGCAGAGCTTTATCAACGAACCCACCTCCTTGACCGCCTATCTTGAGAAGATACCCTATTACCAGGAGATTCTGCCCTACCGCGACATTATAGTCCAGAAAGCCGGCGAAATGGTCGGCACCGTTTCCGCTTTTCTTATAGATTCGCTCTCTTCGGTTACCAAAGTGACCATCGATGCAGTGTTTTCCTCCATCGTTATGCTGTATGTCATGTTTTATTTCCTGACCATGGGGGATTTGCTGTTGCACAAGATTCTGTTTTTTCTCCCGCTGGACGACTTTAATGAGCGGCGCCTGCTCAACCGGTTCACCTCGGTGACCAGGGCGACGATCAAAGGGACCGTGATCATCGGCATTATGCAGGGAACGATCTGCGGCGTGGCTTTTGCCATTGTCGGCATCGAAGGACCGGTCTTCTGGGGATCGCTGATGGCGGTGATGTCGATCATCCCCGCTTTCGGTACGGCGGTCATCTGGTTTCCAGCGCTGATTATCTTGGCGCTGTCCGGCAATTTTACCGGGGTGCTGGTTCTGGGAATCCTGTGCGGCGCAGTAGCCGGCAATCTGGACAACCTCGTTCGCCCACGCCTCGTGGGGAAAGACACGGAAATGCACGATCTTTTTGTTCTTTTCGGCACCCTAGGCGGGCTGTCCATGTTTGGCCTGCTGGGCATTATTATCGGTCCCATTGTCGCCGCGCTATTTAATACTATCTGGGAAATCTACGGTGATGTCTTCAAAAATTATCTGCCAAACGTCCATGCTGTTTTAAGAAAACGGCATGACGATCAACCGCCGGACAGCGAACAAAAGGATGATAATGTGTTGGGATGATCTTTTTGCCACTAGGTCTCGTTCCCATGGGACCCATGGGAACCAGTTGCCTTGTTGATCCTCGCGTAAAGACCCCACTATAAGAAATGCCCTATATTCTTCTCATCCTCACGGCCCTGTTCTGGTCCGGCAACTTTGTCCTCAGCCGGGGCATGCATGCAGAAATCCCACCCTTGACCCTCTCGTTCTGGCGCTGGGTGGTGGCACTGCTGGTGCTCTGCTGTTTCGGACTTCGTCATCTGCTCGCCCAACGGCAGCTCGCCTTACAGCATAAAAAATTTATCATCACCCAGGGCATCGTCGGCGTGGCCGGATTCAACAGTCTCATCTACATGGCTATGCAGACTACCACCGCCATCAATGCGGTGCTGGTCAACTCTTGCATCCCGGTCATCATTGTCGTGCTGTCCTGGGCGATGTACCATGATCGCCTCAGTGTCAGGCAATGTCTGGGAGTGGCTACCTCGCTCAGCGGGGTTTTATTGATCATTTCCGGCGGCGAGCCGGCAACGCTGTTGCAGCTGCAATTTAATAGAGGGGATATCCTGGTATTTATTGCCGCAGTCTGCTGGGGGTATTATTCCGCGCACCTGAAAAAATACCCGCAAGGGCTGCATCCGCTTGCCTACCAGGTGGCGATTGTCATGGTTGGTTTGACCATCCTGCTGCCACTCTATCTGCTGGAAATGGCCACCGGCAAGACTATGATCGTATCCGCGGCATCGATTGTCACCATCCTCTACGTGGCCGTCTTTGCCTCGGTACTGGCCTTCATCTTCTGGAACCGGGCAGTGACCATGCTCGGAGCCAATATCGCCGGACCATTTATTCACCTGATGCCGGTATTCAGCACCATCCTGGCAGTATTTTTTCTCGGCGAGACCCTGACGTCCACCCATATCCAGGCGATCGGCCTAATTTTCGGCGGCATTCTGCTCACCACCTTTCGAGTGAAAAAGAACAGACAGTAGCAAGGGAAGGCAATACAGGAAAAGTGCAATTGAAACTAAAAGGTAACTAAATGTTCAGCAGTGCTGCAGGTGTGCACAAGCAGGCTGCTCAGCTATACTTTTTCGTCTGCTGAGCGGACTGATCGTGCACAGATGCGGTGCTGCTGGACATTTACTACATGCTACTCTTTCCAGTCGGGCCTGATGTGGAGTTCCGTCAACTGCTTCCTGGCCACCGAGGCAGGGGCATCAGTAAGCGGACAGGTTGCTTTTTGCGTTTTGGGAAAGGCGATGACATTGCGAATTGAATCGCTGCCGGTCATGATCATCAGCAGCCGGTCAAGGCCGAAAGCCAGGCCGCCATGCGGCGGGGCGCCAAGCTCCAGAGCGCGCAGCAGAAAACCAAACTTCTCATTGGCTTCTTCTTCACCAATGCCAAGCACACTGAGAACCTTGGACTGCATGGACTTCTGATGGATACGGATAGAACCGCCCCCGATCTCTGTCCCGTTCAGTACCAGATCGTAGGCCCGACTGGAAACTTTCGCCGGATCGGTATCCAGTTTGGCGACATCTTCTTCTTTTGGGGCGGTAAACGGATGATGCAGGGCCTGAAAGCGTTTTTCCTTGTCATCGTATTCCATAAGGGGAAAATCTGTGACCCAGACAAAGTTGAAATCGTCTTTATGCAAAAGATCCAGCCTTCTGGCAAGCTCCACCCGCAGCTCGGACAGTACCTGAAAGACGACCTTGCTGCCGTCGGCCCCGAAAAAGAGCAGATCCCCAGCCACCGCATCGGTTGCGGCAGCAATGGTTGCCCGCTCCTCCTCGGTAAAGAATTTGGCGATCGGCGACTGCCACTCGCCGCCTTCCTTCATCTTCACCCAGGCCAGCCCCTTGGCACCGAACTGGGCGACATAATCGGTCAGGAGATCGAGCTCCTTGCGGGTAAAATAGGCACAGCCCTTGGCATTGATCGCCCGCACCGTACCACCCTTGTCGGCAATAGACCTAAACACCTTGAATCCGCACTGCGCGGCGATCTCGGTCAGGTCAATAAGTTCCATGCCGAAGCGGACATCCGGCCGGTCGGTGCCGAAGCGGTTCATCGCCTGATCAAAGCTCAGCCGCGGAAAAGGAGGAGATAATTCCACCCCAAGGGTATCCTTGAACAAGGTGGCGATCAAGCCTTCATTAATCGCCATGATTCTCTCCTCATCGACGAAGCTGAGCTCCATATCGATCTGGGTAAATTCGGGTTGACGGTCGGCGCGCAGGTCTTCGTCGCGAAAACATTTGACGATCTGGTAATACCGATCCATGCCGGCAATCATCAACAGCTGCTTAAATAGCTGCGGTGACTGCGGCAGGGCGTAAAATTTACCGCTGTTGACCCTGCTCGGCACCAGATAGTCGCGGGCACCCTCCGGCGTGGAACGGGTGAGCATCGGCGTTTCGATATCCAGAAAGCCATTATCATTCAAGTAGTTGCGCACACTCTGTACCGCTTTATGGCGCATCATAAGGTTCGCCGCCATCTCCGGTCGACGCAGGTCGAGGTAGCGATACTGCAGCCGGAGATTATCCGACACCTCAGTGTCTTCATCGAGGGGAAAGGGCGGTGTCTCACTGCTGTTGAGAATGCGCAGTTCATCGACCAGCACCTCAATCTCGCCGGTAGCAAGTTTTGGATTAGCCATATCGCCGGGTCTGGCTTCGACCTTGCCGCGAATCGCCAGGACCCATTCACTGCGCAACTGGTGTGCCTTAGCGTGTACTTCGGGATTGATCTCCGGATTGAAAACCACCTGGGTAATCCCGGTTCGATCACGCAGATCAATGAAAATAACCCCACCGTGATCCCGCCTGCGCAGAACCCAGCCCATCAGGGTGACCTGCTCACCAACATTTTTCTGGCCAAGATCGTTGCACGAATGCGTCCGGTTCAACTGCCCCATTGATTCCATAATATATTGTATATGTTTGATTTTTTTTGATGGTACCGTTTCTATTAGAGTAAGGTCTGGGGTAGAGCATTCGCCAGTGCCGTAGCGGAAAGTTCAACTTCCTGCTGTTCCGCATCACCAAGCATATTGCGCAGGATTCCTCTTCCTGATGCCAGTTCAGTATCACCGATTATCAGGACGAAGCGAGCCCCGGCCTTATCGGCCTGCTTCATCTGGCTTTTCAGACTTCGCCCCTCATGGTCCATCGCCACGGAGAACTTCTGGCCCCGCATGGCATTGGCGAGGGTAAAGCCTTTCAAGACACCCTGTTCACCAATTCCGGCAATGTACAAATCGACCGAGTCAGCGATGGCAACCGACTGTGCCTGTTGCAGCAGGAGAACCAATCGCTCCATGCCGATTGCAAAACCGATGCCGGGGCTGTTTTTTGGACCGCCCAGCAACTCGACCAGGCCATCGTATCGTCCTCCCGCCGCCACCGCCGCCTGGGAACCGAGATCGGCGGTTATAAATTCAAAGGTTGTGCGGCAATAATAATCCAGGCCGCGGACCATAAATTTGTTCAGCCGATAAGGCACCTCCAGCTGTTTAAGCCCAATCTGAACCTTATCAAAATGGTCTTTGCAATCACCGCATAGATGCTCAAGAATAGACGGGGCATCAACGATCTGCTCGCGGCAGGAGGGCACTTTACAGTCTAGGACCCTGAGCGGATTGGTGCCGGTTCTCCTCTTGCAATCGTCGCAGAGAGAATCGTGCCGTTTATCTATGTAGGCCAACAGTTCCCTTCGGTAGCCCGGCCGACACGCCGGACAACCAAGAGAGTTCAGTTCCAGGCTGACCTGCATTCCCAGTTCACCCAGCAGCATCGCACCCATGGCAATCAGTTCGACATCGACCCGAGGATTTTCCGAACCAAGCACCTCGATATCCATCTGGTGAAACTGCCGGAGCCTTCCCTTCTGGGGACGCTCATGGCGAAACATCGGTCCAATGGTAAACAATCGCTGCACCGGTTTTTCGACATAGAGGCCGTGTTCGATATAGGCCCGGACCATGGAAGCAGTCGCCTCCGGCCGCATGGTGACCTGTTTGTCGACAAAAGTATACATCTCTTTTTCGACAATGTCGGTCGCTTCGCCGATGGATCTGGCAAAAAGCTCGGTCTCTTCCAGGATGGGCAGACGGATCTCCCTGAAATGAAATCGATCAAAGACCTCTCTGGCCACCTTTTCCAAATGCTGCCAGAGCGGCACCTCGCTCGGGACAATATCTTTAAAGCCTTTTAAGGCCTTGATTTTCACTAAAGTCTCCGCAATAATTAAATAAACATAAAAATAAAATTATAATAGAAAAAAGATCACCCTATAAAACCAAAAACATACAAATTAACTGCAAATTTGTAGTTTTGTCAAGTTCAGCGCCAAACGACCGGCAGCAGACAGACTTCTTTGTTCAGTTCAGGATGGTTAATTTTGGAAGCTTCGCCATTAAATCAATAAGATGGAAGAGACCGCATACTACTCTTGACAAAATCAGGCAAGAGTTGCATTATCTGATTTCTTATGTATGTTGTTTTTAATTTTCTGATAAATCTGCACCGGCGCGTTTTAAAATTATTTTCGAATAAATACAAAAGATTTTTCAGGTACCAAAGGAATCCTCTCTGCATGAAGTTACCTTCTCTTAATATAGCCGATTTTACTGCTTCTTTCCCATTGATTCAGGGCGGGATGTCCATTCGGGTCTCCACTTCAGCGCTCGCCATCCCAGTTGCCGAATGTGGCGGGATCGGCGTGATCGGCGGCTCCGGTCTGCCCCCCGAAGAACTGTATAATGATATTAAAAAAGCTAAGGCGGCAACTGATGGGATAATCGCCGTTAATATCATGTACGCCATGAAGGATTTTTACCAGCTGGTTATGAGTTCCATCGATGCCGGAATCGACATGATCATTACCGGTGCCGGTTTTTCCAGGGATATCTTCAAGATTGGCCGGGAACATAATACGCCCATAGTCATGATCGTCAGCTCGGCGGCCCTTGCCAAACTGTCTGAAAAACTTGGCGCGGCAGCGGTTATCGTCGAGGCAAAAGAGGCCGGGGGCCATCTCGGCACCGACAAACCACTGCGCGAAATTTTCCCCGCCATCCGCGATGTCGTGAAAGAAATTCCACTCATTGCCGCAGGCGGCATTACCAACGGCTATGAAATGGCCGAAATGATGGATCAATACGGCGCTGACGGTGTCCAGATTGCCTCTCGCTTCGTGCTGAGCGAAGAATGCGATATAGCCGATGAATATAAACAGGCGTACCTCAATGCCAAGAAAGAAGATATTGTCCTCACTTCTTCACCGGTAGGCATGCCCGGGCGAGCGATAAACAATCCCTTTGTCCAGGCCTTGAACGCCGGTGAAGACGTCAGTACCAAAAAATGTCCACAAGTTTGCCTGAAAAAATGCAACCACCGCTACTGTATTAACGAACGATTGATGATGGCCCGGGGAGGAAATACCCGGGAAGGCCTTATTTTCTCCGGTGAGAACAGCTACAAAATGAAGACAATCCTTCCCGTTGCGGAAATTTTCCGACAATTCAAAGAACAAGCTGAGTCAGTATACAAAGAGGGGAAAGGATATAAATCGGCAATTTGACAACCCCTTGCATAATGAGCTCCCCAACCATCACTGATAGCCGGCAAAATTGTTCCCCGGCAGATTCCTGCCGTATTATCTCCCCTGAAAGACACCCGATCAGGGCCGAGATGATTGACAGGGATGCTCTTTTTATCTTGAAAAAACTTGCTGATGCCGGATTTTCCGGCTACCTTGTCGGCGGTGGAGTTCGTGATTTATACCTCGGTAAAACTCCCAAAGATTTTGATATCAGTACCGATGCCCACCCCGGACAACTGCGCCGACTCTTCCCGCACAGCAATACCATCGGGCGGCGGTTCAGGTTGGTCCAGATTTTTTTCAAGGGTGGCAAGACCATCGAGATCAGCACTCTTCGATCGCTCAGCGAACATGATATTGACGGTCCGGAAACCGTCCTTGCCCCCAACAACACTTTCGGCACCCTGAGCGAGGATGCCAGGCGCCGCGACCTGACCATCAACTCACTTTTTTTCGAGATCGAAAAAGGCACCATCATCGATTATGTCAACGGCAGCCTGGATCTTGACCGGGGCATTATCCGGATAGTCGGCGAGCCGGTCAAAAGGATAGGTCGGGACCCCGTGCGAATGCTGCGGGCGATTCGTCATGCGGCGCGGATCAACTTCACCATTGAAGAACAGACCTGGCAGGCGCTGTGTAACAACAGCCATAAACTCGCACTTTGTCCACCATCCAGATTGCGGGATGAATTTTTAAAGGACCTGTACAGTGGAGCAGTTGCGCCCTGGCTCGAGTTCGCCATTGATTCCGGCCTTCTGTTCTCTCTCTTTCCTTTCTATCGAAAAATATTCGCCACGAATTTTGCTCCCTTGCAAAATCCTCGGGAACTGCTCACCGGAATTTGCCGGGTTATCGACCAAGTGAACAACCTGTCACTTGAGCTTAACATCCACCGCCAGCCGGATTTTTTCCTGCTTGCACTTTTTCTTATCCCCTGGGCTGAAGCCCGATTTCAATTGACAAGTCTTTTTCGCAAGGGCGCCCCGCTCTATCAGATAGGCAAGCAGATCCGCGAAGAGGTTGACCGGACTATCGGCATCGATCTTAACCTGCGCCGCTCCTTACGACAGGAAATGGTCAGTCTGTTGATCAATCTTTCCCAGCTTATTCACAACAAACAGCAGAACAGCTGGCCTAAATGGCTGAAGAAGAAAAGCTATTTCAAAAAATCCTGTCTTTTCTATCACTGTTATATGGCGGTAACGACCGGGCAATCCATCGACCACCTGTTTGCTGGAGAGCCACCCATCCAGCAGGAAAAGGAGGGCATGAAGAGAACCAGGCGAAAACCCTCACCGCCGCAAGGCAAGCCGGCTTTTGCCGCCCTCGACAAGGGTGGCATTTTCGGCTTCAAAAAGTAAATTCTCTCAATGCTTCCTGAGTCTTTCTGCACCATCAGCTCTTTTTAAAGTCATTCCTCTATCATATCCTCCTCTCCTCCTGCATTAAGCAGGAGCTTAGCCCTTGGTGCGCGCTGCGTGGAAAAAACCACAAATTGTTCATAATGTGCAGTTTTACCGCATTGCACAACAACAAAAACCACCTGCAGGCGCCTGCCAATGAGATGAATATCTATTTTTTCCATTTTCCCGGAAAAATAAACCGTGTTTTCTACAATATGGTCTTGATTTAGTCACTTTGTGGTGTTAAGTATAATTACTTTTTTCTCGGAGATACTACCTGCACAACAGCTCCGGTGCCAACTTTAAAGACCCTGGCGCACTCTTTGCACAATGACAAAAAGAATTACTCCTAAAACTTTCTCGGTCCTTTATGCAATGCTTTCGTTAAAGCTTTGCACCACGCTTGTTGTAGCTTTAAAGAGCAGTTCAATACCCATACGCCTTCGTTTATTATATAGTAAATTAAGATACACAGCTCTACCGACCACCAATCGGCCGGGCCGGCTTGAGTTTATAAACCGTATTCATTACACTTTAATTTTCGGCTCTCCTCACCGCCGAACAACCGCGCACTTGCGCACATTAGTTGTCCCACAGCAATAGGAGGTTGACATGGCAGACACAGTAAACAAAATGCTGGACCCGCAACTTGATCGACGCGGTTTCCTCAAGGGGTGCACGATGGCGGCAGCAGCCCTGGGATTGTCCGAGACTATGATTCCAAAACTGGTCGAAGCAGCGGAAACCGCTGAAAGACCGCGGGTTATATGGCTCCATTTCCAGGAGTGCACAGGCTGCACTGAGACTTTATTGCGGTCATCTCATCCGGATCTGGCCCGGTTAATTCTTGATATCATCTCTCTCGATTACCACGAAACCATCATGGCTGCCGCGGGACATCAGGCGGAAAAAGATCTACATGATACGGTCGACAACCATCCGTTCCTCTTGGTTGTGGAAGGCGGCATTCCCACCAAGGACGGCGGCATCTACTGCAAGATTGCCGGTAAAACCGCTCTGGATATTCTGGCCGAAGTTGCCCCGAAAGCATCGGCGATCATTGCCATCGGCACCTGTGCAACCTTTGGCGGCGTGCAGGCGGCTGCCCCCAACCCTACTGGTTCCGTCGGGGTGCAGGAGCTGGTGAGCGGCGTGCCTATTGTCAATATTTCCGGATGTCCACCCAATCCGATTTCTTTTCTCGGAACGATTCTGCACTATCTGACCTTCAAGAGACTGCCGGCTCTTGACAACCTGAATCGCCCACTCTTTGCTTATGGCCGCAGAATTCACGACCATTGTGAACGTCGAGCCCATTTTGACGAAGGCCGTTTTGTCGAGCAATACGGTGATCAGTTCCATAAGCTTGGTTACTGCCTCTATAAAGTCGGCTGCAAGGGCCCGGAAACCTTCGCCAACTGTCCTACCGCCCGCTTCAATGATGTCGGCGTCTGGCCGGTAAGTATCGGCAACGGATGTTTTGGCTGCACCGAACCGAGTTTCTGGGATACCATGACCCCATTCTACGAAAGACTGCCGAAGGTACAAATACCCTCGGCCGGGATTGTCGCCAATGCCGACAAGGTAGGTAAAACCGTTCTCGGCGTGACTGCCGCTGCTGTCGGCATCCATGCCGCAGTGGGCATTGGCAAACGGCTGATAAAAGGCAAGAAGGACGAAAACGTATAAAAGCAGGCCCTGGCAAAAATATTTTTACCGGCGCGAAAGGAGCAGATACCTTTACCGCGACTGGTTGTCATATCTTTTATGGAGGTTGTACTCATGGCTCAGCGAATTACCATTGATCCGATCACCCGGATTGAGGGTCACTTAAGAATAGATGTCGAAGTCGATGGAGGGCTGGTCACCAAGGCGTGGTCCTCCGGCCAGATGTATCGTGGTCTTGAGAACATTCTCAAGGGCCGGGATCCGCGTGATGCCTGGGTGTTTGTCCAGCGTATCTGCGGGGTGTGCACGACGGTTCATGCCTTGGCTTCCGTTCGGGCAGTTGAAAACGCCATTGGCCTGGAAATCCCTCTTAATGCCCAGTTGATCCGGAATTTGGTCCAGTCGATTCATTGCCTGCACGACCATATCGTCCATTTTTACGCCCTGTCGGCCCTTGACTGGGTTGATGTTGTCTCCGCTCTCGATGCCGACCCTGTAGCCACCGCTCAACTGGCCGACAGCCTGTCCGACTGGCCGGGCAACAGTCCCAAGCGTTTTGCCGCAGTGAAAGACAAGGTGAAAACTCTGGTGGCCAGCGGCCAGCTCGGACCTTTCGCCAATGCCTATTGGGGCCATGCGGCGATGAAATTGCCACCCGAGGCCAATCTCATGGCGGTCTCGCATTACCTCGAAGCCCTTGATTACCAGCGCAAAGCCACTATGGCCCTGGCTATTATTGGCGGCAAAAATCCCCATGTCCAAAATCTCGGGGTCGGCGGTGTCACTACAAATATATACCCGGAGAACGAGACTGCAGTGACCATGGAGCGCCTCTACTATATGAAGCAGTTGATCGAGGAGGTGCGGAGCTTTATCCAGATGGTCTATATTACTGATGTAGTGGCAGTCGGGGCACTCTATAAAGATTGGCTTCCTTACGGCGCCGGCGTTACCAATTATCTCGCCGCCCCGGATATGTTCCTGGATGCAGCCGGAACCAAGGCCGATCTGCCCGGCGGCACGGTCTTTGGCGGCGACCTCGCCACCGTCAAGCCGATCACCGGCCTGGCTGACCCCTACTTCAAAGAAAATGTCGAGGAATCCATCGCCAAGGCCTGGTATGACGGCGACTGGTCGAAGCATCCCTGGGAATCTTCTACCGATCCTAAATACACCGATTTCCAGGATGACGGCAAGTACACCTGGTTGAAAGCGCCACGTTTCCAGGACAAACCAATGCAGGTCGGTCCTCTGGCGCAGATGGTTGTCGGCTACGCCCAGGGCCATGAGTTGACGGTAAAAAGCGTCGACGCCTGTCTCAGCCGTATCAGCGCGGTTGCCGGGGTAACTGTCGGACCGGCAATTCTCCACGGCACTATCGGCCGTCATGCCGCCCGTGCGGTCCGCGCCGGAATGATGGCCGATCTGGCGCTGAAGCATTGGGAACTTTTAGTCAACAATATTGCCTCCGGTGATTATGAGATCTTCAATCCACCGGTATTCCCCAAAGGGGAGCAGCGCGGCGTCGGAGTCCACGAAGCACCGCGTGGGCTACTGTCCCACTGGATCGTCATTCAGGACGGCAGGATCAAAAATTATCAGTGCGTCGTGCCTTCAACCTGGAACGCCGGCCCACGCGATGCGGAAGGTCAGCTTGGTCCCTATGAGGCATCCTTGATGGGCAATCCTATTGCCGATCCGGAAAGGCCTCTCGAGGTTCTACGCACCGTGCATTCTTTTGATCCATGTATAGCCTGCGCCGTCCATATGCTGGACCCAGAAGGTAAGGAAGTTATGAAAGTGAAAGCGCTGTAGGCCTGATTTCACCTTACTCAAAACTTTTCTTTCCGGCACAAGCCGTAGGAGGTTACAAGAATGGCAACTTATGAAAGATTTTACTGCTGGAGCGTACTGCTCCGGCTGTTCCACTGGATGTTTGCCCTGTCGATTGTTTTTCTAGTAACAACTGGATTTTACATTAATAATCCGTGGAGCAACACCCTGGCCGAAGGCAGTGTAAGCTTTCCGATGGCGACGATTCGTTATATCCACTATATCGCAGCGTACACCTTGGCATCGGCGGTATTGATCAGGCTTTTTCTGTATATTTTCGGCAATGCGCAGGAGCGGGTCTGGGATATCCTGCCGATATCGAGGCGCAATAACCGAAACCTGAAAATGACACTGCTGCAATACAGTTATATCAGCGATACCCATGACGAGCGACTCGGCCACAATCTTCTGGCTGGTATGACCTACCTGCTGACGTTCATTGCAGCGCTCGTTATGATTTTCAGCGGTTTCTTCATGCTTTTTCCGGAAGTCGGCTTCTGGGCCAAATGGGGCGGGATGTTGTTCGGCAGTCAACAGTCCGCTCGCTATCTCCACCATCTCCTTATGTGGTGGTTCATAATCTTTGCCGTTGTCCATATCTACTTGTGCATATGGAACGACTGCATGGAACCGGAGGGATTAATTTCCTCTATTTTTACCGGTGCTAAATTCAAACACAGAGCATAAACAGCAAAGGGTCGAAATTCTCGTTCGGGGCACTGTCCAGGGCGTCGGGTTTCGACCCTTTATCTACAATTTAGCCAGCCGTCTGGCCATTGCCGGTACGGTAGCCAACACCAGCACAGGGGTGGTCATCACCGCCAGAGCGCCCAGTGCTGCCCTGCAGTTGTTTATCAAGGCCATAGCCGATGACTCGCCCCCGCTGGCCAGAATTGTGTCTCTTGAAACGCGCTCTCTCCCCTTTACCAACGGGAACACCGAAGGTGATGAACCAACGGCTTTTGCAATTCTGCCCAGTATCGCCGGAAGTTGTGTGGGCACCGCCATTCCCCCGGACATCGCTCTGTGCGCTGACTGCTTAAACGAGCTGCTCGATCCCAGTGACCGGCGCTTTCACTATCCTTTTATCAACTGCACCAACTGCGGACCACGCTTTACCATCATTGAAACAATCCCCTACGACCGACCAAAGACCTCGATGAAGGTTTTTCCGATGTGCGGTCCCTGCGCGAGGGAATACCATGATCCCGGCAACAGGAGATTTCACGCGCAACCTAATGCCTGTCCCGAGTGTGGCCCAAATATCTCTTTGCATAATAATGCCGGCGTCCAGCTGCCGACAGATGCACCGCTGGCCCAGACGGCAACAGCCTTGCGAAACGGTCAGGTTGTGGCAATTCGTGGCCTGGGTGGTTTTCATCTCACGGTCGACGCCTGTTCGTCTGAGGCCGTGGCCTTGCTGCGGGAAAGAAAAGGACGCCCAGATAAACCTCTGGCGATTATGGTCGCCGATTTGGCGACGGTACAGACCTTGTGCCATGTCGATACGGCTGCCGAAAAACTCCTGACGCAACCGGAGCAGCCCATTGTTTTGCTGCAGAAAAAAGGAAATACCGAGCTGGCCGATAATCTCGCCCCGGGCATTGATGAGATCGGCGTGATGCTTGCCTACACCCCTCTGCATCACTTACTGTTTCACCAGGCCAATTGCCCAAAGGCACTGGTCATGACTTCCGGTAACAGCAGCGGCAGTCCAATCTGCACCGCCAACGATGACGCACTCCGTCGACTTAATAGTATTGCCGATCTTTTTCTGCTCCATAATCGGGAAATCGTCACTCGGGTCGATGACTCAGTGGTTAAAATAATTACCGGACGCCCCCTTCTCCTGCGTCGAGCCCGGGGATTTGCCCCGACACCTGTGCAGAGTCCTTGGCAGCTGCCGAATATTCTCGCCTGCGGGCCCGGTCTAAAGAATACTTTTGCCCTGGGACGTGAGCGAAGTATCATCCTCAGTCAGCACATTGGCGATCTTGATAATCTGGCATCTTACGAGTTCTATCAGGAATCAATCGCCCATTGCCGGGAAGTATTTCAGCTCGAACCCGAGATTGTTGCAGCGGACCTGCATCCGGACTATATGAGCAGCCGGTACGCTGCAGAAACGAATCTGCCGCTCTACCAGGTGCAACATCATCATGCCCATGCCGTGGCCGTCATGGCCGAATATGGCCTCGACGAACCGGTGCTGGCAGTAATTCTTGACGGCACCGGCCTTGGCGACGACGGCACAATATGGGGCGGGGAGATTCTGCAGGCTGAATTAACCGGCTATAAACGTTTGGGCCATCTCAGCCAACTCCATCTACCGGGTGGGGATGCCGCAGCAACCGAGCCCTGGCGGATGGGTCTTGCCGCATTATTTCATAGCTTTGGACCTGACGGCATCAGCCTTGACCGACTGCCGGCAACTCTTCTGCAGGAGGACCATGGCAAGCTGCAGGCAATCGCCTCAATGCTGCAAAACGGCTTCAATTCCCCACTTACTTCCAGCTGCGGCCGGCTGTTCGATGCAATGGCCGCCCTGCTCGGAGTACGCGGGCGGATCAGCTACGAAGGCCAGGCGGCGATGGAACTGGAAGCACTCGCCCAAAAAGCCCGGACAAATTCATGGACTGCCGACATTATGCTCAATTCGCACACAAACTCCACTCATTTATTGACCGAGAAAGATGGAAAGTGGGAGATTTGTTCGGCGAAATTTGTTACAACTATGCTTGAGAAAATGATCAAAGGAGAATCTCGATCCGCTCTTGCCCTGCAATTTCATACAATGCTGGTAAGCAGCATCACCAGACTTATAGAAATCTTATCGCTGCAGACCGGCATCCGCAAGGTTGTGCTTTCTGGAGGATGTATGCAAAACAGCTTGCTCCTTGAAGGTCTGTTACATACAATAGAAAAGAGTCAATTAAACGTTTACACCGGCAAATCGCTGCCAGTCAATGATGGCGCGATAGCAATCGGTCAGACAATTATAGGAGGTCTGCGCCATGTGTCTCGCAATTCCCATGCGGGTGACCAGCGTCCAGGGGGATCCTGACGATTTCACCAGCAATCAGATAGCCACGGTCGATACAGACGGCATAAGTAAGGAGGTTCGACTCGATATCGTCGACCAATGGCCGGTGGTGGGTGATTATGTGATTATCCATGCCGGCTTTGCCATCCATTCCCTGATCGAAGAAGAGGCGCTGAAAAATATCGCCCTGCTTCAGGAACTCGCCGATAATATGCCGGAAGAGTTGCTTTCCTGAGCTGCCTGCCATGAAACACCTTGATGAATACCGCGACCTGGAATTAGTCAAACCACTGGTTGAAGAATTAAAAAAAGCCGTCACCAGGCCGCTAAGGGTGATGGAAGTGTGCGGCTCACATACCATGGCCATCTTTCGCAACGGACTGCGCTCCATTTTGCCGCAAGGAATGGAACTCGTCTCCGGCCCGGGCTGCCCAGTCTGCGTTACTTCCGCATCGCATATGGATGCCTTTATTGCCATGGCCGACCACCCCGGCGTGCGGGTGGCGATTTTTGGCGATCTTTTCCGGGTTCCGGGTACCCATACCTCACTGGCCGAGGCCAGTTCTCGAGGGGCTCAAGTTGATATTGTCTATTCGCCGATGGACGCACTGGAACTGGCAGCACAGCACCCTGATCAGCTCGTGGTTTTCCTTGGGGTTGGTTTTGAAACTACCACGCCGGGAATCGCGGCAACCATCCTTGCGGCCAAGACCAGAAATATTGCTAATTTCGCGGTGTTTTCTACCCAGAAAACCATGCCGGCACCAATGGAGACCCTGCTCAGTGATCCCCAGCTGGAAATCGACGGTCTGCTCTGTCCGGGCCATGTCTCGTCAATTATCGGTGCGGGAGCATGGCAGCCCTTAGCGCAAAAATATCATCTGGCCTGTGTAGTCGGAGGTTTTGAAACAGCGGACTTGGTCAAAAGTCTTATTCTCCTGGCTTATCAGGTTGGTAGAGGCGATAGTAAAGTGGAAAACGCCTATCCCCGCGCGGTCTCCTGGGAAGGCAATGTGCGCGCCCGAAAAATGGTCGAAGAAATTTTCGAACCGGTCGACATGGATTGGCGCGGTCTCGGTCATATTCCGGCCAGTGGCTTGAAGATCCGGGAAAAATATGCGGCATTTGACGCCGAAGCACGACTTGCTATCACCCTGCCGGCGGCAGAAGAACCAAAAGGATGCATGTGCGGCAATATTTTGAAAGGAATGAATACGCCAACAGAGTGTCCACTTTTTGATACCCGTTGTACCCCTGCCCATCCGGTGGGTCCGTGTATGGTATCCAGTGAAGGGACCTGCGCGGCATACCAGAAATACGGAAGTGATTGACTTAGATAATGTCTGAAAAAACTATCCTGCTTGACCATGGCAGCGGCGGTCTGGCCAGCCAGCAGCTGATCGGTGAACTCTTTCTCAAATATCTCGACCATCCGGTCCTAAGAGGTCTGGAAGATAGCGCCATTCTGCCTAACAGACCTGGGAGAATAACGTTCACCACCGACAGCTATGTGGTCGATCCTATTTTTTTCCCTGGTGGCGATATCGGTAAACTGGCGGTTCATGGCACCATCAACGATCTGGCCATGCGCGGCGCCGTCCCGTACTGCCTGAGCCTGGGATTAATCCTTGAAGAAGGATTGCGCTTTGATGACCTCGAAAAGGTTGTCATCTCGATCAGCGAGGCGTGCAGAAAAGCCGGAGTCCCGGTGGTTACCGGCGATACCAAAGTGGTCCCGAGGGGCAAGGGCGATAAAATTTTTATCAATACCTCTGGCATTGGTTTTGTTGATGAAAAGATTGATATCTCGTCAAAAAACGCCAAGGTCGGCGACGCGGTGATTCTCTCAGGTACCATGGGCGACCACGGTATTACCATCATGACGCGGCGGGCGGGAATTTCCGTGCAGGGGGACCTTCGCAGCGACACCATGCCGTTGCATAATCTGGTTGCCACTCTGCTGCGGCAGCTGCCGGCCGGCACGGTGCACGCCCTGCGCGATCCGACCAGAGGCGGGGTTGCCTCAACACTCTGTGAAATCGCTGAAAACAGCGGCCTTGGCATCGAACTCTCCGACGAGGCTCTGCCGATCCGCCGAGAGGTACGCGCCGCCTGCGAGCTCCTTGGCCTGGAGCCGCTCTATTTGGCCAACGAAGGCAAATGCCTGGCTATCGTCAGCGGCGAGGAGGCCGACAAGACTCTTGCAGTCATGCGAGCCACCCCCGAAGGCAAAGAGGCAGCGATCATCGGCCGGCTTGCTGCTGAAAAAGCCGGGCGGGTCATCATCAATACGCCAGTCGGGGGTGCCAGAGTTGTCACGCCGCTGCATGGGGCCCCCTTACCACGCATCTGCTAAGAGTTCACACTCATAAAAATAATGAAAATTGAAAAAAAAATCGGCATAGCCGGTATCGGGAACTATATCCTGAGAGATGAAGGTTTTGGCGTCCATGTCGTGCATTACCTGCAACATAACTATACCTTCCCCGACAACGTCGAAATACAGGATGTCGGCACCGCCGGGATATATATGGCGCCCTTTCTTGAGGAATGCGATCCGATTATGGTAATCGATGTGGTCGATATTGAGGGCGAACCGGGATCTTTTCACTTTTATACCATGGAAGACGTCAAGGCCGGTAATTTTCAGACTCGGATGTCACCTCATCAGCTGGGCCTGCTGGAAATTCTAGCAGTATCGAAACTGCGCGATGCGGCTCCTGAACATATTGAATTTTATACGGTTATTCCCAAAGAACTGGAGGAATCGATCGAACTCTCCGAGGTGGTGGAAAAACGCAAGGTGGAAGTAGCCGAGATGATTCTGACTCGTCTGGCCGAGCTGGGCGTGGAAGTTACCAAAAAATAAACGTACCTTCATCTTTCGTGAACCAGCAACCGAAAATTAATAACCTTTATGCATGAAATATCATTAGTCCAAAGCCTCTTCGAGCAGCTCAAAGAACTGGCTGCGGCAAATAATGCCACCAGGGTCATCAGCGTGACCATGGAAATCGGCCCTCATTGCGGGGTTGTCGTCGATTCTTTCCAGTTCGGTTTTGATATCTTGTCAGCCGATGATGAGCTGGTACGAAGCGCCAGACTGATTATCGAGGTGCCGCCGGTCAGCTACGGCTGTACCAACTGCAATCATGTCGAGCTCACCACCGGGAAGAAGCCGGATGCATGTCCTGCCTGCGGCGAGCTCCTGCTTATTCCCGATGGCGGTAATGACCTGTTATTACGCCAAGTAGAAATGGAATAAGATGGCCCGTAAAAAGCCTGATCTTCTTCGTTGTAGCCTCGTATATCAAGCTTTTTATTTAGCCATCTCTGAAGTTGATATTGAGTTTTTTCGACGCCATCAAATTCTTATACAAGAGGTAACATAATGTGCGATACCTGCGGCTGTCCCAGCCCTTCCGACCATAGTCACGACCACGATCATTCACACGGGCATAGCCATAGTCACAGCAAAACCGTGGATGTCCATGCCAGCCTGTTTGCCGCCAACGATGCTTTAGCCCGGGCCAACCGCGAACATTTCGATGAAATCGGCGCGGTGGCGCTGAACCTGATCAGCAGTCCCGGCTCCGGCAAAACCACTCTCCTGGAACATACTATCGAGGCGCTGAAAGGGGAGATCAACATCGGAGTTATCGAAGGTGATATCGAGACAGAACGAGACGCCGAACGAATCCGGGCCAAAGGGGTGCCGGTCATTCAACTGACCACCGGGGGGGCCTGCCATCTGGACGCGGCAATGACCCATAAGGGTTTTCACCGACTGCAGAAAGAACCTGGCGGGACAGCAATTGAACTGCTGTTTATTGAAAATGTCGGCAACCTGGTCTGCCCGGCCACCTTCGACCTTGGTGAGCATGAACGCGTAGTCCTGGTTTCCGTGCCCGAAGGACCTGATAAACCAGCCAAATATCCCAAGGCCTTTACCAGTTCGCACACCTTTGTCATCACCAAGACCGACCTCCTCCCCTACTTTGATTTTCCGGTAGAGGAGGCAGTCGGCGACGCCCTGCAGCTAAATCCCAGACTGCGGACCATGGATTTATCATCGACGACCGGCACGGGCATGGACAGCTGGCTCAATTATTTGCGTGAACTGGTTCAAAAGATGCGAGCCGCCAAAAAATGATAGCAATTACTCATTTTCCCTGTCGGCAAAGGCCTGGACGGCGGTGATGGCCACGGTGTTGACAATATCAGGCACCAGACAGCCACGGCTCAAGTCATTAACCGGTTTGCGCAAGCCTTGCAAAACCGGACCAACCGCTATTGCACCGGCCGATCTCTGCACCGCCTTATAGGTATTGTTGCCGGTGTTCAGATCCGGGAAAACAAACACCGTCGCCCTGCCAGCAACCTTGCTGTCGGGCATTTTGGTCTTCGCAACTGCCATATCAACGGCTGCGTCATATTGAATCGGTCCTTCAATTAACAAGCCCGGGAACATTATTTTAGCCATTTCCTGGGCGATTAGCGTTCCTTTTCTAACCTTCTCCACCAGCAGGCCCTTGCCTGAGGTGCCGGAAGAGTAGGACAACATGGCCACCAGCGGGTGGATACCGAAAAGGGTAGCCGTTTTGGCCGAACTGATGGCAATCTCCGCCAGTTGCTCGGCGGTGGGATCAGGATTTACTGCACAGTCGCCATAGGCCAGGACCCGATCATGGAGACACATCAAAAAGACGCTGGAAACAACCGAGCATCCCGGCTTGGTCTTGATAAATTGAAAGGCCGGACGGATAGTATCCGCGGTGGTATGCGCCGCGCCGGAAACCATGCCGTCGGCTTGGTCCTTATAGATCATCATAGTGCCGAAGAAATTCAGATCGACCATGATATCCCGAGCAATATCGAGGGTTATTCCTTTGTCCTTTCGCAACTGATAGTAGGTTTCCACATAGTCATCGAGCAGTACGGATTTTCTCGGATCTATGATTGTTGCCTTTTCGAGATGCAGACCCATACTTCTGACCCGTTCGTGTATCTTTTCCTCCCGGCCAAGCAGGGTTAAATCAACAACGTCACGACGCAACAGTATTTCTGCTGCCTCAAGAACCCGTTTATCCTCACCTTCAGGCAACACAATATGCTGCTTGTGTGCCTTGGCACGCTGGAGCAACTGGGATTCGAACATCTTCGGAGTAACAATGGTGGTTCTGGTCTTGATAATTCTGTCACTGAGCTCATCCATATCGATGTGCCGTTCAAAAACAGCCAAAGCCTGCGTAATCTTTCTGGTATTGTCCGGCGTAATTGCCGCATGGATATTATCGACGCGAATTGCCGCCTGGAAAGTATTTTCATTGACTGAAATTATGGGGACTGTCTGCTTAAACCCTTCAATAACCTTTTGTACCGGCGCTTCAGGGACCAGCCCCCCGGTCAACAGAATGCCGGAGATGTTCGGCATGGTCATTGACTCTCCCGCAGCCAGACAGGCAAGAATGACATCGGAGCGATCGCCGGGTGTGATAACCAGCGTGCCATACTCAATCCTGTCCAGGAAGTTTCTCAGCTGCATGGCGGCTATGGTAAAACTGCGAACATGACGGGTGAGGTTGTCCTCCCCATAGAGGATCTCAGCGTACAACAGGCGGGCGACTTCGCCTATCGAAGGATTACCCAGATTTTCATCGTTGGGAATAACATAAACAAGCTTTTTTCTGTTTATGCTTTCCGAGAGAAGCCGTGCCTCCATAGCTTCAGCAAGAACCGGATCGACTCTATTGACAATAGTTGCCACCAGATCACAGCTCCGTTCAGCTAAAGACTCATAGTACAACTTGATTGAGCGAACCACCTCCTCAATCGTCTTGTTCTTCGCTCCGGCTACCAGCATCAAGGGACAACCGAGATTGTTGCTTATATCAACGTTAATATCAAAATCAAAGGAAGCGGTTGCCCCTGCCATTTCAATACCTTCACACAGGACGAAATCAGCCTTTTCAGCCAGATTGTTGTATTTGGCCATTATACCATCATGCAACTCGGCATTTCTCCCCAGGGCAATAAGCTGACTGGCCTGGGCGACCGAATAGGCGTACATTTCATAATAATCGAAAGTCAGATGATAATGCTGCATGATCAGACTGATAGTATTATCCCGCCTGAGCTTACCGACCCTGGAATAGTCATCCTCTATTAGCGGCTTAAAAAACGCGACCTTTTTAATGTTTCTGGTCAAAAGCTCCATCAGGCCAAGAATTATCGCCGATTTACCACTGCGGGGTTCCGTTCCCGCTACATACAATTTATTTGCCATGATTATCTCTTAAAACAAAACTCAAAAAAAAGTGACAAGAAGCAATCTCCCTTTCACCTACAAAAAACTCCTGTTCCCGTCGTTTCTCAGGGTAAAACTTACCAGCACAAGATTTTACCCGAACCTGAACTATGGGGTCTACTATGTCCCACAGAGAAATCTACAGAAGGCACAGGAACAAGGGCTCATCCTCACCACCTAGGGTGCCCCTCAGACAGGATCTGGAGCAGCTGCGGATGTGTTTCTTCAACATCATTGTGCTGGTTGAAATCCAGCTGTAAAAAACCGCAGAACCGAAATCCACCAGGCCGTGGAACCCTGGAAAGCATTCAGCAGCTGATCATCAAATAACGGGACCTGGCATCGTCCCTGATCCAGGAAGATGAGGCTGGCATCATCAAGCAGATGGACCGAAAACAATTGCCCGAACTGTTCCTGTTTTCCTCGGTATCTCCCGCATAGTCGAGGGTGGGCAGCACCAATTTTACAAATTTCACGGTTAAACGGCTTGCAAAAGCCGCAGGACTTCCGCACACTTTTTTGCTGCACGGACAACTAACTTCTCCGCCTCTCTGAGAATTTCATCCTTATAAACAGCATCCTGGATATCCGTCATATTGATAAGAACGTTCTGATAAGCCCCCCAGATACCAGTCTCCAGCGCCTTGGCTCCGACTAAGGTGTCTGAACTGGAGGCTGGATTGCCATACCGGGCGACCTCAGAAAGACTGTCCCAGGCACTATTCCCCAGACGCATGGTGGTCAACGGCACCAGAATAGCCGTCTTCAGTCCGGCTTGCATGCTGTCATTACGCGCTTGTTTTTCCTCGGGGGTAGATTGTGGCATCCGTACTCCTGCCATATAATCATTGAAGGCTAAAGTATCGGCATCAATCATGGGGATGAGCTGGTGGGTCAACTCGTGCAGGACGGGAATTGCTTTTTGCAGATGCGGTTGAACCGCTTCAAATTTTCGAACTCCGTAGGTTAGTTTTGCGACCATTGAGCCAAGGGCAACTCCGACAGCGGCTATTGCCGCTGAAGCCGACCCACCACCCGGAGCAGAAGAACGGGCAGAAATTTCTTCGATAAAACCCCGCACGGTCGATCCGGCCAAAGGCTCATCCGGTTTTTCCGCCACTCTATATTCGATGATTTTATCCCGGGGCACGAACTGCGCCACCGAGTTGAGGCCCAGTCGTTCAACTGCCAGTCGTATCTTCTGATCCTCTTCGTAAATGAACAGATTTTCCTTTTCTATATAGTACTCTGCAGCCATAAGCAGCGATTCAAGGGGAACTAGTCCGACAATCTCGGAACCAGCTACTCCTACATTCAGGGCTGTGGCTTCCTTTTTCACTTCCTCAAAAAAGACATGAATGGGTGTTTTCTGATAATCAAGCAGATTCGCCGTCACCTGGGCCATATTATATTCTTTCACAAACCAACCCATTCCCTTGACCTCACTCAGTCGGCCAGGCTCATTCTCACTTCTGCCTGCCTCCCGGAGGTTAAGAGCTATGCGGTGGGCCTGATTCGGTGTTCCGAGAATATTGACATTAAAAGCAATGAGAAAGTTGCGGGCGCCGGTGGCCGTAATCCCCCAGCCAGGTACAAAGTCAGTAGGACCGTAATCCGGCTGCCACTTTGGGTCTTGCAGGCGCACCGCCAATCCTTCATATTCGCCGTGGCGCAAATCCGGGAGTGTCCGACGATAATCATGTTCTGCAGCTGCTTCATAGAGATAAAACGGCACTCCCAACTCATCCGCTGCTCTTTTAGCAAATCTCTTCGAGATCTCGACACACTCCTCCATCGTCACTCCGGCAACCGGTATAAACGGACAGACATCAATGGCTCCAAACCGAGGATGCCCGCCGATATGATTACGCATATCTATCAACTCTGCAGCTACCCGGGCAGCGGCGAGCGCTCCTTCCACAACACTCTCCGGGTCACCGACAAAGGTGACGACAGTTCGATTGGTTGATCTCCCCGAATCAACGTCCAAAAGAGTACAGCCGTCGGTCAATTCGATGGCCCGGTGTATTGCCGTTATTGTTTCCTCGTTTCTTCCTTCAGAGAAATTTGGGACACATTCCACTATTTTTTTCATTGTACTCTCCACATCGCCAAAATCATTTAAACTGATACGTCGCTATTATGTCGCAATTACATCTCCTGCCCTTTTTTATACACTTTTGCCACAGAAGATACCCCGGCATGATAGGCAAGACTTGCCGGTGAATCTCCGTCCAGGAGCAGAAAATCGGCCTGCTTGCCCCTATCTAAGCTTCCTACTTTACCCGCCATATTTATGGCATGAGCAGAATTGAGAGTTGCCCCGGTCAACGCCTCAGCCGGCGTCATTAGCATATTGACGACAGCCAGACCAATAACAAATTGCATCGATTCGGTAAAACTTGAACCCGGATTACAGTCGGTGGCGAGAGCCACGGGCACATTATGCTCAATCATCAGTCGAGCCCTGGCATATTTTTTCCGCAGACTATAAGCAGTTGCCGGAAGCAGGGTGGCTACCACCCCGGCCTGAGACATCGCCTTAATATTTATTTCACTTGCGGCAAGAAGATGATCTGCCGAGCAGGCACCCAGTTCCGCGGCAAGTCCGGCTCCACCGAGATCGTTCACTTCGTCGGCATGGATTTTAATTCCCAGCCCCACAGCCTGGGCTGCTTTCAGCAATCTTCGACTCTGCTCTATGGTAAAGATACCTGTCTCACAGAACACATCGCAGAACCTGGCAATTCCCTGCTGTTTGACCTGTGGCAGCATTTCTTCTATAAGCATGGTAATGAAAGCATCAGGGTTTGTTTTATACTGCTCAGGGATGGCATGGGCTCCAAGGAAGGTGGCGACCACATCGAGTGGCGTGTCTGTCGCCACCCTACCGATAACCCTAAGCATCTTCAATTCGTTTTCCGTGTCCAGCCCATAGCCGCTTTTTATCTCCAGGGTGGTCGTACCAAGTCTCTGCGCCGTGCGCACATGAGAAAGGGTATTGGCATAGAGCTCTTCATCACTGGCCGCAGCGACTGCTTTTACAGAGGAAAGAATTCCACCTCCCTGTCGAAGGATTTCAAGATATGGAGTCCCTTTCATGCGCAGGGAAAACTCCGCCTCCCGGAGGGCCGCAAAACACATATGAGTATGAGGATCAACAAAACCGGGGATCATGCATCTGCCCCCACAGTCATGCTCCTGCACTTCCCCTGCCGCTTTGGCAGTTGCCAGTACCTGCTGCTCATCGCCAACTGCGGCTATATGCCCGTCTTCAACCAGCAGAGCGCCTTTCGGGAAATACACCAGTTCGCCCTGAGCCTTGCCCACCCTTGGCTTGCCCTCGTCCACAGGGCTGTATATCGCCGTATTACGAAAAAGTTTTCGTGACATTGTCCGCCTCACTGAGATCCTTTATTTTTCAGGCTCGGAAAACATGACCGCAACCGCCTGGGTCACCCTATCGTTATCTGTGTGAAAAGGAATGGTAATCTGATCACCGTTGCCGTTGTCCCGGTTATAGGCCATCGCCACTTCCATGGCATTGGGATTTCGGGCCCAGTTGCGGCGGGCAACGCCGCCCATTACATCCCAGGACATGGCGCTGCGCAGGATGTCATCCACCCGTTCACTGCCGTCAAGAACCATGCCAAACCCGCCGTTGATCGCTTTGCCTATTCCCGTTCCGCCGCCGTTATGCAGGGCAACGAGAGACATACCCCGGGCGGCGTTACCGGCAAAACAATGGGTCGCCATATCGGCACAGACATTACTTCCATCATAGATGTTGGCTGTCTCCCGGAATGGGGAATCAGTGCCGCCCGGATCATGGTGGTCGCGACCAAGCATGATCGGGCCAACCTCGCCAATGCGCACCATTTCATTAAATTTCAGAGCAATGGCTGTGCGTCCTTTCGCATCGGAGTAGAGGATACGTGCCTGGCTGCCAACTACCAGTCGGTTGGCTTTCGCCTCTTTGATCCAGAAATAATTGTCGCGATCCTCCGGCCTTCGGGTAGGATCGATGCAGGACATTGCCGCTTGATCCGTTTTATCCAGGTCTTCAGCCTTGCCGCTTAAACAGACCCAGCGAAAAGGGCCATAGCCGTAGTCAAAGATCGGCCCCATTATATCTTCAAAATAAGACGGGAAAACAAAACCATCCTTGGCATCGACACCGTTTTTGACAACCTCTGTCACTCCTGCATCAAAGACAGCTTTTAAAAAGGCATTGCCGTAGTCAAAAAAATAGGCTCCCTGCTCAGAGAGTTTTTGAATGGCTTCATAATGCCTTCGCAGGCTTTTGTCGACAAGCTCCCTAAACATTGTCCTGTCAGTGGCAAGCAGGCGGGTACGCTCGGCAAAATCGATTCCCTGCGGACAATAGCCGCCATCGTACACCACATGACAGGAAGTCTGATCCGACAACAGATCGACTTTAAATTCTTGTGCCGCCAGATATTCAAGCAAATCGACAACATTCCCATGATAGGCAATGGAGGTGTTTTCCTTTGCGGCAAGGCTCTTTCCAGCGATATCGACCACTTCCGCAAGATCGTCACAGGCCACATCGACCCATCCCTGTTGCCGGCGGGTTGCAATGCGCGAATAATCGACTTCGGCAGAAATGGAAACGGCACCGGCAATTTTTGCCGCCTTAGGCTGCGCCCCACTCATGCCGCCGAGTCCGGAAGTGACAAAGAGCAGCCCAGCAAGATCACCGCTGGCCGATACTCCGCACATTTTTCGACCCGCACCCAGCAGGGTGTTATAGGTACCATGAACAATACCCTGGGGACCGATGTACATCCAGCCGCCCGCCGTCATCTGACCATAGGAGGAAACCCCCATCTGGGCGGCAATTTCCCAATCACCTAAGTTATCGTAGAGTCCGACCATCAACCCGTTGGTAATGATTACCCGCGGATTGTCCGGGCTGGAGCGGAACAGGCCGAGCGGATGGCCCGACTGCATGACCAGGGTCTGGTTTTCGGTCATCACCTGGAGATATTTTTTGATAAGCCGCAGCTGCATCCAGTTCTGGCAAACGCTGCCGGTCTCGCCATAGGTCACCAGTTCGTAGGGGTAGAGAGCGACGGCAAAATCGAGATTGTTGTCGATCATCAGCTGGAAAGCCTTGCCGGCTAAGCATTTGCCGGTATATTCGTCAATCGGCCTTGCCTTTACCTGCCCATGTGGTCGATAGCGGTACCCGTAGATACGCCCCCTGCTCCTCAGTTCTTCAAGAAATTCCGGCAAAAGGACTGCATGGTGCTGAGGCGGAATATAGCGCAGGGCATTTTGCAAAGCAGTCTGGGTCTGACTCCTGGTCAGCCGGAAACCCCGGTCCGGGGCCCGCCGGATATCCGATTGAAATTGTTGCAATTCCGGCAGTTCATCATCGAGTCGAATGTTCATCACCTCGGCAATCTGAGTATTCAGCACCATTTTCGATCTCCCTGCTTGTTATTGAAGTAATCTAATTTGTAATTCATAAGCATTTTTTGCCATAGTACCACCGCAAAATTGTATATACAAGTTGCATCATTTACTCGATTAGACTTGCTTTGACGCTCTATTGTCTATACATTCACTAACAGTAATTAATCTTAATGACGCAGCACTCTATGCCGCCGACAGCCAACTTATTTTCCAGGACAATATCAATGATCCCCGAGATATTAATCGATCCAGGCAAGCTCACTCTTAGCCAACTCCGACAGATAGCCAAAGCACCCGCGACAATCAACCTGACTACGGATTGTCGGGCGGCAATCGACGCCTCTGTCGCCACCGTCAGGGATGTCATTGACCAGGGTCGGGTAATTTACGGCATCAATACCGGTTTCGGTCTGCTGGCCAGCACCGTTATTCCAGCTGATGAACTGGAACATCTCCAGCGGTCGATTGTCCTCTCTCATGCCGCCGGTGTCGGGACTTTCATGCAGGAATCGACGGTGCGGCTGATGATGGTCCTGAAAATCAACAGTCTGGCGCGGGGATATTCCGGTATCCGCTTTGCGGTCATCGACGCCCTAATACAACTGGTCAACGCCGAGGTCTATCCGTGCATTCCGCAGAAAGGCTCGGTCGGCGCATCCGGGGACCTCGCCCCTCTCGCCCATATGAGCACAGTTCTGCTTGGCGAAGGGGAAGCATCCTATAAAGGGGGAATAATCACAGGTTTTGAAGGATTGCAGATCGCCGGTCTTACGCCCATCACCCTCGGGCCAAAGGAAGGATTGGCCCTGTTGAACGGCACCCAGGCGTCCACCGCTTTTGCCCTGGAGGGACTGTTTGCCGCCGAAGAGCTGTTTGCCGCCGCCATGGTTTCCGGCAGTCTCAGCGTCGAGGCCGCGCTGGCCAGTCGCCGCCCCTTCGACCCGCTGGTTCATGAGGTCCGCGGCCATCAGGGCCAGATCGATGTGGCCGCCTGCTACCGGCGGCTGCTTGACCATAGTGAAATTGAAATCTCCCATAAATTCTGCGAGTCGGTGCAAGACCCTTATTCCCTGCGCTGCCAGCCGCAGGTCATGGGCGCCTGCCTCACCCAGATTCGTCACAGTGCCGATATAATCGCCACCGAGGCCAACGCGGTATCCGATAATCCACTGGTATTTTCCACGGAAAACGATATTATTTCCGGCGGCAACTTCCATGCGGAACCGATCGCTATGGCCGCCGACAATCTCGCTCTGGCCATTGCCGAAATCGGTGCTTTATCCGAGCGCCGGATGGCCCTGTTAATCGACGCCCACATGTCCAAGCTACCGCCGTTTCTGGTTGAAAAAGGCGGCCTGAACTCGGGTTTTATGATTGCCCAGGTGACTGCGGCAGCGCTGGCCAGTGAAAATAAGTCCCTGGCTCACCCGGCATCCGTTGACAGTCTGCCAACCTCGGCCAACCAGGAAGACCACGTATCCATGGCCACCTTTGCCGCGAGACGTCTAATCGAAATGGCTGACAATACTGCGGGAGTGGTGGCCATCGAAATCCTCGCCGCCTGCCAGGGTGTTGATTTTCGCGCGCCCCTTAAAAGCTCTCCCCTGCTCGAAGAAGCCAAGGCAATAGTTCGGCAGCTGGTCCCTTTTTACGATCAGGACCGTTATTTTGCCCCAGATATAAAAAATGCCCAGCAACTGGTACAGGCAGGGGCCTTCGATCATCTGGTCGGCACCGGGCTGTTGCCAAGTTTTACCTGGTAAACAAACTCCCATGGAAAAACTATTCGCAAAGGCAGGCCAACCACCGCTCTACCAGCAGGTGAAGGAGTATATCATCAACAAGATCAATACTTCCGCCCTGCAGCCCGGCATGAAAATCGAATCGGAGGCGGAGTTGGTCGAGCGGTTGAATGTCTCCCGTATGACCGTCAACAGGGCTCTGCGCGAACTGAGTGGTGATGGACTGCTCAAGCGCATCCAGGGTCGCGGCACTTTTGTGGCTGAACCTAAACCGCAGGCGGCTTTATTGCAGATCAGCTCAATTGCCAAAGAGATTCACGCCAGAGGCGGTGTTTACTCCTGCACCGTGCATCTGCTCGCCGAAGAAAAGGCCCAACCATCGGTGGCGTATGCGATGCAGCTGAAACCATATACCGCGGTATTCCACTCCATTATTGCTCATAAGGACCGGAATGTACCAATCCAGCTCGGCTGCCGATATATCAATCCGGCTATCGCCCCGGATTTTCTCAAGCAGGATTTCAGTCGGATGACGGTCAGCGACTACCTGCTCAGCATCGCCCCGGTGACAACCGTTGAACATATCGTCGAGGCATTGATTCCCGATCCGTGGGTCCGTGATCTTCTCCAGATCAACGCGGCGGAGCCTTGCCTGGCCCTGCATCGCAAGACCTGGGCCGGTGCGCAGATTGCCACCATCAGCACTTTTTACTCCCCGGGCTCCCGCTATACCCTGGGCGGCACGTTCACGCCCACCGCAACCGGCAGCATCGGTATTTCATAAGCTCCTTTTAGCTTATTATGTCTCTTGCTAAGATTCTAAAACATAGCCTCTGGTAAAATGAGGGCAATTCGGGGGAAAACGACAAGAAGAGCAAGACAGAGCAACATGGCGAACCAGAAAGGCCAGATGCCGCGGAAGATGGTGGAGAGCGGCACATCAGGCGCCACCCCGTGAACCACAAAGACATTGACGCCCACCGGGGGGCTCAAGAGCCCCATTTCCAGTACGATGACCACCATTACCCCAAACCAGATGGGGCTGTAGCCGAGGGCAGTTATAACCGGGAAGACTACCGGCAGGGTCAATACCAGCATGGCGATTCCTTCCAGGAAGGTACCAAGGACGACATAGGTCGCCAGGACGACGATTAAAATCCCCGTTGCCCCGAGAGGCAGACCGGTAAGAAAACTGACCAGACGACTGGGGATGCCGGAAAGGGCCATAAAGGGAATAAAAATATGGGCGCCGATAAGGATCATAAAAACCAGCGCGGTGGTACGCAAGGTGTTTAAAATGACCTGGCTGAATTTGTCCAGAGTCAAGGATCGCCTTAGCAGTGCGATTATCAGGGTGAGAAAAGCACCTGCTCCGGCCGCCTCTTCGGGCGTCATGACGCCACCGTAAAGACCACCAATGGACGCCAGAACAATGGCCGCAAAAACCCAGATACGACGAAGTGCCGCCCAGCGCCTCGCCGAGCTCGACCGTTTTCCGGCAGGTCCCAGACCGGGGCAGAGACGGGTCCAGAGGGCAATGGTGCCAAGAAACAAGCAGCTCAAGAGAAGACCCGGCAGGATTCCGGCGATAAAGAGCTTGGCGATGGATTGCTCAGTCAGTACCGCATAGATGACAAAGCCGGAAGACGGCGGTATTAAATATCCCAGCGTTCCGCCCGCTGCCACGCAACCGGTGGCTAATCGGTCGTCATAATGATAACGCTTCATCTCCGGTAGAGCCACCCGACCCATGGTCACTGCCGAAGCGAAAGAAGACCCGCTGAGGGCGGCAAAACCGGCACAGCCGACGATGGTGGTGGCGGCGAGACCGCCCCGCCGGTGGCCGAACCAGGCATAAGCAGCTTGGTAGAGATCTCCACTTATCCCCGACGCTCCGGCCATATTGCCCATAAAAACAAATAACGGGATGACACTCAAATCAATGAATCCGGCAATCTCAAAGCTCTCACCGCTGAGGGTGGCGAGTGCCGCCGACAGGCCGCTGATCGCCGCCATGCCGGCAAAGCCGGTTATCATCATGCTCATGGCAATCGGCATGCGCAGCGCCAGCAAAAGAAAGAATCCAAAAAGCCCGATAATGCCGATCAGCGCATGACTCATTGTTCACCTCAAACATCGGCATGCGGGTCAATGCTGTACCCGCGCAGCAAAAGCACGACCTCCACCACCAGGACAAGGGCATAAAGCAACACGCCACCGGCAAATAAAAAATAAAACGGCGCGAAACCAATGCCCAGGGTGAGTGAGACTTCGCCAAAGGGCCCCGCATTAATTCCCCCGATCGCAAGCCGCCAGGCGAGAATACCGAGCATGATTGCCGCCCCAAGACGAACACTTATATCAAGCCGGCACAACAGCCGCGGCCCCAGAAAGCCACTGAAAGTTTCGATGGCGACCTGGCCGCCGGTGCGCGCGCTGTAGGCAAGCGAGAGCGCCACCATCACCAGCAGCATTAGTTTGGCGATGTCTCTTGCGCCAAAAAGCGGTGTATTGCAGCAATAACGCAGCACCACATCCGCAACACTTAACAAAACCAAGCCAAGCAGCATGGTACCGCCGCCCCAGAGGGCGACCCTTGCAATAACTGAATCGAAGCAGGCAAGTCTTCGGCCTGTCTGCAGAGAAGGCTCAGCGTTTGATGGCGGCAAAGATTTCTCCGGCATTGATACCCTCTGTTTCAAGCCGGTTAAGCTCTCTATCGATTGCTGGTTGAACCGCCCGGGCAAACGCTTCCTGCTGCTCGGCGGTCAGGGCGATGCGCTGTATTGCCGGATCCGACCTTGTCCGCTCAAGCGCTGCGACATCAGCTTCACTCCAGATCGCCGCGGCATTGAGACTGAATGCACGCCCGGTAAATCGAGACAGGGTTTCCTGCTCGGATGGACTTAAGGCCTGCCAACTCCGTCTGTTCATGGCCAGGAAAACGATGGTCGAAGGACTGGGCAACAGATCGGTGACGTACTTGCCCGGTTCCGAAAGGTTCCAGGGGGAATACATCGCGCTGGGTTGAATCAACACCGCATCGACAATCCCGGTATTGAGAGCGTTATAGCTCTCGGTGATCGGCATGGTAACCGAAACGCCGCCCCAGCACCCTATGGCGTCAGCCTCTGCCGGAGATCCGGTGCGCACCTTCATTCCTTTGAGATCGGCCAGGGAACGAACCGGCTTATCCCGGGTAATCAGCACCGTGGGGGACATGGCCCAGAGGCCCAGCAATTTGATCTGACGATACTCATCTTGGAGATAAGGATCGAGCAAAGCCCAGAGCTTTTCTGTTCCTTCCTCCGCATTGTGGTAAGCCCCCGGCAAGGTAAACAGCTGACTGCGCGGAAAAAGAGAGGCCGAATAACTGTGAATACAAAATGTTATGTCAGCGACGCCCTCGACGGCGCGTTTATATTGCTGTACCGGCCCTTTACCGAGAGCGCCCCCGGGATAAATCGTCAGGGTCAACTGCCCCTTGTCGGCCCGGGCCAGTTCCTCGGCAAGAGGGGCAAAGACCTTCTCCTGCAGGATATGAACGGAAGGCATAAAATGGGCCAGTTTCAACTCTTTGGCAAAAATGGCTTTCGGCATCCAGCCAATGAGGGCCATATTGACCAACGCTAAAAACGCCCAAGCCCAATAGGCAGATAAAATTTTCTTCGTCATGTTTTGTTAACCTAGCTATTTTGCAATATTTTTCAGATTAATCAGCACCAAGCAGCCTCCCCCCGTCAATGGCCTGGGTCAGACTGCGCAGGTCATGATCCAGACGCCGGTCTTCGACGAGAACCGGCGAAAACGAGCGAATGCGCGACAGCAACGTTTTGCCGCTCGCCGAAAAGTTTTCCTCATTGCGCAGGGACGCTGCGTTGGAAAGAGCCACCAGCAGTGATGCCAGCACCTGCTGCACCAGGGTCAACACCTCGGCGGCATTGAGCGCGGCGTTCTGCCCCATGCTCACCTTGTCCTGATTGTTGGCCTCGGTCGGGCGCGACAGCAGGGTGTCCGGCGTGGCCCGCTGGATGGCCATGGCCGTCAAGGCGCTGCTGGTCAGCTGCAGCGCCTTGACCCCGCAGCCTTTATAGCCGACCAGCGTTTCAGGCAGACCGACATTGAGGCGGGCATCGACCAAGAGGGCATACTGCCGGTCCATAAGATCGGCTACCGAAGCAGCGGCGATCTTCAGCTGATCCATGCCCAGCGCGACATGCCCGCCATAAAAATTGCCGGCAAAAAGCATCTCTTCTTTTTCCGGATCGACGATCGGATTGTCGTTGACACTGTTGAGTTCACGGCCCAGCAGTTCACGTACCCAGGACAGGGAGTCACGCGCCGCACCGATTACATGGGGCGCGCAGCGGATCGAGTATGGATCCTGCACCATCCGTCCGTCTTCCTTGCCGGTATCGATCATCCTGCTGCCGGATAGAGCCGTACGGATCGCCTCGGCTGCGGCAATCTGACCGGGATGATGTTTGAGGGAATGGGCCAGGGCGGCAAAGGCCTGGGAGCGGCCGAACAGCACCTCGGCACAAAGAGCTGAAGCCGCCTCGCAGCCCGAAAGAGTGGATGCAAAACGGTTCGCCACGATTGTCCCCAGGGCAGTCATCACCGCCGTACCATTCATTATCGCCAGCGATTCCTTGGGTACGAAATGATGGATGGCCAGCCCCGCCCGGCGCAGAGCTTCGTCCGCCGGACAAATGACGCCCTGATAATACGTTTCTCGTTCTCCGGCAAGTACCGCCGCAAGGTATGACAGCGGCGTCAGGTCCCCGGATGCCCCCACCGAACCGAGCGAGGGGATGACTGGGATAACTCCCCGATTGAGCAGACCGCACATCGCCGTAAGCAGTTCCGGACGCACTGCCGAATAGCCCTTGGCGAGACTGACCAGACGGGCAAAAATAACCGCCCGCCCCTGCTCGACACTGAGCATCTCGCCCAGCCCGCAACCGTGCTGCCGGATAATCTGGTAGGCAAATTCGCCGGTATGGCTGGGATCGATGGTCGACCCGGAACTATAGCCCACCCCGGTGGAAACACCATAAATCCGATGCCCGGCAGAAAGCGATTGTTCGATGATGGTGCGGCTTTTCTGCAACCTGGCCCGGTATCGAGGGTCATCGGATAACTGCACCATTCGTCCGGTACAGGTCACCGCCAGAAGATCTTCCAAAGCTACGGGAGCATCGCTGACGATAAGTGCGGGTACTGTTTTCGTGCGGTCATCTTTTTGTTTACAGCTCATTGATACCCTTCTCCATTATTGTGAGCATCTCTTTTGCAATGGCTGCTCTAATCTGCTGTTTATGGATTTTGCCGCTGCCGGTCCTGGGCAGACAACCAGTAAAAAGCACCTTTTTGGGGATCTTGTATGGTGCGAGGTGGATTTTCAGATCAGCGGTCAGGGCCTCGGCGCTTATCTCTTGAGCTGCGTGCAGCACGACAAGGGCGGCAGTAATCTCCCCGCGACTCTCATCCGGCAGCCCTACTACGGCCACTTCAGCCACCTGCGGCAATGCTTCGATGGCTTGCTCCACTTCCGCGGCATAGATATTTTTCCCGGCGCAGATAATAAGATCGGTCTTGCGACCGACGATAGACAGGAACCCTTCCTGGTCACGTCGGCCGAGATCGCCGGTATGAAACCAACCATCGGCCAGGACTTTGGCGGTAGCCTCAGGATTGTTCCAGTAGCCGGCAAAAACAGTCGGGCCTTTGACGATTATTTCACCTGCCGCGCCGGTTGCCACATCGCGGTTCTCGTCATCGACAATGCGCACCTGAGTGTGGAAGACCTCTTTACCGATGGACCCGGCTTTACTCTCGACATGCGCAAGATCGAGGGCCGTTATGCGCAGGGTCTCGGTCATCCCATAGCCTTGGGCAAAGTTCACTCCTTTTTCCAGCTGATATTGCCGAATCAACGGCACGGGCATGGGTGCCCCGCCGGTCATAAAAAAATGCACATGGGAAAAATCGGCCTGCGCCCAGGCGGGGGCTTTGGTCAGCATCTTGAACATCACCGGTACGGCGAAGATATAATTGACTCTTTCTTGAGTGATAAGATGCAGCACTTCCGACGGATTGTCGAAGTCTCTGATAATCAATATGCCGCCGGCGTAGATAACCGAAATAGCTGAAGCAGCCAAAGCGCCGATATGAAACAGAGGTGCCACCACCAGGGAAATGGTGTCTGCATTTATTCCGTAACCGAGCAGACCATGAATGGCGTTAAAGAGAAAATTTTCATGGGTCAGCACCGCACCCTTAAGACTGCCGGTGGTACCGGAAGTAAATATGATCAACAGCGGGTCGGACAGGATCACTTCCCAAAAAAGAGGCGGTTCGCCTGCGGCTGCCTCCGCTGGCGGTATGGGGAAAGAATCGGCCACGGCAAGTGAACCTTCAGGATGCGGGAGAAAACAGGGAATGGGCGTATCGTCTCTTTTTATTTGCTCGATCACCGACTGAAAACCACTTGAATAGATCAGGATCTTCGGTTCACAGTCGATGAGCATGCGTTGCAGTTCCGGTGCCGTCAATTGATGATTAAGAGGTACTAAAATCGCGCCGATCTTGGCGCAAGCAAAAAAAATCTCCAGAAAAGCACTGCCATTGACCATCAGCACGGCCACCCGATCACCTTTAGCAATCGGCAGAGCAAGAAGATGGTGGGCGGTACAGTTGACCCGCTGATCGAAAACCCGCATGGTACAGCAGAAGTTTCCCTGTTTGAGAAAGAGCCGGTCGGAATCGAAGTGCGCTCGCCGGGAAATCCACTCGCCGATATTCATGGCCATCTTCTCCTAAGAAAAATCCCTTAAAATAATAGCGACAAATGTGCCGCCGGAGGCGATACCATTGAGCAATCCATAACGAAGAGACACCTTTGGCTGCGGCGCACGGACAAAGTTCAGCCCGGAAAGAGGTTCCTGTAAGCCACTTATGGGTACCGGCCGTTGTTCTTTTAAAGAAAGCGCCATGGCCGCTGCCCGCATCCCCCCGGAGGAGAGCCCTTCCCCCAGCGCACCCTTTACGGCGGTTATCAGCGGCTTCTGACCGGTTCCGGAAAAAACCTGAGTCAGGGCATCGTTTTCCTGCTGATCAAGGCGGATTCCGCCATTGGCCGAAGCGCAGATATAATTGATATCGCCGGGAGTAATCCCCGCTGCAGCCAGGGCGCGGCTGATGGCCAGACCGCAGCCGGTCGGCTCGGTCGGCCAGTTGTTTGGCGCTGTCGGGGCGGAACTGAGTCCCCAGCCGGCAATTTCACAGTAGGGGATTACTCCACGGGCTTCAGCACTTTCCAACGATTCCAGGCAAAGCACTCCAACACCCTCGCCGAGGATGGTACCGTTGCGCTTGACATCGAAAGGGTGCAGTCCCTCGACACCATTATCTTGCGGTGACAGCGTTTTGAAGTGGGAAAAAACATTGTAACAGAACTCGGAAAGTATATCTCCGCCGCCGGTGAGTATCGCCTCTGCCCGACCCCGCATGATCTGCGCCGCCGCATAGGCAAGGGCGGTTTCCGCGGAAACCTCATGATGATTGACGGTAGTATTGATGCCACGGACACCAAGTTCGATGGCCACATGGCCTGCCGGGGCGTTCATCACCGTATTGGGCACGAGAATCGGGTTGACCCGCCGGGGGCCCTCGGTAAACAGCACCTTGCCGAACTGAGCGGCAACATCGCTGCCGCCATAACAGGTGCCGAGCATCACCCCAACCTGATCGCGATTATGCCCACCGATGCTCAGCTCTGCATCCTCAATTGCCATCCGTGCAGCCGCGGCCATCATCTGCGACAGCCTGTCCATTCGACGTATGCCGTTGGCACGCAGGAAATCCTTAGGGTTGAACCCGGCAACCTCGGCGGCCAATTTTCCGGCAAAACGTGAGTTGTCAAAGAGGGTAATCGGACGAATACCGCAGGCACCCCCGAAAAGTTGTTCCTGAAAAGCGTTTCTGCCGACGCCAAGAGGCGTGACCATGCCTATGCCGCTGATAACGACGCGCTTATTCATGGCCAATCCGTTGCTCGGAGAATTTGCCGAAGACCAGGGCGGTGTTGTTGCCGCCGAAGGCAAAGGAGTTGGAGAGAACCACCTGCAGATCTGCTTTTCTTGCCCCATCAGTGACATAATCGAGGTCGCAGTCGGGGTCGGGAATACGACAGTGGATGGTTGGTGGAATAAAGCCGTGATACAAGGCCAGCAGGCTGACCACCCCCTCGATAGCCCCGGCCGCGCCAAGGGTGTGACCGGTCATTGCCTTGGTGGAACTGATCGGAATCTTATAGGCCAGCTCACCAAAGAAAAGCTTGATGGCTTTGGTTTCGATTCTATCATTGGCCGGGGTGGCCGTACCGTGGGCGTTGATATAGTCAACCGCGTCAGGAGTAAGACTAGCATCTCCAAGGGCTCGCTGCATGGCCAGCACTGCACCACCACCTTCGGGGTCCGGCGAGGTCATATGATGGGCATCGCAGCTCACCCCATAGCCGAGAATCTCGCCGTAGATCCGCGCTCCACGCTGCCGGGCATGGGTTAGTTCTTCGAGGATCATTATGCCCGCACCTTCACCCAAAGTGAGACCCGCACGGTTTTTAGCAAAAGGTTTACAGTGCTCAGGATCCACCGCCTGCAGGGAATTAAAGGCGGAATACGTGATACGGCAGAGTGGTTCAGTGCCGCCGCAGATAATCGTTTTCGCGGCCCCTGTCTCTATAAGATCCCGGGCATAACCGATGGCTGTTGCCCCGGAGGAGCACGCGGTCATAAAGGTGGTTTTGGGGCCCATAAGGCCCAGCTGAATAGCGATTTGATCAGCCGATGCGGCGCAGCCGAAAAAGGCGAAGGAAGAATAGTGCGGTCTTCGAGCACCGAGAAGATAGTCACGATAGACCGCCTCGCATTCAAGCATGCCCCCCGCCCCGCCGCCGATGACCACGCCGGTGTCGGCGGCCAAATGATCCGGTAAAGGGAATAATCCGGCATCGTTGAGGGCTTCGATGGCGGCGACCATGGCCATCGCATCGGAACGAGACAGGCGTTTGATACTGATCGATTCCGGGAGCATTTGTCTGGGGGTGAAATTATGGACTTCGCCGCCGATATGCGTGCGAAAATCAGCAGTATCGAAAACACTGACCGGACCAATCCCACAATGGCCTGTGTGCAGGGCGCGGTGGAAAGCAGGTGCGCTGCGAGCCGCTGCATTGACAGTGCCGATTCCCGTTACTACCACCCTCTTTATGTCCATAGATCTCCGAATAGTATGCGGCATTTCTGAATCAATTTATGGGCAATTCATTAAGCAATAAAATAAAAACAGCGGGTTATTACAACAAAAAATCTTTCGGCTTGACTTTTATAGCCGGCTCGATACGAAGAAACCTTGACCCAAGGACATGATATCCGGTAGATATTCTTTGGCGCTACAAATCCATCTTTTACAATCGCCGTTGAGGATGAAATGGACGAACAATCAACCCGAACACCAGGACAGATTTGCCTGCCGCAAGCCGCCCAAAATTTGTTGCCGCACCGGCCGCCGATGCTTCTCGTAAAGACCCTGGCAGCGAGCGAGACCAGCTGCAGCATCGCATTTGCGACTTTGCCGACAGCAGGTATTTTTATCACGGAGGCCGGGATACTTCCCGAGTACTTTATCGAATTGATCGCCCAGACCGCTGCGCTCGGCAACTGCTATGATGCCGTCGCCAGCGGCTTGCCTCCACGCCAGGGCATGCTGGTCGGCGTCGATTCTTTTTCCTGGCGCGGCCGGCCTGTACCAGGATCTCCCGTGCGCATTGAAACCAAGCAAACATATGGCTTCGGCGCGATAAAGAGCATGTATGGCGAAGTTTATGACGGCGACAAGATGCTCGCCGCCGGTACTATCAAGGTATGGGAGGCCCCGGAAATGGACAATGCGAAATGATAGCCGACGGCCACTATTTCCCTCGGCAAAAAGACGATCCCGAGCCTCTGGTGGCTACGACCGAACGTCGGGTACGCTTTGAAGAAGTCGATGTACTGGGCATGGTCTGGCACGGCCGTTATCCGAGTTTTTTTGAAGATGGGCGCATCGCCTTCGGTGACCGCTTTGGCCTCACCTATTTCACCTTTATGGAAAACAAGGTTATGGCTCCGGTGGTGCAAATGCATCTTGATTATAAGCTGCCCTTGCGTTTTGACAATGTCGTCAAGATAGAGACCGCACTGCACTGGACCCAAACTCCCAGGTTAAATTTTACCTATACCATTTACCAAGCCGATAAACGTGTTGCGGCAACAGGCTACACCGTTCAACTGTTGACCGACATGCAAGGGATTCTGCAACTGATAATGCCCGATTGGCTAGCCGATTTTCGGAATAAATGGCGCAGCCAGCCGTAACTCCCGGCATAAATCAATATTTTTTGAAGTGCAGAGAAAGATTTTCGCGGCGCAAAGAGAAAGGGGTTACAGTAAAATTCTTACCGTAACCCCCTTTAAAATGGTCGGGAAGAGAGGATTTGAACCTCCGACCCCAGCGTCCCGAACGCTGTGCTCTACCAGACTGAGCCACTCCCCGACTAATTGATTTTATTTATTTTTTTCTGTACCCACCCTGTTTAAGCATCAATAAGGAGGGCAGTGTGCTACCGAGGTATTCTTTTAGCACTGTCCTCATATCATGTCCAGAAAAATTTACAGTGGTAGGAATTTCCGCTCTGAGATGAAGGAGAAATTTACCGTTTCTTGCTTTAATTCGACCAATGCTTCTTCAGTTTTTTCAAAAATAGCCCCTGGATTGACGTGTTTCCTTTTCGATTGGTACCTCAGTAGAATTTGTTGACGTAATTATTTTTAGTCTGTATGGTTAGAGGATTCAAATTTACGGCGCAATATCATGATCTTGACGGGATCAGATGATGACTTTTCTGTTGTTATCCAGCATATTTTTTATGGTGGGAATGGATCGACCACCACTGAACGGGGAGGGAAGTAAATTCCTTTTTTTGCCCTCATCCTGTTTGTACCAAACGCAATGACTTCTCTGCGGATTTTCATCACCTTATACTGTTGTCCGAGAATTCGGGCCTCAACTCAGACAAACAATGGAGGACTAAAATGGGAAACAAAAAAAGAATGACCCGTCTTTTGGTATTAATGGCCACTGCACTCACCGTTCTTACCGGCTGTGCAACAGAGCAGCAGGAGCTTGCGCTGAATCAACCCAGCGCTGTCGAAGTGGCGCTGGCACGGGGCCGCTTTGACCTCAACTGTCCTGAGGCGAGAACGACAGTGCTGTCGAGCGATTTTATCCAGCCTGCCATACAAGGGCCCTGGGTGAGCGGGATTAACCGAGCCGAGTACACCATTGGCGTTGAAGGCTGCGGAAAACGCACCAGCTACATCGTCATCTGTCGGGAGGATGGCACTGAGACCTGTTTTGCGGCGAACCCGAACAACAAGTAGGATTTTTTGACAAGAAGGGCGGGGTTGTTTCATGAATATCTCGAGAGCAAGGCTCTCATTGTCTTATCAACCAGCTTAATCCGGCTTTAAACAACATTACGTGATAATAAAACCAGCCTCCGGCAATTTGAGAAATTTTGAATAAATAAAACGCGGGTTGCACAGGCAATTCTCAGCGAATATTGTCTGAACATCCCGCGTTGTTTTTCACAATGAACCGGTTATTAATCGCGGCCGGCTGGGACGTTCTTCATGGCTTCTTCAAGCGTCTTGATGTCCGCCAGTGACAATTCGGGGCGATCCACCTTGATCGTCAACTTATTGAGCCTGGCGATCAGCGGGAACGGCGGCTGGTACGTCGCCGTTCTGGGAGTTGATCAGTGTAATCTCGAGGATGCCCAAATCCTCAAAATGCTGGATCACGCGGCCGATCTCGTAGTCTCGCTGTAGGTCATGTAGGCGGCGAAGACCTCCACCGGCGGATATAGAGCTTCTTCGCATCGTCGCTCAGCTTGTTCCAGGGCGTCAGCAATTCGTCGGGCCAGGGAGTGTAGCGGACCACAAAGTCTGAACAAACTCCGATGTGACAATGACGAAATTTCTGTTTGAACGAGTCTCCGAAAAGACTGATCGCCGAGGATTGCCATAACGAAGATTTGAATTACATATCAATTCAAAAATTTAGGGTGTCTATTCATTTACAAACTTGGGACTGAAGCGAATTTTTACTTAAATCCGTCCAAGTCGTCGAGATCCACCCACCGACCGGTGAGAACTGATTGCCGGCAGCCGTGGCTGATTTTTACCGCGGCAAGGCCTTCTTTTGCCGCTATTGGGTTGCCGCCGGTGCCTCTGAGATAGCCATACCAATCTTGAAGTAACGGCAGAATTGTTGGCCCCGGCGCGGATACCGGCAGCTTGTTGATCTCCATGCCGACTATTTTTTGCAGCAGCCCATGGACTTGATCCCCGTGCAACTGTCCATTCTCACAAACAAATTCATATCTGCAAGCCCGTGCCGGGCTGATCTTGCTGGCATCGATGATGCCGAGGGCGCCACCCGTCAGAAGCACCTCGGCGGTGACAAGATCCTCTAAGCGTGGATTATAAATATTGCGGGCAGTGGCCCGAATCTTGACAATTTCCTGAGAGGTAATAAAACGCAGGGCATCAAAAAGATGCACTGCGGTATGAAAGATCACCCCGGCCCCGGCAATTTCGGGCTGTTCAAGCCAGGCAAGCGTCGACGGCTCCAGCCGTTGGGTGGCACACAAGGACAATACTCTGCCCATAGCCGGCAAATTATCCTGAAGAGCAAGGATGACACTGTTATAGCGCAGCGTCTGGCCGATAGTAAGCGGCACAGACAATCGATCAAACAGTAAAACAATCTCCTGAGCGGTATAAAAGTCCGTAGTCAGGGGTTTTTCAAGGAGCAGCGGTTTCTTCTGTTCGGCGCAAAATCGGGCAATGGCCGGATTAAGATCAGGAGTGGTGGCGCAGATAACCGCATCCACCTCTGAAGAGGCGACCAGTTCGCGCCAATCGCGATACAGCGTGGTATTCCAGGCGGTAGCCTGCGCCTTTCCCGCAGGAGATCGTCTGCTGATCGCCGCAAGATGGAAACAGTGACCAAGATCGTTGACAATATGCCCCGCATACCGGCTGCCGTGTCTGCCAGTGCCAATGACGCCGACTCTTAGTTTATTGTCAGCCACTTTTCCCGCTCGCATTTTATGTGATCATTACTCAGCCTGCGATCGTCTTATTTCCAGCAGCATCTCCCGTCCGCCGTTGGTAAGAATATACTCACCAACCTTTCTACCGAGCTGTTCCGGATCCGTAGCTGACCCTTTTTCCGTGGTCCGCAGGATTGTTCTGCCGTCAAGGCTGGCAAGTCCCGCGGTCAGGATAATCTGGTCGCCGTCAAGAACGGCATAGCCAAAAGCCGGGATACTGCAGCCGCCTTCGAGTTTTTTTAAAAAAGCCCGTTCCGCTAAAAGACAGGTCTCACTCACCGTATTATTCAAACATTCCCGGACTTGTGCTGTCTTTTCAGGGGCAAGCGAGACTGCCGATTCGATGGCGATACAGCCCTGCCCCACCGGCGGCACAAACTGCCGCTCGTCAAATTCCATGACTATCATCTCTTCATAGCCCATCCGTTTCACTCCCGCATAAGCCAGGAGCAGGGCGTCGCAGTCTCCACGCTTCATTTTCTTGATTCTGGTCTGCAGATTGCCCCGCATTTCAACGATCTGCACATGGGGATGATAATGTCTGAGAAAGGCCCTCCTGCGGACTGAAGAGGTGCCGATTATCAATGGACGCGTACTGTTGCCGATATCTACCGATTTGTCACTGCTCAGCAGCACATCATTGACTTTTTCCCGCTCGGTAAAGGCGATAAGGGTGAAGCCGTCCGGCAACTGCGACTGCATATCTTTGGCGCTATGCACGGCAATATCGGTTATCCCGCTCGCTAGTTGCTCCTCAAGTTCAACGGTAAACACCCCTTTACTGCCTATCTTGGCAATCGAGGTATCGAGGATTTTATCGCCAATGGTGTCCATACAACTGATCTGCGTCGTCAATCCGGCCTGGTTGAGATGGCCGGCAACGGTCTCGGTCTGCCACATGGCCAGCTTACTTTTTCTTGAACCTATAGTTATCATGTCTATATATACGGTTATTACATACAATTATTAGATAAAGTGAACCAGCATCTGAGGTCCGGTTCCATTCTGTTTTTGGTGGTCCCGGGGAAAAACAGCGCCTGTAGATTACTCTATAACCGGCTTTTACAAAATCATAAATTTATGGCGATTTGTGTAAACGTTCACCAGCTCCCCATCTTCGTCCGATCAGGCCGCCTCACATAGCCAACTATACATCGGATGCCCGCTTGAACAATGGGAGCTCTTGGTTGAACGTTTACAAATCCATGTTTTACGTTCACCTATTATGTTCCAGTGAACTATTACCAAATTGAACCACGCAGACATTGATTCAGGAGGCGTAAAAGAAGTATTATATCCCCATGCGATTACTCCTTTACAATATTCGATACGGTACCGGCCATCAACTTGGCTACCACCTCCCTCTGCCTTTTGCCGGTTTTTTCAAAAAAACGGCGGTCAATCTGCAGCGAATAATCAGCTTTATCGCCACAGTTAATCCGGATATCGTGGCCCTGGTCGAAGTGGATTCCGGCTCCTATCGCTGCGGCCATTTTTGCCAGGCGCAAACTATCGCCGACAATCTGGGCTACAACTTTATCATCGAAAGTAAGTACAATATAAATTCCTTAGCGCTGCGAGTGCCGGTTTTAAAGCAACAATCGAATGCTATATTGACCAAGCAGACCATCGAAAAAACTCATTTTCACTACTTTGAACAGGGGGTAAAGCAGCTGGTCATCCAGACTGATCTGCAGGCCATTGCCATTTTCATCGTCCACCTGTCGCTTAAGTACCGGCACCGACAGAACCAGCTCGAACAACTGCATGCCCTGACCCAGAATACCAACAAGGAAGTGATAATCGCCGGCGATTTCAATACCTTCTGGGGCAGTCGCGAGCTCAATCTTTTTCTGGCCGCAACCGGGCTGAGAAATGCCAACCTGACCAATGTTCCGTCGCATCCAAGCCATGCACCGATGCGGCAGATTGACTTTATTCTACACAGTGCCGGTATCCGCATCGATAATTTTTATATTCCCGACGTCCGCCTTTCCGATCACTCGCCGCTGATTTGTGACTTTTCCTGCGTGCTTACCTGAGCCTGCGGCAAGCGCACTACAAACCGACTGCCTTCATGCAGAGTGCTTTTGACAAAAACCGAGCCATGGTGGGCTACGACCACCGCATGCACATAGCTCAGCCCCAGCCCCAGACCCGGCTGGGATCTGCTGCGATCGCCGCGATACAGCCGTTCCCAGATTTTACCCTGTTCTGAGTCAGATATCCCCATGCCGTTATCGGCAAAGCTTACCACAACTTCTCCACCAAGTTCCCGCACGCCAATTTTTACCCATCCGCCTTCCCTGCCGTATTTTATCGCGTTATCGAGCAGATTGGCCCACACCTGGGAGAGCCTGGTTCTATCGACAATGGCCCTCACCGGCGCTTCCGTTTCTTCAGTCTGCAGGTGCACCATAATTTTTCGTTCTTCTGCGACGTATTCATAAAGATTGACCACCTGCCGCAGGCTGGAAAAAATATCGCAATTCTGCAATTCCAGCCGCATGGTGCCGGATTCGGCTTCAGCGACACTCATCATGATCCGCAACATGGCCAAAACTCGCTCCGACTCTTCAAGACAGTCGGACAAGGCATCGCGCAGTCGCACTGGGTCGTCTTCGGCCTGCAGCCCATATTCGGCCACAGATCGCAGCCGGGTCATGGGGGTGCGCAGATCATGGGCGACATTATCGAGGGAATGCTGCATTTCCCTGACCAGATGCCGATTCTGGCGAATAAGCTGATTGATCTGGCTGTAGAGACTGTCCAGTTCCGGTCCGTTACCCTGCTCCGGCAGAAAACCGGTCTTGGAGCGTTGGATAAGATCGCCGATTTTTTCCCGGGTGCTAACAAGCGGAGTAAGGCTTAGTTTTATGAAGTACAGTGATAATAGCCAGAGCAGGATAATGCTGCAGGCAGCCATAAAGAGAGTATAGCGCACCAGCTGCCGGAAAAGAGTGTAGCTTTGCCGCCCATCCTTGCCGGCCTGAATAAGCAGTCCATTATCATAACGCCGAACGATGATGGTCAGGAGCTGCTTTTCTTTGCCCGTACCTACCGGCAGCCACACCCCGCTCGCTTTCGGCGGTATATCGACCAGCCCGGTAAAATTGAATGGACCGGCCTGCTCGCCGACCACCACAACTTGATCGCTGCCCTGCATTATGCGGATAAAAAAGAATCCCTGCAGCTGGGTATTACGCTGCAGCTGGAGAGCGCCGGCAGAAAGATTTGCCGAGCGGTTTTCCGCCAGGTAGGCATCAAGCTGCTTTTCGGCCTGGTCGCGTTCCATTGTCTGCAGATGGCTGCGGACGGTAAAGAGATACAGCATCGCCAGCAGCAGACCGCCACCCCAGAGCAGCAGAAAGACCGGCAGGACTTTTTTCGCGCGGAACCAGCTGAAATCCTCCCTACTCAGCTTTAAGAACATAGCCCACGCCCCTGACGGTATGGATCATCTTGTTATCAAAATCCTTATCCACTTTATTACGCAGACGACAGACCAGGACATCAACCACATTGGTTTGCGGATCAAAAGAATAATCATAGACCCGCTCGAGGATCGAGGTTTTAGAAAGGACAATGCCCGGATTGTGCATCATATATTCGAGCAGAGCATATTCCTTGGTCGGCAGATCAATTTTTGCGCCGTCACGACATACTTCATGTTTGAGCAGATCCATCTCCAGATCGGCGACAGTAAGAAACATCGGCTTGGTATTCTTCTTGTCCCGCCTGATAAGCGCCTGAATCCTCGCCAGCAGCTCACTAAAGGAAAAAGGTTTAACCATATAATCGTCTCCCCCGCGCTGCAAGCCGAGGATTCGGTCGTCAACCGATTGCCTGGCACTGAGGATAAGAACCGGGGTATTGATATCTTCGGCTCGCATGGTCTCAATAACACTGAGGCCATCGCGCCCGGGCAACATAAGATCTACAACCGCGGCATCATAGCTAAGAGTCAGGGCATGCTCCAGCCCCGTCTGCCCATCGGCGCATTTATCGACACTGAACCCTGCTTCTTTAAAGCCTTTTTCCAGAAAAGTGGCTATCTTACTATCATCTTCAATGAGTAGAATACGCATGGATTTCACTCGGATTTCACGCTTTTTTCTTATGCAGGACAATGACCGAGCAGTTTCTCCCGGTCTGTCCACCGCTCACACGAGCTGCCCGTCGATAAGAAAAGTAATCATCGGAACAGCAGGTGCAGATTTCTGCGGCTTTGATCCGCAGCTCAGGTACCCCCGCATCCTGGAGTTGCCGGTGGCTGATCCGCCAGAAATCAAAATGTTTGTCGCCCACCATAAAGGGGTAAAACTGTTCGGGGAGTTCCCGCTGGTAGTTAATAAATTCAGCGCAGCAGGGTCCCAACGACGGGCTGATAAGCGCCTGTATATCTGCTGGTACCGTCCCATAATTTTTGGTCATCGCACCAATAACCCGCACGAGAATGTTCTGGACGCTGCCCCGCCAGCCGCAATGTACCGCCGCAATCACCTGCCGCACCGGGTCAAAAAGCAGTACTGCCTGACAGTCGGCCTGCTGGATCATCAGTCCTACCCCGGCTTGATTGGTGATAAGGGCGTCAAAACCATCAACTTCAAGGTCTTTGGGCAACGGTTCAGTCAAGCAGTATATCTCGCTGTCATGTATCTGTTTTGCCCTCAGTAAATGATCAATTACGAGGCTTTTTTTCACCAGGCGGCGATTTTCCCGGGCAGCACCCTTCCGATCCCCCACGTTGTCACCGACATTGAGCGAATCATAGCTGCCGCTGCTCAGGCCTCCGTGGCGATTGAACATAGCGCAGGTGCAAAGCAGCGCACCGTCTGCAGTGGGAGATTGTTCAATAAGGGGATTAATTGTTGATAGTTCGGCCATAGGCGCTTTGCCCGCTTATAGAATGTAGTTCGTCTTTTTTATTGCCAATTCCCGTAAAACTATAGCAGTATACGCTCTGTGGCAATAAAAAAGGGCCATGTTCGCTGTTGCGAATATGGCCCTCGGCAGGTTGTGTTATAAGGTAATGGCGTTTAGAAGAAGGCCTCAAAGGTGAGATAGATCTGATCGGCACTCTCCACCGGATCATAACCATTCATCATCATGCCATTTAACATTTCGATTTTTCCACGATCGCGCGCATCACCCAAATCATATGCTGCCATATTCCAGTCTCCTGACCCGGAATAATCATATTCGTAATGTTGATAACCCAGACGCATAAAGGTCCTGGCATATTTGGACAGGGCCTGGCCGGTCGGCAAATCCCAGATGGTGTAGATCTCATAGACCTGGCCCCTGGCGGCAAGCTTAGCCTGGTAGATATCATCATTTCCCGGAGCCATGGCCAGCCAGTACTGCGAACCGTAGTTAAACTCGGCGCCGAATTTTAAACCGGCGTTATCAAGGTCATAGCGCACCCCAAGATAGGCGGAGTAGCCGTTTTCATTGTCGGTATTGGGACCGGTAGGACTGAACGGATCGTTGAACATACCGTTTGAATTGGGCTGCGTCTGGGACCAGCCACCGGCGATAAAATAATTCAGGCCGACGATTTTATCTTCGTAAACCGCTGCAGTATGCCAGACATCACCAAGATTCATCCGGGGACCATAGCCCCCGACAGCCTGCGGCTGTTGTGCACCATACTCAATGAAGGGATCCTGAAAGTTGGGATAATTAAACAGATCAAAGGCCATAAAGCTCTGGATATAGGCAAAACGTTCACCTTTTTTCATAACATCCCAGCTCAGCCCGGCAAAATCGGTATCTTTGATATTGGTATTGACATCCACAAGACCGGCCTCAAAGCCTCGTCCATAACAAAAACGGATCCGACTGGAGCCAAATGGCTCAGAACCCCAGTTCCAGGCATAACCGGCAGAAAGTCCGTCAAACGGCCAATCCATAAAGGCCATCGGGGTGGCCATTCGTTCTCCGGTATTCATGCGCAGCTCGGCAGGAGGTCCATCGGTTGTCGGCCGACGGCCGATTGAAAACCACACCGGCAGGCCGCCGATGTTATTCCAGTTGACAAAGGCCCGGTCGACATACAGGGCACTGCTGCTAATGGGAGACCGGGTAATATTGCCGTCAAAAAGTGGATACATGGCGCCACTGGCATCGGTGAATGCCGACTGGTTGCCCCAGGTCTTATACATGACCAGACGGCCTTTAAACTCGACGTTTTCCGTCGCTTTTACCCGCATATTCAAACGGAAACGGTTGGTCCAGAGGGTGTCATTGTCGAGGCTTTGGCCGAGGACCGTGTCGGCGTTGTAAAAATCCAGGCGGCTGCGAAAGTCGCCATACAGGTCAAAGCGGGAGGCCAGATCCCAACTGTCGGATCTCTCGTCCATATCTTCCATGTCGCTGCCAAGATCCTCGACATTCTGCTCCAGGGCCTGACTCTTTTCCGCCTGGGTCGCCATCGCCCCACGCAATTCTTCAAGCTGCCTGCTCAGTTCATCGATCTTTTTCTCCAGTTCGGCGACGTCAGGTTTGTCGGCGGCCATGACAAACCCTGGCAAGGCAAGCATTCCGGCCAGCGCGATTACTGAAATTTTTTTCACCATTGCGTTCCTCCCACTATAATTTATTCCGCTCTCCAACTCCACCACTCCCTACCGGCACACTGCTTAAGTAAAAAAGAATTTAATTTAATAGATGATTATTTGAATACTACAAACGTCTGGCTGCTGTCAAGGGGGTTTATCAAAAAACCTGTATCAAGAGTACAAATTATTGTATCATTCTTTTTGATTTATGCTACCTGTTCTTTTGTCGGTAATTTTTTTTTATTTAAATATCTCAGCATACGACAAATTCTTATGCAATTTCCCATCATCATTGCCGCTTTTGGCACCACTTCGAAAGCTCTTGCCACATATTCCAGATTAAACGATTCCCTTCAGGACTACTTTCAGAAGGCAGAGATTATATGGACCTATTCGTCAAAAAAAATTGCCCGGGAGTTGCACCACCGACAGGAACCAACCGTACTGCACCCAGCAACAGTGCTGCAGTATTTGGCGGCCCGGGGTACAACTCGGGCAGTCCTCCAATCCCTGCATCTCTTTCCAGGGACCGAATTTCACAGCCTGGCGCAGCTCAGTCAAAAAGTCCAGCTCGAATGCTCCCTTGGCATGCCTTTACTCACTAGGCCGCAGGATTATGAGGCGATAGGGGAAATGTTGCGGCCGCTCATTACGGCCCGGCCTGATACGGCCATGGTGGTCCTTGGCCATGGCACAGGACATCCAAGCTGGACAGCTTACTACTGCCTGGAAAAAATCCTTCGCCTGAAATTCGGCGCAAGAATCTTCGTCGGAGTGGTGGAAAAATATCCCGATTCCACCCATCTGGTGGATGAAATCGCCCAGAGTGGGTATGAGAAGGTGTGCATCATTCCATTTTTTCTCGTTGCCGGGATGCACTATAAAAGAGATATTATCAGTAACAACCCATCTTCCTGGCAATCGCGCTTTCAGCTAAAAGGCATCGAAGTAGAGACCATTGATTATGGCCTGGGAATGTACCCAGGCCTTGAAAAAATTATTATCCGGCATATTACCGAAGCGACTCAAACGCTGAAGGTGCCGTAAAAATTTTGCGGTATTGTTCGACACGAAAGTCAAAGGGGGTATAGGCAGGATTTTCCTTTTTCCTTTTTTTATAGAGGGCACTGCTGCCGATGGCTCGATTGGCGGCATTGGAAGGTGAGGTGAGGGAAATTGTCGTGTGTATTCTGTTGGCGAGGATAAACCGATGGACCCTGGGCGTACCACTTCCTACCGGAGACAGTTGCAGGCCATATGCTTTTAAATGGCGACGAAACAAATATTCCGGCCCGTTCTTGCTGTTGCCGCCGGTAAAGACCAGCGTATTGACACTCGGGTGCAATTGCAGCTCTTCCACAATATTGCGCAACTCAATGTCCATCATGCCAAGATCCGAGGCGTCGATTTTCCTGCGCATACATGACTGGACTATATCGCCGATACCAATTTTTTCCCGCACCAGAAAGTCCAGACGCTGCTGTACGGCCGCCCTCGAATTATCATAGCGGAGATCAAGCTGAAAAATTTCACTTAAGACCGGCCATAACATGCCATCGCAACTGCCATAGCAGAAATCAACATCACGAGGTTTGAGCTGGGCTTCGGAAAATCGAGGCGGCGGTAAAGTCCCGACTATAAGCCTCTGCGCACCCGGGGGGACAAAGATTTCATAGGGATGATTATGGCGATAAAGAAGAACCATGCAGCTGGTGGATTACTCCTTCCTCCCGGAGAACTGCCGGGCCAGGTTATTATCAATGACATAGATACAGATCTCTTTGGCTCCCTGGCGGGAATACAGATATTTGTGCTGGAGATTTTCCATCATAAAATGCACATCGCTCTGGATTTTTTTATCGTAGGTCCGAAAATCCTCCTGATTATAATCTTTTATCGCCCGGCGAAAATTTTCGTTTTTCAAAAACGGTTCGAGCACTTTTTCCTTGAGGTTATGGGTGCATTTCTCATAGAGATGGGTATACAGCGAGGTCTCGGTAAGAGGCAGGCCGTCGCGAAGCATTTCCTGCGGCAGCGCGGAAGTGGTGTAGGATTTCTGGACGCTGTTTCTAAATGCTCTACTGCCTCTTTGCTCAATCTGTAGCCGACTCTCCATTTTATTAAAAAAGCTCTCGGTTATTTCCAGCTTATCCCCGGTAAAATTGCAGGTCTCCACCGTGCCGATATCAAAATTGACGGCAAAGATATAATTCATTAAATCCCTGCCAATCTGCTCCTCGTTGTACGAATACAGCGACTCTTTGACCTCCTGCAGAACGGTATAGTTGTACATGCGCAGCAGGGAATCAAGAAAGCCCATGGGCAGAATATCCCGGTCATGTTTGCAATATTTCCGGAAAAACTGGCCCAGCATCGCCATATCAATCAACTTGTCTTCCCGGGCATAGGTAACATAAAACTCATTGAATAATTTGATCGAATCCCGGCCGGACAAACCTTTCCAACCATCACTTTCCGATTCGGCAACAATCCTCTGTCTTCTTTTGGCGGTAAAACGAGCGACGTCCTCTTCCGTCAGCCATTTAGGAATATAACCGGTAAAAATCTCCATTTTCAAGAGCTGCAGATTGGTATCGCAATACAGCGCGTACTTGTCCGGTTCTTTAATCCACTCTTCCATAGCCTCCGACTTGGTGCGCAGCCTGGTGGCAATGATGACTCGGGCAAAGTTATGCAGCACCCGCGGCAGAAAACTCTCATCGATGTGCTTACCGAAATTCTCCCGATAGATGTCGACTTCCGTCTGCAAATCAAGAACATAAGGAATATTTATATATTCCACCCGATCGGAGAATGCGCGAAGTTCGGCAAGCAGTTTTTTATCCTCTGGGTTCATTAGGGCAAAGAGTAATGAATTGACTTTTTCTTCAATATCCTCGACTTTATGTACCCCGTCACTGATGATATTGTGCAGCTCCATCAACCTTTCGGTGTTATGCGATTTAATATCCATCAGGGCGTAAATGCCATTATTAATTTTGGCATAACGCGAATAGACATAACTGACCCCCTTGCCGTCGGCCAGCGTAGCATCGAGACTGCGTTGAATGATGTCGTTATGCATAATCGGATTGCGCAGAGGCCGGTCGCCCGGGTTGAAAACAGAAACGCCCTCGCCTAGGCGGCGATTAAAGACATAAGGGCGGGCAGAGACACAATCCATAACTTTTTGCGGATCACCATACTTACGCAGTAATTCCTGATACAGTGAGACACAGATGGTGCACGGTTCGTCATGGAAAATCCATTCATATTTCTTTTCGGTAAATAACTGCCATTTAAATGCGTCATCGACAAAAAGATCATCGAAGAATTTGCGTCGTACTTGTTTGGGAATCAGCAGCAGCGGATTATCATGGCTCGGACAGGGAACATCGAAAACACCACCCAGCTCAGAACCGGCCTTACAGGCACACTTCATTTCCGAAGCCAGCTCGGTTTTGCCTTCATTTTCCAGAACCCAGGCCAGCTTATCGGTAAGTGAATGCAGACTATGTACGCCGCCGACCAGATGATCATGTCTCAGCCGCCAGACCACCTCGTAGCGGGAACCCTCAGGCGAGTTGGCGTAGTGTTCGAAGGAGCGCAGCAGGTTATTGAGAAACGTCGATTTGCCACTGCCGTGCGGGCCATCGAAGATATAAATTTTATGCTGTTTCGCCCCCAGTTTAAAGCTGTCGACATGGCGCATAAGGCGGTTGGCAAAGAGTCGATCGGCAAAAAAAGGTCGGTCGGAGCCTTCGACAAAAAGCTTGGTGCAATCATATTTCAGAAATTGGATGGATTCGGGATCATCGCCATATTCATCGATGCCGTCATCGACCAGGCTCTCGATCAGATCGGTATACACCTGATAGATATTACGAATTAACCGGCTCGGATGCAGGATCACCTGCTGGAGAAAATCCGCATAAGACAGAATCGGCGATGTGCGCAATTGTTCCTGATTCTGATCAAGATTTTCCATAGCTCTGGTTAAGTCGCGCATAAATCCACCCTAATTGATCAACACTCTAGACATGGTTCTCTCTTTCATCGTGTAGCGAAACCGTTTCCAGACAATTTTTCGCAGGTCTTCATCGGCCTGACGACCCTGTCCCGATTCCTCTTTCACTTGTTCCGCCTCGTGGGTATACAGACTCACTTTTGCCCCCCATAAAAACTCCAGGCCGAGCAGCGCACCCTCGATGTAGTCGCGAAAAAGAGGCTTGCCCTCAAAAACATGATTGAGAACCAGGGTGTTATCGTCATCGACGTTGATGGTGAGGGCGGGCGGATGATAGAGGGAATCGGCGATCATTTGTTTATAGTGGTGGGCCTTTTTTGACTTCACATAATATTCCCAGGTCATCCGTTCTTTATTGAGTCGTTTATCAACGACAAAGAGCTGGTGCAGATCGACAAATTCCTGATCGATGAAGGTGTTGACAAACATCGAGTCGCAGAAATTCTCCCGGACCGAGAAAATAAAATTCCGGCCGCCACCGGTTTTGGTGTTATATTTTTGCCGTCGCTCGTTATCGGCGATCCTCTGGTAATCATAGGACAGCTTTCCGGCTTCCGCCTGCGCTTCCAGGTAGTAGAAGAGTCGCATGCCAAGCGCATAAGGGTTCAGACCAATCCGCGGCATAGACGTAACCTTGGCATTGACCACGGCGAAATCGACCTCATGGCCACTGATCCTGTCATCACTCAAGAAAAGGTTTTCATGCCAGTAGCTAGCCCACCCTTCATTTAATATTTTCGTTCTGATCTGCGGCTGAAAATAGAGAGAGGTGCTGCGAATAACCTCGATTACCATCAACATCCACTTATTTTCATCGCGATTGAGAAACTCGGAATGCTCCGCAAGGAATTGCAGCAAGTCCTGATTTTTACCCTTCTCGCTCACTTTAAACGCCTTTTGATACAGCGATTCAAACTCCGCGTATTTACTTTTGACACTCTCTAAAAAAAGTGCCTCGCCACCTTTAGGGAAATCCCGCATGGATTTGTTATATCTTTCTATCTCCGCGACATATCCGGCAATGGTATGGTCGGCTTTTTCCTGAATGAAATAATCGAAATAGTAGTCGAGTCTGGAGAGTTTTTTCTTTTGGCCGGCGTAAGAGGAGAGCAACTCGAAGTAGCCGACCAGGTTGTCGATAGCCCGAGAAAATTCAATAACATAATCGACCCACCGGCCTTTTTCAGAGCGGAGCTTGGCCAGCAGTCGTTTATCGGCCAACGCCTTGCCGGCGAAATCGTAATCCCAGGTGTGACGAAAATACAGGTTATTCTGGAAGAAATCTATGTGGCCGATAACATGATAGAAAATCATTACGTTAAGCCAGTCGGGATTGTTGTCGTTATAGTAGGAGATCGGCGGGCGGGTATTGATCACCGTCTCATAGGGGTTATTGGGATACAGTTCATACTGGCCCTGATCTTTTAATACCTCCACATCCTGCACCCAGTAATCGTAGAGAGTCGGGATCATGTTTTTCGGCGACAGCTGCAGAAAGTCGCGGTTGGTGACGATATATTCCAGACTCTCATCTACAAAGCGCAGGCCGACATCCCGGGCCCGCTCTTTACAACCTTCCATGATTTTTTTGGCATGCTGACTGATGAGTTCCATAGCGTTTCACCCTGGCTGTCGGTCTTGCGCTAAAATATTATGAGATAAGCTCCCTGATGCCCTTGATCAACCGGGTCTCATTAGTGTCCTGGGCGATGACATCGAGGCGGAGCACATCGTTTTTCTCCTCCAGGAGTCGAGATTTACGTAAGTATCGCTCCACCTCCGTCTGGCCGGAAATCCCATAACCGTTTTCGGCAATAGTTATGCCTACCCGGCTGGCATAATGCAGTATCTTTTGCAATTCCGGCAGAGCCTTGTCACCTTTGGTATCCCAGTCATCGCCGTCGGTGCCATGGAAAACATAGATGTTGTTGTCCCGCTCCAGCGATTCTTCTTCGACAATCTTATTGACCAGACTATAGGCGCTGGCCACCTGCGTGCCGCCGGCTACCGTCGAGTTATAATAGGTCTGAAAATCTTTCACCTCTTTGGCCTCGGTATCGTGCAGGATGAAGCGAGTCTCGACCTGGCTTTTATACTGATAAATGAGCCAGGAATAAATAAGGACATGCTGATTAACCACCAGTTCCGTCGGTTTGCCGCCCATGGACCCGGAATAATCCCGAACAAAGAAGACCACCGCCTGGGATTCATAATCCTTTTCCCGGGAGAGTATTCGATAGATGCGATCCTTGGGTGATATCAACAATTGCCGGCTGTCAATCTGGTCCCTGGCCCGAATTCGGCCAAGAGCAATGTTGGTCTCGATAATTTTTTTAAGTGTCGATTTTTTATCGAGGATCTGGCCGAATCCCCGGTTTTTATCAGTTAAGTCATAGGTGTACTTGGTGAGAGAAGTTTTCTTACCCTTATCTTTGAGGTTGGGCAGTTCAAACTGCTCGGTGAGGATGCGCCCTAAGTCATAGGCGTTTGATTCCACTCCATGCTCGCCGCCCTCGCCTTTGCCCGCCCCTCCCTGACCACCCTGTTCCGGCCTGACCGGCTGCTCGCCGATCACTTCGCCTTCTTCTCCCTCGCCTGCGCCACCTTCGCCTGAACCCTGATCGTCACCGTCACTCCCACCCTCTTCATTGAACCGCACTTTATCGTGCACCAGCTTTTCCTCCACCGTAGTCGGGACGATAACCACTTTATCATCCCCGGTGCGGCTCGGTTTCACCATCTTGCCCACTCGGATTTTGCGGGGGAAACCATCCTCTTCACGCTGTCTATCCTTTTCCAGCAGATAATCCAGCGACTGCACGGAGGTAAGCGCCATCAACCTGGGTGGAGAAGCATCGTGGAGCATCTCCATATCGTTATAGGCGTATATACGCCGCACCACCGGCGCAGCCACAGTCCGATGCTCCCCGTCAAGTTCAAGCAAATCAAGCTCGTAGCGGATTTTTCGATCCTGCTCCGCGGTCAGCCCTTGTTCCTTCAGGCTGTGATAGAGGTTATGTAGATTTTGTTTCATTTTTCATAGCACCATCAGTTTTCATGGCTTTGTGATAGCTCTTCTTGGATCTCAGGATGGACTCTGGAAAAAGTTTGATAGACGAGGCGTAGTGTCTGATACGGCAATTTGGTAGTTTAGTACAGCAAATCGCCGTATCAGACCTACAACGAAGTAGATCAAACTTTTTACGAGTCCATTTAGTTTTCATCAACCTGGGTGCAGAAATACTCAATAGTCTTCTGCGCACAGGTGTTGCAGTAGCCCAGTTTATTGAGCATTGTTTCGATCATCCGGTCGTAGAGCTTCTGGTTCTCTTCATTGGTACGATTGGCCAGCGCGCCGATCAGGCTGCCTGACCCGGCAATATCCGATTTCAACCGGACGTCGGTGACCGCTTTGACCAGCTCAAGATTATCCATGAAATCATAGTCCGGCCGCACCGATATTTTCTGACCGTAGATCTTGCGGATTGAGGTCCGGAAAGAATCTTTCTGCTCTCTGGTTTTCAGACCGAGCCCGTCTTCCACCGAGTTGATATACCGTTCATCGATCTTCAGGGCCTGCAGCTCGCCGGTCTGGGGATTTTTGTACTTCCACATCTTGTCAGTGCCCAGATTTTCGGCGTCAATGCCGATGATCATATTGACATAGTTCAGCACATCCTTGCGGATAGCCAACGGTTCGTCCATGTAGGCGTTGAACATCTCGGTCATGATCCGTTCGCGGTATAGCCCCTTGGCAATCTTCAGATCATCGAGAAATTTTGCACGATCCTTGGCCTCGGAGACATAATCAAGGATTGCCCGCTCAATGGCATGAAAAATATCGTAGGCAAACATGCATTTGCCTTCATTGGTCTCGGAACTCTCGAGCATCAACTGGATCGACCGGCCGAGATTCCTCTGGCCGAGACCCTTCTGGCCGAACCGTTTAGTAATGTCATGTTCCTGACTGAGGGTATCGATCACCTCGGACAGGGTCTTGAGGCTCTTTTCCCCGGCCACTTCCCCGGCGGCAAGCTTCATGGTCTCGATAGGGGTAAGTTTTTCCGATCTGGGCAGACGACTGAGCACCACCCCGACCGAAGCGGCATAATTTAGATTCGGATCCTGATGCATGGCATCCCCGGTCAACGTCGTCTTCGATTCATTGCCGATGGCATAAGTGGTCAACTCTTTTTGCAGCACATAGTTGGTGTTGTGCGAGACATAGCAGATGCGGCAGCGGTCAACGATCGGCGCTTCTTCTTTTTCCGCGAGAAAGCGGTTGAATTCCGAGTTGTTGCTGGTGGCGATAATTAAAGTATCGATTGGCCATTTATAGCCGTCAATCTCGATACAACGATTTTGAATAATGCCGAGATAGACCTGGACCAGATCTTTTTTATTTTTGTAAATCTCGTCACTGAAATGGATACCGCCACCGGCCACTCGCGCCAGGGCCCCCCGACGCAGATCAAAGCGATAGGGATTATTGGTGTCGGTAATATGCAGGAGTCGCTGGATGGACTCCTCGCCCAATAGATCGACCGCCGAGGAGGTAATTTTATCCTTGGCCGGATATTTGCCGGTAACCGTCCCCAGACTCTCGATCAGAGGGACGGGGACAATTTCGATAAAATCGAGCATCTCATCAAGATTGCCATTGGTAAATTCGCGGATATTATTCCAGATATAGGCCGAACAGGCACCCAGGGGACGATAATTGTCATACCAGCTTTCCAGCATCGTATCGGCAACGCGATATCTTCGGGCCAGGTATTGCCGGGATTCCACACTCGTCTCATGCAGGTTCATGGCCAGGATCATCGGATCTTCATAGGTCTGAGATTCGATAGTTGCAATATTGCCATAGGAGCCAAGCTTATCGAGGCCGACAAAGCGGAAGGTATATTTCCGATTTTTGGGCAGCGACAGAAAGTCCCGGTACATCTGACAGAGATATTCAACCAGAAAGGTTTTGCCGTTGCCCGGCTCTCCGACCAGAACAAAGGCCATCTCCTTGGAAGATCCGCCCTGGGAGGCATCTTTGACAAAAGACACAAACGAATTTATCTCGTCATACATCCCGACAATATGCTTTTTTCCTTCGCGGAATATTCTAAAATCAAAGGTGTTTTTGCCATTGACCGTAACCTTGTCAATATCTCCCTCCAGAACCATTCGCGAGACACTCTGAAAGGCATTTTCAAAAAATCTTTCGCCCTTTTTTACCGCGGTAAAATGGTTGTGAAGTGAATTCAGTCTCTGCTCTGCCATCGTCTCCCTCCTGCACCGGTTGAGATAGATTGATACCTTTGATTGTTATTACACTATCGGCACCATAGCCCACTATGGCAAGGAAGCGGCGCAAATATTTGTCGCCGGCGACAGTGATTTTTCCGCGCATACACCTTCTTGCTCATCCAAAATTTTTTAAATTTTTTTGAATAGATCAAATTTTTTGTTGACACTTCTTTCGTCAATTGCCACTATAAATTAGTGCATATCCACAAAACCTTCTTATTATAAGGTGCCTAAGGGTGCCGCAAAGTAGGAGGCCCAGCTGCTTGGTGTCACCAAATTAACCGTCGATAACTACTTGAAAAAATTCTTTCCACCAATTCAATCATGATTTCAGAGGTATAGCATGAAAAGAAAAGTCATATCCACCCCGCAGGCACCTGCCGCCATCGGCCCCTATTCACAGGCCATCGCCACCGAGAGCCTGCTCTTTATCTCCGGTCAGCTGCCGATAGATCCGATCAGCGGCAAAATGCTCGATGGCGAAATCGGTGCCAAAACCAGACAGATCATCACCAACGCCACAGCCATTGCCAAAGAGGCCGGGATCGATTTGAGCCGCGTGGTCAAAACGACGATTTTTTTGACCAATTTGGCTGATTTTCAGGAAGTAAACGATGCCTATGCAACTTTTTTCCCCGAGTCTCCGCCGGCGCGTTCGACGGTGCAGGTAGCGGCACTTCCTCTGGGCTCAAATATAGAGATTGAATTTATTTTAGCCATTTGATGGTTCTCACTTTTACAAACGAGAAGTTATGAAATTTACCGTCAAAGATATTCTGGAGATGGAGGTCATCCTGGCTCTTGGATGCACCGAACCGGTGGCCATCGCCCTGGGTGCCGCTGCGGCGGCTACCCTGTTGCCGGAAAAAGAATTTGATTCGGTTGAAATATGGATCGATCCCAATATTTATAAAAATGGCATGGCGGTGACTATCCCCGGCACTGGGGGGATGCAGGGCCTCGATACGGCAGCGGCCCTCGGAGCCTATGGCGGCAACCCGGGCAGGGGACTCGAAGTACTGGAATGCCTTGATCAGACAACTCTGACCAAGGCCCAAAAATTGCTCGACGAAAACAAAGTCATAGTGAACCTCAGAGACGAGGTTGGTCTCTATGTCCGAACAAAACTGGTCTCCGGCAGCAACACTGCTGAATCCCTGATTGTCGATTTACATAACAATATTGTCAGCTTAAAAAAGAACGGTGAAGAGATCAATGACTCACCTCTTCTTGCCGCTTCGCACCACAAAGGCGGTAAACATACCCTGGCTGAGTTGGAAACCTGGTTACGCGAATTGACCTTGCCGGAAATCCTGGAGTTAACCGCCGATTTGGACGAAGACGACCTTAACTTTCTCGAGGTTGGGGTTAATCATAATCTCGCCCTGGCTGAATATGGTCTCAAGCACGGCAGTGGTCTTGGCATCGGCAAGGCCATCGACCGGTTGATCAAACAGAAACTTATGGTGAGGGATATGTCCAGTTCGGCGCGCAGGCTCACCTCAGCGGCTGCCGATGCGCGCATGGGCGGGGCCAACCTGCCGGCCATGAGTTCAGCCGGCAGCGGCAATCATGGCCTGACCGCCATTTTACCGATCTGGGCGATCAAGGATTTTATCGACCACGACCGGGAAACCTTATTACGGGCGATCGGACTGAGCCATATTGTCACCGCTTATGTCAAGGCCCATACCGGCAGGCTCTCTGCCGTCTGCGGCTGTTCCATCGCTGCCGGGGCCGGGGCGACAGCCGGCATCACCTATCTGGTCGGCGGCGACGTGCACCATATGGAAGGGGCAATTAAAAATATTCTGGAGGACCTGGCCGGAGTGATCTGCGATGGCGCAAAAGCCGGTTGTGCCATTAAACTCAACACTGCAGCAGGTGCCGCGGTCCAGGCCGCACTCTTTTCCCTGCATGGGGTCAATGTCAAGGACACCGACGGCATCATCGGCAACTCAACGCACAAAACCATTCAGAATATGGGGGCTCTCAGTCACGATGGCATGATCCACGCCGACAAGACCATCCTGAAGATCATGTTGGAAAAACAGATGAGCAGGAAAAAGCAACAGGACGGCAAATAAAGCTCTCTCTTGTGGTGTTGTTCTTGATGCCATGCATCGCATGGGAACAAGGTGGTGCTGTTATGGGCAGAGGTAAATCCAGTCTTCAGTCGGTTCTTCGGCACCAGTTATAGGCGTTGATAAACATCTGCAGCCATGGGGAAACCTTCATGCCCTTCATGTCTTCCGGCAGATAATGCGCCTGCCAGGGTAGAAAGAACCTTTCCGGGTGCGGCATCAGGGCTAAATGCCTGCCGTCGGCGGAGCAGAGCCCGGCGAGTCCTTCGATTGAGCCATTGGGATTAAATGGGTATTTCTCGGTCGGCAGGCTTTCGTCATCGACATATACCAGTGGGGCCATCCCTTCGGTTTTGACCTTGGCAAGGATAGCCGTATCGGGAAAATATAGTTGTCCTTCGCCGTGGTCGACATGGATACCAAAGACCAGTCCTTCCATGCCGGACAGCATCATCGCCCGGCTTTTCTGCACCTTGACTGTGGTCCATCGGGACTCAAAGCGCCCGGAAATATTACGGATAAACCGGGGCTGGCGTTCAGCGGACAGCCCTTCCTTCGGAATCCAGCCAAGCAGCCCAAACAGCTGGCAGCCGTTGCAGATGCCAAGAGTAAAGGTATCTGTTCGCTGATAAAAATCTTCGAACATCTTCCTTAGGCGAGGATTGAACAAAATGGTTGCCGCCCAACCTTTGGCCGATTCCGGAACATCGGCATAAGAAAAGCCGCCGACCGCGGCCAGGCCCCGAAAATCGTCAAGGTTTATGGCGCCGGCCAGCAGATCGCTCATACAGATATCCCAGGGTTCAAAGCCGGCCAGATAGAACGCCGACGACATCTCCCGGTCGGAATTAGAACCCTCATCGCGCAGAATTGCCACCTTCGGCTTACCCGTTCGGGTGAGCAGCTCGGCAGGTGGCGGCTCAGGCATAAAACTCAAATGATACGCCGGCCCCTGACGATCATAAATATTGGCCTTTTCCTGATCGGCACAGGCCGGGTTCATCTGCAGCCTCTCCAGCTGATAACTGGTTTCTTCCCACCAGCCGCGCAGAACGATCATCGGTTCATCTAAGACCTTCCGCCCGTTATAGCTGAGCTGAATCTGTCTGGTCGTGGTCGTTGTACCCAATTGGACACATGGTATGTGGTCGTGTGCCAGAATTTTTTCCACCTCCTGGATTGTGTCCGGCCGACATTCGAGCACCAGGCCAAGTTCTTCTGCAAAAAGTGTCTCAAAAACTGTGCTTTCGCCATGCAGATTAATATCCAGGCCACAGTTGCCGCCAAAAGCCATTTCCAGCAGCGCGGTAATCAAGCCACCGTCGCTGCGATCATGCCCGGCAACGATCAGCCGCCTGTCTATCAGTTCCTGCACCGCCAGAAAACAATTTTTCAAGACCTTGCCGTTTTCGACATCAGGGCTTTTATCACCCAGCTGCCCCATCACCTGGGCCAGGGCACTGCCACCCATCCTAGTCTTTGAACCACCAAGATCGATAAAGAGCAGGGTTGAGCCAGGGCACTTGATATCGGGGGTTATCACCCGGCGGATATCCGGCACCGCGGCATAGGCGGAGATAACCAGCTCGCGCGGTGACTTAACGGTTTCTTTACCGACCATGGTGGCCATGGACAGACTGTCCTTACCGCCATCCACCGCCATGCCGACAACTAGCATAAGATCACGCATGGCAAGAGCTGCGTCATAGATAGCCGCGCCCTCTCCCGGCAATTTTGGCGCCCACATCCAGTTGGCTGAGCATTTGACCTGCTTAAGGTCTTCAATGTGCGCCCAGACCAGGTTGGTTAACGCCTCGCCAACCGCCATTCGGGCACCGGCTGCCGGATCAACGAGCATTTTCATCGATTGTTCGCCGATGGCCGTGGCAATACCGGTCATACCAAAATGACTCTGGGCCACCACGGCGACATTACTGAGCGGCAGCTGCAGTGGACCGCAGCACTGCTGTCGGGCAATAAGACCGGTCACCGCACGATCGACTTTATTGGTGAGAAATCTCTTCGAGCCAACGGAAACGAGACGCAGCACATCATAAAGCGCCCCGGCCACCGTCAATGTTTCGGGTAACTGCAGAGGTTTTGCCGGTAGTGGCTTTCTGGTATCGTGGAAGGTTTTCTGGGGAATTTCTCCGAGCAGCACTGGCAGATCAATATGCACCGGCGTCGTATCATCATTTGCATCATGCAGGACAAATTGCAGATCACCAGTCACCTCGCCCAGGACCTCGCAATTGACTTTCTCCCGAACACAAATTTGTTGAAACTGAGCAATATTTTCCGGGCGAATCAAAAAACCGCAGCGTTCCTGATATTCGGCGACATAGATCTCCAGCACCGACATGGTCGGATCGCCGACGCGGATATTGCGCACTTCCACCCGGCCGCCGGACTTTTCGACCAGTTCTTTAAGCACATTGGCCGGACCGCCCGCGCCCTGGTCATGGATCACATCGATCAGGGTTTTGTCGCCCATCTCGTTGCAGGCCCGGATGACCCGGTTCATCTTCTGTTCCATTTCCGCATCGCCGCGTTGCACCGCATTGAAGTCAAGACTCGACTCATTTTCCCCCTGGAGCATACTCGACGCCGCGCCGCCGCCAAAACCCACGCGATAGGCAGGGCCGCCCACCTGGACGATAAGCATACCCTTTTCCGCAGCGGCTTTTTCGGTATGCCGCCCATCGATTTGACCGACACCGGCGGTAAACATGATCGGCTTAAGAAAGGCCCAACGTTCACCGGTCTCAAGACGCATATCAAAGGATCTGGTAAAGCCCTGGATAAGCGGCTCGCCGAATTTATTGCCGTAATCCGAGGCGCCGTTACTGGCGTCGATTTCTATGGTGAGAGCCGACGCCAGATTGTCGGGGCAGGGATTGTTCATCTCCCACGGCAGTTCATACCCTGGGATAAGCAGGTTGCCGACACAGTAACCGGCGGTTCCGGCGATAACAAAGCCGCCCTTGCCGGTACCCTGGACGTCACGAATCCGCCCGCCCGTGCCGGTTTCCGCGCCGGGAAAAGGAGCAACCCCGGTGGGAAAATTATGCGTCTCCGCCGTCAAAAGGGGATGATACTCTACCCTGACCGGCACTAGCGGCGATGGGCTGCCGGGTTGCTGCGGTACCAGGGTATCGATGGCATAGCCTTTAATAACACTGGAATTGTCTTTAAAGGCGATAAGCGATCCTTGCGGATTTTGCACAAGTGTCGCCGTAACCAGATCAAAGAGGGTACTGTCCATCTCCTTCCCGTCGATGACCTGTCTGCCCTTGAAAAATCCATGCCGGGAATGCTCGGAATTGGCATTGTTCAGGTCCATGATCTCAACGATGGTCGGGTTGCGCTGCTGCTGGTTGACAAAGTAGTCGTAGTACAGGTTGCGGTCCCATTCATCCATGGAAATTCCCGGCAAATCATTTAAGCCATCGGCTCCAAGGGTTTCAAGATCGACCTCATAAACAGCCTCCGGGACGACCCCGGTCTCAAAGCTGGTCAGGGGTGCCGGGTAATGGCACTCGGTCATCCGATCATGGTGCCGGGCGATAAACTCCTGTGCATCTTCACTTTCCGGCACCAGATATAGCCTGGACCGCTCTACCCTGGTGATCATGGTCAGTCCGGTCGCCTTACAGATTGAGACCATATTCGAGGACCAGGCGGTGGCGAAATTAAGCCGCGGTCCGACCTCCACTACTCGCTCCCCAGGCAAAACGGGAGAATCGCTGATCGTATCGAGCAGCAAGCCTTCGGCCAGAATAAGGTGAAGGCAGGTCTTCTGTTCTTCAGTAAGCTCTTGTTCTGACTCAATATTAAAACAATAAGCCCGGTTTTCGTCAATTCTTCGATACAGCTGTGTGACAGAAGCACCCATAATCTATTCCTTATTTCTTATTTCTTTATGGTGTCCTAGAAACTCTTCATCCAGGTTGTTGCGAAACCTACATCCTCTTTCGGCTGAGCAACATATGCTCGAGCTGCGGACCTACTTTTTTCCAATCGACACAGGGCCTGGCAAAACCCTTTGGATGAATGAGCGGACAGCCGAAAGCTGCATCGTCGACATACACCTCCCCATAAGCCTTGGGGCTGCTGGTCCAGATATCCTGGTCGGGATTTCTGTTCACCCCGAACAGCTGCACATCATTTTCTTCTAAGTAGACGACTGCATCCTGTAAAAAATTGCACCCTTCACCGCGATTGGAACGCATCGTGAACAAAATGATTTTGGCTCCCAGAAAGTGCAGCCTTTTCAGCCAGACAATCGCCACGGGAACCGGGGCACCGATCTCCGGATAGCGGTGGTCGACCAGGGTTCCATCAAAATCAACACATATATACATTTATAACTTCCCTGGAAAAATATTCGTCATGTAATTGCCGGCATATCTTAACCCACCTGCCGGACAATGCAACGTCTCGATACCGGATAATCGGTTATTTTCCCACTGATAAAAATAAGGTATAGTTGAAAAAACACTCCTATACCTCTACCTCTGAGACAACAACCATGTCTGCTCGTTTTCAATATAATCGAATGGAATTCGCCGGCTCGCTGGGCGATCTCGGCACCCTGCTTCCCCTGGCCATCGGAATGATCATGGTCAATGGCATGTCCATCACCGGAGTACTCTTTTCCATCGGTATTTTTTATCTTGTGGCCGGGTTTTATTTTGGCGTACCGGTTCCTGTGCAGCCGATGAAAGCCATCGGCGCCTATGCCGTGGCCACCGGGATAGCCGCCCCGCAGGTTGCCGCTTCAGTCGGCCTGGTCGGCTTGCTGCTCCTGGTTATCGGCGCCACCGGCAGCATTAATTTTATCGGCAGCCTTATCCCCAAATCGGTCATCCGCGGGGTGCAGTTATCCACCGGACTATTGTTAATGGGCCAGGGCATAAAGATGATCCTCGGCAAGTCTTTTCAGCAAGTTGCCGCCCATTCCATCGAGCCCAACCTGACCATCCAGGCTATCGGTCCGTTGCCTATCGGCATTGTTCTCGGTGTAATTGGTCTTACCATCACTCTTTTTCTGCTGAAAAGTACCAGATATCCCGCCGCCATCGTGGTCATCACCCTCGGATTACTGACCGGCCTGGTCTTTGGCACCCATGCGGGTTTTGCACAGCTCGCTCCCAGTATTTATTTACCGGAACTCCTGCCGTTTGGCTTGCCGAATATTGCCGATCTGACGCTGGCCATGCTGGTACTGGTTTTGCCCCAAATACCCATGACTATCGGCAATGCCATCATAGCCAACGCCGATCTTGCCAAAGAATACTTTGGCGAGGATTCAAAAAAAGTAACCTATACCGCAACAACGCTGAGCATGGCCCTGGCCAACGGTCTGAGTTTTCTCTTTGGCGGCATCCCGCTCTGCCACGGTGCGGGTGGCCTGGCTGCCCACTATAGTTTTGGAGCCCGAACCGGCGGCTCAAATGTGATTATCGGTAGCCTTTTCCTGGCCCTGGCCCTGTTTCTCGGCCCGCACTCCCTGGTGCTGATCAATCTGTTGCCCCTCTCTCTTTTGGGCGTGTTGCTCATCTTCGCCGGCAGCCAGTTAGGCCTGGCCATTCTCGATATGTTTAACCGCAAGGATATGTTCGTTGTCCTCTGTATTGTTGCGCTCACGCTTACCACAAATCTGGCCTGGGGTTTTATGGCCGGTATTGTTCTGGCCCATCTTCTTCGTTTGGATCGCTTTTCAATATAGCACCAGGAGTCCTCAAGGTTTAAGCAGCTGCCGCAGGGCCGTCTGACGCTTACTGGTATCCTGCTGCTGCACCGCCATGGCCATGGCTTTTCGCGTGCCGACCAGCACCGCCAGCTTTCTCGCCCTGGTCAGCCCGGTATAGATAAGGTTGCGAAAGAGCATTTTAAAATGCTGCGTCAATACCGGCATAATCACCGCGGCAAATTCACTGCCCTGGGATTTATGAATGGTGATAGCATAGGCTAAATCGAGTTCCAGGATATCGTCTTTTTGATAGACAACTTCTCTTGCATCCGGGGAAAAGGCCACCACACAGCTGAGACCGATATTGTCGATGGTCTTTATCCTGCCGATATCGCCATTAAAAACGCCCAGATCATAGTTGTTGCGCCGGTGGATCACCCGGTCACCGACCCGAAAGATGCGCTCCCCGACCAGGAGCTGCGCCTTGCCGGCCGCCGGCGGATTGGCCGCCTCCTGGATAACCTTGTTGAGATTGGCCGTTCCCAGGCTGCCCCGCGTCATCGGTGCGAGGATCTGAATTTCACATTCGCGGCCATGATATTTGGGAATCCATTGCAGATACAGGTGCACCACCGTATCAACGGCTGCTAAGCCATAATGCAGGGTCGACCAGGGATGCACTCGGGCCAGGACGGCCTTCAACTCATCAATTGCGCTTGACGCCTGCTGCACCTGGTGCAGATCGACATGCAGAAATTTTTGGGGGATGATAAAATCCTCTTCATAGGCCGATCGGATCGGTTCGGAAGTCCTGAATTCGTACAGGTTTTCAGCAGTCGCCAGCTTTTCGAGGCCGGGCGTCTGAAAATCATTGAAACGTTTGACCCGAGCCACAAAGCTTAATTGCTCCTTGGTGGCTTCGTCCGAATCAATGAACAGGCAGTCGTCCTGCCGCCAGATTTCCGGCTTTTTAAAAGGCGAATCGATTGGCGGGGTCACACCTTTATTGATCTGGTGGGCATATTCAATGATTTTTGACTGCCGGGCCTGACGAAAGATCTGCGTCAGTCGAAACACCGGCACCGCGCCCGATTCGAGGATATCCCGCAGGACATTGCCGGCCCCCACCGAAGGCAGCTGGTCGGCATCGCCGATAAACAGCACCTGGCAGGCGGCCGGTACTGCTTTTAACAGCGAGGCGGTCAGAGAGATATCGAGCATGGAGCATTCATCGACAATGAGAAAATCGGCTTCCAGCGGCTGATCCTCGTTTTTCTTAAACATCCCGCCCTGCCATTCCAGCAGACGGTGCAGGGTCCTGGCTTCCCTGCCGATGACTTCCGCCATACGCTGGGCGGCACGGCCGGTGGGAGCAGCAAGCAGTACTCGTTTACCGAGATGCTCGAGCAGCCTGACGATGACCAGGGTAGTGGTGGTCTTGCCACAGCCCGGCCCCCCGGTCAAAACAGAAAATTGACTGGCGATAGCTGCCTGGACAGCAACAGCCTGTTCCTCGCTGAGCAAGATCCTCTTGCTTTGACAATGCTGTCGGATCCATTCTGCGCTACCCTGGTTATCAAGAGTTAGAGGTGCGGCCATACCGCGTACTTTTGCGGCAACAAACGCTTCATCATAGTATAAAGATTTGGAGTAATAACAGACCAGCTCGCTCCCTTCAGTCGACGGCAACAGCCGGATTCTCAGCAGGTTTTCCGTCGCCATCCGGTGCAGGATATCGACCAGACGAGCACTTGGGTTAAAACCAAGCAAGTTCGATACCTCAGCAGTAATCTGGGCTGCCTGCAGATAACAGTGCCCCTGCTCGCGCCCCGCGGCCAGAATATGGCGTACCGCCGCGCTTATGCGCTGCTCACTGTCCTTAGCCAGTCCCAGACTGAGGGCGACCTTATCGGCCGAGAAGAATCCGATGCCGTAAAAATCAGCGGCCAGCCGATAAGGGTCTGCACTGACTATTTTGATCGCCTGATCACCGTATTTTTTATAGATCCGCACCGAAAAAAGAGTTGAGATGCCATGTCCCTGCAAAAACATCATCACTTCCCGCACGACCTTATGCTCGCGCCATGCCTCCTCGATCATCTGCAGTTTCTTCCCGGCAATCCCGGGAACCTCAAGCAGCCTGCCGATATCATTTTCAAAAATATCCAGGGTATGTTCTTGAAAGTTGCGCACAATCCTGGCTGCCGTTTTCGGGCCAACGCCATTAATCAGTCCGGAACCCAGGTATTTTTCCAGGGCGGCGGTGGTTGCGGGTTTTTTTTCAATGGCCCGCATGGCTTTAAACTGACGACCAAACTGAGGATGCACTGTCCAGGCGCCATGAAACTCCATGGTCGCTCCAGCAAAGACCTGGGTCTGGTGCACCGTCACCGTCTCCAGGCTGCTGGGGCAGTTAAAAGGCGCAACTTTTAAGACCGACCAGCCGGTATCGCTATTATGGTAGGTGACCCGCTGGACGATGCCGCGCAGATGTTCAGTTATATCCACCATTATATCCACCATATCGTATCAGGGGATTATCCGGATTCCGATGCTCTCCGGCACTGGTGACATAAATAGCGCTTCTGCCGGGGAGTGGGCATTTGGTCTCGCAGATGCCACAACCAATGCACAGCTCGTCAACCACATAGGGCTGCCGGATAGTGATTGGCTGCCCGGCCGGGTCGATCATCGCCACCTCAGTAAAGGCGATGGCCTTCTCGGGGACCGGGCAATGCTCCTCGCAGACCATGCAGGGCGTGGCTTTGGCATAGGGCAGACAGATATTTTTATCAAACCAGGCATGGCCGATTTTCCACAGGTGCTTTTGTTTTCGAGTGAGCTGCCGTATGGCGCCGGTGGGACAGACCTGGCCGCAGAGCGTGCAGTTAAATTCACAGTAACCACTTCTTGCCAGCAGCATGGGGCTGAACATGCCATCAACTCCCGCCTGCAAAAACGCCGGCTGCAGGGCATTGCCGATGCAGACCTGGATACATTCGGCGCAGCGGACGCAGCGCTGCAGAAACTCCTCTTCGCCAAGGGCTCCCGGCGGCCTGATAAGCAGAGGATCAGGGACTTTTGCCTGCACCCTGACCCCTTTGACCGCAGGCAACAACATGCCGATTACGGCCGCACCAATAAATTTCCGGCGGGAGAGCGACAAGCTGTTATTGTTGTGGCCAAAAGAAGAAAAACCAAAATCGATGATCTGCCGGGGGCATTTTTCCACGCACTCATAGCAGACCGTACAACGGGCCATATTAATTTCTCTCTGTTCACCGATGGCGCCCATCCGGCAGTTGGTGCTGCAGATGCGGCAGGCGCGGCAATCGTCATTGCCGCCGCGTCCGGCAAATGTTCCCAGTCGGCCGATAAGACCGAGCAGGGCGCCAAGCGGACAAATGTTACGGCAGAAAAAACGCCGTTGCAAGGCTTCCAGCAACAATACGCCAAGCAGTATAAAAAGTGACAAATAGGCAAGCTCAAAAAACTTCTGGCTCGCCGGCAACACGAAGCTGCGCAAAAAGCTGTATACCGGCTCGGTAACGGGGTTAACAACGGGCAGCTGGTGATAGGTAAAGGTGAAAAACTCTTCCGTCAGATAGTTGAAGATCGGATACACCGCCTGGGCCAGGCCGCGCACCAGAATCGAAAACGGATCGACATAGCCGGCAACGGCAAAGCCGAAGATTGCTGAGACAAGGACAAAAATGAGGATAAGCTGAGGGAGATGTGGAAAATAAGTCCTGTTTTCTCGCCCTGATGCCGGCATGATTTTCCGACCGAGATCAAGCAGCGTGCCCATGGGGCAGAACCAGCCGCAAAAGACCCGACCGAAAAAAAAGGTCAGAACCACCACCGCCAGGGCAGGCAGGAACAAAGCGACCACCGTTTTAGCGGCAAGCATGACACTTAAGGCAAGAAAGGGATCGAGACGAAAAAGAATATTGACCGCTGCATCGAGATGATCGGAACCGTTATAGTCCGTTTTAAGAAACAAGAAGACGAAAACCGCCAGGAAAAACAACTGCACCATACGCCGAATGACGATCAGGCGTAAGCGGCCGCCAAGCTTGTTTTTTTTACCGGCCATCATACCCGCACGGTGGTTATCTCCATTTTATCGAGAGCCATTTCCCCAAGCCCCATCTCATAGGCCGCAACAGTACTGGCGATGTCGCCTGGCTGCATATCGAAAAGGGTGGTTGCATAGGCATCAGCGGCCACCGGATCGGCTGAGGCGATGACCGTATGCATTTCTCTGACATCCTCTTGTCGACCACCCTGCGGTCCATTGCGCAACAGTATTCTGGTGGCATCGATCACCGTCAACTTCGGTTGCACCACCGTCGCCAGGTCCGCAAGGTCCTGCCCGAGATTATGGTGCAGTCGACCACGATTGCCGCCGATAATTCCCATCGAATTCTTCAGCCCAAGCGATAAGCGACTCAGTCCATGGTGTTTGGCGACCGGCACATTGATATAACAGTCGGCGGCCAGGGCGTCTTTGTATATCTCCCACCGCTTCAAGGATTTCCCCTTGGCGATATCAACCGCGATAAATTTACGCGGGTCAATATATTCCCATTGTATTCTTTTATCACCCAGCTTTTCCAACTCGTCGATGATACCGCTGTTAGTATAGCAGCGGCGTTTTTCATTGCAGGTATGATCAAAAACCTGCACTTTCGCCGCACCCGCATCAAGTGCCAACTCGGCCAGGGTACGCACCACCAGGGGATGGGTATTAGCCCCCAGTTCAGGGCTTCGGTCCCAGCCCATATTCGGCTTTATGACGACCGTGTCGCCGGTTTTGACAAAGGCACCGATACCACCGGCAACGGCAACAGCTTTGACGACCAGTTGGCGATAATCTCTGCCCTCCGCCACGCCAAGGATCGGCGTAACAGGCGCCGCATAAACAGGAAGAATTTTCAGACAGGGAACGCCAAGGCTCAGACCAGCAGTCCAAAGCAATACATCTTTGACGAATTGTCTTCTATCCATAACGTTTCTCGCTTGTGCTTGAGACCCCGCCGGAATCATCTCAAGGCATGGTAGCTCTTGGTCGAAACCAGCCCGGCGATATACGATTGGTATTCCGGCTTAAAATCCATGAACTCCATGCCGGTCCGATGTCCATCGCGGTCATCGCCGACATTTTTGATCACCGCCCGGGACACGACTTTTTGTTGACCAAGAAAAAATCCTATCTTTACTTGCTCATTTGGCGTCAGCTTGGTTTTCAAAAGTACAGCCATGCCGCTTTGGCCGACATCCACCAGCGAGCCTAAGCCATCAAAATGTTTAGCGGCCACCTGAACCGGCAAGCTTTGCGCGTCAAATAGTGCCAGCACGTCACGCTCCGTCATCCGCGGCCATGCCCTCTTGCCAAGGGTACTTTCCGGTTCATACTGCCAGTCGACCTCAAGCCCTTCAATCGACGGTATATCGTCCCAACTTTTCTTCTCGGTCATATTTTTCTCCAAAAAAAATTCCAGGTGATATTTCTTTTGCGGACCATTCCCTCACCGGTAAACATATATTCACACCTCTGGTAAAGAACAAGTCTTTTGTCCCTGCACCGCGCAGTCCAGACGGAGCTGCCGTTTATTCATGCCGCAGTGCCTCGATCGGATCCAGCCGGGCGGCCTTACGGGCCGGAAAGAACCCAAAGACGATGCCGACCGCGCAGGAAAATAAAAAGGCCACAGCAATGATTCCAGGACTGAAGATAAACGGCATATGCATGGCACGGGCACCAAAAGCAGCAGCCGCGAGACCAAAGACGATTCCGAACAGCCCGCCAAAAGATGACAGCACCACCGACTCCACCAGAAACTGCAGCAGGACGTCCCGCTCCATGGCGCCAATAGCCAGGCGGATACCGATCTCCCGGGTTCTTTCGGTAACCGATACCAGCATGATGTTCATTATCCCTATGCCCCCGACCAGAAGGCTGACTGCCGCGACCGCACCCAGCAGAGTGGTGAGAATCCTGGTGGTGCCGGTAAGGGTGCTCATGATTTCCTGCATATCACGGACAAAAAAATCATCGTTCTGATCGTCACGGATCTGCCGCCTCTCGCGCAGCAGTTGTTCGAGATCTTCCTTAATTTTGGTGGTGGACACCCCCTCGACAGCGGAAACATAGATTGCGCCGATATCGGAGTTGCCGGCTATCCTTCTCTGCAGGGTATGCAGGGGGATCAGGACAAAGTCATCCTGATCGTTACCGCCGCCGGATTGACCTTTGGCGGCAAAGACCCCGATAACCTGGCAGGTAATATCTTTGAAACGAATTGTCGCACCGAGAGGGTCCCGGTTGCCAAAAAGTTCTTTTTTTACCGTCGCTCCCAGAATGCATACCGCCTTTCCGAACCTTTGCTCACTCTCGGTGAACGAACGACCGGATGCAAGCGACCAGGCCCTGACGAAAAGAAAATCATTGGTGCTGCCGGTTATAGTCGTCGACCAGTTGGTGTTGCCGGCCACGACCTGGGCCTGACGGGTAGTGTTTGGGGCGATTGCGGCAATGCCGTTGATTTGCTGGACGATGGCTTTGACATCATCCGATTTGAAGTATCTAGCCGCTTCACTGGTGCCTCCGGAGCCGCGAAATCCCTGACCAACACGAACAAACAGCAGGTTGCTTCCAAGACTTGAAATCTGGGCGGCAACCTGGGCCGTGGCACCTTTGCCCAAAGTCACCAGGGTAATGACCGCGGCAACGCCGATGATAATACCGAGGATGGTCAGCGAGGAGCGCAGCACATTCCGGCGTATCTCGCGAAACGCGAGAATTATAGTTTCCCACAGCATCAACAGGTCTCCCCAGAACTACAACCGGAAGTATCGATCCGCCCATCAACAAAGCGAATCTGCCGATCGGCATAATCGGCCATTTCCAGCTCATGGGTAACCATAATGACTGTCAGCCCGCGCTCACGGTTGAAAGAGCGCAGCAGCTCCATGACCTCCCGGCTGCGAGCCGAATCAAGGTTGCCGGTGGGCTCGTCGGCGAGGAGCACCTCCGGCTCGGTGACCATGGCCCTGGCGATAGCCACCCGCTGCTGCTGCCCGCCGGATAGCTCGCTGGGGGTGTGATTTTCCCAGCCGGTCAGACCGACCATCGCCAGGGCCTCTTTGGCCAAACGATGCCTTGTACCAGCCGGGACACCGCGATAGATAAGCGGCAGTTCGATATTTTCCAGCGCCGAAGTACGATTCAAGAGGTTAAACCCCTGGAAGATAAAGCCCAGACCATGCCGGCGCAGCAAGGTCAGCTGATCTCTCGACAATCCAGCCACGGGTATTCCTGCAAACAGAAACGTCCCCGAAGTAGGGGTGTCGAGACAACCAAGGATATTCATGCAGGTAGACTTGCCGGAGCCGCTCGGGCCCATAACGGCCACAAACTCTCCGGCCTTAATGGTAAGATCAATTCCCCGCAGGGCGTGCATGGCGGCGCGACCACTGCCATATACCTTGGTGACGCCATCAAGGACGATCAGAGCGTCGTCTTGTTCCTTTCCCTTCATCATTTTTTGGTATTCTCTGCATCCACGATCAATTCCATTCCCGGTTCAAGTCTGCCGGCAACAATCTCGGTTGAAGAGCCATCGCTTATGCCGATAGTCACCGGAACAGCCCTGGGCTGGTTATCAACCAGGATCCACACCTGCTGGTTCTTTTTCACGACTCCCCCCGCCTCTTTTCGTTTTTCAGGGCGCCGGGACATTCGAGGCATAAGCTTGCTGAGCACCGTCCCCCCTCCCCCAGGCGGCGCCTCGTCCAGCTTCTTCGGGACAAAGCGCAGTGCAGCATTGGGGATAAGCAGCGTATCTTTTTGCCTGGTGACAATAATATCCGCGGTGGCGGTCATCCCCGGTCGCAGGGAGAGATCAGAATTATCCACCTTGAGGATGGTCTCATAGGTCACCACGCCGTTGGTATTTTTCGCCCCGAATCGAACCTGGGTCAGTTCTGCCGGATAGCTGCGCTCCGGGTAGGCATCGACGGTAAAGGCAGCAGTCTGCCCTGGCCGCACCTGACCGACATCGGCTTCATCGATATCGACGTGCAGCTCCATCTGGGCTAGATTTTCCGCCAGAGAAAACAGCTCCGGGGCCTGCAGCGATGCAGCTACCGTCTGACCGGGCTCAACCAGCCGGGTCAAGACAATGCCGTTGATCGGCGAACGAATCTCTGTTTTGGCCAGATCGGTCTGGTTCAGCTTCAGTGTTGCTGCCGCCTGTGACACTGCAGCCAGGGCGCCGGCATAATCGGCCCTGGCACGATCAAGGGCGGCTCGCGCGGTATCAAGATCGCTCTTCGACAAGGCCTTGTTGCGGCTCAACCTGCCGACCTCGAGCAGACGATCAAGAGCAGCCTTGGTTTCTTTGATGGTCGCCTGGGTCAGCTGTACCCTGGCGCGGGCGGCGGCGAGGGCTGCCTGCGACTGCAGTACCTGCACAGACAGCCTTGAGTCCTCCAGCCGACTGAGGACTTGGCCGATTTTGACCTGGTCGTTGTAATCAACCTCAACAGACTTGACGGTACCGGACAGCTCGCTGCCGATGATCACCTGGTTGGTGGGCTGGAGATTGCCGGTGGCTGTGACGGTTATCGTAATGTCGCCGCGGCGGACCGGCTGGGTCCGATAAAGGATTTTATCGTCGGTATCGCGCGCTGTCCACAGTATCGCTCCGCCGGCAAGCAGAAAACAAAAGGCAATCCAACCCAACAATTGGTTCCGACGTTTTTTGACACCGGTCAGCTGATGCTGCTGCAGCATTTCAGCGAGGCCGCTGTCCTGAGCTACCGGTTTGGTATTTTTAGCCATTAGGGATATTTTTCCGAATATTTTCCTGTCCAGCCCCCACCGAGGGACTTATAAAGTCGTATCAGATTGCCGGTCATGGTGGCTTTGCTCAGCGCCAGCTGATCTTCTAAAGAGAGCTGTGAGCGTCTGGCGACCAAGACCTCGGTAAAATTAATCAGCCCGGCCTGGTATTGGATCTCCGCCAGATCGGCGGCCTGTTCGGCGGCATCCGCCGATTCAGCAAGGGCTTGAAAACGCTGCTGCTCCTGGGCATAGGCCACCAGCGCATTTTCCACCTCTCCCAGCGCAAGCAGCACCGTTGCTTTATAGTTCGCCAGCACCTCCTGCTGCAAGGCCTTCTGCAACCGGATATTGCCTTCTATCGCCCCACCGGCAAAAATCGGCCACTTGAAACTCGGCCCAAAGGCGTACCTGCTGCCCGAGTCAAAGAGCTTAGCGGCCGAAAGTGCATCAAGACCTATCGAGCCACTGAGTTGCAAAGAAGGATAGAGTTCGGCAGTGGCGACACCGATCTGGGCAGTCTGCGCCGCAAGGAGCCGTTCCGCTTTGCGGATATCAGGCCGCCGGCGCAGGGTTTCTGCAGGAATACCGACGGCGACGGAACCCGGCAGCATCGGCAGCGGCACCACTTTAACCAGCTGGGCATCGAGACTGCCGGGAGTAAGACCCAGCAAAACGGCAAGCTGATTGGCGGCGCCTGCAAACCCCGTGTGCAGATCGGGGATTTGCGCCCGGGTGCTCGACACTAAATATTTCGCCTGCTGCAGGGCAAGTTCATTAGTAAGCCCACTCTGATAGCGGGCCTTGGTCAAGGCAAAAGTTTCTTCCTGGGCAGCGAGGTTGCTTTCAGCAATCTGCAGGCGGCTCTGATACGTGCGGGCTTCAATATAGTTGAGCGCCACTTCAGCAAAAAGCGAGATCAAGACATCGCCAAGTTCTTCCTCGCCGGCCTCTACCCGAGCGTCTGCCGCTTCCACCGAACGCCGCCTGCCGCCAAAAAGGTCAAGCTCCCAGCCGGCGTCAAAGCCCAGGGAATAGTTGGTTATATCACTACCATCGCCGCGATCGACAGCGATACGATTCCAGCTCACCGAGCCACTCGCATCAAGACGCGGTAAGAGCCCTGCCGAGCTGATGTCACGGGTGGCCCGAGCCTGCAACAAACGCGCACGAGCCTGTTCAAGGCTCAGATTACCGGCTGCCGCCTGGTGCATAAAGCTGGTCAGCAGGGGATCCCTGAGCAGTGACCACCACTGGGCCTGGACCTGCTGATCGGTGCGGCCGATGGTCAAGCCCTGGTCGATCGGCGCCTGCCATTTTAAAGGGGTTTCTATCTCCGGCGTCAGGTAATCGGGTCCCACCTTGGTGCAGCCGAAAATACCCTGGCTGATAAAAATTGCCATCAGGCAGAATAGTGTTCGATTCATTGGTATAGGGCCGAGATTATAATTCATCAAAAACAAAACAAGAGGGCCCAATATACACCAGTAATGACCATCCTGCCGCAGCTCCGTCACCCACTCAAAAAATAACCTACAGCAGATGTATTTTTCCTATATGCTTGGTATAATCCGCTTCCTTACATCAGCTCCCGATCTCGATCCTTCAAGCGAATGTAATAGTCCAGCGGAACGCAATTAAGGACGTAAAACATGGATATATTTGAAAAGAGATCACCAGCAGCCGATATATGAAAACCAAGAGATCAGACGACAATTGAAGGAATCAGCAAACAATGACCGACGCGTCGAGCGTGACCGCCGACAAAAACAAATCAGTTTAGGGGAAGAACTTTTCTTTCAAGGCAAACGGCAAAAGCTGCGGCGTCTTGACGACTGTGGACAAATCCCCCATCTTGATCGGTACCATCCGAGCTTATTGGTGTACTCTCTTATTGTATTGGGCTTAAGTCTGATTGATGCGGCATTAACCCTCGCTCTTTTGCACCGTGGTGCGGTGGAGATCAACCCGGTAATGCGCTACTATATAGGTCTTGGTCCGCAGATTTTCATTGTCGTCAAGTACAGCCTTACGGCAATCGCCCTCTTTATCCTGATTGTGCTGCACGCAGTTATGGCTGTACGATATCGGATTCTGTCGTCCATCCTGTTTCCATCCTGCATCTTAGTCTTTGCGTCGGTCATTATATGGGAAGTATATCTGCTGACCAGGCTGAGTGCTCTCTGACCACTGAAAGACCTACCGCCTGTCAAGGACATCAAGCAAAAAATCAAAACCTACCCTTTCCTGCTCAAGCCTGATTCGATCACCATAGTAATTCTGCCGCAATTGATCATAGAGGACGGTTTCCGCTTCGCTTAATCGCGGCAAAATTCGCGTTTCAGGCTGTGCCTCAAAGCCCCAGAGAGGCCGATGCTGCACCAGGGTCTGTCGATCCATGAGAAAAGAGGTGGTATGGGGGAAGACCCCGCGCAACTGATTAAGAATGGCAAAACCGTGGGTATCGATATCGCCCCAGTAAAGAATTTGTTTCTGCTGCAACCAGGTGGCGGTGGCGAGGTTGGCAAAGCCATATCCCGCCCCGAAAATCACCATCGCATCCAAGACATTGGGAAAGGCCAGAAAGTTAATTTCATTTTCGGTAATAAATACCTGCGAAACGGGCAAGCACAGGGTGCCAAAGGCTGCCTGCGTTACAGTTATATCCTGATCAGCTTCTGTCGGCAGTAGCCTGATATTGGGGTCAAGCAGGCGAAAGCGCACCCGTGCAGGTTTATCGAGAAAGCCATAACGGCGGCAGAATCCGGAAGCGCCCGTGTGTGTTGCATCAAGTGCTTCCTCCGGCAAGACAAGATCGAGAAGCTCCGCCAGCACACCTCGATGTCCTTCAATCAGCTTGGTATGGACGCCCGGAAGATCGATCTGGCGCAGATACATTGCCGGGCGAGGATTTTTAATCAGCCAGGCGACAATCGCCAGCAATCGCGGCCAGTCTTCGGCCAGCTGCAAAGCTCGCAGCGGACGCTTGGTCATCCAGGCAACCAGTTCGGGCTGCCTCTCCCTGGTCAGATCAACCAAAGTGGCAAACTGCTCCGCCGCCCGGCGTTTGCCGATCAGGCCGAGCGCACCGTCCAGCGTATCGATCCAGATTGCCGACGGAATTTCATTGCCCCCAAGGACACGGTGGTTGACGATGCGCCATTCTATCCGATATGGTCCCGCTGCTGCGGTCAACCCGGCGATCCAGTCACGCACCTCGGCAAATCGTTCGCTTAACTCCAAAGAGTCAGGGCTTTTAAGCGTCAAACGCCTCGAGGAAAAATGGATTCGCTCGCCGGATAGGAAGGCGAGCAACAGACCGCGATCCCAGAGCTTTTGTACCTGCACTTTAAGATCAGCCGGACGTCGTCCAGTTCATCCTATGCATCCTTTCTCTCTCAGCCCGATATTCATCAATGGTCAGGTTGCGCAGGACCGAGGTGCGGCCGTCTTCACTGTGGACAAAGCCAACCCCGGCAACAAAAGGCTCGATGATATGGATCTTCTGCAGCGGGGTGACGATCAGCAACTGCAGATTGAGCTGGGCGAAAAGCTGCAAACCATATTGGGCCGACTCATCGGAACCGCGTCCAAAAGCCTCGTCGATCACCACAAATCGGAAAGAGCGCGAGCGGACCGCTCCCCATTCCAGACCGAACTGATAAGCCAGGCTGGCGGCAAGCACGGTGTAGGCCAGTTTCTCCTTCTGGCCGCCCGATTTTCCGCCGGAATCGGCATAGTGTTCATATTCACTGTCGTCTTCACGCCAGCGCTCGCCGGCGGCAAAAACGAACCAGTTGCGGACATCACTCACCTTAGCCGTCCAGCGCCGATCCAGATCCGCGTGTTCCTCCCGGCCGCGAAACCGCTCGATAATTCGCTTCACCTGCAAAAATTTTGCTTCTGAGTATTGGGCATCCTCGGAGCCTGTAAGCGCCCCTTCCGTGCAGGCGCGAAGCTCGGTCTGAAAATCACGAATATCAGCATCATGGGTCAACTGCGCCTCGAGGCTGATATAGCGACCGGGGTTGTAATCAATCTGGGTAAGAGACTCATTGATCCGGGCAATGCGCTCCTTGATCGTTTCCCGTTCGCGGGCCAGCTGGGATTGAAAATTCGCCACCTCGCGGATAGTATTTTCATTGAGCAGTTCCTTGAAACGCGCTTCAAAACGCGGCAGGTCGTCAGCCCGGAGCCCGTCGAGCATTGATTTGAATTCCGGCCCGGCGGCGATATTGACATCCACATCCCGAGTCTCAAGTGTCCATTTATTCTTGTATTCGGTCATCGCCTTGATAATCTTTTCCGATAACCGTTTAATCTTTGCATCCTCGGCGTCGATCCTGTCTTGCAGCCACACCCGCATATCACGCTCGCGATTGTCGCAGGACTCAACTGTCGGCAACTGGCTGCCGAGTGCCTCCTCGCGCATCTCTTCCAGCATGGGAAATTGTCCGGTATACCCCTCCGGAGTTTCTGCCAGGAGCGTTTGTACCTGCTGTTGCAGCTCTGTTGCTACCCTGATTTTTTCTTCGACTGTAGCGTGTTTAACCTTTCGTTCATCAAGCTGGCGCTCAGTTTCCTGCAACGCATCTTCCAGGGCACCCAGTTGTGCCGTAAGGGTTTTGAGCAGATCGGATGTGGCCTCCAGTTCACCCTTCTCCACTTCCAGCCTGGCGATGGCGACGGCCAGGGGTTTCCAGTCGAGATCGCGGAAGTCGCCGTATTCGCCGAGCATCGAGAGGATCGAAAGACGCTCCTTGAGGGTTGACTGTTCCTTTTGCAGGGTGCTGATGCGACCGGCAAGTTCGCCCAGCTGTGTTTCCTGCTGCCTCGCTTCTTCTTCCAAGGCGGCAATTTTTTCGGCATTGCTCCATCCAAGGACATAGCGCCTGCGATCATCGAGACGATGTCGGTCATCTTTTTCATGGCGCTCTCCCGGCGCCTTGATCTGCCCGGCCTGGGTTATGGCCCTGGTTGCCCGGCGAAACTGTTCCTGGTTGGCGCAGCAGGCCAGATCAAAACGGTGCGCCACCTCCCGTTCGAGCCAGTCATAAAAGGGCGAATCGGGTTTAACCTGGAGCTTGCGCACCAGGGAATCGGCATGGAGTAATGGCAGCTCGCCGCGCCCTCCTGCACGCACCCGAAAATACACCAGCCTCCCGCGCAGATGCGTACGGTCAACCCATTCCGCCACCCTGGCATAATTGCTATCCGGCACCAGCAGAGACAAACCGAAACCGTGCAGCAGCCGCTCGACGGCTCCTTCCCAGTCGCGCTCGTCTTCCCGAACCTGCAGCAGTTCACCGGCAAACGGCATCTCTTCTTCAACAAAACTCAGCGCCTGACAGAGCGAACGCCGCATGGCGATCTGTTTTTCGTCGATATTACTGATCCGGGCCTTCAAGCCATTGATTTCATTTTTTAACTGATCGTATTCGGCCCGCCCCTGGGCGAAAAGAACGCCCGCCTCAGTGAGATCATTCTGGATGAGAACTTCAGCTTCTTCAGTCGTTTCACGCCACACAGCGGTATCAGAGCGCTGTAGCAGAAATTCTTCCTGCGTCGCGGCGGGATATTCGTCCAGCGAGCGTACCAGTTCCTCATATCGACCGGCTTTCTGCCGGCGATGGTCGAGCTCATCCTTTTTTTGCAGAATTTCCGCACCGATACTCTCGATCCGGTCGCCGCCGTTTTCGGCGATATTGCGACGAAGTTCGCGCTCCTGCCCCTGCTCGGTGCGCCGCTCTTCCTCCAGCCGCTGGACGGCAACTCGGTGCCTGCTCAACTCTTCATTCAACGAGATGAGACGTTTTTCCAGCAGAGCCAGCTTCAGGCCGGCGAACCAGGGCCGCAGGGCATCGCGGCAGGCCCGAAGAGTATCCGCGGTTTGCGCCAGCTCCTTCCGGCGATCACCATCCTCGACCAGAGGCTCTAGCATTTCGACCTGCTGTTTGGCCTTAAGGACCGCTTCATGGGCTCGGCTGAGATCCTCAAAATGCCTGATCAGGGCAGCTATGCGCGGCGCGACATCAAAGGGCTCAAGCATATGACTACGTACGAAGTCGGTCAGGTTCCCCACCGATTTGAGCGACACGGTCTGATGGAACAGATCCAGCGCCTGCTCGTTGTCGATACTTAAGCGGCGACGAAACCATGCACCATAGGGAGGAAAGCTGTCAAAAATCTCGACACCGCGTGCGCGCAGCTGCTTGCGCAGGCCGATGATCTCGCTGCCAAATCCTGAAAAATCCGCGGCAATGGCCAGATCGCGTTCGCAGGCCGCGTACAGACGGGCCGGTTGCGCAGTTGCGTCCTTCATCCAGAAGACCTGCGCCAGGGTGACGGTTTTGCCGTATCCGGCGTTGTGGAAAACGCCGAGGATCACCGAATAACTGTTGAAGTCGCGCAGTGCTACCGGTTTGACGCGGCCAAGGGTTTCCTGCCGCTCCGATTTATAATAGCCGAGCACATAGGAACGCAAAGATCGCTCACGGCTGTCAGCGCCCGCCGCCTTATTATATGCAACCCGATGACTCGGCACCAATAAGGTGGTAACGGCATCGACGAGGGTCGATTTTCCGGAACCGATATCACCGGTGAGGAGCCCGTTCTTTCCACCCAGTTGTACCGTCCAAACCCGGCCGTCAAAGGTCCCCCAGTTGAAGACCTCAAGCCGTTGCAGGCGAAATCCGGCTAACCGGTCATCGGCAACAAATTCCAGAAACATCGGCTCAGCCATTCTCCGCCCCTTCCGTTGGCCCGGCAAGCCGCTGGCGATATTGTTCCAGGCGCTCATCAAAATCGGCCAGCCATTGCGCATCGATAAAGGCCTTGATGATCCGCCGCACCTCAATCATCTGTCCTTGCCCCCGCAAACGGCGAATGAACCCCAGCTCGGCAATTTTATTCAAGACGGCATCGACCTGATCAATAAGCTTTACCTCATTGCTGCCCGACGGAAGAAATATCCGGATCAACTCCACCACTTCATCACGAGAGAGTATCAAGCGCGTATCGCCGCCGCTTGCGTCGAACTCGGCCAGTTTTTTACGTAACAGCGCGAGCAAGAGACTCACCGGATAAGACAGTTGCCGCCGGGCAACCAGTCGCGGAATGGTTGCCCCGTCCTCATCGACGTCCTGGCGGGAACGCAAAAAGGCGTACCCTTCCGCTTCATCGAGCATCAATTCCAGACCGAGCACCGCCACGTAATCCCGCACATGCACCTGCAGCCCCAGAAGTGAGCCCCACAATCCCGGGTTTTCTTCCTGATACAGTACCCCTTTCAATAAAGGAACTACCACGGATGAGAGGTCGTAAGCCGGATTGCCCGAATTGCTCAGAATGCCGTCTTCGGTTTCAACAAATTGCATCATCAGTTCCTCAGCAAAATAATACGGGCCAAGGTCGCCCGGCGCATGACGCCCGCCTCGGACTGCCATTGCACCTGTTCCCGCACCTCATCATCGACAGCGGTTTTAGGCCATTTTCCAGCCAGTTGAAGATAGGTCACCAGTTCGGCCAGGCCATGACGCAGGGGATGGCGACTAATCACCTCGCCAAGGCTGATCTGGCTGCGGCTCTGCAGGGCCTGACGGATATTTCGGGCCAGCTCGGCCCGGTCCACCACGACTTGCGCATAAAGAGCCGCCGTATTTACATCCGCTTCCCCTTCCTCCAAGGCAATCTCGGCAATACAAGGCTTGATGGGGGGCCGGTAAAGAGGTCGCTCCAAAGGCAGCTCGACACTCGCGGAAGTCTCGACGAGAGGCATGAAATCACCGGAAGGGAAATCCTCGCGCAAGGCCAGCGCCCGGCTTTCGATATTGTGCAGGATGTCCATGATGCGCCGGTTTTCCAGCCAGGCCTGGTCGTCGAGAAACCGGCGCAGTTGCTCGGACAGTTTGGCCACGGTACGCTGGGTATGTTCTCCCGCTTCCAGCCAATCATAATGGACGCGCTGCAAACGGGTTTCCGGGCGCATGGCACGGATCGGAGGGAGGGACAATACCTGCTCCAGCAAGCGGCTCAGCTCCTCCTGCCGGGATTGGGACATCAGAAAATCCCAAAAGGCATGGAAGCTTTTCCCCTGATCCGAATCGGCAATGGCATCGCGCTCACCCATAATCTCTTCGAGCAGCGCCCCTTTGGCGCCCTCCCAGAGAGCGATACGTTCACGAACCCGCCTATCCAACGTACGGAAATTATGCTCTACCTCGCGAAAGTCGGCCAACAGTTCCCGCGCCAGTTGCAGAAACTGCTGAAACCGATCTTTCAGGGCCGTGTCATCGAGCAGCGGCATATCTCCGGCCACAATGCGGGCGATTTCCGCATCGATCTCGTCTCGGCGTTTCTGCAGTTCGGCGATCCGTACCTCTGGATCAGTCTGGCTCCCTTCGCTCATCTGCCGCAGCAGTTCAAACAAGGTGAGAAGACGCGACTCGGTACCGACAAAAGCCCGTTCAGTTAAACTCACCAGCCAGCTAAGCCCTTTTTCCGTCGCCGGAGTCAGATCAAAGTGTGGTTCGTCCGTCCCGGGTGGATAGAATTTGCGCAGCCAACCCTTATCGTTTTCGGCCCAGTCGTTGAGATAGCTTTGCGCCGTTCCGGGAAAGGCTTCGGCCCCCAGCTGCTCGCGCAAGACGAAGAGTTGATCTTCCAGGGCTTCGATCAGATCGGCCTGCGACAGATTCCGCACATTGGGCACAATGAACACCCGGTGCAGAAAACCGGCCACCAGCGGCGCGTGTTGAGCGCACAAGAGCCGCCAGGCCGGATGGTTCCGGCGGAGCAGCTCTAAAGTGGCGTAGTCGAGTGCCATGTCGTCATCATGAGGTCGGCATTACCATGCCGCCTCGGCCACTGGCGGCCTTTATCGGTGAGGCGACATTTCTGCAGACGGCTATTCGGCTTATCGGCAATAGTCATGAATGACCATCCAGCATATTAGAAAATTTTGGTTGCATCATGCTCGGCGTACAAACTTTCCTCTCTTGTGCCATTTGTATCTTACCTGCGTCAGTACTTGGTTAGCTTCTGTATATTTCTTTTAGATGACCTATTTTCACAATCCAAACAGTTAACTCCTGATCTTGGATAGAGTAGACAAGACGATATGTTCCTTGTCGTATTCGATATCTTTCCTGGCCGGTAAGTTTCTCACTGCCTCTGCCGCGGATCATCTTGTAATTTCAGCAGTTTCCTTAAACATTTAAAAACCCGGTAAATGTGAAGTTGCAGCCCAGGTATCTTCCTCGTTTAACTCACAATCCATAGCAAATACAGTCCAATCCAAGGGAGGATCAATAATTGCCAGGCCCATTTTTTGGGATTTATTTCCACTAAACCATTTTGGCTCGACCTGCATTTTGAATTCTTTGCCCTTGGTGGAAACGATTATTGACAACTTTATCCCCTCATTTTTGCGTCTGTGGGGAATATCATCAAGTAACATTCCTTGACGTGATATGTTGTTTATGGTTCCCGAGAAAGAATCAATTCCGTCTGATAGATCGGCAATTAGGTTTTGCGTTTGAATTCTTTGATGGCGTCGCTTAATCATTTTCACACCTCGCTACGTTGAGATTGAAAATCGTTTCCTGCACTCGAAATGCCGCAGTGCTGTTTGATCTGGCTAGTTACAGAAGGGAATTCGTCTATGTTGTCTGGACAATCGAACTATAGCTTGGTTTCAGAAAAATGGATAGAAGAGAATTCGAGATTACATCTTTGACAAAAACCTCGGAAAATTGTTGGTCTGCCTTGAGAGCCGTGATCTACATCAAGATCAATGCAGAGGATGCAAGACACAAATTGCAGATGTACCGGAGTTCAAAAAAAGGCGAAGCAGTCAACTCTGGTTTTTTTCTCTATACCTCCTTTTTAAGACAATCCTTAACAAGGGCCTTTCAGAAAGGAGATAGTACCCAACTATGACTGCCCAATACCTAACAAAGAAGGGGGAACCAGGTCACCCAGTCCCGCCCCACTATCTAGAGCATTATTTTTTTTCAACCGCTTCTTTATTTTCATAAAAATTGGTGAGGCGGCGGAGTCCAACCCATGTGAAGGCGAATGACCATATGAGATACAGAATGATTTTAGGTGAAATTTTCAGACTGAGAGGGTGAAAGCCAAACTGAACGAAATCGGCTATTTTTGACATACTATATGTTTTTAGGATCGTCCAACAGATGGCCGTATACTCCTGCGGGGATCACTTCAAATTCATCCTTTCCAGGCGTTTTCCAGAAAAGTGTAATCGCCGCCGTGCCTTTTCGCTGGAAATATTTAACCATCAGCGAATGCCATCCGGTTTCTTGTACAGAAAGTGTTTCGATATTTGACAGCCGGTCCGAATGAACGTCCGGATCGATTAGAATACTGTTACCGTCAATGATGATCTCTACTCCATCGTTGGACAAAGCCTGGAATTCATAAGACCCCTTTTTTTCGAGGTGAAGATATCCCTTCATCTGCATGCCAACATTGCGGTTCCTGCCACTGTCAAAGACTTCGTTCTCTCCAAACTTATTATCAATCATTAAAATGGGCTGACCTAGCCTCCCTTTTTCCAGAATCGCCCTATCCCCATCGGGGATCTGCCAGACATGACGATACTTGCCATTAAAGTATAAGACTCGGAGTCCTGGCGCCAGACGAGTTTTGATACTTTCGTCATCAAGGGTTACCTGGGAGCCTGCACATCCTCCTAGAAATGATAGGAGCACTACAATGTAGATGAAATATTTATTAAACAAAATTGTCACCTCCAATCACAATGTCTATTCTATTTTTAAAGCTGTTTACGGATTTTGGAACAGTTGGTCTTCATTACGATAACCCAGTATTTCGCGTGAAACTCTCTATGGAGATAGAAATAACAACCCAGTTCCTGAAACTCAAGACGATGCAGAAAAAAAGTTCCCTGCAGAGAATCAATTACTATAACTGCTCCATCTTAAATGGCGATGCTGACTGAAACCACTACTGAATCTCTGATTTTCAATAGTCCAGTCCTCTCCTAAACAACATCTGAACAACCGTCTCTTTTTGGGTTTCCACTTCTAACAAATTAATTTTATTATTAATAAATGACGGAGGCGGCGGGAGTCGCCTTAGTCAAATAAAATCTTGTTATTTAAGTATATATTCAATGAATATATTTCGGCTTACCGTCAAAAATACCGTCACCTATCCCTTTGTACGATTTTTTCATGCTTCCCGTCGTACCTTCTCGCCCTCATCAGTTATAAGACTGACGAGATAGCTCCAAAACTCATCGGTCTCAAGATTGTCTCCAGACACTGCAGGAGGGAGAAAACGGCGCATTTCCGTGATAAAATCCTTATGAAGGGCAGGGTCCAATCGCAGCAATTTGATGCGCTCCTGTAACTGTTCCAGGAAGCGAGTGATGTCCTGCCGGCGATCCTTCGCCTTTTTGAGCACCAGCTGAACCGGCAGAACAATCCCCTGCCGGTTCAGCCAGACAATATCCCACAAATCGCGGCTTTTGAGCCGATTTGGCCGCAACGTCAGGGCAACCATCTTGTCGGCCAGGATCTCTTCACGGCTTTGCGCTTGCAAAATAAGCCCCGAGGTGCCCATTTCGACACCATAATGGTTCCGCAACATCATCGGCTGCCGATCATGGCTGGGCAGGGCGCAGATATCAATATTAATCCGTTGAACAGGCAAGTGTTTTCGCGCCAGCCGGGTAATTATGCGCAGCTTCCAGGTATCAACATTCCCCGTTTCACGACGCGGCTCACCCACCTCGACCGGCAAATCGTATTTAATTTCAAGACGGTCGACCAGAACCTTACCGAGATCCGCCAACCTTTCACGGGTAAAATCGGCTCCTCCCGTAAAATCCAGGTCTTCACTCAACCGTTGAGAACCATAACAGGCCCGCAAACAAGTGCCGCCAATGAAGGTCAGATCCTTTAAAAATCCTGCCCGGCTCATTTCGCGCAGGATATCATGATGGAGAAGCTCCTTCTCCACTACCATGCGAAGTGGTGCGAGCTGCGGTTGACTGCGCATCGCTTCATCGACAAGCTGCTCAAAGATATTCATCGGCCGCCTCCCAATCGATCAGGTCCATGTTGCGCCGGGTTAACTTCATATCCTGCAGGGCAAGGTTTACCGAAGCTCGCCAGAGATGACAGTCCTGGTCGTAGCTTAACTGCTCGGCGACATCCTCCGGACGGCGCTTGGTGTGGATATATTCGATATGACCAAAATCGCCGCAATTCACAATATGACTGCGCCCCGAAGACATCAGGGTAATCCAGTTTAAAGGAATCTGGGATATGACCCCGGCATCACTTAATACCGTTTCGAGACTCAGGTAATTGAAGCAGTTCGCCCGCAATTTTGCCGCCGTATGAAAGAGCACCAGCCCTGTCGGATAGCTCACCCGGGGATAGAGGTAGATTCCCCGACAGACCCGTCGAAAAAATCCAGACTTCTCCACCCGGCTCAGCAGGGCCTTGAAGGCACCTGGACTTGCCTTTGGCAGTGCGCTTCGCATATCCTCGAGTGAAAAGAGATAATGATCTTCACCAGCCAGTCTCTCGAGAATTCGAGCTAATTCTTTAATCGGCTGCATCGATGTAGTCCACATAAAGTTACTGTTTTTGTTACTTCATGTGTACCATTATCTCCTGAAAAGGTCAAGAACCATACGGGCCATTATCCCGGTGAGTTGGCTACCAGATCGGCGAGGATATCTCCCCGCCCTTTGTTTGGGTATTATTTGACGATTGCCCGGAAGGTAGCCATATAGGTGGTCTTTTGATTGGCCTCGATTGCGTATCCGGCATACGCTTCTTCTACCATACCGCTCGTAAGCAGAATCTCTTCACAGGCTTTACTTATGCTATGCTCCGGTTCATTCAGGCCACGGGAGTCTTCGGCATAACGCAAGGCCTCCGCCTTCTTTTCCATGGCCATCAAGGCTTTCAGCCCCCATTGTCGATCATGCCAGAATGTGGTAAGCAAGTGCTGAGATAAGGCAAATGACGGCATTCGCAAAACGGAGGCTAAGCGTCACAAGGTTTGGGTTGCTGATGGGCGGAAGCTCCACCAGACGACAAAACCCCTCTGCTGACCTGTTTAATCACCCCTTTGTCTCGGAGTGAATAAAGCATGTAGCGGGTTATCCCGCGCTCAACCGCCTCGCTCATTCGCAGTTGGCCACCACATGAGCGAAAAATGTCTTCTGGCTTTTTTTTCATGCTGGGCTCCAGACAAAACGACTCCACTCGCTTCTAAGTGGCAACGTTATGTCTGATTTATGTCAGAAAATCAAGGGTGAAATTTGGGCAATCCGCTTTCCTGATTTCATCCTCCTAGCTCCATCCGCATGATGCCGATCACTATAATTGACATATTACGCCCATAAGGATATCTTTTTCATTATCCGATAGATATCGGCGGAAGTGATTATCTGTCGATTGCCATGTCGCAACGACTGGAAGAGTTGTTCGAGGTGCATGAACTGAGAACCGGATCTAACTGTTACGCGATGTCTTTGTCTCGGTCTATGAACGTTCCTGCCGACTAGGTTCATAACGCTTGTTCTGGGAGAGTTTGAATCCCTGTGCTCAGATGGGAAACGCGAGAGGTCCCAACATGAAAATTGAACAATCACGGCAAAAGGATCGACGTTGCATTCATTGGCAACCTGCGAGACGACAGCCACAGGCAGTGGACAGGTTCCTTGAGCATGATATCGGTGTTCTCTCCGGCACAACGGCTTTCGGGAAAACGGTTGTGGCAATCAGACTGATCGCCGAAAGGAAAGTCAATACCCTCATTATTGTCGATAGAGCCAGCCTGATAAGGCAATGGAAGAACAAATTATCAGAATTCCTGGCGATAAATGACACCTGCCCGTATCGGACAGAGGTGTGAAAAAGAGAGGACGAAAAAAGCCCCTTCGATCATTTTGTAATACCGAGATTTACCGCTCTGCGGGTCCGCTTGACAAGGAGGAAAAAGACGTATCCATTCAGGAGCACTATTCGCTCATGGTTGAAAGCCAGATGCGTAACCAGCAGATTGTCGACGATGTAGTAAAAAGCCATGAGAGTGGCAGGAACTGCCTTGTATTGACCGAAAGGACCTACCATCTGGAATTAATCGCCGGAAAGCTCAGAGAAAAAATTCCCGAAGTCATGACACTCAAGGGAGGAAGAGGAACAAGGGAAATCGCAGAAATCTATAAGCGCATATCCGAAACACCCCTGGACAAACAATTGACGTTGGTTGCTACGGGCAGATACATCGGAGAGGGGTTCGACGAACCGCGTCTCGGGAAAAGCTGATATATGAAGAAGGTGATTCGTCGGTAAATTATCGCTCAAAGATGACACACGGGAAAAATAGGGCTTTTTGTGACAACTCATAGGCAATCGGCTCCAGATCAGGCGACATTGGCAGATTGATGTTAGGCCCAAGCACGGCACTACAATGCGCCGAGAACCGCCGTCCTGTTCTTTCGGACACAGTCCCGCTGTTCTGGACATAATAATCGCAAAACGCTTGGTAGTATCCCGCCCGTCAACAGCCTTGCCCTGCTGTTCCGGGATGTGTCTACACCTCTTTTTTACCTATCCCATGGCATCCTTTTGCAGTGGTATGGCAGGAGGAGAGAGTATTTAGATTAGAGTGGCATGATGTTTGCTGTTCTTCTGGAATACCAGGAGCTCAATGTAAAACCAGGCTGCCCTGTTCTTCGATTCTCCTGGGTCTGGCCACAGTACTGAACGGTTTCTACCTGAGCAGAAGAAATAATCTGCTCGGCAAAATAGGAACGTTGATCCCTTTACAGATTCTTTACATATTGCATGATATAAAGCTCAGACAACTAATGCCTTTAGAGGACTTACAATGAAATCCGACATTGGTCTCAGTAGCCTTGCAGGCATGGGCGAATATTTTATCCCTGACAAGGAATGGAATAGCTTCAGGATCTCGGCATGTATGAAAGGCACAATGCAAGGAATAGGAGCATATTTCTTGCGGTATCGTCCCGCACCGCTTATATGGCCGGGAACTGCTAGGGCACTCATCCGATTAATGACCGCTGCGCTGGTGCTTTCGCTCGCCGGCTGTTCTTACGACGACATTACCTTTCTCATACCTCACGGACCCATCGCCGCCCAGCAGCGTACCTATTTCATCTACATCATTCTGGCTCTTCTCATCGTCGTGGTGCCTGTCTTCCTGCTGACGCCGTACTTTGCTTGGCGCTATCGCTACAGGAACAGGTCGTCGAAATACCAACCCGACTGGGACTTCGCCTGGTCAGTTGAGATCCTCGCATGGGGTGTTCCCTTCTGTGTAGTTATTGTGATGTCCATATGGTTATGGAACGGTACACACCAACTCGACCCCTACAAGCCGCTCGCAGGCAGTGGAAAGGCCTTACCGGTTGAAGTCGTGGGCTATGACTGGAAGTGGCTGTTTATCTATCCGACGTTAGGAGTTGCCAGTGTAGGCCAGTTTTCGCTCCCCGTCGACCGGCCGGTCGCCATCAAGCTCACCTCCGACTCCGTGATGCAATCGTTCTTTATTCCCTCACTCGGCAGTCAGATCTACGCCATGGCCGGTATGACCACGCAGCTGCACCTGAAGGCCGACCACACCGGCAGCTATCTTGGAGAGAATACGCAATACAATGGCGAAGGATTTCAAGAACAGCAGTTCCGTGCCGTGGCTATGTCTCCGGCGGATTTTGAGGCATGGGTCGGCAAAGTGCGGACGACCGGCATAGCGCTGACGCCAGATGTCTACGGTGAACTCAGCGGTCGCAATAAGGTCTCTGAGCTGCGCCACAATCTTCGGGTAGAAAACATGCCGGAAGGCGTCCTTTATTTCCGCGATGTACCGGTCGATCTGTTCAAGAACATAGTCGCTTTCTTTCACGGCGGACCAACGGTCCGGAACATTTTAAAGGGCACTCCCGCCACAGCCAAATCGGACTGATCGCCATGTCACTGATGCATTTTATCTTCGGCCGGCTCAGCCTCGACTCACTTCCGTTCTGGAAGATGATCGAGCATCCAACAGTCGAGAACATCGTCAACGGCGTCATTGTCACTTTCGCCGCATTGCTTGTAATTCTCGGCGCCTTGGTCACAATCGGTCTCATCACCTGGTTCGGCAAGTGGAAGGTGCTGTGGTCGGAATGGCTGACCAGCGTCGATCACAAGCGGATCGGCATCATGTATATTGTGCTGTCCTTCGTGATGCTGTCGCGGGCGGTGATAGAAGCCTTCTTCATGCGCACACAGCAGGCTTTCGCCCTGAACGGCGGCTTTCTCTCGGCGGAGCATTTCGGAGAGTTTTTCACCACCCACGGCACAATCATGATCTTCTTCATGGCGATGCCGTTTCTGATCGGCATCATCAACTACGTAATGCCGCTGCAGATCGGCACACGCGATGTCGCCTTCCCGGTCATGAATTCGATCAGCCTGGGCTTGACAGCCGCCGGCGCTGCGATTCTCATGGTCTCGCTCGACATCGGCAAGTTTTCCACCGGCGGCTGGAGCGGCTATCCGCCCTATACGGAGAATGCCTTCAATGGCGGGGTTGGACCGGACTACTGGATCTGGGCGGTCACGCTCTCAACCATCTCCACGACCATGACCGGCATCAACTTCGCTGTCACCATCTACAAGAAGCGTGCGCCGGGCATGAGCTTCTTCCGCCTTCCATTATTCTCCTGGACAGCGCTGTGCATCAGCATCCTGATGATATTCGGCATGCCGCCGCTCACGGTTGCCACCTCGCTCCTGGCGATGGACCGCTATCTCGGCTGCCATTTTTTCACCAACGACCTCGGCGGCAATATGATGAATTACGCCAATCTGTTCTGGTTATTCGGCCATCCGGAGGTGTATATCCTGATCCTGCCTGCCTTCGGCGTCTATTCTGAAGTGTTCTCAACCTATTCCGGCAAGACGCTCTATGGCTACAAGTCTCTGGTTCTTGCCACTATAACGATTACCGTCCTCTCCTTTGCGGTTTGGGTGCACCATTTTTTCACCATGGGCCAGAACGCAAACATAAATAGTGTCTTCGGTATCGCAACCATGCTGATCGGCATTCCTACCGGCGTAAAAATTTATGACTGGATGCTCACCATGTTTCGCGGACGGGTGCGCTTCAAGACACCGATGATCTATGCGCTCGGCTTCATGATGCTTTTTGTGATCGGCGGCATGACCGGCATCCTGCTTGCCAATCCGCAGGTAGATTTTCAGGTCCACAACAGCTTGTTCCTGGTCGCGCACTTCCACAACGTGCTTATACCGGGCCTGCTTTTCGGGATGCTCGCCGCCTATCACTTTTGGTTTCCAAAAGCGTTCGGTTTCCGTCTCGACGAATTCTGGGGAAAAGCCGCGGCCTTTTTCTGGATCATCGGCTTCCTCCTTGCCTTCTCCCCGCTCTATGCTCTCGGGCTGCTCGGCTTTGCGCGCCGCACCCTCTCCTATTCCAATCCAGTCTATCTCCCCTACATGACTGTCGCCTGGGTTGGTGCGATTAGCGTCCTCGCCGCGTTAGGCTGTCTGCTTGTGCAGCTCTATGTCTCGGTTAAAAAGCGGGCAGCCTATGCCGTGCCGGCAGGCGATCCATGGGATGGCCGCAGCCTGGAGTGGGCGACACCGGCGCCGCCGCCCGAATACAATTTCACGGTCATCCCCCAGGTGTCGGCGCGGGACAATTTCACGGTCGCCAAAAACAAGGGTGTGGCCTATCAAGAGCCGGAGGAATACATCGACATCCCTATGCCGAAGAACAGTGCCATGGGCCCCGTCTTCTGCGTCGCCGGGTTCCTCACCGCCTTCGGCCTTGTCTGGTATTTGTGGTGGATGGTTGTGTTCGGAGCGCTCCTGTTCTTCGTGGCAACCATCGCCTACGGCTTTGTCCGAGATAACGAAAAAATCATCCCGGCCGAGGAAGTGAAGCGAGAGCATAGACGCTGGCTTGCCACCATTGCCGCCACGCGGCCGGTATCGCGACTCGAGGAAGCAGAACCCGCCAACGATGGGCTAGCAGCTCACGCGCTTCCGGAGGTGACCCAATGATCCCCGACTCTATACGCTATCCCGGTCTGAATCTCGGTGCCGCCCATCCGGACGTCGATGACCGCTGCGAAGAGACTATCTTCGGCTTCTGGGTCTTCATGATGAGCGACGCGATCATCTTTGGGCTGCTGTTCGCCATCTACATCATCTCGCTTAACGCGCTGGCAGGTGGCCCCGGCCCGGAAAAGCTCTATGACATTAAGAGCGCTTTCATAGAAACCATTCTGCTTCTGACCAGCAGCTTCACCTTCGGCCTGGCCTCTCTGTCGCTGAAGCACAGCCGCTCTATGCGCACACTCGTACTGTGGCTCATTGTAACAATGTTCCTTGGTCTTGCCTTCCTCGGTTACGAGATCCACGACTTCATCTCTATGTTCGACAAGGGCGGCGGCCCCAGCCGCGATGGTTTTTCTTCCGCATTTTTCGCGCTGGTGCCGCTGCATGGGCTGCATGTAACAACCGGCATCATCTGGATAGTCGCCCTGCTGGCGCAGCTCGCCATTTACGGCATCGACAAGGGCGTCAAGCTCGGTCTGCTCAGGCTAGGGTTGTTCTGGCATTTTCTGGACATTGTGTGGATAGGGATTTTTTCGGTGGTCTATCTTGGAGGGCTGCAATGAGCCATGCTCGCAAGCGACACAGCGATAATTCAATCAGTTCTGTACTAAAGCTGCTGAAGACAGCGTTTTTCGTCGCATTCGGACTGCGATGGCTCTACGGCCTCATCAGCAGAATGCAGACCGGACTTGCCCGAGTCAGGGCAGACGAGACGTCCAGTTCTAGAGAAGATGAGGCGTCCGACCATAGGAAAGAAAAACGGTCCGAAGACAAACAGTCCAGCCCTGATGAAGGTGAACAAGCCCACCATAAGGAAGAGGAAGGCGGATACTGGCAGGAACTTCGATCCTACATCTATGGCTTCACGCTTGCCCTAATTCTTACCGGCCTGGCTTTCGGGATGGTACATTGGTCACATTTTCAGCATTTCTGGATGCTTATAGGCATCGGCGCACTCGCTCTCCTGCAGATAATCGTCCACTTCCGCTTCTTCTTGCATATTGGATTCTCAAAACAGAATCGGGAGGACCTGCAGCTTATTCTCTTTTCCACCCTCATTCTTGCACTCATGGTCGGCGGAACAATCTGGGTCCTGTTTAACCTAGCCTCCCGAATGTAGCCGAGCCGGTCCCTTGAATACTCCCTAACCTGCATGGTTCACAGATTGAAATAGAGCCTGCTGGCCCTTCCATCCGTCCGGTGAGGTCGGAACTATTAGCACTAATCCATGCAGGACACGTGTCTTGAGCCTTACTACAAGCCAAAACGAATACCACAACTGATGTGGCGTGAGTGTATTAAGAAGGTCTGGGAGGTCGATCCCCTTACTTGTCCTAAGTGCACCGGGGAAATGCGCATCATCAGTTTCATATATATCAATACGGTTATAAAGAAGATTCTCACACATCTGAATATTTTCGAAGAGAAGAAAAACCCTAGGGCACCACCGAAGTCCGCCCCCGATTATACGGAGCCGTAGATTACACCCTATAATGATGGCTGGCCCGGATATGATGAGCCGGTTCTTGACTTTTAAACAAGTCAATGACCGCTGATGGATACGTACAAAAAGGGCTGAAACGGTGGTGAGAAGACAGCTTATTGCTCTGAATATTAAGAGCAAAAAATGGGAAACCCAAAATTACTTGAAAGGGCGGTTGAAAACGGATAGGTTGTTTGATGTTGACGGCAGATGGGATGGAATTTATTGAAAAGTTAGGAGGGGGTAACAAAGCGATGACTTATCACCTGACTATCAAGCAACTTCTGGCCAAGCGTTGGGTAAAAATTGCAGGCGGGGTTGTCGTGGCCCTGGTCCTGTTTTTTCTGCTGCTGCCTCTCGGCGTCAAATATTACCTTACCGACTGGCTGTTGAAAAATGGCGCTGACAGTGCGACGATCAACAAACTGCGCTTCAATCCATTTACCGCGCAATTAACCGTTGGTGGAGTTGATGTGCAGAAGGAGGGACGTTCAATCCTCCGCGATGCCAGCATGGTGGTTGATATAGGACTGACTTCCCTCCTCAAGCGCAATATCCATCTGGAAAAAGTAAATTATCATGACCTGGCCATTGACCTTGAACAATATGACAATGGCAGTTGGCGATTTGGCTCCATCACAGTGCAGGGCGACCGTAAAGAGCAGCAAGTGGACTCGAACGAAGAGCTGGCATCGCGCTGGAATATCCTGGCCGACGATGTCACTCTAACCGATTCCAGTGTCCATTTGACAACCCCTGAACTGGACCTGACTCTTTTCATCGACCAGGCAGAAATTAAGCGACTCACTACCCGGGAGGGACAACCAGCCGGAACCTTTACCTTCAAGGGGCAACTGAACAATGAACCGGTTGAGCTGCAGCTGGATACGGTACAACTAGTTCCTGCGCTGCGCCTTGGCGGCCGGGTGGCAATTGGCGGCTTCAACTTAAAGGATCTTTCCCGGTTGATGCACGATGTCCTGCCGACCGTCGGTGGGGCGGTTGGTCTTGACGGCCAGGCCGTATTCACTCAGAGTAACGAACAAGGAATGCATGCTGAATATGACGGAAACTTCAAAGTCTCCGGTTCTGATCTTGGCAATAAAGATTTCACCAGTAAGCTCGATGAACTGAGCTGGAAAGGTAAAGTAATGTATGACAGCCCGGCGCAGGGTTCGCCGACTGTAGCCCTTGACGGTCTGCTTGCCGCACGCACCCTGCATCTCTCCATACCCTCAGCGGACCTGGTGACCAAGCTGAAGCATGTCGATTTAAATGGTGCGACCAAATTGACGCTCAGACCGAACATGCTCATCAATAATGACGGCTCTCTGCAGCTGACGGGCCTGGAGCTGACGCTGCCTTCCTATGGAATTATCGACGAGAGCCTCTCCTGGAAAGGCACAGTTCAGTACGATTCCAAAAATCCCGAACCCGGCCAGTCCATTCATGCTGACGGCGCCCTTGACCTTGGAACATTTGAAGTGGCTGGTGACGAACAGGACGCGAACTTTACCATCAGCGGCCAGAATGCCGCCTGGCTGGGCACGGTTGGCTTCAGCCAGCCGGTATCCGGCACACGATCTGTTGTCGAGCTGGACGGGACCCTTACCGGCGGGTCTTTGAGTACCACCCTTGCCGAGTCACAAATGAGTCTGGGACAGGAGAAAGTGGAGCTGAAAACGAAATCCACCGTGGGTATGGGTGAGGAACTGGATATCGACGGCAAGAGTTCACTGGCAGTGCAGAATTTTTCACTAGGCCAGGGGCAGGAGGAAAAACCAGTCGTTTTTTTTGATCAGCTGACTATAGATGGGCTGGCCAACGAAGGCGGCAGAAAGCTAGCGATAACAGACATGTCGACCAAGGGGCTGAGGGCAACTGTTGCTGGCAATCTTCCGGTGCAGATTGACATTCCGGAGATTGCCCTGACGGATATTGCCACCGAGGACCTGGCAACATTCACCATGCGGGAGCTGCAGCTGCAAAAACCTGTAGTTACGGCAAGCCAGAATGAGCAGGAGCTGGTCCGATTGGATGGAGTCACCCTTACCGATATATCGCTTGCGGAACAAGCGACCGTCGGGGTGAAACAACTCCGGCTGCAGAATCTTGCCATGCTCGATTCTGGTGACACTTCGCAAACAGTTCCCGCCGTATCCTTTAGCGATGCGACCCTGACCGCCATCAAGTGGAGCAATGACACGGGTTTTCAGGGTGATACCCTGCACTTCAACGACCTGGTTGCAACCGTTGTGCGTGATAAGGATGGCAATATCAATATTGATCAGCAGCTGGCCCGGATGCAGGCACCAGCCACCGAACCGGCAGATGGCGCAGCATCAGAATCGCCGGCAGAAGCTCCGACAGCTCAGCCTGCTGCCCAGGAATCCCGCAATACTCCTTTTAAGCTGCAAAAAATTGATGTCGCCGGCAAAAGTCATCTCTTTTTCGAGGATTACACTCTTGCCGTACCATATAAAACCGACCTCATAATCTCCGTGCTGGAACTCAAGAGTCTTGACTCGACACAGCCCGATCAAAAAACTTCGATCCGGCTGCAGGGAGAGCTTGAAGAACGGGCACCGATCGAGCTTTCCGGCAATATCTTTCCATTTAAGAAAAAACCGAAGGCAGATTTGCAGATGGATTTGAAAAACTACCCTCTTTCCAGCCTGTCGGCCTATACAGTTCAGTCGGTAGGTACAGCAATGGCAAGTGGCCAGTTGCAGTTGAAGAGTTCGATGAAGCTTGCCGACGACAGGCTGGACTTGAAAAATGACCTGTTGCTGAAAAAGTTGAAAACCAAAACCATTTCCCCGAAACTGGCAGCTGAACTCGACAATCAGTTGCCGATTCCCCTCGATGCGGCGCTGTCAGTCCTCCGGGACAACGATCAGAATATCAAGCTCGACGTGCCGCTCAGCGGGCCGATAAGCAAGCTGAACGTGGGGATATCCGATGTGCTGATCACTGCCCTGAGCAAAGCCATCATACCCGCCGCCTCGGCCTATCTCACCTATGCCCTGGGACCCTATGGGGCGCTCGCCTATGTCGGGATGAAGGTAGGTGAGAAAATGCTGCAGGTGGATCTGCCGCCTTTGCTCTTTGCGCCGCAAAAGAAGGCGCTCACCGCAGACCACCTGAAATATCTTGAGCGAATAGGCAAAATTCTGCAGGACAAACAGAAGACCGATCTGCAAATCTGTCCCCGGGTTGCCTCCTGGGAATTTATAACCGAACAGGAAAAGGCGGCGGTGCAGTCAAACGACGTGCCGATCGATGAAAAAAAACGGAAGCAGATGGTAGAGCTTGGCCAACAAAGAGCTGAGGCGGTGCAGAGCCTGATGCAAAGCAAATACGGCATCGATAAGAATCGTCTGCTGATCTGCGATACCGAAATTGCAACACAGAAGAAAGCCGACCCAGCCGTCCTTCTCCAACTTTAAGGCGAGCATGTTGAGCTGCCCCAGGAGTTTTACGCAGACCCCCTAAACTATGACACGATCTTGCCATCTGTAACCATCAGCGGACCAGCAGGGCCAGTCAGGGGAAATTTTATAGCAACCTTTACCTTCAGCAAACCGGTTAGTGGTTTTATTGAAACCGATATCAGCGTGAGCAATGGAGATCTCAGCAATTTTACAGCTGACAGTACAGTGGTGTATACCGCACTGGTTACACCAACAGATGATGGCCTTGTTACCATCGATGTAGATGCTGATGTTGCTGCCGATGATTTCGGCAATGGTAACAGTGCAGCCAGTCAATACCAGGTAACCGCAAGGAGATTTAATTGGATGCTGTTTTTCCCAACCATCTTGACCCAAAAGAAAGATTCCATAGGGAGTTTGCCACAATATTAATCTGAACCATACATGAGCGTTCCGTGGATTTTCCCGAATGAATCCTGAAAAAGACCAGCTGCTGCCTTCTCCTGCCTCAGTCAAGGAAGATGGCGAACGCTTGCAACGGGGTTGGGAAAGTCAAATAGATCTGACTCGTTCAGTCCTTGTTTTTTACTTTTTTCTATTTCTTTTACAAATATATCTCCCGATGTTTTCCAATTTTTTTTGGTAATAATTAGATAAAAACGCCAGAGAACCACAAAATATTGTCAAATAAAACGAGGTTTCTTGAGATTCTTCTCAAAGATAACGTGAACATCTGCGGCTCGTCCGCAGAATGTTTTTGTTGGGCTAAGTATGATAAATATGATGTATCGTCAGGGGAATTTCAATATCTGGACTTTTTCCTCTGGAAAACGCAATATAACCCCAGAGATCACCTCTTTTCAAGAGGCAACGTCGCTAAATCTAAACGTTATCGTGCCTAAGGGAAATTGCCAAACTTGATCGGAGTATCCCATAGTTTATCTAACTAATTATTGATGTAATAAAAATGTCAGATATCGCTGTTATGATAGCTCCCTTGTCGGCAAAAGGGGAGCGGTATGGAATACAGCAGCGAGGTCAAAATATACAGGCGAAGAAAACCGCAGGAGACTTCTCTGTGGAAGCTTCTCGATCATCACTTTCACGAGTTCGAGGAGCGCTATGACGATCTCTTTCAGCGGCAATACGGTTATTATCGGCCGGTCATTTCTCATGTCGTTCGCAAATACCTCGATTGCGGAGACCTGCGCGAAGGCTTCGCTCGGATAAAATGCCCTGATTGCCATCATGAGTTTATTTTGGCGTTCAGTTCCCGGGGAAGATGGTTTCTGAGTCTTCGCTTACCTGCCCATCATGCCATGCCAAGAAGGTGGTCCAGTTCGGCCATCACCTCAAGGAAACGGTTCTTTATCCAGTCCCCCTTCGTCAATACGTTTTTTCCATTCCTAAGATCTTGAGAAAGTTCTTCCTCTATGATCGAAAACTGCTGGGCAAACTCAGTCAGTGTGCGGCAAAGAGTCTGACACAGTTTCTTAGGGTTAGCATGGGAAAGAAACATGGTATCCCAGGTATCATAATAGCAATACAGACATTCGGTGACTATGCCCGTTTTCACCCGCATCTTCACGCCCTGGCGACCGACGGTCTCTTCCTCGAGAGCGGCTATTTTTTTGTCATGCCGAGGGTGAGTCTCCATCCATTGGCCGAGTTTTTTCGTGCTCATGTGCTCAAGATGTTGAAAAAGGAAGGACAGATAGATGATACCTTCATAACAATGATAATGAAGTGGCGGTATACCTCTGGATTCAGCGTCCATAATGAGGTGCGGATCAAATCGGACGACGCAAAAGGAATAGAAAACCTTTCTCAATATATCATCCGTAATTCCTTCTCCCTGGAAAAGGATAGGTTTTTTGGTGTTGGTGGCAGACGGAAAGGAATTTGCCACGGACACTGCTCGACCGATTCCGCTGTCGCCACCGACGCTCACCATCAGGCATACTCGGTATTTTATTGAGGGAATGTCTGTAGCCGCAAATGTCAGTCGCTGGATTTGTATTCTCTGATGCGTTTCATCTTCACTTCGCCGAGATCCCGCCCCAGACGCGCGGCACTTTCCAGCAGCAGCGCATGCACGAAAGCCTGCGGCAAATTGCCCCGTAATTCCCTCTGGATCACATCGTATTCCTCCGAGTACAGACCGGGAGGGCCGCACGCCGCTCGAGAACGCTCAAACCAGCGGGCACCCTCGACCATGTTTTTCAGCTTCACATGGGTTAGAGCAAGCCAGTGGCCACAGACGGTAAAGGCTCCCTCGCCCTCATTGAGAGGAAGGGAGGAGCGGAAGCGATAGCAGTAGCCGTCTCTCACCAAATCCTCCTGTATCGCCTGTAAAGTCGCTAGGGATCGAGGATCGTGCGGTTCCACGGCGTCCCGCAAAACGGGCAGCAACAAAGAGGCATCCACTCGCTCATCATCCGTCGACCGTTGCCACCGGCCGGACGGGTGCACCGCCGTTGCGGCAGCTTCGGCGGTGATGGCTTCAGCGAGCGCCATCCAGCGGGCGGCGACCTGGCGGGAGACCCCATATTCCGCCATCTGACGCAGCCCGGCAGCACACACCAGGCGGCTATAGGTCCAATGCCGCGGCTTGGTCTCCCACACCCCCGCCCCCTTTTCCTGCCAGCGCTGCTCAATGGCGGCAGCCGCAACTTCCGCTGCTCGCCTGCTTTCGGTGTCCAAAACATCCTGGCGAGCCGCGGCCGCAAAAAGCAGCAGCGTTTCACCAAACTCGTCCAACTGGAATTGCTCCCCCGCCCTGTTGCCGACGACGATGCGAGTGCTCCCGGGATAGCCGGGCAGATGCTCCAGCTCACGTTCCTCCGGGACTTTCCGGCCTGAAGCGGTATAAACAGGGCGCAAATCGGAGCCATCCTCCAACAGGCGGTTGCGCACAAAGCGCAGGGCATCCCGCAGTAAGTCCAGGGAACCGACGACTGCCATCGCCTGCCCTGTCCAGCACTGATCGCGGATCCAAACGTAACGATAGTCGTAGCTGCGACCGCTGTCGGCGCGCTCCGGCAGAGACGTAGTGGCGGCGGCGACCATTCCTCCGGTCGAGGTGGTGAGGCCGCGCAAAACGGCCCATGCGTGGCGGGCATCCCGTTCTCCCGCGCATTTGTCCAGGCGCGGTGCTGAAAGCTCCCAACTGCGCTTGGTAAAATTCCACTGCTCTTCGGGATCGGGGGGCGAACCGGAGAACCCTTTCGTTGAAAGCTCCAGCAAGAAATCTTGCTTCTGCCCTTCGACAATCTCCATTTCCAGCGTCAGCTCGTTCTCCGGGTGCAAATCCGCCCCTTCCCCACCGGTCCATCGTGCGTGGAGCCCGTGAATTCTGGCCGTCCACTCACCTTGCTCGGTACGGCGCAAATCCTGCGGGGATTGTCTACCGAACGATCCGCGCAAGGCCAGGCGCACTCGAACCTTCGCTCTACCCTTGGGGGCCGACAGGCGCCGCAGCACCAGGGCTCGCTCCGGATCTCCGGGGAAAGCCAACGCATCGCGGCATTCCACGATGCTGCCGTCCGCCAGAGTCCAGCGATTGCGCCAGATGAGAGAACCCAGTTCGTAATAGCCACCCCACACGTATCGCCCGAGGGGTGTAATGGCATAGGAACCTTCACCGCCGAGCAGAGTGGTAAAAACCGATTCGCTGTCCCACGACGGCATGCACAGCCACGTCATCTCACCCGAAGGGCCCACCAGAGCCCCCCGTTCACCGTCGGCGATCAGCGCGTATAATCTCAGGTTTGGAATCATGATGAACCTCCTCAATGAACCTCTGAAGCCAGACCGTCTCCACCCGGAAACCGCACTTTGTTCTCGGAATGACACCCGGCTGTGCGGATGGGTACGGCCGGAAAACTTGAGAGTGTGTTAGAAAGCTTTCATAAATCACATCACGCCATTCCGGCGAACGATCATGAGCACGGATCAAACCGAACCCTGGAAGTCTTCGGGATCGTTGCGCCGTGCATTCCGGCATGTTTTTAGCCGGAATCCAGTTTTCTCAGGGGCTTTTGGCCCCCCGGTTTTCGCCGGGTGACGGTATTGCGGGCATCTCTTGACACGTTCTCTTAGGCGGCATCAAAGCTCACCACGGCGGGCCAGTTGTTTGATCCGGTCGCCGGTACGGCAGGCCAACGCCTGGATGGTGAGAGACGGATTGACCGCGCCACAGGTCGGAAAGAGCGACCCGTCGCAAATCCAGAGATTCGGAATGTCCCAGGTTCTGCCATCGGCGTTGGTGACACTGGTTGCGGGGTGGTCGCCCATGCGACAGGTACCGAGCAGATGGGCAGTCCCCGAAGTTTCCCAAAGATCTCGCCCGCCGATCGCCTCGAAGCCTTGGCGCATGAACCTTACAGCATGCTGGTACAGCCGCTTGTCGTTATCGGAGTAAGAAAAGGTGATCCTGGGGATCGGCAGGCCGTATCGATCGGTCTCGTCGGACAATTCGACGCGGTTTTGTTCCTGCGCATCAACGTCGCCCACAATTTTTAAGCCGGCCTGGTGAATGTACTTGGTCATTTCCCGGCGCAGTTCCATCCCCCACATCCCGCGCCCAGTGGCAACACTTCGGGCCCAATCGATGGGCAGCGGTCCCTGACTCAAAAACACATAGCCTCCATGGAAATCCTTGCCTTCATCGACGTAGTTCCAGTGTTCGGTGATCGCCATGCCCGGCGGACCCTTATACCATCGGACTTCCTCATCCATGGTTGCCCACACCGCCTGATTGGACTGAGGCATCAGGTTCTTGCCCACCAGACCGCTGGAGTTGGCCAGTCCGTCCGGAAACCGGGAGCAAGCAGAATTCAAGAGTAGCCGCGGGGTTTCGATGGCATAGCCGGCGACCACCACGTTGCGTGCCTTCTGCCTTCGCCACCTGCCATTCTGCTGGTAGATAACGCCCGTCGCCCTGCCGTCTCGTCCTGATTCGATGCGCCCGACCATGGATCGATCGCGGATTTCCGCCCCCGCACATATCGCTCGAGGAATCCACGTCACCAGAACGCTCTGTTTGGCGTTGGTGGAACAACCGACGATGCAGAAGCCGCGGTACACGCAAGGATGGGACTTTCCCCGCGGAGCCGAAACGGTCGCAAGGGGAGTCGGTGCCCACTCTATGCCGAGCGCTTCGGCAGCACGTCCCAGGATCAACCCGGCCCCGTTTACCTCGTGGGGCCGATAAGGATAACGCCCGCGCGGCGGGCCCCAGGGATAGCGCACCGGTCCGGAAATCTTCAGTGTCTGTTCGACTTCGGAGTAGTAATGCCACATCTCCTTCCAGTGAATGGGCCAGTCCACGCCGTAGCCCAGCTTGGTACGAGTCTGGAAGCGTTCCGGCCGGAACCGCAGGGAAACCATGGTGAAATGAACGGTACTGCCGCCGACTCCCTTCCCGGAATTGTTCTCGCCGAACTCCAGCGGATTGTCGCCAGCGCTGATGCGGTCGTCGGTCCAGTACAGCTTGTGCTGTGCCTCTTCGTCGGAGGCAAAATCTTCCAGCGGCCGCCAGAACGGTCCCGCATCGAAAGCCACCACTGAAAAGCCCGCTTCCGCCAACTTGCAGCTCAAGGTGCCGCCGCCGGCTCCGGTGCCCACAATCGCGAAATCCACCTCTTCTTCGTCGGCAAAGCGTTGCATGGGAATCCATTTGCCGGGCCGAAACACGTCAGGGGCACGCCCTGGTGCCGCCAGTGTCTGGTTATCCCTATACTTCATCTTATTCCTCCACCGCCTCCCACGGGTCGCTGCGATTCAAAGCGAGTCTCGCGTAACCGCGCGGCGACGCCGGCCCGCCGAAGCCGATCTCATTCCAGGCCGCCGGATGGGCGTAGTAAACGCTGACGATGTCATGCAGCAATCTGCTTTTGAAAAACATCTCGGGAGGCAACTGCCGCCATTCTCCGGCTTTCACCTCTCCTTTTTGAACCGAACGCAGAATGTCATCCTGGCTATCGGGCGACAAATACCGGAACGGAGCACCGAAGCGACAGCGGCTTTCCGCATCTATGGCCTGCAAGCCCCGGCGCCAGGCCTCCTGCATGGGCGGCAAAGTCTCATACCTGGTTCCATCCTGACGATTTTTATGCAGCTTGCTGTCAATGAACGGGGCTATGGGAACCGGAGATTCCGGACGATCCGGTTGAGGTATGATGCGATCGCAGATCGCCTCCAGGGTGGCCCATTCGTGCGGGTCGAAAAAGCGCCGCGCGGGGATCTCATGCAACCGCTTGTCAATAGCTTTGCGTGTCACTTCATCCCATGACGGCGTGTTCCGTTTGGCTAGAACGTCATAATCGGGGAATCTGTGTTTGAATTCGCCCATAACTACATCTCCTCTTCTTCCAGCAGGGTGAGCGCGGCAAGCCCGGACAGCGCTATTCCGGTGAAACCCGGCGGAGCGGGCAGGGGCGGCCCTTGTAACATCATTTGAGTCCAGTTGTGCCAGCCGCCCATGTTGCGCTGGATGCCATAAGCGTGAAAGACCATGCCGGCTATGCCCAACACGCCGACGGACTTCACCAGGACAGTCGCCAGTTTCATGGTCTCTTCGGTCGGCCGCAAGGCGGCTGTTGCGAGCGCCCCTCCGGCAGCGGTCGGCACTGCAACAGGCACATACATCAGCGGATTCTGAAAGGCCCCGCGAAAATGCAGCAGCAGAACCTCACCGACGGTCCCGAACAGTCCGAAAGCGGATAGCGCGGCCAGGCTGCGTCCTGCACGCATTCCCAGAAGCCTCGGTGGGTGGACTGAAGTGCCTTGCAGATGCTCCGCCGCCAGTCCGAACAACCCGGCCATGGAAAGTGCCGCCGGCGCCCCGATGGGTGCCGCATAAAACGCGTTGAGCCAACACACTCCACCTTCCCGCTTGACGATGTTGTAGACATGAAAGCCAAAGCCGACAATCCCCGTAACGACCGAAGCACTGAAAAGGAGCTTGCCGGCCGGTCCATTGCGAACGTCTTTCGACACCGCGGCACTCAAACTCTCCGCCAGTGCCGTTGCCGCGACTACCGGAGCGACATACATGGCGCGATTCGCAAAACACCCGCGATAGTGTTCCAGCAAACTGTCGGCGAGCACGCTGAAAGAAAGGGTTGCCGCCGTTTGGTAAAGGTGCCTGGAAGTCTTTTGCAGCGACGGATGCGGCTTGTTCACACCGGAGCGGGTCCGGGCGGGCGGAAGACTGCTGCGTGTTTTTGACACTCCCCTTTTGCCGGACTTTCGTCCGATCCGACGCATTGCCATCCAGCCGAGAAATGCCGCACCACAGGAAAGTCCGGTGTAGAAAAGCCGCGAATGGTTGCATTCATTACTCATCAACCGACCTCCAGAGTAAAGATAGGGTCTTCATTCTGTTGAATCTCATTTCACGGTTTCAAAATGATCTAGCTATACTCGTGGACGTTCTCGACCTTCTTGAGCGGGATACCGAAGACCACCTCGTCGATGGTCTCGCGCTTCAGGATTCTCTTGAAATCGTCCAGCGTGCCGATGACCTTGATATTCTCGTAAACCCGCTCGCCGACCTGCTCCTTCTGGTCGGGCGTCTTGAGGCAGCCGCGTATCCTGAATCCGCATGCCCGGCGCCGGTACACCTTCTTGATGAAGTCGAGCGCGCGCTACCTCGAGCCGATCACCAGAATCGATCTGGTGTCGTAGTCCTTGATCCTGCCCTTGGCGAGCAGTTTGTAGAGAGCCCACTTGAATGCGCCAAGGCCAACCAGATAGTAGAGCGGGAAGATGCCAAGCAATAACCGGCTGATTTTATATCAAAGTTCGTCGATGATGACAATTACCATCTAGTTTATATTGTTTGTCCAACATTTCATAAGCATCATTTTTGTTAATGACAATTGAAAACTATACCAGTTATGGCAATTAAAAAGTGTGCCACCCCTTGTAAAGGGCAACCCAAGCTATCGAAGTCACCGGGCTACGCACTACCCGCATGGTGATCGAAGGGCTGCCCCTGGCCTCTTAAAATTTGTGCAAGTTTAGTTAATCGGTTTATCCTGTTGATTTTTGTTATGTTCTTTGACAATTTGTCTTGCCAGCGAATGCCCCATGAGCCGGTAGCTATGGCCTTCGATATTTATCACCTTGCTGTGATGCAGCAGTCGGTCAAGGATGGCGGTGGCAATGACCGGATCGCCAAACAGTTCCTGCCAGTCGCCAAAGCACTTGTTTGAGGTGATAATGATGGAACTCCGCTCGTACCGGTGGGAAACGAATTGGAAAAAGAGGTATGCTTCCTGCGTTGTCACAGGAAGATAGCCTACTTCATCAACTTATGTGGAGCTCCACATAACTCGACGATTACGGCCTCGATGAGCTGAACAGGGAACAACGACACGATTTGCTTGAGATACTCGAGGACCGTCATGGGTTGAAATCAACCCTTGTCACCAGCCAGTTGCCCATCGATCACTGGCATGAACAGATCGGCGACCCGACTCTTGCCGATGCCATTCTCGACAGGCTGGTGCACAACGCCCATAAAATAAAACTTGATGGAGATTCTATGAGAAAACAGAATGCAAACTTGACGTGAATAGCAACTACAAGGTAAGGGACAAATAACAGCGTCGCTTCGCTCCGACTACCTGGCCGCGATCATCTGGAATGGGTGGCCGCTTTCGACTGGAATGAGTGGCCGGAATCAATGGAATACGCAAAAGCTATGGGTATGCGTGATATCATCACCCACCAATATGCGGATCTGCATGCGGAAACTGTTTTTAACACGTGCAAACGTAAAATCTCCCCACTCCCCTTGAAACAGTGAGAAAAATAACTCGAGACCTCCAACCGTAACTGCCATGTCATAAGCGATCCAGAGGCAACCTGTGGTGCTCGCTCAAACCATCTGCTGCAGTGTATTACATCAGTCACCATATAATTATCACAAGCTTGCCGGCAACCATGATTATTGCAATCGGCCAAGAACATGGCTGTGAAATCACCAAGACTTCCGCAAAAGGTTGTGCAGAAACAGAAAAGCCCATCTTTTACCTCTCTTTTGCTATCATGGGGATAACAGAAGTGGATAAAGATGGGCTATCCGATTGAGAATTTATAATTTTCTCAATAATATCAATACGTTGGTGGAGGCGGCGGGAGTCGAACCCGCGTCCGAAAATGCTCCCCTCTCGTATCTACATGCTTAGTTCCGTGCTTTAATTTTCGCGCCGGGAACTCGGTCGGAACATGGATTTCCCGTTGCTAGACTGTTAAATCTCGTCAGCTGAAAGACAGACGGCTTTCAGACAACCAGCCCGTTGAGTCGACGCCCCAAATCCAGCCTTACGGGCGAAGGCTGGTGGAACGGCAGTATGACAGGTATTAAGCTGCTACTGCGTAGTTATAATCGTCTGCGATTATATTTAAATTCTACTGGTTTTACGAGCAAATAGAAGCTCGGCATGCAACAATGAGCTTACACATCCCCGTCGAATCCGTTTCGCCCCCTTTTAAATAGATTCAAGTCTGAGGTTATACTTTGTCATGGCGCATCTCTCGCTGAATTTCGCGTTTGCTCTGATTTTCTTTGAGGGTGGCCCGCTTATCATATTCTCTTTTACCGCGGGCAAGACCTAGTTCTATTTTCGCCTTGCCGTTGTCTATAAAATATATCTTCAAGGGTATCAGGGCAAGACCTTTTTCGTTGAGCTTACCGATAAGTTTTTTTATCTCACGATGATGCAGCAGTAGTTTTCGCACCCGCAACGGCTCATTAGGATTCTGGGTGGCGAAAGAATACATCGAGATATGGACGTTGTGCAGCATCGGCTCCCCACGGGAATCGATCTTCACATAGCCATCGCGCAGGTTTGCCTTGCCGGCCCTGAGCGATTTGACTTCCGGTCCGGAGAGCACCATTCCCGCCTCATAGGTTGCGTCGATATGATAGTTATGAAAGGCCTTCTTATTTTTGGCGACGATCTTTATGGCCATTGGTTATTGTCTCTTGATGTATCTTCTTGTTAAAATCGTTTCCATACCCCCTAAGCGGCAGTCACCCGCAGGGCTTCTTCGTAGGTGGTGATCCCGCGGCGCACCTTGTCCCAGGCATCCTCGCGTAAGGTAGTCATTCCTTCGCGTATTGCAAGCTGCCGTAATTCCAGGGTGTGTACATCGTCGGCGACCATTTTTTTCACCTTGGCCGACAGGGGAAATATTTCAAATATCCCACACCTGCCCCTAAATCCGGTACCACGACAATCCCTGCAGCCCTTGCCGCGTCGCAGTACAACAGCGCCCGATTCAGCCACCGGAAAGCCCATTTTCAATAGGTCCTCGCTGTTCATTTCGAAATCCTCCACACAGCCGGGACAGATAGTTTTCACGAGCCGCTGCGCCATGCAGCCAAGCAGGGAGGTGGCGATCATAAAGGACGGCAACCCCAGGTCTCTTAGCCGGGCGATGGACGCCACCGCATCGTTGGTATGCAGGGTCGAAAAGACTAAATGGCCGGTCATTGCCGCCTGCACCGCATGGGCCGCCGTTTCCCGGTCACGGATCTCACCAATCATAATGATATCAGGATCCTGCCGGAGAATACTGCGGAGGATGGTCGTAAACGTCACGTCAATCAGCGGCTGGACGGCGATCTGGTTGAATTCCTCATGAACCATCTCCACCGGATCTTCAATGGTGACAATGTTTTTTTCCGGCGTGGCAATCTCTTTTAAAGTCGAATAGAGGGTAGTCGATTTACCGCTGCCAGTTGGACCCGTAACTAGAATAATCCCATGGGGCGAGGTAATAAAGGAATTATAAACCTCCATATCCCTTGTGGAAAAACCCAGACTGTCGATTTTTTGAAACATCAATTCTGAATCGAGAATTCGCAGCACCGCCTTTTCGCCAAAGGCCACGGGAATGGTCGATACCCGTATCTCCACATCCCTGCCGCTCTTTTCACCGATCTTAATTCGGCCGTCCTGGGGCCGTCTTTTTTCGGCAATGTCGAGACGGGATAAAAATTTAATGCGGGCAACGATAGCTGAATGGACGGCTTTGGGCAGATTGTAGATGGTATGCAGTGACCCATCGATGCGAAAACGAACCATCGATACGTTGCGTTTGGGCTCGATATGGATGTCGCTGGCCCGCTGTTCCAGGGCGTAGTGAAAAATATGATTCACTGCGGTCTTGATATGTTGATCGGAAGAGGTAATTTCTTTGGCGGAAGAAATTTTCACATACCGCTCGAGATTGCCGATATCGATGGAGGCGGACCCACCGGGAATAACGCCGAACTGATCTTCGGCCGCACTTATTGATTTCTGAAAGCCGAAAAATTCGCCGATGATCCGCTTGATATCCGACTTGGTCGCCAGGTACGGCTTTATCCTGATCTGATTGGCCTGCTCGATATCCGCCAGAGCAGTCTCACAGTCGGGATGATAAATGGCCGTCTCCACCACCCCATTTTCCATCTTGAACGGCAAAAGAAGCTGTCTGATGGCAAAGTTGCGGGGAATGGTCTTGGTGGCGACGTCCATGTCCAGCTCAAGCGGGTCAAGCTTTTTAAAGGGAAAATTTTTTTCGGCGGCGACAGCCCGCATAATACATTCTTCGTCGACTAATCGTTCCTCGCCTTTCGGCAATTTGAAGTTAAAGCCGACAACGATATCCACCATATCCGGATAGTCTTTATCGACTTCACCATCTTTGCCGGCCTGACGGATAAGCTTCTGGCGCATTTTGCCTTTTTCCAGCACGACAAACTGACGCTGTTTGGGACTTAATATTTTTGCTCTGACAAGGGTATCAAGCAGTGCGTCGCTATGTAAATATTTCAATGACATTTATGACTTACCTGGGAAAAGAAAGAAGGCCTTGATGTTTTTATCTTCCCATTTAGGGCGTTATTATGCAAGGAGATAGAGAAAATTAGTGGGCTACCTCACTGCTTGTGGTGCCGGTTCCTGGACCGCTGCCGACTCACGTACCGAATCCTGATAGCTTTGGCTGGTGAATCTAATTGCCTGGGCCAAATAAAACCTCCTCTGGGCAGGATCCACCATCGCGGCTTCTTTTTCGGTGTTGACCGCCTCATCGACCAGGCCATTGGCCCAATAGGCGGTGGCCAGCGTATCGAGGACATGTCCTTTCGGCTGCAGCGTTGCCGCCGCTCTGGCAAGAGTCAATGCTTTGGCGGGATCTCTCAGCTGCAAATTGTTGCTGGTTAAGAGCAACCAGGCAAAATTATTCATGATCTCCGGATTGACCGGATCAAGGCTATACGCCTTTTCATAAGCTGCCAGCGCCTTTTCTTCCATTTTCCTGGTCAACATCAGATCGCCGATCAGCCGCTGCCAGAGCGCCCGGTCCGGCTCTTGCTTAACCTTCTGCTGCAGGATCGATTCAGCAAAATTTTCCTGATAACGCTGGGCCAGGGCCTCGGTGGGAATCTGCCGGACCAGACCAACGGTAACCAGCAGCAGGACCAGATACGCAAGCAGGCTGAAGCGCACCTTGTTATCCTGCCGCCTGACCAGGTGCCCGTCTTTTTCCGCCCGTTCGAGGCAATCAATCCTCTCGCCGATACCAAAATGATGCCAGTTGCGTTCCTCGCGGATATTGCCACTGAGAGCCGAAATCTTCTCAAAGGCCGAGACCAGCGGTTGTGCTTTACCCATGGTCGCAAAGCTGAACAGGTCGGCCTGCCGTTCAAAATTGCGGATGAAATAGCCAAAGACAAAGCGAAAATAGACCAGCATAAAAATAAGCAGCGGCACCGAGCCGACCAGAGTCAATGCGGTTTCCGCCGAAACACCACTCCAGTTGATCAAAGCATTCAGCGAAGGCAGGGACAAAAACATATAGATAAACGGCTCGGCGAGCATCCCGACCAAGAGGCTGAAGCCGGTTATCAGAAAAATGTACAGCACCAGATGGAACTTTTTCACATGACCGATCTCATGGGCCATAATGGCCTCGATCTCGGCAAGGGACATCGTCTCAATTAAGGCCGGAGTCAGCAAAATATAGCGCATTCCGGGGACAATGCCCATTACTGCAGCGGTCAGCATCCGCCCTTCAAAAAGTGGCCAGAGATAATATTCGGCGCTGAAATTCTGCCTGGCACAAAAGGCATCGAGTTGAGTTCTCAGCGCACCTTCCGGCATTTTTTTACAGTTCCACAGCCGACGAACCAGCGGCGGAAAAAAAATCACCACAAAAAAGAGGAAAAAACCAAAGAGCAGCAGGTCACCCCACTCCGAGGCAATAACCTTCTGCAGGCTAGGAAGGGGCAGCAGGGCGACAATATCGTACAGCAGCGACAGCATGAGCCACGGCAGGACGATGGGCAGATTAGCTTTGATATTGGCCAGAATGAATGCCGGAGCGCTCTGCCTGCGGTCGACGATAAGTGCATATTGTTCTTGTCCGGCCCACCACATTATTGCCAGAAAAAGGACAAAAAGACCCAGCCCGGCCAGGTTGACCAGAGCCGGCATGGCATTGCCGAAAGGGAGCAGCGACAAGTAGTATTTTGCATCACAGAAATAGAGGCTCGCACCATAAAAAATCAGGGCGAGAATCGACAGCCGTTTTTCACTCTGGAAATATCCGGCTGACCGGCCGTTCCCAACCCTGCGAAAGACCCTGCAGGCCAGTTGCGCATATCCGAGCAGAAGCAGAACGAACATCAGCAATGCCTGCCAGCCGGGCAGAAGCGGTGAAGAAGGAATACGATCGACGCTGAACAGAAAAATAGCGACCAGAAACAGGAGAAGATTGGTATACATCAAAGCGGTTCACCGGGGCTGTTAAGAAAAAATGCCTGACGATTAGTATAAAAAGTACAATTCAGAATGCAACTGCGTCTTGGAAGGATAGTTATCCTGTCTCAATTAGCAACCAGGATATGGCGAGCTCAACAGATCCGAGCACTCGCCGTCTCGAGACGATTTTATGGACATTCTTGCTTTTTTCATTGACTTTACCAGCGATGTCATTTTATATAAGTTGTTTTATCTCTCAACATATAAGAGAGGGGCGCATAGCTCAGTTGGTAGAGCCATCGGCTCATAACCGATCGGTCGTAGGTTCGAATCCTACTGCGCCCACCATTTTTTACCGCAGCTTTTGCGAAGAAACAACGGTTCCTTGAATAAATTAACAGTATACATCATCCAAAAGGGGAAAAGCACAAAACCCCTCAACTATACATCTCGGTTCGGGCGCATACAACCTGAACGGGTGGAATGACAAAAAGGTACATCCCCAGAGGGGTGTACCTTTTTTTATTGATTATGCCGGTAAAAGTAAAGGACATTGTCGAAAGCCTGAATCAAGAGGCACCCTTCAGCCTAGCTGAGTCATGGGACAACGTCGGCCTTCTGATCGGCAACAGGGAACAGGAAGTAACCGCAGTTCTGGCGGGACTTGATCCCACCAACCAGCTGGTGGATGAGGCGATAGCCCAGGGTGCCAACACCATTGTTACCCATCATCCGGTTATTTTTAAACCATTGCACCAGATCAACACCGCTGAGCCGGGTGGCAGGCTGCTGCAAAAAGCCCTTGTCAATCGGATCGCCATTATTGCCTGCCATACCAATTTCGACAGCGCCCGCGAGGGAGTGAGCGACTATCTTGCGGTAAAGCTTGGCCTTACGCACCTTACCCCTCTAGTCGCCTCGACAAACGACGGCGAAGCAGCCACCGGGCTGGGTCGTATCGGCACGTACCCCTCCCCTCTTGCAGCAGGTGAATTCGTCGCCAGAGTCCTGTCCACCCTGAAGCTGCCGGGGGTGCAGATGGCGGGATCACTGCCGGAGAAGATCGCAACCGTCGCGATCTGCGGCGGCAGCGGTTCCGAGCTGGCAGATCTTGCCCTGCAGCGTGGAGCGGATGTTTATCTGTCGGCCGAAATAAAACACAGTACGGCCATCTGGGCGGTGGAAAACGCTTTCTGCATTATCGACGGCACCCACTACGCCACAGAAAAACCTGCCGTCACCCTCCTCGTGGAAAAACTCCAGGAGGCAGGGGCCAAGCTGGGCTGGAATATTCAAATACGGCAAACGCAAGAGGAGCATCCCCCTTTCGTTTTGCTGGATACAGCATACAACGCCTTATAAGAACCAGAGAACCACATTTAACAGGAGAATCATTTTGAACGACATCTTAACCCAACTTGTTGAACTTCAGGCTATTGATCTGGAAATCGATCAAATCGATAATGCCATCAAGTCTGAACAAAGCGGCCTCGACGAACGTATGTCCGCTCTCGCGAAAAGGGAGACTTTGATCAACGAATTGCAGGAACAAATCACCTTGATGCAAAAGGAAAGCAGAACCCTCGAAGGTGAAATGGCCGACAAGATGGACCATGTCCGGGAACGTCAGTCGAAAATGATGCAGGTGCAGACCGGTCGCGAGCAGACCGCACTGCTCAAGGAAATCGAAGACGCCAAAAAAAGTGCCAAGGAAAACGAAGAAAAAATCATCGCCATCATGGAGGCAATCGATAAGCTCACGGCACAGATGGAAGAAGAAAAAAATCTGCTGAAAGGCGAAAAGAAACTGGTCACCGAAGAGACCAACAAAGTGCGGACCAACATTGAGGCCATCAACAAGGGTAAAAAGAAAAAGGACCTGAAGAGAGTTGATCAGGCGGGAAAAATCAAGAAAACCCTGCTGCGCAAATACGATACCCTGCGCCAGCATCGCAACGGTCTTGCGGTTATTAACGTGGTGGATGGAGTCTGTCAGGGGTGTTTTATGGCCCTGCCGCCGCAACGCTACAATATGCTGCTTAAAGGCGACGAAATCTACGATTGTCCGACCTGTCAGCGCTTGAATTATTATGTCCCACCGGAAAAGGCAGATAACTAACCAGACGTTTTCCCTTTGACTTTTGCGCTTTTCCCACTACATTAGCTGACGGAGCGGGTGCATGATCGCTCCGGTCTGGCGGCCGGAGAGGAAAGTCCGAACTCTACAGGGCAGGGTGGTTCGTAACGCGAACGCCGGGCGACCGAGGGAAAGTGCCACAGAAAACAGACCGCCTGAGATGATCAGGTAAGGGTGAAACGGCGAGGTAAGAGCTCACCGCTGCCATGGTGACATGGGAGGCACGGCAAACCCCACCCAGAGCAAGACCAAATAGGGAGATGTTTGAGGGCGGCCCGTCCGAGATCTCCGGGTAGGTTGCAAGAGGTGTTGAGCAATCAACATCCCAGTGAAATGATCATGGCCCTTCACCGGGTACAGAATTCGGCTTATAGCCCGCTCCATTTTTTTTAATGACACCTCGCGCCGCAGTCATAATTCCCGCCGCCGGATTCGGCACCAGAATGAATCTGGACCATCCGAAACAATATCATCTCCTGGCCGGGATACCAATTCTTGTCCATACCGTACGGGCCTTTATCGACCATCCGGCAATCGATCGTATTGTGGTAGTCGTTCCCGCCGACTTCCTTGATGCGACCAAAATCCTGTTTACGCGCTATCAGTTGAGCGATAAAAACCTGACAATAGTTGTCGGTGGACGAAGGCGGCAGGATTCGGTCCGGGCCGGTCTTAACGTACTCAATGACGAGACCCCTATTGTCCTCGTCCATGACGGCGCAAGGCCTTTGGTCAGCCGAAAAATCATTGACGGATGCTATCTTGGCGCCCTGCAGCATGGCGCCTGTATCGCCGCAATACCCGTGAAAGACACCCTTAAAAGAGGCGATGCAACCGGCATTATTACCGACACCATCGACCGAACATCGCTTTGGCAGGCGCAAACACCCCAGGCAGCATGCAAAGAAATGTTGCTTGCGGCTTACCGACAGAATGGCGACGCTGATGCAACCGACGAAGCCTCTCTTTTGGAACAGGCGGCGATTGCGGTAACGCTGGTCGAAGGCGCGGAAACCAATATAAAAATTACCCGCCCGGAGGACCTCCTGCTGGCCGAAAAAATACTCCATCAGGAGCTGCAGCCCACCATGCGTATCGGCCATGGCTATGACGCCCACCGTTTTGCGAAAAATAGAAAACTTGTCCTTGGCGGTATCACCATCCCGCACAGCCACGGCCTGGCCGGACACTCCGATGCCGACGTACTCACCCATGCCCTGTGCGACGCGATCCTCGGCGCCCTGGGATTAGGCGATATCGGCCACCACTTTCCCGATACCGAAGCAGAATTTGCCGGTATTTATTCGATCACCCTGCTGGAACATGTCGTTGCCCTCACGCAGGAACAAGGATATGTTATCGGCAATACCGATATCACCGTAATCTGCCAGACGCCTCGCCTTGCCCCTTACCTTGACCAGATGCGAGAACTCCTGGGCCGCACGTGCTGCTTAGCGGCCGGCGCTCTTAACATTAAGGCGACGACCACCGAAAAAATGGGTTTTACCGGCAGAAAAGAGGGCATCGGCTGTCATGCCGTCGTTCTCCTGCAGGCAAATGCGTTAAAATAAGAGAAAAAAGAGAATACTATGACCATTACCATAAATCGGGAACGACTGGCCGCCTCCTTTACTCAATTATGCGAGATCAGCAGTCCTTCCCGAAAAGAAGGAGCCATTGCCGAATATTTGAAGGAAAAATTTGTCGGCTTAGGCGCAGATATGATTTACGAGGACAATTCGGCGGCAAAGACAGGCTCGGAAACCGGCAACCTGATCATCCGTTTCAACGGCAATCTGCCGAAGCAGCAGGGGCTCTTTTTCTCCTGTCATATGGATACGGTAGAACCGGCGAACGATGTCCGGGTACAACGCATCGGCGATGTCTTTACCAGCAAGGGTGCGACAATATTAGGCGGCGATGATAAGAGCGGTATTGCCGCCATTATCGAACTCTTTGCCATGCTGCAAGAAAACCGCACCCCGTATCCGATGCTGGAGATAATCATCACCACCTGCGAAGAGATCGGCCTGCTCGGTGCCAAATGTCTTGAATACGACAAGCTTTTAACGAATTACGGCTACGCTCTGGATTCTTCCGGTATTGATCAGGTTATTGTCGGCGCGCCGGCCGCCAACAAAGTTCAGGTGACTATACAAGGGTTGGCCGCCCACGCCGGGCTGTGCCCGGAAGCAGGGATAAATGCTCTCTCTTTAGCGGTTGAGGCACTTAACGGCATGCGCATGGGACGGCTTGACGATCAATCCAGCCGAAATTTCGGGCTCATCCAGGGCGGGGTTGCGACCAATATCGTCCCGGAAAGTATCGTCTTAAAAGGTGAAGTCCGCAGCCATTCCACTGAGAAACTGCAGCTGTATACCAAAGAAATTTTCGATACCTTTGAAGAGACTGTGAATCGCTGGAAGGGCAGTCCGCTCACCGGCGCTAAACGCCCCACCGTCACCTTTGATATCATCGGCGATTATCCGGCATTGGTGCTTGCCGAGGATACCCCTGTCATTGAAAAGATCCGCAAGGCATCGACAGCGATCGGCAAAACCCTTCAATATGTCGTTGCCGGCGGTGGCAGCGATGGCAATATTTTCTGTGGCTATGGCCTGCCGACGGCCATCATCGCCACCGGCATGGATAAGGTGCATACCCTGGAGGAGCAGCTCGATCTCAATGATTTGGTCAGCCTGACCGAACTGCTTCATGCCCTGGCCACGACTCCTGCAAGCCTGGACGGTTTTTAAAAAACCATCATTGTTTGTTGTTGAATTTAGATCCTAGTTATTATAGGTTTCAGTTTTTGATTAGTTAAAGGGAGGCACAAAGGGCACTCTATGTGCCTTTCTCCTTTTAAGCCGGCGTCGTAAATACCACCAAGGACCTACTCCTGATGTCTCCTCAACATGCCCAAAAACTGTCAAACGGACGTCCCACGCACGAGTGTGGGGTCTGTGGCGTTTTCAACCATCAAGACTCCGCCAAACTCACCTATTTCGGTCTCTACGCCTTGCAACACAGAGGACAGGAGAGCGCCGGTATTGTGACATCCAATGGCACCAGAGTGGCCATGTATAAAAATATGGGGCTTGTTCCGGAGATTTTTTCAGAAGAGATTCTGCAGGGATTACAAGGGCATTTATCCGTTGGTCATGTGCGCTATTCGACCACCGGCGCCTCCAATATTACCAACGCGCAGCCGCTGATGGTGACCCACAAAGGAACAACCCTGGCAGTCGCCCATAACGGCAATCTGGTCAATTCCATCAGCCTGCGCAACGCCATGGAGGAGCAGGGATCAATTTTTCAGACCACTATGGACAGCGAGGTCGTCCTGCATCTGATGGCCCGCTCCACCCATCTGGGTCTTGAGACGGCGCTTAAAAATACCTTTACATCGTTACAAGGCGCGTATTCACTGCTGCTTATGACTGAAAAGACCATGATCGCGGTTCGTGACCCTGATGGTTTCCGGCCGCTCTGTCTCGGCAAACTCAAAAACGGCAGTGGCGGCGTCGGCGGCTGGGTAGTAGCATCGGAGACCTGCGCCCTTGATCTTATCGAAGCCGAGTATGTGCGGGATATCGAGCCGGGGGAGATCGTCATCTTTCAGGAAAACGGTATCAATTCCATCTTTCCATGGCCGAAACAGGACAGTCATTTCTGCATTTTCGAACAGGTCTATTTTGCCAGGCCCGACTCGGAAATTTTCGGCATCAGCGTTTACCAGGCAAGAAAACGGATGGGGGAAATTCTGGCCGAGGAAGCAAAAATCGAGGCCGATTTCGTCATGCCTTTTCCCGATTCGGGCAATTACGCCGCTATCGGCTATTCCCAGGCATCGGGTATTCCTCTGGAGATGGGAGTGATCCGCAACCACTATGTCGGCCGGACATTTATTCAGCCGACCCAGTCAATGCGCGACTTCAATGTCAAGGTTAAGCTTAACCCGGTTCGTTCGTTTCTGAGGGGTAAACGGGTTATTATCGTTGAGGACTCAATCATTCGCGGCACCACGGGGAAAAGCCGGGTAAGGGCCTTGCGCGAGGCGGGTGCCAGGGAAGTGCATATGGTAGTCAGTTGTCCTCCCACTCGGCATGCCTGTTACTACGGGATTGACTTTCCGGACGTTAAACAACTGATTGCCAATCAGAAAGAAGTCCATGAAATTGCAGGGTATCTTGGGCTGGACTCCCTGCACTACCTGAGCCTGGAAGGTTTGGTCAGGGCAACAGGGATACCGAAAAAGAATTTTTGTCTGGCCTGCTTTGACGGCATATATCCTGTGCAGCCTGATATAACATTTCACAAGGATGCCTTAGGCTGATGGTGTCGTAAAAAATTTTTTACATGCGGGCGACGACACAATTCTTGCCATTATGCTTGGCATCATACATCGCTTGATCCGCCCTTTCCCTGATCGCTGACTCGTCCACTTCCCGGGACAATTTCTCATCTCTTTTGCAGGAAACAAGACCTATGGACAGGGTGGTTATGCCAAAGCTCTGTTCGACAAAACTGAGCAGAATGCGCTGCACTATCTCCGTCCCCTGGTTGGCAGTGGCCTGAGGCAACAGCACGGCAAATTCGTCTCCTCCAAGCCTGAAGCACATATCAACCTTATCCCGGGTACATTCCCGCAGAATATCGGCAAGATTGATGAGGACTTTATCGCCCTCCTGATGGCCATGCTTGTCGTTGTACTGCTTAAAATTATCAATATCGATAATTGCCAGCATCAGTGGATAATTCTGCCGATGAGCCCGCTCAACCTCGTTGGAAAAATGTTCGTCAAAAGCCCGCCTGTTCATAATCGACGTCAGGCCATCCTGCATCGACAACTGCTCCAGTTCACGCATCATCCGCCGCTCACGAACTGCCCGAGCCAGTTTAGCCTCAAGCTCTGCCTGATCTATCGGTTTTTTTATAAAATCAATGGCTCCAGCCTTTATTACTTCTGAATAGCTGGCCTTCTCATGATAGCCGGTAGAAATCATAACATCGGTTCCCTTATACTCTTCCCGGATATTGGCCAGCAATTCCAAACCATCCATTCCCGGCATAACGATATCGGTAAAGACTAAATCAACCGCCGTCGATTGCAATACGGCAATAGCCTCAACGCCATCCCCGGCAACCAGGCAGTGATACCCAAGAGAACTCACCAGAACACTCAGCGTCATGCGGACCAGCTCGTCGTCATCAACTATCAAAATTACAACGGCATCTTTGTTTTCTTCCATCTTCTTTCGTCAGATAAAAACGCATTATTGTGTCAGGCAATTTCCTCCGACCTGATTTCAAAATCGTATGTCGAATTGTACCCATAAAAATTCATAAAGTCTAGACAGCACTTTAATTGTCGTGCAAAAGTATCGAACACGGTAATATAACACATATTAACCGATCGATCTAAGATATAAGGCAATCAACCACCTCCATTGGCGATGAAAATGAACAGGCTGATGCACATCTTTGAGGGAAATCTCGACGGCACCCCACTCGATGAGATCCTTTTTCTTGCGGCAAAAATCTGCCCGACAATTGATCTTGAGTTGATTCGGCAGACTGATACGGACATCGCCTCTTTTTTTTCCGGTGCAGTACCGAATGTGCCGAAAACTACGCTTCCCTACCATAACCTGCGGCACAGCCAGATGGTGGTACTGGCGACAGCCCGTCTATTTCACGGACTGTATTGCAAGCATATCCACGTCCAGGCCGAGACGCTTTTTAAGGGTCTTCTCGCCGCTTATTTTCACGACACCGGTATGTTGCCCCAGGAGGGGGAGCTGGAGGATTGCAATATGCAATATATGGCAGAACACGAATCACGATCAATTGTCCTGCTAAAGCAATATGCCGCAAAAAAGGGCTTTGCCAGAGACGTTTTTCTCGATTGTGCAACCATCATTCGTTATACCGATCTGAGTAGCGATCCGGCCACTTTTGCTTTTCACAGCCACGAAATCCAGCTGGCCGGGCAGATTGTCGGTTCCGCCGATATCCTCGCTCAGATGGCCGACCGATATTATCTGGAGTGTCTTCCCCTGCTCTTTGGCGAACAGCAGGCCGGGGGGATAAATCGGCACAACTCTGCCCGGGAACTCATGGAACATACGGAAAAGTTCTATCAGGAGGTGATCTTAAAACGGCTCGCCACCACTTTTTCCAATGCATCGCAGGCGATGCAGACCCACTTCCGCGAGATGTATAAACTTGATCGAAATCTCTACCTGGAAAACATCAATAAAAATATCAATTATCTGAAAAAAATTATTGCCCACTGCGATGACACCAACTGCCTGGACAAACATCTAAAACGCAATCCACCGCCTACTTAGCCCGCGGATCTTTCCCCGTCTCGAACATTTCAAAGAGATCATAAAAAAGCTTGGTAACCGTACTGAAATGGGTTGCCGAACCTGAACCGGCATAGGCCTTAGTGAGCTCCATCGCCTTGGCAATACTCTCACGGGACTCCATATTATTGGGATCTTTCATCGCCTGTACCAGTCTGGTACCGATATCCTGTTCCACTGACTGCCCTCTTCGTTTTTCTGGATTGACAATTGACGATGCGGTGATGCCTTAGGAATTCTTTCGGTTGCAGACGGTAATGACCTTGCGATTAAGGTCGGCTAAAAATTTGGCGAATTTTTTTTCCGCATTTTTGATGACGTTGGTAATTTTTACTTCGTCAAGAGCGCCAACAACCGTCCCGCAGGCAACACATTGGATAAGGCAGAACTTCTGCCCGGTTTTGGTGGTAACCGGCACAGCTTCAAATTCGTGATATTCACATGTCGGGCATTTTGACCTAGCCATAGACATACCTCTTGATAGATTAAACGACTCAGTCGTTTACCATAACGCTAAACCGACCTCGGTTCAAGGGCCCCCTGGATACTATTTCAGAGCAAATCGCAACGAGTCGAATGAGCAATCATGGGAGAAGAACTATTTTACCGCAATTACCATCCTGCATAACCAGCTGATGCGCTTGCGGGGCATCGGCCAGAGCCATTTCCCGGCTGATGGTCGGCAGTAGAGCGCCCCGTTCCATTGCTTTTTCCAGACCACTATGGGTTTGCCTGGTTTCTTCAGGAGTCGCATTGAAGAGCACCAATCCCCTGATTTCGCTTTCCTTAGCCATGGCCAACCTGGGATCGATCTCGATCCGGCCCCGGTTGCCGATGATGACTACCCGGCCACCCCTGGCGAGCAGATGCAGGTCTTTCTCTAGATTTTTATTGGCCAGCATTTCCAAAATCAGATCAAAACCCTCGCCGGCAGTGGCTTCTTGCAGTCTGTCCGTGTAGTCCGGCTCGTTATGATTGAAAGCTTGTGCACCCAGTTTTTGGACCAGGCTACACCCCTCATCCCTCCCCGCTGTGCCAAAAACCAGCATCCCGGCATCTTTGGCCAACTGCACCGCCGCCTGACCGACCGAACCGCTCGCCCCGTGGACAAGCACACGCTCACCGGCCTTGCCGCATCCTCGAATAAAAAGGCCCCGCCATGCGGTCGCTGCAGGAACACCGACGGCAGCACCCTGGGCAAAAGAGATATTTCCCGGTAGCCGGAACACCTGATCTGCCTTGCACAGCGCCATCTCGGCATAGCCGCCGGACACGGTCGCCTGGCTGTAGACGCGGTCGCCCTGCTGCCACTCGGTCACATCCGGGCCGCAGGATACAACAAGTCCCGCGACATTGCCACCCGGTGTATAGGGTAACTCAGGTAATCTCGCGTAGTTCCCGGCCCGGATATAGGTCTCGACCGGATTGACGCCGATGGCCTTAACCTGTACCACCACCTCCCCCGACCCCGGAACCGGAACAGATTGTTCTACCAGTTGCAATACCTCGGGACCGCCAAATTGTTTGACCTGGATAGCCTTCATTTTTTGCCTCCCTTGTTCCAGCTTTTTTCCGTGCCCTGCAGCAATCGGCGAATATTTTCATGATGCTTGCACCAGATCAGCAGCGCAATGGCCGCTGCTGTAACGACAATGATCTTCGATGCGCCCAGTAAATACAGCCAGAGGGGCATAAGTCCGGCGGCGACCAGAGAACCGGCGGAGACAAAACCAGACACTGCCACAGTTGCCAGAAATACCGCCAGACTGATTAGTATCGCCGGGGTTGACAGATAGAGAAACACCCCCAGGCCGGTGGCAACGCCTTTGCCGCCGCGAAAATGCAAATACAGCGGAAACATATGTCCCAGTACCGCCATTAAACCGGTAACAGCAACGAGCATTTCTTTGCTTGCCGATTCCGGCAGGAGTACTGCTGCAGCATACATCGGCAGAAAACCCTTCAGACAATCGCAGACCAAGGTAACGATACCAAGTTTTTTCCCGAGTACCCTGTTGACATTGGTGGCACCAATATTGCGACTGCCCTGGGTGCGCACGTCGACACCAGCCATCTTGCCAATAATCAGACCAAAAGGAATCGCCCCGATGAGATAACCGATTATCGGCAAGAGAATGTGCATAATCAACTATTCCTTACCCAGATGCCGAACGATTTTCTTCCGCAGTTTGGCGGAAACTTCCTCGTCGCGGTAGGAAACGACCGTAACCGGGCATTTTTGAAACATTTTATCGGCCACGGAGCCGGTGAATATATGGCTGATATCATTATCTTTGACTCCCATAACCACCATATCCGCACCTTTCTCAAGCACCAGCTTCAACAGTTCGTTGGCCGGATCTCCGACACAGAAGGTAAAGGATGCTTTTTCATCAGGCAGGGTCAATTCAGCCATCATCTTTTCCAGCTCTTCCCGACGTTCCTTTTTGATGGTTTCCAGGTAATGCGCAGTATCCACCTTATAGCCAAAGGAAGTAATCTTATCTACCGCTTCGAGGTTACGCTGGTTAATCACATTGGCGATGAGCAGCTCAGCTCCGGTCGCAGCGGCCAGCTCAGCGGCAAAACCCAAAATTCCCCTGGAATATCTGGAAAAAGCAAGAGGTACCAGTATTTTTTTAATCATTAACTTCTCCATGAGTAAATGACCATATATGGCCTTATCTATATTTTATCATACGGCGACCGGCCGGACTGTTTTTCGAACTCGACGACGTTGGATAAACCAGATGAGGCTGAGCAGAATCAAGGCCGGCAGGAACATAAATTCCTTGTTGGGCCGGTCGGCGGGCATCTGGATACCGAGAATTTCCTGATCGAAATCAATTTTTGCTTTTTTCGCCGGACTGCCAAAGCCAACCATATCGACTATGACCCTGCCATCCTGCTCGCTGGTCTCAATACCGAGCCCGCTTAATTTTCCCGCACCGGTTGCTTCCGCTCCTACCGGCAACATGACCGTCATCTCGAATTCTTTGCCGCTCAGTCGTTCCCCTGCAATTCTGAGACGAAGCTGTCCACCTGCGGGAATCTGATCGAGAACCTGCACCAGCTCGGTGGCCGGCCTTTCTATAAGCGGTGGATACAGCATATCCCAGAAATAACCGGGCCGGAACAGGGTAAAGGCCACCAGCAATAGGGCAGCAGTTTCCCACCACCGGCTTTTGGTCAGAAACCAGCCTTGCGTGGCGGCGGCAAAAGTAAGCATGGCGACTACCGCGCCAAAGATGATAATTATCAAGTGCAGCCAGCCGCCGATACCAATCATCAGTAATTCGGTATTGAAGATAAAGATAAACGGCAGTATTGCCGTGCGGATATCATAGGCAAAGCCCTGAATACCGGTACGGATCGGATCACCTCCGGAAATCCCGGCAGCGGCAAAGGCGGCCAGTCCCACCGGCGGGGTATCATCGGCCAAGATGCCAAAATAAAAGACAAAAAGGTGCACGGCGATCAGGGGTACGATCAAACCGTTCTGGGCGCCAAGGCTGACAATAACCGGGGCCATAAGCGTGGAAACGACGATATAGTTGGCAGTGGTCGGCAGTCCCATTCCGAGCACCAGGCTGATAAAAGCGGTAAAGAGCAGAATCAGCATAAGGTTGCCACCGGAGATATATTCGACGAACTCGGTCATTACCAAGCCTATGCCGGTAAGGGTCACGGTGCCGACCACAATCCCGGCCGCAGCGGTAGCCACCCCGATTCCGATCATATTTCGACCGCCGGCAACCATACCGGATATCATCTCATCCCAACCCCGGCGAAAACCGTATTCCCTTCCCTGCGCCTTACGCAGAAACCCTTTCAAGGGATGCTGGGTAAGGACGATAAAAATCAGCAGCACCGTCGCCCAAAAAGCGGAAAGGGCCGGAGAGAGCCGCTCGACCACCAGGCACCACATCAGCACCACGATGGGCAGCAGGTAGTGAAACCCAGCCCGCGCCGTCGAACCAAGATCAGGAAGCTCGGTTATTTCCGTGGTCACCTCCAGATCAGGTTCCCTGCAGGCCAGGGCCATCAAGGCAACGTAGGCAATCAGCAAGACAAAGCAGATGATCCATATGGCATTTTCACCGGCAAAAGTTTTAATCCAGCCAAGACCATAATAAGTAAGCCCGCCGATGATGATAAGGCTCAGGACAACGAAGACAAAGTTTATGAGACTCTGGATCGGCGTTCTGGTGCTTTTTCTCTTGGGAAGGCCTCGTAAATTCATTTTACAGGCTTCCAGGTGGACTATATACACCAGGGCAATATAGGAAATTATGGCCGGCAAAAAGGCATGTTTGATAACATCGATATAGGAGATACCGACATACTCAACCATAAGAAAAGCGGCTGCACCCATAACCGGCGGCGTCAACTGACCGTTGGTGGAAGAGGCCACCTCGACGGCACCGGCTTTTTCCGCGGAAAAACCGACCTTTTTCATCAGCGGAATGGTGAAAGTTCCCGTAGTTACCACATTGGCAATGGAAGAGCCGGACACGAGACCGGTCATGGCCGAGGAAATAACCGCCGCCTTGGCCGGGCCGCCACGCATATGACCAAGCCCGGCAAAAGCGGTGCGGATAAAATAGTTCCCGGCACCCGCCGCCTCAAGCAGCGAACCAAACAGCACAAACATAAACACCATGCCGGTCGATACCCCCAAGGCCACCCCAAATACCCCTTCCGTCGTCAACCAGTAATGGGACATTCCCTTGATCAGACTGGCACCCTGGTGGGCAATAACACCGGGCATATAAGAACCGGCAAAGGTATAGATGATAAAAATGACCGCGACAATCATCAGCGGCGGGCCAAGCGCCCGGCGAGTTGCCTCTAAGAGAAGAATCAGGCCGGCAACAGAGACCACCAGATCAACAGTGGTCGGCCGCCCCGGCCGGTTGGCCAGCTCCGCGTAGAAAACAAAAATATAAGCTGCACAACCCGCCGCCGCAAAGGCCAGAAGCCAATCCTGCAAAGGGATACGGCTTCTTGGCGAGGTCTTGAAAGTCGGAAAAGCGGTATAGGCAAGAAAAACGGCGAAAGCCAGGTGAATAGACCGGGCTTCGGTATCGTTTATGACAAAAAAGTCCAGCAGAAAAGGCAGCGGAGAGGCGTACCATAGTTGAAAAAGAGTCCAGACAAGAGGAACAAAAAAGAGAACATTGCGAGAGATTGTACCTTTAGGTTTGCGCCGGCCGGTATCCACTTCAGTGACTGTATCATCGCCATTATCAATCGGTACCGGATTCTCTGATGCATGCGTCATGCGTGAGGGTCCTCCTTTTTCTTGTGGATGTCTGTCCGGGATTGCCGTCTACCTTGGTCGGGAGGATAGTTACCTATACTCCTATCTCAATCATGCTCCTACCTTAAATAATCTAACCATCCATTACAAGCAGTAATAACTTGACTAAAAACGCTCGACATGCCGGCAGGCATAATGTGCTCGGCCTCGTTTCCCGGCATCACATCAAAGTTAGCAATTCCCTCTGTTGTGCTTATCTTTCTATGCGTAGCAGAAAGAATGCTGCTATGGTACATTGCTCGAACTCAAATGAACAGCTAACCTTACGTATGCAGAGATACATCAATGAGTATTAAAAAAATTTACCAATACCCCGAACCGGTTTTGCGGCAAAAAACCGCAAAAATTGACATATTTGATAGCAATCTGGAAAAACTTGTCGAAGATATGGCGGAAACGATGTACGACGCCCCTGGAATAGGGCTCGCCGCACCGCAGATCGGTGAGTCCATCAAACTCATTGTTGTCGATACCACGGAAGACAAGGAAGGAGAAAAAAAATATATGCCCCTTGTCAATCCGGAAATAGTTGCCCATGAAGGCAACCAGGTGGATGAGGAAGGGTGCCTGAGCGTCCCGGAACTGACCGCCAATGTTCAAAGGTACCTGAAAGTCACCGTCGCCTATCAGGATCTTCAGGGAGAGGCTCACCAGCTTGCCACAGAAAATCGTTTTGCCGTTGTCCTGCAGCATGAAATCGATCATTTGAATGGTATTCTGTTCATCGACCACCTTAGCCCCCTGAAAAGGAATCTCTATAAAAAGAAAGTTAAAAAGTGGTTGGACAAATAACAGGAGCGAAAATGCCGAAGCGACCGCTACGTATTATTTTCATGGGTACCCCTGATTTTGCCGCAGCGACCCTTAAAGCGCTTATCGACGGCCCCGATGAGGTCGTCGCCGTTGTCACCCAGCCGGATCGAGCCAAAGGCCGGGGTAAAAGACTGACGCCACCGCCGACCAAAGTTCTCGCCGAGGCGGTCGGCATTCCCGTATTGCAGCCAACCAAAATCAAGACGGAAGATTTTCGCAACGGGCTGCTGAGCTATCAACCGGATTTGATTGTGGTGACGGCCTACGGCAGGATTCTGCCCACGACCCTGCTGGAGCTTGCCCCTTTGGGCTGCATCAATGTCCACGGGTCGCTTCTACCTAAGTTTCGAGGCGCAGCACCTATCCAGTGGGCGGTGATCCACGGCGAAAAAGAAACGGGGGTGACTATCATCCAGATGAATGCCGGCATGGATACCGGCGACATGCTGCTGAGCGCAAAAATTGCAATATCCCCTGACGAAACAGCCGGCACTTTGTACGATAAGCTCGCCGTGCTCGGCAGTGCCACTTTACTCACGGCAATTCAAGGTCTGCAGGAAGGGACCATTACTCCCGTTCCCCAGGAACATAGCCAGGCCACGGTTGCGCCAATGCTGAAAAAAGACGACGGCCTGATCGACTGGCATAAAGATGCCGCAGAAATAGAGCGTCTTATCCGGGGCCTAGACCCGTGGCCGAGCGCTTTTTGTTTCTTAAATGGCAAACGACTCCGCCTTTTCCGCCCAGAGATTGTGCACCAGGACAGCGATCAGGAACCAGGAACGGTGCTGGTCGCGGATAAGCGAGGAATTGCCATTGTCTGCGGCCAAAATACCTTGTTAATCAAAGAAATACAGCCTGAGGGGAAAAAACGAATGGCCGTAGAATCCTTTTTATGCGGTCACCCCCTGGGTGCCGGAACTCGTCTCGTCCCGTGAGTTCGCCAGTGGTTGCGCAAATAGCCTATCTTGATTGCTTTTCCGGCGTCAGCGGCGATATGCTGCTCGGCGCTTTGGTTCATGTCGGTCTCGATCGTCAGCGGTTACGAGATGAACTGGGTAAACTGCAGCTTGATGGCCTCGAGGTGTTGCTTGATAAGAAAAATATCAATGCTATCGACTGTATCAAGGTAACGGTCAAGAGTGAGCGTCGGCAGCAACTCCGGACACTGCCGGCGATTCTGCAGATCCTTGAAAAAAGTGCCCTGGCCCCGACAATAATTGATCAGGCTGTAAAGGTTTTTCAGGCTTTAGCCCATGCGGAGGCGAAAGTCCATGGTATCGCCGTTGACCAGGTGCACTTTCATGAGGTGGGTGCTCTTGACACCATCGTTGATGTGGTCGGCACTTTGATCGGTCTGCAGCAACTCAATATCACCAAGCTTTTTTGTTCGTTTTTACCGACCAGCCAGGGTTTCGTCAAATGTGCCCATGGGCTGCTCCCGTTGCCTGCCCCTGCGGTCTGTGAATTGCTGGTAGATATTCCTACCTACGGCGTGGAACTGCAGCAGGAACTGATCACCCCGACCGGTGCGGCGCTGGTTGCGACCCTGGTGCAGGAATATGGCCCGTTGCCACCCATGATAATCACAGCAACCGGTTATGGCGCGGGCAGTCACACGTTGACCAACGGCCAGCCAAATCTGCTGCGGATCATGGTCGGCAGAGGCTTTGATCACACTGAACAACAGAGCGTCGAGGTAATTGAAACACATCTTGACGACTGGAATCCCGAGGGTTTTCCCTACCTCTGCGAACTCTTATTCGCTCAAGGTGCTTTGGACGTGGCCCTGGCACCGATCCAGATGAAAAAGGGACGCCCGGGTTTTGCTCTGTCGGTTATCAGCCCGCCCGCTTATGCTCACCTGCTGAAAGAAATTATTCTTTCGGAAACAACCGCCATTGGCCTGCGTTTTAGAAAAGAGGCGCGGCAAACCCTGGCGCGTGAAAAGGTTCTGGTAAGCACTCCATGGGGAGAGATTGCCGCCAAAAAAGTGCAGACCCCGAGAGGTGCCGTGATCTATCCAGAGTATGAAGAATGCCGGAAAATCGCCGATCGCCATCAGGTGCCGCTACAGCAGGTTTATAATGCGGTCCGCAAGTAAAATCCACTTTTCATGAATCAACTTATCATGGCGCTTGCCACCGGCTTCTATGTGGGAAGAATCGGCAGGGCGCCGGGAACCTGGGGCTCGCTTGCCGCCCTTCTCCCCTGGCTGCTGCTCAAGGATTTTTCCTTACCGAGCTATCTGCTTATTTTAGTTCTGGTGTTCGTGGTCGGTTTTTTTGTCTGCGGTTCGGCGGAAAAGATCCTCGACAGCCCGGATGCCGGATGTATCGTAATCGATGAAATCCTCGGCATGTTGATAACTCTTATTATCGCCCCTATCCATCCCGCCGCCTGGTTTCTCGGCTTTGTGCTGTTTCGTATCTTTGATATCTGCAAACCCTTTCCGGTCTGCTGGTTTGACCAAAAGGTTCATGGCGGCATCGGTATAATGATGGATGATGTCATCGCCGGTCTCTATGCATTCGGCTGCCTGCAGCTTATCTGGTGGGGGATCGTCAGCCCGTTTATGTTGCGTTAACCTATTGCCGGAATGTTCTTTGAAAATCACTACAGCCTCATCAGATAATCAGCGTCATGTTCCCAATAGCCCGGGCTTTTCCTGCCCTGAATAATCCGATATGAGCCCAACAGGCGATTGCCGAGCATTTTCGCCAGCTGTTTATAAAAAAGAAACCCGCTGACCGGGGATCTATTCAGCAGGTCGTCCAACAGCTCACGATCGAACCTGAGAATCTCTGAAAACATGGTACATATGGCTGTTGCACTGTAGATACTTCCACCAACAAGACTGGACCAGCCAAAAATTTCTCCGGGCAGGCAAACTGTATGTACATGCTGTTTGTTGGTTCCAATGGTTAATCGCAATTCGCCCTGAATCAAAGCGTAAAAATAGTGTGTGGCACTCCCTTCTTTAAACAGCAGCTGTCCATCCTTACACGAAATATGCCGCGCCGTTTCCATAAATTCCCGGATAAAAATCTGCCCCATTCCCTTAGATAATTCGCCAATGTTAAGCAGCATTTTACGGCCTCCTTTTGTCATCTCCTTGAATACCTTAAAAGCACAATCGACCCTCGCAAACCGCAACAGGATTTTTTTACAATAACCCGCCTTAAGATCTTCAGTGATAAAGATTTTGTCTTTGCCCGGTACCGCTGATGAATTGTCTATGATATTGTCGAATAGGTGAATGCTGTGGAGAGAGATCGGAAAAACTTTCTTGCGAACCGATCCTAAGTTCCAACGTTTCCATGTCATCTTCTCTGCTACCCGGCAATAGTTGAAAATTATAGTGATAACCAAACTGAATCATCCGCACATTGCTCTTCATTACTTCCATCAAGAGCGATTTCAGTCCTATCTCTTTGGCCACCACCAGGCAAAAATCCATCAGCAGACGACCAACGCCCTTTCCCTGCCATCGATCGGCGATAACAAAAGAAAGCTCAGCATTTTCCAATTCGGCGAGTCTGTTTAATCGCGCTTCGCCGATTATGCGTTCTTTTTCCCCGGGAACTGCTGCCATAAAAGCAAAATCCCGGTCATAGTCCACCTGACATAATCGAACAAGACGATCATGAGGCATATTAATACGACGCGACCCAAACCTGAAGAAAACCGACTCGTCAGAGAGCATAGCATAAAATCTTCCAAGCTCCGGCGCATCCGTACCTCGAACCGGTCTGATGTGAAGAGCTACACCATTTCTCAGGGCAACATTCTTCAGGTATTTAAAACTATATGACGGGATGGACAGATGCTGTGCACAAAGATTGCCTTTAGTCCATCGGTCGCTTTGAATGTAGGTATTTTCGATCTGCATAGTCATCTCCCCCCGGATATAAAAGCCCTCTAATGCAGGCTCCATTGATTTGATATCGATATGTGCCGCTCATTGGCAGATAACATTCACGATCCATTATTGATTTCAACTGACGCTGGGTGCCACACTTATTTTATTGATCGTTGTCTCTCCCTTCTTTATACGTTTTAACTCCTCGATGTCGCGCAGATTATATCTGGTGTACAAATAGAGGTCAGTGACAATCATCGAGAGGTTGAGCAGATAAAGGAAAACAAGAGAATCATACGAATACAGAACCTTGTGTAAGATGGCACTGACGTAACCAATGGCAATCAGCGCCATAAAAATTGGACTCTTCCCGTGAACTTTTTTTGTTCTGAGCGTCTTGAGTATCGAGACTGGCCAGCTCATCCCCCAACAAATAAGCATTATTACCTCAAGCAGGCTTATTCCGGGCGCCTCAAAAGAGGATGTCACAACACCACTAAAGTCCATTGGTCTTCCCCCTTATTGTCAATTAAATGAATACATTGCCGAAGGCCTCCTGGACTGGCTAAGGCTCAGTTCCGGCTGATGATCCCAGCTGGTTCACCGATCTGACCCGCGATACTATTTTCTCAAACAGGGCTACTGTTTCCACAGGTGAATGTTTGAGAGTGTCAACCACGGCATCGCGCTGAATCTGTCGAAAATGAGACTCAAGAGACTTTAACTCCTCGTATGACAACTCCACGTCACTCATAATTACTTTCCATTTCATAAGATCCTCCTCATGTTAATGTACAGGATCATGGTCTTAGATAAGGGGTCCGGCATTGAACGAAGAATAACAGTTCAAGAATTCCGCCTTTTTGGAAGATCTCTCATCTGCCTTCGGTCTGGATTGCAGCATTTTCAAATTGTGCTTTTTCCTCTGGGACATTTCGTTTTCCTTTGAATAGCCCAAGCAGTTTAACAACCGAATAGCCGCCAAGCATTAACAGAGGAATGATGATACATACGGTCACGGGAATAAACCAAAAACTCACTATAACATCAGTCATTTCAAACATTTTAATACCTCCTGTTCGTTGAATTTGACGTCCTTTCTGATATCTTTTCCGGTATACTCACTACCCTGGGACAGATACCTGCAAAAACTTTGAGCTGCTTTACTTTGTTTGCAGCTTATATCGCAAAAGCAATGCCAGAAATTACATGCCTGAAAATTAGCGTTTCACTTCATATAACTAATTGAATACTCACAATTTAAAATTTAGGCATAATGACTGATTGCATTGTTTCACCTAGCCTTATTAGCGGCCCATCGTCTACTACGTGGACATCTCTGTGCTTATTATGTAAAGTGTTTGTACTATCATCAGTAGCCCGGTTATCAGTGCGCCTTTTCATTACTTTTTAAGTATTGGAGGTAGTTAAGATGGACCAGGGATTTTCGCTTTCCGAAAAAGAATTCTCACTTTTCTGTGAAGTTATCACCTCATTTCATACCATCCGTAATATGGATGAAATGCTTGTCGCCATTTTCCGAAAGATCAGCTCTGTTATTAATATTCAGGGTGCGTCCATCGCCTTGCATGACCCGGCCAATAAAGAATTTTATTTCATTCGAACTATCGAAAAAGGCAAAAGCAGAGGTGAATCGGACAACCAGTTTCTAAGATTTCCGGATAATATAGGTGTTGCCGGATGGGTGATGAGCAACAACCGGGCGGCTATAATCAATGACGTCTCCGAAGATCACCGATACTATAATGGACTCGACAGCAAAGAAGATTTCTTAACGCAATCGATGATCTGCGTCCCCCTGCGCACTCGCAAAGGGTTTCTCGGCATTCTCTATGCCCTTAATAAAGAAAGCGGGGCATTTACTGAACGGGAAGAAAAAATCCTGGAGATAATCTCCGGCACTATCGCGGTGTCCCTCGAGAACGCGCGACTCTACGGAGAACTAAAGGACCACGTCCATGCCCTGGAACGGGAGAAACGCATCCTTTTACAACAGGTACAGGCCACATCGGGTTTCAAGGAAATAATCGGTTCAAGTCCGCCGATGCGGCGATTGTTTGATTTGATGGAGAAAGTACTTGAGACAACCACTACCGTTCTTATTGAGGGAGAAACGGGCACCGGCAAGGAACTTATAGCCAAGGTCATCCATTATAACGGTCCGTTAAAAGACAAACCCTTTGTTGCCGAAAACTGTGCCGCCTTGCCCGACAATCTTCTGGAAAGTGAACTTTTCGGCCATGTCAAAGGGGCCTTTACCGGGGCAATCGCCAACAAAAAAGGACTGTTTGCGATCGCCGACGGCGGAACCATCTTCCTTGATGAAATTGGTGAGATGTCTCCGCTTATGCAGGCCAAACTTCTCAGGGTTCTTCAGGAAGGCGAATTTCGCCCCGTTGGCGACAACCGCAACCAAAAAGTTCAGGTGCGGGTGATTGCCTCAACCAACAGATTGCTCAGCGAAGAAATTAAAAAGGGCCAGTTCCGCGAAGATCTGTATTACCGTATCAACATCTTCCAAATTACCCCGCCCCCCTTACGGCAGAGAAAAGAGGACATCCTCCCCCTTGCCAATTATTTTCTGGAAAAATACGCCCGAAAAAACACCAAAACCATTCCTGTTCTTACCCCACAGGCCCTCGATTTATTGATGCAATTCGATTGGCCGGGAAATGTCCGCGAGCTTGAAAATGAAATGGAGCGCGCCCAGGCCATGGCCGGGGGAGGGACCACAATTTCTTATGAATTCCTCTCCGATAAAATAAAACAGTTGCGGCACAATGATGCGGGCAATGACCTTGAAATACGGCCAGACACTTTAAAAGATGCTGTCCAGCAGATAGAAAAAAACATGATACACAAAGCACTTGCATCCTCCGGAGGGAATCAGACCAAAGCGGCAAAAGCATTGGGACTGTCACGACAGGGACTGCTCAATAAAATTGCAGCCTATAAAATTCAAATAAAGTAACGCCGTAAGAATGTAAAAATGAAACGGCTTCGGAAAGCACTTGTTGCAGGTCTGTTGCTGGCATTTGTCAGTACCTGCTTTATGTACACGCCGTCCGGCCTGGAAATTGAAGAATCCCTTGGCCTGCCGCTGTTGTATAAGCTCAGAGGTCCGCGTCAGTCACCGGCAGATGTTGTCATCATCAATATTGACGACCATGCATCAGAGAATTCAGGATTGCCCATACATTTCAGCAAATGGCCGCGCACCTTCCACGCAGAACTGGTCGACAGGCTGAAAATGTACGGCGCCAAAATCATTGCTTTTGATATCCACTTTGCCGAGCATAGAGAGGATCCGCAAGATCTGCTTTTTGCAGACGCGATTCGCCGTGCCGGCAACGTCATCCTGGCGGAGGAGATGTTATATAGCTCATTTTCCGCCCCCTGCCCCCCCAATCAATCAACTCATATTGAAATGGAGACTTTGATCCCGCCAATCCAACCGCTGGCCCACGCAGCCTTGGCACTTGCTCCTTTTCCCCTGCCGAAAATGCCCGTAAGGCTTAATAGCACCTGGCGCTTTAAGTCCTCTTGTGGAAACATACCAACACTGCCGACAGTTGCCTTTCAAGCAGCAACTCTTGATCAATATGAGCAACTCCATAGAATGCTGCTTAAAGAAATACCCCACTGCGCCCAAACTCTGTCGGGTACGGCCGAACAAGCTCTTGCCACTCTTGGATTAGTTGAAACGATCCACCATACCCGAGAAATATTTTTACAGAATAGCTGGCTGAGGAGCAGTCTTATCGCAGAACTCAGCAGTAGTCTGACTGCTGAGCGCTCGACCAGAGCCATGCAGAGTCTTGTCGCGCTGATTGAAATGTATGGCGGTGAAAGTAGCGTCGGAATAGATTTTTATGGTCCGCCCGCCAGCCAGACCACTTTTTCCTATAACGACATTATTGCATCACCTGAAGACCCCGCTTGCCCAATTGCCGGCAAGATAAAAGACAAAGTTGTTTTTGTCGGTGCGGCTCGAAATACCTGGTCCAACCAGAAAGACGGTTTCTATACAGTATTTTCGCAAGATGATGGTGTTGATCTCAGTGGCGTTGAACTGGCTGCGACCGTTTATGCCAATCTCGCCGAAAACCGCAATGTACACCAACCGCCAACCGGCACAGCGGTGACTATCATTTTCGCCGGTGCCGTCATAACCTGCCTGATAAGTTTTCTGCTGACGCCGCCGGTTGCAGGGGCTCTATTGCTTGGCGTGATGCTTTTTTACCTTGGTTGCGCGCATATCGCCTTTTCCCAACAGGCTTTATGGACGCCGCTTATCATTCCCCTGTTTTTTCTCCCCTTGGCAGCTTTTCTCGGGGCCAACCTTTCCAATTACCTAACAGTCTATCGCGAGCGTCAAAATATCAAAACGGCTCTTGGTTTTTATCTACCCGCCAACGTCGTCGCCGAACTCACCAAAGATCTATCCTTCATCAATAGGGGTGACAAGAAAGTGTACAGCACCTGCCTGATCACCGATGCAGAGAACTACACCACTCTCTCCGAGAGAATGACCCCCGAAGACCTGAGCACCCATATGAAGGAGTACTATCGGTGTTTATTTGGCGAAGTAAAAAAAATGGAGGGCCTGGTCTGCAATATTATCGGTGACTCCATGCTTGCTCTCTGGCCTTCGGCCGAACCGGAAATACCGCTGCGGGAAAAAGGGTGTCAAGCAGCTTTACAAATCGCTGCAGCAGTTGCGCAATTCAACAGCAAACATCAGAGTAAACCGCTGCCGACCCGCATTGGTCTGCATTGCGGCTATCTTCTGATGGATAATATTGGTGCGGAAGATCACTTTGAATACGCACCGGTCGGAGATATCATCAATACTGTATCGAGAATTGAAGGCTTGAATAAACGGCTGGCTACACAGATACTCGCATCGGAGGAAACTCTGCAAGGCTTTGTCGGAATCGAGTCGCGGGAAGTAGGCTTATTTCTGCTCAGCGGTAAAACAGAGCCGGTGACAATTTACGAGCTGTTTGGCACAAGAGAACAAACACAAAATTGGAACCGTCTCTGCAAATATGCCTTTCCGGAAGCACTGGATTACTTCCGTGCCGGTAAATGGGATAAAGCCCTGGCAGCATTCAGACAGTGCCTGCTCCTCCATGCAGAAGACGGCCCCTCCCTCTTTTACGTGCAACTTTGCGAGTCTTATCTACAACAACCACCTTCTGGTGACTGGCAGGGAATCATTCAGGTAAGCAAGTGAAAATAAGCATTGCTACATGTTATGAACGATTCCCCATGCCTACTATGGAACATAGTAGGCATGGCCGTTAAGAATAATCACTCCGGAGTTGGTTTCAAAATAGGTATACATCGGGGTGACAATTGCGTTATTAATTGTTTTATTTAAGTGTTCGAGAAGTTTTTCCGGCTTTTCTATCTCCGTTAGCAGGTTATCCTTTGCATCCTTTAATTTGATACTTTTATCGCTCATCACTTCAATCTGGAATAGAACTTTTGCATCGCCCATGAGATCCCCCTTTTTATGCTTTAATTCCTCATTAAACTACGACCAAGCTCTTAACAACGGACGTACTCGAACTAAAAAACAATCGTGAAACTCCCGACGATCTGCTGTTCCGGGAGGTATTGCGGATGTGCCGGATCGGTGTCGACAAATTGAAACTGCTTATCAAAAAGATTATTTACTTCAAGCTTGAAAATGCCGAAACGTTTTGGCAAACGATAACTCAACGAACAATCAATCACCCAAAATTGATCACTACCCTTTTCATAATCCGTAAAATTTGTAGGAAACTCTCCTTCCTGGTTGATATAACTTGCCTGCAGACTCGCACTTAGCCCATTTTTACTGAAAAAATGAACCTGGGGCATTACCCGGTGCGTTGTCAGGTCGCGTATTCCTTTTGTTCCGCTAAATTGATCATAAGCATAATGTTCGTAATAATAATCAAGCCCAAAGGTCACCCAGTTCGCTGGAACCCAATACAGGTATGCCGAACCCGTATCCTCCTGCCAATCATCCTCTTTCTCTGCAAAATCACCGGACAGGAGGGTTTCACTCCAGGGAACATTCATGTCCCGGCGAAAAAACTCGATGCCACCATACCAGTCGGTTGAAAATTTTTGATCGGCACCGACGCCATAGACCCAATAGGCGACACCCTCCGTATCATCAAAAAATTGATTGAATCCGGCAATAAGTGTTGGTTCGATGGTTTGAGCGTGAATAAACCTTCTGGTCACCGTTTTAAAAGCCGCCGCCCGTATCAGGGTGGTAGTCATTGGTTGCCAGGTCATGCCAAGCTTTGGGTTCAATTCCTTACGATCTTTCGTCGGGCTTTCAAGAAAATCGCCACTAAGGCCGATGGTTGCCTGAACAGTATGCGGGAGATCAATCTGGGCATAACTATAGATATTGGTATGATCGGCATCGGTATCTTCCTGGGTGTAATTTTCAAATGGAAAGGTGATTTCACTGGTGAAGGTTTCATCTGCATTCAAATACCCTGCACCGCTTTGCAGATTGAACCGCTCTGCCAGATAGATATGCTGCACCTCTGCCATCTGGCTTACCACTTCACTTGTGAGATCAATGGATAATGAATATCCGTCATTTCCGGTAGCAGCGGCATCATCATCGGCACTTACCACCGCCGTGCCAAGGATTGTCGAGCGTGGATTCAGATCGTGCCGCACGCCGAATCGCACACTCTTTGTGTGTTCTGACTGACGAAGCGTGCGACTGAAATCATCCGGATCAAAATGGAAGGTATCATCACCAAAGTTTCTTTCTTTAAAACGAATTTCGGTCATCAAACTGGTTGCAGGAGAAAGCATGCCCTGAAAGAAGCCACTGTAAATATCCTGATCCAGATCGTTATTATCCCGAATTCCGTCGGTTTGATAATGGAATTGCCCGATGCTGTAGGAGAATTTTCCTGCAACACCCGAGACAACAAGCTCATCGCCAAAAATATCGTTGCTCCCCACAGCACCACTAGCCTGCAGGGAAACTCTGTCTCTTAAAAAGAGTGGATTGAATTCATTGAAAGAAGCAAGGGAAGGCCCCGCACCTTCTAAAATAGCCAGATTACTTTCTGCCATCTGCGGTTGGACGGGCGAAATATTAATGGGCTGCAAAAGTTGTGATCGCAGCAATTCACTGACCTGATTCACTTCATGACGAGGCAGAGTGCTGTAAGTGTCTGAGAGGAATCTGTGCGCGGAATAATCGGCAGGGTCTGATTGCAACGATTTCCATCCCTCAACGCGCGCCAGTTGCTGAAAACCAAGATCGTTGTAAATTCTTCCGAGATCGGCGCTGCGGGCGGCAAGGTCACTGTCCAGCAACAGGCGGGAACGGTAGACCGCCCGATTGTCATTCAGCGCTATTGACTGCTGCAAATCGTGTAAAGCCTCCACCGGACGATTAATAGTCTGCTTTTGTATTGCGTCATAAAACCAGGGTGTCGGATCGGCTGGGTCCAGTTTTTTGGCTATCTGATATTGGCGTTGGGCATGGCTGTCACGCTTTTCGGCAAAATAAGCTTTGCCGAGATAGGAACGGAGCAAGGAGTTATCCGGATCAAGGGCTGCGGCAATTTCGATATCAGCCCGTCCCTCCCCAAGCCGGCCAATGCGGATTTTGGCCAACCCTAACCCGAGTCTGGCCATTGGTGAAGCGGAATCGAGCTGAATAGTTTGCGTGAATGCCTCCAAAGCCGCATCAATTTCTACCCGGCTTAAATAGGCAAAGCCAAGAACAGTATGACTAAGAGCTGTCCCGGAATCGATGGATACCGCCTTCGAGGCTGTTGCCTGAGCCTTGTCCAGTTCACCAACGGCCAGATAGAGCTCAGCCAGTCTGGCTTGTACCAGACTGTTTCCGGGGGTAAATTCAGCTGCCTCCTGCAGGATTTTAAGAGCGGCAGGAATATCAAACAATGCCTGGTATGCATAGGAGAGGGCTAAATTTGCGGAAGCCGACCTGGGACTGTTTTTTACTGCCCGTAATGCCAGTTCAAGAGCATGATCCTTGTTATTGCCAACCGTCGCAATAATTGAAGAAAGGGCCAAAGCCTCACTATTGCCCGGATCACTCGCCAGGATCTTCGCCAGTGACGCCCTGGCTTCATCAACCCTGCCGATTGAAAGATCAGCGGCAGCCAGGCGGACAGGTTCGCCTCGATCATCAGTTACCCGGCGAGAAAACGGTTCGACAATAGCAGGATAGTAAAGGGTCCATGCCACAGCATCTCGAGGTCTGACTATGGCCATCGCCTGTGGTGCCGTGTCTTTTTTTGCGATAGCACTCTGACCACTGGAAAGTTGCAGCCTTCCCTGTTGATTGGCAACGGTAACCACTCCTTCAAAGACAGTTATAACAGATGTGGCAGGGTCAACACGGACGAGGAATTCGGTCCCCTCCACCACGCCGTTAACATAGGGAGTGATAACCTTCAGAGAGCGGGGACGATGGCTGAAGATGTGCAGAACACCGCGAAATATTTCCAGGATTGAGGAATTATCTCCAGAGGGTTTGCGAAAATTGATCGTGCTTTTCTGGTCAATCCGCAGCACTGTTTCATCACCAAAAACAACAGCAGCCCGTCCATTTGCCTGGATTCGCAGCATATCTCCGGGACACAGTTTTGCATCCATCGCGACGGCCTGCCAGTCAGTCTGCCCATCGTGCTGCACCTGGGCTTCACCTTGAATGGAGACAAGCTGCCCTATCGGTTGCTGACAGAAGTCTGCCGCTGTAACAGAGGAGGGGAGAAGCTGCAAAATACCGACAATGACAATCCCTCTGATAAAAGCAGGAATTACGGTTGAATTCATGGTTTTCTCCAAAAAGGTGTCGACTAACCATTTTGTAAAATAACCTAAGAAATTCTAATCGTTTTCATGGGCAATGTGGATCTGTGCAGCTTACTCTATTCAATATTTTTTATGTTGTCCACGTTTTTTTATTATGTATGATGTTGGCAAATGAATCATTACGAAACTTTTCCAGCGCGAATGCGCATATGAAAAAGAGTGTGAAGTTGTGCTCCTTGGTTGGTGGGATCCTGGTTTTAAAAATATGGGTCCGACCGAAGAAAATGCCCACTCCGATCGGTCCCTCACTGCTCAAACTATAAGTTATCGGTCTTGATAAGGATCCTGATCGCCACTTTGTAGGAGACAACGATCACTGCGACCCAACCAATTAATAATACTGCAGCCATAGCTTCCTCCTGTTTTAGTAGGCTTTTTTATCACTTACATCGCGCATATCGATTTTTCTCGAATCCATCTGCCGCCAGACATAGACAATATACGCCAGTACAACCGGGATAAATAGCGCCACATAGGCCATCGCGGTCAAGGTATAATGACTTGACGAGGCGTTATAAATAGTCAGACTCGACTGCAGATCAACCTTGGAAGGATAAAAAGGAGTTCCGTTAAAACCGGCGGTGAAAAATACCGCCAGACCGACCAATACGGTGCCCAGGCCACCAAACCAGATGCCGGTGGTTGACTTGGCCAGGCTGGTTCTGGTCACTCCGAGAATGACCAGAAAAAGACCAACTAAGAGCAGACCAAGGACAATCGGCATATCGAGCAGATTCGTCAGATATTTATGCTCCACCATACTGATCACACCTTTTGAGTCAGTACCAAAACCATCCATAAGCACCAGTCTCACCACTACGAAAAGCAAAAACGGCAGGGAGCAGAGAAAATTGATCAGACACGATTTCCTGACCCGCGCCTCAAACTCCGGTACACCGCGAAAACTAATATTATTCACCAGGTACATGGCGCCAAGCGTCCTGCGCGTTAAAGACCAGAAACAGACCTAAAGAAAGATTAAAGAAGGAAAAAGCCGCTTCAACCCCGCGTAAAGGGTTTGTCCAGGTTACCTGGTTAAAATCGTTGATGGTGAAATTGGAGCCGGTAAAAAAAGTACCGACGGCAGCACCGATAAGAAGAATACCGACAGTGCCATTGATAAAAAGAAACAACTCATACGTTCCGGCACCGAGCAGGTTGTTTGGTTTCGTCCGATACTCATAGCTCACCGCCTGGACAATAAAGGTGAATAGAATCAGCATCCAGACCCAGTATGCGCCGCCAAAGCTTGTTGCGTAAAACTTGGGAAAAGCGGCAAATAAAGCCCCGCCAAAAAGTACCAGGGTGGTAAAGGTGAGCTCCCACTTTCTGCCGAGGGAGTTAATGAGCAACGACTTTTCATTGTCGCTTTTAGCCACCTGCCAGAGCAGCGTGTTCCCGCCCTGGACGAAAGTGAGAAAGAGGAATAGGGCACCAACGAGGGAGCAGATAATCCACCAGAGCTGCTGCAGGGTCACAATATCTAATTTTCCAATCATGTTACACGCCCTCCGGTCCTATTTTGATCTGCTTGAGCATAATTTTAATCTCAGCAATGAGCAGCACGGCAAAAAGTACAAAGAATATGGCAAAAGATGCCTGTACATGGCCCGCGGCAATTTTGGTTGTCGCCATCTTTACCGGCAGCAAATCCTGAATGGCCCAGGGTTGACGCCCGACTTCAGCCACCACCCAGCCCAGTTCAGAGGCGGTAAGGGCCAGGAAGAAGGAAGAAAAACCCAGCACCAGCAGCCATTTCTTGTCGATCAGGGTGTCTTTATAGGAATAGTACAGATAGAGCAGGGTCAGCAGCAGGAAAAATGTCCCTAAATAGACCATGACATGAAAAGAGTAATAGGTGCTGGCAACCGGCGGAACGATCTCTTCGGGGGTATCGAGGTAGCCAAATCCAAGATACTCCTGGTTCACCTTGAACCGCTCTATAGCAGCGGTTTTAGCTTGGTCATCACCATCTTTTTTAGCTTTCTGGATGGCTGCCAGATCAGCGATAGCCTCTTTTCCTTTGGCCATCTTCTCGGCAACCGGCATAATGCCTTCAGTATCGTTGCCATAGACAAGATCCTTGATGCCGGGCACAAAGGCGTTGAGTTCTCGCCTGGCTAAAAGTGACAGCCCTTTAGGAATAGACACCTCAAAGGCAAAAGGCGGCTGCCCGTCACCAACTTTTTTGCCGCCGGTCAAAATACCTAAGGCGACGATATCGGCACCTTGAGACCCTTCATAAAGGCCCTCATAGGCAGCCAGTTTCATCGGTTGCACATGGCCATTGTTATACGCCGACTCATCGCCGGTAAAGGCAGTGAAAATGCCGCCCAGAAGACCAAAAACCGAGGCGACAATGATCGATTTCTTAGCCATATCCACATGTCGTCCCTTGAGAAGATAGTACGATGAGATAGTAATAACAAACAGGGAACCAACGACAAAACTCGAACTGGTGGTATGGGTAAACTTGGCTATTGCCACAGGAGAAAAAAGCACTTCCCAGAAACTCTGCATCTCGAACCTGGCACTTTCAGGATTAAATGCCATGCCGACCGGATATTGCATCCAGCCGTTGGCCACCAGAATCCACAGGGCCGAGAGATTGGAACCAATGGCGACCATCCAAGTGGAAAAGAGATGGAACCCTTTCGATGTCCGCTCCCAGCCAAAAAACATCACCGCAAAAAACGTTGCTTCGAGGAAAAAGGCAAAAATACCTTCAATAGCCAGCGGGGCGCCAAAAATATCCCCGACCATCCAGGAATAGCTGGACCAGTTGGTACCAAACTCAAACTCCATGATGATCCCGGTAGCAATTCCAATGGCGAAATTAATACCGAACAAGGTCATCCAGAATTTGGTCAGATTCTTCCATTCCTCCTTGCCGGTGCGCACGTAGATCGATTCAAAAAATGCGCAGAGAAAAGACAGCCCCAAAGTGATTGGGACAAACAGCCAGTGATACATCGCAGTCAGGATAAACTGAGCCCTTGCCCAATTCACCGTGGCCAGATCTATTTCACCCATTACAACGTCCTCCTTAGTTATTTACTTTGTGCGGGTCCGGTCAACTGCTGGATAACATGATCGGCCCTTTGTTCATCGGTTGAAAAATTTGTCTGCAGAAAATCAGGGAAAAAAAACACTTTTAAAACAACAAACATAATAAAAAGCTTGATAAAAATGATCTTCCACAGTGTCTTGCCAACGGTCATATTCTTGAAGCCGTTGCGATAAAAACGATAGATCTTTCCCGCTTGAGCCGATAGCATACATCCTCTCCACTCCAGGTTACATAATGCCAGGATCACTCTAAACAATTCCTAAAAAACCAGCAATCAAACAAATCCACGACAACATCAATAATAATTATCATTTGCAAACATTAATAACAACAAAAAAAGCCTTTCTTCTGCAATTTTCAGCAGAAAGAAAGGCTCTTTAAGAAGGAATGGCTACCCAGGACCTGCCATGGCAGGAAGCAGGCCGGCTAAATAGCGTCTTTTCCTCTTTCTCCGGTCCTCACCCTCAGGACATCTTCAACAGGTAAGACAAAGATTTTGCCATCGCCGATTTTTTCGGTATTGGCGGCAGTTCGAATGGCGTTGACGACTTTGTCGACCAGTTCGGCGGCCAGGACCAGTTCAATTTTAAGCTTTGGGTTGAAATCGACATTGTATTCAGCGCCACGATACATCTCTTTGTGCCCTTTTTGTCGTCCATAACCTTTGACCTCAGAGACCGTCATGCCGGTAATGCCGATATCGGTCAAGGCGTCTTTTACCGCCTCAAGCTTAAAGGGTTTGATAATTGCTTCTATTTTCTTCACGGATACTCCCCCTTATTATTCTTTGGTAAACTCAGGATATGCAGCCAGACCACATTCCGCAACATCAACCCCTTCCAGTTCTTCTTCCTCACTGACCCGCAAGCCCATTACCATCTTGATGATAAGCCAGGCAACAAAGCTCGTGCCGAATACCCAGACAAAGATTGCGCCAATGCCGGTAAGCTGAGCAATCAACGATCCCTTGGGGTTGGTAAAGGCCACCGCGAGCAGCCCCCAGATACCGCAGACACCGTGCACGGAGATCGCCCCGACCGGATCATCGATTTTGGCCTTATCGATAAAAATAATCGCCGTTACGACCAGCAGTCCGCCAATTGCGCCAACGATTGTGGCTACCAGGGGAGTTGGACTCAAAGGATCAGCGGTGATCGCCACCAGTCCGGCGAGAGCACCGTTCAGGGCCATGGTAAGATCGGCCTTACCGAACCAGATTCTGGCCAGGGTGAGCGCGGCGACGAGACCACCGGCAGCCGCAGTATTGGTATTGACAAACACTAAGGCGACCGCATTGGCTTCGGTGATATTACTGATTTTCAGTTCGGAACCGCCATTAAAACCAAACCAACCCAGCCAGAGAATCAGCGTGCCCAGGGTTGCCAGAGGCAGATTGGCACCGGGGAAAGCCTTGATTTTGCCATCAACATATTTCCCTTTGCGGGCGCCAAGCAAAAAAACCCCGGCAAGAGCGGCTGAGGCGCCGCACAAATGCACTACTCCGGAACCGGCAAAGTCAGTAAAACCAAGAGCTTTGAGAAAGCCACCACCCCACATCCAGAAACCCTGCACCGGATAAATAAATCCGGTCATGACGAGAGCAAATACCAGAAAAGCCCAGAGTTTCATCCGTTCGGCAACCGCACCCGAGACAATCGACATTGCAGTGGCGACGAAAACTACCTGGAAGAAGAAGTCAGCATACTTTGAATAGTAGACTCCGCCGCCGCTCTTTAATACTTCATCGACGGTATGATCCGCCCCGAGCAAAAATCCTAAACCGGGGATAAAACTGTTGACCGAAGTGCCATACATAATGTTATAGCCAACCAGCATATACATGATACAGGCTATCGCATAGAGAACTACGTTTTTGGTTAAAATTTCGACCGTATTCTTGCTCCGCACCAGCCCTGCTTCGAGCATGGTAAAACCGGCCGCCATCCACATGACCAGGGCACCGGTCATCAGGAAGTAAAAGGTATCGACCGAATATGCCAGCTGGATAACAGTGTCGCCCAAATTCGCTTCTTCCGCCAGAGCCGGAACGGCGACAGCCGTTATTGCCAGAAAAGCAGCCAACCCCCAATACGTTCGATTCTTCTTTTGATACTTCATTTTTTCGTCCACAATACTCCTCCTTTTAGTTACTCATCTCTTTGCTGCACAAAGAGTGTCGTTTATACTACACTTCGGTACCTGCATGCCCTAATACAAGACCTGTGCCAAACGTTTCAGAAGTAGAATATTATGAATAATATTAAATGGTTAGCTTTTCTCTAATCTTTTAATCAGTCCGTGCTGCTGTATTTTTATTTCATTTTTGCAGTATTACATAATAATTTCTTACATTATTGTTATTTTTTTTGAATAAGAGAGATGATATACTCTGCTGCAGTGGCGGCGCCGTTGGTGTTGAAGGTATACGATGGAGGATTTTTTTGGTGCAGATGACGAAGGAGGAGGGCTTCCAGCTGCCGGACGCTAACCTCCGTTTCTAAAACGCTTGCCAGAGACTCCTTGGCGACTTTCTGCAGTTTCGTCAGATGGATCTGTTGCTCTGCATCCTGCATTGCACGCAGCACCACCAGAGCAGGAATCCGGGCATGGACCACATCCATAAGGCTATTATAGCCGCCATAAATAATCGCGGTTTTCGAATTCCTCAAAGCGGCAGCATATTTGCTCCCCGGCGGCTCTAACCGGCAGTTGCTCAGCGCTCCGAACAACTTTGCAATTTCCTGACCCTCTCGCAAAGAGCTTGCAGTATCGATAAATAGCTGCCAATGGCCAAAGGATGGAGGGATTTTCCTGAGCACTACAGCCAGAACCCTGAGAAAGCTGAGGGTATTTTCGCCCAACCAGGGAATGGAAATGATTCCCGCCAATGGCTGATCCACCCGAGGCTCGACCTCACGACCGAGGCCAAATTCCGCGAGGCGAACAACATAGCCGCATTCCACAGCAGCATGATGATATTGGCTCTGCAGCTGGGCACAGTGTGAAGTCCCCAGAACCTGACTATCCCCGTACCAGAGCAGACCATGGTAATGATCTTTAAATGATTTTGCCGCCAGCTCCGATCCCTCGGCCTGAGGCACTGTACCTACCACTCCGCGAACTCCAAGAATCCAGAGCGTGTCATTGCCCTGGCTCCTCGACAACGCCGGAACGAGCTCTTTATGTTTGCCCTGCGGCAAATGATCGACCAGGACCACCCGCGGTCGGTACAGACAGAGCAGATGGGCCAGCTCTTTGGCCCGTAAATCACCAAGTTCTTGATCGGTAAACATAGATTTACCAGCAATGCCGACCGATTTGCCCTGCTCAACCCGCGTTGCATACGACGGCAGCTTCAACCAGTCAAGTGGCGCGCTACCGATCAACTCCTGAGTTAGGCTACAGCCGGAAACGAAAAGCACTTTCAGTTCAGGCGCCAGACGGCGCAGTGCCATGCCAATGCCGATACTCCGACTCGCATGACCAAGGCCACGGCCGTCGTGGGCATAAATCAACACATCCAATCGCTGGTTCGGCACTCTTATCGCTCCCTTCAACTTTTTACGAGCCCATCACAAAAAAGCAATGCAGCCTGGTAAAATATTTGGTTTGCTAAACCAATGCAAGCCCTTTCCTCTTACCCATCCAGCCGGTCGAAATCTGATGAAGATCGCCTACTATATGCCGTTTAAACCTATGGATCATGCCAATCCATCCGGGGATCTGATCACCGGGAGCGAACTGTATAATCATCTGACAGCCCGAGGGCACAGCCTCGATCTCGCCAGTAGACTGCGCTGCCGCTGGATCTACTACCGGCCAAAGGCTCTGGTTAAGCTATGGCGCGAGAAAAACCGAATCGTCCGTAATTATCGCCAAACCAGGCCCGAGCTCTGGTTCAGCTATCACTCATACTATAAAGCGCCGGATCTTCTCGGGGCGATCTGCAGCAGGAAACTGGCCATTCCATATGTCATCTTCCAGGGCATCTATTCGACCAAGAGGCGCAAACAACTTAAAACACTGCCGGGTTTTCTGCTCAACCGAAAAGTCCTGCAATCTGCCGATCATATCTTTACCAATAAACGCAGAGACCTGATCAACCTCAAAAGGCTTTTGCCGGACAATCGCCTCAATTATATCGCGCCGGGCATTCACCCTGAGGAATTTACCCATTCCGAATCCCGGCGCTTAGCCTTACGACAGCGCTGGTCGGTCGGTGAGGCGACAGTCGTCATGACCGCAGCCATGATGCGGCCCGGAGTGAAGTCCCAAGGGATACGAACGGTGATAGAATCCTGCAGCGAGCTGGTCAAACAAGGACTGCCCCTCCGGCTGGTCATAGCCGGTGACGGCAGTTGCAGAGCACAACTTGAACAGCTGTCCACCCGGCTTCTCCCTGAACGCGTCCATTTTCTTGGCAAAATACCTCGGGCAGAGCTCTCGCACTATTATAGCGCCGCGGATATCTTCGCTTTTCCGGGCATCGAAGAATCCCTGGGCATGGTCTACCTCGAAGCCCAGTCCTGCAAGCTGCCGGTGGTAGCCTACCAGGACTGGGGTGGTGGCGAAGCGGTGGTCCACGAACAGACCGGACTGCTCTCCCCCGCTGCGATGCCTTCACTTTTTACGACAAACATCCAGCTGCTGACAGAAGACAAATCAAAACGAGAGACGCTTGCCCGCGCGGCCAGCGAACATATCCGCCGCAACCACGATCTGGACCGGAATTATCTCGAGTTGGAACAAAAGCTCAAGGCACTTGCGCCTGCGGCCTGGCTCCCAGGTGAAATGTCGGCACCTATCGCCGGTAAATTTTCTTGAGTTTGACAGCAATGTCTGTTAACGGTATGCCGCTGTTTCAGGGTAATTTCATTTACCTGCACTTAGATCGGCTAAATGCGCAGTTCGTAATTACACTGCTAGGAAATATCAAAATATAAGCGATTATGAATGATGCACTGACTATCATAGTTCCGGTATTCAATGAGGAAGAGAGCCTGCCGGCATTCTTTGTCGAAATGGACAGCTTCATCAGGATCTGCCCGGTACCGGTTCAAGTGCTCTTTATCAACGACGGCTCAACGGATAACAGCTTAAAGTTATTGGATGAAAACTGCCGGCAGACATCCTGCTGTACGGTGCTTTCTTTTAATAAAAATTATGGCTTAAGTGTCGCCATCAAAGCCGGTTTTGATCATTGCGAGACCTCTCTGGTTGGCTACATTGATGCCGACCTACAGACCCATCCAGCTGACTTTATACGATATTTGGAGTTTTTCCCAGAATATGACATGGTCAACGGCATCAGGGCAAAAAGAAAGGACAGCCTGACAAAGAGGCTCTCGTCAAAAATTGCCAACAGCTACCGGCGCTTCATGATCAATGATGGCATCCAGGACACCTGCTGCCCGCTAAAAATAATCAAAACCGCTTCTGCCCGACAAATACCATTTTTTATCGGCTTGCACCGGTTCTTGCCTGCCCTGGTGCAGTTGCAGGGTGGAAAAGTGAAACAGCTGCCCATCTCCCATTCTCCCCGTTATGCCGGAACGAGCAAATACCACCTGTTCAACCGTCTGGTCGGTCCTTTTTTCGACACGCTGGCATTTCGCTGGATGCGCAGTCGTTATATCCGCTATGTCCTAGCTGACTCCACTCCATGAACCAGCACATTGTTTTTTCAATAGGTTTTGCCGCGCAACTGCTTTTTTCAGCAAGGCAGCTCAGCCAGTGGATAGCCTCGGAAAAAGCTGGGCGCATTCTCTCACCGCTCATATTCTGGCAGCTGAGCATCCTCGCCTCCTTCCTCTTGATGGTCTACGGCATCCTGCGCAACGACCTGGTCATCATCATCGGCCAGGTTATCACCTATGGGGTGTACATCCGCAACCTGCACTATCATGGCTTCTGGGCCAAAATCCCTGCCCCGGTGCGTCTTCTGGCTGCTCTTTTCCCCGGCCTTGCCGTCTGGTGGCTGCTGAGCGGCGAGACCTATACCCTCCACACCATTTTCAATAACAAAGCCATTTCCGGCTCGCTTATGACCTGGGGCCTGATCGGCCAGACTATTTTCACCTTTCGCTTTATCTACCAGTGGCTGTACAGTGAAAAACGGCATCAATCGCTGCTACCGCTCGGTTTTTGGATAATCAGTATCACCGGTTCGATTATGATGCTCAGTTATGCCGTATTCAGAAAAGATCCGGTTCTATTCATCGGCCAGCTCTTTGGCGTCGTTGTCTACAGCCGAAATATTGTGCTGGGTATAAGACCCCGGCCATCCCCTTGACGAACGTTCGCTCCTGCCCGGAACTGTTTGACAAAACAGATGTTTTATCCTAGAAAACGGGACACGAATTTCAACTTACGAGGAAGCATATGGAAAAGCATCTTGTCAAAGATCTTATGGTACCGATTTCCGAATATGCAACAGTTGTTGTCGGGACATCACTTGTCGATGCCATAAAGGCTCTGGAAACAGCCCAGGAAACGTTTACCATGCGTAAATACCTGCACCGTGCGGTGCTGGTTCTCGATGAGAATGGTCAGGTTGTCGGCAAGATAAGCCAGTTGCGGGCCTTAAAAGCCATCCAACCGGACTTCAAAGCCGATGCCGAGATTGAACGACTGAAAGAGTTCAAATTCACTGATAATTATATCGCCCAGCTCCGCGATCTCTATCGGTCCCACGGCAAGATCATGAGCCGGCACTCCCTGCGTGAAGCAGCCACCAAGAAAGTAGAAGAATTCATGCAGACGCCCACGCCCGGGGAATTCGTCGCGGAAAACAGCAGCCTGGACACAGCCATCCACCGGCTGGTCGCCGGCACCCATCTGTCTCTATTGGTCACTCGCGGCGACAAAATAGTCGGCATTTTGCGAATTTCCGATGTCTTCGCCGCTGTTTTTCATCAAATGACAGCTCTTGACAACTGATTCACATCAATGAACGTAATTGTGCACTCCCTGAGGATATCTCATGAAAGAATTACAAAAACTTTTTGATAGAATTGTCCAGAGAGTCAATATCAATCTCAGAGAATTGAAATTTGACGTCAGCCCTTTTGCCGATTCTCTGATCCCGCCGGATCAGATGAGTAAATTTTACGCCTTTTACGGCACCACTACCGACCATCCGCTCGACCTGCACTTTGAGCATTCCGCCCTAGCCGGCAGTTATTTTTTAGGAAAATGCCGGGTAAGAAACTCCCTGCTTTATAAAAGTGATATTCGTGGCGACGAACTGCAGCGGAAAAATGATATCCTTACCTATAATAATTTCACCATTACTCTGACCAAAGACGAAATTATCGACATAGAAGACAGCGCCCTGGTCAAAACCCTGGTGCACAATTATTCCCATGATCCGGAAACATTGGAAAAATTCTTTATTAAAAACACCTTGGCCATGGACTATGCCAATATCCATGGCGCACCGTCGGATGGCTGCTTTCTCGGCCCCTTTGCCACCGTTGATCTCACCACCATGCGCGACTGCGTGATCGGCGCATATTCGTATATCCAGGCCGGCGAGATTAATCACCTCAAAGTAGATCCGGGAACAATATGGATCAACAGCCCCGGTAATTTCAATTTCTTCTATAAGTATCCGCAGGAGGCGTTGGCCCATTATGTCTCTTTATCCCCTGACTATGTCCCCTGGGGCCTGCTGATTGATTTTATTGATGAACGAAAGGATCAATTCCAGCGCGTTTTCGACTTTGTCAATCTCGATGCCATCGAATCGGTTCCCGAGACCAGCTCTCTGGATAGGTATGCTGTGCTTCTGCCCAATATGAAAATCGCCGATAATGTACTGATAGCGCAACGCGCCTACCTGGAAAACTCAAGTCTTGGCAAAGGTGCCAACGCCCAGGAAAACTGCTTTATTATCAATTCATGCCTGGAAGGAAATAATGTCACCGCCCATGGTGCCAAGATAATCGAGGCCCGACTCGGTTCGAATGTTTTTGTCGGCTTTAACAGTTTTCTCTACGGCAAAAAAGACAGCCGACTGAAAATCGGCAAGGGATGCGTTATTGCGCCGCATACCATCATCGACTGCAACCAGCCACTGGAAATCCCCGAGGAGCATATCGTCTGGGGCTTGGTCCGCAACAGTGAGGAACTCCGAACAAATTCCATGTCCCTGGCGGAACTGGCCAGTGTCGAATCGTCATTTACCAAAGGCCGTATGCATTTCGAAGGCAAAGGGGCACTTTTGGTCAATGCTTTCAAGGCTCGTATTCATCATATCCTCGAAGCCAATGGCGCCTTTTTTGCGGACGGTGCCAACGCCGGCCATGCCCAACGCAATCAAAGGCTATCGCTGAACACCATCCAGCCGTTTCAGTTTGGCGATATGGTTGGGATGTATCCGAGTATCAGGATATTGCCGTAAGGCGTGGACTCGCGTATTTACACTTTTGTTATGATGTATATCTTGATGGTGTTGTAAATAAAGACTCCCGGTAATGTTGAGAGTATGATGGCAGAATTTCCTTCAATTAAAAACCAGCGTAATCTGCTCATGCGCCTGCGCCCAGTCCTGAGATGGGTTATCAAGTTGCGCAGCACGCCACACGCCATTGCCGGTGGTTTGGCACTGGGTACTTTTATTGCGTTCACCCCGACCGTAGGGGTGCAGCTCATCCTGGCCTTTGTCGCCGCCACTTTGTGCAACATGAACCGGCCGGCAGCAATGATCCCGGTTTGGATCACCAATCCGGTCACTGTGGCTCCTATTTACACCTTTAATTACTGGCTGGGAGCCAAAGTGTGGGGTGGCCCTCCTCTGGCGGAAGTTTCCCGCCTTTTTATAGATATTGGTAAGACCCTGACACACCTTGAATTCTGGAACATTAAAGACCAGTTTTATGCCATCTTGCAGATGGGCAAAGAGATTCTCATTCCTTTACTTTTGGGAAGCATTGTTATTGGTGTAGTCTCCGGGCTTCTGGTGTATGTCCTTTCCCTCAAGCTTTTGTCCCTGTTTTTTACCAGAAGGTCCCAAAGGCATCTGTTGAATCATCGAAAAAAGCATTAGCCCGTATTTTGTGGAAAATATTTATAATTAAAACAATCCACTAATTGCTTTTTAAAACTTATTATCTGCCTTTAAAACCAAAAGTACTTGTTTGTCTGTTCCTAAGTGAGTAAAATTAGCAGTTTTAGTACAGGAATGGGGTCAAATCGCCCCCAATTCGACCAAACCCCATTCGACCAAATATTTTTCCAGGCATTGATGTAATGACACTCCTAGTAACCGGCGGTGCAGGCTTTATCGGCAGCAATTTTGTTCTTGACTGGCTTGCACTGCACGATGAACCGATCGTCAATCTCGATAACCTCACCTATGCTGGAAACCTGCAAAACCTGGCAGGCATCGCAAATAACACCCGGCACATCTTCGTTAAAGGGGATATTGGCGATTCCGACCTTGTTGCCGATCTATTGACCAGACACCAGGTTCGGGCCACTGTCAATTTTGCTGCGGAGAGCCATGTCGACCGCTCAATTCTTGGCCCGGACGATTTTATTCAGACCAATATTGTCGGCACCTTTCGTTTACTGGAAGCCGTACGCCACTACTGGCACGGGTTGACCGACGAAAAAAAGACGGCGTTTCGTTTTCTCCATGTGTCAACCGATGAAGTTTATGGTTCGCTTGATCCCACAAGTCGGCCTTTTACAGAAACGAACCGTTATGAACCAAACAGCCCTTATTCGGCCAGTAAGGCGGCATCGGACCATCTGGTACGCGCCTATCATCATACCTACGGTTTGCCGGTTTTGACAACCAATTGCTCGAACAATTACGGACCTTACCAGTTTCCGGAAAAACTGATTCCCTTATGCATCCACAATGCCCTTGCCGGCAAAGCTCTGCCTATTTACGGCGACGGGCAACAGATCCGCGACTGGCTGTATGTGGCGGACCACTGCAGCTCAATCCGCTGCGTATTGGCAGATGGTCGTTCAGGCGAAGTGTATAACGTCGGCGGGTGGAATGAAAAATCAAATCTGGAGGTCGTGTACACCATTTGCGATATCCTCGATGAGCTGGTTCCACCCAGTGAAGACTTTTCTTTTTCTACTTACCGCTCCCTGATCACCTATGTTACCGACCGGCCCGGCCACGACCGACGATATGCCATCGATGCAGCGAAAATAGAACAAGAACTGCATTGGAAACCGGCGGAGAATTTTGCATCCGGGATTGATAAAACCGTGCGCTGGTATCTTAATCATCAGGATTGGGTGGCAAATATAACCAGCGGCAAATATCGTGATTGGGTTGCGAAACAATATAGCTCATGAAAATTTTATTGTTGGGAAAAAACGGCCAGCTTGGCTGGGAACTGCAGCGATCACTGGCACCGCTCGGAAAAGTTATTGCCTGCGGTCGTACCGAAGCCGACCTGGAAGGTTTACCCGCCTTGCAAAACCTGGTCCGAAGCATCTCTCCTGAGATCATTGTCAACGCAGCCGCTTATACTGCGGTGGACAAGGCTGAATCTGAACCGGAGCGTGCAGCTCTTATCAACGGCCAAGCCGTCGAGATCCTGGCTAAGGAAGCCTGTTTACTAAACAGCTTGTTTGTCCATTATTCTACCGATTATGTCTTTTCCGGAACCAAGAAGCAGGCCTATATCGAAACCGATACGACCGAACCTCTCGGTGTTTATGGAAAAAGCAAATTATCGGGAGAAGAGGCAGTCCGTGCCTCCGGCTGCCGGCATCTGATCTTCCGGACGAGCTGGGTATACGCTGCCCGGGGCAATAATTTCATTAAAACAATGCTTCGACTTGCCCAAGAACGTGATACGCTCAAAGTTGTCTGTGATCAAATTGGCGCCCCCACAAGTGCCGAGCTTCTCGCCGATGTCACTGCGCTTTGTCTCTATCGACTGCAGCATGACACGTCATTATCATCCAATTGGAGTGAAACATATCATCTTGCGGCCGGTGGAGCCACCAGTTGGCATGGCTTTGCCCAATTTATTCTTAATGAAGCCTGTCGGCATGGGGTTGAGCTTCGCGCCCTCGCCAAAGATGTGCTGGCTATTCCCACCTCGGAATATCCTCTTCCGGCCAAACGACCGATGAATTCACAGCTTGCAACCGGAAAAATCAGCGCGGCCTTTAATCTGACATTCCCATCCTGGGAGTTTCATGCAAAGCGTGCTCTAACCGAAATACTCAGCTCTAACCTGACCACCGACAAAAAACAATCATGATCGACCCTTATACTCCCAACATCGTCGCCAAACCCCTGGTCACCCAGCGCCGCAAGGGTATTATTCTTGCGGGCGGTGCTGGCACACGTCTGCACCCAGCAACCCTGGCTGTTTCCAAGCAGTTGCTTCCGGTATATGACAAACCAATGATTTACTACCCGCTCAGCACCCTGATGCTGGCCGGAATCAGGGATATACTGGTTATTTCCACGCCGCAGGATACGCCCCGATTCGAGCAACTCCTCGGCACGGGTGAACAATGGGGAATCAACCTGCAATACGCAATACAGCAGGAACCGCAAGGGTTAGCTCAAGCCTTTATAATCGGAGAATCCTTTGTCGGTGATGATCTCTCTGTCCTGGTACTGGGTGATAATATTTTTTATGGCCACGATATCCATCAGCTACTGAGCAACGCCATGACCCGCACCCAAGGGGCAAGTGTCTTTGCCTACCGGGTACAGGATCCGGAGCGTTACGGGGTAGTTGATTTCGATGCTGACGGAAAAGTTTTATCCCTCGAAGAAAAACCCGGTAAACCAAAGTCCAATTATGTTGTCACCGGTCTCTATTTCTATGACCAGCAGGTAGTGGAGCTGGCGAAAAACCTTAAACCGTCAGCGCGCGGCGAACTGGAGATCACCGATCTTAACCGCCTGTACCTGGAGAAAGGCCAGCTCAATGTTGAAATCATGGGCCGAGGCTACGCATGGCTTGATACCGGCACCCATGACTCACTGCTTGACGCGGGCAGGTTCATTTCAATTCTTGAAAAAAGACAGGGTTTCAAAGTTGCCTGCCCGGAAGAAATAGCTTTTCGACAGAAATGGGTTGATGCAGCTCAAGTCGAGCGTCTCGCTCAACCGATGATTAAAAATGGTTACGGCC
>CAVPXN010000009.1:0-188407 GCA_963709745.1 uncultured delta proteobacterium
AGTAGCCTTCGGACCGATTATTTCAGATTCGGATGTAATCCCGGAAATTTCATCACCCGAATACCGCGCCTCCGCAATAACCAACCGTGTTTTCAGGGCTCTGATCTCTTCTTTCAACTTACTGTTCTCAATCAATAACACCTGACACTTCTCAGACAGCTCTGAAATTGAAACAGAATCTTCAATTTTCACGTTGAGACCTCTCGCATTTCCCGTCTGAGACGCAGGGATTCAAACTCTTCAAGAACAAGCTTTACGAACCTTGCCGGCAGGAACGCTCATAGGCCCAGACAAAGACATCGCGTAATAGTTCGATCCGGTTCTCAGTTCATGCACCCCGAACAACTCATCCAGTCGCCGGGGCATGGCAATCGGCAAATAACCACTGCCGCCGATATCTATCGGACGGTGAAAAAGATATCCTTATGGGTGCAATATGTCAATTATTGCGACCGGCATCAAGGATATGGAGCCTAATTTTTAAATTGAAACCAATAACTGCATTGGATCAAGCTTGCAAAGACCTTTCCCGGCAAAAACATGGCAATTATCACCGAAATTTGCCAACAGTATCCCGCAGCGAACGATTATCATGCGTGCACATAGATGAAAGTTGATCTTCTCATACTCAGGTCAGCCATTATCGAAAGGTTCAAAAACTGTTTCCAAACATTTTTTGGGAGGTGTTGGTGGTCCGCGCTTTTGTTCTTCCACCCCGCAACAAAACAAGATGAGCCAGAATCTTCTCAGTGCTGAGAGGTATCCCTTGGCAAGCGTAAACTGGATAGCACACTCCACATGTTTAGACTAGTTTCTTAGCATGTTGATCCTGGCCATGGGCAAATACGGCTCTCTGAATGGAGCAGTGTACACTTCTTGAAATTCAAGATTTTCGCCGGCATATTGGCGCTGCAATGGAGCGTTTATGATTCTTGGTTTTTCCAGAAAGTATTTGTTTGCCACTTCGACAGTAGCGTTAGGCGGCGTGGTTGATAGTAACTGAAAATAGTGTAGAACACTGAAATATTTTTCAACTTTAACTCAAGAGATTATTCCAGAAACTCGGGGTGGCATCTATAAGTTGCCCCTGGCAGCTGTGATCGAGACTATAGACCTGGAAAAGAAATAATTCGGATTGAGTAAGGAGTTCTAGAAAATTATGTGGCCCGCTCCAACTGAAGCCAGCTCCTCCGACGAGCATTCCCGAGTGGCCCATTCTCGGAGCTGGCCGTTGATGTACCTACCGACAGAGGTTAATCGGTATATGGTTAAGGAAGTGAAACAGAAAATGAGTGGTAGGACAAACCAACTAAGATAAAGAGGCGGATTTTCCATTTCCAGCTGAAGCATTACAACACCAACCCAACCTTCTTCCAATTTTCATCAATTTGGAGCTTGTCCTTTAAAAAATTTAAGAACCTATCCCTGCTGCAAGCTCCAGCACTGATGCTAATATATTCGTCAATCATCTTTTTTTGCTCCTGGGGTTCATAGAGCGCCCATTCGGTAAACAAATCTTTTTCCTGTGTTTTGGTCATGGCGTTTTCTCCTAGAAGATGAGAGTTTGTAGCTTTTATCAGGAGCATAGAAGCGACTTCTTACAAAAATCTCACATCTCGGGAACGCGGGTGGATGTCTGTAAAATTTGCTGTCTGTTACCGATTCTTTCGGTTATGATCGAGTGGAAATATATGGACTTTGGTATGACCAGAAACTTCATAACATAAGGCATGACTTTGACGGGTTACCTCATTTATTGGGGAGTATCATGGGTTATCTTTCTAAAAAAATCCCCAAATTGGGTGTCTCAATGTTTCACAGATCTGGTGAAATAGGTTAATCTTTTAGGACATTTTTAATTCATAAGCACTTAATCTAGGGGGCCTCTATGTATTACATATGGTACAAAATTGCCTCAATTCTTATCACTAATTCAAAAAGGCAATTATCAGATATCGAAGATGAAATAATTTTGCCTTTGAGGGTGAGACTCTTTGATTGTGATGGTATGAGGGTTATGAGTGGTTTCCAATATCCTGCTTATATGTACCTTTCGAGCTGGTTGTTGTGCACGAGAACTAATTTTCCTAAAACAATTCTGTCTCAAAAATGGACTCCAGTTGCAGTGTCTCAAAAATATATTTGTCGCAGACCGTTGAAATTATGGACACCATTTATTTTGAAAGTCTCGTTTACGGGATGGGATGAGAAGTGGTTTTATCATAAGCACCTGTTTATGCGAGATAATGAATTATGTGCCATTGGAACAACACGATTTGCAGCATGGCGAAAAAATAAAATAGTTCCAGTTCCTGACGTTTTAAGGGCAATTGGTTATGATTTTAAAGACAATCCACCTCCCAGTTGGGTAATGAATCAGTATAAAGAAGACATTGACTCATACAATGAAGTATCTTCTTCTTTGAGTAACTAATTGAAAAGATGACCTTTCCCATTAGACCTGCGATGGAGCAGATTGTTGGATCTTGATCCAATCCCTCCAAACTAGAAGTCCATGTCTCTTCGACCTGGCAAGGCTGATTGGAAATATATTGACTCTCCTGCATGCAGCTTTCCCGCTGAAGATAGGACCGAGTTCAAAGAATCGAACTGCTATATTTGGGCAAGATAGGAAGCTACTAAATAGGGAGGAAATATCGTGGGAAAAGTAAAAGTTGCGGTTATTCAAGCGGCATCCGTTTTATTTGATAAGATTGCATCAATAGAAAAAGCCTGTGATTTGATTAAAAAAGCTGGAAATAAAGGGAGTAAGATAGTTCTTCTGCCAGAGGCATTCATACCTGCTTATCCACGTGGGTTTACTTTTGGCATGAGAGTAGGAAGCAGGAATGAAGAAGGACGTGCATTGTGGAAACGCTATTGGGAAAATGCAATAGAAACATCGGGATCAGAAGTAAAAAAGTTGGCAAAGGCCGCTAAAAATTCTGGAGTGTATTTGTCTATTGGCGTTATAGAGCGAGATGGTGCTTCTGGCGGAGAAACGCTGTATTGCTCGATGCTTTATTTTTCACCAGATGGCGAGTTAATCGGCAAACATAGAAAGTTAAAACCCACAGGTTCGGAGCGCCTAATATGGGGAGAAGGCGATGGGAGCACCTTGACTACCTTTTCAACGGAGTTCGGCAAAATAGGCGGGCTCATTTGTTGGGAAAATTATATGCCCCTAGCTCGTATGGCGATGTATGGCCAGGGGGTTGAAATATACTTGGCACCGACGGCAGATTCGCGTGAAACTTGGCAAGCTACAATGCGTCATATTGCCTGTGAAGGACGCTGTTTCGTTCTTGGATGTAATCAATTCATTACAAAAGAAATGTATCCGTCAGATTTAGAAACAGTTGAAGAACTATCTGATCAACCCGATGTGATGTGCAGGGGGGGGAGTGTAATTATTGCTCCTTCTGGGGAAGTTATTGCTGGACCACTTTGGGGTGAAGAAGGAATTTTGTATGCAGATTTGGATCTGGACGAAATCACAAAAGCAAAAATCGATTTTGATGTGGTAGGGCATTACGCAAGACCAGATGTTTTTCAACTGAATGTAAATCGAGAACCTCAGCTATCAATAACTTTTAATCAAAAGAAAAATGTATAACGAACCATAAGGGATAATTGCCAAAGAACATGTCATACGAAAGCAACAGAACTCACACTGGAGCTTTCGAATGAAGTTCTGGTTTTCATGTCCCAGAACACTTATCAGCTTTCATCATTACGCCCATTCGATATAATTCCAGACCATCAACCGAGGCAAATGCTCCATTATTTCAGCATCGGATGACTGATAGCACTTTCGTATCAATATTGAGAAAGAAGCTTAAGACAAGTAAAACGAATCTCAACGAGATTGGCATTTACATTCACCTCGTGTGGGTATTACTATTTATTCTCTGATTTTCAGGAGCGAAGATATCTATATTTTGGAACATCTCATCAGTTTGGACATTGCAATATGCCCTCCATTAATAATCAAAGAGAGGTTCACTAGAAAATGAAAATCAATACTCATAGGAAGAGATGATGTCGAAAAAAATTGCTGTTTTGGCAGTTTTATTATCGCTTCTTTTGCTTTCCGGTTGTGGAAAAAAGAATTGGCATGCCTCTTGGCAAGAAGCAGGGCAGGCAACTTATTCAACTCAAGCTGAGCTGCTTTATGCCGAGGCCAGTCAAACACTCGAGCACGCGGCTGACCTTGAGAGCATAATGGCAAGTATAGATTCGATGCAGCGGGTTTTGGCTGTCGAACCAATGCATCGAGAGACTCTGGCCTACCTCGGCAATCTGCATATTCTTCTCGGCACTGCTTACACGGTTGATAGAGATGAAAAGATTGCCCAGTTTCGCCAGGCAATGAAGTATTGTGAGTTGTCTATGTATGTCAATCCGGAATTTCGTGAAGCCGTCAAGGATGGCAAGAAACCTTGGGAGACATCCCAGACTCTCCAGGCGGAAGATGCCCCCGCCATGCTTTTCTGGGTAACAGCCCTGCAATACGAATTCAAGGAAGGCATGACACTGCCTGAGAAAATCATCAACGTCGGCTGGTTGCAGCACGGCATCATTTTCCTCGACAGAATCAAAAAGGTGGCACCCGAATTTGGCAATGGTGCCGTTGAATTCGCTTACAGCATCTGCTACTTTGTCCTGCCGCCTTTGCTCGGCGGAGATTCCAAGCTGGGGAAGGCATATCTGGAAGAATCGATCGCCAGAGGCAAAGGCTATCTATTGCCGACCTGGGGCAAAGGAAAATATTTTCATCAGGTAACAGGAGACCTGAAAAGCGCCCGTAAAGATTTACAGTGGGTGGCCAGTCAGAAACCTGAGGATTACAAAGATCTCTACCCTTGGCGGATGTACTTCATAGCTGATGCCAAACTACAGCTTCATTCCCTATAAATACAAGGAGTTGAGCTGATACTTCCGTAGCGATATTTGCTGGAGGAACAAATTGCAGCCATGATCAGAGAGGGGTCAAGGTGAACTAATTAAATCCGCATATTTGTTTAGTCAATATACCTCCTGTAGATCTCAACAGCAAGCAACATCCAAATCCTTAATATATAACATTCTATTAATATAAACTCATGACCAAAAAACTCTTCCGAAAATTAACTCGGGCCCAAAAAACAAGATCGATTAAAGAACTCGATCCATCTACTCTGTTAATGACAATAACAGAAGAACTTTTCCAACCGGCACGTATCTATTACGATGTGTATGACCAAGTTGCTTTGCAGGATATTTTTCTGGGTCTAAAATGCATGGATTATGATGATCAAAAAAACCGATGGGTCTGGAATTACACAAATGAGGCAAAGAAAATTCAATTCAAACGAAGTTGGTCAGAAATACCCATAGAAAATTATCCCTTAGTTATTGGTTCTTTATATGCGCCAAAGGAAAATCTAATGTACATTGATGTCAACTCCTTTGAACGTGTACCTGCGGCAATACGTTTTTTCGGTGATCGGATCAATCAAAAAATTGCAGAAGTTACACACATGCAGCTTTACAATAAAATTTCACGGATAAGAGATGGTATACCAGATCACCATAAACTTTTTGAAAAAATACTCAGCTATCGTCCAGATCCAGATGCTGAGTTGCACGCATTAATTGATGAGGCGAAAAAATCTGGCAATCTTGAAGAATTCCGCGACCAGTTTTTCAAGGAACAACATGAAAAAAGTCAACAAAAGATGGATATTGTTGAAACCATGAGAGTTTATTATGATATCGGTCATGAAGAAGATTGCTTGAAGACTGTCCAGACTGGTTTGGAAATAAGGACCGCTATTGCTTTCGAACATGATCGTGGCAACACAGATTTTACGATGAGCGACTTTTTGAATAAGGTTCTCAAATCAAGTGAAAAATAGGAACAGATGAAAAGAAAAAAATTAAAAGAATCCGATGTTACAAGTGCTTTTATTAAAACAGCAGATGACTATATTTTACTTGCAGATAACATAGACGAGGCCAGAAATCGTGCTTTTATGGCAGTACTCGCCTGGAACATTTCTCTATACCCCCAAGAACAGATTGCCGAACGTATAGAGCTCCTGGCCCTTGAATATGAAAAAAATAATCCAGGTGTTGTTAATGCTGAATATTTGTCACATGATCTTCAAATACTGGTGGATAAAAAACTCAAAAAATTCGCCAAGATCAAGCGAACTATAACAAAAATTGGTGTTGAAGAGAGGTATGATAAATATGAATTCACCACTGAATCAATCCCTTTTGTGGTCTAATGCAAAAAGGAACGAGTGCATTTATTTAAAGATAACTATGATGAAGACAAAAACACAAATAATACTCTATTTATCAATTCTCGCTTTAATAGACGCGATTGTCCCAATACCTTTTACTGCTCTTATGTTAATCTATGTTATTTTTGAAAAACCTGCATGGTTTAGAAATTTAGTTAATGGAATATATAATTCTTGATAAACTCAACAGTTTTTATCTCATTTCAACAACTCATTTATCCTGGCAATCGTCCTCGGTGCCGACCCTTCAAAATGATTGTTCACATATAGAAACGTCTCAATATTTCGGGTTCTGAGATCAGCCAACATTTGTGCCACGGATTGTAGATCCCCATCTTTGGGCGTGAGGATCTCGCTCCAATCATTACCGGTTTGCTCTTCTATTTCCTTACGATCTCCACCGTGTAGTCTGATAACTGTGAGTGATAGAATTTTCTCGCCGAATTGATTGTATACATAAAAAATAGAAGGCATGTAATACCCATGCAGAAAAACATGGTGTAATCCGGTCGCCGCCAGAAAATCAAAGTTACTTTTACGTCAAATAATTTGGGTTCCTGGTCTCTACGCAATATTTGAATCCTGCAGGAAGCTGTTCAACAGATTCTCCGAATTTTTCGACAAACTCTCCCACGCCACCCATCTTCTGCTTGTTGAGATATTCAAACTGGAAATTGAGTGGACCTATCCTGTCACTAATGGGTTCCAATAATTCGAGAAAACGTTTCATCACGCCAACTGAAAAAAATGTGGATTGACTTGCAACGAATCGCTTGTCTGTTTTTTGTAATGGTGAGTAAGGGTGATACTATTGGGTACCTTGATACTAAAGATAAAATTCTCCGGCACAGAATCAGCGTACTCTTGAACCACTTTTGGTTTCGGCAACACGACCTTGTCGCCGGAGAATAAACTCCAAAACCATTGATCAACCTCGACCGTTGAAAAATGCTGACTATACTCCTGAAGATAATTCCTTTCTTTTGAGTCAGAATAAATTATCCCCCGCCATGAATCATATTTCCAGCTGCAGGTGCCAATGTGTGGGAAAGATTTTTCCGCTTTCATGAGTTTCATTTTAGCATTTCAATCTTATATCCTGTTATCCTCTCATATATCTTTAAAGCTGGCAGCCATCGCCTGTAATTCTTATCCTTGAAAGAGGCAGTGCCAGTGTCTCTATTATGCTCAAAATAGAGATAGATACTATATACTCACAATCTCACTCCTCTTCATTCATAGCAATTTCCATATCAATCATTTCTCTTGCTCTTTCCAAAGCTCGTTGTTCATTGATGCCACCCATCTTGACATGTTGCGAATTACCTGACGGGTTAGTGATATCAAAACTGAAATGAGAATCTTGATTATCCTCGGCATTAATTGAGATAGTCCAACCTTTGTAAGTATCAGATGTTTTGGTTTTCATGATGAAATCCCCCACTTTCTTTAGCTCTGCGTAATTCTTTTTCTATCTCTGGTGAAAAACAGGCAAAATAAACAGTGTTGATTACATCAGTCTTATCTAAAAAATTACACACTCCATGCATGGCAATATCACAGGCTTCGTCAATTGGAAAGCCATATGCTCCACAACTGATGGCTGGAAAAGCTATAGTCTTACAGTCATTATCAACTCCACATTGCAAACTCTTTCTATAGCATGAGGCCAGTAAAGATCTTTCGTTGTTATTTCCACCTTTCCATATGGGTCCGACAGTATGAATCACAAATTTGGCAGGAAGATTGTATCCACGAGTTATTTTTGCATCCCCGGTGGCGCAACCATTTAGAGTTCTACACTCTTTGACTAATTCGGGTCCAGCTGCTCTATGTATTGCTCCATCAACTCCACCACCACCTAAAAGGCTGCTATTGGCAGCGTTGACTATTGCATCAAGCTCCAACTTGGTGATATCTGTTTTTACGATCTGAATACGTTCCATTGTAGGTTCCTATATAGCCTGGATCGAAGTCATTTTCTCTCATGGTCCTCAGTCATACGCCTTTTCCGATCAGCAGTAAATTCCCATCAAGGAGCAGGATCTCCACCTTCCATAAAGTCTATAACCGCAAGAAACACATCAATTACACAGGGATCATGTTTTTCTCCTGTTACCCGGCATGATTCATCGTGTAGCTGATAAGCATTTTTATCGATTAAATCTTTAGGGTTTTGAATCCCAACCAGGCGAAGATCATGAGCAATAGCTCTACCGACATTAGGCAGTTCCATAAGGTTTGTTACTTTTTGCCTGTCAGGATTTTTCATTGTTATCCACGCTCATGTTTTCAATCATACTATAAACATTCACATTCGGGTTTCTACAGGTTAATCGAGAATCCCGTCGACAGAAGGATTGTTTCATCTTTATCTATCAAATAGGAGCAATACGACTAATTTTCGCCTCTCCGACCAATGATATTCGACAGACAAAAATCGATCAAAAACTAATATTTTAAAGGTTTTTGTATTGTCCTTTGGCAAGGCATTAAGAATCAGGGCCTTGTATTGACAGCTGAAAAATAAGTGCAATAATATATGATGAGAATGATTGTGTTGCGCAGGGTTAATATGCTGCATTGTTAGCAGAACAATTAAACAAATTGGTACAACATGTTTTGTCCAAAATGTAAATCTGAATACAGGGAAGGATTTAAGCAGTGTAAAGATTGTCAAGTAGACCTGGTTACCCAGTTGGCAACAGAAGAGTCTGAAAACGATGATATTCTTATTGAATTGACCTCAGGTATTCAGCAAAATGCAATCGGGGTAATCAAATCAATTTTAGATGCAGAAGGAGTAAAGTACACGATCTTTGATGAATCGACGGGTAATTTGTATCCGGTCCCAGGCGCGAATAGATTGATGGTTGCAAAAAGTGATTACCAGACTGCACAGGAGCTGCTCAAGAGTTTTCTGTAACAGGAATAAACAATCCATCAAACAGGAGCAATACTGGTAGTTTCCATCATATCCGACCAATGATATCCGATAGATAAAAATCGCTCAAAACGAGTATTTTAAAGGATCAAGAATTCCCTCTCAACAAAAACAACCTCCTTTCGAAAAATGCTGGTTATTGATTGCACGAAAGCGAAGTTTTTTGACTACATCTTGTGGCAATTTATAAATAGCTCAGTTACATGATCAATCTTACCGACCCCCATGATCTTTTTCTGATCGATTAAAGCAGTGTGCCAGTCCTCCCGAGAGGTGCTAATATGAGTTGGATCATTGCAAAAATAAACAAATACCAACTCTGCATCTACTCCGCATAATTTCCTGAGCAAGAACAGGTGCGTCAAGCGATTTGCATACTGATAATACCCATCCAACCATCCCTGGCCATTTTCAACATTAAGATATTGTTTTGTATCTGATATTGCCTCTTCTATTTTAAACAGAGAGCGAGAACTCTTCGCATGACAAATAGATTTTATTTCAGGAATATTTGCTTTAGCTTCGACTAAATAATATTTGTCTTCGCTTTTGCCGAGTTCGTCCCATTGAGGATCCCTTGGTTGGCAAAAGCTCTTTAATCGATCCTGCGGGTGTTCCAAATCCAAAACCTTGAGTTTAGAAGAAGTTGTCCCTCATAATGGAGCAAAAATGAATAAAGATAGTGTTGACATCTGATTAATCCGACGCCGTGGTTTCACTTGGGGATTTATAGGCGAATTCTTAAAGGGATCCACATGGAGGGAGTGCCGGTTCGGACAATTCTTGATTGGGCTTTTTGTTTGCTGCTCCGGATTGGATCCGTTGAATCTGCTTACAATACGCTTACAAGTTTTAGAAATGAAAAAAGGGTTACAGGCATTAAGCTTGTAACCCTTGAATATACTTGGTAGCGGGGACAGGATTTGAACCTGTGACCTTCGGGTTATGAGCCCGACGAGCTACCAGACTGCTCCACCCCGCGCTGAGAATGAACACTATACATCCGCTGAAAATATTGTCAATGGTTATTTCTGAACGTCTTTTATAGTTTCGTTTTTACAGGAAAAGCCTGCTATTTTGTGGAGGATTTCTTCCGGCAGTCGGGTAAGGTTTCCTGTTCTGGTGACGGCTGCATGGACGGTATACCCTTTTACCAGCAGTTTGGGACGGTCAATTCCTGGTTCCTCTTTGAGGATTCGATAGCTAAACTTGCATTTGAGTCTGCTGACTTCAGCGATTGTCGTCTCAACTACCAGCAGATCGTCGTAGATAGCCGGGGCTTTGAAGCGAGACCAGCATTCGATGACCGGCAGGACAAAGCCGAGTTTTTCTATATCGCTGTAGGAACACACCCAGGCGCGCATCAGTTCGGTGCGGCCGATTTCAAAATAGCGCAGATAGTTGGCGTTATAGACTACGCCCCCGGCATCGGTATCGCCATAGAGGACGCGTACTGTCGTTTGAAAGATATGTTCGGTCATGACTTTTTACCGGTTGCCAAGATTTACGTCTATTCCGGGATAAGCAGGCGTATTTTTACGGTCGGGACGGTGCAGAAATCAAGGGCATTGATTTCGCTGATCGCTTTTTCAACGGCCCCTTCCGTTGCCCGGTGGGTACGAAAGACAATAAAGACCGGCTCGTTGGCATCGCGCTCCTGCTGCATCATCGAGCGGATGGAGATGCCGTGTTTGCCGAATATTCCGGTAATGATCGATAGAACACCCGGCTTATCGAGTGCAGTTATACGGAAATAGTAGGGACAGACCAACTGCTCCATCGGAGTAATTGTCGGTTTGCCGAGATGCTCCGGCAGATAGGCCAGCGCGGGCACGCGGTTGATGCAGTTGCTGACAATATTTCTGCCGATATCGACCACATCGGCGGCCACTGCACTGCCGGTCGGCATCATCCCTGCGCCCTGGCCATAGAGCAGTACGTCGCCAACGGTGTCGCCGTGGAACTGGATGCCGTTAAAGGCGCCGTTAATTGTTGCCAGCATATGTTTTTCCGGGACCATCGTCGGATGCACCCGGGCTTCGACATGATCGCCGTGGTTATGGCTTATGGCCAGCAGTTTAATGCGGTAGCCGAATCTTCTGGCAAATTCGATATCGATCGGTTGAATGTTGGAGATGCCCTCTATGGTAATGTCATCGAGGTGGACGCTCTGGCCGTAGGCGATAGTCATCAGGATGGCCAGTTTGTGAGCGGTGTCGATGCCTTCCACATCATAGGTGGGATCAGCCTCAGCAAAACCAAGTGCCTGCGCTTCTTTGAGCACTTCTGCGAACGGCGTGCCATGGTCAGTCATCTGGGACAGGATATAATTGGCCGTGCCGTTCATAATCCCCCGGATCGAGTTTATCCGGTTGGCGACGAGGCCTTCTCTGAGCGCTTTAATAACCGGAATGCCTCCGCCGACGCTGGCCTCAAAACCGACCTCAACATTCTTTTCGGCGGCAGCCTGAAAAATTTCCCGGCCATGGACGGATAGCAGTGCCTTGTTGGCGGTGACTACATGTTTACCGTGTGCAATTGCCTGGAGCAGAAAACTCCGGGCAGGCTCCATGCCGCCGATGAGCTCGACGACAATATCAATTTTCGGATCATTGAAAATATCCGCAGCATCTTCGGTAAGTCTTACTCCGCTCAATTCTGCCGGCAGGGGCGGCATGGAAATGTCGGCAATGGTCGCGAGTGAAAACCTTGTCCCGGTCTTTTGTAAGAGCCTTTCTTTCTGGGCGAGCAAGGTGTTTGCAAGTCCTTTGCCCACCGTGCCGTAACCGATTAAGCCAACATGTATTTCTCGCATAGGAATTAAAGATTGTTATTGGTTAAGCTTGTCGCGCAAGCGGAGATGATTCGGGGAAGGGATAATGAGAATATTTCCTCACATACAGTGGTGCTGAAAATAACCGTTTTGTAAATGAAAGTCAAAATCTATACAGAGATATTTTTATGGCTCGAAAAACTATTTTGGTCTATAGTATTCAGCTTGTTACGATTCGGAAGGCACGTTTGCTGCTCCAGGTTGCTCACCAGCCGTACCGGGGCCGCCTCCGTTAAACTACTTAGTTATTTACGGTTTATACCGATAACGTTGTACTCAATGTAAAGTTTAAAAGGAGACTGAGATTATGGGTAAGAACATTCTTGTTTTTGGACCAAACGGCAGTGGCAAAGGCACGCAGGGTGCTATCGTACAGAAAAAATACAATATTCCGCATATTGAATCCGGGGCTATCTTCCGGGAGCACATCGTTGGTGGAACTGATCTCGGTAAAAAAGCCAAGGAATATATTGATAAAGGTGATTTAGTACCCGATGATATCACTATCCCGATGATGGTTGCCCGTCTTCGAAAAGACGACTGTAAAGATGGTTGGATTCTTGACGGTTTTCCCCGTTCCAAGGACCAGGCCATTACCCTCGCCGAGACGCTTAAAAAAGAAGGACTGGCTCTGGACTATGTAATCGAAATCCAACTTGATCGGCAGATTGCCAAAGAGCGCATCATGGGCCGTCGCCTCTGCGTTAATGACAACAATCATCCGAATCATATCGCTTTTGATGCAATCAAGCCGGTCGAAAAAGATGGCAAGCTGGTCTGCCGGGTCTGCGGCGGCGAACTGAAGACCCGTGCCGACGATCAGGATGAAGAGGCGATCAGCAAGCGGCATGGTATTTACTATGATGAAACTACCGGCACCATGGCGGCCGTCAATTACTTTAAAAATACCGATGGTCCGAAGGTTATTTCCGTCGATGGCTCCAAATCGATCGGCGATGTGACCACAGCTATCATGAACGAGCTGTAGTCGCGCTCGTGAGGGAGCAAGGTATCTGACTTCCTCATGTTTTTTATGAAAAAGGGCCTTCCCGGAGCAGGGGAAAGCCCTTTTTGTCTTTCCCCTATTAAGTTGTACCGAAGTACCAAAAGTAAACTGCAGGGATGGCTGCAAAGTCATCAGCTTTCTATCTAAGCTAACTATTATGCAAGAAAAAACGACAATGAAAAAACCCGGAAAGGTCTATCTGGTTGGAGCCGGTCCCGGCGATCCCGGTCTTATAACCGTGCGTGGTAAGAGTTTGCTGGAGCGAGCAGAAGTAGTGGTCTATGACTATCTGGCCAGTAAAAAATTGCTCAAACATGCCCCGGCAAGTGCCGAATTGATGTACGTCGGCAAAAAGGGTGGGGTAAAACATGCCTATACCCAGGAAGAAATCAGCCAGATGCTCGTCGATCACGCCATGGCCGGAAAGATGGTGGTCCGGCTGAAAGGCGGCGATCCATTTATTTTCGGACGAGGCGGCGAAGAGGTGGAAAAACTGCACGCCGCCGGCATCCTGTTTGAAGTGGTACCGGGAGTAACCTCTGCCACAGCCGCGGCGACCTATGCGGGCATCCCCATCACCCACCGGGATTATACCGCTTCCGTTGCTTTTGTGACCGGCCATGAAGATCCGACCAAGGAAAACTCGACCATCGATTGGGAAAAGCTGTCGACCGGTGCCGGAACGCTGGTTATCTATATGGGGATTAAAAATCTGCCGATAATTGTGGCCAATCTTATCAAATATGGGCGCGACCCCAAGACCCCGGTGGCTGTTGTACGCTGGGCTTCCACCCCGCTGCAGCGTTCGGTGGTCGGCACTCTTGAGACTATTATCGCGGTGGTTGCCGAGGCGCAGATTAAACCGCCGTCACTGGTCATTGTCGGCGAGGTGGTGAAACTGCGTGAGACTATCGACTGGTACGAAAAACGGCCGCTTTTCGGCAAGAAAATAATCGTTACAAGGACCCGTGAGCAGGCCAGCGAACTGGTCGCGGGACTTGAAGAATATGGCGCCAACTGCCTCGAATATTCAACAATCCATATTAAACCGGTCGATTCCTATGAGGTGCTGGATGATGAACTGGAGCGATTAAAGGAGTATCACTGGATCCTGTTCACCTCCTTAAACGGGGTGAAATATTTTTTTGAACGCCTCTATGCCAGGGGGATGGACGCCCGAGATCTGAAGGGGCCGGATCTGGCGGTTGTCGGCAAGAGCACCGCCGATTTTCTCCTGTGTTACGGCTTGAATGCCGACTTGATTCCCAGCACCTTCACCGGTGAAGGGTTGGCGGAGGCTCTGCTTGATCAGGGAATTGAAGGACGTAATATCCTTATTCCGCGCGCGATGCAGGCTCGAGAGATACTGCCCGAGACGCTGCGCGGGGCAGGTGCCCAGGTGACAGTCGCCCCGGTCTATCAGAATTGCCCGGCAGAGAGCGATAAAGAGAGTCTGCGCGAAGAATTGCTCCACGGCGGGGTAGAGATGATTACCTTTACAAGTTCTTCCACCGTGCGTAATTTTTTAGCCATGATCGATACGGAAAACCAGAAGGAGCTGCAGCAAATACTTGCCGGAGTTAAAATAGCGGCAATCGGGCCAATAACCGCCAAAACGGTGACTGACAATGGTTTGCGGGTCGATATTCAACCTGAAGAATACACCATTGAAGGATTGATCAAGGCTATTGTGGAATATTACAGTGGAGACAGAGTATAACACCGGCTATTTTTTTCGGGAAGCTCCAGGGAGTCCGCGACCGGGGCTCCCTGTCGACCAGGAGCAGAGACAGCAGGAGGCCGGCCCGATAGAAGCAGTCTACTGCCGGGCCTGCGGCAGAGTAGTGACCAGCCGGGACAAAAGGATTGCGGTGCAGGGCTCGCATACCCATACTTTCTTTAACCCGGCGGGGATTGTTTTTGAGCTGGTTTGTTACAGCCTCGCTCCGGGGTGCCAAAGGGCTGGGGGGGCAACCTCAAATTTCACCTGGTTTGCCGGGTATGTCTGGCGGTATGCCCTTTGCCGACAATGCCGGAGCCATCTTGGCTGGTTCTTTGCATCAACAGGCCATTCTTTTTTCGGCCTTATTCCGGGTCATTTAATCGAATAACTTATTTGTCTTTGATCAGATCGAGTAGATCTTCCGAAGTCATTTTGGCGCTGATATCGCTGCCTTCCAGAAGGCTGCCGGCCAAATCCCGCTTTTCCTGATGTAATCGGACTATTTTTTCCTCAATGGTGTTTTTGCATACCAGCCGGTAGATGGTGACGGGGCGGGTCTGGCCAATGCGATGGGCCCGATCGGAAGCCTGGTCTTCAATAGCAGGGTTCCACCAGGGGTCCATATGGATGACGTAATCGGCGGCGGTCAGGTTAAGGCCCAGGCCGCCGGCCTTCAAGCTGATCAGAAAAAGGTCGCCCTGACCGGCCTGGAAGGCATCGACGCGTATCTTTCGCTGTTTACTGCTGGTGCCGCCATCTAAATACTGGTAGCTGATTCCCTGCGCATCGAGATATTCTCGGATTATACTGAGGTGACCGATAAACTGGCTGAAAACCAGGGCCTTATGCCGACTGGAGAGCAGTTCCTCGATGACTGAGGCAAACACCCTCAGTTTGGAGCTCTCGACCGTGGTGTTGACGTCGAGCAGTCGGGGGTTGCAGCAGGCCTGGCGCAGCTTCATGATTTCCGTCAGGATCTGTAGGTGGCGCCCTTTCTTTTCCCGGGAACTTTCCAGCATATCGATGGCGTTCTGTCTCAGGGCCTCGTAGAAGTGGGCTTCTTCCGAGCTCATCTCCACTTCCAGGGTGACCTCTGTGCGCGACGGCAGCTCTTCGAGTACCTGGGACTTGATCCTTCTTAAGATAAAAGGCCGGATAAGTTTTTTTAATTTTAATTTTGCTTCCCGATCCTGGTAGCGCTCGATTGGGACGGCGAAACGTTCATTGAAGCTGTTCAGACTGCCGAGCAATCCAGGATTGATAAAATGGAACAGATTCCACAATTCTCCCAGATGGTTTTCTATCGGGGTGCCGGTGGTAATGAGTTTGAATCTTCCCTGCAGCGACATCGCCGCTCGTGAGCGTTTGGTGGCGCTGTTTTTTATGGCCTGCGCCTCGTCTAAAATAATCGCCTGCCACTGGACCTTGGACAACAGCTCGCTCTCCTGCTGTAAAAGAGTGTAGGTCGTGATCAACAAGTCGAATTTGCCGAGTTCATTGATGCTCAGTTCACGATCTCTGGCGGACAAAAATTTAATATTGATGGTCGGAGTAAACCGGGTGACCTCCGACTGCCAGTTGGTTGAGACTGAGGTCGGGGCGACCACGAGCGATGGCCCATGGGCCGCCAGTTTGAGAATAATGGCCAGCGATTGGATCGTCTTGCCCAGCCCCATGTCATCGGCCAGGCAACCGCCAACTCCCCAGTGCGCCAGCCGGGCCAGCCATTCATAGCCTTCGCGCTGATAGACCCTCAGATCGGCCTGCAGGGTAGAAGGCAGCTCCGGCTTGAAGTCCTGGGCGTCGCGAATTTTCTGAATCTGCTGCTGCCACCCTGCATCGGCACGAGTATGGGCCAGATTCGCTACTTTTTCCAGCTGCAGGGCCGCCAGGGGGTGCACCAGCACTTCGTCGCTGCCGTCTTCAGTCAAGCCTTCGGCGAAGAGGTTGATATCTTCAAGACGCTTTTTAAATTCCTGGGTCAGGGCGATGAATTGGCCGTCGGCAATTTCAACAAAGCGGCCTGATGACTTTTTGAGCTTGCCCAGCAGTTCTTTCAATTCTACCACGTGATCCTGATCGAGGGTCAGTTGACCGCTCATGGCAAACCAGTTCTGGCGGTTGGTGCGAATTTTCAGGTTCAGGTTTTCCAGCGACACTTTATGGGTGATGGTCAGCTTCTCTCCCTCCGGCCATTCAATCACTACCTTGTCCCGAATTGCCTGCAGTTCCATCAATGCCTGCAGACAATCGTCGGGGTCGTAAAGATGCCACTCCCTGTCGTTTTCCTGCTCCATGTCGATGGCCAGATCGAGGATCGGGCAGAGCTCTTCTATGTCTCTGGCCTTTTCTTCTTCGAGGGCCAGATTGCGCCGGGTCTGCAGCCGTCGGCCGTTGACTTCGGCCATGATGTTTTCCACCCCCTGGCCGGGCTTGAGATAATGGCCGCCTTCGACAAAGGGCTTGACGAACATTTCGAGGCGAAATCCCGTGCCATAGGGGATAAGATGCATGTAGATCGTTGAATCGGCCTCGACCAAGGTGATATTGCCGGTATTACGGGTGCTGCTGTCCACGGCGATAGCCGAATGGACGGTCATGAAGGAGGAGATATTGCCGATGGCCGTCAACACCTGCTCACTGGCTGCCATCGGTACGGTAATCCCGTCTTTGCCGGTTATCTGCGCGATGCGTCGATGGTTGTCGTTGATCGGGATAATTTTTACCCTGGTCGGGGTTTCACTGTAATAATTGATGGTATCGGCGGTAATCGGGTGGGCGAAACAGATATGCAGGTTGTCGCCACGCTCTTCGACGAAGAGCTCCGGTTCCCCGGCGACGAACTCGACCGGCGTCAGTGGGGATTCGGCCAGGAAGAGATTGGGATGACCGATCATCGCTGGCAGGGCCTTATCCATATCAAAGAAAAAATTCACCCCGTGGGTTTCGGGGCTATTGGTCTTTTTAATGGCGGCGCAGATCCGGCGGTCCTGCGAGGTAAGATAGTTGAGCCGGTTTGGCTTATAAAGGCGGGAAAGGGAAAGCGGTCGGCCCTTGCTCCATTCCCCGTCGGGATTTAGTTTCTGTTCCTTGGGCGAAATGGTGATGACTTTTCCGGCAAAAGCGACCATCCAGATCAGCCGGGTTGACTGCTGTGGGACATCCGGTTCCTGACTGGTGGCATAAATAAGCGCCTGCAGGCTGCGCTTCCAGGGTTCTTCAGGTTGGAGAATGGGCAGCAGGGGAATGATCGATGTTTTTTCCCGCAGTCTCTCAGTGGTGCGCTGATAGTCATGGTCGTCCTGGTCGACGGCAGCGAGAATTTCACTCATCATGATAGTGAAAAAATCATAGCCCTGGCGAGCGGCCCGTTCATAAAAATAAAGAAGTTCCGATTCCACTTCAGGCTCGATCGCGCTGTTCAGCCAATACTGACAGATGCCGGCAATCGCCACAGTCAGAACATTTTGCCTGGTTCCTTCCGGGAGAGTAATTTCTTCCCCCTGCAGCCCTTTATTGATATGGGAGTTGATGACTGTCGCCAGATAGTTATAGGCGACGTTTTCCCTGGCACCTTGAAAAAGAGAAAGGGCGATGCTGATACTGTCGGCAATCTGGTAATAATCCTTAGGGTCTTTTTGCTGCAGCTGCGTCAGGATGAAAAAAATTCCGGCTGGTCCGAAAAAAGCGACCTTCTCGTCATTGCTGTATTTTTGCAGAAAAATCAAGTCCTCATGATAAGCGGCCAGTGCCTCTTTGCTATGGCCCTTGAGAAACAGCAAGGTGCCGCTTGCGCCAGTGCCTTGAAACGAATCCCTGCCTTCGGTGAGCAGTTTTTCCGCTTCCGTCAGCCGGCCCCGGAACACCAGCTCATTGAAAAGGAGCCGTTTGAAAGGAAGCTGCTCGTCGACCGAGAGCTCGACAAATTCAGCATCATTGCCGAGAAAATCGATCAGCTCGGGATAATCGGCAAGAGTGGTTTGCCCATATTGCAGGACATTGTTGAGCAGGTAGAACTGAAAGGAGATCGGCAGTGTTCGAAACCATTCGGCATCAAACGGCATGGTCAGGATGCGAACCGTCGGTGGCGGTTCGCTGACGATTTCACTGCATTGGGCATCAATAAAATCAGCGGCATCGTCAATGAGATTAAACTGCTGGGTGTATACCCCTATTCTTAATTCCCGAATCCCGCGCCAGCATCGTATCGTCCATTTGCCGTAATAGTAGGAGACCGGGGCCTCATCCTGGACGGTTTTGGCAAAGAGGGTAAAGGTTTCTTCCTTGACGGCAATCTTGCTGAGGACTTCGACGATTTCGTCGACACACTGGCGGTCTTTGTTAAGAAAACCGAGCTGCTCGAATTTACTGAAATAATGGCCTAGATTGGCCACCGTCGGTTTATTGCCCCGAGGATTTTTCAGGTCCAGTTTGCGCAGGCAATTGACGATAAGCGTAGAGTGAGCGGGTTCGTATACAATTGAGAGTAATTGAAGGAGAGCCTGTTCAAACGGGGTGAGTTTTTTATACTGTCCAAGGAGGGTAACGTGAGTTTGCATAAACGTTGAGCTGGTCTTGGCGGAAGAATATCCCAGAAAGTATCATCAGTTTTTTCGCGCCGGGCGAAAAGGCAAGCAGTCACTCTTTATTTAGAGACTTTGGTGCCGGGTTATCTTGGCTTTGGCTTCCATATGGCGGAGCCAGGCGGAAAGAAGTTGTTGTTGTTTGAGGCGCAGCAGATTTTCCCGATACTGGGCCATTTCCGGGCTATCTTTGGGCATGGTTGGGATTTGTCGATCAAAGAATGAATAGACATAAAAATCGTTTTCGACCTTGCCTGGTGCCTCCGGCAGGGGCGATGCCGGGGTGAGAAGAAAGACATCCTCGATCAAAGAAGCGGGAAAGGTGCTGTTGTTCTGCTCTTGTCGGCTGAGAAATCCGGATTCCTGAATCGAAAAACCTTTTTCCTGGGCCAAGGCATTGATCTTCTTGCCGGCACGCAGGCTCTGCAGCATATCTTTTGCGGCTTTGTCAGCCATTTCCTGCGCCTGCGCTTTTTTATAATCTGTGGTCAGGATATCTTTTTTAGATTCAAAAGGAGGAATTTGCGGTTCTTTAATGTCTTCGGCATAGAGGATCGCATAACCGGATTGTCCCTTGATAAGAGAGCTCAACTCCCCTTTATTCAACTCAAAGGCTTTGTCCAGGAACTGTGCGTCGGTTTTCAGTGCAGTCGGGGCATTGCTCCTGGTAAAAAAATCGGTCTCCTGGATGTGTATGCCTGGATTGGCTTTGGCGTATTGCGCAAAACTACCGGCGGCTATTATGCCCTCGTAGGCGTCATTGGCCACTTGAAAGGTGAGGCTCTCTGCTTCTTTTTGCTGCAGTATTGCCGTTATTTCCGCAGTCACCTCGAGAAGTGATTTTGTTTGCGGTGGCTTTATTTCTTCCAATAAAATGATGTGGTAACCGAACTGGGTCTTAATAACCTGGCTGATTTCTCCCGGTTGCATCGCAAAAACAGCTGCATCAAAGGCGGGAACCATCTGACCGGCCGAAAAAAAGCCTAAATCACCGCCTGAATCCTTGGTTGGCCCCTCCGAATATTGTCGGGCAAGGGCACTGAAGTCCCCTCCATTTTGCGCAAGTTTTCTGACCTCTTCAGCTTTTTGCTCCTGTTGCTGGTGGCGCTCCGGAGAATCCTTGTCGGTTGCCTGCAGGAGAATGTGTCGCGCGTGACGCTGTTCGGGGGTTCGATACGTATCTATATTGTCTTTATAGTATTCAGCAATTTTACTTGGATCGATCGCTATCTTGTCGGCGACATCGGCATAGGTAAAGACGAGATAGTTTAACTTGAGTTGTGGTTCGGTCTGGTAATTTTCTTTTACGGTTTCATACCAGGCCTTAAGCGAGGCATCGTCAACCACCACTTTGTCGACAAACTGATCGGAGGAAATCTTGACATATTGAACCGCGATTTTTTCGTTCTGCCGGCTGTACAGTTGCTCAATTTCGAAGTCGCTGACAAGGCCGGCAAAGTTGCCGATTTTTTGAGCGGCAACCTCGGAGAGTCGGTCATACTTCATTGATTCCTCAAATTTTGTCGGAGTCATCCTGTTGGCGGCGAGGACATTCTTATAGCGCTCGATATTAAAGGCACCATCTTCTTGAAACGGAGCCATATTTTTGATGACCCGCTGGATATCCTGGGAACTGATATGGATACCCATCTCTTCGGCTCCCTGACGCAACAGTGAGGTCTGGATCAACTGGTTGATAACCTGCTGTTTAATGCCGAAGCTTTCCGCCAGTCCCTTGGGGACATTGCCGCCGAATTGGTCGCTCAATCGCTGATAGGCGCGATCGTAGGCCTGCTGGTAATCTTGAAAACTTATACTTTCGTCATTGACCTTCAGAGCCGCCTGTCGATCCCCGCTAAGGTTGGTACCGACGCCCCAGAAAATGAACACCAGGGCAATGACAACGACAATGACTTGAATGAAAGTGGACTGGGCTTTTTTTCGAAGTATCTGCAGCATGGATTGACTATATGATTTTTTGATTGATGATTGGCGAAGCAAGGGTGAGTTAACAATCTGTTCGATTTACTCTTTCTTTGTATCCTGTGCAAGGAAAAAGCCAATCTTCTTCTACAGGCAGCTGAGAAGATCACTGCTTTTGGCAAGCTATCCAGGGTTGGGATTATTACTCGATCAAAAAAATAATGGACATATGCAATAAAAAGAGTATTCTCGGAAGTCGCCTTGATAGAGTCGCGATTTGTCGCCGCTGGGAAAAAGCTCCGTCGATCGTGGCTGTCATTCCCCTTCATGTCAGGAGACAGGTGTTATCGGCAACCCAATTAGTGATCTTATGTGTCGGTAATTATTTTGGTTTAGTTTTTATTCAACGGCCTTATCCTGCGGTGTTATAAATGATTCGTCATTCACTTGACAAATCGTTTCTGCTATAGTAAAAAGCCGTAGTTAGTCTCAAATTATAAAACGGCGAAAGCTATAAAAATAATATTATAAGGAGGTTTGTAATGCCAACTCTCGAACACAACGGAAGTAGTTTTGAAGTAGATGAAGACGGATTCCTGCTCAAAGGCGATGATTTCAACGCTGACTGGGTTGATTATGTAAAAGGGGTTGAAGGAATCAGCGAAATGACCGATGAGCATCAGAAGGTAATTGATGCCCTTCAGGAGTACTACAAGAAAAACGGAATTGCCCCAATGGTTCGTATTCTTTCCAAGACCACCGGTTTTCCCCTCAAAAGAATTTATGAGCTGTTCCCGTCAGGACCTGGTAAAGGAGCCTGTAAGATGGCTGGTTTGCCTAAACCAACAGGTTGTGTATAATTTGCAGCAATAGTATACCCTGAATTTTTGTATTGATTAAAGGAAGAATGCCTTAAGGTATTCTTCCTTTTTTTTGTTCCTGCTGTTCGAGAAGTCGCTCGTGGACTACCTCGATCTTTTCCTGATATTCTTTTCCCGACATTCGGGATCCTTTTAATCCACCGCGAAGATTGATCTCCGTCAGATAACAGTTGCCGGTATCGGTCAGCATGAGATCGAGATGGGCATAGCAAAAATCTCCACGGCGCATTGTTTTTCTACAGAATTCCAGCTGCAGCTCGGAAAGGGGATAGGTCCTGGAAACACCGCCGCAATGGAGGTTTTTTCTAAAATTATAGGGATTGACGCGTTCGTATGCCTCCACATACTCATCAAGAATAATCACCCGGATATCTCGGCTGTTACTCTGGTATGGCTGGATGACAAATGGAAAAGGACACGAACCGATACCGGCATAGTTATATATATCTTCAATCTGATTAAAGATATGCACTCCGAGGCCGGCATTTTTCCGGTCAAGTTTGAGAATTACCCGGCCATACTGGTGCTGGTGATAAGAAGAAGTTGCCGCGAGCAGCGTATGGTGGTCGTATATCGGCAGAGTACCCGGCACCATGAAGTCAATAAAGATTCTGGCCTGAAAGGTTTTCGATCTGCTGGCCAGTTGCGCCGTAGCCGAGGGGATGAGGAAGACCCCGCGGGCCAGCAAATCGGTCAGTAGATGCTCTTCCCCTGGCGCTAAACGGATTCTGCCACAGATAATATCGTGTTTTTTGAGTTGTTGATAAGAAATCGCGAGGATGGAGTTGTTGCGGATGATAAGAGGGAGATCTGTCAAAAGATCATCTCCGAAAATCGCTGGTGAAATGAGGTAAGGTCTTCTTCGCAGTTACCGCAAAAAAGTTTCACGTCGCCAAGAGACTGGGAGTTTTTGTTTTCGATAGTGAAACTGCCGTCTTTATTCTGGATATAGTGGGTAGTGGTGATGACGTCGTCGGAAATTTCGAAAAACTCCGATTCGTTGCCGCAATAGGGACATTTGAGCAGATTGCCGACTTTAGGCTGATCAAGGAGCGCGTGCGTTGCTCGCTTCTGCATCTTCTTCTGCATAAACTGTCTACTTTTCAGAAGACGTTGGCACATTTGCAGCGTCAGGATCCTCGCCTTCCTCGGAGGAAGGTTCCTGGGAGGCTGCTTGAATTTCACCCTGAATGCAGGCGCCAGGTTCAACCGTGAGGTTTCCTGCTTCGAGTTTGCCCTGGATGGAGCAGTTTTTTCTGGCGATGAGCAGGGTGGCTTTGACATTGCCATCAAGCGACCCGTAACAATTAAAAGAAGAAACATTTATGTCGCCGACAATTCTGCCGGTTTCACTAAGAATTAAATGTTCACCCTCGATATTGCCGTCGATCGTGCCGTCAATCCGCGCTTTGCCGCGAAATGTCATTTCACCTCTGAGCGTCATGTGCTTATCTATGATGGATGAAATTGCCTCGCCGTCAACTTTTTTCATCTCCTGCTCAGCACTTGCTGCCTTGCCAAAAAAGCCCATTCTTATCGTTTCTCCGGTATGGGACGAGAGAGTTTAGCAAAATTGGCTGCTTGTAAAAAATTGTACGGGTTGATCGCCACTCCTTCGTGCTGAATTTCATAGTGGAGATGAGAGCCCGTTGATCTACCGGTATTGCCGATCATGCCGATCACCTGACCTCTTTTTACTTTATCGCCTTTATGGACCAGGTATTTTTGCATATGCGCATAAGCTGATTGATAGCCGCTGCCATGGTCAATAAGAACGTAGTTGCCATAACTTCCGTTGCGAAAGGCGTTGACAACAATGCCGTCGGCAGTGGCATATATTTTATCTCCCTTATCGCCTCGAAAATCAATGCCGGAGTGATAGGCGGTTCTCCTGTTCAGCGGATCCTTGCGTTTGCCGAAGCCGGATGAGATCGGGCCCTGAACCGGCCTGCCGAGAGGCAGGTAACGAATAACTTTTAAATATTTATCCGCTTTAAAGAGAAGATCGTCCCTCTGCATCTCCGGCGGCTGGATAAAAGGTCCACCACTATGCTTGGCGCCGGAGTATTTTTCTTTGGGTAACTTGATGCCGATACTGCCGAAAAATTTCTCGATAAGCTGACTTTTTTCATTTAGTTCATCGACGGCGGCAGTGAGAAGCGACTCTTTTTCTTCCTGCAGTGCGGCGACGTTCTCTTGTCTGGCGGTTTTTTGCTCAAGATGGGCCATTTTCCGGTCGATTTTGCGTCGTTCTTCCTCTGTCGTTTTATTGTGCCGGGCAATGAGCTCGGCACTGTCCTGCAACTTCTCCTGCAATCCCACAATTTGATTGGAAATCTTGCGGTTTTTGGAATATAGGGAGAAAGAGCAGATACTGGTGACGGTGAGGATAAGAAGCGCAACAATCGATGTCGTTATGACGATACAGAGTTTCTTTCTAGAGCACGGTAACTTTATAACTTTTCCTCTGTCGCCGGCTATAATAATATGCAGCTGTTCATCCATTAGACAAGTCCAAAAGAGTTGTTAATCCAGTAAACAAAAAGTATGATGTCCTCAATTTATATGAAAAAATTTATGAAAAATGATGATAGATATTACTTTTTTATACAAGGATACAGAAAATTACGCAACCATAAAAGCGCTTCTTCGATTGTAGCGACTGCTTGAACCTGTTGTATCTGCTCAGTTTATTAATCTTCTTTATTCCTGCTTTCGGTCAATTATGTCACCTCTTATAAGTTGTAAATCTGTGGCAAAAGCGTTCGGCGCCCAGACTCTTTTTCAAAATATCAATCTTGTTATCGATAGCGGCGATAAAATCGGGGTGATTGGACCGAACGGGTCGGGGAAATCGACCTTATTAAAAATTATCTGTGATCTTGAAGAGCCGGATAGCGGGCAGCTGGTCCGACAAAAATTTGTTCGACTGAGTTATCTCGCCCAGGACGATGTCTTTAATGAAATACAAAGTATCCGGGAGAATCTTCTGGCAGGACTGGCCAAAGAAGATATGCTCGATACCGAAAAATATTACCGGGTCGATACCCTGCTCAGCCTTGCTGAATTTGCCGATGGCGATCTGTCGGTAAAAAACCTCTCCGGAGGCTGGCGCAAAAGACTCTCGATCTGCCGGGCGATGCTGCTTGCCCCCGATGTCCTTATCATGGATGAACCGACCAATCATCTTGATATCGAGGGCATTCTCTGGCTGGAAAAGATGCTCCGGGGCAACTCCGGCCCGTCGGCTTTTCTCCTGGTCAGTCACGATCGGCATTTTCTGGAAAACTGCAGCAACCGAATTGTCGAGTTGTCGGCGGTGTATCCAGAGGGGACCTATCAGGTGCAGGGCAGTTATGCAAAATTTCTGGAGAAACGTGATGAATTCCTTGTCGGCCAGCTGGCCGAAGAAGAACGTCTCGCCAACAAAGCCCGTCGGGAAGTGGAATGGCTGCGGCGTGGACCCAAAGCGCGGGCGACAAAGGCCAAGTACCGTATTGACGAGGCCTATAAACTGACCGAAGAGCTGGCCGAATTAAAGGTACGCAACCGCTCCCTGACCAATGTCCAGATTGATTTTGAGGCAACCGGCAGAAAAACCAAAAAATTGCTCGAGGCTATCGGTATTGCCAAATCCTACGGGGAAAAAACCCTGTTCAATAATCTCGATATTGTTCTCTCTCCCGGCAGCAGACTTGGATTGCTCGGGCGAAACGGCTGCGGTAAATCGACGTTGATGAAAATCCTTGCCGGGGCGGGCGATGCATCCGGCCTTCTCCCCGATAAGGGAGAGATCAAAGCTGCTGATACTATTAAGGTAGTTTCTTTTGATCAGAATCGGGAGGCGATTGACCCAACGCTTACTTTGCGTCGCGCGCTCGCACCGGACGGCGATTCGATCGTGTATTGCGGCCGGTCCCTGCATGTGGTGTCCTGGGCGAAAAAATTTCTGTTCCGCCCCGATCAGCTGGAAACTCCGGTCGGCCAACTCTCCGGAGGCGAACAGGCGCGTATCCTCATTGCCGGACTTATGCGGCAGCCGGCCGATATTTTACTCCTTGACGAGCCGACCAACGATCTCGACATTGCCTCCCTCGATGTACTGGAGGCCAGTCTGCTGGATTTTCCGGGCGCCCTGGTGCTGGTCACCCACGATCGCTATCTGCTTGACCGGGTTTGTCATCGTCTGATCGGCTTTGGCGGCCAACACGGGGTAAGTTACTATGCCGATTACGAACAGTGGTTGCAGGATTTGCCCCAGGCGGTAAAACCTGAGGCAAGCAAGAAGCAGAACGAGCCTATGGCGGTAAAAACCCCGGTACCGAAAAAGAGCCCCGTTCGTTTATCCTATATGGATCAGCGGGAGTATGATCAGATTGAAGAGGCTATCACCGTGGAAGAAAGCCGGGTTGAGCTGCTGCAGGATAAAATGGCCCTACCGGAGATAGTATCCAACCCGGATGAACTCAGCGAATGCTGGCAGGAGCTGGAAGAGGTCCAGGCGGAAGTTGAGCGTTTATATAATCGCTGGGATGAACTGGAAGAAAAAAAGAACGGATGAGGAAACGTGAAAATAGCTGTTGTCGCTGATATCCATGGTAATCTCGAGGCACTGACAGCGGTACTTGCCGATCTGCAGCAGCAGGGGGCGGGCCGCATCATCTGTCTGGGGGACAGTGTCGGCTATGGGCCTGACCCCGATGCAGTGGTGAGTCGTTTGCGACAGATGCATGCAGTCTCGGTGCTCGGCAACCATGAATTTGCCCTGATGGACGAACGGGCAAGGCGATGGCTTAATTTTCAGGCGGCGGAAAATAATGCTGCAACGGAAAAACTTCTGTCGGCAGCAAATAAAGAGTACTGTTGCACTCTGCCTCCATTTCTCGTTGTTGCCGATGCCCATTTGGTCCATGCCTACCCGCCCGACTCTGTTTTTCGCTATCTCAACCGGCAATCCGATACTAAGATTGCCGATCTTTTTGCGGCAACCAGGCCTCGCCTGTTTTTTGTCGGTCATACCCATCGGCTGATGCTGGTGACCGGGCAAAAAGGGCTGATTACCAGAAGAGCCCTGAAAGAGGAGACAGTGGCGCTTGAGATGGATAAAAAATATATTGTCAATTGCGGCAGTGTCGGTCAGCCACGGGATGAGGATAACCGGGCCAAATATCTTTTATGGGATATGGCGGCCGAGCAATTGGTCATGCGATTTGTCGCTTATGACCACCGCGTAACTATGCAAAAGATCAAAGAGCGTGGGTTTCCTGAAGTTTACGCCATGCGCCTGGCTTAAATTATGTTAACGTTTACCAGCACCCCATCTTCGTCCGATCAGGCCGCCTCCCATAGCCAATTATAGTTCGGATGCCTGCTTGAACGAAGCTGGAACACTGGCTGAGCGTTTATACATCCATTTTTTACAGTCACCTATTACGTTCCGCTGAACTATTGCAAATTATGAAGAGAATCGGCAGATACGAAGTTATCGGGCGTCTGGGGCGCGGCAGCATGAGTACCGTCTATAAGGCCAAAGCTCCGGTTACCGAACGTCTGGTCGCCCTGAAAATTCTCCAGCCAAGAAACGAGATCTTTATGGATCTGGTCGGCGAGCGACGGCTGCGGGAAGTGTTTGTCGAAGAGGCGCGAATTATGGGCGCGTTGTCCCATGATCATGTGGCCAAAATTATTGACTGCGATGAGCATGAAGGACAGCCTTTTATCGTCCTTGAATATTTTGCCCACTCCGTTGGGGCTTTTATCGGCGAAGCGTACCGGGTCGAGGCACCATCGCGAATCATCTCCGCTGCAAAAACTAAATCGTATCTGGCACAGGCCCTTAAGGGGCTCGAACGTTTGCATTTTGCAGGGATAATTCACCGGGATATAAAGCCTTTCAACCTGATGATAACCAGTGACGACCGGATCAAAATTATTGATTTTGGCCTGTCTCGAGTCAGAGGGGAAGAAAAAATGGCCATTCCCGGCATGCAGGTTGGTTCGCCCTATTACGCCGCACCGGAACAGGAAAAGGACCCCGAGCAGGTCGATGGCCGGGCCGACCTGTTCAGTCTGGGCGTCATGGGGTATAGAATGTTGACCGGGGTGCTGATTGATTGGCGGGACAGGAAGATAATCCCGCCCAGCAGACTGAATACGGAACTTGGCCCGGAGTGGGATGCGTGCATAATGCGCAGCATGGCGATAGATGCAGCCGATCGTTACGCCGATGCGCAGCAGATGCGCCTGGCAGTCGAATCGTTACCGCTTGCTGCTGTTCCGAATTGTATCGGGGACGATAGTTTTTCAGCCCGTGATATACGGCTTATGAGCCGTAAAAAGAGAAAGGAGCCGGTACGGATGATGTATAAAGATATCCGTAGCCAGCTGGGTCTTGACGATTTGCTGCGACCTCGGCAATATGCCGTGCAGGATTTTGCGGTGGTTGGGCCGCTGGTGGCTCTGGAGAAAAACAGCGGACTCTACTGGCAGCGGCGTGGCTCCGGCTTTACGGTCAACTGGCAGCAGGCTCAAGAGTATGTGCAGTTTTTAAACAACACCAGCTGGCAGGGCGCAAACAGCTGGCGGCTGCCGACGCTTGAAGAAGTCATGACTATTCTCAAGCCGCCGCTGCACGGTGTCTCATGTTCCAGTTGGCCGTTGCTCGACCATACGGTGCACTGGCTGTGGACCAGTGATCACTGTACCAATAAACAGGCCTGGATGGTCGATGTGGTGGAAAGTTTTTTTGATCGACTGGACAAAGACGGCGTTGCCTCGGTCTGTGCGGTCAGAACAGCGTAGAAAAAATTGGGGTCCCGCAGGGGCGGGTTCTAAACCCGCCCTTCTAAAATGCAGCAGAATCGTTCAACGATTAAAAAATTGGTCGATCTTCTCCAGGGTATCGGTGATATCGTCGCGGCTGATATCGAGATGGGTGACCAGCCTGGTTGTCTTGCCGGCAGTGATAAGGATATTTCTTTCTTGCAGAAATTCGGCCATCTTCCGTGCGGTATCCGGTGCCATGGTAAAAAAGACCATATTGGTCTGGGCCGGATCTAAAGTAACCTGCAGCTGGTCGAATCGGCGCAGCCCGTCAGTAAGCATCGCCGCATGGTCATGATCGACTGCCAGACGGTCGACGTTATTGTGCAGGGCGTAGATGCCGGCCGCGGCAAGGATTCCTGCCTGGCGCATGCCGCCGCCGACCATTTTACGCCATTTTCTGGCTTCTTCGATAAAGCTGCGTGACCCGCAGAGTAGAGAACCGACCGGCGCCCCCAGCCCTTTGGATAAACAGACCGAGACCGAATCGAAATGGCGGGTTATCTGTTCTGCCGGCACGTTTTGTTTGACCGCGGCATTAAAGAGCCTGGCACCATCGAGATGCAGGCCGAGTTTTTTTGCTCCGGCAAATGTTGCCGTCTGCTGCAGATATTCCAGGGGAAGGGCTTTGCCGTTCTGGGTGTTTTCGAGGCAGAGCAGACGGGTTCTGGCAAAGTGGATGTCGTCCGGTTTGATCTTTTCTTCTACCTTGGTCAGGGAAAGGGTCGAATCCGGCTCAAAGTCGATCGGCTGCGGTTGGATGGAGCCTAAAACGGCGGCACCGCCTGCTTCATATTTGTAGGTATGGGCCAGTTGACCGACGATATATTCATCCCCGCGACCGCAGTGCGACATGATGCCGATTAGGTTGGCCTGGGTTCCGCTTGCCGTAAAAAGAGCCTCCTCGAAGCCGAGCAGTTCGGCAGCGTAACTCTGTAGTCTGTTGACCGTGGGGTCGTCGCGATAGACGTCGTCCCCCACCTCGGCTTCGGCCATGGCCCGGCGCATTGCCTTGGATGGCCGGGTGACGGTATCGCTGCGCAGGTCGATTGTTTTCATCATTTCTCTTCCCGGTTGTGTCATTATTTAAAAAGTATTAAAGCTTCTATCTGCGTTATGCAGGTTGTTGATTCTGTCGTAACCGAGAGCAAAGGTACAGGACAAGGGTTAAAAAAGCGATGAGAAAAAATAGCGGGCTTAGTGACGCCCACAAAGAGATTCTGCGTGCGGCGGGATTCACGTTCGAGCATCTTGCCGAGGAGGAGTTGGCGACAGTCATCGATCCCACCTTCGATACGGCGGCTATGGGCGACGAGAAACTGCTCGAGTTTTTAGAGCTGGCCAATATTTTCTATCGGGCGGGCGATCCACTGATCTCCGATGCAGAGTATGATTTTGTCTTCCTGTCAGAATTGCGCAACCGGATGCCCGAGCATCCTTATCTGCACACCGTGGAGCCGGAACCACTGACGGATATGAAAACCGTTGAGCTGCCGTTGCGGATGTTGTCCACTGAAAAAGCGTATGAATTTGCCGCAATTGACCGTTGGGCCATGCGAATCCGCAAGGCAGCGACAGAGTTCGGCATCGATTTTACCACGCTGATCTTTAGGGCAACACCGAAACTTGATGGTTTTGCCGCCTACGATGACGGGCAGAAACTGTATACCCGAGGCGATGGGCGACGTGGTACCGATATCAGCCGGGTGTTTGCGCGGGGGCTGACGGTGGCGGCTGATGGTCCGCGGGGGCTGGGCCCTGGGGAGATAGTGGTCAGCCGCAGTTATTTTATTGCCAGCCTTGCCGATGCTTTTGAAAATTCTCGCAATTTTCAGGCCAGTCTGATTAAAGAAAAAGAGCTGGAAGCTCCGGCGGCGGAAGCGATCCGACTGAAAAAAGCGGTATTCTACCCATTCATCATGCTGCCGAGCTGGCAGGGGACATGGCTTGCACTGTCTGCCGGCTTTGATGCAATTATCGATGCACTGTGGCAAAAGACTGATTACGATGTGGACGGTATCGTCATTGAAATCGTCAATGAAGAATTGAAAGAATTCCTGGGTGCCACCCGCCATCATCACCGCTGGCAGATCGCCTATAAACGAAATACCGATACCGCTGAAGTCGAGGTGCTCAGGGTCGTGGCCCAGACTTCCCGGTCCGGCCGGGTCAACCCGGTGGCAGAGGTCGAACCCACCAGGCTGAGCGGCGCGCTCATTAAAAGAGTCACCGCCCACCATTATAATATGGTTCGGCAAAATGGGATCGGAGCTGGGGCGAAGATCAGGCTGTCGCGCAGCGGTGAGGTCATTCCTAAAATTGAAGAGGTTCTCATTCCAGCCGTTCCGGAGCTTCCTGAAACGTGCCCGAGCTGTGGGGCGCCGCTTATCTGGGAAAATGATTTTCTGCTGTGCATCAACAATATGAACTGCCCGGCCCAGATTACCAATGCAATAGAGCATTTCTTTAAGGTTCTCGGTAATAATGACGGTTTTGGGCCCTCTTCAATCGGTAAAATATATGCCGGTGGAATGACCACTATCCCGGCGATTTATCGATTGCAGGAGGAGGATTTTGTCGCTCTTGGCTTTGGCCCGAAGCAGGCGGAAAATATGGTCGCCCAGTTGCAGAGAAGTCGAACGGAGCCTGTTGAGGACTGGCGTTTTCTCGCAGCTTTCGGGATTTATCGCATGGGAATGGGCAACTGCGAAAAGCTACTGAGCGTTTTTCCGCTTGAGCGGGTCTTCACCCTCACCCGGGAAGATATCGTCGGTATCAAAGGATTCAGTGAAAAGATTGCCGATGCCATGCTCGCCGGACTGGCCGCATCAGCGCCTTTGTTGCGCGAATTATATGCGCTGGGCTTTAATCTTATCAGGACGCCGCAGGATCCGAATGAAGAAGGAAGGGTGGATGGTCCGCTGGCGGGCAAGCTCCTCGTTTTCACCGGAACCATGCAGAGGGGCAGTCGCGAGGAGATGAAAAAACAGGCCAGGCTGCTCGGGGCAAAAATCGGTGAATCGATTACTGGAAAAACCGATATGCTGATTCGCGGTGAGAAAGTTGGGGCGACTAAGATACAAAAAGCCAAAGAACTTGGGGTGCAGGTGCTGTCGGAGGAGCAATATCTGGCACTTGTAGAACCAGAAGGGCGGGTTTAGATGACCCCTGCCGTCAGCACTGTAAACCAGTGTGGCCGTAATTCGTACGACCGGGCTCCGTAGGGGCCGTCTAAACCCACCCTGCAGTTTGCATTTATTTGGGTGGTTCGAGAAGAATCCCCGCCTTGGCAATGTTTTCGTGGGGAACTTCATCGATAAAGATGGTAATCGATGCAGGAGGCTTGTTGGCCTCTTTGCTGATCACCTCGGTAACACCTTTGCTGATTTTCTGCTTTTGCTCTTTGCTGAGAACTCCGGCAACCCGGATACTGACATATGGCATGATAGCTCCTGTAGGGTAAAAGTCTTGAGGTTGATGGTAAGAAAGATTATGCAAATTAATTTACAGTTACTGTACTCACTTTCATATCGGGTACAAACAAAATAAATAAATGAGGCAATGTACATGCATGTTTTAGTGACCGGAGGTGCCGGCTATATCGGCAGCCATACCTGCCTGGAGCTCTTGAACCGAGGATACCAGGTGACGGTGGTAGACAACCTGTCCAATTCCAGTTGGGAATCGCTCAAACGGGTTGAGGAACTGACCGATAAGAAGGTGATGTTCTATGAAGTCGATTTGCTTGATCGAGAGGCTTTAACGGAAGTTTTCTCCGGCAGTGATCAGAAAATCGACGCAGTCATCCATTTCGCCGGCAAAAAAGCCGTTGGCGAGTCGGTTGCAAAACCGCTGCTCTATTACCATAACAATATCAGCGGCACCTTAATCCTCTGCGAAGTTATGGCAGCTCACGGGGTAAAAAACATCCTCTTCAGCTCCTCGGCGACGGTCTATGGCGACCCCGCAAGCGTACCGATCACCGAGGATTTCCCTCTTTCCTGCACCAATCCCTACGGGCGGACGAAACTGATGGTGGAGGAAATTCTGGGTGATCTGCATATCGCCGATGCGGACTGGAACGTCTGTCTGCTCCGCTATTTCAATCCGGTCGGCGCCCATAAAAGCGGCAGGATAGGCGAGGATCCCAATGGTATTCCCAATAATCTAGTACCGTATATAACCCAGGTGGCGGTGGGTAAGCTGGCCGAACTTTCGGTTTTCGGCAACGACTATGCAACGCCTGACGGAACCGGCGTCCGCGATTACATCCATGTGGTCGATCTGGCTGTAGGTCATGTGCAGGCTCTTGATAAACTGGCGCAAAATCCCGGGGTGGTCATCTATAATCTTGGTACCGGCAAGGGTTATAGCGTGCTGGAGATGATCAGGAGTTTTGCTGAGGTCAGCGGCCAGGAAATTGCCTATCGGATTGTCGCCCGCCGTCCCGGCGACATTGCTGCCTGCTATGCCGATCCGACGAAAGCCTTACGCGAACTTGGCTGGCAGGCGCGATACGGCCTGCGCGAGATGTGCGAAGATTCCTGGCGCTGGCAGAAGGATAATCCGCAGGGCTACATGTAACGATGTTGGCATTACACTGAAAACTGCAAAAACTCTCCATGGCCATTAGACACAAAAATCGGAAGTATTCAAAAAGCTGGTTCACCTGCACCATCTCTGGTGAGGATGAAACTTTTTACTTAAGATAGCCGCCTGATACTCAAGAAAATAGGCGGTCTTTCCGGCTCGATCTTACCCTCCCTCGTCGTTGTCATGCGTGGTCACAAATTCATTGAAGGCAGATATCAGCGCAGGAATGTGCGTATTATGCCTGAAGTATTTTGTCACCAAGTTTACTGCTAAGTCGCGCTTGCAATTCCCTATGTGCGGTGGTATCTTTTGCCAAACTTTAAAAGTACGGCACTGTTTGCACAATGGGACTAATGCACTATTCAACAATGATTTTTGGCTGCGGCAACGTCATCATGGGTGATGACGGCTATGGACCCGCCGTGGTCGACCGGCTGAACTGCCTTTATGCTCTCCCGGACGATCTCCAGGCGGTTGATGTAGGTACCTGTGTTCGGGAGTATCTGTTTGATTATCTCTTGATGGAAGAAGGGCGGCCGCAAAGAATTATCATCCTCGATGCCGTCGATTTCACCGATCGTTCTCCCGGTGAAGTCTTTCAGATTCTCCCGGCGCAGATCCCCGCCAAGAAAATTCATGATTTTTCCCTGCATCAGTTTCCCACCGTCAATTTATTGCAGGAGCTGGAGCAGAACACCGGCATAGAAGTGCTGATCCTGGCCGCGCAAATCAAATATATTCCGGTAGAGATCGCCCCCGGGCTATCTCCTGCCATGACCGAAGCTGTTACCATAGCCTGTGAAAAAATAGCACAACTTCTTTCTCTTAACGTCAAATGAGGTGATTTTTAATGATGTATGAATTTAAAGTCAGCGAGCTTGCAGAAGAGTTTGGAGTTCATCGAAATACCATAAGAAACTGGATCAATGCCGGGACGCTTGCCGCCAAAGAAGGCCCCGGCCGCAAGTATCTTATGAAATTTCATGACTACCAGAAACTCTGCGAAAAGTTTGGCCGTGAACCCCATGTCCATCCCTCCAACCATGTCAGCCGCAAAGCCCTGGGCGCCCTGGAAGAGACCGACCGCGAGCCGCTCCTTATCAATGGCATCAAGAGCGAGATCGCGGTTGATCCCTCCTGGGGTGATTCCTGTCTTACCTGTGGAACCTGTGCCAGTGCCTGTCCGATTTCCGGCGTCGACGGTCTCGATCCCCGTAAGATCGTGCGCATGGCGGTTCTCGGGATGGATAAAGAGCTCATCGAATCGAGCTGGCCATGGAAGTGCACCATGTGCGGCAAGTGCGAGGAATCCTGCCCGGCGAATATTCAGATAATCGCCCTGATGCGCAAGATCCGTGGGGCCAGGAAGCGCTCGGAAGTTCCAGGCCCCATTCATAAAGGCGTCACCATGTGTCTTGAGCGGGGCAACAACCTCGGCATCCCCAAGGATGATTTTCTTTTTCTCTGTGAGGACCTGGGCGAAGAGCTGGCGGCTGATTGCTGTCCCGGGTTTAAAACACCCATTGATGTCCATGGGGCGCGGGTGCTGGTAACAGTCAACTCCAAGGAACCCTTTGCCGAGCCCGACGATATGAAGTGGTGGTGGAAAATCTTTTATGCCGCCGGGGAATCCTGGACCATTTCTTCGGAAAACTGGGAAGGCGTTAACTGGGGGCTTTTTTCCGGCGACGATGAAGCGATGAAAACGGTGGTCGGCCGTATTGTCGACAACATGCGCCGATTAAACTGTCAGGTGCTGCTCCTGCCCGAGTGAGGCCACGCCTACTTTGCAACCCGGTCCGGGTTGAACAGATGGTACCCCGAAGCACTCAAGGAATTCAAGATCGTCACCGTCTTTGATTTGCTGCTCGAATATATCGAGCAAGGCAAAATTCAGCTGGATAAGTCGGTGCATAAAATGCCCGTTACCTATCACGATCCCTGTAATTATGGCCGCAAATCCCTGAAAACCTTTGGCAAGGCGTATTTTGAAGAAGGCCGGGCCATTGCCGGGGCCTGTTGCGATGATCTTCGCGAATTGTACCCGAACCGCAACGGCGCCTATTGCTGTGGTGCCGGCGGCGGCGCCTGGGCCATGCCCTATGGGGACGAGCGGGTCTTTTATGGCCGCATCAAAGCCCGGCAGATTTCCGAATCGGGTGCCGAGCTGGTTATCGCCCCCTGCCATAACTGCCGGGACCAGATCATGAAATCGCTCAATAAGGAATATGACCTCGGGATCGTGGTCAAATACATCTGGGAGCTGGTTGCCGACGCCCTCATTATGCCGAGAAAATCCTGAGCAAGAATGTACAAATGTCAACAAAATTGAACAATCATGAGGAGACAGCTGTCATGCTGGATACAAAAAAAGTGGGGTCGGTGATGATCGTCGGTGGCGGTGTCACCGGGATGCAGGCGGCTCTGGATCTTGCAGACTCCGGATACTTTGTGTACCTGGTCGAAAAGTCCGGTGCCATCGGCGGGGCCATGGCCCAGTTGGACAAAACCTTTCCGACCAATGACTGCTCGATGTGAATCATCGCGCCAAAACTGGTTGAGTGCGGTCGGCACTTAAATATTAAATTGATGACCTTAAGCGAAGTTACCACAATCGATGGCGTCGCCGGGGATTTTAAAGTAACCGTACAAGAAGCGCCGCGGTATGTCGATGTGGAAAAATGCATCGCCTGCGGTAAATGTACCGAGAAATGTCCGAAAAAAGTAGATAGTGAATACGACGCTGCCACCGGCAAGCGCAAGGCGATTTATGTCAAATATGCCCAGGCGGTGCCGCTCAAATATCAGATCGATGCCGATGCCTGTATCCGTCTGCAAAAGCCCGGAGCCTGTGGTTTTTGTGAGAAAGTCTGTGATGCCGGGGCAATTAATTTCAAAGATACCGAAAAAATCCACCAGTTGAATGTTGGCGCGGTAGTTCTGGCTCCAGGCTTTGAGGCCTACGATCCGACAGACGCCGGGGTCTGGGGCTTTGGCGTCTACCCCAACGTCATTACCTCGCTGCAGCTCGAGCGATATCTCTCCGCCTCGGGTCCCACTGAAGGCCATTTGCTTAGGCCCTCGGATAAGAAGCCGGTGAATAAGGTCGCTTTTCTGCAGTGCATCGGCTCGCGGGATGAGAATCTTTGCGGCAACGGCTACTGCTCTTCGGTCTGCTGCATGTATGCAATCAAAGAGGCGGTCATTGCCAAAGATCATGTCCCCGGACTGCAGACAACCATTTTTTATATGGATATGCGGACCCATGGTAAGGAATTTGATCTGTATCTGGAGCGGGCAAGGGAAGATTCCGGGGTGCGCTTTATCCGCTGCCGGGTCAATGGTGTTGAACCTGATGGTTCGGGCGGGGATCTTCGTCTCAGCTATGTCAACGAAGATGGCCGTCAGCTGGAGGAATTCTATGATTTGGTCGTGTTGTCGGTGGGGCTGCAGACGCCCAAGCATGTGCTGGAACTGGCACATAGGGCCGGTATCAGGCTGACCGCCGATAATTTTTCCGCCACCTCCGATTTTGCCCCCGTGCAGACCTCGCGCGAAGGTATTTTTACCTGCGGCGCCATTGCCGGTCCCAAGGATATTCCCCAGTCGGTGGTTGAAGGCTCGGCTGCCGCTGCGGCTGTGGCCGAATTGCTGGCCCCGGCCCGATTTACCTTGACGACTGAGGCAAGTTTTCCCGAGGAGAAAGATGTCTCCCACGAAGAACCGCGAATCGGGGTTTTTGTCTGTCACTGTGGGTCGAATATTGCGGGCGTCGTCGATGTTAAAGCGGTGGAAGAATACGCCGCGACCCTGCCTGATGTGGTCTATGTGGAACGCAATCTTTTTTCCTGTTCGCAGGATACGCAGGAGATGATCACCAAGCGCATCAAAGAGCAGAATCTGAACCGCATCGTCATCGCCGCCTGCACCCCGCGAACGCATGAACCGTTGTTTCGCGAAACGCTGAAAGCTGCCGGTCTGAACGAGTACCTGGTCGAGATGGCCAATATCCGTAATCACAACTCCTGGGTGCATACCGGCGATCCCATGGCGGCAACCGCCAAGGCCAAGGATCTGGTGCGTATGGCGGCGGCCAAGGTGACTTTCGGCGATTCCCTCAAACCCTTTGCCATGCCGATTACCCAGAAAGCTCTGATTGTTGGTGGGGGGGTAGCCGGCATGACCTCGGCGCTTAACCTTGCCGAACAGGGTTTTGCCGTTCATCTGGTGGAAAAAACCGATATCCTCGGCGGCAATGCCCTTAATCTGAAACACACCTGGGCTGGCGAGCATGTGCCGACCCAGCTGGCCAAACTGGTTGAGAAGGTTATCAGTAATGATAAGATCATTCTCCATAAACAATCGGCAGTGACCAAGGTGGATGGTTTCGTCGGCAATTTCCGCTCGACCCTTACCGACAGCGACGGGGTGACCAAGGTGATCGAGCATGGTGCCGGCATCTTGGCTACCGGCGGTGATGCCTATATCCCCACGGAGTACAACTTTAACTCGATTATCGGGGTGGTCACCTCGGTCCAGTTCGATAAGCTTTTTGAGCTGAAAGAACAGCATGTGAAAAAAGCCCGGCGCTTTGTTTTCATTCAGTGTGTCGGATCGAGAGAAGATGATCATATGTACTGCTCCAAGGTGTGCTGCACCCATTCGGTGCAGTCGGCTATTGCCCTCAAAAAAGAAAATCCCGAGCGCAATGTCTATATCCTTTATCGGGATATGCGTACCTATGCCCAGCGGGAGGCCCTCTATAAGCAGGCAAGAAAGCTTGGCGTCATCTTTATCAACTATGAGCTGCACGGCAAGCCAAAGGTCACCCAGAATGGTTCGGTTATTGATGTCGAGGTCTGGGACCATGTTCTGCATCGACCGTTAAAAATTGAAGTGGACATGGTCATTCTGGCCACTGCCATTCGCCCCAAGAGCGACGCCGCAGACTTAGGTAAATTATATAAGGTACCGGTTGATAAGCAGGGTTTTTTCCAGGAAGCCCACGCCAAACTGCGACCGGTGGATTTTTCTACCGACGGCATGTTTGTCGCCGGTCTGGCCCACTACCCCAAGCCGGTCGAAGAGTCCATCGCCCAGGCGCTGGCGGCATCTGCCAGAGCGGCAACGCTGCTGTCGAAAAGCCATATCTCGCTTGACGCCGTGAAGGCGACCGTTGACGAGAACTACTGCGACGGCTGTGCCCTCTGTGTCGATGTCTGCCCGTATAACGCCATTACCCTGGTGGATAAACCGAGCCAGGACGGCGGGGACGCAGGGAAGATTATCGCCGTCAATAAGGCGCAATGCAAAGGCTGCGGTCTGTGTCAGGGCACCTGTCCCAAGCGGGGAGTGTATGTCGCCGGCTTTACCATGAAACAGATCAGCGCCCAGATTCAGGCGGCGCTTGCGGTATAAATTTTAGATTGAAAAGGAGTTAAGCACATGAGTTTTGAACCAAAGATTGTTGCCTTCTGCTGCAACTGGTGCTCCTATGCTGCAGCTGATCTGGCGGGCACGGCCAGGATGCAGTATCCCCATAACGTGCGGATTATCCGCGTTATGTGTTCGGGAATGGTTCATCCGGAGTTTGTCATGGACGCACTTTCTCAAGGGGCGGACGGGGTTATGGTCCTTGGCTGACATCTTGGTGAATGTCATTACCTGGATGGTAATTATAAAGCAATGACCCGGTCCAATATGATTGTTGAATTGTTGGAAGATTTTGGCTACGAGGCCGAGAGGTTTAATTTGACCTGGGTTTCGTCGGCGGAGCCTGATAAGTTCGTCGCCGCAGTCACTGAGATGACCACGCGAATCAAAAAATTAGGTCCGGTCAACGGTCAGGACGCCTCGGTGGCGTAAAGGGAGCAAGATATGGGTGTAGCGACGGCAATGGAGTGGTTGGGATCCTGTTCGGGGTGTGAGATTGCCATTTTGAACATTGGCGAAGACCTTATTCCGATAATAACCGAGGCGCTGGACATCGTCCATGCCCCGGTTTTGATGGACCATAAATATTTCGGCCAGTGCGGCGAAGGGGTGACGCTGACTATTCCGGACGCAGTGGTCGGTATCGTCACCGGTGGGGTGAGTAATCATGAACACCTTGAGGTGCTGGAAGAGATGCGCGCGAAGTGCAAGGTATTGATCGCCCTTGGCACCTGTGCGACCCACGGTGGTATTCCCGCCCTGATGAACGGGCAGGATCGCAAGACCAGCTGGGAGGGCATTTATCGCACCGAAAGCACCGACCCGGGGGCTGAGGTTCCGAGTATTGAAGTGCCGGCCCCGCTTGATCGGGTCTATGCCTGTGATGAGAAGGTGAAAATAGATATGCAGCTGCCCGGCTGCCCGCCCAACCCGGCCTTGATCGCCGAGGTGATTATGTCGCTCGTCGAAGGCCGCGATCCGGTGTTGCCCGGAAAAAGTGTCTGCGATACCTGTCCTACCCGGCGGGAAGGGAAAGGGGCGGTGGACAAGGTGAAACGCTTTATCACTAATGTTGATTTCGTGCCCGGTGCGCCGATCGATGAAATGCGTTGTCTCTTGGAACAGGGCTATATGTGTCTGGGACCGGTGACCGCCGCCGGTTGTGCCAGGCGCGGCGCTCCGGCCTGCATCAGCGCCCGGGTACCGTGTCGCGGATGTTTCGGGCCGGTGCGTAAAGACGGCAATCAACTGCTGGATATGATGAATGCTCTGGCGAGCAATGGTATCGACTATAAATCGGTGGTTGACCGCCGTTCGATCCTGCGCTTTTCGGGAGCCCATGGCAAACTGCGACCGGTTAAAAAGCCGGTGGTGGAGGAGGAGTAAGATGGGAAAAGTAATAAATATTGCACCGGTAACCCGCATCGAAGGACATGCCAAGATTGCCATCCATTTAGGCGATGACGGCAATGTGCAGGATGCCTTTCTGCATATTCAGTCGCTGCGCGGTTTTGAAAAATTTATCGAGGGTCGGCCGGCGGAGGAAGTGCCGCGTATCGTCAATCGTATCTGCGGTATCTGCCCCTGGATGCATCATCTCGCCTCGAACAAGGCGGTCGACGGTGCTTTTGGCGTGACCCCCACGCCAACCGGGTATAAGTTGCGGGAGATGTGCCAGATCCTGGCACATATTAATGATAAGATTCTGCATTTCTTCTTTCTGGCCGCCCCGGATTTCGTGCTGGGTCCTGATGCCGATTACTCGGTGCGTAACGTGATCGGTGTGGTCAAGGCCGCTCCCGAGCTGGCGACCAAGGTCGTCAAGATGCGCCAGCTCGGGCAGATGATGCTCGACAAGTTTGCCGGTAAGGCCATTCATCCCATTGCCGGAGTCACCGGCGGCTTTGCCAAGCCGATGGTCGAGACGGAGCGGCAGGAGCTGCTTGAGGGAACCCGGACGCTGCTGGATTTCTCACTTTACGCCCTGGATTACGCGATCAACAATGTGTTCAGCAAATATATGGACGTCATCAGCGAGCTTGGCGTAATAAAAACCGGCTTTTTAGGCATGGTCGATAAAAAAGACGGCGCGCTGCGGCTCTATGACGGGAAACTGCGTATGATGAAACCCGACGGCAGCTTTGTCGACTTTGCCGGTGATAAGTATATCAATTATATTGGCGAGCATGTCGAGCCCTGGGGATATTCGAAGATGCCCTATGCCAAATCATGGAACGAAGGCTTTAATATGGATCTGGCGGCACCCAAAGGGATCTATCGGTCCAATACGCTGGCCAGGATCAATGTCTGCGATAAAATTTCCACACCAAAAGCCCAGGCTGCTCTCGAGGCTTTCCGGAGTTCCTTTGGACGCCCGGCGCAACAGACGCTGCTCTATCATTATGCCCGGCTGATTGAGATGGTCTATGCCTGCGAGCGGACCATCGAACTGCTTGAGTGGGAAGGCATTACCGATACCAATGTTCGGGCCAAAGTCGAGCCGAAGGCCGGTCGTGGTGTGGGCATAGTCGAAGCGCCACGCGGGACGTTGATCCATGATTATACCACCGATGACAATGGCTGTATCGTCAAAGCAAATCTCATTGTCGGCACGACCCATAATATCGCCCCGATGAATATGAGCGTCAAGCAGGCAGCGACCACCCTTATTAAAAACGGGGTCTACAATGAAGGTTTGCTGAATCAGGTGGAGATGGCGGTGCGCGCCTACGACCCCTGAATGTCCTGTGCTACCCACCGCCTGGATGGCGGTATACCTGTATCGGTAAGTATTGTAGATAAATCAGGAAAAGAGATTGACCAGATAGTTGGCTAGTATGGCCCGCCAGGTCACCGGCAGATAACAGATGCGTGGTATCAGCCGGTGACATGGGTTGTAGAGAGATTGTTTTTGTTTTTTTTGGTCGATAATGTAGTATATACAGATAACTTATCTTGTCCTTTTAATAAGGGACTGCGGATAATTGTGCAGGAGGCGACAATGCCAAACACGCGGCGAGTGCAGGTACGAGCGGAAAATCCCAGCGGCGCATGCGGCAAGCTGGATCATATGACTATCGATGAGTTAAAAGCGCGGGCGGTGGGCGACGATTTCGATGGTACTTGTCCGGCGTGCGGCAAGTTTCATCTGACTCGGGCGGACATCGACAAAATCGAAAGCGAAAAAGTAATTGATTCTGAGAGCTATAAGATAATGAAAAACGAGGCAGAAGCCTCGGAATAATGATTTTTTACGAGGCCGGCATTTTTGGTTTTTGCTAAAAGGTTGTTGGGGACAGGTGGAGCCTTACTTATTCCACCTGGGTTGAGGGGTAGACTTAATGAAGTCCAGGAAAGTGACCAAGGATCAAACTATCCAGAAAGCACTACTTGCGAAAATACATAAACTCGTTGACCGTCCCATGCGGCTGATGGTGGCCTGTGGGACCCAAAACCGGGCTATACTTAAATATGGCCTGCGTGAGCTCTTACCTGAAAAAATCGATCTGGTCGCAGGCCCCGGCTGCAGTGTTTGTGTCATGCCGGCCGGACATATCGACGCCTTTGTCAAGGTTGCCATGCAGCCGATGGTCATAACCGCCGCCTGTGAGGATCTGATCCGGGTGCCGGGCAGTAAGGAATCCCTCGGCTCCATCTGGAAAAAAGGCGCGCGGATAGAAATTATCTCATCGCCGATGGATGCTCTCGATATTGCCCGGCGGGAGCCGGACTATACCGTGGTCTATCCGGCGGTAGGTTTTGAGGCCACGGCCCCGAGTGTTGCGGAAACTATCCTTGAAGCGGCGCGGCTGGGGATTGAAAATTTCTGTGTTATTCCATCTATCAGACTTCTGCCGCCGACCATCGATCTGCTGATGCTCGATCCAGACCTCAATATTCGCGGCCTGCTCTGTTCCGATCACATCAACACCATCTCCGATACCGAAGCCTATACCGAGCTCGCCAGAAAACATAATCTCTCCTGCTATATCGCCGGCTTTGAGCCGGACGAGATTCTTGAAGGCATTCTCAGTCTGGTCAAACAGATTCGCAATGATGAATCGGTTTTTGACGACACCTCAGCCTTTATCTATTCTTCAGAAGATAATAAAAGGGCGAGGAAGATGGTCTCAGAGGTGTTTTTTGCCGTCGATACCGACTGGCGGGGCTTAGGCACCATCGAGCAGAGCGGTTTTGTCATTCGCGATGAACTGGCGCTTTTCGATGCCACCAAACGCTTCAATGTCCGTTTTAAAGAAGGCCAGGAATCCTGCATGTGCCAGTGCAACGCCATCATCTCCGGCCGCGGTTTGCCGCCGGACTGTCCGGCTTTCGGCATGGTCTGTACGCCCCAGTCGCCGATCGGCCCCTGCATGATATCCGATGAGGGAATCTGTTCGTCTTATTTCAAATACAATGTCCAGGGTAGTCGGATGACCAGTCGGGTATAAACCTGCAGTAGTTACACCTCCTGTTGTTTTTCCGCCATATTCGCCTTATAGTCAAAACTTGCTCTGAATAACCTCCATAATGATGGTAGAATAATGCAAGTAACCGGCGAAAAACAGCAAGAGTATAAAGGATTTGAGCAGGGGCCGATTCGTCCGCCAAGTGAAGCGGGCAGCCTGCTTATCCGAATAACCCGAAATTGTCCCTGGAACAGATGCACCTTCTGTCCGGTTTATAAACGACGCGATTTTTCCCTGCGCCCTGTGGCCCATGTTCTGAAAGATATCGATCGAGTCCATAGGTATGTGCTTGCCATAAGGGATTGTGCGCGCCAAAATGGGCGGATTTGTCAGGCGGATATCGATCGATTTCGCCAATTCGACGGGACAAGCGATCAGGCGGCCTTGAGCGCTGCGCTGAATTGGTCTAACAACGGTATGCAGTCGATCTTTCTCCAGGATGCCAACAGCCTGATCATTAAACCGGAGCAGCTCATAACCATCCTGCACCATCTGCAGCAGTGTTTCCCCTGGGTCAAGCGAATAACCTCCTATGCCCGGTCGCACACTGTCGCCAGGATAAGTGATGAAAATCTGCAGCTGATGGCTGCGGCTGGTTTGTCGCGCGTCCATATTGGTATGGAGACCGGTTCGGACAAGGTACTCGCCCGGATCAAAAAAGGGGTGGATAAAAAGACCCATATCAAAGCAGGGCAAAAAATAAAACAGGCGGGGATGGAACTTTCCGAATATATTATGCCCGGTCTTGGCGGAAAGGAGTTGTCAAACGAGCATGCCCTGGAAAGTGCCGATGCGCTGAATAAGATCAATCCAGATTTTATCCGGTTGCGCACCCTCGCCATCCCCAATCATGTCGAGCTCTATGAGGAATACAGCAGAGGGGATTTTCAAAAACTGGGGGATGTGGAGACGGCGCAGGAGCTGCTGGTCTTTCTTGAGGCTCTGACCGGGATTACCAGCGCTATAAAAAGTGATCATATTCTCAATCTTTTTGAAAATCTGGAAGGACAATACCCGCAGGACAAAGAAAAGATGACCGGTATCGTCAGGCGATTTTTAGACCTGGAGCCAACCGAAAAAATGTATTATCAGGTGGGCCGCCGGCTGGGCTTTTTCCGAACCCTTGACGACCTGCATTTGGAATCGGAACGGCGCCAGGTCGCGGAAGCCTGCACCCAGGCCGGGATTCGCCCGGACAATGTGGATGAAGCAATTGACGAACTGATGAAACGCTTTATTTGATGGACTCGTAAAAAGCCCGATCTCCTTCGTTGCAAGTCTGATGCGCCGATTTAGTGTACTATGGGTACTAAAATGGCCGCATCAGACACTACGCCTCGTATAACCAACTTTTTCTGAGTCCATCAAGAGCATTGAGTTACGTTTGCAACTCGTTTCCAAGGGCCCCAAAGGAACCAGACTAAAAACACCTGACGTCTCTTACGTCTTTAGAGGATAGGATGAGCTTATATAACCGGCAACTCGAAAAAGACAACTGCGGCTTCGGCTTGATGGCCCATCTGGCCGGGGAGGCCAGTCACCGGCTGGTGCGCACGGCGATTGCCTCTCTGGCGCGAATGGCCCATCGCGGTGGGATTGCCGCCGACGGCAAAACCGGCGATGGCTGTGGTTTGCTGCTGCAGAAACCGGATAATTTTTTTAAGTCCCTGGCTCGCGACGAGGGCTGGAAGCTGGGCGGCAGATACGGCGTCGGCATGATCTTCCTGAGCCCCGACGACGGGCGGGCGACAGTTGCCAAATGGGCCATTGAAGAGGAACTGGCGGCCGAAAGTCTGACCCTTGTCGCCTGGCGCGATGTTCCGGTTGACCCTGCAGTACTGGGGGATTTTGCCCGTGAGACCCTGCCGCAGATCGTGCAGGTGATCTTTAACGGCCCGTTCGGCTGGGGCTCAAAGGATCTTGAGCGCCGTCTCTATATGGTTCGCCGCCGGGTGGAAAAGCGGGTGAATGACGATCCGGATTTCTATATTGCCAGTCTGTCCAATCTGGTTATTGTCTATAAAGGGCTCTGCCAGCCGGTTGATCTGCCGCTTTTTTATCCTGATCTGGCGGATATCCGGATGCAGTCGGCAATCTGTCTTTTTCACCAGCGTTTTTCCACCAACACCCTGCCGAAATGGTCGCTGGCCCAGCCATTCAGATATCTGGCCCATAATGGGGAAATCAACACCATCACCGGCAACCGGCAGTGGTCGCGGGCCCGGTCGTATAAATTTAAATCGCCCCTGCTGCCGGATATGGCTGAGGCGGCACCCTTTGTCAACACCACCGGTTCCGATTCTTCGTCGCTCGATAATATGCTCGAATTGTTTCTCGCCGGAGGGATGGATCTCTTCCGGGCTTTTCGGCTGCTTATCCCGCCTGCCTGGCAGAATCATCCCAATATGGACGAAGACCTGCGCGCTTTTTATGACTTTAACTCCATGCATATGGAGCCATGGGACGGGCCGGCGGGGATCGTCATGAGCGATGGCCGTTTTGCCGCCTGCGGCCTTGATCGAAACGGCCTGAGACCGGCGCGCTATGTGGTGACCAAGGATAAACTGATCACTTTAGCCTCGGAAGTAGGCATCTGGGATTATTCCCCGGACGAGGTACTGGAAAAAGGCCGGGTCGGGCCCGGCGAACTGCTGGTGATCGATACCTTGTCCGGCAAACGCTGGACCTCATGGGACATCGACCGGGAGCTGAAGAGCCGCTATCCGTATAGAGAGTGGATGGAAAAATGCTGCCGCAAGCTCGCTTCGTTTGATATCGATGCCAGCCTTGACACCGGGGCCAGATCGCTCAGTGATGACCAGCTGCTGTGTTATCAGAAGCTGTTCGGCTATACCAATGAAGAGCTGGAGCAGGTCATCAAGGTGCTTGGTGAGACCGGACAGGAGCCGATCTCATCCATGGGCGATGACGCGCCCATGGCGGTGCTGTCGATCAAAGAGCGGAGCCTCTACGACTATTTTCGGCAGATGTTCGCGCAGGTGACCAACCCGCCGATAGATCCGTTGCGGGAGAAACATGTCATGTCGCTGGCTACCTGCATCGGCAGGGAGCAAAATGTCTTTGATGAAGCGCAGAGCCATGCCTACCGGGTGATGTTTCAGTCGCCGGTACTGGTCTACAGTGATCTGCAGCAGCTTTTGCACCTTGAGCAAAATCACTACCGCCATGTTATCCTCGATCTTAACTATGCGCCTGAGTTGGGTTTGCGTAAGGCCATTGAACAATTGGCCGAGAGTGCCGGCAAGGCAGTGAGAGAGGGCGCGGTATTGCTGGTGTTGTCGGATCGGCATATTACGCAGGACTCCTTGCCGATCCCGGCGGCAATGGCGGTCGGTGCGGTGCAGCGGACCCTGGTTGCGGGTAAGCTGCGCTGCGATGCCAACATTATTGTCGAAACCGCTTCCTGCCGCGATTCGCATCATTTTGCCGTTCTTCTTGGCATGGGTGCAACGGCGGTTTATCCCTATCTGGTCTATGAATCGCTTGCCCATCTGGTGGATGAGGGATCAGTGAAAGTTCCCTTGCGCCGGGCGATCACCAATTATCGTCAGGGTATTGACAAGGGGCTTCTCAAAATTCTCTCTAAAATGGGCATCGCCACCGTCGCCTCCTACCGTTGTGCCCAGCTTTTCGAGGCGGTTGGCCTGGCCGGTGAAGTGACTGATCTGTGTTTTAACGGCGTGACCAGTCGCATTGCCGGGGCTGATTTCACCGATTTTCACCAGGACCAGCAGAAACTGGCTCGCTTTGCCTGGAAAAAAGCGTATAAACCCTTGGACCGAGGCGGGCTGTTTAAATATATCCACGGCGGCGAGTACCATGCCTATAATCCGGATGTTGTTCAGGCTTTGCAAAAAGCAGTGCGCACCGGTCGGTTTACCGATTATCAGTGCTATTCCAGTGCGGTCAACAATCGACCGATCGCCTGCCTGCGCGATCTGCTGGCGCTGAAAAAAGATACTCTCGCCATCGCCCTTGAGGCGGTAGAACCGGCGGAAAATTTCTTTGCCCGCTTTGACTCCGCCGCCATGTCCATCGGCGCCCTCAGCCAGGAAGCACACGAAGCCCTGGCCATCGGCATGAATCGCCTCGGCGGCTTCTCCAACAGCGGCGAAGGTGGCGAAGATCAGAACCGCTTCGGCACCGAGCGGGTCTCGAAAATAAAACAGGTCGCCTCCGGCCGCTTCGGTGTCACCCCGCATTACCTGATGAACGCCGAGGTCATCCAGATTAAAATGGCGCAAGGGGCAAAGCCCGGCGAGGGCGGCCAGCTGCCCGGCCATAAAGTGACGGCGCAGATTGCCGCTTTGCGTTATTCGGTTCCCGGTGTTACCCTTATCTCGCCGCCGCCGCACCACGATATCTACTCGATTGAGGATCTGGCCCAGTTGATTTTTGATTTGAAACAGATCAATGACAAGGCCCTAATCAGTGTGAAGCTGGTATCTGAACCGGGAGTGGGCACTATTGCCACCGGGGTGGTTAAAGCCTATGCCGATCTGATCACTATCTCCGGTTACGACGGAGGAACCGGAGCCAGCCCGCTGTCCTCGGTAAAATACGCCGGCAGCCCCTGGGAACTCGGCCTGGTCGAGGCCCAGCAGGCTCTGGTGGCCAACGGCCTCAGGCATAAAGTGCGACTGCAGGTTGACGGCGGCCTGAAAACCGGCCTCGATATTATTAAAGCGGCCATCCTCGGCGCCGAGAGCTTTGGTCTCGGTACTGGGCCGCTTATTGCCCTTGGCTGCAAATTCCTCAGGATCTGCCATCTTAATAACTGTGCCACCGGCGTTGCCACCCAGGATGAAACGCTCAGAAAAGAATACTATGCCGGGGTGCCGGAGATGGTCATGCACTATTTTCGCTTTATGGTCCAGGAAACAAGAATGCATATGGCTGAGCTGGGCATTGCCCGCCTGACCGATCTGATTGGCCGAACCGATCTGCTGACCGAGCTGCCCGGCATTACCGCCAAACAGCAGAAACTGGTGCTCAGCTCTCTTTTCGAGACCAGTGCAGCACCGGCGACGAGCAGCCTTTTTTTTCGCGAAGCGAATATGCCGGTTGATCCGGGCAGATTAAACATCGAAATAGCAGAGCGCTTTTCGCAGGCGGTTGAAAACATGTCGGGTGGCGGAGCAAGTTTTGCCATCCGTAATACCGACAGGTCCGTTGGCGCTCGGCTCTCCGGGAAAATTGCGGCGCAGTATGGCAATAACGGCATGAAGGACGCTCCAATTCATTTATTATTCAGCGGTACCGCCGGGCAGAGTTTCGGCGCCTGGAATGCCGGTGGTCTGCATATGGTCTTGACCGGGGATGCCAACGACTATGTCGGTAAGGGAATGGCTGGCGGCAAACTGGTTATTCGCCCGCCGCTTGGGGTTGCCTATAAAAGTCATGAGGCGGTGATTATCGGCAATACCTGTCTCTATGGCGCCACCGGCGGCTGGCTTTTTGCCGCCGGCCTGGCTGGCGAGCGGTTTGCCGTGCGAAATTCCGGGGCTAAAGTGGTGGTCGAAGGAATCGGTGACAATGGCTGCGAATATATGACCGGCGGCATCGTCACCATCCTCGGTGAGACCGGAGTTAATTTTGCTGCCGGGATGACCGGCGGCTTTGCCTATGTCCTCGATGAAGGCAACGCCCTTGCCGCAAGGGTGAACCCGGAGCTGGTCGATATTATTACTCTTGAGGGGCAGGCGGTATTGCAGGAGCATCTGCGGGGGATGATTAACGCCCACTTCCAGGAAACCGGCAGTGAACGCGCCGAGCGAATCTTAAGTGGTTTTGATGGCCAATATATGAGTCTTTTCAAGTTGATTAAACCCAAGACCTCCGATGTCGCAAGCCTGCTTGGCCATCGGGGGACGTCGCCCAGAGAAACCCTGGCGGTCGTCTACTAAGGAAAGAGTATGCAGCGAAACCTATTCCAGTTTATCGAAGTGGAGCGAGTCGACCCTCAGAAAAAGAGGATTGAGCGACGACGCCATGAGTTTGTTGAGATCTATCATCCGCTGCAACAGCCCCAGGTGCAGATGCAGGCCGACCGCTGTCTTGATTGCGGCAACCCGTATTGTGAATGGAAGTGTCCGGTCCACAATTATATTCCCGACTGGCTGCAGCTGGCCAATGATGGACGCATTGTCGAGGCGGCCGAACTCTGCCATCAGACCAACAGTCTGCCGGAGGTCTGTGGCCGGGTCTGTCCCCAGGACCGGCTCTGTGAAGGCGCCTGCACCCTCAATGATGATTATGGGGCGGTGACTATCGGCAGCATTGAAAAGTACATTGTCGATACCGCACTGCAGATGGGTTGGCGTCCTGATCTGTCGAAAGTTATACCAACCGGCAAGCGGGTGGCGGTTATCGGTGCCGGACCTGCTGGTCTGAGCTGTGCTGATGTACTTATCCGCAACGGCGTACAGCCGGTGGTTTATGACCGGCATCCGGTAATCGGCGGACTGCTAAGCTTTGGTATTCCAGCTTTCAAACTGGACAAGAAGGTAATGGAGCTTCGGCATAAGGTTTTTGTCGGGATGGGGATGGAGTTTCGCTTAGGGGTAGAGGTCGGCCGCGATCTAGATTTTTCTGAAATTCTGGCCGAATACGATGCGATCTTTATCGGTACCGGCACCTACACCGCCCTGCGTGCCGAGCTGGCCAATGAAGATGCGCCGGGAGTGTACGCCGCGCTTGATTATCTGATCGGCAATGCCGACCGTCATCTGGGCGTAGCGCGCGAGCAATACCCGTATCTGGACATGGCCGGAAAAAGAGTGGTGGTCTTGGGCGGCGGCGATACGGCCATGGATTGTGTGCGTACGGCGGTTCGGCAAGGGGCAAGAGACGTGGTCTGTGCCTACCGGCGGGACCGAACCAATATGCCCGGCTCGGCCAGGGAGGTGCAGAATGCCGAGGACGAAGGGGTGCGGTTTTTATGGAACCTGCAGCCTCTTGGGCTGGTCTGCACGGCAGATGGTCGGCTCAGCGGCGTGCAGATCGTCAACACCAGGCTTGGCGATGCCGATGATCGGGGACGGCGAAGACCCGAGCCCATCGCCGGCACCGAGGCTGTTCTCGACGCCGACAGTGTCATCATGGCCTTTGGCTTTAGACCGAGTCCCCCTGACTGGCTGGCGCAAAATAACATTGCGGTTAATGAGCGACAGCTTATCCTAGCGCCTCTGCGCAGCACATTCCCCTTCCAGACCACTAATCAAAAGGTCTTTGCCGGGGGCGATGCCGTTCGTGGTTCCGATCTGGTGGTCACCGCTATTGCCGAAGGACGTGGCGCTGCTGAATCAATCCTGCACTATCTGGACATATAATCATCAAAAATCTTCCCTTTTCTCTGCGGTATTTTTCCACTTTGTGCAAAAAACGTCGGTTGTTCTTGGAAATTTGTTGTGTGCCCTGCTGATACCAGATAGTGTGATGCGCAAATTTCTCAGTTACAGGAAGGTGCAGGTATGAAAAAGGTTGTTGTCGGTATCCTTTTGCTAGGTATTGTCGCCGCAGTGGGAGTTCCATTCGTTAATGGTTTGGCGATGGAAAGGATCGTCAAAAAGTCCTTCACCAATCTTAACGGCATGTATGCCGATACCGGCTCCGGTATATCCATTGAGATATTGCGTTACGACAGAAATCTCACTGCAACGGAGATTGAGTGGCGGATGAAGTTTGGTGCAATGAAGGCAATATACGGTGTTGAAGAGATAGTTTTCATTGACCGGGCAGAGCATGGATATACCGGTATCGTCTCAACAACCAGTCTTGAGAAAAATAAATGGTTCAACGATTTTATCAGCGATAAACTTGCCGGGAAAAACCCTCTGCGTATTGCAACCGAATATAAACTTTCCGGAAAAATTCAATCAACCATTACCCTGGAACCCTTTTCCTGGACGGTAGAAGAAAAGAGAGTTGCGATTAAACCGGGAACTGCTGTGTTTACCTGGAATGAGGATCTGAAGAACTTTTCTTCGGAAACCTCCTGGCAGGGATTTTCGGTTGAGGGTAAAATGATGTTTGACGGCATTTCCATTAGCTCAAACCTGGAAAAAATATCCACCTACCTTTGGGATGGCATCCTTTCTTACGGGGCGGAAAAAGGGCAGATACAAGGCAGCGACGACCAGTTTGTTTTTACCAATTTTAAAGGCGACTACAGCCTGGATATCGATAAAGAAGAGAATGCAGTGTCGGTAGTGGCCAGTTTTGCCGTTGATCGGCTGCAGGCCGGTCTGGCACGACTGGACAACGGTTTTTTCCGCCTCGGCGTCATCAACATGGATGCTCTGGGATTCGAGGAGTTTATCAAGTTGTATAACGAAATGGCCGATACGGTTCTGCATGATTTCACTGCGGCAGGCGATGATCCGGCGACCATGAAAAAGATCCTGAGCGAGCAGATGGGGCAAACCCAATTGCAGATGTTGACGGCATACGAGCGTTTATTGAAAAAAGGGCTGGAAGTGCAACTTTCCGATCTCCATGCCCAATTGCCTGAGGGAATAATAGAGGGCGATGTGGCCGTAAGCCTTAATAAAGACATGACTTTATCCGAGATTGTTCCACTCATGCAGCAGCCGGAGCGGATTCTGGACATTATTTCCCTGCATTCCGACGTTCTTCTCCCGGCTGCACTCGTCGGTGACAAGCCAATGTTTTTAACACCAATATATCCGGGAATGCAGACCGGGCTCTTCGTCAAAGAAGGGGACAATCTCATCCATAAGGCCCAGACAAGAGACGGCAAGCTCTATCTCAACGGGCAGGAGGTGCAGCTTCAGTAGGGGCGGGTTCTAGGCCCGCCCTTCTATGCACCCTGGTTCCCATGCGCTGCATGGGATCCGGAATCACAACATCAACTCTGATACTCATCGACGGTGATATGCAATTTTGCCAGTTCTCTGAAGATATAATCGCGACAGGCGCCATCCAGCTTTTCCGGGACGATGACACCGGTTTCGCAGCATAATCCTTCAACCATCATCGAGCTGAAGACGGCGGCACACTGACCGGTGGAGTAGGACTCATGGGTCATCCGGGCGCGGGAAAATGCCTCGATCAGGCCGGGAAAATTGGTGTAACAGTCAATCTGCCTGTCCTGTCCGTCAACTTTTCCTTTGACCCGTACCAGAAAAGCACCCTCATCCTTAACAATCCCCTCATCGATGACCGCCTGAATTTCCTCTGGAAAACGCGGTGCCCGCGGAATCTGCTGCATCAAAAGATCGAACGGGACGACTTCCACTCCTTTGACCTTGACCGGCTCTTTACTGAGCAGGCCTACTTTATAAAGATATTCGGCAAGTTCCACCTGAGGACCGCCATATTTGAATTCAACGTTCCTGGCGCCTTTCAGCACCGAATTAGCCAGCAGCCCCATGGTCACCGGTTCATCATGTTCATGATCGACCATGCGAATCGACTGGTCGATGCCGCGAAACTGCATCCGCACAGGCCGGCTGAACGGTACATCGGTGATTATTTGGCCATCTTCCAGCCGGAAGGTTTTATACATCATATCGCCCAGCGCGACTTCCGGCGACCACCAGAATGGGATATAGCGTTTGCTCAAAAAGCCGTCGTAAAAATAGATGCCGATACTATCGCAGCTGTCCAGTTTTTCCACCGATCGACGGACAATGACATTGGCCAGTCCGGGCGCAATGCCGCAGCCGACCAGGGCTAGCAGGCCCTTGCCCGTGAATCTCCGGTGCCATTCGGAAAACAGCCATTGGTAGGTTTCAACGAAGCCTCTTTCTTCCATGGGACCGGACAGATCCATATAGTCGGTTCCGACCGTCAGAGCGGCTTCCATGACATTGATGTTAAATTCCAGCGGCAGGCCGTTGACGATCAGACTGCATCCTCCGGCGGCAGCGACTATTTTATCGATATCATGCGCATCGACCGACAGGGCCTCAGCTTTAGACAGTGAAGCGCCTACTCTTGTGCTCAGGTCCTGGTCATAATCGGCGCAGACGATACGATCTACCCCGGGATGTGTCTCGAGGTGCTTGGCGATGGTGCTGCCCTGCGCACCCAGCCCGATAACAAGGACTTTTTTCATTACCTCATTCTCCTATTAGCAATAGTGAGCAACAGTGTGCCTGGTGCCATTCTGGACAGACTTCCCCATCGTTTTACCCGCTAGAAACGTAATCGGTCACCGGAAAACAGCAGATGCCCGCATATGGGATCAGTAACCGTTCAACCAGTGCTCCAGGTTCGTTCAAGCAGGCCTCTGAACTATAGTTGGCTATGTGAGAGGGCCTGATCGGACGAAAAAGGGGTACTGGTGAACCGTTACAAGATAACGACGAGGAGATTGGTTTCAATGCGATTTAACCCTGGTCCAGGCCTCGTCATAGAGACGCATTGCGGCGCCAATGTCGGTTATTGCGTGCAATTTGGCACTCATCTCCGGGGTGGGATAGATTTGTGGGTTTGCCGCATCCTCCGGCGTAATAAAGGGCATTGCCGCTTCGTTTGGCGTGGCGTAGCTGTTGTAGTTGGATAACTCGGCACCAATCTTTGGTTCGAGAATCCAGTTTATCCATTTATGTGCGGCATCCGGATGAGGCGCCTGGGTCGGGATCGCCATCACATCGACCCAGAATTCCCCACCTTCTTTGGGAACAAGAAAACCGAATTTGTCGGGATTCTCCCGGGCATCGCGCAACGCATCGCCATTAAAGACGACAGCGACATCGGCGGTCCCGGCGACAACGTCGTTTTTCCCGCCGACACCGGTCTTAAAGCCTCTGCATCCCTGACTGTTTTTGGTCTTGATCAGGAGTTCGGAAGCTGCTTTAATCTCTTTAGGATCAATTGAGTTCATCGGATAACCAAGATAGAGCAGTGCCTGGTTCATTGAGCTGCGGATATCGTCCATCAACCAGAAGGAGTTCGGCTGCTTGGCCGGGTCGTAGACGATCGACCAGCTGCTTGCCGCCTCGGTGGAGACCTTTCGCTTGTTGTACATGATACCGATTGTTCCCCATTGCCAGGGCACGGTGTACTTATTGCCTTTATCCATCTCCATGGTCTTAAACCGGGCCATCAGGTTCCCGAGATTGGGAATCTTCGCATGGTCGAGCGGCTGAATCAGATTGAGCCCATAGATGATCGGCAGAACATAGGAAGAAGGAATAATAATATCATATTGACTGACTCCGCCGGCTTGCAGTTTGGCGAGCATATCCTCGTTGCTTTCGTAGAGATCGATCAGCACCTTGATTCCGGTTGCCGCTTCAAAATCATTGGCAAACTTTTCCTCATCCATGTACTCGGACCAGGTGAAGATGCGCAGTTCTTTATCTTCAGCAAAAGATGAGCTGATACAGAAAAGAATCGGCAGCAGCGCCACGACCAGCAGAAATAGTTTTTTCATGGGGTTTCTCCTCTTTGGTGGGGGTTGATTGTTAAGGGTTGGGTCATTTTTTTCGTGAGATTCGCTCGGCCAGTACCACCAGAATCACCGTAACCAACACTATTATCGTCGACAGGGCATGAATCTGCGGGGTAACTCCCCGGCGCACCGCAGAGTAGATATACAGCGGCAATGTTTGCGACGTGGGTCCGGAGGTAAAGAAGCTGATAACAAAGTCATCGAGAGACAGGGTGAAGGCCAGCATGCCGCCGGCGACAATACCTGGCAGCAGCAGTGGAAAAATGACTCGGCGCATCAGGTACCAGTTGTCGGCGAACAGGTCGCGGGCAGCCTCCTCGAGATCGGTGCCGATGGAAATAAGGCGGCTGCGGACAATCAGGGCGACAAAAGCGATCTGGAAGGTGATATGGCCGATGGTCATGGTCACCATGCCGGGTTGAAAGACATCGGAAACGGACCGCAGCAGGGCGAAGACCACTACCAGGGAACCGGCCATGACGATATCGGGAATAACCACCGGGAAATTGAGCATCAGGCTTAAAAAGCCGTTGGTCCGACTGCCCCAGGGAAAACGGCTGATGCCGATGGCCAGCAGGGTGCCGATAACCGTTGCCACCAGAGTTGAAACAACCGCCAGAACCAGCGTATTCCAGGCTGCCTCCAGGATGTAGTTGTTATGCAGCAGACCGGTATACCATTTGGTGGTGAATTCGCGCCAGACCCAGCCGTGTTTGGCTGAATTGACAGAGAAAACGGCGATTCCGAAGAGCGGCAGGTAGAGCATGCCGATGGTAAACAGGGAGACTGACTGCAACACCAGATGGCGTTTTTTCATATCATGTCCACCTTATTCCCTTTCCGGCGATAGATCCGCATTGATAGAAGCGTCAGCAGCATAAGTGCCATGCTGATGGCGGCACCGAACGGCCAGTCGCGACTCGTGCCGAACTGCTGCTGGATGAGATTGCCGACCAGCATATACTTGGCACCTCCGAGGAGATCGGGCACAACAAAGGTTGCCATGGTCGGCACCAGGGTCAGGATTATTCCGACCGTCAGCCCAGGTGCAGTCTGGGGCAGGATAGCCTGCATAAAGACGCGAAACCTGGACGCATACAGATCCTGGGCGGCTTCCACCAGTGCCCAGTCCATTCTTTCGACACTGGAATAAAGCGGCAGGGCCAGGAAAGGTAAATAGTCGGAAATCATCCCGATATAGACGGCAAAGGCACTTGGGTAAAGAGATGAGCCGTCGGGAATAAAGCCGAGAAATGCGGCGAGTCTGGCAAAGGGCAGTTCAGGCGACAGGAGCAGAAACCAGGCATAGGTACGGATGACGATATTGGTCCAGAACGGGATGATTAAAATAACCAGCCAGACAAATCGGTTACGGGCCGGCCGCGAGGCAATAAAGAAAGTTAAGGGATAGGACAGCAGGATGGAAACCAGCGTGGTGATCAACGAGACGACCACCGAACGGCCGAGTATCAATAAATAGTCAGGGGTCCAGCCGAAGGTGCTGAAACCGGCCAGGCGTTTATAGTTGTCAAAGGAAAAATTCCAGATAACCTCGCCGTAGACCCCTCGTTCGGCAAAACTCAGCACTATAAAGATAAGTGACGGCAGGATCAGAAAAGCACTCAGCCAGAAAATACCGCTGGACAGAAAAGACAGACCCCGTCGGGTCAGCGCCCTTTGAGTGGTCATTTCGCCGTGCCAGAGAAGAGGCGTGTCTTGCATGGTCAATCCTCCAGGACAACCAGTTCCGCCGGCGGCAGTTCAAGCCAGACCTGATCACCGATCTTGAAATTTTTAAAAGCGTTGGTGCGTACCCTGAGTGTACCGGGCGACATGGTCAGATCGAAATTGGTGCCGCGGTAGACAATATCCTGGACCGTGGCGTGGACGCCGTTGACGTTCGGCTGAGAGCCCACCCGGATCCATTCCGGACGAATGGCGACCAAACCCTCGGCCCAGTCCGGTTGCTTGTTGAGGGCTAAAAAGCCGATCTCCGTTTCGACCCCACCGTCAACCCGGCGGGCAGCCAGTAGATTCGCTGCGCCAAGAAACTGGGCAACAAACCGGTTGCGCGGAAAATCGTACACCTCGATCGGGGTGCCGCACTGGACAACTTCCCCTGCCTGGATAACCGCAATCCGGTCGCTGCAAACGAGTGCCTCGGCCTGATCGTGAGTGACGAGGATGAAGGTGGTGCCGAGTCGGCGCTGCAGACGACGCAATTCTTCCTGGACCTGGGCCCGCAATTTGGCGTCAAGGGCCGACATAGGTTCATCGAGCAGCAGGATATCCGGTTCATTGACCAGGGCCCGGGCGATGGCTACCCGCTGCTTCTGGCCGCCGGAGAGCTGCTCGGGGTTGCGGTTGCGCATTGGGTACATTTCCAGCAGTTCCAGGGTATCGGTGACCCTTTTCTGCACTTCGTTTTCGGGAATTTTGCGGGAACGAAGACCAAAAGCGACATTTTCGAAAATAGACAAATGGGGGAAAAGAGCGTAGCTCTGAAAAACCGTATTGACATTGCGCCTGGTGGCGGGCAGTGAGGTGATATCCTTGCCGGTGAGAATTACCGTGCCGGAGCTTGGTTGTTCCAGGCCGGCGATGATCCGCAGCAGAGTGGTTTTGCCGCAGCCGGATGGACCAAGAAGGGTAAAAAATTCTCCCTGACGCACCTCGAGGTTTACTTTTTGCAATGCCGAGACGGAACCAAAATATTTGCTTATATCGCGGATAATGAGATTTTTTTGCGGATTCATTGCTTCATATCCTTTTCCTCTTGTCGGCAGAAAAACTCATAATTGCTGGCGTCGTGAAAGCCATCGCCAACTTGTGGTATTTCGAGGTTGTCATAATTGTTTATCTATTACGAAATATATTCCAAATATGTAATACTCAACTTATTTTTTCTAATACCCCTTCTTCGTCGAATAGTCGAGAAAAGAAAAAACTATTGCAAGCTTTGCAGGGTTTCTTCCAGTCGCAGCAAAACTGTATCGAGTAACTCGTATGAGATATTAAGTGCCGGTTCAAGCCGGATAACTTTAGCATTATTCAGTGTGCCGGCGGTCAACACCCCGCGGCTGAACAATCCGGAAGCAACTTTAAAGCCAATTTCGTCATTAGGAAAAACCATGCCAAGGAGCAGGCCGCGTCCGCGAATTCCATTGAGTATATGAGGATACTTCTGTTGCAGTGCTGATACCTTCTTCTTTAGGTATATGCCTTTCTCTGCCGCCTGCCCGGCAAGGTCCTCTTCCAGGAGCACAGTTATCTGGGCAAGGGCTGCGGCACAGGCGACCGGATTGCCGCCGGTAGTGGTGGTATGCATGAAAGGGTTCGGTTCCATGCACTGCCAGATTTTCGCGGTGGAAAAGAACGCGGACATGGCGATAACCCCACCGCCAAGAGCCTTGCCAAAACACATGATATCCGGTGTAACGTCCCAATGGTCGACGCCGAATATTTTTCCGGTCCGACCAAAGCCGGTCTGTACTTCATCGGCAATTAACAGGACTTCATATTTATCGCAGATCTGCCGCAGTCTCGGCCAGTAATCATCCGGCGGTTCGATGGCGCCGGCCTCTCCCTGGATCGGTTCGACCACGACTCCGGCGATCCCGTCACCGACTTCCTGGGCATTTTTGAGGATCTGTTCGATGGCGTCGGCATTGCCAAAGGGGACCTGTCGAATCCCGCTCAAAAGCGGCAATAAAGGTTCACGATAAACGGCTTTGCCGAGCAGGGAGAGGGCGCCAAGGGATTTGCCGTGGAAGCCTTTCAGGGTGGAGATAAAGCCGTTTTTTCCGGTGTACAGCTTGGCCAGTTTCATGGCTCCATCGACAGCTTCAGTGCCGCTGTTGGCAAAGAACCCATATTGGATGTCGCCGGGCGTTAATTTGGCGATGACCTTGGCCAGATGCGCCCGCAGGGGATCAAGCATCTCCTGGCTGTATTGCGGGCTGCGGTCGAGCTGGGCCTTGGCGGCAGCGACAATTTTTGGGTGGCGAATTCCTGGCGAGTAGAGTCCAAAGCCACCGAGCATATCGATATATTCCCGGCCCATGACATCACGCAGGATCGACCCTTGCCCCTGCCAGTCGGTTAAAGCGAAATCGTCGGTTTCGGTGACCGATTTACGGTATTCCAGAAAACCCTTGTTGATATGGTCGGCGAAGTTTCGATAAGTCGATTCCGCCACCCATTCGCGTTCGGCATCTGTTATTTCCGCTTCCGGAGTTTCGATAAGGTCGACCATTTTTTTTGCTTCACGAAAAGCGGCATCAATATTTTGACTGCAAGGTGCCTGATTCGTTTCGGTGTGGGTATCTTCTGACTTCGTCACGTCTGAAATCTCCTTCTGGTTGGCTATTCAGTTGATTCGATTTTCTACCAAAGACCGTACCTCTTTTGCTTTACACAGCCGGCGTTCGATGCAAAAGAAATTTTTAATTGAATGGTTGGTTAATCTTGCAGCATAATTGTTTATTGATATTGAAGGAAATGACCTCAGATCAATCGATTTTTCAGCATGCTTAGAACGGATTTTTTTGCTGTATCGGCGAAATCCTCAAAGGGCCGACCGTGGCCCAGAAATTGCGCATGAAATTCCAGACCCTCCATCAAGGTGACCACGAAATCAGCCGCTTTCATCTCGTCAATGACGTCAATGACGCCCGCTTTGTTAAAGAGAATGAATTGATCATGGAGATAATTTCGCAGCCATTGAAACATCTCTCGGAATAAAAGCGCCACCTTGGCATCCCTGAAGCTCTGGTAATAAAAACCAAAGTGCACTCCCGGGTCCACGGTCCGCGACCACTTATAGCTGAAAATCATATCGATAAGAGCGGAAAACTGCTCAGCGTCATCGCCTTGATGGGTAAATTTAAGCAGATGCTGCGATTTGAATTTGGCAATCATCAACTCGATGAGAGAGAGCCGTAAGCTCTCTTTATTCTTGAAATAATGTAGAATCAAGCTGGGATGTATCCCCAGGTGTCTGGCAATTTTATGAATGGATGTTCCTTCTAGTCCCTCTTCGATCAGAACACGATAATATCCTTCGAGAATTTCAGGTTTTCGCAGTTCTGCATTTTGGTTTTTTCGGCCTGACATACGATACCTGTTTATTAATTAAGAGGTGCTGCATATTACAATGTTGTTATTGTTTTTGAATTACTCTGTCCAATTATGTTTGTCAATAACAATTGAATAGATTGTTGAACAACCGTTCAATAATATTTTGGTGTCAGTTATCTGCTTGATATTAATTTCAAAAAAAATTTTAGGTCGATAAGCTAAGGAATTAAAACTCCAGGCAGTAGCAGAAAGACGGCCCAGGCAATCTCTTGATTATAACTGTCTCAACTTCCTTATTTATTGTGATCCTGCTCTTCTCTCACCTGCTGGGTTAGCCCTACAATATTGGTTGTAACACAACAATGGTTGTACTGTTGCCCGGACCTTGATTGTTGGGCTTATCGCTAAAAGCTCCAAGTTGACGATACAACTTATGTTGTAAGGCGTAGATACGATGTCTGAGCTCTTATGTGCTCGTTGTTCTGTTGTTATATGAAACCTTTTTGGGTGGGCATCATATTTGCTATTTGAATAATGTTGGATAGTTGCAATCTCCCCGACACCTCGGTTCAGAGTTTACTGTCCAGCTTCTAATGGAGGGTTTAACGTGCCTGACGCAAAAAATATACCTCCGGGTAACCCGGCAGTCGTGGGCTTAGGAGCTTTCGGCTTTACGCTTATAATCCAGCAGCTGCATCATCTCGGGCTGTGCACGATAGGACCGGTCATCGCGTGCGCCCTGATTTTTGGTGGGGTGGCCCAGTTTATAGCGGGTTTTATGGAGCAAAAAGCCGGCAATAATTTTCATTATACTGTTTTCACTGCCTACGGAGCATTCTGGATTGCTTACTGTATCATCGAGCTGTTCAATACCTTTGGCATTTACCAATCCAGTACGACCGATATGGGTTATTTTTTGATTGTCTGGACCCTTTATACCATAATCCTCTGGGTTGCCTCGTTGTATATCCATGGGGCCATGTCTTTTACATTTACGCTGTTGGTGCTTGGTTTTATCCTTTTGGACCTTGCCCATTTCGGCTACCCGGCAATGGACAAAGTAGCAGCGTATGTACTTATTTTCGGGGCATTAAACGCTTGGTACATGATGGCACATGTTATTTTGCTTGGCACTTTAGGGCGTGATGTGTTGCCCTTGGGTCAGCCCTGGCTGGACCCTCGTCCTACTGCATAGAGAGCAACTGCAGGGGCATTAAGAGTGGTAAGAAATGATCAAGGAATTCCGTGCTGTTGAGTATTGAGTTGAACTTTACACCTTAAAAATGGGAGGGTTGTTTGTCTTACGCATTCAAAATGTACGCACTATTAGAAGCACTGCTTGAGGTCTTTTAAGCATTCACAGGTAGATAGAAACATCTCACATACGTGAGAAAAAAATCATTTCATCAAGGAGAACAAAATGGCTGATGCAATACCCATGGGAAATCCGGCAGTGGTTGGACTGGCAGGCTTTGCTACTACGACTCTCTTACTTCAGTTTCATAATTTAGGCTTATGCGGCGCAGGAGTAGTTTTCTGCTGCGCTCTTGCTTTTGGTGGCGGCGCTCAACTCATTGCAGGATTTCAAGAATTCAAGGCAGGAAATAATTTTGGCTATAGTGCTTTTGTATCATATGGTGCCTTCTGGATAGCCCTGGCGCTCATATTCATGGTCTCCGATTTACAAGTTGCAAAAGACACCTGGATTGGCGCTCATCTCACTATTGGCAAAGGTGACCTCGGCTGGTTTCTGGTTGCTTATACTGTTTACACGGCAATTATGTGGGTTGGTTCTTTTGCGGTCCATACAGCTATGCTATTCACCTTCACAACCCTTATTATTGGATTTATCGGTCTTGATTTAGAAGTTCTGGCCGGGATGGGCAGCCTTAAGACCCTCGTTTCTCTCGATTTGATTGCCTGTGCTCTGGGTGCTTACTATATGATGGCCCATGTTATATTTTTGCAGGTTTTCGGCAGAGACGTACTGCCTGTTGGCAAGCCTTGGGTGAAGAAGGGTTGATCGGTAACTTTTTCGCTCGGTTGGAATGTGAATCTTTATTACTGACTGAGTAAGCTTTTTGGAGTAACTGATAACTCTCCAACGTAACAAATTAAATCCGCATAGAAAGAACGGCTCAAGATATTTTTGAGCCGTTCTTTTTTTTCTAATATTGAGCAGCTGCAATGCATGCATCTCTTTATGGGTCTTTGCTCGCTCGTTAATTGCCGATACGGCCACTTTGGGTCATTCATAATACCCTTGAAATTTTCCACGCTGAGGGTAACATCTCTGTACTGCTTTTTTCGCTATAATTTATAGTTAGTGTATAAAGCTGTTCATTATCATTACCCGTTGAACAACGATAAAAGAACCATACATTTAATGACTGGGATTGGGGCAGCTGTTAGGGCTCAATCTTTGGTTTTGAATCTTCTTATTTGGAGCGTACTATGGAGAAGGCGATGTGGATCAATGGATGTTGGACGGCAGCCAAGGATGGTCGGGAACTCCCCGTTGAAAATCCGGCAACCGGCGAGATTATCGATACCGTGGTCAACGCGACCGAGGTAGATGTGGCAGCAGCTGTCGCCGCGGCAAAAGAAGCCTTTGATGATGGCCGCTGGTCCGGTAAAGCTCCCCGGGAGCGGGCTTTGGTTTTATCGCGCATGGCCGATATCGTGGAGCGACGCCAGGAAGAAATTGCTAAAATAGAAGCGGAAGATTCCGGCAAACCCTACAATTTTGTCGTCCTCGGTGCCGACCTGCCTTTTTGCATCGATAATCTGCGGTTTTTTGCCGCCGCCGCCCGTGATACCAGCGGCAATCGCGCCGGGGAGTACGCTCCCGGATTTACCTCGATCTACCGTAAAGAGCCCTGCGGGGTAACAGCCGGTATCACTCCATGGAACTATCCATTTATGATGGCCATCTGGAAAGTTGGTGCAGCTCTTGCCGCCGGCTGCACCTCGGTCATCAAACCGGCCTCGATAACGCCGCGTTCAACCCTGCTGCTCGGGGAGATTGCCCAGGAAGCCGGATTGCCTGATGGGGTTCTCAATATCATTACCGGCAATGTCGGCAGAGAACTGGTCAGCCATCCGGATGTTCGTCTGGTCAGCTTGACCGGAGCCTCGGGAACCGGCAAAGCGCTGATGAAAAATGCTGCCGACACCTTGAAAAGAGTTCATCTGGAGTTAGGCGGCAAAGCGCCTCTTTTGGTTTTTGCCGATGCGGATATTGCCAGAGTAGCTGAAAAAGCGACTCTCGCGGCCTTCTTTAATACCGGGCAGGACTGCACCGCCGCCACCCGCATTATTGTTGAGTCCAAAAGAGTAGCCGAAGTCACCGAGGCGCTGGTTGCGGCGGCAAAAACATTTGTTATCGGCGACCCGTTTCATCCCGATACCATGCTGGGGCCGCTGGTGTCTGCGGATCAGCAAAATAAAGTCCTTGGTTTTGTCGAACGGGCCAAAGGATATGGGGCGAAAATTCTGTGCGGCGGCAAGGTGCCGAAATCCCAGGAGAGGGGCTATTATTTCGAGCCGACGATCATCGCCAATGTCGATCAGCGCGCGGAAGTCATCCAGAAAGAGATCTTTGGGCCGGTCATTACCATCCAGTCCTTTACGACTGAAGCTGAAGCCGTCGCCATGGCCAATGATGTCGATTTCGGTCTTGCCTCATCGGTATTTACCACCAATGTGGCACGAGCCATGCGGGTTTCCGCCGCTCTTGAATTCGGCACGGTATGGATTAACGACCACCTGCCGCTTGCCTCGGAAACGCCGCATGGCGGCTTTAAACAATCGGGATTCGGCAAAGATCTTTCAGCCGAGGCCGTACATGACTATCAGATTACGAAGCATGTCATGATTGCGCTCTAAAGATCCCAATAGCTTTATTCATGAACAGACACTGTCAAGGGCTAAAGGAGAAGCGACAATGAAAGAACTATGGATAAACGGCGAATGGCTCCCGGGTGAATCGAGCGTAGTCATAAAAAGTCCTTTTGATGGGGCAAGCATTGGTGAGGTTGCCGTCGCATCCAGGGCCCAGGTCGCGCTCGCCATTGAGGCTGCTGCCAGGGCCAAGCCCCTTATGCGAGCTCTCTCTGCCTATGAACGTGGAGAAATCCTCGATAAGGTGGCTGATCTGTTTAGTAAGCATCGTCACGAAGCAGCCAATATCCTTAGCGCGGAGGCGGCCAAACCAATAAATGCCGCCTTGCTGGAGGTCGATCGGACCGTTCAGACCTATCATTTTGCCGCCGATGAGGCGAGGCGTCTTATCGGCGAGATGGTGCCGATCGATGCCGCCCCCGGCGGTAAGGGTCGATTCGGTTTTACCCTGCAGGAGCCGGTGGGAATTATTGGCGCTATCTCACCTTTTAACTTTCCGTTCAACCTGGTGGCCCACAAGGTTGGCCCGGCTATCGCTGCCGGTAACTCCGTGGTGTTGAAACCGGCCAGCCAGACCCCATTTTCCGCCTATTTCACGGCCGAGCTTTTTCATAAGGCAGGCCTGCCGGCAGGGGCTTTGAATGTTGTCACCGGCAGCGGATCGGTGATCGGTGAGGTTCTGGTGCAGGATGAGCGGGTGGCGATGATCACCTTTACCGGCAGTCCTCCCGTGGGCAAAGAGATTAAAGCCAAGACTGGGCTAAAAAAAGTGCTCCTTGAACTCGGCTCAAATTCGGCGGTGATAATTGATCAGGGAGTAGATCTCGACAGCCTTGTCGACCGTTGTGTGGTGGGTGCCTTTTCTTTTCAGGGCCAGATCTGCATCTCGCTCCAGCACATCTATGTGCACCGCAGTCTGTATGACGAGATGTGCAGCAGGATGGTTGCGGCGACGCAAAAACTCCAGGGCGGAGACCCGGCCAAAACATCTACCGACTATTCCGCTTTGATCAGTGAAAAAGATGCCCAACGGGTGCAGCAATGGATAGAAGACGCCGAGGTTGCCGGCGCATCAGTACTTTGTGGCGGCGAGCGTACCGGCAGCATGGTCACCCCGGCAATCCTCATCAATGTTGATAAAGGAGTGAAGGTTTCCTGTCGGGAGGTTTTCGGTCCGGTGGTGGTCATTACCCCCTTTGATTCGCTTGATGAGGCCATTGAGCAGGTAAACGACAGCGTCTATGGCTTGCAGGCGGGAATCTATACTCCACTTCTTGACCATGCTCTACAGGCGGCGAGAAAACTGCAAGTGGGTGGGGTAATGATCAATGATATTCCGACGTTTCGTGTGGACCAGATGCCCTATGGCGGAGTCAAGGAAAGCGGAATGGGGCGGGAAGGGCTGCGTTATGCAGTGACGGAAATGACGGAAATGAAGTTAGTGGTCGTTAAACCCAGCAAGTAAGTAGGCAGAGATAGGGGAGTCTGATGCGGCGAAAAGATAAGGAAATAATGGAAAGAGATAAAATCTCCAAGCTTATTAAAAAATGCCAGGTGTGCAGGTTAGGGTTGGCGCAGGATAATGTCCCGTATATCGTCCCGGTCTCCTTTGGCTATGATGGCAATACCCTGTATTTTCACACCGCTCTTGCCGGCAGGAAGATAGATATACTGGCCGTCAACAAAAATATCTGTTTTGAATTTGAATCAGGAGTACAGGTTGTCGCCAACGCGACAAAAGCCTGTAACTGGTCGTTTTCTTTTCAGAGCGTGATAGGCTTTGGCCAGGTTGCAGAGCTTTGTGATCCTGCAGATAAGTTTACGGGATTAAAGTATATTATGGCGCAGTATTCCGATAAAGATTGGGACCTTGATAAGCTTGCTTTAGACAATGTGCGGGTCTGGGCGGTACAAATCGAGAGTATGACCGGCAAACAGTCACCGGATCATGCCGGGGAATAAAAGAAAATCATCACCGCTGGAAAATGATTTCTTTAAATAAAGCGTGGTATGAGTAGACCGCCCAGCTACCCTCCTGAAGAATGAGTTTATTCGCTGCTATTTGCAGATTCTCTAATTTTCAGGGCTTTTTCTTTCTCTGTTACCTCTTCTGATGCATTGTCGCCAAAGCTCAAAAGCAAGGTGGCCAGTATAGCCGACATGCCGCCCACAGCGATGGACGAGTGGCCGATGTCCTGAATGAGTTTGGGCATATTAGAAAAAACTTCAGGCACGAAATGCGCGCCAAGACCGGAACCAAGCGAAATGGCTAAAATCAGCATCTCATTGCGACCCAGGGGCTTGGAGGTGATAATACGTATTCCCGCAGAAGCAACCATGGCAAAAAGAATTAAGGTCGCTCCACCAAGAACCGGTTTTGGGATGAGGGCAATCACCGCGCCGAGAATAGGGAAGATGCTCAACAGGACCAAAATACCGGCAATATATTTGCCGACGTGACGGGAGGCGACACCGGTCATCTGGATGACTCCGTTGTTCTGGCTGAAGGTGGACAGTGGGAAGGCGGAGAAAACGGCGGCGATAGCTGAATTAAAACCGTCAGCCAGGATACCACCGGATACCCGTTTGACATATTCATCACCCTCAACCGGTTGACCTGAAAGCATCGATGTCGCTGTCAGATCGCCGATGGCCTCCATCACGATCAGCAGGTAGATAATACCGACGGTGAACATCTGGCCGAAATCAATTTTGAAAAAACCGAATTTAAAAGGGACAGGCATGGAGAAGAGGGATATCCCTGCCAGCTGGCTGAAATCAACCTTACCCAGGACGACTGCAACGATGTACCCGACAACGAGGCCAATAACTACCGAACCCATGCGCAGCACTGGACGGTTGGAACGGTTCAGAAAAATGATGATGGTCATGACCAGTGCCCCCAGGCCGACATTTTCCAGGGAGCCAAAGGCAGGAGTACCCTTTGCCGCAAAACCGCCGCAGAAATCGATCATGCCGACCTGGATCAGGGTAAGGCCGATAAGCAGTACCACTACCCCACTGACCACGGGGGTAATAACCTTCTGCAGGTAGGGGAGCAGGCGACTGGCGCCCATGGTAAAAAAAGAGCCCAGAAAGGTGCAGCCAAAGACAGTGGCCAGGGCGGTTTCTATGGAGCCGCCGTTTTTGGTAACGCTCATACCGATGACAATAATAGTGCTTATAAAGGTAAAGCTTACGCCTTGAATAGAAAGGAGACCGGAACCCAGAGGGCCAAAACGGCTAACCTGAATGAAGGTGCCCACCCCGGAAGCGAACAGTGCCATACTGATCAGATAACTGGAATATTCGATGGGGAGCTTGAGCACTCCGGAAATGATAATAGCAGGAGTGATGATGCCTACGAACATAGCCAGAAGATGCTGCATAGCACCATATATGGCCGGCAATGGTGTCGGCTTGTCATCGAGTCCATAGATGAGGTCATATTTGCGTTTTGCGGCATCGGAGCTGGTTTCTGTAGTTTGCGACGGCATGATGTTACCTCATTACATGTCAGATTGCTTGAACGGGAAGATGTCCATTATTAAGATGGTTACGACACCATCAACGTTGAAATGGTGGTAGTTCGTTGATTGTCTGGCATAATATTGCCATTTGTACCGGAGCAAGGAGGCTGACGGTCTGTTGTGCGCCATTTTTAAATTCAACCAGCCGCGCGGAATAATCAGTGTTTAAAACCGCCTTGAACGTCTCATTTTCATAGATAAACCCGTCAGGTTGGGTCTCGAGCACGGCATACTGGTCTTCATTCTTGTATTCGAGCCGATTTCCAGCCGTGAAGTGATACCCAAAGCCCGCGTTCTTAAAACTTTCGGCTGTAATATGGAACTTGGGCTTGTCCTTATATGGTGCGCCACTGGTTGGGCAGAAGGTGGTGCAGTTGCCGCATTCGTTGCAGAAATCACCTATATTGAGGATCTGGTATTTTTGGCTGATCCGCCCGGTTTCAAGATCAACGATCCTGGTACCGTCGGCAGCCTGGGTAGCCTGCTGGATTGTATAGGACACGGGTTCCATCTGAAATTCCACATTGGCGCGGTTGGGACAGACTGAGGCACAGACACTGCAGATCTCATCGCATTGCAGGCAACGGGCGGCTTCAGCCTTGGCTGTTGCTTCATCTAAGGTTTTGATCACCATCGTAAAGCCGGAACGCTCATCAAAACCAATTTCCGGCATGACCGTCCCCGGTTGTCGGCGAGCTTTTGGGGTACGCAATATTTCCGGATCGACCGATTTAGCCAAAAGACCTGTCATCGCCCTGCTTTCCTCAATCGCCCGGCGGGTGATAGACTCTGCCACATTTTTGCCATCCCCGATAGCCTTGATTAGCGTTGAGGCACCGCGGGTGGCATCGCCTCCGGCGAACACATTTTTAATCTGGGTTTCATGGGTGATGGGGTCGATGGTCAGTTTTTTGTCCGGGAAGAAATCGGCATTGACCCTTTGGCCGATGGCTGAGATGACACTGTCTGCCTCCAGCTCAAATTCCGACCCTTCAATCTTGATTGGCCGTGGCCTGCCGCTGGCGTCTTTTTCCCCCAGTTTCATCTGGAAACAGACATTGGCTTTAACGCGTCCACCTTCCACCAGCATACACTCCGGAGCAGTCAACTCGATTAGATTCACTTCTTCGTCGAGCATTCCGATGACTTCTTCCAGGGCGGCGGGCATTTCTTCTTTGGTCCGCCGGTAGATAAGGTTGACTACGCCGTCCGGGCCAACCAGCCGTTTGGCGGTTCGTGCCGCATCCATGGCGGAATTACCACCGCCGATGATGACGACTCTTTTGCCCAGGTCAATTTTTTCCCCCCGGCGGACCCTGCTCAAAAAGTCCAGGTTATCCATGACTCCTTGGGCATCTTCACCGGGAATTCCCAGCTTCACACCTTCCTGGGCACCAATTGCGACGTAGAGATAATCAAAGTCTTTGGTCATTGATTGGAATTTTTCCTGGTCGATCCTGGCGCTGTAATGAATGGTGACCCCCAGAGACAAGATGGCATCAATATCTTTTTTAATGCTGTCGTCGTCTAAACGGAAAGTGGGGATTGCATCCGATGCCCAACCGCCGGCGATCTTCTTGCTTTCAAAAATTTCCACGGCAAAGCCCTGCAGGGCGAGAAAATAGGCACAGGAGAGCCCGGATGGTCCGGCGCCGATGATGCCCACTTTGATGCCGTTGGCTGGCGCCGGTTGCAAATGCGGTTCACTGCCTGCACTTTGAATGACAAATCTTTTTATTTCTCTGATGAGCAAAGGATTGTCGTAGTTGATCCGGGTACATTTCGACTGGCAGAGATGATCACACACCATTCCCTGAATGTTGGGGAAGGGGTTGGTTTCGAGAATGACTTTCCGAGCCTTGGCATAGTTCCCTTGCGCGGTGTAATACAAATAGCTGGGAATGTCCTGGCTGGCCGGGCAGGTGGACATGCAGGGAGCATTAATGCAGTCGAATGGTCCGAGTTGATTGTCGGTTTTAATATTGTCATAGGGGTAACTTTCTTTCTTGTAGTTACCATCGAGCACCACGGCATCGGCGTATTTTTGTAAATTTGTCCATGCTGCCTGGTTGACCACCTGTTGCTTTTTACCGCTCCTGGCGACAACAAAATCTTCAATGCTGGCAGCTCCTTCCGCCTCAAACGCCTCGTGCAGTGTTTCCAGATACTGTGATAGACGACCATAGCCACCCGGTTTTAAGAGATCGGAGCAGGTGGTAATTGGTTTTAAATTGCAGGCGAGGATATCGGCGACATTTTCATAGCTGGTTCCTGCGGAAAACGAGATATCCAGGCTGCCCTGGAACTCGTCCTGCAGACGCCTGGCCAGATTGATACTGATAGGATGCAGCGCTCGGCCGCTCATATAGACCATCCGCTCGTTTTTCGGCAGATCCTGGTCGCTGTTGGTGGTCTCCAGGGTGTTGGTGAGTTTGATATTAAAGGCAATGCCGGTTTTCTCGGCACTTATCAAAAGTGATTTGATCAGGGCAACGCCATCGGGGTATTTGAGGTCGTGGTCAAAAGCCAGGTTGGGTACCTGCGTTTTAAAACCCAGCTTATGGTTGAGGATGCCGCGAACTTCCTGATCGCCGAGCAGGGTGGGATTGAGTTTTATGGTTGTATGGAGTTTTCGTTCTTCGACAAAATAGCGGCCGATCTTTTCCACCTCATCCGGCGGACAACCATGCATGGTGGATACCGTGATGTTATCTGACATGCAGTCGCCGATATTGAGCTCGTTCACTCGGGGATAAAAGGAGGCGATCTGCTTAATTTTTAAATCTTTTTCCTCTCGGCAGTCGGCCATCCTATCAAGAAATTTCTGCACCGTGGGGCTTAATATCCCTTCAAGGTTATAGCCGACACTCATGTTAAAGATAAAGCCCGGTTCCTCTGGTGTCCCCCAGCCGAATTTATCTTTGAGGATATGCATCACCATCCAGGCATTGAGATATTCGTCAAAGGACTGATCCAGTTTTAATTCCTGGGACCATTCACAGTTATATCCCTCATCACCCATGTCGATACAGGGTTTGGTTACCTCCAGTTCGTCCAGAATCTGAACGGTCTTCAACTCCATATACCTCGCCCCGGTCAACCAGGCGGTGATCAGATTCTGGGAAAGCTGAGTATGCGGCCCGGCAGCAACGCCGACGGGCGTTTCCAGTAATTTCCCGTACCGGCGCATCCGAAAAGGATCGGTGGCTTTGGGTACAAAGAACAGCTCCTTTTCGATGCCGAAAATCCGCCCCTTTTTTTCATCTTCCAGGATCCAATTGAGTAAGGTCGCAATATCGCAAGCGTATAATTTGTCACTTGTCATAATAATCTCCTTTTGCTGTGCACTTTCTGTTCGCCGGTTGGCGATAAACGTATTGTCCCCATCCTTTGTTCACCAAAAGCTGATTCTCATGGACCACAAGCCGGCCACGGACGATGGTGGTAATGGGCCATCCGCGGACACTTTTTCCTTCATAAGGAGAATAGTCTGCGTTTTGTCGAAGGACGTTCGGAATAATCATTTTAGTAAGATCCGGGTCGAAGATGATGACATCTCCGTCCGCACCGGGGCCTAAGTGTCCTTTTTGCGGAAAAAGCCCCATAAGTTTCGCCGGTGCAGTTGCCGTTACTTCGACGAAACGATGAAGAGAAATTCTTTGTTGCAATACGCCTTCGGAAAAGAGCAGCGGCAGCCTGGTTTCAATCCCGGGAATACCACCGGGGGCGAGCCTGAAATCGTCTTTCCCTTTGGCCAGTTTCGTGCTGAAATTAAAGGAACAATGGTCTGTTGCCAGCACATCAATAGTTCCCCGGGCAAGTCCCTGCCAGAGAGCTTCCGTATCTTTCTGCTTTCGAGGTGGTGGGGCCATGATATACTTGAGACCTTGATGGTCCCGCTCATGGTAGCGTGCATCAGTGAGCAACAGATGTTGCGGACAAACTTCCGCATAGACCGGCAAACCTTTGGCTCTTGCTGTCTCAATGGCGGTAAGCCCGGCTGCAGTTGACAGGTGCACCACATATATCGGCACACCACCGAGAGCTTCGGACATACTTATGAGCCGATATATCGCTTCTGCCTCGGAGCAGGCTGGTCTTGTTACCGAATGGAAGAAGGGGTCCTGGGCATCAGCTGCGGTAAGACGATTGCTGAGAAAATCGATGATGTCGTGGTTTTCGGCATGAAAAGTGAGGAGCAGGCCGACTTCTTTGGCCCGTTCGAGGACCGCGAGGATTTGTTTATCCAGCAAACGCCCACTATAGGTTAAATAGATCTTGGCCGATGAGACCCCTTCAGCCAGTAAGGTAGCACATTCGGCGAGAATCTGGTCGTTTACGTGCTGAAAAACGCCGTGAATGCCAAAGTCGATGACGCTGTTTTTGATCCCTTCCTGCTTGTATTCCAGGACCTGATGCATAAGCGTACAGTCTCCCGGACCAAAGGATGGATGTTCCACCACGCAGGTGGTGCCACCAAAGGCTGCGGCAGCGGAGCCTTCGTAGAAACCGTCGGAAACTTTATTGTCGCCGACCTGCAGATTGAGATGGGTATGGGCATCGATGCCGCCAGGCATTACATATTTACCGGTGGCATCAATTAATCGTGCACCTTGACACTCAAGGGCTTCCCCAAGGCGCGAAATCTTTCCGCCCTGAAGCAGCAGATCCGCATGCGTTGTTTTTTCTGCGGTGACAATGAAGCCATTTTTTATCAGGATGTCCTGCATGATGAATCCAGGTGAAATTTGCCGTCTGATTCCCATCTGCCACATGGAAATGAGCGACATGGGAACCGGTGAAAAACATTTACTCCTTTCGGTTTATAAGGTGCTCCAAAGTTTTCTTCCCATCTCTCTGGCATGACTGAGAATCTGTTTTTCATCGACGGTTGTTGTTTTTCGATCTTCCACTAAAACCCGGCCCTGCGCGATAACACTTGCGACATGACGGGTATCGATGCCGTAAACAAAGTGGCCGAGGAAATTATCCTGCGTCAGTTCGGTGGGTGGATCGTAATCGAGAATCACCAGGTTATTGTCAGTATCGCCAGGTGCACCGGCAGACTGAATATAGCGATGGACATTACGAAAACGATCGTAAATGGTATCAAAACCAATCCCTTCAGTCGCCTGGCCGGAAAGAAAAGCCGCCTTGGCGCTGCGCAGCATATCGCAGTGCATACCGTCAGTTCCGAGCATTGTGCGGTTTTTGCGGTCGCCGTAACTGCCCAGACCGACGTTATTGTTCTGGTTGCTTTCGACATTCTGCACCACCCAGACATCGGACTTTTGCAAAAGCTCGCGTTCGTGTTCAGAGAGGTGGATGCAGTGTCCTAAAATGGACTTGTTCAACTCCAGTGCGCCGGCATCGCTGAGGCGTTCCACCACTCGTTTGCCAAATTTGGTCCGGCAATGGTCCTGATCGGCGTTGTCTTCCGCCACATGGATGTGCAGACCGGTCTGGTGTTTTTTGGCCAGCGCCACCGAATCTGTCAGGAGTTTTTCACTGACGGTAAAAGATGCATGCAATCCCACATGGCCGGCTCTACCCGAGGCGAGAAAGGTATCGGTTTCGGCCAGGCCTTTTTCTCGTATCTCGGTGCCGTCTCTATCAGACATTTCATAACAGAGCATATGACCGATGCCAACCTGATCAAAAGCTTTAGCAATGGTCTCAAGCGAACCTTCGATAGCAAAGGGAGAAGCATGGTGATCAATAACAAAGGTGACGCCGCTTTTCGCGCAGTAGATGGCCGATGCCAGGGCACTGGCTTCGATCATTTCCAGGTTCAGACGTTTGTCGATATGCCACCAGACATATTCGAGTATTTGCGAAAAATTGGTGGGGATATTGCGCGGAGCAGGCATGCCTCTCGCCAGGGTGGAATAGATGTGATGATGGCCACAGCCAAAAGATTTGGTGACAAATTTTCCCTGGCAGTCGATTATCCGGTCATCGGTTCCAAGAGCGTCTGCTCCGGGAATTTTGGTTGCAAAGCTGATGGCTCCGGCTGGTCCGGGCTCTACTGCCAGGTTGGTCTGCGTTATCGCAAAATTTTGGTAATCAATAAACTGTGCATCTTTTAAATATAAGGTCATGGTACGCCCCCTGTAAACTATTTTTCCAGATTGGTGTGGCTGTTATTATCGGCTTCTATCATCCTTTTGCAGAGGGGCAAGAGGCAGTATGTAGCGCCGCTTGCCGTCAAAACTGTAGTAACTGTTGGCGATGGCGGCTGCAGTCGGGATGGAGCTGATCTCGCCGACTCCTTTTGCCCCGAAAGGTCCGGATGTGTCGGGACATTCGACCCCGAACACCTTGATTTCCGGGACATCTTTTGCTTTGGGCAGACCCAGTTTAGACAACCGATCCGAGACAAGTTTGCCGTCTTTAACGAGATAACTTTCGCTCAGTGCATAGCCCATGCCCATTACCACGCCGCCTTCAACCTGTCCTTCAAAAAGTCTTGGGTTGATGATCCTTCCGGCATCGTGGGCGGCATGGATGGCCTGCAGTTTACCGGTTGTATCAAGGATGGCCAGATGCACTGCATAACCGTAGGAAAAATGGCTGATTATCTCACCGTGGGTATCATGGCTGGTGGTCCAGTCAACCAGATAATGACCGAAATATTCTTTGCCCACCAAGGCGGCAAGACTGTTTGTTGCCAGATCAATTTTCAGTTTTTCAGCGGCCAGGATAGTTGAATTGCCCAGCAGAGCGGTGCCGCGACTGGCGGTGGTTGCGCCGCCTCTGGCCCCGCCGCTGGTGGCGGATATCACTTCGATGGCGATACTGTCATCAAGCCCGCACACTTCGGCGAGAACCTGTCTTGCCACGGTGTCAATGCCCTGGCCCATCTCACTCCAGCCATGATAGAGTTCGATTTTATGCGGGGAGACTATTTTTAATTTTGTTTCACTTATCTCATCTATACCGTTACCGATACCGCAATTTTTGATGGCACAGGCAAGGCCGGCGTATTTTGCGCCCCTAAAAGCATCTCTTACCGCTTCCAGGCACTCGCGCAGACCCACGCCTTCTTTCAGCACATGGCCGGTGGTGGTCATTCGGCCAATGTCGAGGGCGTTGTCGTAGCGGAACTGATATTTATCAAAGCCACCTTTGGTGCACAGTTCATCGACCATGCTTTCCATGGCGAAGTTGGACTGGTTGACGCCAAAGCCGCGAAAGGCTCCGGCAACCGGATTGTTGGTATAATAGGCTTCAGAGATAACATCGACACTCGGGATATGGTAGGCTCCGCCTGCATGGGTGCCGGTCCGGCCGACTACTGCCGCGCCCACGGAGGCATATGCGCCGGTGTCGCCGAGTATTCTGGCCCAAAGACCGGTCAACATACCTTTGTCATCACAGGCAAGTTTATAGCTGAGCTTCATCCTGTGCCGTTTGGGATGCATGCGCAGCGATTCAGGACGACTCAGCCGGACCCGAACCGGGCGTTGCAGTATCAATGCGGCAAGTGCTGCATGGTGCTGGACGGTAAGATCTTCTTTGCCGCCGAAAGCGCCGCCGGCAGACATTAAGACAACATCAACCTGGTCTTCGTTCATTGCCAGCAGGGAGGCAATCTGCCCACGATCTTTAAAAAGAGCCTGGCTTTGCGAGTAGACAATCAACCCTCCTTTGCCGTCGGGCAGACTGATTGAGGCTTCCGGTTCCAGAAAGCCATGCTCAACAAAGGGGGTCTCAAATTCGCCCTCAACCATATGGGCTGACCGGCTGAACACGTCGTCTATCGCGTCGCCTCTGCGGATAACCGTTTCTTTTAAGAGGTTGCCGCTTTCATGAATGAGAATCTTTGAATCCCTGGCCTCACTCATCTCCGTGAGCGGTTGCAGAACCTCGTAATCGATGTTGATGTTCTGGACTGCAACCCGGGCAATTTCTTCGGTATCGGCAACGACACAGGCGAGAACATCGCCGATACATCGGGTGGTTTCGCCGGCCAGGACCATCATCGGCCAATCTTTGACGGAAAGACCCTGGTGTCTTTGACCGGGAATATCGACTCCGGTAAATACCCGGATAACACCGGCCATTTTCTCGGCACCACTGACATCGATTTTTTTGACAACCGCACGTGGATGCTCGCTGAAACAGAGAGCGCCGAAGCACATATTGTCGATCTGCATATCGGCCACGTAGGGGCCAATGCCAAGGGCCTTCTCATACGCTTCTACTTTGGGGTAGGAGTAGCCGATACCAGTGCGGCTTTCCCATGCAACTTCGGTGTTTTCCCGCAAAGCTTTTGCGGCAAGGAGAATGCCGTCGATGATCTTGACATAGCCGGTACAGCGACAGATGTTGACATTCAACGCCTTTATCACATCTTCGCGAGTCGGATCCGGGTTGGTTTCCAGAAGAATCTTTGCCCGGGTCAGGATGCCCGGGGTACAAAAACCGCACTGCACCGCACCTTCGGCAACAAAGGCCCGGCCCAGGGTACGCCGGACGTTTTCCGGAAAACCTTCGATGGTAATGACCGGTTTGCCTGCGACCCGTTTCATCTTCGTCGCGCAGGCCAGAGCCGGCTTGCCGGCAAGCTCCACGAGACAGGCACCGCATGCGGCCTGACCGGAACAGCCGTCTTTGACGGAGGTTACCCCCTTTTCATTACGCAGAAAATTCAGCAACGAGACATTCTCGTCACCGGAAAAGGTAACCTTCTCTCCATTGAGTGTGAAAGTAAGCATGGTAACCTCCTGGGTAATTATCTGATTCTTGCTGCACCTGTGGTCAACATCGCGTCTAAGGTGTCCGCCGGGAATTTTGCCTTGGCCAGCATAATCATGGCGGCGATGATATACGGTTTATAACTGGCTTCCGCATACATTGGCTTGCGATAGCGATCAAAGACGCTTGCTGCAACTTCACCTTCCTTACAGCTTACTCCGGTGATATCGGCAGGCAGACAATGCATATACAGCGCTTCCCCTTCGTGGGTAGTCGACATCAGAGACTCGGTACATTCCCAGCTCTTATGGTTGGCGTTTTGCGCCAGGAGTTCTTTTTCCAGGGTTTTGATGCCGTCAAAGTTACCCTCGCCGTACAGGTTGGTGCGCTTTTCCATGGCGGAAAAAGGGGCCCAGCTTTTCGGATAGACGATATGAGCGCCTTCGAAAGCTTCTTCCATGGAATTGGATTTGGTGAATTTACCACCACTTGCTGCCGCGTTTTTCGTAGCCACCGCTTCGATTTCCGGCATCACTTCATATCCTTTTGGATGGGCCAGGGATACTTCCATACCAAATCTGGTCATCAGGCCGATGATCCCCTGGGGAACGGAGAGCGGCTTGCCATATGATGGGCTGTAGGCCCAGGTCATGGCCAGTTTCTTGCCCTTGAGGTTTTCTACTCCACCGAAATGGTTGATCAGGTGCAGCATATCGGCCATGGACTGGGTTGGGTGATCGATGTCGCACTGCAGGTTAACCAGTGTCGGGCGTTGTTCGAGCACTCCTTCAAGGTATCCTTGCTGCACAGCCTCGGAAACCTCACGCATATAGGTATTTCCTTTGCCGATATACATATCATCGCGGATACCGATGACGTCGGCCATAAAGGAGACCATATTGGCGGTTTCCCGGACGGTTTCCCCATGGGCAACCTGGGATTTTCCTTCATCGAGGTCCTGCATGGTCAGTCCCAGCAGATTACAGGCGCTGGCGTAGCTGAAGCGGGTCCTGGTGGATTGATCGCGGAACAGGGAGATGCCAAGGCCCGAGTCAAACATTCTGCTGGAAATATTTCTTTGCCGCAGCCCACGGAGAATATCGGCTACCAGGAAAGTGGCGGCAATTTCCTGATCGCTCTTTTCCCAGGTGAGCAAGAAGTCGTTCATATACATACTCTTGTAGTTGAGCTGGGCCAGTTGCCCGATGAGGGATTTGATTCTCGCGTTGTCCATGGTTAAATCTCCTTAGTGACTTAGAAATAATTTAATTTTTAAAAAATGATTTCGTGAAGGAACTTATCCCGCAAATCTTTTGGGCGGGGTTAGTGACTTAGAAATAATTTAATTTTTGAAAAATTCTTTATGCTTGTACGTTTTCAGGGGACAATATGCGTCCCTTTATTGTTGAGTACCGCGTCTTTTATATATTCCGGGGCAGTAATAATAACCTCCTTGCCGCCGTTTCTAAGAAATTCCAAGGCCGCCTGGATCTTGGGCAACATGCTGCCGGGGGCAAAATGTTTCTGGGCAATATATTGCTCTGCTTCAGCTACGGTCATGGTGCCAATCAACTTCTGATCCGGTTTGCCGAAATTTAAGGCAACCTGCTCCACGGCAGTTGAAATGACCAGCAAATCGGCACCAAGTTGTCCGGCAAGCAGGCTTGACACCAGGTCTTTATCAATGACCGCATCAATGCCATCGAGCATTTTGCCGCGTCGTACCACCGGTATGCCGCCACCACCTGCGGCAACTACATGGTAACCTCCGCTGAGCAGCGATTCGATAATTGGTTTTTCGACAACTTCAATGGGGGCAGGGGATGCGACAACCCTTCGGTAGCCACGACCGGCATCCTCCATCAGGCTCCATTCCGGATAATCTCGCCGAATGTCAGCCAGTTGCATCGCGTCAAAAAATTCTCCCACCGGCTTGGCCGGTTTGGCAAAGGCGGGATCAGACTTGTCAACTACCACCTGGGTGACCAGGGTGATACATTGTCCGGCAAGGTTTCGAGTTGCCAGTTCATTATTCATCGCCTGCTGGATCTGGTAGCCGATGGAACCCTGGGTATCAGCCACGGCATTAACCAGAGGCACCAGATGCAGTCCGACTGCCTGGCGGGCAACTTCCGACCGGCGCATAATGAATCCAACCTGGGGGCCGTTGCCGTGGGAAATGATGACCTGGTAGCCCTGTTCAATCAAGTCAACCACGTGGGTAACCGTTTGCCGGATCGCCTCATGCTGGTCCTCGACCTTTTGCAACTCTTTGCTCTTAATCAGAGAGTTGCCACCGATGGCGACAAAAGCAAGTTTTGCTTTCATGATCTATTACTCCTTGTTGCCAAGATAGATGAGCGGCAAGGCAGCATAAAAGGCCGCACAACGGACCAGATCTGCTTTCCAGGTCTTTTCGTCAGGAGCGTGGGCTTCGGCTTCCTTGCCCGGACCAAAACCGACACAGGGAATACCATGCATGCCCATGATGGATACGCCGTTGGTCGAAAAAGTCCATTTATCAACCCGTGGTTCTTCACCAAAAAGGTTTGTGTAGGTATCGACGGTTGCTTTGGTGACTTCATGGTCGGCGGGCAATACCCATGAAGGGAAGTAGCATTCGGTGGGGTAGACGAGGCCGGTATAGGCAGGTCGATCATAGCTGTACATGGAGACCTTTGCCTTAGCCGCTTTTACCGCGGGTAGATCACGAATCTGCTGCAGGGCGTAGGGGCCGTCTTCACCGGCAGTAAGTCTTCGGTCAATTGATACGGCGCAACTGTCGGCCACAGCACAACGCGAAGGAGACGTCGAGAATATCTCGCTTACAGTCAGGGAGCCCTTGCCGAGAAATTCGTCGGTTATCAGCCTCTGGTGCAACTCTTCGAGTTCACCGAGTATTTTGCCCATCTTGAAGATGGCGTTGTCGCCGCGCTCGGGTGCTGAGCCATGGGAGCTGATGCCGGCCACGTCTACTCTGATTTCCATTCGCCCGCGTTGACCACGGTAGATACCGCCGTCGGTGGGTTCGGTGGAAACGACGAAGTCTGGTTTAAGCCCGGTTTCCTTGATGATATACTGCCAGCATAAACCATCACAGTCTTCTTCCTGGACAGAACCGACAACGACCAGAGTATATTCGCCGGTAAGATCCAGATCCTTGATGATTTTGCCTGCATACACCATGGAAGCCATGCCACCTTCCTGGTCGCTGGTTCCGCGACCACCAACTATTTCATCGTCTTCGCATCCTTCGTATGGATCAAATGTCCAGTTGTCCATATTGCCGACGCCGACGGTATCGATATGCGCATCCATGGCTATAATGTGCTTTCCATGGCCGATACTCCCCAGGACATTGCCCATGGGATCAATTTCGACTTTATCAAAACCCACTTTTTTCATTTCTTCGGCGATCCTGGCGACAACTTTTTTTTCGTCACAGCTTTCGCTGGGAATGCGAACCATATCTCGCAAAAAAGCGGTCATCTGGGGTTTATATTGTTCAGCAAGGGCATTAATTTTTTTGAAATCTAAAGTGGCCATTTTCTTTCTCCTGGTGTTGGAATGTGCTTGAACGACGTTTTTATATTCGGTAAGTAACTAAATGAACCGCATTATGGCATTATTGCAGGATATTTGCCGTGCCAGAGGATTTCACGATAATTTACGGGATCAGTCGCGCCTTCGGTGTTGAAGAGCAGTATCTTTGAGTCCGGTCCGATCTTCAATTGGTCCTTGATCTCGGCAAAAGCACTATTGGTTGTCAAGAGTTCGACTACTCCGGTGCCAACAGCACCCGACTCTCCGGCTTCTATAGCCTTGTCGCCACAAATCGGGTTGGCCAGGATGCGCATGCCGTTGGCCGCCACGTAATTATCACAACAGATGTAGCAACTTGCCCGGTCCCTTAAAATGGGCCAGCCAAAGGTATTCACTTCCCCACAGGCGAGCCCTGCCATAATAGTTTCATGGTCACCGGGCACGGCGTGGGGCTTGCCGTCGCCGGCTGCTGCCGAGGCAAAGACGCAGGCAACATTGTTGGGTTCCATGATGATGAAGCGGGGTGGGTTTTCGCGGTATTTATTCGATATACAGGCGAGCACGGCAGCGGCCAGGGCTCCTACCCCTGCCTGGACAAAGACATGGGTGGCAGCAACATTTTTTTCAATCATCTGCTCCAGGGCTTCTTTACACATGGTCATATAGCCCTGCATGATCCACAGAGGGATCTCTTCATATCCTTCCCAGGCGGTATCCTGAATCATGTGCCAGCCATGCTTTTCAGCCATGCTGTTGGCCAGGCGGACGGCATCATCATAGTTCAGATCCGTTACTTCTACAGTGGCTCCGTGGGAGCGGATGTTGTCAATGCGGGACTGGACGGTTCCTTTGGGCATATAGATGACGGCTTTGATGCCAAGCTGCTGGGCGGCCCAGGCGATACCGCGGCCATGGTTACCGTCGGTGGCTGTGGTCAAGGTCATACCGCTGATCCTCATGCGGACTTCATCACTTACAAGGTAGGCATAATCAGTCTCGTCGAGGCGTATATCCAATTCCCGGCAAATGAGTTGGGCAACTGCATAGCTGCCTCCCAGAACTTTAAAAGCCCTGAGACCAAATCTGGAGGATTCGTCTTTCATGAAGATGTCGCCGACTCCCCAACATCCGGCAAGTTCCTTGAGCTCCACCAATTCGGTGGGATTATAGCCGGGGAGTTGCTTGTGGAACTTGTGCACCTTTTCGGCAACTGCTTCGGTAAAGTTTTTAGGGATTATCTCGGTGGTCGGTTCTTGAAAGAGAGCCTTGAAACGGTAGTGGGGGATTTCTTTTATCATTGGGACACCTGTGATTGGTCTCCTGCTAATTTCACTAAGGTACCTGTGAATGGTGCAACGGTATCGGCCAGTCTCAAAGGAGTGAATTCAGCGAGGGGATTGGCTGGGAATAAAGAGTGGTAACCTCCTCTTTTCTTAATTTTGTTTATGACAGATGTTTAATTTACAATTAATTGTATGTCAACTAAAAAATTGTTGTTTTGGATAAAATAACATTAATAAATTTGTGCAGAGATGTGTCGAGGAAGCTCCGTAGGGACACGCCTCTAGGGGTGCCCTTCCGGATATCACATAAACAAAGGGCAAACACACAGGTGTGTTCCTAAGGAAATCGTAAGCAAAAGTTTTTCCGATACCATCAACAAAAAGAATGGTATAAGCTGTCAACGATACCGTGGCATTTACATGCCGTACCAATAAGCAGAGGAGTATCCGGCAGTGCTCGAACACGTTCGAGCAGCTGCCATAAATCTTGGGGAAAAAAACCGCCTACTCCGGAGTGGAACTGACGGCTTCTGATAGTAAGCGGCACGAAGTCGTTTATGGTAAGTGATGCCAGAAGAAGATAAAGTGATAACGGCCGTTGTTTGCCGGTATGGGTGCAGAGTTTATCAGGCTCGGAACATCTGGGCGGACAGATAAAATCAGCGTATGACATCACCACACGACTGCTTTCGACACGAAGGGGATTGGGGAAATGATGAAGGTGTTCCTCGGGGATCTCAGTCGAATGGACGATCCTGCCGTCGTCGATAAGCTTTTTCTTCACCCAGTCGGCAGCGAGATGAACCGGCAGTGCAGGAATAATTTTATCGACGGCGGCAGAAACAGTGAAATGTTCGGTCAACCAGTCGATCCCGTCGGCACAAACCAACTCTATGCCGGTTGGCAGGTTTCGATCGGGGCGATTATCTACCACAATAATTTTACCAGCTGGGGCGTCTTTTTTTAACAATTCAACAGCCCGTCGGCCAAACTGTCCGCCGCCGATCACCCAGAAGGTTTCGGGCGCTGGTGCAATTTTTCGAGAGTTTTGTTTTGTATCTTGTTGTCCCGCAAAATTCCTGGTAGCGTGCTGCACAGCTTGCCTCGCAAATAATATTTTGCAAATAATCTATTGATACCATCGCTCATTGAGTAAAACAATAAGGAGAATACCCATGACCGCCTTTCCTCTTCTGCATGTGGTCGAATCGCAGCAATTTGACCGAGATCTGCTGGAAACGGTTTTTCAGACTGCCGACCAGATGAAGGCCGACCTTTCAGGAAAACATCGCTTTGCCAAAAGCCTGGAAGGCAGAATCATGGCTTCATTGTTTTATGAATCGTCTACCCGTACCCGTTTTTCGTTTGAAAGTGCGATGCTGCGTCTTGGCGGGTCGGTGATTACCACGGAAAACGCCCGTGAATTCTCCAGTGCGGCTAAAGGTGAAAGCCTTGCCGACTCCATCAGGATCATGAACGGTTATGCCGATGTGATCGTTATGCGCCATAATGAGGCGGGGAGCGCTGTCCGTGCCGCTGAGGTCTCCACCATACCCATAATTAACGCCGGTGACGGCGCGGGGCAGCATCCGACGCAGGCCCTGCTTGACATGTATACCATAGTCGATGCTTTTCCGGCATTGAACAACCTGAAAATCGCCATGGTCGGTGATCTCCGGTATGGTCGGACGGTTCGCTCTCTGTCCTATCTTCTGACCAAATACGCCAATGTGGAAATAATTTTTGTGTCGCCGCCGGTGTGTAAGATGGAGAATGATATCAAGGACTACCTGGAAAAAAACAATGTCCCATGGCGTGAAGAGAGTGATCTCGCCGGTATTGCACCTGAAGTAGACTGTGTCTATATGACCCGCATCCAGAAGGAACGCTTTCATTCCGTTGATGACTATCAGGCAGCGGCCAGCAAGTATATCCTCTCTTTAGATTGTGTCAAAACTATGAAAAGCAACGCCATTATCATGCATCCCCTGCCACGGGTCGATGAGATCCCCAAGGAGGTTGATGACGATCCTCGGGCGCGATATTTTGAGCAGGCGCAAAACGGCTTATATATTCGCATGGCCTTGCTGTATCTTTTGCTGCACAAGAACTGAGGATCTGCATCGCCCACTTCTTTGCTGTTGTTGCCGGCTACGGCCGCTTACCGGCAGGCTTAGGGCTTACGTGTTGCGGATCTGCTTGAGATAGTTGTAGATGGTGTATTTTGACGCGCCAAAGACGCGGGCCATATATTCAACCGAACCCTTGATCATAAAGACGCCGTCTTTATTCAACTGCTGCATTATCTCCAGTTTATCCACTTTTTTCAGCATCGCCGGTGCTTTGCCGTGGTCGGCGACAACGAAGTCTATGACTGATTCCATGGTTTCGGCAAAAGTGCTGGGGAGGTCATCCTGGTTGACGGCGTTGTCATTGCTGTTGCCGTTTTTACCGGCAAGAAAGGTAAAATCGTTAAAGGCATTGGCGAGGAAGGTGAAGTCAGTGACGTTGAAGTTAATGCTGAGGCATCCTTCCAGTTTGCCTTGTTCGTCCCGTACCATGCTGGTGGAACATTTGAGGATCTGGCCGTCCTGGGTGGTGCTTTTATACCCGAATTTATCCGGCGCGGCATCGCCGAATTCTTTGAGCAGGCGGTAAAGCATATCAGGCAGGGCGGAACCGACTTTGCGCCTGGTGATATTGCCCTCAATATGGACCAGCGAGCTTTTGATGTTGCTGAAGTCGTGGATAGCGACCTCGCATCTCTCTCCGAAGACGCTGTTAATGCCTTTGGCGAGATTTTTTAGAAATTCGAGGGTATGTGGTTTCATACTCTTCTTATAGTATCAACTTTATTGTGTAGCAACTAAAAGATTGTATGCGCTTTAAAAAGTGGTGGAGTATTGTGGCCTTGACAATACGGTTTGATTTCGATACAGGTGAAAAATCAGTCCTGTGTCGCTGATCGAAAATCTATTATAATGCCCGTCTTTTTTGCCTTACGAGCTTTTGATAAAAATAGGGAGGAACCTGGTTTGAAACGAGATTTTTTACATATCACCGATTTTACCGCCGACGAAATCCACGCCACCTTTGCCCTGGCCCGAGAGGTCAAGGCACGCTTTGCGGCCCGCGAAGACTATAAGCCGTTTAAGGATCACACCATGGCGATGATCTTTACCAAACCATCGGCCCGTACGCGCATCTCATTTGAAACCGGCTTTTTTCGCATGGGCGGTCATGCCCAGTATCTCGGTCCGTCGGATATCTCTATCGGCAAACGCGAGGCGGTAAAAGACATCGCCAGGGTGGTAGCGCGCTATAACGATGTGATCATGGCCCGATTATTTTCCCACGATCATGTCCTGGAGATGGCCAAGTACTCCTCGGTACCGGTGATTAATGGGTTGACGGACTATAATCATCCCTGCCAGATCATGGCCGACATGTTTACCATACTTGAGCATCGCGGGCACCTCGATGACCTCAAGATAGTCTATGTCGGGGATGGCAATAATATCGTGCACTCCTGGCTGGGGCTGGCCCAGCGCCTTCCTCTGCACTTTGTCTGCGCCTGTCCCGCCGGCTATCTGCCCGACGACAAGACTCTGGCTGCGGCGCAGCAGGCCGGCCTGTCTGAGATCGAGATCAGCCACGATCCCAAAACAGCGGTTAGAGATGCGGACATCGTCTATACCGATGTCTGGGCGTCAATGGGCCAGAAAGAGGAGGCCGAGCAGCGGAAATCACGTTTTGCCGGTTTTCAGGTAAGCGATGAGTTGATGGCTGCCACCGGCAAAGAGAGTCTTTTCATGCATTGTCTGCCGGCTGAACGAGGCGTAGAAACTACTGATTCGGTCATGGAATCCGCCGCCTCGATCGTTTTTGACCAAGCGGAGAATCGTATGCATGCCCAGAACGCCATACTGCTCAAGATCTGTGGCAAAGGCTGATAAGCGTATAGATATTGTAGATGGGGAACGATGCTATGCCACATTATGACCTGTTTGTTATCGGCGGGGGTTCAGGCGGCGTTGCCTGCGCCAGAGCTTCAGCGGCACTGGGGGCGAAGGTCGGTCTTGCCGAGGCGGGCCGGCTGGGCGGCACCTGTGTTAATCGCGGCTGTGTGCCGAAAAAGCTCCTGCTCTATGCAGCCCACGTCGCTGAAGATCTCTGCAATGCTGAAAGCCTGGGGTGGAGCTGCCAAAATGCCCACTTTGACTGGACTGCTCTACGCACTGGAGTTCAGGCGGAATTACGCCGACTCAACGGCATTTACGATGGCCTGCTGGAAAAATTCAATGTCTCTCTACATCGAGGCACGGCACATTTTATTGACGCAAAAACCGTGCAGATCGGCAGTGAAAGCATCACTGCCGATCGCTTTGTGATTGCCACGGGTGGCTCTCCTTTTGTTCCCGATTTTCCCGGCAAGGAACATGTCATCGTCTCCGACGATGCTTTTCTGCTTGAGGAGTTGCCAAAGAAAATGGCAATTATCGGCGGCGGCTATATCGCCCAGGAATTTGCCGGCATTTTTCATGGGCTGGGCGTCGAGATTACCCTTCTGGTTCGGTGTCCTCGTCTACTGCGTGGTTTTGATGCGGATCTTGCCGAACATCTGCGCGCCGAGCAGGTGAAAAAAGGCATCGTCATTCACTGCGCTTCGCATGTAGAGAGAGTTGAAAAAACGGCTCATGGTCTGCGGGTGCATTGTCAGGAATGCCCTGGCGAGATCTTTGACCAGGTGTTCTTTGCCACCGGGCGCAGGCCCAATTCCACCGGCCTCGGATTGCGCAAAATCGGCGTGCTGGTAAATAGTTCAGGCGGTATTATAGTAGATGGACGGATGCAGACAACCGTCAACAGTATATACGCCATCGGCGATGTCACCAATAGATTCAATCTGACCCCTGTTGCCATCCATGAAGGGCGTATCTTCGCGGCCAATCATTTCGGCGGTGATGAGCGCACCATGGAGTATGCCAATATCCCCACCACAATTTTCAGCCAGCCGCCTCTCGCGACTGTTGGTCTGACTGAGGCTGAGGCCCGGGAAAAACATGAAAATGTGATCATCTTCAAGACGACTTTTCGGCCGATGAAATACTCTCTTGGTAAAATCGAGGAGCGAACCTTGATGAAACTGGTGGTAGACGGCAGCACTGACCGGGTTTTAGGTGTGCATATGGTAGGAGGAGATGCCGGGGAAATTATCCAGGGCTTTGCCGTGGCCGTCAAAGCCGGGACAACCAAGACCGACTTTGATCGCACCGTCGGTATTCACCCAAGCAGTGCGGAGGAATTTGTCACCATGCGCGAACCGTTTATAGAAGAAGGCCTGTCGTAAGGATTAAAGTGTGCGCTATGTTGGACTTGCTCGTTGTTTCAGAATACAGTTTTGGCAAAAACCTGATAGCCGGTGCCTATCTCCAGGCCCTTGGCGGAGATTATTTTGTCGTTGAATGTGCCGGCTTTGAGCCTGGGCCCTTAAATCCGATGGTTGCGATGATTATGAAACTGGATGGCTATGACCTTGGTCATTGTGAAAACCCCTGCTCTGTTTTCGAATTGTTTAAAGGAAAACGGCGCTACGATATAGTAATCACCATCTGTCCAAAACGCATAGCTGACCAATGCCCTGATTTTCCCGGCCAATTGCTGCGGTTGAACTGGGGACATTCCGACCCGGATAAAGTTGTCGAGAGCAGGATCGACCGAATTCAGCAGACAAGAATCATGCGCGACAGCATTAAAGTGGATGTCATAAATTTTATCAGTGCCTGCAAGGATGGGAAGTTTCGAGAGTTGCAGGGGTTGGGCCTGGCCTTTTGACGGTGGGTTTTTGCCGTGATAGTATTTCTCCCCTTTGCTTTCCTGCTTGAACGAACCTGGAGCACTGTTTGAACGGCTACAGATGCGGGTTATTCGTTCATCTATTGCGTCCCGGTGAACCCATTACGTTATTTATGCTCTCTTCAAGTTGTTTGCCAATTCTTAAGACCGAATTTAGGAGACCAGTTACTTGGTCTTGATTTGTTCGTGCTCCTATAAAACAAGGGCGTAGCGCCAGGTTTCCATTAACTCTTGTTGTACTTGGCATATACTGATTTTCTCTAACGAGTCGTCGGTGCAGGGTTTGATTAAACAAATCGAGATCTTCCGAATGAGAAGTAGAAGGGATATAACGAAAACAACAAATAGAAAGAGTTGGCTCGCTCAGGACCTCAAGATTTGGGTGCTTATTAGCCAATTCTGAAATATACCGCGCCATGTTATTGTGACATACTACTCTTTGCCGCATACCTCCAACACCTATCTCTTTAAGCAGTGCCCATGGCTAGAGTTGATGCTGTGGTTGAACCAGCCGTAATAAAGGACGTAAAGCCTGGTCTTGGCACGGGGGAACCATTTGGAATTATCTGAGTGATTAAGTCTTGAGTTACTTCCTCAATGCCAACACCATACTGAGGTAAGGGAGTGTTAATCAATTCTCGCCAGTTATTACTGGGATGTAATGCATCTGGATGATCAAAATTTAAAAATTGATCCAATCCCGCACCGATCTGTGACAATGATTTCTGTAGTTGAACGCTTAACAAAAAATATAATTTGATTTGTGCAGGAAATATGCTTAAGAAAATTATACCACAAGGTGGGATCGAGTGTGAGGTTTTCGAATAGCCACCGTGGTAGGACAAGACATTCCGATAACAACTTTCTAAAGATAAGGGAAAATATTATGCCAAGATATGTAATCGAGCGAGAAATCCCCGGAGCAGGAAATTTGTCAGCAGCTGAACTGCAAGGCATTTCACAGAAGTCCTGTGGAGTATTGCAAGAAATGGGTCCACAGATTCAATGGGATCACAGCTACGTCACCGACAACAAAATATACTGCGTATATATAGCTGCAAATGAGTCATTGCTGCGAGAACACGCTGAAAAAGGAGGCTTTCCAGCAAATTGCATTTCAGAGGTTAGATCTGTCATCGATCCAATAACCTCCGAAAGTTGAAATTTTGTTTTGGAGTTGCCGTGCAACCGTAAGCTGCAAGGCAGAGTTATTGAATGACCTGTCACCCAGTAATTCTCCTTCATCTTAGGAATTTGCAACAGATTTCAACAAGTTTCTTTCTACACGTCATCGAGGTTATTAAGTCTAGCAAAGTGTGGGCATATTGTAATTTAATCGTTATTATTGCAGTCAGTCAATACCGCCATGATCTGCAAAATCGCTATATTCCCAAATAAGCCTCCTTGATATGAGGATCGTCGATGAGATCATCGGCTCTTCCCTCCATAACTACCCGACCATGCTCCAGCACATAGCCACGATCGCTTAAGCTGAGCGAATGCTTCACATCTTGTTCGACCATAAGGACCGTCGTGCCCTGGTCAGCTATCTTGCGGACGGTTTCAAAAATATCTTTTATCAGAATCGGCGCGAGGCCAAGTGACGGTTCATCCAGCATGAGTAGATGGGGCCTGCCCATCAGGCCACGGCCGATGGCGACCATCTGCTGCTCGCCGCCGGACAGGGTCATGGCAATTTGATTTTCTCTTTCCTGGAGTCTCGGCAATAATTTATAGACATTGTGCAGGGTCTCTTCGACATCCTTTTTCGCCCGTTTATTGTAGGCGCCGACCAGCAGATTATCCTTGACGCTCATCAGGGAAAACAGCCGCCGCCCCTCAGGAACATGGATAATACCACTGTCGACGACATTTTCGGGCGGCTCTTTTTCAATGGGCACGCCGTTGAAGGTGATGGTCCCCGAAGAGGCCGGCATCAAGCCGGAGATTGCCCGCAGCAGGGTTGATTTGCCTGCCCCATTACCGCCGATGATACTGACCACTTCCCCTTTTTCAACCTTTAGAGACAGCTCGAATATGACTTGAACATCGCCATAGAAGACGTCGATGTTATTAATTTCAAGCAGCGACATAATCTTCTCCCAAGTAGGCTTTAATAACATTTTCGTTGTTGGCGATTTCTTTCGGAGTGCCCTCGGCAATCTTTTTGCCGAACTGAATGACGACGATGCGATCAGATAGAGCCATGATGGCGCGCATGATATGCTCAATAACGAAGATGGTCGTGCCCTGATCGCGGATTTTTTTCAACACCTCAACCATCTCGTCAACTTCGTTAGGGCGCAGACCGGCCATAACTTCATCGAGCAGCAGAAGTTTCGGTTCCGTGGCCAGCGCTCGGGCAATTTCCAGCCTTTTCCTGTCCGCGATGGTTAAATTACCGGATATAATATCTTTTTTGTCGGCAAAGCTCAGCGATTCAAGAATCCTGATCGCTTTTTCCTCCGCGACCACGCGGCTGTTGGTCGTTGCGAAACTTGCCACCATTACGTTGTAGAGCACGCTTTTCGAGGCAAATGGCTTGACGATCTGAAAGGTTCGGGCCAGTCCCTTTTTACATAGATTCCATGGTTTCTGGCCGTTGATTTTTTCATTGTTAAAGGTGATGACCCCGGCGGTTGGGGCAAAGACCCCGGCAATACAGTTAAAGGCAGTTGATTTTCCGGCGCCGTTGGGCCCGATCAGGCCGAGAATCTGCCCTTTTGCGATAGTCAGACTAAGCGCATCGATTGCTGTTAGTCCACCGAATTGCTTGGTCATGTTTTGTACCTCAAGAAGAACCATAGTCTTATCTCCCCGTTGTGTTGAGGGTTATGCGCCGCACCAGTTTATTATAGATTCGGGTGAGCGGCTCCTGCAGGCCTCGTGGCTGGTAATGCATGACCAGGATAAGGACCAGACCGAAGATGATAAGATGCAGACCGGGTAGGGTATCGCCGAAATAGATGCGGGAGAAATCGCCGACCGGCCGCAGTAAAAGTGCGCCAAGGATCGGTCCGGCGATAGAGCCCCGCCCACCAATAAGGGCGATAAAGGCAATCTCAAAGGAGAGATCAAGGGAGATGATGCTTTTGGGGTGGATATAGAGGGTGAACTGGGCGTAAAACGTGCCGGCCAGCGCAGTCAAAAAGGAACTGAGGGCCATGGCAATGAGTTTTGCTCTGGCCACATTCACCCCAAGGGCCATGGCCGCCTCCGGTTCTTCGCCGCCGGCGTTGAGATAATAGCCGAGCTTGGAGCGAGAGATCACATAGGTCAAGAGCAGCACTATCAGGAGCATGATCAGAATGATATAATAATACGGCTCTTTGCTGGCAAACATGAAGTTGGCAAGGCCGATATCCAGAGGCGGGATCTGCAACCCCCGTGGCCCATTGATTTTGAAGGGGCCAAGATAATCGATATTTTCGACGATAACCCGGAAGCCTTCGGCAAAGGCGATGGTGGCAAGCGCAAAGTAGGCCCCGCGCATTTTAAAGGTTGGCAGACCAATCAACACCCCGGCGATAGTGGCCAGAACACCGCCGACCAGCATGCCGAGCCAGGGGCTGATGCCATATTGCAGAAAGAGAATAGTCGAGGTATAGGCGCCGATACCTACAAAGGCGGCATGGCCCAGCGGCAACACCCCGGCAAAGCCGCCGACCAGGTTCCAGCTGGTGGTCAGATAGGCGTAAAAAAACAACAACACCAGAATATGCAGATAGGTGGCACTGCGGACAACCAGCGGCAGACCGAAAGCGATGAGCAGGATCGCCACCAGGGCTGCTTTATTGATTAGTTTGGGAGTCATTAAATTTGTATCCTCGTTTTATCGGTTACCAGTCATGCTTCTGGCCGAATAAGCCGGAAGGCTTGACAAACAGAACAACCAGAAAGAGTCCGTAGACGATTGCCTCCGTCCAGGTGGCCGTCATGAATTGCGGCCCGACAGATTCGATTATCCCGATAATAATACCGCCGGCCAGGGCACCGCCGATGGAGCCGAGCCCGCCAAGGACAACGATGATAAAACCTTTGATATCAAAGAGCACACCCACCGTGGGAAATACATTGTAAAAGGGCACCAGAGTCACCGCGGCTATCCCGGCCGTTGCCGCACCGATGCCAAAGGCTACATTGTAAATCTTATACTGGTTGATGCCCATCAGGCTCGCCGCTTCGCGGTCCATGCTGGTTGCCCGGATTGCCCGGCCCATATCGGTTTTCTGGAAGAACCAGTAGACGCCAAGAGCAGTGATAAAGGCAGTAATGCTGCCATACAGTTTCGGCACCGAGATAAACATTTCGCCGAGTTCGAGCATCTGGCCATTCAATGGATTGTCGGTGAGGGATCGATATTGTGGTCCAAAGATAAGCAGGGTTAAATTGTCGAGGATATACCAGATGCCGGTGGTCACAATGATGACGGTTAAGGGTTCACGGACATTTTTTTCGGCAATGAAAATTGGTTTGATCACGAAATTTTGCAGGATGTAGCCGAAGGCAAACATGGCCGGGGCAACGAGCACGATGGCCAGATAGGGATGTAGACCCGAAAGCGTTACCACCCAGTAGGCTAAATACATTCCCACCATGAGCATTGAACCGTGGGCGAAGTTGACCACTTTCAAGACTCCGAAGATGATGGTCAGCCCCATGGCCGTTAAACCATAGATAGACCCCATAAGGATGCCATTAATGGTGTCCTCAATGATATAGAACATGACTGTCTCCCCGAAAATACAAAAATAAGGAAGCATCCGAAGCAGGGGGTGAGGATTCCTGCGCCGGTATTCTTGACAAATTATTGAAAAGCCAACTTCATGATGCTAAGTAAAAAGCTTCATATATGAGGCATAGATTTTCTATCGTTTTGGTGTACTAGAGTGCGCCAAAACGATAGAAAAATTGTAACAACGAAGTAGATAAGCGCAGACTTCGGATGAAGGTTTTTACGACGCATCGACTTATTTTTCCGGCATTGGGAATACAGGCTTGTAGCCGGCGCGACGTGCAGCTTTAGGCCAGATAGTGATTCGTTCCAGGCCGTTGCCGATATCGTTGATCTGGACCATGACCAGCGAGGCGTTTTCATTCTGACCGGTCTTGTCGAACTTAACTGAATCGTAGCCGACGATCATGCCCGGACCGGAAGAAAGTTCGGTCGCTGCCAAGGCCTCACGTATTTTTTCAGGATCAAGGGAGGCAGCACGCTCCAAGGCATCTTTTAACACATACATCGCGACATAGGCGTCAACTGCTTCACCGGTCAGATTCTGGCCGTATTTGGCTTTGTATTTATCGTTTGCTTCTTTGGCGCCTGGTTTATTGACGTCTGTTTCCCATTCGACAATATCAAAGAGATATTGCGAATTTTTGCCGGTAGTGGTGAGAAAAGACGGGTCGGCATGGCCGCCGCCACTGGCGATGATGGCCTTTAACTTAACTTTGTAATCGGCCAGGGTATTGGTGAGCAGAATTGCATCCGCCGCATTGGAAACGAGCATCAAGACATCGGCTTTTGATCGGCGGATCTTCTGGACCACCGGGCTCAGATCAGTTGCGGTCGACGGATAGGGTTCATCGAGGACCACTTTATAGCCACCTGCCTCAGCAAGTTTTTTCCACTGTCCGGCAAAGCCCTTACCCCAGTCGCCATTCTCGTAGACAAAGGCCAGCTTTTCGATCTTGGTACCGAATTCCTGTTCCATATCCTTTAAAAAAGAGAATTGATCGCGGGTCCACCAGCTGTCTTTGGCGGCGATTCTAAAAACGGTCTTAAAGCCCTGATCGGTGATTTTGTCGGAAACCGAGACCGGCACGACAAAAGGAATGCCATAACGTTCGGCAACCGCCGTCGTCGGGTAGGTGACCGCGCTGTTCCAGCATCCGGTCAAGACGTGTACCTTTTCGGTATTAATGAGACGCTCCGCCTCGGCGACTCCTTTTTCCGGTTTAGACTCGGAATCGGCAAAAATCAGTTCGAACTTGGCGCCACCAAGCGATTTGATGCCGCCTGCTGCATTGATTTCTTCCACGGCCATTTCTCGCGCTGCCTTGCCCTGCTGGCCAAGGGTTGCCGAGGGGCCGGAAAGGGGAATGATATTACCGATTCTTACATTCTCGGCATTACCGGTGGCGTACGAGCCTGCAATCAAGGAGATTGCCAGAGCGGGGACAGCAATTTTGCGTAAAATTTGCATAGGTTCCTCTCAGTTGTGATTTTTCGCCCATGTTGGCGTGGATGCTTCCTAACTTCTTTGACATCGCAAATTACGTGCCATGATTTAGTCCTTTCCGTATAGTTCGCTTACGTAAAGAAAGGACAGGGGACTAATCCTTGGCTGAATTTTGCGACACACTGTCAACTCTCACTGTCAACCCTGGTTGACGTTGTCTCCTCTGGTTGACAATGGTGCCTTCCTTTTTAATCGCTTATGCAGGGCCTGACGTGAAACACCCAACATCCCAGCAGCCTTGCTCTGGTTGTTGTCGGTAATCTTGAGCGCCTCCTCAATGGCATAGTCAGCCAGCTCTTCAAGGGTTGGGAAATGGCCGAAAAGGGATTCCATCCGGCTTTTCTTAAGAGTATTTGTGCCGTGCATTGAGCGTGCGCCGGTCAGTCTTTCGGCGATAAGATGATCCTGAATATGGCCACCAGTGCAGCGGGCCACGGCATCGGAAATATAGGCTTTTAATTCTCGGATATTACCCCAGAAAGGATGGTGTATCAACAGGTTCATGGCCTGCGGGCTGATGGTCGGAATTGCCTTATTCATTGCTGCTGCGCCACCGGCTATCAGATGGGTAACGAGCAGGGGAATATCCTCTTGCCGCTCACGCAGCGGCGGCACTTTGAGCAGGTGGGTGCTGAGTCGATAGTATAAATCCATCCGAAACTCACCCTCCTGCCCGGCAAGCTTGCTTAAATCTTTATTGGCGGCGGTAATGATCCGGGCCTGACACTGTTTCGGCTGGTCGGAACCTAAAGGGTAGTAGCTCTTTTCCTGCAGCAGGCGCAGCAGTTTCACCTGGGAAATTTCACTTAAATCGCCGATCTCATCAAGGAAAATTGTTCCTTCCACCGCTTTTTCAATCATACCGGCCCTGACTGCATCAGCCCCGGTATAGGCGCCTTTGGCATGGCCGAACAGGGTATCGGAGAGCAGGGCGTCATCAAGGCCGGAGATATCGACTGCGACAAATTCGCCGGTTACGCCGCTGACCTCATGGATAGCCCTGGCGATAAGTTCTTTGCCTGAGCCGGTTTCGCCAAGGATAAGCGTCGGTAAACCGCTGGTGGCGATGGATTCGATATATTGGAACAGGCCGAACATTAACGGACTTTTGGTCACAAGCTTATCAAAGGCCCGGTTGCTGTACTCCCTGTTGCCAAAGGAAATGCCCTTGAGCGACATGACTTCATTACGCAGCAGACCAATTTCGAGGGCGTTGCGCAAGGCAGAGCTGAACATCTTAAGGTCAATTGGTTTGACGAGATAGTCCTGCGCGCCGAGTTTTAAGCACTCGACGGCGGTTTCGATCTCTGAGTCGGCGGTGACGATGATCACGGGAATCTGCGGTTTTTTGCTTTTCAACTCCCGCAAAACTTCCTGCCCGCTCATATGCGGCATATTCAGATCGAGAAAAAGTACCGGCGGCTGCATGGCATCAAGGGTGGGAAGCACCATGCGGCTGTCGCTCAGTGTGGTGATATTGTTCATGCCCATGGAGGTGAGCAGCAGGCTGTAGGCTTCCAGTTCCGCCGGTTCATCATCGACCAGCAGGATTGGGCAGTTTTTCATTTTCGCGGTAATCATGCGGTATTTCCCATGGTCATTTTTTTCAGTTTGATGGTAAATCTGGCACCTGTTGCGGTGTTTTCCGCCAGGAGTTCCCCGTTCATCTCTTTTTCAACAATCATTTTCGACATATACAGGCCCATTCCGGTGCCTGACGAAGCGCCTTTTGTGGTAAAATAGGGATTGAAAACCTGCAGCAGCAGGTGCTCGGGGATGCCGCCGCCGTTGTCGTCGATGCGTATCAAGACTATCTGATCATGAGTGCTGACCGTTATTTCGATTTTTTTAGCCACCGGTTCGCCGGGAGTCTGCCCCGCATGCTGGACCACGGCATCTTTGGCATTGGCAATAATATTGACCAGGACATGGACAAATTCTCCGCGGTAGCCAAAAACCATCAATGAGCTGGTTGTGGTTTTATTGTTGACCGTGAGTGAGATACCGCCGTGTTTCATCTGTGCCTCCATCAGTCTCACCGCACTGATGATTACTTCGAGGACATCGACTGGACCCTTCGACTTGGATGGTTTGAAAAAATTCCGAAAATCATCGATGGTTTTCGACATGAAATGGATCTGGCCATTCGCCCCTAAAACCAGTTTATCGACAAATGATTTACTCAGCATATCGTTATATTGTGCCGCCTGCAGACTGGAAATATAGGTGGACAGCGTGTTTAACGGCTGGCGCCACTGATGAGCGATAATGGCCAGCATTTCACCGACCGCCGCCATCTTCTGCGCCTGCATCAGTTGTCCTTCCGCATCGACTCGTTTGGAGATATCCCTGATGCTGGACAGCGTTAAATCCTCATCGCCAAGACGAAAGATTTTCAGGCTTATCGATGCCGGAAATTCGGTACCATCGGCCCGCTTAAACGACCATCTGAAGGCCTGTTGTTCGCCTTTTTCACAGGTCAGCATTATTGCTTGAAATTTCCCTCTGCTCGGCGCACCATCCGGCTGGTACATGGGTGACAAATCGAGCATGACTTTGCCGATAATGTCGTCTTCAACAAGACCGAAAGTTTGCAGCGTTTTATGGTTGCATTCGGTGATGCAGCCATCCTTGCTGATCAAAATCGCGTCATTGGCCACATTGAACAGGGTCTGATAGTACGTTTCAACCTCTTTTCGCTTGGTTATATTCCAGGCCAGGTCCTTATTTATGCCGGTTAATTCTTCCTGGTGTTGCTGGACTGCCGTGCTGTACCTTTTGCTGAAGAAAAAAAGCATCAGGCCGCTGCCGCCGACCACCATCAGGGCGATGAAAGCGAGGATGCCAAGAACCCGAAGCGCAATTTCCGTGGCAAAAATCATGGTTGTTTTGCGGGTCAGGGAATACGCTTCATCGCGAGGTGCGGTGACGCACATAAACCAATCCGAATTGGCAATGAGACTAAAGCTGAGCACATGATTTTGCTGGTCTTTGCCGAGGTAGGTAACGGTACCGAGATTGCCGCTGATAAAACGATCCAGTTTGTCTCCTAGGTCGCTTTCGATATTCTGTAATTTCTCCCGCATATCGTAGTGTTGATTGGGATGCACCAGTATAGTGCCGTTTCGTTCGACGATAAATCCGTAGCCCGTCTCACTGACCCTAAAGCTCAGGACATTTCGCACCAGGGTGTCGAGAATGGTATCCGCGCCCATGACGCCGATGGTCCGGCCATCAACAATAAGGGGTTTAACGAGAGCAATCACCAGTTTATTGGTGACCAGATCGATATACGGCGTGGTAAAGCTTATAGTGCCGGTTTCACTGGCCCGCCGGTACCAGGGGCGATTGCGCGGGTCGTAGCCCGGTGGTGGCAGCCAGTCGGCGCCATCGATCAATACCCCATCGCTTCGGCCGATATATACATCGGTAAAATGGCCGGCTTTCATGGCCATTTTCAAAGGCTTTAAGGTCGCATCATTTTGACCAAGAGACTTTAAATTTACCGAGTCGGCGGTAGCCGTTAAAATTTTCATCTGTTGCGCAAGCCACATCTCCACCGTACTTGCCGCTTTTACGGCCAGATCTTCCTGTTGCGCGGCGATTGTTCTTTCGACAATATGCTGGGTTATGCGATAGTTAATTACGACGACAAGAAAAATTATCGCGACCAGGGCAGCCAGGGCGATGATATGCTTTTTCGTCCCAAGGTTCATATGCAGGCACTGTCGGCTCTAAGTGTAATGGTTTAATTACCGGTGTTTAGTAATTTGCGGGAACATCTTTTTCCAGTCAAAGCTCTGCAATGATTTGCAATGTTGCGCCAACGAGAAATCAATGTAACTGGAAAACGCAATTATTCCTTGCAAAACAATAATTTTTTAGAATTTACAGCTCCCTCGGGTGTATAATTATCCCATCGTCAACGAGGAAGGTTGCTGTCGCAGAGACTCGTAGTGTGGCCGGAGTAATGGTTCACCGGAACTCAAGAAATTTTGCAGATATTGACGATTACTGAAATATTGTTTATTATTGCGGTAACTTTTCCATCTCGTCACAATCGACAACCTCCCGGAAAATATTGGTGTATTATTTACCAAATGAGTCTCTGACCACGGCTGCCATAATGGCTCCGAATTGCGGCAACTATGGGCTATCGGCCTGATAATCACCATAATCAATGAAACAAATTGAATATCGATAATCGCTCATCCATACAACCTGGTAAAGCAAGTGGCCTCGCCTCCGATCTCGCGGCAGGAGGTCGGCGAACTGGACCAAAAAATCAAGGAAAATCTACTGAAATTGCAATAGAATCTCCTTTTCGACGCCCTGCCGGCAACAATAACAAAAGCTCAAAAGCTGCCCCGACATTCCCGCAAAAAAAACGCAACAAAACTCTCCGGGTTTGGCTGCTGATTATCTTTTTGCTGGTTATTTGTGTTAGCGTAATGGTCGCCGGCGGGTATTGTGAAATTCAGACTTCCACCCTCCAGGCCAAGCTGATCAGCAAATATGCCGCCAAATTACGTTATCGACTGGCAGACGGGCCAAGTGATAAAATAGTTTTTCCGCAAAAGGGTCCATACGATATTCGTCTTGGCTACGTTCAACTGCCGTTTCTCATCGACAAACTGCAGCAAAAAGGCATGGTGGTCAGCAGGCAGGCTCGCTTCAACGAAAGTTTGCGCAACTATGCGAAGATGGGCTTTTATATCCCTTATAACGAAAAAAATCAGGCCGGCCTGCAAATTCTCGATGCCACGGGCGAGTCGATGTACCAGATGATCAACCCCAAAAGGGTGTACAACGATTTTTTCGATATCCCTTACAAAATTATTCAGACCCTGCTCTTTATAGAAAACCGTCAGTTGCTTGATGATAAATATCTGCAAATTAACCCTGCTGTCGACTGGGGACGTTTTGGCAAAGCGCTCGTCTTCCAGGTCGCGGAACTGGTGAATATCAATACTCCGTCTATGGGCGGCAGCACTCTGGCAACCCAGATTGAAAAATTTCGCCATTCGGATAATGGCCTGACCTCCTCGGCCAAGGATAAACTGATTCAAATGGCCTCGGCCAGCGTCCGTGCCTATCAGGAGGGGGAGGATACCTCCTTGTACCGGCGGGATCTGGTACTGGATTATGTCAACTCCGTACCACTTTCCGCAGCACCCGGTTTTGGTGAAGTAAACGGGCTGGGCGATGGACTCTATGTGTGGTTTGGCACCACATTTGACGAAGTGAACCAGTTGCTGAACATTAAAAACCCGACAGCATCAGAGCTCGACGAACAGGCGAGGATCATGAAGCAGGTCGTTAGTCTGATGATTGCCCATAGACGCCCTTCGTACTATCTGGTCGAGGGCCGCAAGGAGCTGGCGGTGCTCAGCAACAGCTATATCCGGCTCCTGGCGCAGGAAGGGGCTCTCTCGACGGCGTTGAGTGAGGCAGCTCAGACGCAGCCCCTCCTATTTCGCGACTTTCGCAATAATGGTGCCGCAAGGCAAATTGCCAACAATAAAGGAGTGAATGTGGTGCGAAATCGACTCGGGCCCCTTTTTGACACCTCCTTGTACAGCCTTGATCGAATGGACCTTGCGGTGACCACCACTTTAAACAGCCGGTTGCAGGAAGAGGTCAGCCTTTATCTGAAGAATCTTGAAACTTCCGAAGTCGCAGGCGATTATGGCCTGCTGGGCAAGTCGCTGCTGGCTGCCGATCAAACCGAAGAACTCAGTTACAGCTTTACCCTGTTCGAGAAGACGCCCATGGGCAACATGGTCCGGGTGCAGACCGATACCACTGAGCTGCCCTTTGATATCAATGAAGGCAGTAAACTCGAGTTGGGTTCCACCGCGAAGCTGCGTACCCTTGCCACCTATTTGGAAATCATTGCCGAGCTGCATGCGGTTTTATCCGGACAATCGCTTCCCGCAATAAATGCCGAATTACAACTGGCAACAGATAATCTTACCCGCTGGGTGTGCGGACAGCTCCTGGCAAATCGTAATCTTGAGCTGCAGCCTTTGCTCGAGGCGGCTATGCTGCGCGAATATTCTGCCAGTCCCGGCGAACGTTTTTTTACCGGTGGCGGCATCCATACCTTCGGCAACTTCAGAAAAGAAGATAACGGCAGAACAGTCACAGTGACCGAGGCGTTGCAGTATTCGATCAATCTGCCGTTTATCCGGATTATGTATGATATCGTCCGGTATACCCAGGCCAACCAATGGGAAAATAATCGGCAGATTATCCATGACGATAAAGATCCTCGGCGGCAGCCAATGCTCGATAAATTCATCGATCAGGAGAGTAAAGTCTTCCTCGCCCGTTTCTGGACTAAATATCAGAATATGGCCGCTGAGCAGCGGCTGGAAACTCTTCTGGCGGGCATGAACCCAAGGGTTTTGCGGCTGACCATCATCTATCGTCATCTTTTTCCCAAGGCGCCTCAAGCCGCGTATATTCGCTTTATCCGCGAACAGCTGCCGTCGACAACATTGTCTGATGCAAAGCTGGCGGTGATGTACGAAAAATACTATCCCGGTGCCTACAACCTGCAGGATATGGGCTACCTCGCGTCAGTACATCCCCTGGAGCTGTGGCTGCTCGATTATATGCAGCAACCGGGGAAAACATCACTGCAAGATGCGATAGAGAAAAGCGCCACAGTTCGGAAAGAAGTATATAGCTGGCTGATGCGTACCAAGGCCAAAAATGCCCGCGACTCTCGGGTGAGAACTGTGCTGGAGATAGATGCCTTTTCCGATATTCACCGGCGCTGGAAAAAGTTGGGCTATCCTTTTGACCATCTGGTGCCGTCTCTTGCCACTGCTCTCGGCAGTTCCGGAGACCGACCGGCAGCTCTGGCCGATCTGATGGGCATCATTATCAATGGCGGTGGGCGTCTACCGACCCAGCGATTTACCAAGATTGAGTTTGCCAAAGACACCCCTTATGAAACCCTGGTTGAGCGAGCAACACCTCTTGAAAATCAGGTGATGCGCCCGGAAGTCGCGCAGATTCTGAAAGAAACTCTCGGTAAGGTGGTTAGTGAAGGCACCGCCAAGCGTTTATCGAACAGCTTTCAGCATGGTGACGGCAGCCCGTTTCTTATCGGCGGCAAAACCGGTACCGGCGATAATCGCATTGTCACCTCGACTTCCTACGGACATAAGACCGCAGGCAGGAGTCTGAACCGGACCGCGACTTTTGTCTTTTACCTAGGCGATAGTCATTTCGGCACATTGACCGCCTTTGTCAGCGGCCGGTCCGCCAAGACTTTCAGCTTTACTTCGGCTCTCCCGCTCCAGGTGTTAAAGGGGATGGTGCCGATTTTGCAACCCTATATCAATGGAGTTAATCAGCAGTGATACAGGATCTATGGCTCAGGGAGGATGCCTTGCTGTGCGAAGCCTTAAAAAATCTCTTCCATATAATCGCCATGAATATACGCCGATTCTACCCGTTGTTGCTGTATGTGTTGGTAATCTTTTTGCCTCTCCGGCCAGTTGCCGCGGCAGATCTTGCCGGAGAAAGAGCGCCGGAAAGTATGGTCCAGCAGACTTCGTCGAAAGAGACGTTGATGATGCTGGCCTCTCTGGTCGAGCTGCAGAACAACCTGAAAAAGCAGCTGGCTCTGATCGGTGAGAAAATCAGTGTGAGCCAATCTGCTGCGGAAAAAGAGCAATTGGCGGCAGAGTTGGATCGCCTGGACCGACAGTTGTCCGATTCTACGCGGGATTTTGAGCGAATCGCGACGGGGGTGGAAGTTGGCCTTTTTGCTGAAAAGAAGGCGGAACCCTTCAACTGGAAGGAGGAAGTGACCACTCTCATTGAGCCGGCGATCCGGGAGATTAAGCGGCTGACAGTCCGTGCCCGCCAGAAGACAAAACTTAAAGATACCATCAGTGACTTGTCCAGTGTTACCCCGGTGGCTGCCTACGCCGTGCAGCAGCTTGAGAGCCTCTATGAAGTCACCAGGGATCCCGACGTTAAAAAACAAATTAAGGAATTGCTCCCTGAATGGCGGAATGTTGCATCCAGGGTGCGTAATAAGCTGGAACTGGCACAGCTCGAATTAAGCCGGATGCAGGACAAAGAGGTAAGCCTGGTCCAGAGTTTCAGCGAATCCATCCGCAATTTTTTCCGGGTACGCGGGCTTTATCTTATCATGGCCGTACTGGCTTTCGGCTGTGTTGTTCTGCTTGGTCGTTTGCTGCATCGGGTAGTTTTCCGATTCTTGCCTGGAGTCAACTCCGAACATCGCTCTTTTCATGTCCGGTTTTTTGATCTTTCGCTGCGCGTATTCATAATGGTTGCCGCGGTTATCGGCCTGTTTTTTGTTCTCTACCAAGCGGAAGACTGGTTCCTGCTCAGCATGGCCATCGTCTTTCTTCTTGGCTTGGCCTGGACGGTACGGCAGGCGGTGCCCAGGCTCTGGCAACAGGGCCGCCTGATGCTTAATGTCGGTTCGGTGCGTGAAGGAGAAAGAGTGCTGCTGCATGATGTGCCCTGGAAGGTGGAAACGATTCACGTCTTTTGCAGCCTGTTTAACCCGGTTCTGGGGATTCATCTGCGGCTGCCTATTGAAGACATTGTCGGCATGGTTTCCCGGCCGTATTCTCCTGAAGAACCGTGGTTTCCCTGTAAAAAAGGGGACTGGGTTGTGGTCGGGGACCGACCCCGTACCAAAGTGGTCAGCCTCAGCCATGAACTGGTTGAAACGGTGGAGCGAGGCGGTAAACGATATCTTTATAAGACCGCTGACTTTCTTGGACACAGTCTGGTTAACCTCTCCCGTAACTTTAGGCTACGGGTGGTTTTCGGTGTCAGCTATGATCTGCAGGATCAGGTGACCACTACGATTCCTAATCTCCTTAAAAACTTTGTCGAGGCGAGGATGAGAGAAGAGGGGTATGCCGACAGCTGCTTGAATCTGCTGGTCGAATTCAAAGAGGCCGGAGCATCATCGCTTGATCTCCAGATACTCGCCGACTTTAAAGGAGATCGGGCCGATATCTATTCCCGGCTGAAGCGGTCAATCCAGAGGTGGTGTGTCGATGCTGCTACCCAGTATAAATGGGAAATTCCCTTTCCTCAGCTTACTTTTCATTGGCCGGCTAAAGACAGGCTTATTACTGATTCGCCACAGGGAAAAAGTTAGAAAGTGTCTGTGCCATAAAAACGGCCGTAGACAATGTCATCTATCGCAACAATTTTATCTGAAGCTCGTGTCACTGGAAATTCCGTATCTGAGCTGGAATATAAAGAGTTTCAAGCCTACCGCCATTTTGCCATTTTTAAAGCTCGCATTGCACCTATAGAAAACTGCACCGCCTCTCCCTTGACAGTCCATTAATCGCCAGGCCCGTTTCCTGGTTTCGCGCTGATTTTAGACCAAGACAGAAAATACAGAGCTTGCCTGTTTCCGGATTTCTGGACATAGATTTCATTGAACCGGATTTTTCGTGGAATTTTTGGCAGATCACTCCCAGGGTGTTCCTCCAGGCGCCCTGGTAGTGCCTTTTGTACGGGAGGATTAACAACCTATGGTTTTTTGCTCAGATGGATCAATATTTGCGACAACACAAGGTAACCCTTGCTCAATTTGGCAGTGACACTACAAAAGACCAGTCAACCTCTATGAGGTGCAACGAATGGCGGAACTTTCCTCTCAATCTGAAGAAAATCAGGAATTTCTCAAGGAACATGATCGGCTGGCAAATCTCTTTGCTACCGACAGATTTGCCTTCGAGCAGGAGCGCAAGCGCATTATCAACAAAACTATCGACGAGATGTGTTGCAGTGAAGAAGCCAGGCAAAAGTTGAAGATGCAGCAAAAAGATCTGGACCGGGTGCTCAAAGGAGCAGGCTCTCCGGAGAATCGTTTTGCCATGATCCAGGCAATATTCTGGCATCATGTGGTTAATCAATGGCAACCGGCATTGCAGGAATTTTTGACGACTGTTGCCTCAGTCAGGAAAAGCAAGCGCAACAGGAGCACCTTATCTCTGGTCAAAAATAAACAATGATGGGCTTTTTCCGGGCCCACCCTATGGGCTGAGATAAGTTTTCACGAGGTTGTTGGTAATGTTCTTTTCTCCCTATTCAGCGGTACCTTCAACCGGTTTGAGTATTGCCTTGAGATCGATACGCATCGGCAGCTGTTTTTGAGCCCGCATAATCTGTTCCGTCTGCTCCCAACCCTTTACGTCAATCTTGCCGATACCCTGGGCAGTGCCGGGCTGAATTAATTCGCGGGTGATTTTCAGCTGTTCTTCCAAAATTTTGCGCGGAGTATCCGGATCGTATTTTTGCAGGGTGTTGAGGGCCTCTTCTTGATTTTTCGGATCAAGCGCCTGCTGCCATCCCGCAACAAGGGCATCGAGGAAGCGTTTTACCAAGTCCGGTTTTTCCGTTAGGGTACTCACTTTTGCGACCACGCAGTTGGCGACGAATTTCACGCCGAATTGCGCCGGATTGAAAAAGGCGGTTTTTTCTCCAGCTTTTTCCAGTTGTGCCTCGATAATCGGTCCCTGGGCATTGCGATAGACCGGCCAGAGCTGAACCTGACGCCGGTAAAATGGCGTATAATCATAGCGGACACTGAACAGCGTCACGTCTGAGGTGGTAAGGCCGGCCTCGGCCAGCAAGGTGTTCATAATGGTTTCATCGTTCCCACCGAAGGTCACGCCGATTGTTTTTCCTTTTAGCTCGCCAAGACTTTCGATCTGTATTTCCTCCGGACGATACATCCATTGCAGAGGGTTGACCTGGAACAACTGGGCAGTAACCACCACCGGTGCGCCTTTGGCGCGCGCTCGAAGGACCTGGTCGGCGGAGGCCTCACCAAAATCCGCGTAGCCCAATTCCAGTTCCCTGATTGCATCCCGTTCCGGACCACCGGCTTTGATTTCCACATCGAGCCCGGCGTTTGCAAATAATTGGTGGGTTTCGGCATATAAAGCGCCGACCACGCTGACGTTGCGGAGCCACTTCAGGCGATAGACCACTCTCTCGTTGGCCTGGACGCTTCTTGTCAGCAGCAGGGTCATTATCAGCAGCAACCAGGCTGACAGGATACGCGTTTTTGCTATGGTGTTCATTTTGCTCCTTGATTGCCTTATTACCTTCCCGTCCAGGTCCGTTTTATGGCTGCTCCCAGCGACTCCAGCAGTGCCTGGTAGATGGCAATGGTTATGCCGATCAGAAAAAGGGCAATGAGAATCTTACCCAGATCACTTTGATAGAGGGCGATTCTAATATTATAACCGATACCGGCGTTGGCGGCGATAAACTCTCCGACAATGGTCCCGGCCATGGCTAAAGTAGCACTGCCGGCAATGACTGTGGTCAGCTGCGTCAGGTTTTCAAAGGTCCGGATTTTAACCTCCAGCTGCCAGCGCATGCGACCGGTAACCCGGTAGAAATGCTCGATATCGTCAACTGGTTTGGACATGATGCCCAGTACGGAGAGCAGCACCGGAAAATAGCAGATCATCGCCGCGATCAACAAACGGGTGAGAAAACCGTCGCCGAGGAGGATGAAGAGGATCGGCGCCAGTGCGACAATGGGATAGGCCTGAAAATTGTAAGCGGCGACCTTGATGAAGGAACCGATCCAGGTGGACTGACGGCCGGTAATGCCGATAACGAAGGCCATGATGACCGAAAGAATCTGGCCGATCACCGCCACGTTCATGGTGTTTAAGGTGGCGAGACTGTATTGCTGATATTCGGCGATCAGGGTATGCAGCATGCCGGATGGCGCAGGAATAACGTAATCAGACAGTTCCAGGCTGTATTTCAGGGTCATGAGGCTCCCGATAAACAGGCAGTAAATGATCAGGAACTGGAAGACGCGTCTATGCAGCATTCATGATCTCCAGCAGGGTCGCATCCAGGGCGGCGGGCGCTGGATTTTCCTCTTTCTTCATATTGCAGCCCTGAACCATGACAGTCTGTGGAGTCTTGTCGATGCTGCGGAAAACTTGAATCAAATCGCAGAATTTGGCCACCTCCATGACATTGTGCGAAATATAGATGAAATATCGCTCCGGAAACATCGCCTTGATGGTCAGGATAATCTTTTCCCGGGTACGCTCATCGACGTTGGCCAGGCTCTCATCCATGATAAGCAGGTCACAGTCCTGCAGCAGGTAGCGGATGAGATTGACCCGATTCTGCTGGCCCATGGAAAGCTGGTCAAAACGGGAGTTGATGCAGTCGGACAAGCCGAATATCTCTACCAGCTCCTCCTTGCGCGAATGCATCGACGGCTCGATGACCCGCGTTAAGTGACGGCCTACCCCCGACCAGCCGGGCAGCCGCTCTTTGTTGTGGGAATAGAGGAGCGTGTTGAGGCCGTGGGTGGCGATTTCCCCTGATCTCTTTTTCATGTTGCCGGTGATGATTTTCGCGAGAGAAGTTTTTCCCACCCCTGATGGGCCGAAGAACGAATGGAATCCCGGCGTAATCAATTGCAATGACACATCGGTAAAGAGCGGGTATTGTGCTCCGGGATAGGTGAAAGAAATATTGTCGCAGATGAGGGGCATACTCTGACCTTCAAACCGATGACCCCGGCATAAGCGCCACATGCTTCAAGGTCGATTTCGAACTGTCTCCTGCTAAAATCAATACTTTCATCTTTTATCACTTTTGCGATAGAGAATAAACAATTAAAATGACTTACAGTACAGTACAGTAGCTGTAAAGTGCAGGGCATTGGCAGGCTATGAGGGCCAGAGTTGATTCCTGCTGAAATTCGTCAAGGGGGTAGCCAAAATATGATATCACAACATATGCATCGATTGATCGCTCTTTTTTTTCTGTTGTTTGTGGTGTGGGGATGTTCGGAAAGTCCTCTTACCCTGCAGGTAAGCTATGACGAGGTGTCGGGCTTGAAACAAAATGATCTGGTCTATTTTGGCAACAATGAAATAGGACGGGTGACCATGGTCTCCTACACCAAGGACGGCGACTACCTGGTCGAAGTGCAGATCGCCCCGCCATTTAAGAATAGCGCCACGCAGGATTCGAAGTTCTATATTGCCCGCTCCCCAGCCAATGCATCAGATATGGCGGTTATTGTCGAGCAGGAACATTCGGGTGGCGTCGTTCTGCACAACGGAACCGTTGTGCAGGGAAGCGCAAAAACGGACCGCTTGATGGAGGTTTTTGACGACTTGCAGAAAAAATTGGCTGCGGCCCAAAACGAGCTCAATATCACTTTGCATGAATTTGCCACATCTCTTGGTGCAACTTCCGAGGAAATTAACCGGCAGCTGGCAATAACGGTTGAGGAGCTCACCCTGCAATTCAAGACATTTACCGATGAGCTCGGCAAGGTCCCGGACAGCCAGCAGGTAAAACGCTTAGAAGAAAGCGTCAAGCAGTTTGTCGATGAATTTCAAAAAGTCGGCAAAGATGTTCAGCAGCGGCTGCAAAATGAGGTCGTCCCCCAGCTGCGTAAGGAACTGGAAGAACTCCATGAAAAATTACAAAAACACGGACGTGAGGAAGAACTTAAGCAGATAGATAAGGAGGTAAAAAAGCTGTATATCTAAACGGCTCTTCTATGATCCTGCATTTTCTGTTGGAGGTTAACGGCTGTCTGAGACAAGAGATATGCGTCATCATCGTTTTAGTTATTCTGATGGCGACGCCCTTGGCTCATGCTCAAGCCACCGATTCTGAGCCGGCGTCCAGTTTAAAATTTCTGGTCAGTGAGCGAGGTTCAGGAAGTGGTATACTCTATACCGCCACCGCCGGAAAACTTCGCGGCCGTCTGCTGCCGCTCAGTTTTGCCGACAGTCCCGAGTACTGGGGGGAGTATGTCTGCCGATTGCCCGGCAATACCTGCACTGTTGTGGATGTTTACGATCCGCAAACCTCCTCGTTGACCCCGGAAAAATCCATTGCCGGCGATCTGCAGACCGAGCGCGGCAACGCCCACAACGGCAGCAATATTTATGATGCCGCAACCTGGCAGATTGCGATTATGCTCGGGCATGTCGTCAATCGGTTTTCCCCTACCGGCGGCCTCCAGCCTTATACCCTTATCAGCAATCAGAATGACTTGCTGCAGGAGGGGCATAACGGAAAATCGAGCCGGATGGGGAGAAGTGAAGTTAGAGCGATAACGGTCGGAGAGGTTTTTGTCTATAATCAGCAGACCGTCACCGATCCTCGGCAGGCCTATGCCTTTCGCATGTTACCGGGGAACTGGCTGTCCGTTGATCCTTTTTCCGACACTAAATATGGGGGGCTGATTAAGACCCGTGGCTTACCGAATGACAATCCCGCGTATCGGTCCGGCTTGCTCACCTGGACCGATTGGAAGCCGATTAGCGGCGAAAACAGTTGGGCTTTTTTAATAGGACCGCTGCAGGCTGCGTATCTGAACTATGTTGTTGATCAAAAAAGAGCTTTTGTGCCACTGCAGGATACAGCCGTGCAGAGTGCTCTTACTCTGTTGCCGACTTTTGCGCTCATGCAGTCACCCTCCGGTGGCATCTATTATGCCCCGACCGGGACGGTGGCCAACCAGGGCGACCAGCTGGTTAATCCCTATGGGGTGTCGGTTGAAAATACAATTTCCCTCTATGCCGGCCTGACCATATTGCGCTCCACTCTGCGAGCGATTGGAACCCATGCGCAAAATCTATCCGGCCAGGATAAAAATGCCATTAACCAGGGGCTGCAAGTAATCGAGGTGATGATTAATGGCGGTATACTCGAAAAAAACCGCAAGACATCAGGGCTTCTATCTTTTTTTGCAAAATTAGCCTGGCAGGGTGGCGAGTTTGTTCAAGGCGGCAGCGCCGACGATCCAGCGCAGACTGAAAAGTGGCTTCCCCGTCGCAGCCCTAAAGCGGTGGATGTCAATACCTGGGGAATTGCCGCCCTTGGACCACAGTTGATTGATAGATGGTTTGGCTTTGGCGCCGCCTATCGAAACTGGCAGCAGGTGAAACAATGGGGTGCTTATGGGCGGGGCAAAACTCTCTGGGGAGTTGGCTTCTCCGATCAGGATGGCAACGGTATCGATGCCGACGGTAACTATCGGCAGGGTATCCTTTCTACGGAATGGACAGCCGGGGCAATCACCATGGTACGCAGCATGATCGACTATTATCAGAGGACCCTTGATGACTCGGCGAACGCGTCGCCGGCCAGGCACATGGTCGAAAATCTTAAAATGGAAGAAGAATCAATGCTGACGGCAATTGCCAATATGCGCCTGGATAAGTATATAAGCGCTGCTTTTCCCGGCCGACCACAGAATATGTCCCAGTTGTTGCCGTCCATGCAAACAAAACCCTATGTCTATGCCAGTAAACGTTACCTCATACCCTTCGGCTGGTATGCCAATCCTCTCCCCAGTACCTGCGCCACAGCCTGGATGATCATGGTGCATGATGGCTATAATCCCTTCGTTTATGGGGGGAAGTATTAGGGATGCAAACCGATCCGTCGCCACGTTTTCCCCCGATGCTGGTATTAATTTTCGGGGTGTTAGGAATTTCCTCCGGCTCGATTTTAGTCCGATTGGCTCAAGGGCAGGATATGCCGTCGATGGTTATTGCCGCCTGGCGATTAAGTCTGGCTTCAGCCGTTTTATTGCCGTTGGCGCTGACCCGGCGACGCTCGGAGCTGCAACAGATGACCGGAAAATCCTGGCGCCTGGCACTTCTTTCCGGTTTTTTTCTGGCGCTGCATTTTGCCAGTTGGATTACTTCTCTGGCGTATACCTCGGTGGCGAGTTCGACGGTACTGGTAACGACCTCACCCCTGTGGGTTGGCTTGACTGCCCCCTTTCTGCTCGGCGAACAATTGTCGCGGTCCCTGAAAATCGGTATAGCCCTGGCTATGCTGGGCAGTGTACTGATTGGCATGGCGGATGTGGTGGCCGTGGTCGACGGTCGACTGCACTTCAGCCTTACTCAGTTTACCCACCAGCCCAACCCGGTTCTCGGCAATAGCCTGGCCCTTGTCGGCGCAGTCGCCGTTTCCGCCTACCTGCTTATAGGCCGTCGTCTGCGGCACGAGATGTCCCTTTTGTGCTATACAGCGGTTGTCTATGCAACAGCCGCATTCTTTCTCATTATCATGGCTATTGTCTTCGGCCACAATCTGTTCGGGTATTCGCCGGTCGCCTATGTCATTGTGTTGCTGATGGCCGTTTTCCCCCAGCTTATCGGTCATTCTTCCTATAACTGGGCACTTGGCTATCTCACCGCAGCTTCTGTTTCGCTGGCCGTTATCGCCGAACCAATCGGTGCCACCCTGCTGGCCCTGCTTATCTTCCAGGAAATTCCCAATGGCATGACGCTCGCGGGCGGAAGTCTGCTGCTGGCCGGTATCGTTTATGCCAATCGCCCCCGAGCACGCAGCTTATCCTGAAAAACGTTGCTGTTGCGGTTATGATTGGGTAGGTTGCTATTTATGAAAACCAATCGACTTTATCTGCAACTTATCAGCATTCATGGCTTGATCCGCGGCAACTCGCTGGAGCTTGGGCGCGACGCGGACACCGGCGGTCAGACGAAGTATGTAGTCGAGCTGGCCAGAGCTTTGGCCGCGCATGAGGATGTCGCCCGGGTGGATCTGGTGACCAGGCTGGTTCGCGATAAGAAGGTAGCAGAAGATTACAGCCAACCGATCGAAGAGATCGGCGACGGTGCACGAATTATCCGGATCAGATGTGGGGGCTATAAGTATCTGAGGAAAGAGCTTATCTGGCCGCACCTTGAAGAATTTATTGATAAAACCATCAAATTTATAACCTCCGAGGAGCGGCCGCCTGATATTTTCCATGGCCATTATGCCGATGCCGGCTATGTGGCCATGCAGCTTGCCGCCGCCTTTGATACGCCGTTTTTCTTTACCGGTCATTCGCTGGGCAGAAACAAACTGGCCAAGCTGCTTGCCGATGGGATGAAAGACACCGACATTAACCGCCAGTATAAAATAAAAACCCGTATCGATACTGAAGAGAAGATAATCGACAAGGCGGATATGATTATTACCTCAACGCAGCAGGAAATTGATAAACAATACGGTCTGTATACCAATGGCCCGGCCGGCAGATATAGAGTCATCCCGCCGGGTATTGAGCTTGATGCTTTTTACCCCTATTACGATTCCCAGCTGGATATCGATCTGCTGAGTGAAGAAGCAAAACAAGTCAAGATTACTCTTGGCAATGAACTCCACCGATTCTGGAGTAAACCGGAAAAACCTTTTATCCTGGCTCTTTGCCGACCGGATCACCGGAAAAACATCAGTGGCCTGATCGAGGCCTACGGTATGGATAAAGAACTGCAGGCCATCGCCAATCTGGCCATCTTCGCCGGTATTCGTCAGGATATCAAAATTATGGGCGAAAATGAAAAAGCAGTTCTGACCGATATGCTGCTGCAGATGGACCGTTTTGATCTCTATGGCAAACTGGCGATACCTAAGGAACATGATTTTGCCACCGAGGTGCCGACCCTGTACCGGATGTGTGCTCAGAGCCACGGAGTGTTCATTAATCCGGCTCTGGTTGAGCCCTTTGGCCTGACCCTTATCGAGGCTTCGGCCTGTGGTCTGCCGATCGTCGCAACCAATGACGGCGGGCCGGTGGATATTGTCGAAAATTGTCAGAGCGGCCTGCTGGTCGATGTCAGCCGGGCGCAGCACATCAGCGACGCCTTGAAAAAGATCCTGATCGATCAGAGCCTGTGGGATACCCTGTCGAATAACGGCATCAACGGCGTACGCCGGCATTATTCCTGGACGACCCACTGCATGCGGACCATGGAACAGTACTGTAAGCAGTTGCCCGACCATCAGGTGGAAAATAACCATTCATCAGTCAAGCCGAAAAATAATATGCGACCTTCCTTTGGTAAACGTCTGACCAGTCTCACTAAATTAATGATCACCGATATCGATAATACCTTGATCGGCGACGATGCCGGTCTTTACCAGCTCCTTGATTTACTGGATGAGAACCGCAGCGATCTGGCCTGGGGGGTAGCCACCGGCCGTAGTCTGGAATTGACCCTGGAAGCGATGACCGAATACAATATTCCCGTGCCGGATATTCTGATCTGTTCGGTCGGCACCGAGATGTACTACGGGCCGGATCTGCGCATGGACAAGGGATGGCAGCAGCATATTTCCCATAAGTGGAAGCCGGAGCAGATCAAAGAAACCCTGCAGGACTTTGAATTTCTGGTATCCCAGGAAGCGGAAGGACAGCGCAGCCATAAAATCAGTTATTACCTCGAAAATAAAGATGATCGTCTGAACGTGATCAAGCAGGCACTGGACGCTCGAAAACTGCGCTGCCGGGTCATCTACTCGCACAGTCAGTTTCTCGATATCCTGCCCCGCCGGGCCTCCAAAGGCAAGGCGGTGGACTATCTGCAGTATAAATATGAATTTTTGCCCCGCCATATCATGGTTGCCGGTGATTCCGGCAACGACGCGGATATGCTGGCGGGCAAAACCCGCGGCCTGATAGTCGGCAACCACAGTGATGAACTTGCCTATCTCAAAGATGCGCCGCGAGTCTATTTCAGCACGGGCAAATATGCCGCCGGGATCATCGAAGGTTTATATCATTACGGGTTTATTTGATCGGCCTTAATCAGTGCTTCATTTGCGCCGCTAATCTGCGAAACTGCAGATGGTAGAGCATCTCCAGATATCTGCTGGTTTCCTGACGTTCAAGGTTGGTTGCGTATTTCCAGAAACCATACATGCAGGTTAAAGATAACAGCCTTTTGGCATAGAGTCGCCAGGTGTAGTGGTTCTTGACCCGCTGCAGCCCTCCTTCGGCTATCTCCTGCCAATACTCTTTTTCAGCAGCACAGCGCGTAAAAAAACTGACCAGGGCAGCGGAACAGGCCGCCGGGTAATTGGGATCGAGATGAAAGCCGGAAACACCATCGATGATAATCTCCAGAGGACCACCGTACCTGGTCGCAAAGGTCGGCAGGCCGCAGGCCATCGCCTCGATTACCGTCAGGCCGAAGGCCTCGAAATAAGCAGGCTGCACAAATACCCCGCGATGGTCTGCGATACAACGATACAGCTCGCCTGACAGTCGTTTGTCAAGACGCAGGCCGAGCCAGCGGACCTGCCCCTCGAGCTTATAAGTATTAAACAGCTCATGCATGCGCTCGATCTGGTTTCGTTCTTCCTCATCGCCAGACTGGCCGGAATCGATGCTGCCGCCGACGATGACCAGATTGGTCATCTGCCGCAGCTGGTCATTTTCGCCAAACCACTGCACCAGGCCGGTAAGATTCTTGATATGATCCAGTCGGGCCATGGAAAAAAGCAGGGGTTTTTCTTTATCGATAAGTACCCCGCGGCCCTGTGGATGATGGTCTCCGAAAATGAGGGCTTTTATTTCATCCTGATGCTCGACAAAACGGTGCTCGGTATCGGCGGCCGGGAAATAAATGTTTTCATCGGCACCGGGGGAGACAATATTAAATTTCGGATCAAAGGCATCAATGCCATAAATCACCCGTTGCAGGCCCGGCATGGTGAACGAGGAATAACTCTCGTATTGACCGACAACATCGTTTGATCCGGCGATTTCCTGGTAGGTTGAGGTGATGATAAAGTCCGCCGAGTTCATAGCGATCAGGTCGGCGGTGAACTGACAGGAAAAATGATATTGTTCTTCCATCTGCTGCCAATAGAGGGACGAAAAGAGATATTTCGTTTTTTCCAGGGCGTGGGCAATCGTGCACTGGGTGACCTGAAGTTTCTTGGCCATCAGGTAAGACACCAGATTGCCGTCGGAATAGTTGCCGATGACTAGGTCCGGTCGACGGCCAAGGCGTACCACCACTTCTTTAGTCGCCTCATCGGCAAAACCTTCGAGATAGGGCCAGACCTCAAAACGAGAGATCCACTGGGGCAGCACGGAACCGTCGGTACGGCGAAAAGGGATGCGGATAATCTGGACGTTTGCCGTATCATGGACCGCCTCTTCGGCCAGGTTGCAGGTGGTGTCGCCGGCTTCAGGAATCAGCCGGGTGACGATCAGGATCTTTGGCTGAATCTCCAGGCCAAGATTATATATTCTTTCCTGCATCTCTTTTTCAAGAGCCCGTACCTGGTCAAGAATATAGACAACCTGACCGCCGGTGTCCGGTAGCCCGAGAACGTTTTTCTGACCGAAAAAACCATGGGGGGAAAGCACAACAACATTGAAAATCATTGGAATAACCGAGATAAACCGCTCCAGGTTTTCATGGTCCGGAGCTTCGAGCAAATTGGCCAGGCGGCTGAAGCTTTTTTCAATCTGGGGCCTGGTTCTTCCCCAGCCGGGGGCAAAGCCAAGGACACCAAGTTCATCAGCCATATCCTGCCAACGGCTTTGGGCCGGTTGACTCTGGATATATTCCAGGCCGTCGCTGAGAGCCTGGGCCATTTCTTTGACGTTGTTAATCCGGTCGTTAATCATAAACGGCTGATCGCCATAACCATGGACCTGGAGAAATGAAAAAATAAGTTCTTCACCGGCGGCAAGATTTCTCGACAGTCGGTTGGAAAAGACCCGATTCAAAAACTCAACGCCATGGCCAATGGACCGGCTCTGGTTCATCTTGGGAAAATTGCGCTCAAAGGGCTGCAGATCAAATTCCAGAACAGGTTGCGTGCTATTGCCCTGGATTATTTGTTCCTTGAAGGCGAGAAAATCCGCTATGGAGATTTCTGTCAGCTCTCTGGTCGTAAAAAAAAAGCGGACATAATGCCACTGCGCTACCTTAGGCCGGATCGCCAGGCAGAGACAGGTATCGTCCATGGCGCCTTCCTGGGTTTTGCTTAAGGCTTTGGCGAGCGGGGAATGGGCCAGTTCAAGGAGATTTTCTTCCCGACAGAAGGCCTGGAACGCATCCCATAAATCGCTCTGCAGCATCAGGTTTTTTTGCAAAGAGCGATATCGGTTAAAAAGAGCGGTAATCGAATCGATATTATCCTGGAAAAATGTATGCAGTTTTATAAACATAAGAGTCCTATGGCAGAGGAAATTTAAAGTGACAATCAGCCCACCATACACATTCTGGCAGAAAATGCAGAATTTTTACGACATTCTCTAACGGACTTTTTGAATATTAGTCAATGCCACGCCAACGAGCACCAGAAGGCCACCGAGAAGGACGATGGATTTTATGGATTCATCCAGCATAAGCCAGGACAGCAGGATGGAAAACACCGGGACAAGGTTGATAAAGATTCCGGCCCGGGTCGCGCCGATTTTTTTTATCCCTTGATAATAAAAAGAAAAACCAAGGGCAGTGCCGCCTATGCCAAGATAGACGAGGCTGGCCCACGCTGCCGTGGAAAAATTTTCTAGATGCTGCAGGAGCCCTTCACTTAAGGCTGGAACCAGCAGCAGCAGGGTGCCGATTATCGAGGAATAGCAGACCGCGGCCAAGGGCGAGATGTTGCTGAGAACCGACCTGCCGATAAGCGAGTAGGCTGACCAGCTGAAGACACAGCCCACCATGGCCCTTTCGCCGGGACCAAAGCCACCGCTGAACAGAGAACCCGGATGACCATTGCTGATTACCGTTATAGCGCCGATCAGCGACAGGAGAACTCCACATGATTTCAAGGCGCTCAGGCGTTCGCGTAAAAAAAGTGATGCAAACAGGGTAATGACTAAAGGAGTACTGGCAATAATGAGTGCGGCGCGACCGGCACTGATATGGTGCAATCCATTGAAGAAAAAGACATTGTAGGCGAAAACACCGGTCATCCCCAAGAGGGTCAACGGCAGCCACATTTTTTTGGGCGGGACGACAAGTTTTTTGTCAACCAGTCGGGTGACGATCAGCATGGCAGCTGAGGCAATCAAAAATCGTAGAAAGGCGGCGCTTGCCGGTTCTACCGATCCCGCCAGTAATCTCCCGGCAATAAAGGTTCCTCCCCAGAGCAGCATAGTGAAGACCAGAGAGAGGTAGGTGAGAAAGGGCATGAGTATTTTGTCACGTCTTTTTTTAAGTATTCAGTATCTGTTGGAAAGCATATACTTTTGGCAGGTAAGACTGTCAACTCTTTATGACGTCCGGGAAATTGCCACCCACAAACAATCTCACGAAGTACAGAAATCTAAGTCCCGCCTCTCTCCTGAAAATGTTCACATACCTGCTCACCATAACCGTACTGGTATTGGCAATCTCATCAAACAGGCGCCGCCGTTCGACATCTCTTTGGGACTGGGCCGTTTTTTTTCAGCCGGGCGAGATGAACAAGGGAGATCAAAGGCTAACTGCGAGTTTTCCTGATCAGATAAAGACCATCACGCAGGGTAAGGAAAAGCTTTTCCGCCCGAAGGTCGCCATTTACCTCTTCGTTGAAGGCCGCCACGGCTTTGCTGTCCGCGTCCTGCGGGTTGAATATTCTGCCGTACCACAGCACATTGTCGGCAAGTATAAAGCCGCCTTCCCGCAGTATCCGCATCGATTCGCGAAAATAGGCCGGATAGTTGGTCTTATCGGCATCGATGAAGACCAGATCAGCGGATTTATCCGGTAGCGATTGAAGAATATCGATGGCCTCGCCCTGTCGCAGCTCTATCTTCTCGCCGTGGGGACTTCTGGCGAAGAATGCTTTGGCGATGTCGGCACTGGCGGAATTATGCTCGATAGTCAGCACCCTGCCTTTGACGGCAAGCGCCTCGGCCATGGCTAAGGCGGAATAGCCGGTGAACGTGCCGACATCAATAATATTTCTGGCCCCGGAGAGGCTTACGATTAACTGCAGGAAGCGCCCTGCGACCCGGCCAGTGAGCATGCTGGGATAGGTGGTTTCATTGAGCGTGTAGTTTTCAATTTCTTCAAGCAGTGGTGACATGGGAGAGGTATGATCGGCGGCATACTGCTCCGCTTCCCATGCCACCACATCCATAAACGAATGGATCGTCTTGTTCGATTCCGGCTTGTTGTTCTCTGCTGTTCCGTCGTTTTTGCTGCTCATATTTCCTCCTTTTCTCTTGTCCAGAGAAGCATTGATCAAATGTCTCATGGTCGGTCCACTATTACACCATAAGACCGATGGCTTGATGTGTGAATTCCAGGATTTTAAGCATTCATCCCCGACAGTCACCGCTGCAATGTGATGTATTCCTCATCCTTCCAGTATGGACGATGAAAATTAGAGAGACAAAACACAACAGTGATCAGCGTTGCGCATCAGTAAACAGTGCTGTAGAATTATTCATGATTAAGAGCTCCGGCCTTTGGGATTTGGGACTTAAAGAATTTAAAACATTTAGTTAAAAAGGGCTGAAAAACGACCACCCTAATGCATCAAAAGCTGAAAATGACCAGAGAAGAATTGAGCTGGGTTCTGTATGACGTCGGCAACTCGGCTTTCGTTCTGGTCATGATCACCGCCTTGATGCCTCTTTTTTTCAAGGACTTTGCTGCAGCGGGGATGAGCGGCGCAGCGTCGACCGCCAACTGGGGTTTTGCCAATTCTGCTGCATCTTTTGTGCTGGCTCTTCTGGCTCCAATCCTGGGGACGATGGCCGATTATCAGGGCATGAAAAAACGGTTTTTTGTTTTTTTCCTGTTTGTTGGTCTTTTGTTCACCCTGTTGCTGCTGTTTGTTGGTGTCGGCCAATGGCTGCTGTGCCTGCTGCTGTTTATTTTTGCCAGAGTCGGCTGGGCGGGAGCGAATATCTTTTACGATGCCTTTCTGCCCGATGTCGCCGGTCGGCAACGCATGGATCTTATCTCCACTCGAGGCTATGGTTACGGCTACGTCGGCAGTGTTGTACCTTTTTTGCTGATCATTGGGATCATTCTCGGCAGCGGCGTGGACGAAGGTCTGCCGGTGGGGGCCTATCGGGTCGCATTTCTCATCGTTGCCTGCTGGTGGCTTCTCTTCTCCCTGCCGGTAATTAAAAATGTGCGGCAGGTCTATTACCTGCCTGCGGTAGGTTCACCGCTAATCGGCAGTTTTGCCAGACTGTGGCAGACCGTCAAGGAGATCCGCCGCTATCGGCAGGTTTTTCTCTTTTTAGCCGCCTACTTCTTCTATATCGACGGGGTTGACACGATCATCACCATGTCGACCGCCTATGGCCGGGATTTGGGATTTGGCGCGACAATGTTGATTGTCGTTCTTCTGGTGATCCAGCTTATCGCCTTTCCCTTCGCTCTTCTTTTTGGCCGGTTGGCAACTATCTTCTCGACTAAACGCATGCTCTTTGTCGGGATTGGCATGTACTGCCTGGCCACCTTTATTGCCTTTTTTCTGCCGGTTATCGATGATCCATTACTGAAAAACCTGACCTTCTGGGCAATTGCCCTGCTGGTTGCCTCGGCCATGGGTGGCATCCAGGCGCTCAGTCGAAGCTTCTATGGCAAACTGATCCCGCCGGAAAAAAGCGCGGAGTTTTTTGGTTTTTACAATGTGTTCGGCAAGTTTGCCGCGATATGCGGGCCGCTTCTAATGGGTGTGGTAGGGCGAATGACCGGTGCAACACGCTGGGGAATCCTCAGCATAGTGCTGCTCTTTATTGTCGGTGGAGTACTGCTCGGCAGAGTCCGGGACTTGGACCCTGCCGGGTAATAACAGGAGGCTTTTCAGGATGTCTGCGTGGGCAGCTTGCAGGCGTTGAGAAAGTCCTTAATGCCGTTGATATCATTGATGCGACCATAGACGGTGATGACGTCTCCTTCATGCAACTGGGTATGGCCGCGGGGAATGAGGATCTGACCGCCCCGTTTGATGGAAACCATATTGATGGTGTCAGGCAGAGACAGATCTTTGACCATCGCATTGTTGCAGGTATCTTCCTGTTGCAGGACAAATTCGACATAGCCGTTTTCTTTCTGTTTCCTCAGGTCAACCTGGTGTTCGACAATCTGCCCTCGTTGTTTTCTGACGATACCGACATCGTAGGCACGAAGAATATCGCTGCGGCTGATAATGCCGCACAGCCTGCCCGAACCATCTCGACTGACTACAGGCAGTCGTGCCAGATCGCGGGGTGACATTTTCTGGATGGCCGCCCAGATCGGCTCATCAGGAAAGACGGTAATAGGATTTTCAATCGCCAGATCGGAAACCTTCAAGTCTCTGGAACTGAAATTTTCCTCCGACTGGGCGCGGTGCATATCCTGCAGGGTGATGATGCCGCACAGTTTGTCGTCGCCTTCCAGCACCGGAAAGCCAAGGATATTGGTCTCCTGAAAGAGAGCCATGGCCTCGGAAAAAGACGCATTCTTATGGATGGTTACCGGTTTGCTGCGCATGACCTCACTGACCTTGACGCCCTGCATGATGTCCATGTCCCGGCCTTCGACAAAGCGAACGCCGCGCTTGGCAAGTTTCATGGTGTAGATCGATTCCGGATGCAGCCACTGGGAGAAATAACTGGCCGTAACCCCAGCGACCATCAGGGGCAGGATCATATAATAGTCGTTGCTCATTTCAAATACGATCAGCATTGCTGTGAGCGGTGCCCGGGCGGTAGCAGAAAAGAGGGCTGCCATGCCGACCAGGGCAAAGGCGCCGGTGTTATTGCCGATCGCGGGAAAAAGGAAGCTGAACAGATGGCCCATGGCCCCGCCCAGCACCGCGCCGGTGAAAAGCGACGGCGCAAAAACACCACCGGAATTGCCGGACCCCAGGGTAAAAGAAGTGGCAATCGGTTTGAGAAAGATGAGAATCACCAGAATCCATAACGCGGTATGGCCTTGAATTGCTGACTCAATGAGAGGGAAGCCGGAGCCGTACATATGGGGGATGGGGGTTATATGCCCGGCGCCATGGGCGGCCGAACCGGCCGGAAAACTCAGTCCCGGCAGATTCATATAGGCCAGGCCAAGCAGGCCAAGGAGGAGGCTGCCTACCGCCGGCTTGAAAATCTGCGGAAATTTCCAGTTGTCGAAGACATTTTCCGAGTAATCGAGCATCTTCATAAACATAACCCCGACCACAGCAGCCATCAGCCCAAGGATCAGATATAAAATGATCTCGCCGGGGTGATTCATGCTGTAAGTGGGAACCTGGAAGGCAAATTTGTCGCCGATGATCGAGCGACTGACCACGGAGGCGGAAACCGCGGCAATGACCACATTGCCGAATGCGCGCATCTGCAGACCACACATCAGGACTTCGATAGCAAAAGCCACCCCGGCGATAGGCGCGTTGAAAACCGCGGCAATACCAGCTGCAGCGCCGCAGGCCACCAGGTTGCGAATACGTTCATCGGACAGATGCAGAACCTGGCCGACAGAAGAGCCCAGTGCTGCACCGACCTGAATGATGGGACCTTCCCGGCCGGCAGACCCACCGGTGCCGATACATAGGGCCGAAGCGGCTATCTTGGCGGCGGCAACCCTGGCGCGGATCCGTCCGCCGCGCAGGATAAGGGCCTGCATAACTTCCGGAACGCCGTGTCCCTTGGCTTCCTGGGCCATACGGATTAAAGGACCGACGAGCAGGCCGCCGATAATCGGGACGATCAGGTAGATGGATTTACCGAGAATGGGCAGCAGGTAATAGACGGTGCCGTAAAAAAAATCCTGGATAGCAAAAATTAATTTTACAAAAAGAACGGACGCCAGTCCGGTGCATGCCCCGACAATAACCGAGAGAATGAGGAGAAGAAGACCTTCAGGAGGTGAAAAGCGGTCAAGGTATGAACTGACCGGGGAACGTTTAGGAGTCATCTGAGCTTTCGCTGGGAGAAACAGTGGTATTTGAAATTATTATGATGCGAAGCTCCCGGAAAATGCAGGAACACACATTTATTAGCCGTAACCTCTCATAAGTACTGCTTTCCCGGAAGAGATTCAATAGATATTTTTTTATCTGCGCCAAGCCATCAAAAACGTAAGGCCTTGCGTGCTTCCTGTCGAAGCAGCATATCGATCAGGACCAGGGCTGCCATGCTCTCGACAATGGGCACGGCGCGAGGCACCACGCAGGGGTCGTGGCGGCCTTTGGCTTCAAGGGTTGCCGTTTCGCCGGTGAAATCTACCGTCTGCTGGGGTAAAGAGATAGTTGCCGGCGGTTTGAAGGCGATGCGCAGCAGGATCGGTTCCCCATTGGCGATACCGCCCTGGATGCCGCCGGAATTATTCGTGGTGGTACCGAGGCGATGACCTTTTTGGATAAAAGGGTCGTTATGCTGAGAACCGCGCATCCTGGTGCCGGCAAAGCCGGAGCCGACTTCAAACCCCTTGGTTGCTGGAATGGCCAGCATGCCCTGAGCCAGTTTGGCTTCAAGCTTCTCAAAAGTTGGTTCGCCGAGGCCAACCGGGACATTGCGGATGACACAGCAGACAACTCCGCCTACGGAATCGCCAATTTCTTTTAATTCCGCGACCAGCTTCTCCATTTTTTCAGCGGCGGCATGGTCGGGACAGCGAATGGTGGTTGCATCTACTTCTGTCCGGTTGATAGTCTCACTGTTGATCGGCCCAGCTTCGATTTCCCCGACACTGCTGACCCAGGCGACAATCTCGATATTGAATTTTTCCCGCAGTATTTTGGCGGCAACAGCACCCGAGGCAACGGTACCGATCGTCTCTCGGGCACTGGATCTGCCGCCGCCGGAAGACGCTCTGATGCCGTATTTCATCTGGTAGGTGTAGTCGGCATGCGAGGGGCGGGGAATATCGCGCATGTTACTGTAATCTTTGGGGCGCTGGTCCTTGTTGTTTACCTTTAAGGCGATGGGGGTGCCAAGGGTTTTGCCGTTTTCGGTACCCGACAGGATAACAACCTGGTCGGCCTCCTGGCGATCCGTTGAGAGAGCACTCTGGCCGGGGCGTCTTCGGTTCAATTGCGGCTGAATATCTTCTGCCGCAAGCGACAATCCCGGCGGACAGCCGTCGATGACCACACCGACAGCTTTACAATGGGACTCGCCAAAGGTACTTATTCGAAAGAGTGTTCCAAAACTGCTCGACATGAATTATTTCTCCTCAATTCTTGGTGTTGATGGGTAATGGTCGATAAAAACAGCGATCAGCGCAGGACATGTTTTTGCGTTTCCAGCAATTGGCCCCAGCCGTAAATGAATAAACCAATCGAGCAGCCGATGATCCCGGCAATTTCATAGTTGTTCAGGCTTTCACCCAGCAGAAACCAGGCTAAAAAAGCCGTACTGACCGGGACCACCGACATAAAAATGGAAACGGTGATGGTCCCAAGGTGTTTAATGGCATAGGTGGAACACATCAGGGCGATAATGTTTACCAGGATTCCCTGGTAAACAGCCTGGCTGATTATATCGACGCTATCGGCTTTAAAAAGAGCAGTAGGAAAGACAAACCACAGTGGCACAAAAAGCACGCCATTCACCACCGCTACCGTTACCAGCACGTCTTTCCATTCGAAACCCCAATACTTTACCGCGATCATATGCATGGTATACAGGGCGGCGACAACAAGCAACAGGAAAATTCCGGTGCTATGGTCGACAGAGAAGGTGTCGCCTCCGGCCATAATGAAATTTGCCAGGAAAATAAGGCCAATGGCAGCATACCGCACAATCGATATCCGCTGGCGCAGGATGAACCAGGCGGCAACTGCGCCAAAGACCGGCAGCATCCCATTGACCAGGACGCCGACATGGGCGGCCTTCAGCTCACGCAGGCCATAAAAAGACAACATGGTGTAGGGAAAACCAATTCCGAGTCCCACCATCAGGTACTGATGCAGCCGATATTTCGACCACCGGTGGCGAAAGGCCAAAGGCGATATACAGACCAGGGCGGTTACATAGCGCAGCAGGGTAATGTCGGCCGGTTGCAGAGCAGTGTGCACGCCATAGCGCGAAATAGTGATCCATCCCGACCAGATAAAGACAATGGCGATGCAGGCAAGGTAGGCACGGCGATTGGTCATGATGCACCATCTTGTTGCCCGATTCCACGCATCCGCTGATACCATCCGGCAAGGGTCGCCGGTGGTATACCGAGCCGATAGCCGATGACGATAAGTTGGTTGATTATAGTTGTTTTGACAATGCCCATATTCTGCCAGCGGCGGGCGGAAGTTGTCGCATACTCAGGAAGGATAATGATCGCGCCTCTTTTCCTTGCATTTTTGATGAACACAAAATCCTCCATTATGGCAATCTCGGCAAAGCCGCCGACTGCCATAAAAATCTCCCTGGTGGTGAAAATCGCCTGATCGCCATAGGGAAGGTGCAGCAACCGTGAACGGAGATTGGTCATCCGGGCGATAAAGGCAAGGTTTTTCGCCGGCTCGTCAATGGCCAGGGAAAAAGCCCCGGCGGCAAAATTCGGCCTTGCGACAGCGGCCTGCACGAGGGCAGGAAAATTTACCGGCAGCAGGGTATCGGCATGCAGAAAAAGCAGTATTTTCGCGGTCGCGCAAGCAGCGCCAAGGTTCATCTGTCGGGCTCGTCCGCTGGGGCCGGAAATCGTTTTGCAGTCCATTTTTTCAGCCAGCTCGAGGGTCGCATCGCTACTCCCGCCATCGGCGACAATGACCTCGCAGTTGCTGTTTAGCAGCAGCCCGGCGAGAGTCTTGGTAATGACTCTTTCCTCATTCAGGGTGGGGATTATTATCGAGATCGACGGCATCATAATAGGCCCCTGTTCCTGGCCAGAGCGAGATCGGCGGGTAGGTCGATATCGCGCAGAGTGGGTAGAACAACAGCACGATAACCAGCCCTCTCGAGACGTTTTTGGGTGGTTGTAAAAAGATCTTCAGTCGACCATCTCAGGTCGTCAAAGAGCAGCGGCAGCAGCTGCGCAGCATGTGCAGCGCTCAGACCTATCAGGTAATAGCCGCCGTCTTCGCTTGGGCCGATAACCACTGCATTGGTTGTTAGAGCATCAAACGCCTGCTGGAGATGCCCGACGTTGATATCCGGAATATCGCTGCCGATTAGGATAGCAGTCTGCGCACCACGGGCAAAGGCATGGATAAAAGCGGCGCGCATCCTCTTGCCAAGATCGCCATCAACCTGGACAATACATTGCCGTGGTCCGAGCCAAGTGGTCATTTTTTTTGCGCTGCCGCCGGTGTAATGGATGGTTGTGGCAATGCCCAGGCGCTGCTGCAGCAAATCGGCTTGAACCATAAGCCTCTCGGTAAGCCTTCTATGCAGCATTGCCGCTCCCTCGGCGCCGAGTTCCACGATCAGCCTGGTCTTGGTTGTTCCAGCTTCAGGGTATCTGGTAAAGAGCAGCAGTCGGCTGTTGGTCCCCATCTTTTTACCACTCCCCTAGCTGTTCATAAACGGCTGAAACAATGATCGGATAAAATCCACCTGCATATACTGCTGAATTTTCTGCCAGGTATCTTTATTGCGAATGCCCTGGTATCCCGTTTGATAACGCACCCAGGCCATGGCCGACCAGGAGATACCGCGGAGCAGAACAAAGGGCATTTTACGTTGCATCCTCTGATCCAGAGTGTCGCGCAAGCAGGCACAGTGGATATTGTTTTTATACTCCCGGATAAAGACCTCAAGGCTTTCGGGAGAAAAACGAAAGTCGGTTTTCCATAAAGTGGTCAGCGGGGAACAGAAATGACACAAATCGGTTGAAGGATCGCCCCAGCGGGGCATTTCCCAATCGATAAGATGACATGTCTGTTGTGCCCGATTAACGATAAAATTAGCCGAATTGACCTCGGTATTGACAATGCACAACCATGGATTATCAAGAAAATATTGTTCCCTGGCTCGGGCCTTATCGGTCCAGGCCTTGAGCTCCAGTAGCAGGCTTGCGAGATCGTCATTGGCCAGCTCTGAATTGCAATAGGTGTCGAGTAGTCCGGCACATTCTCTATAAATTAAAGACAGGGGTTCTTTTTCGACAATCAGATGATTGTTCGCCCCGGCAGGCTTTAGCTGATGGATGATCGCCAGGGTTCTGGCCGCCCCCGCCAGGTCCACCTGATAGTCGAGCGGGCTCCCCGGCAGATATTCCATGATCGAGATGCCCCGGTCGATCAGGCGGCGACTGTCATCGACAAAAAAAGGTATGGGGGTGACGCCGGAGTGCTGCAACAGCTGCAGGGCTTTAAATTCATAAACAATCTGGTCTTTTCGATTGATCTGCGAGGCCATATTGACGCGAAAGACCAGCCGGATCGTTGGTGACTCAAGCAAATAATTGAGGTTATATTCCCCACCGGCCAGAGGTGACACGGTAAACGTTTGTCCCTGCATTACCGGAACATCATCCCAGCACTGCCGGTGCAGATAGTTTTTGACCGGATCCAGGTACTGCAGAAAGGGATTTTGGGGCGAGGTCATGGTCTTTTATCTTCCGGCAGCATATGGAGGCGATCAGGTGGAAACTGCAGCCGGACAAGCTGGTCCTTGGTCCAGGCCGGACGCGAAGACAGCGCGGTAAAGGTATTCTGCCCGGTCTCGATGGTAAGCCTGGTCGAAGGACCCTCAAATTGGATCTGCACTACTTTTCCAGGTATACCTTCATCTGTATCGTTCGGGCACAGGACAATGTCTTCCGGTCGAATAACGGCCAGGGCATGAGACGTATCACCAAGGAGGGTAGTACTACACTGGATTGTGCCGCTCATAAAGATGCCGTTATGGATCTGTCCGGCAATGAAATTGGTGCAGCCGAAAAAACGGGCGACATCAGCATCGGCGGGATGATAGAAAAGCTCGGCAGGCGTTCCGCTTTGTCGCAGCCTGCCGTCAAGCAGCAGACATATCCGGTCGCTGATCGCCAGGGCTTCACTCTGGTCATGAGTGACAAAGAGCATCGTCGTGCCGGTCTGGGACTGTATGGTGCAGATAAGTTCGCGCATCTGCCGGCGAAGTTCCGCATCGAGGCTACTGAGCGGTTCGTCCAGGAGCAGCACCGATGGTTCCAGCACCAGGCCGCGGGCTAAAGCCACTCGCTGTTGTTGCCCCCCGGACAGTTGGTGGATTCGGCGATCTTTCATTTTTTCAAGGCCGGTGATCTGCATAATTCTGTCAATCCGTTTGCTGGCCATGGATCGAGGAATTTTGGCCATCTTTAAACCAAAACCGATATTTTGATAGACATCGAGAAAAGGAAAAAGCAGCGGCTTTTGAAAAATCAATACCACATCTCTTTTCTCAGCGGCGAGATGGTCAACCCGTATACCATTAATGCGAATGGAACCCGAAGCAGGCGGCAGCAATCCGGCAATAGCCTTAAGAATGGTGGTTTTGCCGACTCCGCTGGGGCCGAGCAGGGAAACCATTTCGCCGTCGCTAATAGCAGTAGAGAGGTCTTCAATAACCGGTTTGGTGTTATATCTGATGGTCAGATTCGTAATCTCGAGGCGTCCCATCAGCGCACTCCCTGCAGGCCGCTGCGACCCAGGTTATGGGCGCTGCCCATCAGGGCGAGCAGGGCCGGAAGGATAAATACCAGGCTGACCGCAGCGGCCACCGGGCGGTCGCCGCTGTCCATCAGGGAAAAGAGTAGGATCGGCAGGGTAAGCAGTTTTCCGCCGCCGATAATCAGGGTGCTGAGATATTGCGACCAGGAGAGCAGAAAAGAAAAAAGGGCGGCGACGGTAATTCCGGGAAAAATCATCGGCAGCATCACCTGCAGGATAACTCGTATCGAAGAGGCGCCAAGCGTTCGTGCCTGTTCCTCAAAGTCGGGGTTATAATCGGTAAAGACTCCCCAGATCACAAAAATGGTATAGGGCAGACAGAAGCTTAAATGGATAAGCACCACCCCGATGAAAGTTTCGGCCAGGTGCAGCTGAATAAACCAGAAATGCAGTCCCATTGAAACCGATAGCGGCGGCACGATTATCGGCAAGATCAGTAATATTGCGAGCAGTTTTTTGCCGGGAAAATCATAGAGCCCAAGAGCTCGTCCCGCTGGAATGCCAAGGATGAGGGAGATGATGGTGGTGATAAGAGCAAGGGAAAAGCTGGCCGAAAGACCCGTTGTAATCTGTCCGCCTGCGGTGCTGAAAATATAGCTCCATGCCCGCAGTCCAAAGGCTTGCGGCAGCAGATCCGGATAAAACCAGCGCTCGCTCATGGACCAGAGCAAGAGCGGCAGAAAGGGAAGAAAGACGCTGACCACTACCGAAAAAAACAGGAGCCATTTCTGTATTCTCATATCGTCAATCCCCTTTTTCGGCCAAAGTAAAGGAAGATTTGCGACAGGCCGATAGCCAGAATAACTATAGTGGCGATGATCAGGCCGATAGCAATGCCTTCCGGCCGAGCAAGCAGATCAATGTCGCTGTAGTTTTTGTAGGCCCATACCGGTAAAGCCGGAGGGTACGTGCGGCCAAGCAGATAAGGAACTTCAAAGGCGCCGAAGGTAAAGGCAAAGACGATCAGACAGGCTGCTCCCAGGCTTGGCGCGATGATCGGCAGGGTGATATGCGTGAAGCGCTGCCATTTCGATGCCCTGAGCGTCGCGCCCGCCTCCAGAAGCTCCGTGCCCATGTTATGTAAGACGGCGAGCAGCATAAAGGTAATAAAGGGGATCTCCTTCCAGATATAAACCACAAGAATGCCGATTGCCCAGCCGTCGTTGACCAGCAGCGGAAAGTTGGCTGGGCTGTCAATCATGCCAAGAGAGGAACAGAGACGGGAAAGCATTCCCGCTGGTGCCAGCAATAAAGTGATGGCAATAGCGATAACCAGATGCGGTACCGTCAGGGGAATCTGTAAAATAAAATGAACGGCCTTGTGGTTCGCGGCTAAGCTGAGAAGAGACAGCGCGAGCAAAACACTGATGACGGCAGCGATCAGGGTGGAAGTTATGGCGATATACAAGGTGAGAATCAGACTTTTACTAAAATCGGGATCATGGAGAACATGGGTAAAATGGTGCAAACCGATACTGGAAAACCCCGATGCGGGAAGATAGCCAAGGGCCTGCAATAGTCCCAGGGCTAAACCTCCGCCAAAAAGAACCAGAATGGTACCAAGAGCAGGGCCAAGAAGTCCGCACAGCCGCAAAAACGATGTCGTCCGCCCGGTGTAACCCTGTTTTTCGCGTAAATGACTCGAACTATCGGTCATCTGTTCTTTAGGACATGCTCAACCCAGCCTTTTTCCAGTTCGATCAGGATGCTGCTTGGCGGCTCCGGCAGCTGATGCGCCTGCAGCTCGGCGTCCCCAAGCGTTGCCTTGCCTCGTGGTAGATTGGTGAATTTCTCCTGCCATACTGCAGGGAGTCGAGTGGGGCTGATTGCCGGGAAATCACCCCAAACCTGGGGCATAGCTTTTTCCAGCTGCGCCTCCGGAGAAAGAAGAAAATTTGCCACAACCATTGCCGCTGCCGCATCTTTGGCGTTATAAGGGATGGCAACAAAATGGGTGTTGGCGATGGTGCCTTCGTCAAAAACAAAGGTCCTTGCCGTTTCCGGAAAGAGACCGTCAAGAATGTTCCGTGACGCGTCGCCCTGATGATAGGAAAAAGACAAATCAATCTGGCCATCGGCAAAAAGAGTATTCATTTTTACCGGCGATTCAGGATAGGTCCCGCCGCTGCGCCAGAGGGAGCTCTTTAAGTCGCGGAGCAGACTGTAGGTGGCCTCGGCGGCCTGCATAAAATCGGCTGTTGAGTAATCGCCCTGCCATTTGTCAACTGAACCTGCGGCATAATAAAAAAAATGCCGGATGAGCACCGAGCCGGTAAAATCCGGTGGGGCAGGATAGGTAAAACGCCCGGGATTAGCCTTTATCCAGGCGATCAGGGCGGGAATGGACTGCGGTGGCTGAGGTGTTCTTGCCGTATCGTAGATCATGACCATCTGGGCACTGCCCCAAGGCGATTCCATGCCCTCCACCGGCGTCCCAAAATCATTTTTTACTGTTGGTTTGGACCAGTCGACATAGCGCTGGTTCGGCAGTCTATCGGCGAAAGGACCGTAGAGAAGCTTCTGCTGTTTGCAGGTCCGAAAATTTTCTCCGTTGATCCATAGCAGATCGACACTGCCGTCGCTGGTCTTGCCGGCTTGTTTTTCAACGATCAGCTTACTGACAATCTCAGCAATGTCTTTGACCGGCACCTGCCGCAGTAGAATACCGTATTTTTCCTTGAGAGCAGAAGCCAGATAGCCGTTGACGTAACGATTGACCGCCGGAGAACCGCCCCACATATACCAGTCGACGGTCTGGTCGCGGCTGAGTTTTACCGCCTCATCCCAGGACAAGACTTCTGCCCCCGTAGCTTTGCCGGTACTATGCAAAAATGCCAGCAGGGCAAAGAGCAGGATAGAGTTTCGGAAAAGTCTTTTATGAACGTCCATGTCAGCCCTTGGTCTGTTGCTGGAGAGGTGAATCCAAAGGCAGAGTGGTCACCCGGTTTCGGCCATTTTTTTTTGACAAAAAAAGATTGCGGTCGGCGCCGTCGATGAGCTGCTGTTGGGTGATATTGTCCTCCGGCGCAAGATGGACGCCGCCGCAGCTGATAGTGATTTTTACCTCGTGATCTTTAATCAAAGTGACCACAGAGGCGGCGCATCGGCGCAGCCGCTCGGCGAAAACATTCATTCCGGTCTGATTGGTGTTAGGCAGGATGACAGCAAATTCCTCACCGCCATAACGGGCGATTATATCACTTGGACGTACTGCTTTACTGATTGCCCCGGCCAGATTGATCAAGACCTGATCGCCCGCCGGATGGCCGAAAGAGTCGTTGACATTTTTAAAAAAATCAATGTCGAATAAAATCAGGCAAAGATGATTCCGGTAGCGCCTGGCCCGGGTTATCTCCTTGCCCAGAATTTCCTGGAAATATCTATGATTATAGAGATGGGTCAAGCCGTCACGAAACGCCAGTTCTTCGAGCTGGCTATTGGCTTTTTTCAACTCGTTGGTGATTCTTTCTGATTTCTGTTTTGATTCTTTCAGCTCAAGCACCAGCTGTTCATAGGAGAGATTTAACTTGCCGAGTTCCTCATTAGCCTCCTGGAGCATCTGGGAATATGGCTTTAACTGACCGGGATCGATTTCAAATATCTTCAGGATATCGAGACTTTTTTCGGCGACATTGTCGAGCAGGGTCCGCGTTTGCTCAGCAGTGACCTGGAAATGATCCTCCATTTTTGTTTGCAGTTCCCGGACATTCTGGGCAGTTTCGCTACCACTGTAAATTGCCGACAGCAGATTAGCCACATACAGTATGGAGCAGGTTTTGCGATATTGTTCGGGGGCACTTTCAGGCTGGTGGTGATACCGCACCGGTTCGACTATCGATTCGGGAATTCCCCAGGTCTTCAGCAGTGTCCAGCTGAGCTGCTGGTGATTAAACTGATACATTGTTTGTTCCAGCTGAATCAGGTTGGCCTCGCTGTCCTGGATGCACTGCTCCAGTACTGCAGTGTATTCCTCTCCTTTACTGAGATACATTATCAAAACGCCAATATCCTGCAGCAGGGCGGTGACGAATATATCTTCATTTTTTTCATGGATCAGGCCCACAACCAGCTCGGCTGACACTGCCGCAGTGACCGAGCGCCGCCAGAAATAGTCTAAATCAAGCGATGATTTAGTTTTATCCCGCAGATCACTGGCAATAACGAAGGAAAGGGCAATGTTTTTAATGACATTGGTACCGAGAATCGACAGTGCCCGGTTGACATTGCCAATTTCACTGGGCAGGGAATAGAACGCCGAGTTGGCAATGCGCAATAATTTGCTGGTAAGAGCCGGGTCGGCGGCAATTATCTTCTCCAGATCGGTTAAGGAGCTCTCTTTGTTCTGGATTGTCTGGAGAATCTGGGCGGCGATTACAGGTGGTGAAGGCAGGTTTATTTGCGCACTGATCAGTCGAAGAATCTCGATATTGGAAATATCTGTTGCCATCTGGGTTCCTGTTGAGGGAATACTTACGGATAATTCATCATATCTCTGTTGACGAGATATGCAATGAATTTCAGGCGTTGAGGAGATTTATCGAAAAATCCCTGCGACCGGTCGCCTATTTTTCCTTCACCAGATAAAAAACAAGCTGGACTGATTCCTGGAAGAGGATTGTCCCAGGCTCGAAAGCACTCTGGGCTTTACTTTCAGCCATCTGGAACCGGGTCGGTAGAACAGGTGCACCGGCATTCTGTGAGGAAATCGAATACATCGGCCCGATTTTTTCCGGCAGATGAGCGACCATGATTTGGGCCTTGTCCAGACCAGCCTGAATAGCCCCGCGCAGGGCGTCTTCCCGCAATTTTTGCTCTTTTGAGGAACTGAGGCGGGTTGAATGTATCTGGGCGACACCGGCATCGATGATGGAACGGATAAGCTCATCATAGCGGTTCAGGTCCCGTAGAGTTACTTCTACGGTTCTTGATACCTCGGTTCCGGCATAGATCTGCGCACTGTTGTTCCAGTTATAATGCGGGGTGATCTGTAGTTGGCTTGAACTGATATCTTCTTTGGCGATGCTAAGAGAGGTAAATGAAGAAATAAGTTCTCTTGACCTGGCCTCTACACTGTTCCGGGCCTTAGCCACCTCGAAGCCGGTTTCGGAAATACTGAGTGAAATGGTAACAATATCCGGTACTGCGCGTATTTCATACTCGCCGGTTACCACAATGTGTGGAACATCCGGGAGAGATCCGGCAAAAGATGCAGGGACCAGACCAGACAATAACAATAACAGAATAAGGAAGTGTTTCATGGGCTCTCGAGGTGGTTTTTCATTGCAGGGGAAAAGAAATAACTAAAAATCCTCACTAATATAGTCAGGAAGAGCACATTTCGTCAAATTATTTCTCCATATCAATCTCTGAGCAGAGGCTTTATCCTATTGAACAACAGGCTATTTCCTGGTATCAATGGCTGCAAGCGGAGAAGTGCCGGAGCGGCCGAACGGGACGGTCTCGAAAACCGTTGTGGGGGAGACTCCACCCAGGGTTCGAATCCCTGCTTCTCCGCCAGATCATAGTTTGATACAATCCAATCAAATCCTATAAACCCGCTTCTACCAAAAGAAAGCGGGTTTTTTGTTGTCCAGTGAAATCCACTAAAAATTGTTGGTATCCAGCCTTATTTGTTGGTGCAATGTTGGTACATGTTGATATGTGTCTACTTATGTACCCAAATACTTTTATTTTTCTCTGAAACCCTCCACTAGAGAAAACATTCCTTTTGACTGCAGTTGGCGGATACCGGAGAATCCTACAGAGGAAAGCCCGGAGGCAATTTCGTCAAAAGTATAGGTATTGCCACCAGGGGTGCCAACCAACATGTTCACTGCAAAAAGCGCTCCATCGAGCGGTTGCGTACGGTCAGGAGACATCACGTGATCCCGCACAACGATGCGGCCACCCGGCTCCAGGGCCTGATAAATATTACTATACAGAGCCTTATTCTCCTCAAGGCTGTTCTGATGGATAATCGCTGACAGAAAGGCAAAATCATGCCCCGAAGGCAGGGGATCGCGGTAAAAATCTCCTGGCATTAGAGTTACCCGTTCAATCATTCCTTCAGTCTCAATCCTTTCCTTGGCCATGTCGATTACCTCCGGCAAATCAAAAAGTGTTGCCCGGATCTCCTGTGAGGCCTGTAAAAAGGCCAGGGTGTAGCTCCCCGAGCCGCCGCCGACATCTAACATATTCCGGACTCCCGTGGGATTGACCGCTGCTACCACGGCAGGAGCCATTTTTGAGGCAGCAGTATGCATGGCTCCGATAAAGGCCTTAATATGGTCCTTATGCAACGCCCCTGGTCCTCCACTACCGGCTGCCGCCCTGTTCAAAACGATATCCGTGAGTTTCGACCACGTCTGCCAAAGAGTCCCCATATGCTGGACCATCGGCAGCATGCTTTGGGCGCTGTCCTTTACCAGTAAAGGAACTGCCGACGGTTCAGTCTGATAGCTGGAGTTCTGTTTCACCAGATAGCCGAGTGCGCACAGTGCATCAAGTAGAATGGTCATCGCGCGCTGGTCACCGCGTGTTGTTACCACCACCTCTTTCACCGTCAGCGGATGAGGTGCGAGCAGGCTGAAGAGATCAAGTTCTGCGGCAGTAAGAACAATACGGGCGGTCATAAACCCTTGTCTCAATGCATTGATCGATTCAATCGAATGGGTTGAAGTCATACAATCCTCTTCTAGGTATCAGAAATAGTATTAAACCAAAAAAGATCCTGATGTTTTCTGTTGTACTCCGCCTTGACGCTTTTTTCAAATGTTGGTGTTAGATACGATCTTTGATAACACTCTAGAGCAGTCTCACTTTACGTCCGGCAGACATCCTAAAGTTCCCCACCAGCAAGTTAGAAAGTCAGCCATCATTTTTGTTTGTACTCCTATAAGCGAGGAGTTCGATATCATTGCCTTGTGCCAGGCCGTTAAGGCCTCATGAAATGTCAGATCCGCGAAAGCCTGGTTTGATAGCAGGGTCCGATAATATAAAGCCGTGTCAGGGATCGGCAGATAACCAGTGGCGACTCGCAGCGGGAGCTCCGCTAACAACAGTTGCCCAAGGTACTTCTCCATCGCTTCCGACATTGAAAATCCGGGCGAGATATCAGCCAAGACCCCCTCAAGGGTAAAGAAAGCTTTGCGAAAAAGGATGAGTTCCGATGGAAAGACCAAGCCTTCCATGGTCAATTCAGCCATGAGCGTGAAAGCCATTTTCAGCGGATCGCTCTGATGATCCTTCAATGCGATAAAGCCAGTGACGCACTCTTTGATCCGCTCTGGGGAAGATTTCGAACCTGTCCTGATTATCATCAGATGGATCGCCTCACAAATCCTTTTTACATCGTCGGTCTTGATCCCGACCATCATCTCCATTATGTGGCTGCGCTGATTCCTCGTCAGGTGCCCTGCGAGGGTCCAATCGATCAGTACGATACCGAAATCATTTGAAGCTGTAGCTGGGACTGCAAGGATATTACCTGCATGTGGGTCGCCATGAAACAAAGCTGCTTCTTTCATGGAAAAGAGCGGCAGACAGATAATTGCTTCAAAGGTCAGATTCGCCAGGGTTTTCCGCTGATCTTGGGAAATTTCTGCATCGGTGATCCTTCTCCCGTCAACGAACTCCATAGAGGTAATGGTTGGTGCACAAAATGACAATAGTTTAGGAATTTCTACGCCGTGCACATTACTGTAGATTTGGGCCGCCTCAATCATGTTTTTCTGCTCGGCAGTCAGGTCGATTTCACGCACCAGATCGTCGCGGACATCGTTAAAGAGATCCACAACCATCATATCCTGCAATCCATACATTTCCCGGTTCTTTTCGAAAAATTCAGCTACATCTTCAAGAATGCGTAATTCTTCCAAAAGATATGCTTCTATGCCGGGCTTGAGCACCTTGACCACTCCTCTTGAAGTGCCCTCTACTTTTTTCATTTGCCAGGTAAAAGGGAGGACAGCGGCGACACTTGCCTCGGCAAGAATATCGGCGGCGAGAGAAATCTGATGGGTTACCTCGACTTCAGCCAGCCATCCAACAAGGTGTTGTACCAACTCAGATATATCGGTCCCGTATCGTCCCTTTTCCAGATGGATGAGCCATCCTTTCAACTTGGGCTCAAGCCCGGGATTCCGAGCAATAATTTGCCCAAGTTTATGCAGGGTTGGAAAGTAAAGGGCAAGATCCACCAATCGCTCTCCGGTTTCACTATCGGCCTGAAGCCTTGCCTGGCTGATAATTGCTTTGCGTAATCTGGGATATGATATTTTGGATAAAAAGAAGACAATACCATCCCGGACCATTGGACCAAAACGGACAAGGCTTTCTGGCATAGCTTTTTCGGGACGGGTAAGCGCGACAAGGTGTCTTGCGGACATTTGGCAAAAAGCCTGTTGTCCCATTGAGAGAACCATCGCATCGAGATGCTGAATCAGTTGTTCTTCACTCGCGTTTTGAAATGCACGGAGAAGAGCGGTCTGGTCAGAGAAAATCATCGTCTATAGATTACTTGTGTAGGCTGGTCGGATGAGGATGGATAGCTCCACAGATAATTTCAACTTCATTGAACGGCATCGACAAATATTTTTTCCGCTTCCTGGTCTCGTAAATTTTCCAAACCTTCAGCCATTGCTTTCGTGACCTGCGCAAGTTCCGTGCGGTCTCCATCGATTTTCTTTAACAGCGCCTTATTGAAGGCATTCTCGGCCCTGCTGATGTGGCGGCAGAAGCGCAGATAGTTTGCCTTGTCTCACGGGACTTTATTACCGGTAATAGAGGCTTGGGCTGCCCATCGTCAGAAGTGCCTTATGCAGATTTCGCCGGAACTCGCGACGATCCCATATGCCTTGAATATGTCCTCGTTTCAAGGCGTTTTTTGCCGAATGATAGTCGGGAGGGATGGCGGAGCCTGTCGTTTCCCGGATGACCCGGGGCCCGGCAAAGCCGACCCGGCTTGAGCGGATGGCAAACTGGTAGGGCGAGCAGCCCAGGAAAGAGGCGAGTGGCCCGGCGTAGGAGTTGTTATCGTAGACCACCAGGTACAATCCCCCGGCATCAATATATTCCCGCACCGCCATGGTACATTTAGGCATCTGGGTGACCCCCAGGGTTCCTTCCTGGATGCGGATGCCGCCGGTGGTATGGATATAAGCCAGAAATGGCCGTTTTTTGCGTTTGGCAAGGGCGCAGGCCTGGGCAAACTTTTCCCCTTCGGCGGAACCCACCGTGCCGTTGCGGAAGTCGGAATAGAGCATGGAGACAATGATCTGAATGCCGTTAATTTTAGCATGAAAGGTCATATTACCCGAACGTTTGCCGGTCTTATCTTTGGCTCGCTGCAGCCGCTCGGTAAAGCCGGTGTAATTGAGCGGATTACCGGATGTTATTTCGGTGTTGAACGGGGTAATCGAATTGGGATCGAAAATATTTTTCAGATACCATTGGTGTTCCAGCGGGAAATGGTGGCCGCAGGTCTCGCAAACACCGGCAAAGTCGCCATACAAATCCGGTATCCAGAGATCTTTGCAGCCATATTTCTCGGCATTGGGGCAGCTCACCGTCCGATCGATATTGGCCAGCGGGCTGGTGTAGGTATCGGTCAGTTCCAGCGGATCTACCCGTCTTGTCTGGTTCTCGTGGGAAGTGCCCCCACCAGTATAGGTAATCAGCCGCTGGGGTTTTTCGGTCTTCTTTTTGCCAAACAGGTCGATGAAGGCGGTTATCGGTTCGGTGATGCGTTTGAGCATCACCGTGCTCTCCCCCGATACGTCGCTTAATACTTTTTTAACCTGGCGCTTGTGATTTTTCATGATATCGTAGCGCAGGGTGTAATAGACCTTTTCAGTTCCTATCTTGGCCAGGTTATAGATGCCTTCCTCTGCTTCCGCCTGGCCCATAAAGCCGTTTTTCCCCATCGCCAGATATTTCCTGGAGCGGGTACTGAGCAGTCGGTTAATTTCTTCTCGGTTTAAATCCCACGCCACCTCGACCTGGAGTTCTTCTTCATCGGCGGCCTTATGCTTTTTGCGGCGAATTTCATAGGTGCGCAGGGCACTGAAACTCTTGGTAGCCAAAACGATCTTGTCGGTTGCCCGGAGCATTTCCGCGCGCAGCTTGGCAAAAAAAGCAAAGTCGTCTCTTCTGGCGCCAAGCCGCGGTTCATAGATGATGCGGTCAATGGTCTTTTTTTCCAGGTTATCGTTGGCGGTTAATTTAAGCCGGTCGGCACAGACTTCAATAAGTTCTTTTGGAACCTTGGATCCTTCGCGGATTTTACCTTCAATAGCTGCGGCCCCTTCAGGAGAGATGACTGAATAGTAGCCATGGGAGGCCATTATGCGATAGTCGGACAGACCGATGGCCTCGGCGCCTCCCGAGCCGCCTTCCGAGATCATCGAGACCATCGGCACCCTGAGCTTGGTCATGGCATAGATATTTCTGGCGATCTGCTGCGCCGCACCTGAGCCTTCCTCAACCGGGTAGGAGCCTGGGGTGAAGATATAAAAATGGATCGGGATGCCCTCGGTCTCGGCTACCTTCATGTAGCGCAGGGCTTTCTCGTTGCCCTGCGGTTTACAGGAACCGCCGTTGCGGAATTCTTCACCATGCCCGGTCTCCTGACCAATGACCATGACCGAGGCGGTGTAGGGCTTATTCTTGATCCGCCGGGTGATGGTGGCTTTCGCACAGATCATCGCCGGATCGACATTGGTGTCGCCTTCGCCGCCGAGTTCGGTATAGTCCTCGTAAACATTTTCCAGGATGTCTTTGAGTGAAAAACGCTGGATGGACCGAACAATCCGCACCCTTTCCATCGGGGTGAGATGTTCTTCTGCCCGTTCTTCAAGAAAAGAAATCGATTCATTGAGCTTACGGATCTCCACCGCCAGTTTTTCTTCACTCAGATCGTAGACGGAGTGCTTGAGCTGGTCGCAGTTTTTCTTGAAACCATCCAGATTACCCCAGTTGGAGAAATCCTTTATCTGAAGAAGGTAATTGATACGCTCTTCTGTTTTGCCAAGCTGCTTGAGTAATTCTTTCATGTTACAACTATATTTTTCTATGAGAGTCGCTTGCCTGGGCTACTAAAAAGCAAGCAGACGATCCAGATTATTTTTAAGGTAGACGAGGTTGGTGATAATCGGATTATTGTGTGAATCCGTGCCGCGGATGATGGTCTCATCGATAAAGCGGGCCGCCTTCAACTTAGCGTCGTCCATCGAATCTCCCCAGACCAGAGCCAGTGCCAGGTTCGGGTCAAAATCGCTGGGGATGGGGTAGGGCCTATCGCTTGGCACATGGGTATAGACCACCGACCAGGGATACTGGGGAAAGGTGAATTCGTTGATGGTGCCGATCCAGGGGGCAAAGCCGCGCCGGGTATCTTCGGCGACGATACGCAGTTCGATGGCGGCGCCTTTAAACTTCACCGCGCTCTGTTTGTAGCCGAGACGGTTGCCCAGCCCCAGGCGGATCTGTTCGCGAATGAGATTGGGCTGCTCGCCGCCGATATAACTGATTCTGGCGGAGATATCGTTCTCTACCTGGATTCTCGTATTGACCTCAAGCAGATAGGGCTGGCCGGATCTGCTGATAATCCACTCCCAGGTTCCAACATTATCATATTTGACATAATCGGCCAGTTTGAGAGAGTATTTAACAATCTGGTCGAGGAGTTTGTTGCCGTCAAAATCGTATTCAAAACAGGAATCGTCAAAACCCGGTGCCGCTTCAACGCGCTTCTGACGCCCGGTGGACTGGATGGTGCAGTTTCTTGAACTGAAATGGATTCGTTCGCCATATTTCGAACAGACGAGCTGTACTTCCAGGTGGTTATAATCACGCAGGCACTGCTCAATCAGCACGCCGCCATCGCCAAACTGCCTTTTGGCGTAGTTCTGCAGCTGTCGATAGACCCGGCGGAAGGGTTCGATTTCGGTCACCTCTTCGATGCCCATGCCCCCGCCGCCGGCCGCTGCCTTGACCAGGATTGACGGGTTGCTTATTCCGGCCTGACGCTGGTCCTCGAGAAGTCCTGCGGCAATTTCTTCGGCTTCCATCTCGTTATAGATCGGGGCGTCGGTGCCGGGAATGGTGGGGATACCGAGTTTATTAGCGACTCGTTTGGTGTTGATCTTGTCGCCGAGGTCTCTGATTACCTGCCAGTTGGGGCCGATAAAGGTAAGCGGTCGGTCGCGGACGGTTGCCCTTCTGGCGAAACGAAAATCCTCCGAGAAAAAACCGTAACCGGGGTGAATAGCGGTGCAGCCGCTATAATCGGCAACGGCGAAAAGATCATTGGGCTCGGTGTAACTGGTTATGCGCCAGGCATTCTGGTTTTGACCGCTTACGATGTTGCGGCGTACATGTTCAGAATCCTTGTCAGCTTCGGTATAAACAACCACATAATCAAGATCAAGATCCTTGCAGGCATTCATGATCCGGATAGCTATTTCACCGCGATTGGCGATGAGAACCTTTCCTTCCAAACTGTTCCTCGTAAAGTCTTTCTGCGTTGGTTGATATGAATCTTTTCCTGTTATTTCTTGCAAATACACAATAGTTGTACTATATGAAATGATGCTATAAATCGAGGCTACTATATCCATGTGGGGCGGAATAGAAAAGAAAAATTATAGGAACCCCGCCGGTTTTGCCGTTGATTACGGCCTATCGGTTGTGGATCGCTCTTTTCTGCTTGACAGCATCGCCTGGTTGAACGTTAATGATCCTGAGTATTTGTCATCAGGATATTGATTTTTGTGTCCGTGTTGTTATCTATCTTTGAACACACTTACTTTTTTACAGGCAGATATCTGCTCTGCCATCCACCTGACTACCGATTGCCTACATAGAGACTGCCACATCCCGAAAATGGACCACGATACAGAAGTTGAACAGCAGCAACTTGACCAGGGGAAAAGTTTTTTTCAGCGCTTGCTCGCCATAATTACATTCAGGAAACCAGGCACCAAAGAGGATCTGGAGCACGATATCCAGGAACTGCTGGAAGAAGGAGAAGAGCATGGCCTGATTTCGCAGCTCGAAGAGAGAATGATTAATTCCATCCTCGAGTTCCGCGAAACATACGCCTCTGAGATTATGACCCCGGCGGCGGAGGTGGTCTCTTTTGATGAATCGGCACCGATGTCTGAACTCATTGAAATAGTCACGGAAAGTGGTTTTACCCGGATCCCGGTATACCGGGAAAATCCCGACCGGGTTATCGGCGCTATCCATGCAAAAGACCTCTTGCGGCTCTGTTCCCGTCCCGGGCCGGAGCCCGCTGACCTGGCCGGCTATCTGCGGCCGGTCTATTTTATCTCGGAAAAAAAACCGATAGTCGATCTACTGCGGGAGTTTCAGAAACGCAAAGTACATATGGCCATGGTCACTGATGAGTTCGGCGCGGTGCGTGGGCTGATCACCCTGGAGGATATTTTAGAGGAGATTGTCGGGGAGATCGATGACGAGTACGATGAAGATGAACATACCCTGGAAGTGATTGATGAGCATACCATTCAGGTCCACGCCTGGGTAGACATTGAAAAAATAGGCGATCATTTTTCTGTCGAACTCCCGGAAGGGCCGTATGAGTCGGTGGGCGGTCTGGTGATACATCTTCTGGGACGACTGGCGGTCACCGGTGACAGCGTCGAAACGAGTGGTTTTCGCTTCGAGGTAAAGAGTGCCGACACCAGACAGATCAAGATGATTCGAGTAAGCCGGATTCTCCCGCAGAGCGACTAATTACCGTGGCATTTTTCCGCAGCACCTCTTTCCTGTTACCTGTTCTTACCAGCCTGTTGCTCTGGCTAGCTTTCCCCGGAGGTGGGGAGGTGTGGCCGGTGCTCTTTGTTGCCCTTGTTCCCCTGTTTGCGGCTTTGCCCTTAAGAAATGCCCGGACGGCTTTTACCGCCGGTCTCTGCTGCGGCTTGGTCCACTTTTCCCTGCTTTTGTACTGGATTGTTATTGTCCTGGAGAGGTATGGCGGAGTGCCTTTATTTCTCGCGGTGCCGGCCTTGCTGTTACTGGCGCTGTATATGAGCGTGTATGTTGCGCTGTTCGCCGTTTTGGCCCGATATATACTCCTGGCATATCCCGCCGCTGTTGCGGTGTGGCTGCTGCCTGCTCTATGGGCAGGACTCGACTGGCTGCGATGCCTGCTGTTTACCGGTTTTCCATGGATGGATATCGGTTATGGGCTGTTTGCCGTGCCGGCTCTTATACAGGTTGCTGACCTGGTCGGACACTATGGGGTGAGCTTTCTGATTGTTTTGGTCAACACCTGCCTGATGCTGCTGATGCGGATGGCGGCTGCGAAGAAACACGCTGTTTCCGACTATCTTCTGGTGCTGCTGCCGGTGCTCTGTCTGCTTGGCGGTGCGGGCTTTTATTCGAACCAACGCCTGGCGCAGCTCAAAGAGGCAACGGCGGCCCCTGAGGTACCGCACATTGCCGTGGGCATTGTACAGGGCAATGTAGAACAGGATATTAAGTGGTCACCGACCCAACAGCAGGAAACGGTGGATAATTACCTGCGGCAGACCAGATCACTTTTTGCTGCCGACCCGCCGTCGCTTGTTGTCTGGCCGGAAACGGCTCTGCCTTTCTTCCCCTTAGGCAATAGCCATATGCAGCCGCTTAAAAAAATGGTTGCCGACAATAATTTTGCTCTTCTGACCGGAGCTCCCTGGTACGAGGTTATTGACGTCAAAGCGAATCAGATAAATTTTTATAACAGCGCCGTGCTTCTTGAGCCTGACGGCCGGTTTGCCGGCAAATATCATAAGACCCACTTAGTTCCTTTTGGGGAATATATTCCGCTGCGAAAATTCTTGCCATTTCTCACGCCACTGGTTGAAGCGGTAGGAGACTTCAGTGTCGGCACAATCGAGCAGCCGTTGGTCTGGCAACAGGCCAAGGCAGGAGTCCTAATCTGTTTTGAGTCGGTATTTCCACAATTATCGCGACAATGGGTATTGGCAGGAGCAAATATGCTGGTTAATTTGACCAATGACGCCTGGTATGGTAAATCAAGTGCCCCGCATCACAGCCTGGCTATGGCGGTGCTCCGGGCGGTAGAAAGCAGGCGCAGCCTGGTGCGATCGGCAAATACCGGTATATCCGCCTTTGTCAGCCCGACGGGGACCATCACCAGGCAGTCGGAGCTGTTTGTCCCCTGGGCACAAACTTCGTCAGTGGTTCTCTTAAAGGAATTGACTTTCTGGGCGCGCTTTGGCTATCTCTTTGCTCCATTGTGCCTGGTCGTCGGCCTTCTCGGTGGACTGGTTGCGGCAAGTAAGATGATGAGTAAAGTAAATTTATGAAAAATACAAACCTAGGCAGGCAATAACTATGGCTATTGAAACCGGTGCTGCAGTCTCCAGACAGAAACTGATCGATTTGAAATCTCGTCTGCTCGCTCTCAAGGAGCATCTTTGACTTAGACGCCAAAAAAGACCAGCTCGAGGCGCTTGAGCGACAGACGCTTGCGCCGGGGTTCTGGAACGATGCCGAGGCGGCGACGCTTATCCAGAAGGAACTCGGCCAGCTGCAGGAAGTTGTTACCGACTGGAATGCGCGCTGGAAAGAGCTGGAGGATACCGAGCTCTTTCTAGAAATGGTCATGGAGGAAAAAGACGCTGAGCTGGAGCAGGAGATTGCCGAAAAAATCGTCGTCATGGATGAGGCTCTGGCCCTGGCGGAACTGGAGTGTATGTTCAGCGGCGAGCATGACAACAGCAACGCCATTATGTCCATCCACGCCGGTGCCGGGGGAACCGAGGCTCAGGACTGGGCGGAAATCATGCTGCGCATGTATCTGCGCTGGGCGGAAAATCGAGGCTTAAAGACCGATATTCTCGATTATCTGGCCGGTGATGAAGCCGGTACGAAAAGTGTAACCATCATGTTCAAGGGCAAAAACAGTTATGGCTATCTTCGCTCTGAGCTGGGAATTCATCGGCTGGTCCGCATTTCACCCTTTGATGCCAGTGGCCGTCGGCATACCTCCTTTGCCTCGGTAATGGTTCTGCCTGAGCTGGATGATTCCATTACGGTCGATATCGACGATAAGGACCTGCGCATCGACACCTATCGTTCCAGCGGGGCGGGTGGCCAGCATGTCAATAAAACCGACTCGGCTATCCGCATCACCCATCTGCCGACCGGTATCGTTGTCCAGTGTCAGAACGAACGCTCCCAGCATAGCAATAAGGCAACGGCCATGAAAATGCTCACCGCCCAACTCTATGAGCTGGAAAGAGAGAAGCAGGAGGCGCAGAGCGAAGGTTTGTCCGGAGATAAAAAGGGCATCTCCTGGGGCAGTCAGATTCGTTCTTATGTGTTGCAGCCTTACCGGTTAATCAAGGATCATCGTACCGACCATGAGACCGGCAATGTCGATGCGGTGCTGGATGGCAACCTCGACCCCTTTATCAAGGCCTATCTGCTGCTTGGGAAGTAAATCAACCGCAGAACATAATGCAAAGGCCGAGTGGGATACAAGTCGGCCTTTTAAAAAGCTTTACAAGGCCATCTTCTTTGATGATCTCGTAAAAAGTTTTATTTCCCGATGGCTAAGTAAAAAACTTCATATGCGAGGCGCGCAAAATTTATATCATTTCGGCGTACTATAGTACGTCGTAATGATATAATTTTGTAGCAACGAAGCAGATGAAGAGTTTTTACGACGCCATCCTTATTTGAGAACTTCCGCCACCGGCGTGTAGTCCAGCGCAAAAGCTTCGGCGACCGCTTTGTAGGTGACCTTCCCGTTGACTATATTTAAGCCAAGAGCGATTTCTTCGTTTTCCTGAGCACTCTTTTTCCAGCCTTTATTGGCAATCTGTACGGCATAGGGCAGCGTTGCGTTGGTTAAGGCCAGAGTTGAGGTGATGGCCACTGCCCCAGGCATATTGGCTACACAGTAATGCACTACGCCGTCCACCGTGAAGACCGGTTCGTCATGGCTGGTCGCTTTTGAGGTCTCAAAACAGCCCCCCTGGTCAATAGCCACATCGACCATGACTGCGCCTTTTTTCATGCCCTTAAGCATATCTCTGGTCACCAGTTTCGGCGCCTTGGCTCCAGGGATAAGGACGGCGCCAATAACCAGATCGGCTTTCGCCAGCAGTTCACGCAATTTCGCTTTACTGCTCATAATCGGAAAACAGTTGGCGGGCATGACTTCACGTAAGTAGCGCAGGCGATCAAGATTGGTGTCGAGCAGATACACCTTGGCGCCAAGCCCGCAGGCCATAAGGGCCGCGTTGACTCCGACGACCCCGCCACCGATAATAACCACGTTGCCCGGCTCAACTCCGGGGACTCCGCCCATAAGAATACCCCGGCCCCCCTTGGTCATCTGCAGGTAATTAGCACCTTCCTGGGCCGCCATCCGGCCGGCGACCTCACTCATCGGAGTGAGCAGGGGCAAAGAACCGTCTGTTTTCTGGATGGTTTCATAGGCGATATTGATCGATCCGGCCTTGACCAGCGCTTTGGTCTGTTGTTCATCTGCCGCGAGGTGCAGGTAGGTGAAAACTATCTGGTCTTTTCTGATAAGATCGTATTCCTGCGGTTGTGGTTCCTTGACATGCATGACCATGTCGGACCGCTGGTAGATTTCCGCTGCAGAATCGACAATGACGGCACCGGCCTGCTGATACTCCGCATCGGCAAAGCCGCTGCCTTTGCCGGCATTCTTCTCAACCAGCACCTGATGTTGGTTGTGGACCATGACCTCGACGCCGGCCGGTGTCATACACACTCTGTTTTCTGCAATTTTGATTTCTTTAAGAATTCCGACGATCATGGTGCTCTCCTCAGGGAAAATTATTGGTAAAATGAACAATACGTTTTGGTGTAACAGGTCAATTCTTTTTCTCCGGCCTCATGCAGGAATCCAATCTGCTGCGATCCGCGGATTTTGTGAGTAACTGGGAACTGCAGCAACTGCCCATTGTGCCACCGCTTTTATGGCACATGCCGGTCAGGCCATGGTTGGTCCGGTTCTGCCGTCGCTTACAATAGCTGATCAGAACCACCGTCAACAGCAAAAGGGAAAAGGTGATACTAAAAGTGAAGATAAAAGTAATCATGTTCAGATAATAATCATCTTTGTATGATTATCCGCCAAAGTCATCAAAGTGGATGTTTTCCTCCTCCACTCCAAGGCTGTCGAGCATCTCGAAAACCGCCTGGTTCATCATTGGCGGGCCGCAGAGATAATAATTGACATCTTCCGGGGCCGGGTGATCGCGCAGGTACTGATCAAACAATACCATATGAATAAAACCGGTATGCCCGGCCCAGTTATCTTCCGGTAGAGGGTCGGAAAGGGCCAGGTGGAAGGAAAAATTGTCGTTAGCTTTTTCGATTTCCAGGAATTCCTCGGTATAGAAAACTTCCCTCAGGCTTCTGCCGCCGTACCAGAAAGAGACTTTTCGGTTGGTTTTCTGGGCCTTGAAAAGATCAAAAACATGGCTGCGCAAGGGCGCCATTCCGGCACCGCCGCCAATGAGGATAATTTCGGAGTCGCTGTCATCCATGAAAAACTCGCCGAAGGGTCCGGTAATAGTAACATCATCGCCCGGTTGCAGGTTGAACACGTAGGAAGACACCTGGCCGGGAGGAAGTTCGGCTTTTCCGGGAGGAGGACTGGCAATACGGACATTCAGCTTGATAATGCCTCTCTCGCCGGGGTAATTGGCCATGGAGTAGGCCCTGGTCACTGGATTGTAGACATGCGACTTATACTGGAACATCTTGAATTTAGTCCAGTCGGCGAGGAACCGCTCATCGATCTCAAAGTTTTGATATTCCAGGGTATGGGGTGGAACTTCGATCTGGATATAGCCGCCCGCCTTAAAGTCGAGCAAATCTCCCTCCGGCAGGCCGATGACCAGCTCCTTGATAAAGGTGGCGACATTGTTGTTGGAGATCACCTTGCATTGCCATTTTCTGGCCTCGAGCATCTCGGGAGGGATGATGATATTCAGATCTCTTTTAACCGCCACCTGGCAGGCGAGACGTACTCCCATTTTTGCATCCCGATTGTTAATTTGTCCACGTTCGGTCGGCAGAATAGAGCCGCCGCCGTCTTTAACGACACAGCGGCATTGCCCGCAACTTCCTCCGCCGCCGCAGGCCGAGGAGAGAATGATCCCTTCGTCCGCGAGGGTGGTCAGCAGTTTGCCGCCGGGTTTTGCCTGTAATTCTTTATCCTCGTTGATCAGGATTTTTACTTCTCCACTGGGCAGCAGCGTTCTTTTGGCGATGACGATAATGGTGACCAGAAGCAGCTGAATCGCTAAGAAACAGCCCACGCCATAATATATTTCCGTCATTGTCCGTCTCTCCTTTTTCCGGTCACATTTCCATCCCGGCCAGTCCCATAAAGGCCATGGCCATCAATCCTACCGAAATAAAAGTCAGCCCGAGGCCTTTTAGTCCCGCTGGTGGATCGGCATATTCCAGGCGTTCTCTGATCCCGCCAAGGCAGACCACCGCAAGGAAGAAACCGGCGCCCGAACCAAAGCCGTAAGCCACGGATTCGTTAAAGGTATAGCCCCGTTCAACCATGAAAAGAGTACCGCCGAGGATGGCACAGTTGACGGTCAGAAGCGGCAGAAATATCCCTAAAGTGTTGTACAGAGTAGGGACAAATTTATCGAGGAGCATTTCAAGGATTTGCACCACTGCGGCTATAATGGCGATATAGGTGAGCAGCCCGAGAAAAGTCAAATCCAGATCCGGTTGGCCGGCCCATGCCAGGGCTCCGGGTTTGAGGACGTAGGTGAGGATGAGATTATTTATGGGGACGGTTATTACCTGAATGACCAGCACCGCGGCACCAAGGCCGACAGCGCTTTTTACCTGCTTGGAGATAGCCATAAAGGTACACATGCCGAGGAAAAAGCTCAGCGGCAGGTTCTCTAAAAAGATTGACCGAATAATGATATCAAAATAGTGCGACATCACTCTTTCTCCTGTTGTTTGGTATCCATGGTGCGAAGGAGCCAGATTAAGAGGGCAATGAGGAAAAACGCGCTGGCCGGTAAAACCAGCATGCCGTTGCGCACATACCAGCCGTCATTGGTGGTGAGCGGCAGAACCACATAGCCGAAAAGGCTGCCCGAACCGAGCAGTTCCCGGACAAAGGCCACCGACATCAGAATGAACCCATAACCAAGACCGTTGCCGATCCCGTCAAAAAAGCTGGCGATGGGCGGATTGGACATGGCAAATCCTTCGGCGCGGCCCATGACGATGCAGTTAGTGATGATCAGTCCGACATAAATTGACAGCTGTTTGGATAAGCTGAAAAAAAACGCCTTCAGGACCTGATCGACAATGATGACCAGAGTGGCAATGACCATGATCTGCAGGCCGATCCGTACACTGCTCGGAATCTGATAGCGGACAATACTGATGGTCATGCTGGAAAAAGCCACCACCAGCGTAACGCAGATGGACATGACAAAGGCCGTCGTCATCTGGCCGGTGGTCGCCAGCGCCGAACAGATGCCAAGCACCAGCAGGGCTATCGGGTTGCGCTCAAATATTGAGCGAGAGATCAGTTGCATCCTGGTTTCAGCCATTGCTGCCCTCCTTCTTCAATTGAGCGAGAAAAGGTTTAAAACCGTGTTCCCCAAACCAGAATTGCATAAGGTTGTCGACGCCTTTGGTGGTCAGTGTCGCCCCCGACAGGCCGTCGATCTGGTGCAGTCCGGCTTCTTTGTCTCCTGCTGCCTGGCCTTTGACGAATTGCAGGGCCTCTTCACCTTCTTCGTTATACACCTCTTTTCCCTGCCAACCCTTCAACCAATTGCGGTTTTCCACTTCACCGCCCAGACCGGGGGTTTCGCCGTGTTGATAAAATGACACCCCGCGGATAGTGTTTAAATCGCCATCGAGGGCGACGTAGGCATACATGGTCGACCAGAGCCCTTTGCCGCGTACCGGCAGAATGACCTGGTTGATCGTATCACCATCTTTAACCAGATAGACCAGAGAATATTTTTCCAGGCGGCGCAGTCTGGCGGTGTCCTCTTCTGCACTTAATTTTCTGCCGGTATCATCCGACAATGCTGCTTTAAGCTGTTGGTACGATTCCGGTTGGATGCTTGTCTCCGGGACAAATTCTCCGGTCGCCAGCTCGACAACTTTAGTCTCAATGGGCGCAAACATCTGTTCAATGGTTCTTCCTTCTGTATAGAGACCGGCGGCATAGAGGATATTTTTCTTCCGGTCAATCACCTGGTTGGCTTCCTGCTGGGGCCGCAGTCCAACCGCCGCTGCCGCGACCAGAGCCGAACAGACAAAGGCTAGGATAAGCACGGAATAAAAAGGTTTTGCAGCATTTTCTTCAGCCATGACGAAGCATCCTTCTCTTGATATTTGCCTGGATAACAAAGTAGTCAAAGAGCGGGGCAAAGATATTGCCGAGCAGAATGGCCAGCATGACACCTTCCGGATAGGCCGGGTTGGCCACGCGGATCATGATGGCCAGTATGCCGATCAACAGACCATAAACCCACTGACCGGCAGGAGTGTGGGCGGCCGAGACCGGGTCGGTGGCCATAAAGACCAGGCCGAAGGCAAGCCCGCCGATCACCAGATGCCAGTGGGGCGGGATTGCCCACAGCGGATTGACATCGCTGCCGGTAAAATAAAAATAGCTTCCGCACAGCAGCGCGCCGATCAGAGTCGAAGCCATAACCCGCCAGGGGGCGATGCGGGTTATCAGCAGGATGAAAGCGCCGATCAGACAGGCCAGTGCCGATGTCTCGCCCATCGAACCGGGAATTGTCCCGAGAAAGGACTGGGCCCAGGTCATATGGACCGAACGTAAAGCATCGGCGGCACCAGGCTGAGCAGCGGCAAACTGGGCCAGGGCGGTGGCTCCGGAAACGCCGTCGACTGCGGTCCAGACCATGTCTCCGGTCATCTGGGCCGGATAGGCAAAGTAGATAAAAGCCCGTGAGGCCAGAGCCGGGTTCATAAAATTGCGGCCAACTCCGCCAAAAACTTCCTTGGCAAAGATCAGTCCGAAGCTGATGCCCACCGCTACCTGCCAGAGTGGGATTGTTGCCGGCAGGGTCAGGGAAAACAATAGACCGGTTACCGTAAAGGCCTCGGAGAACTCATGGCCTCTGATGATATTAAACATGCCTTCCCAGAAGGCGCCAACCAGCATGGTCACCAAATAAATAGGCAAAAAGTAGAGAGAGCCGTGCACAAAGTTAGAGACCAGGCTGGACGGATCGCAGCCCACCAGGGCCATAATGGCGCCCCGCCAGCCATCCGGGCCGGCTAGCCCCATCGCTTCGATGACCAGATTAGCCTGGTAGCCGGTATTCCACATAGCCATCAGGGTACAGGGTATCAGAGCGATCAAAACGGTGGTCATGATCCGCTTCAGATCGAATGAATCGCGGATATGCGGGGCAATTTTGGTAGTCTGGTTCGAGCCAAAGAGGATGGTATCAACTGCCTCGTAAAGCGGATACCAGCGCGCAAAACGACCGCCTTTTGCAAAATGGCGTCCGGCATCTTCCATGATTTTACTGATAAGTTTCATTACTAAGCTGTCACCTGGTGAATGAGCGTTGTCGTGTTATATTCTAATGAATTCATCCGCCAAGTTCGATAGCGGTCAATACCTTGCGCAGAACCGGGCCGAATTCGTTTTTACCGGGGCAGACAAAGCCGCAGAGGCCGAGATCTTCTTCGATCAACTCGAGAGCGCCAAGGGCCTTTGACTTTTCTGTGTCACCCACGGAAATGGACTTTAACAGAGAGGTGGCGATGATATCCAGCGGCATCACTTCGTCGTAGGTGCCGAGAGGATAGATGGCCCTTTTTCCACCCCAAAGAGCTGTCTTCATTGGAAAGAGCTGTTTTTTCATGTAGGCCGAAGAGAAAATCGGCCGGACCGAAAAACGCCCCTTGCCCGGCAGCAGCCAATTAAGAATCGATCTGCCGCTGGACTCTTCAATGACTGATACCTGATCGTGATATCGACCAAGAAAGGCAAAATTCCCTGTGGACTGTCGGCCGCTCAGAACCGAGCCGGAAATAATCCGCAACTCATCAAGAGACAGCTCCCTGCGACAGAGCTCACGCAGCGATGCCCCAATCCTGGTTTTTATAAGCGATGGCATTATCACTCCGGCACCGGCCAGGGCAATGATCCGTTCGGTCGGCAGCTGTCCGGTTAGAAAGAGATGGCCGATGCCGATCACGTCCTGATAGCCGATCTGCCAGACTGTTTTATTTTCATGTACCGGATCGATGAAGTGAATGTGGGTAGAAGGCAATCCTGCAGGATGTGGACCGTTAAACGACCAGTACTCGACACCATCCAGCTCTTCACAGGGGGCAAGGGTTTTGGTATCGGTACAGTAATGGATGGGAACAGTAACCAGCCGTCGCAGCGTTTTCAGGCCAAGTTGGTACTCAGCCTGGTACTCGTTGATGATTATCTTCGGATCAGCGGCCAGGGGCGAGGAGTCCATCGCGGTGATAAACAAGGAGACCGGTTCAGCCGTAATTGCCGGAATTTTACCGTAAGGCCGGGTGCGAAACGCGGTCCACAGACCGGAGTCGATCAGCTTTTCCCGAATGCTCTGTGGTGCAAGTTGGCCTAAATCACCCCCGGAGTCGAAAAAAGTAATCGCTTCGTCGCCGTCCAGCTCAATCACTATTGATTCAAACGCCCGTCTGTCTCCTCTGTTGATCGATATGACGGTGCCGCAGCCGGGCGAAGTAAAAACCACTCCCGGATTCTTTTTGTCGGTAAACAGCTGTTGACCAAGAGTGACCTGATCGCCGACATTGACCAGCATGGTTGGCTTCATGCCGATATAATCATCGCCGATGAGCGCCACCTGCCGGATCGGATTGCCCGGTCGGATGGTGGGCTCAGGATTGCCGGAAATGGGGATATCAAGCCCTTTGGTAAGCAAAAATGTATTCATATCAGCTGAAAAAACCGGTGGTGTTGAAGTGCTGGAGGTTTTTATCCACCATATACGCTTCGCATCCGTGCATGGGCTCGATCAGATCGAGGGCGTCATTTGTACCGAGCACCATCAAGGCTGTGGCCAGGCCGTCGGCCATGGCGACGCTTGGTGCGGTGACGGTACAACTGGCCAGTTCGGGCGGTGAAAAGCCGCTCCGGGGATCGATAATATGGTGATGTCGAAAGTCGGGGGTGAAAGCCTGCAGATAGTCCCCGGAGGTGGCCACCGCCTTATCGCTTACCGCAACCGTAACCAGTCTTTGATTGTGCTGCGGCCGGGGGTTTCTGATGCCGATGCGCCAGGGGACGGCGGCTTCTTTTTGGCCGGAGACCATCAGGTCGCCGCCGGCTTCAACATAGACGTTATTGAAACCATGTTGCCTGAGAGCGGCAACGCCCTGATCGACAATATATCCCTTGCCGATCCCATCAAGCGAGATGCTCATTCCAGAATGATTCAGCCGAATGTTTTGGTCGGTGCGAGTAATTTTTTCATAACCGACGAGTCGGCGGGCCGAGGCAAGTTGCTGTGCATCAGGATGGTCGTTGGTGCCCCGGATCCTCTCGTGGAGATGGAGCAGCGGTAGAATCGTCACATCGAAGGCTCCTGAGCTCTTTTTACTCAGGCTGTCCGCCATCGCCAGCACTTTGCTGAGATCATCGCTCGGTTGGTCAAGAACACCGGTCTGATTGAGCCGGGCAAGCTCGCTTCCCGGCATATGGCGGCTTAATTTACTCTCCATAGCCTTCATGGTCGCAATGGTTTGCTGCAAGGCCTCTTCACAGCTGTCCCGGTCGATCCCATAAACGGTCAAATTGAGCACGGTGCCCATGATCGGCTGGCTTCTCCTGGCTACCTGCAGGGGCTTTGTCGAACCAAATAGACTAAATTTCCAATAGGCAGCCGCAGCCCCCGCCACGGCTACAATCTTTAGAAATCCCCGCCGATTTAACCTGCAGGGTCTGCTCTCTTTTTTCTGCATATGTTTTGTCCTCCGCGAAGTTGTCCACGGTGAAAGTGTCTTAAATAACAGCTTGATAATCGTTGTTTAAAAAACCATCTTTCCCGGCAAATGTAAATAATGAATGACTCTTTTCAAGAGTTAAAGCCGTTAGCCCATTTGGCAGCTGCAGAAAGAACAAATTGTTGAAATACTGATTTTTCGTGTTATCAGTAAGATAATGATCATTATCAAGGGTAAGACATTATCTCTACAGGAGAATGAAGACATGGGAACGACCTATCCGTATGAAAAATTAGGCCTGCTTTATCTTGGCCGGGAATTGTCGATCCATGATGGCGCTTCTTCACCACAGCCACTGTTGGTTAAGAATAAGGATCTGACGACCCATGGCGTTATTATCGGCATGACCGGCAGCGGTAAAACCGGTCTGGGGATTGCACTCATTGAGGAAGCTATTATGGATAATGTTCCCTCGATTGTGATTGATCCGAAAGGAGATATGGGCAACCTTCTGCTCACCTTTCCCAATTGTGCCCCGCAGGATTTTGCCCCATGGATCGATCCTGCCGAGGCGGCTCGAAAAGAGATGACGGCTGAGCAGTATGCGGCTAAGACCGCCGAAACCTGGAAGCACGGTCTGCAGACCTGGGACCAGGGGCTGGAGAGGATCGCTGCCCTGCGTGAAAAAACCGAGATGACCATCTATACCCCTGGAAGCAACGCTGGAGTCCCGGTCTCGGTGCTCAGCAGCTTCACTGCCCCGGGGCAAGAGACGGTCAACGATACCGACACGCTCAATAGCCTGGTCAATTCTACTGCTACCAGTCTGCTCGCCCTGGTCGATATAACCGGTGATCCGCTACAGAGCCGGGAGCATATTATAATCAGTTCGTTGTTGCTGCACTTCTGGCGCGGGGGGCAGGATCTGACCATGGAAACGCTTATCGGGAATATCGTTAATCCACCTTTTGATAAGGTTGGGGTTTTTGCGCTGGACACTTTTTATCCGCAGACGCAGAGGATGACCCTGGCAATGCGCTTAAATAATATTCTCGCCAGCCCGAGTTTCAGCGCCTGGACAGCTGGCCGACCGCTTGATATTCAGAAAATTTTGTATACTGTAGAAGGAAAACCGCGAACAGCTATTTTTTCCATCGCCCATCTCAGCGAAGCCGAGAGGATGTTTTTTGTGACCATGCTTCTCAACCGATTTATCGGTTGGATGCGGCTACAGCAAGGCTCTTCGTCTTTGAAGGCATTGCTTTATATGGATGAAATTTATGGATATTTTCCGCCGGTCGCCAACCCGCCATCAAAAAAACCAATGATACTGCTGCTCAAGCAGGCCCGGGCCTATGGCATTGGCGTGGTGCTGGCCACCCAGAATCCGGTGGATCTCGATTATAAAGGGCTGTCGAATATCGGCAGCTGGTTCGTTGGCCGGCTGCAGACCAGTCAGGATCAGGATCGGGTCGTCGAAGGGATAGTTGGCGCCAGTGATGGCAAGCTTAAGATCGGACAGGTGAAAAATCTGCTCTCTGATATGCAGGGCCGCCGGTTCCTGCTCAATTCCGTGCATCTCGAAGATCCGCTTCTGTTTGAGACGCGCTGGGTTATGTCTTATCTGAAAGGGCCGATGTCAAATAGCGATATCAAAAAATTAATGGTGGATAAAAAACACAGTGACGGGTCATCCGATATAACCGCTGAAGCGTCGCCCGCACAGCGGACAGTAGCCGAAAACCGGCCTGCTGAGAGTGCATATGGTGCCGGCGCTGCACCCATGGTACAGCAGGGTATCGAGCAGCTGTATTATGTGCATAATGTGATCAGTGAAGAGATTCAATTTGCGCCATGGCTCGCCGGTGAAGCATCAGTGCGGTTTTTCAACGCCAAGCGGAATATCGATGTGGTGCGGCAGATACACCTGCGCCAGTATCTGGATGAGTCATTTGTTCGATCTGACTGGAACGCAGCGGAAGACGGGCACTATACTCTGGCCGAATGCAAACCGAATTCACCGGCTGGCAGTCTCTATTACAGCCTGCCGGGATCTATTTCTCAGATGAAGAATTTTCGGGAGCTGAGCAAAGGCTTGAGCGATTATCTTTATCAAAGCAAACAGCTGGAACTCTTTCGGATCAAAGACGCAGGTTTTGAATTTGAATCAAATCCGGATGAAAATATGCGTGACTTTAAAGTCCGTCTCAGTGATTACCTGCAGCAGCAAAAAGATGCGGCAGTTGACAAGCTCAGGGAAAAATATCAGCTACAGCAGGATCGGTTGGAAGCAAAACTCCAAACTGCTCTAGAGAAATTGGCCAAAGAAGAAGTCGATGTCCAGGCAAAGACGACTGACTCTCTTATCTCCTTTGGGGCAGCTGTGGTAGGTGCTTTTTTTAGTCGGAAAAAATTTTCCTCCGCCAATATCAGCAAGGCCTCAACCGGAATGCGCAATGTCGGCCGGATTGCCAAGGAAAAAAATGACGTGAGACTCGTTGAACAGGATATTGTTGACATCCAGAATTCTCTTAATGAACTTGCCGGTGAAATTGAAGAGGAGGTGAATGCGCTGGCTGATTCTTTTGCGGTCGATAACTATGCAATTGAGACTTTTTCAATAAAGCCCCGTCGCTCCGATATTTTTGATGTGCGAATGGTGCTGCTTTGGGAAATGGTCGCTTGATGCAGGAGTACTGTCACACTGGACAAAATCCTGTAGTACAGGACGAATTTCAGCCCCGTGTCTCCTGGCGATTCAGGATTCCGGAAATTATAATGTGAACCCAATAACCCGAGAGGATGAGCCATGAAAAAATATCTCAAGCCCGGCAAGACGTACCAGGATATTTCCCAGCGGTACCCGGAAGTTTTTGCCGCCCTGGAAAATCTTGGTACCACCATCAGAGACATCGGTCCAATAGATGAAAAAACCAGCCATCTCATTCAGCTGGCCGCGGCCGCGGCAGCAAAATCGGAAGGGTCGGTGCATTCCCACACTAAAAGGGCGCTAAAGGCCGGCGCTACTCAAGAAGAGATTTATCACTGCCTGTTGCTGCTTATCTCCACTGTCGGCTTTCCCCAGGCCATGGCGGCTATATCCTGGTGCCGCGACGTCTTGGAGGAGATGGGTGGAGAAAAGGACGCATGAGACGCAGTTATCGCTGTTTAAGCCTGTACGGAAACGAACCGGGTGGTGAACTCGAACCTGCTAAAAAAAACAGCGCTCACAAAGTTATAATACTCTGCGAGCGCTGCTCCTGCTTCAAGACCAAGCTGTTACCGCTGGTCTAAATGCCAGTTATGCATTACTTACGTGCTTTTTTTCGTACGGCACCAACGACACCAACCAGACCGGCACCAAAAAGCAGCATGGTAGCAGGCTCGGGCACAGGTGCGGATGTGCCGGCGATATCGTCAACAAAGACACTTGCGCTGTCTTCTCCATGGCTAAATGTATAGCTGGATTTCGTCTCCTGGGTCACGCTCACAGAATCGGTGCTTAACGAAGGATCCGTATAGACTCTGATCCCATTCTTCTCGAAATAGAAACCAAACAGATCAGGCACGTTTGTCACCCCAGTGTTGGGTGGAATTTCGTTATACACATTATATGCCGTGCCGTTAGACGACCACCTTAGTTCACCAATATTCACATCCCCGGCGGCCTTAAAATTAATATCCAGTGATTCTGTTACTGCAGGTGGCGTTCCGGTTACATCGTCAACCCAGTAAATACCAAAAGCAGAGCTTCCGTAATTTGCGCTGACGAGATTGATATCGCCATTCCCGTCAGTGGTAAGATCGGTTCTTGAAAAATAGTAAGGAACCGACATTGCGAAAGCACTCCCAACCATCAAAAAGGAACCAATAACGGCTCCAGCCAATACTTTTCCCAGCGTTCTTTTCATATTATCCCCCTCTCAGTTGATTCTTTAGTCATTCAGGTCTCAGCATTGAGACAAGAAAGGCCGCGTCTTGTAAAACAATAGTTACTGTGTTGTCTGCATTATTCATGCCATTAGTGAGTTTTCTGGGTGGACTAAACCTCAATCGGTAGCACATGCCAGGAGCAGAGGGGAATACAAAACCTCCTTGAGGGTAAGGAGGCGATTGTTTTTAAAAACGTTTCCGAAAACCCGGAATTTTGGTGGGGATTATCGGAAAAGGAAGCATCGGGGGGTATCGTTAAAGAAAAAAATTCTCGGACTGTCGTTTTGACCAGCTAAAGGATTATAAGGTTATGCAGTTCGTCCTGGTCATCTTTTTGCACCGGAAAATGACGATGCAGGATATGGCCGATGCTTTGCACAGCTTGACAGATAGCTTTAGCGGATTGTCCCGCTTTGATTCCGGTAGTGATCTCGGTAATTATTGAATCCCACTCTTTCTGGTCGATTTTGGCGTTGATATTGGTATCGGCGAGGATCCAGACCATCTTTTCCATGACCGAAATATACAGCAAAATACCATTGGCATCTCTGGTTTTATGTAATTTCTGGCGGTAAAAAGCCGACAATGCAGCATCTTCTACTTCTTTTGCGGCTTGTTTGCGGTTGAGGAAAAAATGTTTCAGCTGATCGGAACGGGTGATCAGCGGGTAAAACATGATATACAGGATGGTAAAGACACCGAGAAAAAACCACATATTCTGCGGCCCGATCCAGATTCTTGCACCGATTACATTCGTTAGCAGGAGGGAAAGAGGTAAAGCCATCGAGACACAGCAGGTAACTGTCGCCATCGGATAATCATGGCTGCGGGAAACGATCATCGGTACAATCTCACCGGAGGTGGTCCGCTCCATTTCCTGGACAACATCGGTGATGTTCTGTTGTTCAGCCGCAGTAAGGAATTTTTCCGCCAGACTAGGTTTATTTCGCATACTACCAACTCCCCGATGAGCCGCCGCCGCCAAAACCTCCGCCACCGCCACCAAATCCGCCGCTTCCGCCAAAACCTCCGCCGCCAAAGCCGCCGCTGGAATAACCGCCGTGGCCGCCACGACCCCTGCCCGAGGGGCCGCTAGAATTAGCCAAGAGCGAACTGGCCAGAAATGCGGCAAAAAAGCCACCGGGAATGAGGGCCAGAAGGATTGGCCATTGCGCTCCCAGAAAAAGACTGCCGATAACCGGCGCCGCAACCGCGCCAATGGTGCCGGCCATCAGCTTATTTCGGCTCAGCATTTTGCCTATGTTAAAAAGGGCGAAAAGAAGGAAAAGCAGAAAGCCGGCCATGTCTCCCTGGGATCCCTGGCCGGAGTTTTCTGCCTGCTCCTCACTGAACTCCCCCCTCACTACCGCTATCATTGCCGAAATGCCATCGATCACCCCTTGATCGAAATTGCCGTTCCGGAATTGCGGAGTAATTATATCGCGGATGATACGGCTGCTTTTTAAGTCGGTCAGAACCCCTTCCAGGCCGTAGCCGACTTCGATACGCAGCTTCCGATCGTTCTTGGCAATCAGCAGCAGGGCACCATTATCGAGATTTTTCTGCCCGAGTTGCCATTTTTCGACGACTTTTAGAGAGAAATCTTCCAGATTTTCTCCCTCGAGGGAGGGAATTATCAGCACCGCTATTTGCGTTGAATCGCTTTTTTCCAGCTCGGCCAGCACATATTCCAGTTGCTGTCTGGTCGCGGGAGAAAGGACGCCGGCATAATCGTTGACCCTGGCCGTAAGAGATGGTACTGCCAGGGCGTATGCCTCTTGTGGCTGGGACAAAATTACCAGCCCAAGATTCAGCAGCAAAAGCAAGAATGTACCAAGCCGGCCCATTTCTCTGCCTGTACGCATAAGGTGCTCTTCTCTTAGAACTTGACCTGAGGCGCGGTCTTTGCCTGCTCGTCTGCTTTGAAATATTCTTTTCTATCCAGGTGCAGCAGCAGTTTGTTGGTCAAGCTTTCCGGAAATTTTCGGATCGCGCCGTTGAAACTTTCCACCGCCTGGTTGTAACGCTGCCTGGCAACATTGATCCGATTCTCGGTTCCTTCAAGCTGGGATTGCAGATCGAGGAAGTTCTGGTTCGCTTTCAGGTCAGGATACCTTTCGACTACCAGCATCATTTTGCTCAGCGCTGAGGTGAGGCTGCCCTGTGCCTCCTGGAATTTGGCCATAGCAGCGGGATTGCTCAGATCGTCTGGTGAAAGCTGCACCGACGTGGCTTTGGATCTGGCGTTGATTACTGCTTCAAGGGTTTCCGCTTCATGTTTGGCATAGCCTTTGACCGTTTCGACCAGGTTGGGAATCAGATCGCCTCTTCGCTGCAGTGTCGCTTCGACATCGGCCCATGCTTTATTTACGCTTTCCTCCTGAACCTGCAGCGAATTATAGCCGCATCCGCCAAGTAACAAGAGGGTCCAAAACATTATTGTCAGTCGAGTGAAGGGTCGCATGATTCCTCCAGGATAAAGGGTCAAAGGTAGAGTGCCGGCAGCTGCTCTATAAACTCACATGTTACAGTAGTACTTCCGGTACCTTGTGTCTATACATAGTTGGTAATCGATGGACTTTATCATCACTTGACAGGAGTTATGATTAGGCGTAAATTGTTGCCTCGTTAACTATTGGAGAGGCGGAGTATGGATACCAGCTGTGAAGAATCTTTTTGGCGGTTGATTGGCAGCACCAGTCAGGCGATGCGCAGTTATGCCGATCAACGGTTGAAGAGCTACGATCTTACTGTGGAACAGCTGCAGGTGATGAAACAGGCAGATCTGCACGTGGGCCTGCCCCAGCGAAACTTAAGCCTGCTTACCGGCAAAAGTCCCGCCAATATGACCAGAATTCTTGATCGTCTGGAGAAAAAAAAGAGAATAATCCGCAAGCTTAATCCGGATGACCGACGATCAATTCTCATTCTTCTGACCAAAGAAGGAAAAGCTCTGACAGACGAGGTGATAAGCCTTTTTGAGGGCTTGCGTGCCGAGTTGGTTTACGGTATTGCCGATGAAAAACAACAAGTTGCCATTGAAGTTCTGCGGGCAATACGAAAAAATATCCAAAAAATGTCCGACAAATAACAATGCTTTGTAAAGGAGTCAAGGGATGAAGCTGTTGGGTAACTTTATAAAAAATCTGCGTTTATTATGTTTTATTTTACCATCTGTGTTCTGGGCCGCTGCTGCCGGCGCAGTGGATCTTGCCGAGATGCAGTCTCTTGCCCTGGGCAACCGGCAGGTGATAAACCAATACATTACGAGGCTTGAACAGAGTGAGAAGGATATCACCCTGGCCAGAGGCGGCTATTATCCTTCTGTTGATATTGGATATACGACCAATTCCTTGAACGAGGCCAGACTTCTTGAAGAAAAAGAAAATTCAGTGGTGGTGGGCAGGATCAGCTGGAATATCTTTTCCGGTTTTCGGGACAAATACAATGTGCAGTCGGCAGAAAAACTGCAACAGGTAGAACAGTTCAGGCTGGAGGGAATCAGGCAGGATGTTCAACTGGATGTGGCGCTGGCGTATCTCGCAGTTTATGAGCGCCGAGCCAATCGGGAGGTGGCTGAGGCTGCATACCAGACCCTGGAGAAGTTTTATCGAGATGGTGAGAGCAGGTATCAGGTCGGACTTATCGGCAAAAATGATTTGTTGAAGTTCCGGGTTGATTACGATAATGCCGATATCACCTTACAGGCTGCCGATGCCGGCCTGAAAAAAAGTGTCAATGTGCTTTCCCGGCAGGTGGGAAGCGAAATTCGGTTAGCCGATCTTGACTTCGCGGATTTCAAGACCCTTCCTCAACCTATCAGCAAAGAGGCATATCTCAAGACAATGCTTGTTACCAGAAGTGAGATCAAGGCCTTGCAATCAGTGATAGAAGCAGATATGGCCAGATCAGAAGCAGAAAAGAGCGGCTACTATCCGCAAGTTGATGTGGTGGGCAGTTACCGCAAGTACGATGATGCCTTAATCACCGGGAATGGTGATATCAGCGATGAAGAATTACGGGCGCAGCTGGTTTTATCGATGAATCTTTTTCAAGGGTTCACTACCGAGGCCTCAGTCGCCAGGGCAAAGCTTGAAACACGCTCTGTCCAATATGAACTGGATGAGTTGAAAAATGACTTAGTCACCGATTTAAATAATCTGGACATCGACTTTGTCGTAAGCCTTGACAATGTGGTGGTCGCCAAACGTTCTATTGAACAGGCCGAGGAGAATTTACGCATCTCGCAACTCAAGTACGATGAGGGCTTGGAGCGGGAATCGGACCTGCTGGATGCGATTACCAACCTGTCCCGCGCCAAGTATAATTATGTGGCAGTGATGCAGACAGTTTTTTCAAATAATTTCAGACTTTTGAGAATGGTGGATGGGTTCTGATCGGCCTTTTTCAAGGACAAGCTGAAATAAAATTATCTATCAGCAACCTGGCGATTGATATTTTTGAGGGGAGAACAGGCAGGTCCCCCACCGAAAACCATCCGGCATCTTCTATTTCAGCATTATCGATGGCAATTTCGCCATCGATATAAACTGCAGTAAAGCCAATCATGATCGAGTGCGGAAAAGGCCAGGGTTGGCTGGCGATATAGGTAATATTGCCAATCCGCACATCTACCTCTTCCCGCACTTCACGTTTAACCGCCTCCTCAAGGGTTTCACCCGGTTCGACAAAACCAGCTAGCGTGCTGTACATGCCGGGGGGAAAGTGCGGCGATCGGGCTAGAAGGATTTTATTTTCCCTGGTAATCGACATGATCACCGCTGGAGACAGTCGAGGAAAGCTGACGAAATTACAGGCCGGGCAGATCCTCGCCAGCTCGGTTGCCCGGTCGTTCATGGCGGTGCCGCATCTGCCGCAGAATCGGTGTTCTCTCTGCCAGTGCAGAATCTGTATTGCCCGTCCGGCCAGGCTGAAAAGGTCCTCATCTCCCACGCCGAACAGGCTGCGCAAGCCAATGAAGCGCATCGTCGCCGGCACGGCGATGGTATCGCCAACATCGGCAACAAAGCAGTTGGTGTGGCCGTATCGACCCAGAAACTGGCTGTAGATCGTCTGCAGCCCCAACTGTTCGGGAGAAGATGTGCATATCTTCTCTGCAGCTTTGTCGGCAACAGGGACCAGTAGTTTTTCGCCCTGAAAAATAAACCAGAGGGAAGGAGCCGCCTCGGATTCCTTGGATCTGAAAGCCGGAATAAACCGAGATTTTAAGGAGAATTTGTAGCGATCGTTCATGATGTCTTTGGGTAAAGTCGGCAGGTTCCGTCTGGGAGCAACTGATGGATAATACTTGACATGACCCTGCTAAATGTCGGACCATAACAATATAATACCTGTATGGCTTTGAGTAAGGAAAAATAAATGGAAATGGTTCATCGGAACGCAATAGATAAACGCATTTGGGATCTGTAACCGTTCAACCAGTGCTCCAGTTTCGTTCAAGCAGGTCGCCGAGCTATAGTTGGCTATGTGAGGGGGCCTGCTTGAACGAAATTGGGGTGTTGGTGAACGGTTCACAATAAATGAGCAGGGCGAAGAGGGGAACGTGAAAATACTGATAGCTGAAGATGAATTTACTACCCGGATGATGGTTCAGGTTTGTCTGGAAAACTGGGGATATCGCGTCGAAAGTGTGACTAACGGCGAAGAGGCCTGGGCGAGAATGCAGAGAAAAGACGCCCCGCAGATCGCTATTCTCGACTGGGAGATGCCTGTACTTGACGGTCTTGAGGTCTGTCGGCGGGTAAAAGAGATGGAGATTGAAAATCCGCCCTATGTTATCCTCTTGACCAGTCGGGACAGCAAGATGGATATCATCCGCGGCTTTGATGCCGGTGCGGACGATTATATGACCAAGCCCTTCAATGACAATGAGCTTCGAGCCCGAACCAGAGTAGCTGAACGGCTGGTCCGCACGCAGGCTTCGCTCTCTGATTCGGTGAGTGAATTGCGGGCGGCTCTCAATCAGCTCGAGATGTTTGACAGCGGGGTGCAGGTGTGTCACTCCTGTCGGAAAATATACAATAAGTATGATGGGCTCTGGCAGAGCTTCGAAGAAGTCATCAACAATGGCGATGATCCGCAATTTGTCAGCACAACCTGTCCCCAGTGTACCTAGAAGTGAGGGGGTACTTTACATGCCCACGGCAAACATGGCTTCCAGGTCATGTTTGGAATACGCCTTGAAGGCCAGCATCGTTTCTGTTTTTAGAATTTCTTTGATCCCATGCATTTTGTTGGTCACCAGATTAGCCAGATCTTCGTTGGTGGCAACACGGACTATGGCGATCAGATCGTAATTGCCGCTCACCGAATAGACCTCGGATATCCCCGGGGTTCCCTCCAGTTGTTCCGCTACCTTGTTGATTTTTGAACGTTCTATATTCATCAGGATAATAGATGTGACCATAGGTTTCTCCAGGGTTTTTCGCTTTTTATTGCCAAACTGTTCAGATCAGACCTGACTCTAGCGCCTTTAGGATAATTTTACAAACAACCGGTTATTTTAAGCTGAAAATAATGATCATAGTGGGTACAGTTATTATATAATAATAATTCTTCCAATAAGGACTCTCATGCTTCCAGAAAAATACCGGCAGTTTTGCCTGAAGATCAAGCGTACCATCGCATCCCGGGACATAATAACCGATCCGTTGAGAACTATAACCTTCGGTACCGATGCCAGTTTTTATCGACTGATTCCCAAGATCGTTATCAATGTGCACAATGAAAAAGAGGTGCAGCTGATCCTGCGTGAGGCGAGTAAACTGCGTCTGCCGGTCACTTTTCGAGCGGCTGGTACCAGCTTGTCCGGGCAGGCGATTAGTGATTCCATTCTCGTGCGGCTGGGGCAGGGGTGGCGGAAATACCGGGTCTTTGCCAACGCGGAAAAGATTCAACTGGAACCGGGGATTATCGGCAGCCAGGCCAATGCCATCCTGGCTGAATTCGATAAAAAAATAGGTCCCGACCCGGCTTCTATAGACAGTGCCAAGATCGGCGGGATACTCGCCAATAATGCCAGCGGGATGTGCTGCGGGGTTGCGCAGAACAGCTATCAGACATTAGACAGCATGCGGCTGGTGCTGGCTGACGGCACAGCGGTTGATACCGCGGAGGATAAGAGCCGTGCCGAGTTTGAACGCAGCCATGGTTTTCTGTTAGAACAACTGAGCCAGCTACGGGGTCGGGTCTTGGCCGATGAACAGCTCGCCGAGCGGATCCGCTACAAATTCAAGATCAAAAACACCACCGGCTACAGCTTAAATGCGCTGGTCGATTTCGAAGATCCCTATGACATCATGATTCATCTGATGATCGGCAGCGAAGGCACGCTGGGATTCATCTCCGATGTTGTCTATAGAACTGTTATCGAACATCGCCATAAGGCCAGTGCCCTTATTTTTTATCCGGATGTCAAAACCGCCTGCCAGGCAATCCCGCTGCTGCGCACCCAGCCGGTGGCCGCCGCCGAATTGATTGATCGTGCCGGACTTCGTTCCGTGGAAGAAAAAGAGGGCATGCCGGATTACCTTAAAGATCTGGCGGCTACGACGACGGCTCTGCTCGTTGAGACCAGGGCGGAATCGGAACAGGAGCTTGACAAGCAGATTGGGCAAATACTCTTGACTTTGCAGGTCCTGCCGACGGTACGGCCGACCTGCTTTACCAAGGTCCCCGCCGAGTTCAATGCTCTGTGGAAGATTAGAAAAGGTCTGTTTCCGGCTGTCGGCGCAGTCCGGAAAACCGGTACCACGGTTATCATCGAGGATGTTGCCTTTCCAGGGGAGCATCTGGCCGATGCCGCCCTCGATCTGCAGGAACTGTTTCGCAAATATCATTATGACGAGGCGATTATTTTTGGCCATGCCCTGGAAGGCAACCTTCATTTTGTCTTTACCCAGGATTTTTCCATAGTTGCAGAAGTTGTGCGCTACCGGGATTTTATGGCCGAGGTGGTGAAGCTGGTGGTGGAAAAATATGATGGTTCCTTAAAAGCGGAGCATGGCACCGGCCGAAATATGGCACCTTTTGTGCAAAAAGAATGGGGCGAGGCGGCTTTTAATCTGATGTGGGAGATTAAAAAAATCTTCGACCCGCATAACCTATTGAACCCAGGGGTCATCCTCAATGATGATGCCGAGGCGCATATCAAAGACCTTAAACCGCTGCCGGCAACCCATGAAATCGTCGACAAGTGTATCGAATGTGGTTTCTGCGAACCGGTCTGTCCGTCAAAAGATGTCACCTTTACCCCGAGGCAGCGAATTGTCGGCCGGCGTGAGATCAGCAGGCAAATGGCTGCGTCCGGCGAGGCGAAAAAAGTAAAAGAGCTGGTCAAGGCCTACCGGTATCCGGGCAAGGATACCTGTGCGGCCGACAGCATGTGCTCCACCAGGTGTCCGGTGGGCATCGATACCGGCAAGATGGTCAAAGCCCTGCGCCAGGAAGCCAACGGCAAACTCGGCAACACGGTCGCTGACTGGGTGGCCGGACATTTTGGCGCAGTAGCCAAAACCATCAGTGGTACCCTGAATGTGGTCGATTCGGTACATAAGATGACCTCAACGCCGTTTATGGAGACGGCTTCTGATCTCGCCAGAAAAGCGACGCTGAATCAGTTGCCGCTATGGAATCGGGAAATGCCGTCCGGGGTACCGCCGATCAAAGAGGAGCGCGTTCATGAAGCCGATCAGCTGCAGGTCGTTTATTTCCCAAGCTGCGCCAGTCGGGCGATGAGCGGTCCGGCCAGAGAAGATGCAGAAAGAGACTCCTTGCCGCAGAAGACGCAGTCTCTGTTGAAAAAAGCCGGCTATGCGGTAATCTATCCGGAAAAACTGGCATGTCTTTGCTGCGGGCAGGCATTTGAAAGCAAAGGGTTTATGGCGCAGGCCGATCAAAAGTCAGCCGAGTTGTCCGAAGCTCTCCTGGCGGCAAGCAATAACGGCACAATCCCGATACTCTGCGATACCAGCCCCTGTTTTTACCGGATGCAGGCCACGCTGGATAAGCGGCTGCAGCTCTTTGAGCCGATCGAATTTGTCCTCAGCTATCTGATGGATCGGCTCAGTTTCACCCGGATGGATGTGAAGGTTGCCGTTCATCCCACCTGTTCCACCAGAAAACTGGGCCTGGAAAATAAGCTTGAACAGCTGGCCAGGGCCTGTGCCAAAGAAGTGGTGATGCCTGCGGATATTTACTGCTGCGGGTTTGCCGGAGATCGCGGCTTTAATTTTCCCGAACTCAATGCATCGGCCTTAAAAGATCTGCACGATCATGTCTGTACCTGCGAAGCCGGCTATTCCACCAGCAAGACTTGTGAAATTGGTTTGTCGCTGCATGGCGGCATACCTTACCGCTCGATCCTCTATCTGGTGGATGAGGCGAGCAAGCCTCTTGGGCAATAATGTTCCTGCGACGCCATTAAGAGCTCACCAGGTCAACCAAAGCTGCATAGCTCTGCGCGCCGACCAGCTTATGGTTACCCATGATAAAGGTCGGTACCGCATTGATTCCTTTAAACCGGGAGTCGGCCCAGTCCTGGTCAACCTTCGTCTTATAGCTGCGACTGGTAAGAACATCTTTCGCTTCTTGCTCCGGTAAGCCGAGTTTTTTTGCCAATTCCAGAAGAACAGGAATTTTGGCGATATTCAAGCCATGGGCGAAATAGGCTTGAAAGGCGGCCATATGAAAGGGTTCGCCTTGGCCTTGATCTTCGGCCCAGAGGCCCAGTTCCTGGGCGAGTCTGCTGTTGTAGGTGGTGGTCCTCGGCCCGAAAGGCAAACCAAGCTCCCGGGCCGTGGCCTGCAGATTTGCCATCATGGCGGCAATTTTCTCAGGACTTGTACGAAACATATCCTGCAACAGTTGGCCCTCTTCAGGGGTGTCGGGGTGCAGGGGAAATGTCCGCCAGCGAACCTTCACGCCGTGCTCTTTTTGCAGTCTTTCAATACGCCCGGTAATGAAATAGCAGTAGGGTCAGATATAATCAGAGAAGATTTCCAGTTCCATATCGATATTCATCCTTTTAATTATCTGTCGGCCTGCTGGTGATGCGGTTGGTTTTTTGTTAAGAAGTGCAGGACCTTGTCCATCAGTTCGTTGATTACCTTGTATGTCTCAGGAGGCTGGTCGAGGATCAAGGCCTCGGGTTGGACGAACATTGACGGGAGAATTTCCTGCCGGCAATTGGTGACAATAGCCTGTACCGAATGCGGAGTCGTTTCCAGGTGAAACTGCAGGCCAATGACCCGTTCACCCACTTGAAATGCCTGGTGCTCGCAGGCTTCACTGCGGGCCAGAAGGACAGCCTCATCGGGCAGGTCGAAGGTTTCGCCATGCCAGTGGAATACCTTGACCTCAGATGGAAGAGAAAAAATTGCCGGGTCTTCCTGGATAACACTCTGAACGGCAAACCAGCCAATCTCCTTGCGCCGATTGAGGTACACCGATTCCCCCAGAGCACTGGCGATGAGTTGCGCGCCCAGACAGATACCCAGCACTGCTTTGTTGGATTTGATGCTCTGTCGGATAAATTTTTTTTCCAGGCGCAGCCAGGGAAACTGGTCTTCATCATTGACGCTCATGGGGCCGCCCATGATGATAAGCAGGTCAATATCGCCTGGATCGGGTAAAGACGTCGATTGATAAAACCTGGTGGTTGTTACGCGGTAATCGGCTGCCTTGAGCCAGGGAGTGATACTGCCTGAGTCTTCAAAGGGAACATGTTGCAGGATGTGCGCGCGCATGGTGTTCTCCTGTTGGCCGTCTTATCGATTTTTATATATGGTTATTGTAAGAGTGGTATTGAAGAGTTTGTCCGATGCGATCAGGCTGACCATCTCGTAGAACTCTTCGTGACGCCGCAGGGGCTCATCTGTTTGTGAACCCCTAAGGCGCAATTCTGAAAAATCAGTTTTTACTTTCCCATCACTATTCTTCGTACCCTTTGCCGTTGCAGGTCGGACAAACCTGGTCGGGAGTACACTGCATACCGTCATCATCCTGGGTACCACTCCATTCCGGGGCCGTCTCGCAGACACCTTCAATAAATTTCTTGCCTTGACAGGTGGGACATGGGGTGCGTTTCTCTTCAGTCATTTATTTCTCCTTTTGCATGATTCGTTTTATTGAGCCATCTTTGTGTTGAACTGCTTGGTGGTTTGTCTTGATTTTAATTTATTCTTCCTCAATATAATCTTTAAGTTTTTCCAGCAGTGATTCTGGAAGTTCTTTGTTGTACATGAAGGCTTCAGCCTCTTCACCGCTTATCTGCTGTTTTACCTCAAGGGGAAGTGAACGTAAAATTGCTACCCGTTGGGGATCCGGTTTTTCCTTTTTTACATCGGTCATAAAATGATTCCTTGCTGGTTCATCCTGCTCCAGTGCAGGCAAAACTCTCGTAAATAAAAAGCAGTGCTACACTAGCATAAATTGTTAGTGATTAATACTTCTGTCAATGCTCACTGAGAGATTTTTTATACATTTCTTGCGATATCAGTCTCTCAGCCGACAAAACGGTTGTCGGAGCGTTTGCGCCTGACGTCCCCTGCAGAACCCTGCATCCAGCCGGATCGACAGTCTTGCACCGCATCAAAAGCAGCGATATAGGGTTTTATATCGAGTAAAGGCGTGCCGTTCAGAATATCAATTCCCTGTACGGTGATAATATTTTTTGCAATACTCTTTAGCCTGACAATGGATATGCCGATATGGTTGGGCCGAAGAGGCGATCGGGTGGCAAAAACTCCTCTTGGCCTGGTGTCCATAAAAGGGGTCACCGTCAAGGCCGTTCTTTGGGCCATGTGAAACTGATAGAGCAGGTAGATATGACTGAATCCGTCAAGATCATCCAGACCGGCAAGATACTGTTCTTTAAGCTCTACGGTGCCGATAATGTCTTCCGCCCCTTTCGGCTGAATCGGCATATCCTCCAGGCAGGTAAACGGGGTGAAGATGGTTCCGATAGGTTTCATGTGTATGACCGATACAGCATGTCTCTGCCGTACCGGTCTCTCCTTTGCGGGTTTTTAGTATTACCAGTAATAGAGGGCGGCGCCGCCGAGCTCCTGTTCAATTTCCAGCAGTCGGTTGTATTTGGCGATACGCTCACTACGCGAGGCTGAGCCTGTTTTTAACTGGCCCCCGTCCATGGCCACGGCGAAATCAGCGAGAAAAGTATCTTCGGTCTCCCCGGACCGATGGGAAATGAAATAGTGCCAGCCCGCTTCGCGACACATCCGCACGGCACCGATACTCTCGGAGACTGTGCCGATCTGGTTGAGTTTAATCAGTACCGAATTGGCCGTTTTTTCTTTGATGCCTCTGGCAATGTATCTGGTGTTGGTGACGAAGATATCGTCGCCGACAATATCGATCTTATCGCCGACCTGGGCGGTTAAGCTTTTAAAGCCCTGCCAGTCGTTTTCTGCCAGCGGGTCTTCCCAGGAAACAATCGGATATTTGTCGATCCATTGAACCGCCATGTCGACCAGATCCGCCGAAGACATTTTGCCGGCTCCGGACTTGGTGAGGTCATAGGCGCTGGTGAGATCGGTGGAAAAAGAGCTGGCCGCACTGTCAAGGGAAATGGCGATATCCTTGCCCGGTTTATAGCCGGCTTTCTCAATAGCCTCCATGATGATATCCATAACTGCTTCATTACTGGAAAGATTTGGTGCAAACCCGCCTTCGTCGCCGACGCTGGTCGCCAGATTGCGACTTTTCAGTAATTTTTTGAGGACATGAAAAGTCTCGGCGATATACCTCAGTCCTTCGCCAAAAGATGGCGCGCCCACCGGAACGGCCATAAACTCCTGGATATCGACACTGTTGTCGGCATGGGCACCGCCGTTAATGATATTCATCGCCGGAACCGGAATTCGCCTGGCTCCTGCACCGCCAAGGTAACGATAGAGCGGGATGCCGACTGATTGGGCGGCAGCCCGGGCAACGGCCATCGATACCCCGAGAATGGCGTTGGCACCGAGTTTGGATTTATTTTCGGTCCCGTCCAGGGCAATCATTTTTTGATCTATAGCCAGCTGCTCAGTCGCCGACATGCCGATCATCGCCGGGCTGATAAGGGTATTGACATTCTTGACGGCTTTTAAGACGCCTTTGCCGAGATACCGGGTTCGATCGCCGTCGCGCAATTCGATCGCCTCGTTTTCGCCGGTACTCGCACCTGAAGGGACCGAGGCTGCGGCCTTTGTGCCATCGCTCAGTTCAACAAATACCCGGACAGTCGGGTTGCCCCGGGAATCGAGTATCTCCATTCCCCGTACCGATGTAATAGTATCTTTCATGGATGTTTCCCCTGTTTTGAATTGAATGCCAGCTCTGATGGTGTCGTAAATCTTAGGTTTTATGAAGTTGTTATTTCTGTTAATTCCGCAAAATTTAGTGTGGCAGTATAATAATCAAAAAAGCGCGGTAAAAACATCATTTTCTCGAAGTATATTAAAACCGATGGCAAACAGAACCAGGCCACCGGTTATTTCCGCCCAGGTAGAAAGCCAGGTGAGACGGGCAACCCGTTTACCTAAATGCAAGCCGACGATGGTGAACAGGCCGGCTACAATGCCGATTAAAATGGCCGGCCAGGCTATCGACACCTGCATCATCGACAAAGACAAGCCCACAGCCAGGGCGTCAATGCTGGTTGCTACGGACAGCATCACCATGGTCATCCCCTTGGTGGCATCCTTGACCGGTTGAGCCTCGTCGGCCTCCTCGTCGGCCAGGATGGCCTCTTTCAGCATATTGCCTCCGACCAGGGCGAGCATGGTAAAGGCCACCCAGTGGGCATAGGCAGCTACGTACTGTTCAATAGACGCACCAAGACCATAGCCAATAACCGGCATCAGGGCCTGAAACAGACCGAAATGCCAGGACAGGCGGAAAGTCTGGCGCATGGTGACCTGTTTGAGGCTGACCCCGGTGGCGATGGCCACGGCGAAAGCATCCATTGCCAGGGCCACGGCGATGCCAAGGGTGGTAAAAATATGCATGGGGCGCGGATTTTATAGAGCGATAGCTCAACGTTCGAGGTCAAGGAGCTGTTGCTTTAATTCCAGACCGCCGCCAAAGCCGGTGAGGGTACCATTTTTACCGATAACCCGGTGGCAGGGCACAATGATCGGCAGAGGGTTTCTGGCATTAGCCAAGCCAACCGCCCGGCAGGCCTTGGGGTTACCGATCCGCTGGGCTATCTCACCATAGCTGGCCGTACGGCCAAAGGGAATTTTACGCAACTCCTCCCAGACACTTTGCTGAAAGGCGGTTCCTTTGGGAGCGATCTGTAGATCAAACTGCTGCCGGCTGCCGGAAAAATATTCGCTGAGCTGCTGCAGAGCCTGTTGAAAGCATTGCTCGTTGCACTGCCAGTCGTCAGGAATTTCCTGTTGTGCCGGTTCGCCCGGAAAATGGAGCTCTTCGAGTAAACTGTCTGCTCCGACCAGCAGCAGTTTACCGATCGGGCTGAGGTAATAGCAATATTGTTTCACGATTTTCTTCCTTTTGCCGTGGTATGCCCCGGAGATTACGAAAAATTTACAATGTTGCAAGAGTTGGGGTCTCTTTACGGGAGCAATTCCCCGAGGCAACCACGCAATTTAGCCCTTTGGTTGTTATGCACCAAGAGCCTGCAGCGCAGCCTGGTAGTCAGGTTCCTGGCCGATTTCCGGAACTTGCTCGGTGTAGCTTACCTTTCCTTCGGCATCAATGACCACCACCGCCCTGGCGAGTATCCCTGCCAGTGGACCGGTGGTAATCGTCTGGCCGTAGTTTTTGCCGAAATCATCGGATCGGAAAACCGATAACGGGATGACTTTATCCAGTCCCTCCGCTTCACAGAATCTCTTGAAGGCAAAGGGCAGATCGGCCGAAATGCACAGGACCACCGTATTGGGATGGCTGCTCGCTTCAGTGTTGAATTTGCGCGCGGAAGTTGCGCACACGCTGGTGTCTATAGAAGGGAAGATGCTGAGCACGACGTTTTTTCCTTTATAGTCCTTCAGACCGGTTTCAGAAAGATCGGTTTTAACCAGGGTAAAATCAGGCGCTGCCGATCCCACGGATGGGAGTGATCCCACAGTCTCAATTGCATTGCCTTTAAGAGTTATCTTGGCCATTTTGGGTCTCCTTTCTTTTAATATTTGAAAAACGCAATTTCTACGGTAATAGAAGTTCTTACTTTTTATGTTCTTGTCAACTGTGCCGGTAGAAAATAACTCTCCCTCACGCCCGTCGCGCATCGATTTGAACAGCATGATATTGTTTGAAAAGCATTGAAATCATGGACTGGTCATGGTTTAACTGGAGAAGTTTTTTGGATTTCCGCCATGGTCGATAAATATGGTTACCAGGGAGAGCACATGTCGTTTGTACCGGTTATAGGAAAATCGATAAAAAAGCAGCTCGAGGACCGGGAGGAACAGATTCTCTCACCCTTTGCCGCACTGAATAAACACTCTTCAGGGCGACATCTGGAAGAAGAAGAGGTGATGTCCGACATTCGTCTGCCGTTTCAGCGCGATCGGGATCGAATTACCCACTCCAAAACCTTCCGTCGTCTCAAACATAAAACCCAGGTCTTTCTCGCGCCAACGGGAGATCATTACCGCACGAGGTTGACCCATGTCCTTGAGGTGTCCCAGATTGCCAGGACTATTGCCTCGGCCCTTTGTCTCAATGAACCGCTGACGGAAGCCATCGCCCTTGGTCATGATCTCGGCCATACCCCCTTTGGCCACGCCGGGGAAGTCACGCTCAACGAGCTCCATCCCAGTGGTTTTCGGCATTATGTCCACAGCCTGCGGGTTGTCGATTTCCTGGAGAATAATGGTAATGGCCTCAATCTGACCTTTGAAGTGCGCAACGGGATAGTACGCCACTCCAAGGGGCGCGCCGATATTTTCCCCAAGGATAAAAGTGAAAGCGCTGTCACCCTCGAAGGTCAGGTGGTGCGACTGGCTGATATAATCGCCTATGTCAATCATGATCTCGACGATGCCCTGCGCGCGGGGATATTAATTGAGGGTGACCTCCCAGCCAAGATCAGAAAAGCAGTCGGTGAACGGCATTCAAAACGCATCGGCTCCATGGTGCGTGATCTGATCGTCGAAACCCTGGCCGCCGACGATGGGGATCTGCATATCAGTGAAGCGATGCTCGAAGCCATTACCAATTTGCGGACTTTTCTCTATGAGAATGTCTATACCTATTATAAAGTCCACAATGAATTTATCAAAGCCCAGCGGATTATCTCCCATCTGTACAACTATTTTATGGAAAACGGTATTGTTCGTCTGAGAAACAACAAGTGGGAGACAACTCTTGATAAAGAGGTCTGGGCGGACGAAAAAAAAGCCCATCGCCTGGTCTGTGATTATGTGGCCGGGATGACGGACCGCTATGCCCTGTCAATCTATAGGTATATTTTTCTTCCTGAACCGTGGAGCGCTAAATAAGCTCTGCAATTCTCCTTGGAAAAATTGTTGAATTCTGGCGCCTTCATAGGTAATCTCCGCATTGGTGCACCATTATGGTGCTGCAAAATAATTAATCAGTGAAAAAAATTAAAATGACTAACCAAGAAGAACTATTGAGCAAGGGCTATGAATTTGCCGAAGTAGAAGATAAATGGCTGGCAAGATGGCAGGAAGCGGCGAGCTTTGCCGCAACAATGGAACCTGGCAGACCGGCCTTTTCAATAGTTATTCCCCCTCCCAATGTTACCGGCGTGCTGCATGTGGGCCATGCCCTCAACAATACGCTGCAGGATGTCCTGACTCGTTATCACCGTATGTGTGGCGACAATACCCTGTGGGTACCGGGCACCGATCATGCCGGGATTGCCACTCAGAATGTTGTCGAACGGCAGCTGGCCGGGGAGGGGAAAACCCGCGACGATCTCGGCCGTGAGGCCTTTATTGACAAAGTATGGGAGTGGCGCACCGAAAAAGGCGGCACTATCATCAACCAGCTGCAAAAGCTCGGCGCTTCCTGTGACTGGGAACGTGAGCGGTTCACCATGGATGAAGGGCTTTCCCAGGCGGTCCGGGAAGTCTTTGTTCGACTCTACAGAGAAAATCTTATCTACAAAGGCGACTATATCGTCAACTGGTGCCCGCGCTGCCGAACAGCCTTGTCCGACGATGAGGTGGAACATGAGGATACCAAGGGCAAGCTGTATCATATCCGCTACCCGTATGCCGATGGCTCGGGGGCGGTCGTTGTTGCGACCACCAGGCCGGAAACGATGCTGGGCGATACCGGCGTGGCGGTGCATCCAGATGATGCACGGTACCGGCACTTAGGCGAAGTGGGGATTAAGCTGCCCTTGACGGACAGAATCATTCCGGTGGTTTTTGATGAGCATGTCGATCGGGAATTTGGCACGGGCGCTTTAAAAGTGACGCCGTCGCACGACCGGGACGATTATGAAATCGGGCTGCGTCATTCACTGGCCCGCCTGAAGGTCATGGACGATAATGGGGTGATGAACGCCGCTGCCGGAGAGTACTGCGGCCTGGATCGTTTCGCCTGCCGCAAAAAAGTGGTCGAGGACCTTACGCGTTTGGGCTTTATTGAAAAAATCGACGACTATGACCACGCCGTCGGGCACTGCTATCGCTGTAAAACGGTGAGTGAGCCGACTACCTCGGTGCAGTGGTTCGTATCGGTCAAGCCGCTGGCTGAAAAGGCCGTGGCGGCGGTTCGCGACGGCCGGATAAATATCTATCCCAAAACCTGGTATAACACCTTCTACAGCTGGATGGACAATATCCGCGACTGGTGCATATCCCGGCAGATCTGGTGGGGACATCGCATTCCTGCCTGGACCTGCGAGGACTGCGGGGAGTTGATCGTTGCATCGACAGACCCGACCGCCTGCCCGAAATGCGCCTCGACCCATCTTAGCCAGGAAACCGATGTGCTCGACACCTGGTTTTCTTCGGCATTATGGCCTTTTTCTACATTGGGTTGGCCGCAACAGACCAAAGAACTGGCGATTTTTTACCCGACCTCGGTGCTGATCACCAGCTTTGATATCCTGTTCTTCTGGGTGGCCAGGATGATGATGATGGGCCTGCATTTTATGGACGCAGTGCCCTTTAAGGATGTCTATCTGCACGCTCTGGTCCGTGATAAATTCGGCAAGAAAATGTCCAAATCGACCGGCAACGTAATCGATCCACTGGTGGTCATGCGCGAATACGGCACCGATGCCATGCGCTTTACGCTGACTGCTTTTGCCGCCCAGGGCCGGGAGATCAAGCTGGATGAGGAACGCATCGAAGGGTATCGTCATTTTATCAATAAAATATGGAATGCCGCCCGTTTTGCCCTGATGCATGTTAATGCGTGCGACGAATCGATAAAGGATGTTGTGGCCGGGGTCGCGGAACTGCCGCTGGTCCATCAGTGGATTCTCAGCCGAACCGCAACGGCCATCGCCGAGGTACGGCTGGCCCTTGATGAATATCGCTTTAACGACTTTGCCTCGGTCAATTATCAGTTTATCTGGCATGAGTTTTGTGACTGGTACCTGGAGTGGATCAAAGCCGATCTGTTCAGCGATGATCCAACCGCCAAACGCCAGGCGCAAGGCGTGCTGCTGGTTGTACTGGAGACCATCGTCAAGCTTATTCATCCGGTTACCCCCTTTGTCTCTGAGGAAATATGGTCGGTTTTGCCTGGCGACCGCCCGCTCCTTGCGACCAGCGCTTTTCCTGAAAAGCAGGAAAACTGGCTTAATCCTGCAGCGGTGGCGCAGATGGAAATGCTGATGGGTATTATTACCGGGATAAGAAATATCCGCGCCGAAGCCGATGTCCATCCGTCGATGAAAATTGATGCGCTGGTCATCTGTGCCGATAAACAGAAAGCTGAGCGCATCGCCTCATTTACCACGGCTCTCTCGGATATGACGCGACTGCAGAGTTTGACTGTGAAGCAGCAGGCAGACAAACCAGCCGATGCGGCAACCTATATTTACGGTGATATCGAGATCTTCGTGCCCCTAAAGGGATTGGTCGATGTGGCCAGTGAGCTCGCCAAGCTGCTGCGGGAGCGAAAAAAAGTGGAAGCCAAGCTCGCCCAGGTAAACGGCAAGTTGGCCAATAAAAAATTTCTCGCCAACGCACCCGATGAGGTTGTCGCCAAGGAACAGGAGAAAAAGGCAGAACTTGATGGGACAATGGCCAAGATAGTTGCCGCTGAAGCGCGGCTGAAAAACTTGGAGAATTAGTGGATTAAAGAATGGACAAGAATCTTTTGCACCGTATGATTGCCGAGTTCCTCTCTGAGGATGTCGGCAGAGGCGATCTCACTAGTGAGTCGATTTTCTCGGAACTGGATACCGGCAGCGCCTGCCTTATCGCTCGTGATTGTTTTATTGTTGCCGGGGCGGAAACCATTGCCGCCGCGGTGTTTAAGGTACAGAATCCGGCGATAGTGACTGAGGGTGGCGTGGCCGATGGCACCAGAACGGTACCGAAGATGGAGCTGCTGCGTGTCAGCGGGCCGGTTGTCGATCTCTTGAAAGCCGAGCGGGTGGCGCTCAACCTGCTGCAGCGGCTGTCCGGAATTGCCACGCTCACCGCCCGCTTTGTCGAAGCGGTCCAAGGAACTGCCGTGCGTATCACCGATACTCGAAAAACTACGCCGGGCTTGCGGGTGCTGGAGAAATATGCCGTGCGGGTCGGCGGTGGCGCCAATCACCGCTATAATCTAGCCGATGGCGTATTGATAAAAGACAACCATATTGCGGCCTGCGGCAGCATCCATCGCGCAGTCGACAAGGTTCGGCAGAAAATTCCGCATACCATCCGGGTAGAGGTGGAGACCGATAGTCTGGACCAGGTGGAGGAGTGCCTGGCATGCGGAGTGGATATTATTATGCTCGACAATATGAGCCCGGAAATGATGACCCGGGCGGTACAGTTGATCGGGGGGCGCGCCCTGGTCGAAGCCTCCGGCGGCGTGAATCTTACGACGGTTAAAGCGATCGCTGCAAGCGGTGTTGATATAATCTCTATCGGCGCTTTAACTCATTCCGCTCCTGCCTGTGATATCGGTATGGATTGGTCCTTCTAGAAAAATCCTGCTCTCTTCTTTCCATCAAAAGATATCCTTTGTCATGCTGTTTTTCCGCCATATAATTTCTTGATTATTGCTGCGAAAATATGCGATACTCGAATCATATCGTAAGAATTCGCTGGAAAACAGTTAAAGCTAACTCCGCCAAACGAAAAAGACTTCGACACTGAAAACGATGTTTATTATCTAATTTGTCGGTAAGTTATACAAAGAGGTACGAGCGTATGCGTTGCCCAAAATGTGGATACATCTCCTTTGATCACCTGAAAGAATGTCGTAAATGCAGCAAAAATATTGCGACGATATCTGCTGGTCTGTTTGGTTCCACCTATAATATCGAGGTACCGACTTTTCTTAAGCTGGATCGTCAAGCAAGAGAAGAGCCGTCCCAACAGATGGAGCTTGGCGAGGAGCAATCGTTCGATGCCGACGATGATTATATCGATGATGAACTTGCGGTTCTGATCGAAGATGAGGATGCTGACGAGGAGGGATCCATCAATTTCGCCGAAGATACACCGGCCAGGATGGCGGCAACTGATGACGATGAACTCAATGATGGGGAGATCGAAATTGATTTCAGCCAATTTGAAGAGGCTGCTGAAAAGGTTGATCTCTCTCGACCGGATCCAACACCACAACCGAAAAAGCGGAATAATGTAAAAATTGATGTACCGCCGGCACTATCGGATATTTCTGATCTTGCCCGTCCGGCACAGTATAGTGAAAAAAAGGCATCTCCAGGAAATCCCGCAGGTCCTGACTTTTCTGACCTTGATCTGGATGATCTTAATTTTGATCTGGCCCTTGATGGGCTTGATGACGATGCAAAAAAGGGTCCGGTCATTCCCGAAAAAGACCTGCTTTCTTTAGAGGAACTCGATTTTTCTGAGGCCCTGGCAGAAGGTGATCCGGCACCTGCGAAAAAAACTATGGACCTGGACCTGGACCTGGATCTTGATTTCGAGCTGGATCTTGGCGGCTTGTCGATACATAAAGGCGCGCAAGAGTAAAACAGTCAACAAAAAGGCACGAAAATTGGTTGACACCTAAATCGAAGTCGGGTAAATATCCCTCTCCATATGAGGTGCCGGGATAGCTCAGTCGGTAGAGCAACGGACTGAAAATCCGTGTGTCCCTGGTTCGATTCCTGGTCCCGGCACCAATTATGATATAAAAAATCAAGCCCTTACAGTATTTCAGCTGTAAGGGCTTTTTTGTTGGGCTAACTCAGGGCTAACCGTGGAGTGTCATTTCGTGTCCATTTGAGACTGTTCTCGTCGATTTTTGCTTATTTCTGCACAAAATAAATATCGCTATTGTCACTACCTGCGGCAGGCACGGTATATAGGAAGTATCGTGACTTTCAACGTGGAGTTAAGCGGCGAGCTCCAGCGAGTCTGACTCAAATGACTGGTCAAGTTATTTAATTTAAATTCAGTAAGTTATGAATTTAGTCAAGATTGACCGTTCAATCGCCAAAGTCAGCTTTTATGCTTGAAGTGTCTTCGATATCAGTCTCAAACAGCCTTTGTACCCAATGAGATGGCAGGTTGTTAAATTGTTTAATCTCACATTCTTCAAGTACTTTTCTTACCGGTACAATACCACCATTTTTCCAGGCACTAATCTTCGTGAAACCAAACGATTTAATTTTATGCTCTTGAATAAATGCGTGTTTAAAAAAGAACCATCTGTCATCCCACCCATCAAATGATGCTTCGATGCTAAACAGCGACCATCTTTTTAATGGGCTTAAATAAACTATTTTTTGTGCACCAACTAAAGGGGACCATTTATTTTTGATAGCACCTTTAAGCAGACCAGAACGAGCAGCAAGAGACCAGCTCGTAAAGTTCATATACATTGGGTATTGATAAGCACTCATTATTCGTAAGGCATCACAATCTAGTAGCCTTACCCTAAACTGCATAGAAATTTTACTATCAATCTCTGATAGTGTTTTTTTGTGGTCCACCAACAACGTTAACCCTATTTTATACCATGAATAAAACATGTTAATTTTACGTTAAATTTTAGGGTGTTGTTCGAATTACTACTTTTCTGTATAACGCCTGCATAACCAGCTTTTTACGTGTTGCGTGGAGAGCGAAGCGACCGAAGCGGCTCGAAAAAAGTCTGCGTTAATTCATTTGTTAGTTATTATCTGGCTTTAAGAATGAAACAGCTGTTTCGAATCTTACTGTGGAATTGAGTATGTACCGACGACGTGAGCCACAGGTCCTTCGGCACCTTCCGAATATAAGAACACTTCTCCAACTGCTAATGTCTTGCCCATTTTCATGAGATTGCAAACACCGATGATATCCCTGTCTGCCACCGGTTTCCGCATGAAGTTTATATTTAGATTTGTTGTGACAGCAAGGGGAACTATTCCAATTTCACCAAGAATTGCCACATAAAGAGCAACATCGGCAACGGTCATGAGCACAGGACCCGACACGGTTCCACCTGGGCGCAGATGGTTGGTTTCCACTTGAAGTTTTACAGTAGCTGACCTACCCCCAACTGACTCAACAGTGCAATTGGTATGGGGATAATCCGTGGCCAAAAACTCAATGATCTCTGATTTGGTTGCCATAAGCTCTTTTTTTTAAACTAGCAAGTTATTATCTAGAAGCGTTATATCCTCACAAAATGATTTCTTTCCAATCAAAGAATTCAGTCCCGGCTCCTGCTGGAAAGTTGCACAGAGAAGAGTCAACATATTTCCACTACACCATAACCGATAGAAGCGGTGACAGACAGGAAATTTTCCCCTGCAGCCTTTAGAGAGGCTGTTCAGAATTCTGTGTCAGTTAACTGAAAGCTGATATAATCAGCCCGAAAAAGGAAACTGACATGACTGAAGAAAACCATGGATTTGATTTTGAAACAGCGCTGAGAGCTATCCAGGAAGGAAAGCCGCTAATAGGTAAAGAAGGCATTCTCACCCCCTCATTAAAAATCTACTTGGTCCCTGTTGTAAAATCCTTTCAAGCTTGATGAATGATTGGTCTCTTTTCTTCGATTGCATCTGAGAAATATTATGCATTTTCCATTGAATGGCGGGAAGATTTGCTGCTTCTGGATACGCAAACAAGGTCCAATTGGGTGTGCCGCTTTTGACAGACAATAGGAATTCCCTGTCTTTTCCGTTGAATAATTTGTGAATTTTGGATAGCAGCATATCTCGTGCAAGGTAGAGTTCTTCAACGTCTATTTTCTCCCGAGTCATCCCGACAAATTCATTGAGATACATGCTATTGATGTCTTGTGGGGTAGGATCGAGTAATTCGGCCATGGGCCTGTTATGACTAATCAGGTAAATGAGGAAGCAATCCTTTAGATCCTCTGTTATCCCTTCCATCGATAAAAGATTTTTTATATCGAAAAGATCCCTGGGGTGCTGTCGATCGAGTGCGGCACATATTTTCCCTCCATATAGATCAGAAAAGTGTAATAGACGCATCTCTGCAGAGCCAAAAACCTCTTCCACGGATTGAGACAGCTTATGAATCGCCACGGGATGAATGCTTCCTCGTAAAACAGGGGTGACTTCAATCTTGATAATGGCGTTTTCTCCCCTAACCTGGATACGATTGCAATAAGGTATGTTGTGCATCTTGTTTTCGGTCACTCGTGTCCCAGGGATGTATCGAGCTACATTTTCACCAATCCTTTTCAGAGCTGAATCGATTTTGCTTAAGCTTGCGTTTCGGTCTTCAATAGGAATATAAGCGAGATCAATGTCCACAGACAGCCGAGGCATGTCTCGTATAAACAGGTTGATAGCTGTTCCACCTTTGAGAGCAAAACAATCTTCTTTATGAATTTGAGGCAGTGTCGCCACTAATAATCTGACTTGCTCAGAAAAAGTCGGGCTGAGTATCATTCGCCATTCCCTTTGGTACAGTAATTTGCAATTCCTTATCTAACGTTCCATTGCGCACTATCATCCGTTTGCCCTTGCCGAGGTTGATAGCTGATAGATTGAGAGAATCAAGGCAGCTGAGATTGTGTCTCTTGGCGAACCATAGGAATAGCCTGTTGACATGTACCTTTTGGCAGGTGGTGAGAAGCTGGTTGAGAAGGTCTGGTCTCAAGGTGGTTGCTGTCTCGAAGTATTTGTCAGACATTTTGAAACCTGCTTCGTCAGCAACATCGTTAAGCATCTCTAATAGGGCCAGTTCCACGGAGGCTATTGGAATGGGCCAATCCCAATGTCCAAATGGACGTTGGATGATTGAAGCAGCAGGCATGTCGGTAAATATTTTTAATCGATGAGCAACTATCTCTACCGGCTTGTTGAGAGTGACCAGCCATGTTGGCAGCTTTTCTTCACAATAAATATGTATTTGCTGGAGTCCACCCAGAGAAAGGTAATGGGCAAATCCGGACATATCCAATGCTGAACGGGCTCCAACATGAACATCGTGGCCGAGTTGTACAGCAGAGTAGATCAAATGTTCCCACTTTAGAGGAGGGCCCGGACGGCGATATGCTCCACGGCTTACTGGAGTGAGTTTGCCGGATCGCAGGAAGTAGTCGATTGCTGGTTTGTCAAAACCGATCTCAAAGAGCTTCTGTCGGCTCACAACCAATCCATCAGGTATTTTTTCCAATATCGCTTTCGATGGTTTATGCATGGAGAGTTTCTCATATTATAGTTATGACAATCCGTGAATATTTAAACCGATAGGTGTGGTTTGTCAATTGCCAATTAGTCATACCATAACTATGACATTTTTAATTTTTGTAAACTGAGCAGCACTTTTATCGAGGTATTCTTTGAAGCTGAGGCTGAAGTGACCTGGAATTTTTTTGTGCGAAAATAAGGGCCTCCGCGTGCATCAGTTTATCATTGTTTACGCCGATGACAACAAACTCGAGAAGGCCCGGAAGATCCGAATTGACTCAACTGTCGTTGAACCAGATATCCACTCCCCAAGTGATTCAACTCTTCTCTGGGATGGTGTTCGAGTCATTACTCGTTGGTTTATCGAAGGAAAAGACTTTTCTCCCATACCACGCTATCTCTTCTCAGATCATCGCCGAGTTGTAAAGAAACGATTATTCAAAATTTTCTATGCGACGAGATTCCTAATGGTGACCCCGTGGCATAAATGTTTTAAAATTTAGATATTACATCCGGCCTCCTCTAAAAACGGGGGGTTCAGGATGGACACTAACTAAAGAAATTGGGGGCTGTTATTATGGGCAAAAAATTGCGTGTACTGTTTTTGTGCACGGGCAACTCCTGCCGTAGCCAGATGGCTGAGGGCTGGACAAGACATCTGAAAGGAGATGTCATCGAACCCTATTCAGCCGGTGTCGAAACCCACGGCCTCAACCCATATGCTGTCAAAGTGATGACTGAAGCTGGCGTTGACATCTCTGGTCATAATTCGAAGCACATTGATGCTTTCAAAGATATGGAGCTGGATGCAGTAATCACCGTCTGCGGCCATGCCCATGAAACTTGCCCTTTTTTCCCTGGAAACTGCAAAGTGATACACGTTGGCTTTGACGATCCACCGAAGATGGCAAAAGAGTTGGCTGCAAAAGGCGCTTCCATTGAGGAGCAGCTTGAGTGCTATCGCAAGGTACGAGACGAAATTAAAGTATTTGTCGAGACCTTACCCGATGTCTTGAATAACCAACTGGGTGATTAATCTCTCGCCAGCCAAAAAGCAGATGTTCAAAGAGGCTTACAGGGTTCTGCGGCAAGGTGGTAGGCTGTTGTGTGTCAAATATGGGGTGGGTTGAACAGTATGCTTTCTTCACCTTGCTTGCCCCTGAAAGGGGAAAGATCCAAAGTATAACGGGTGCTTTTCAGCTGACCGGTTTTTGTAAAGATCCCTTTGCCGACCAGATCTTGTAAATCTCTTGTCGCTGTTGCTGTGGGAGATTTTGTTATTGCCCTATAATTTTTGGCACTAAATCCACCTTGGAAACCTTTCGGTCCTTCAAATAGTATTCGGTTGATTACTTTTAATTGACGATGATTGAGGTTTTCTTTGTGGGTATCGAAAAATTTCGCTTTGGTTATTATGAAATCAATGTGCTTTATGGTCTGTTTTTGGGCGTTGATAATGGTGTTACCAAAATAGATGAGCCAGTTCGTCAAGTCATTTCCTGTACTCTGGGTTGCCAACTCCTCGTAATATTCTCTTTTCCTGTCGTCAATGGTTGAAGAAAGCGCAATAAGTGTCGTTTGACCCATATTTTGTGATAATGATTTTCCAACTATGCCCCGTCCGATCCGTCCGTTTCCGTCCTCGAAAGGATGGATTGAAACGAAATAGATATGAGCAATTCCTGCCCGAACCAGTGGAGTCAGCGATTCTTTCCCGCCAGGGGCCGATTTGTTGAACCAAGTAATGAATTTCTCCATTTCCTTTGGAACATCGGCGGATGGGGGAGCTGCAAAATGGACTTTTGGTTTATCGTATCGCCCCGACACAACTTGCATTGGTTCCCTGTGGGTTCGATATTTTCCTATCTCTATGTTTCTTCGGCCAGACATCAACATTTCATGCCAATTACAGAGAGTCGTTTCTGTCAATGGTGAGTCATAATTGGTGAATAGATCTTTCATCATTTCAGCGATCCCGGCTTCCGCGGGTTTTACCCTGTGATGATCGGCTATTCCCAAGCCGAATTCTCTCCTTATAGAGGACTGCAGGCTTTCCCGGTCTAAAAATTCTCCCTCAATTTCGGATGTTTTAATGGCTTCATTACTTACAAGCTCAACTATCAAGTCGTTTTGGTCTTCACGTGAAAGATGCCTGGCAATGCCAAGCGAAAAACCGGATTGCCTCGAATATTCTCGTTCTAATTTCTCGATTTCGCTGTTATCATAGGTAAAATTCCCCCAATCATCGTGTTGCCAATTCCATTTTATTCGTGCCATGATCTATAAAACCTCCTTTTATAGATCATTATGCTTGATAATGTGATCTATAAAAACATGTTTTTTAGCTCATGAGCACTATGCAGAGAAGTTGTAGGCAATGAGAAAAAATGAAAAACAAATATATATTTATTACAGTATTGTAAAACGTAAACGATAACGGATTGAAAATCCGTGTGTTCCTGGTTCGATTCCTGGTCCAGACACCATATATGATATAGTAATTCAAGCGTTTAGGGCATCCATGCCGTAAGCGCTTTTTTTGTTTCAGGTGGTTTGTACCAACGCTCCGGAGTTGGAAGACGTCGAGACGAGCTTGAAATAAAGATGAGTCAGAGGATCGACATAAAATTGTACGACTCATTTTTACAACTTTTGGGTGATGTCATTGCTGCATTTTAAAGGCATATTGCGACTAAATTATTGAAAGAGATCGTGATGCTTTGGATATACTACTTATCCGCAATCACTTAAAAACATATTACCTGCAATAGCATCTGACACCCTGCATTTAGATACAGTCGCAGGACTTACTTAAGAAGAGAAAGAAAGGATCTTCGACAACCAAGGTTGTGGCAGAAGAGGCCGAATCTGAAAAGCTCCAGAAGAAGGTTTACGAAAAAAACTTCTCCAACTCCAGGCAGAATTTTGCACTCTGCTGGAATGGGTCAGGGACACCGGTCAGCGGATAATTATCATTTTCGAGGGACGAGACGCAGCAGGAAAAAGTGGCTGTATCAAGGCTATTACCGAGAGGGTGAGTAAATGATTAAACAACAGAGCAGCGAGGGGCTTATTCGCAAAGCCTGCAGCTTCTGGCAGCAATACCAGGCGCGCAAGACTGACGATGAGAATCTCTTTGGTGCCATTGAGCGGTTGGTTGATATCGCCGACCCGACAATCCGTCGCGCCAAACGCTATCAAAAAGTTCTACGCGATCCCATGGTTGAGGCGATGTCCTACTGCGCATCCGTCATCGAACTGGTTCCTGGCCCGATCCTTTTGAGCAGACAAAATTATTTTGACGACCCCAAGGTGAAAGCGCTTTTCGTTTCACCTGACGATTTAAATAATGTACTCCACCGCAGTCCGGAGGTAAATGCACTCCGAGAAACCGGATATGTCGGCGAGGCTGTAGCGCTGATGACTATGTCAAAAGAAGAAAAAACAGTATTTGGCCATCAGAAACAAGGTGAGATGATCGTGCGGGATGTCGCTCAGCGGGCCGTAAATTTCATTGATCATCGGCTTGTGGCTCCCTCTGCCGATCTCGCTGTAGCCAGGCTCGGCATCGTCAATCGCGGTCTCGAAGTGTTGGCCACGGTGGCCATGGAACAGATCACGAACCTCCGGACCAAAAGTGCCGAACTCAGAGAAAAAAGAGAATTTCTCAAAGGTGCCATCAGGATTCTCAGCGGTAAAACGCGTATCCAGGCCCGCTTTACCATCCCTGATCCCAGCATGGCAGAGCAATTGCTTAAGGCTGAACAGACCTTAAGCGCGGTAGAAATCGAGCTTAAGGAGGTTGTGGAGTTACTCTCCTATCCTGAAGATTCAGTCCGCTATCTCGAAGAAGTCCTGCAAAGACCTTCAGACGTGCTGACGGTTCAATGTCAATCCATTAACCTTAACTGGATGAATGTTCTGGTCAACAGTCGGATTGACACTGACGGCCATGAGATCCCCCTGGCTGAGTTCTCCTTGTCTGAGTCGTTGCGGAGGTACGGAGTTTTCGTCACCTTTTCTCTAGAGATTTGAGGTGACTGATGCGGTGAGAAAAACTCATTAAACAGCATCTACACGAACAGGATGATAGTTTTTCATCTATTCGCAAATGCTGCTGTGTTCTACCGGTTAGTTTCATAAGGAGAACTGTATGGCGTCAAAGATTGTTATTCTTCATGGAAGGACTCAAACTCGGGTTGATGTCATTCGCTACAATGATTGGCGAGAGCCTGCCGCACAAATCACAGTTGCCTTTACCATCTAAGATAGCGCTCAGAAAAGAGATCCATAAAACATATCAATACGATATCAACACAGGAGAATAATATGAAAGTCATCATCGTTGGTGGAGTGGCAGGAGGAGCATCGTGTGCAGCACGCCTTCGCAGGCTGGATGAAAAGGTAGAAATCCTCATGGTGGAACGCGGACCATATGTTTCGTATGCGAACTGCGGCTTGCCCTATCATGTAGGAGGAGTCATTGAGAAAGAGTCAAGCCTTCTGGTGGCGTCGGAACAGATGTTTCGTGTCATGTTTGGCATTGAGGTGCGGACCAACTGCGAGGCGATCTCCATTTCTCCGAAAAATAAAACCGTGGAGCTTCGAAATGCCATATCTGGCGAGGTGACGACCGAGTCCTATGATAAACTGGTGCTGTCACCCGGCGCAACTTCAGTCCATCCGCCCCTGCCCGGAATTGATCTACCCGGGATCTTCCATGTACGCACCGTGCCGGATGCGCGGACAATCCGCGAGTGGATTGCCGGGGGAACAACGTTTCTGGCGGGGATGGCTAACTATTCCGGCATTCAGATGGTCAAGCCCGCACGCCGCGCAGTTGTCGTGGGTGGCGGCTTTATCGGTCTCGAAACGGCGGAAAATCTTATCCATGCCGGATTTCATGTGACCCTCATCCAGTTGCCTGCTCATGTTTTATCCCCTCTGGACCCTGAGATCGCCTGCCTTGTCCAGGGCCACATAAAGCGTCATGGTGTTCATGTCGCCGCCAATGATGGCGTAGTTGGTTTCAAGCAGTTGGATCAGGGATCAATCGAAGTCCAGGTACATTCAGGCAAAACATATCCAGCCGACATCGTGATCCTCGCCATCGGTGTACGGCCGGACACGACGCTTGCCAACACTGCGGGGCTTACCATCGGCCAACTAGGTGGTATCCGTGTCAATGAACAGATGATCACAAGCGACCCGGACATCTTTGCCGTGGGCGATGCCATCGAAGTCAAGGATTTCGGCACCGGCCAGTGGAACCTTATCGCCCTGGCCGGACCGGCCAACCGCCAGGGCCGCATTGCCGCCGACGTAATTGCCGGGCGCGATGCCAAATACCGGGGCACTCAGGGTACATCGATCATCGGATTGTTTGGCGGTGCCGCCGCCTGGACCGGCGTCAGCGAAAATACCCTCAAGAAGCTTGGCGACACGGACTACGAGAAGATCTACCTGTTCCCGAATTCCCATGCTGGATATTACCCGGGGGCCAAGATGCTCGGCTTGAAGTTCATCTTTCGCAAATCCGACGGGAAAGTCCTTGGCGCGCAGGTCCTGGGCCAGGATGGCCCGGCGGTGGACAAGCGGATCAGCGCGATTGCCATGGCCATTCAGATGGGCGCGACGGTGTTCGACCTTGAAGAAAGCGAGCTGTGCTATGCGCCCCAGTTCGGCAGCGCCAAGGATGCCGTCAATTTTGCCGGGATGATCGCCGCTAATGTCCTGCGGGGCGACATGCCGGTCAGTCATTGGGATTCTTTAGGTGATGCATTTATCCTGGACGTTCGTATGCCTGCAGAACTAGTGGTGGAGAGCGTGCCGGGCGCGATTAATATTCCGCTGTCACAGCTTCGCGCGCGCCTGAATGAACTCCCTAAAGACCGGGAGATTCACGTCAACTGCCGTTCCGCTCAGCGGGCCTACTATGCCACGCGCATTCTTTTGCAAAACGGATTCAAGGTCCGGAACATCTCCGGCGGCATGTTGTCACGGGCCATGTACTCTATGGGTGAATTGATCTATTAACGCCTCTGAATGTTGATAGGCGTAGTTGTAATAAAGATGAACCAGAAAGGGAATAGACTATGACCATTATGATTTGGTTTAACATTACGGTGGTGGTTTTCACCGTGGCCAACCTAATGGGAGGGGGGCTTGAATGCGATTTGAAAGAAGCACTCAAGTGGCTGCGGAGCCCCAAGCTTCTCATGCCAACCCTCTTCTGGGGCTGGGTGGCCGGTCCGGCGCTGGCCTGGCTGATTATCCTCGCCCTTCCTCTGTCGAAGGGACATGCCGCCGGGCTGATATTGATCAGTCTGGCGCCGATCGCACCGTTTTTACCCCTGGCAGCATCAAAAGCCCGCGGCGACATGACTTTCACTGGGGCTTATATTCTGCTCGGCACCGTCCTGACCGTCGTGTTGATGCCGGTGATGGCACCACTGCTGATAAAGGGATTGACCTTGAGCACCTGGCCGCTTGCCAAACCACTCATCCTCTTAGTCTTGATTCCGTTGCTCATCGGCATTGCGGTTCGGGCTTACCAACCGGAGGTAGCCGCCAGGATTTTTCCATGGGTAAAAAAAACCGGGGGTATTTTTCTGCTGCTCTGTTTGGCAACGACCCTGTGGATCTATGGCAAGGATATGCTCAGCACGGTGGGTAGCTTTGCCACAGCCGCATTGGTCGTATTCATGGTCGTGATGGCAGCGGCGCCATATCTGATCGGTTTCGGCCTGAAACAGAATCAGCGCAGTGTCATGGCGATCGGACAGAGTTCGCGGAATATATCGGCTGGGTTCGTGGCCTTCTTTGGCATTATGAACCCACCTGAGGGGATGTTTTTGATGGTTCTGCTGGTGGTTCCGCTACACGTCATCATCGGGCTTCTGTCGGTGCCCCCCATATTCGCCAGGTTGGCCGGAAAGGTTGATCCGGAGATGCGGCATGAGTAGGGCGCATAAGAGGGCGATTGGCCGGCAAACCCATGCGGCTATGGCAAGTTCCGGGAATACCATCTGTTGAAACTAATTGGAGAAAACAGGGTAAGTAGTGTCGGAACAGATAACATACGAAAATGAGATAGGTCTGAGATCAACATCACTAAACTAAAATACCCAGCTAAGGAGAACGCAAAATGAAAGAAAAAGTGTCGAAAAAAACAAAAATAATTTCCTCTCAAGGTGTCACGGTGGATAATGCACGGATTGATCGGATGAAGGATTTGTATCTGAACACACCGCTGAAGGTTGATTATGAGCGGGTTCGGTTTATGAAGACGGTGTACGAGGAGAACGCCGGCTACCAGCAAATCATTCTGCGGGCTAAGTTCCTGGCCTATGTGCTGGACAACAAACGGCTGTATATCGATGACAACCTCTTCGTGGGCAGTATGACGGGCGATCTCAACGGGGTCTATACCTACCCGGAATGGAGCATCGCCTGGATGAAAGAAGATGATGTTATTGCCGACTCCAAAACTCCGGAAGATCGCGAAGCGAACGAATGGGTACTGAAATTCTGGGAAAACCGAGGACTTAAGCCCCGCTGTGACGAGATTTTTCAGAAGAAATTCGGCTACGATGCGAACGTCTCTGTCGAAGCCGGACTGTTTATGGATTTCGCTTCCTGGCCGGGTGGCGGCGGTAATCTTAATTATCCCATGATCTACCATGAGGGCGTTGCCGCGGTGATCAAGGATGTCGAAGCCCGGCAGGCGGCGCTCGATGTCCGGCTGCCGAATGCGCCCAAGATCTACTTCTACGAAGCATCTCTTATTGTCCTGCGGGCGATTGTCAGGTTTGCGCATCGCTATGCCAAACTTGCCCGGGAAACCGCCGCGAAGGAGAAGAACGTCGAACGCAAACAGGAGCTGCTTGATATTGCCGAGATTTGTGAACATGTGCCGGAGCATCCGGCCCGCAACCTGCGCGAGGCCATGCAGTCCCACTTCCTTTGCCACATCGTCGGCGAACTCGAACAGGTGGGTTGCGGCTATTCCGAGGCCTACTTTGGCCAGCTTATGGATCCGTATTACCAGGCGGAGAAGGCGGCCGGAACGCTCGGCCCGGAGGAAGCCACCTACCTGTTGAAGAACCTGTGGATCAAGCTGAACGAGGTCAACTATTACTACGGAAAACGGGTCGGTACGATGAACTCCGCCGACCTGGGCCAGAGCATCACCCTCGGCGGCTTCACCGAGGAAGGAGGTGATGCCACGGCGGAGATGGATTACCTCATTCTCGATGCCTCCAGTTATCTGAAACTTCCCCAGCCGCCGCTGACGTGCATGTATCACGATGAGCTGAAAGGCGCCTTTCTGGAAAAGGTCCTGGACTGCATCGGCACCGGTGTGGGCATGCCTCAGTTCGTCAATGGCGACGTGGCGGTGACACGGGCCCTCGATCAATGGGGCAGAGCAGGTGCCACCCTTGAGCAAGCGCGGCGATCGGCGGTCGGTGCCTGCGTGGGTACCTATGTCCCCTTCGAGACCGGTCACCCGGTGGAAGGTCAAACCAACCTGGCGAAGTGCCTCGAACTGGCGCTGAATGACGGGACGAATCCCGCGTCCGGTATCCAGGTTGGACCCAGGACGGGTGATCCCACGAAGTTCAAGGACTTCGAGGAATTGTATGCCGCATTCACCAAGCAGGTAGACTTCATGTTTTTTACCTGCCGCAAGCATTCCATGATTGCCAACATCCTGTGTGCGGAATTTCTGCCCTGTACCTGGCGATCAATCCTCACCAAAGGCTGTATTGAACGCGGACTGGAGGTCTGGAACGGCGGCGCCAATTTCTATTCCGTCGGCATGCTCTGCACCGCCGGGGTGGATGCCGGCAACAGCCTGATGGCGATCAAGAAGTTGGTCTTTGATGACAAAAAACTGACGATGGACGAGCTGAAAAAGGCCTTGGCCGCCGACTTCGCGGGGGAATACGAAAAAGTCAGGAAACTGTGCTTTGACGCGCCCAAGCACGGCAACGACATCCCGGAGGTCAACCAGCTCGTTCATCGGGTTTACAACACCAATTGGGAAGGTTTCCAAAAAATCGGCGGCAACTTCCTCAGCAAGGACATCAAGTCCACCCCCGATTGCTACACGAAGAGCATCCACAATTTCTTCGGCCTCCTCACCGGGCGCTGCCCTCCGGCAAGAAGAACCGTGTGGCGCTCTCCGACGGCAGCATGTCGCGATGCTGGGAACCGACGTTAATGGGCCGACCGCCTTGGCGGCTTCG